>CAWBYM010000004.1:0-495544 GCA_963792945.1 uncultured delta proteobacterium | reverse complement strand
TACAACAACCTGGATCTCTGGACCGGCAAGACCGAGAAGTCGGCCCGCAACCGCTACTATTACTATGACGAGTCTGATCTGACCGGCGTGCGGGTCGGCGACTGGAAGATGTCCTTCGCGGTCAAGGAAGAAGGCCTCTGGTGGGACCCACTGGTCTACCCGCGGGTGCCCTACCTGTTTAATCTGCGCATGGACCCCATGGAACTTTTCGATCCGCATTCGCCCGAATGGGGCTACATGGGTCGCAAGCTCTTCGCCGAGAAAATTTGGACCTTGATTCCGGCCCAGGGGATTATCGCCGAGCACATCAAAAGCTTGCAGGAGTGGCCGCCGCGACAGCGCGCAGAGTCTCTGAGCATGCAAAAGGCCATGGAGACAGTGATGCAGGCCATCGAAAGAACACCGGGCGGAATGCAGTAACCGGCGGCGGGTTATAGGGATTTCAGAAATCTATTCCGATTGGTCGTTTTATAAAATCCCCCTGACGCCCTTTAACAAAGGGGGGACGTAAGATGGCTTGATGTATCTACCTGAGGTGGAAGCGAGCATTGCCGACCTATCAACGTTCCCCCCTTTCAAAAGAGGGGGCAAAGGAGGAATCTATACCAGCGTATATTTCTTCGAATCGGATCATATTTTTTAAAATGGTCATAGACTAGAAAATTCCATCAAATCTTTTACAGGACTAAAAGAAGGAGAATTATCACAATGAAAGCACGAATGACTGGGTTAAAATCTATAGCGGTTATCGCGGTTTTGGGCGTCGCTCTGGCCGGATGTGCGGCGATGGAAAAGAGTGAGGCGGCTGATACGGAACAATTGTTGGCAGCCGCGGGGTTCATTATGAAGCCGGCAGATACCCCCGAGAAACTTGCCCATTTAAAAACCCTGACCCAGCTGAAGGTTGTTCCCCATGATCGCAATGGCAAAATGTATTACGTTTATGCGGATGCAGCCGATTGCCAATGCCTGTACGCGGGAAACCAAGAGGCCTATCAGCGCTATGAAAACCTGGCAGTAAAACAAAATATTGCGCAAATGAACGAGGCCGCGTCTATGGACTGGGGCATGTGGGGTCCGTGGGGGATGGGGTGGTAAAAAGCCGCATGGCTTCGCAACCGATTTACGGGCCATTCCACCATAGCAAATATCAGAAGTATATTCCGATTCGATCCTTCTAATCGGAACCACAATCATGACAACAGCTGTAACGACTTAGAATGTCAAGGAGAAGATCAATGAAAACAAAACCACACTACTTTTGTGTATCCCTGATGGCTGTCCTGCTGACAGCTATACCGATGACTTTCGCCCAGACCTCGGTCGGTGACTTTACGGACGATCCCGACAAGTCGATGGCGGCGGCCAACCAAGCCTACCTCAAGAAAGACTATGACAAAGCGGCAGAACATATCCACAAGGCAGCAGACTACATTCGCAAGGAGTCGGACGAGGTCGCAAGCAGTGGTAAAAAGTATATGAAAGAAGCCGGCGACGGCCTGGACAAACTGGGAAAGGACGTCAAGAAGGGCGCGGTGAAGTCTGATGACGATCTCAAGAAAGCATTTGCCAAGGCGGACCATTTGAGTGCGAAGGCGTGGCATGAGACGATGGCGGCCTCCAAGAAAGCGGGTAAAGACGTGACCAAGGCCTTCAAGAAGGCTGGTACCAGCCTGGACGGCGCCGCCCGATGGTCAGGCACCAAACTGAAAGAAGGGGGTCAGATGACGGTGGACGCTACCAAGAAAGTCGGTCAGGGCACAAAGGTCGTGGGTGAGGACGTCGACAAAATGTTTAAGGGTATCGGCGACGGCATCGAGGATGTGGGCCGCAATATGTAATAAAATGGATTGATTCACAATAAAAATTGTGACAATTAATCATATCAACGGTTTGCCCCTTTATATATGTTATTATAGGTACTTAGTGTCAGGCGAAAATGATCTTGAATCGCCCACTTTCCGGCAGGAAAATCATGCAATGACGATCGACAAGTCGTCGGCAAAAGAAATAACCACTGAGTTCGCCCGCGAACGAAGTAGTGAAGCGACCGAACGGACGCTCATGGCCTGGATCCGCACGTCCCTGGCAATGATAGGCTTTGGGTTCGGCATCGGCAAAGTCCAGGACTATATGGAAATGATCCATCCAGCACGTGTAATCGATCCGATCCACGGTGCGCGATTATTTGGCGGGACCTTTATCACCATCGGTATCCTGGCCGTACTGGTGGCTGTTATTCAGTATCGGCGACGGCTGAGTCAGATCAGGCAGGATGTGTTTGTCTACAGCTCCCCTTTGCCCCTTGTCCGAAGTTGTGGCCTTTCTGCTGCTGATTATCGGACTGTTCGGGCTTGTTCATCTTTTTCTTTGAGACTGCCATCATCTTAAAGAGGAGCTAAATTGAGCGATTGTCGAATTTGCTGCAGATACAAGGAAGATGCCGTTCCGCTATAGTTTATGATGCGGGACGACATCTGACGCCGTAGATGCGGTAAGATCGACAATCCCGAAGGGCTTCAAACTTTAAAAATTAGAAACGATAGAATTCCAAATAAATAAAAATCGTTTCCCATCCTTTTATAATTTTAAACGCTCACTTTAGGTAGGAGGTAAAATGAATACTCGCAGACAAATAATAATTTTGGGGTTGCTTTTTGTGTTGACCCTATACGGCTGCGGAGGGGCATCCCTGCCTCAAGGTGCTCAGAAAATCGGCCGCTACGAGGGCACCTTTACGAGTGCTTTGCTTTATGGGCCTTGCCAGGTGGACCTTTACCGGCTCCCAAGCGGCAACGGAACATTTGAAGGCTATTTTCAGGGGACCGAAGAAGACGTCTTCCTCACGATTAAAGGACAGATGACAGGCAACAATCTCGAGGGCACGTTTTTCGGTGAAGGCGTCTTTGCAGGAAGTACGATTTCGGGGACTCTGACCGACGACGAAAACAGCATGAGTGGCACTTTCACCCTGAATACGGCCTATTCAGTCAAAGGAACCTGGAAAGCCCAAAGGAAATAGCGGTATAAAAGGAAAAAAGATGACTGACACAGACACGGAAAGCCTTCCCCAAAAAACAAAAACCATCAATACCTTAAAGCGGTATTTGGGCCCCAACGGCGTCATCATGATTCTGCTGACGCTGCTCGCCATTGTGGGTATCGGAATAACGGATTATTCTCCGCAACGCAGTCACTTGTACTGGATTGCAATGGTCGTCGTTACAGGGATTGCCTGCGTCGTCATGGAGTGGTCCCGCGCCCGGAAAACGGGTCACAGCATAGGGGCCATTCTTAAAAGCGAGGGGCTCTTTTGGCTCAGTATCCTTATCGCGGTCTATCTGGTGTACTTCCTCTTACGCGCGGGCCGTCTCGACAGTGAGAACACCGGGCTGGTCATCCTCTTGATACTGGCCTTGGCCACCTTCCTTGCCGGACTGCGCCTGGGTTGGCGGCTATGCATTCTGGGGGTCTTATTAGGGTGCACCCTGATTATGGCCACCTATCTGGAAGAGTTCCTCTGGATTGTTCTAACGGTGGTGATGTTCGCCGCGGCAGCCGTATATTTCATCGCGAGATTCAAATCTGCCCCCTGAGTCCGGATACCGGCTAACGAATCGCCACCCTGTTAATTATGACACAGTCGCTGTTCATTTCGAATCGTGGGTAAGTGGTGGAAACCAGATAGAATTATGGATTCGAAGATGAACCCAAAATACTGCGATAAGCAGGTAAAGGAGGATACATGTCTGAAATCCCATTGAACGCAGCGGTCGAATGCCTGGACGGACCTTGCGGCAAAACGATTTCGATTGTCATCAATCCCGCCAGTAAGAGCGTCACGCACATTGTCGTACGTGACAAGACACTTGGCAACGACGAAGAACGGATGATTCCGATTGAACACCTCGGAGAAGCCACAGAAACTCAGGTCAAGTTGAACATTCGCAGAGACGAAATGGCCGGCATGGATCCGTTTATCAAAACCCGCTATCACAAGACAAAAACTGTCGACTTCATGGAAAGCTACATCGGTCACGATTTCGATTTTTACCTCTTGCCCTACGCGACCCCCATGAAAACCGTATACACCTCGATCGATGAAGAACAAATTCCACCGGGCGAACTGGCGATTCACCGTGGCGCACGCGTGGAAGCCAAGGATGGTAAGGTTGGTGTGCTGGGTGAGTTCCTCGTCAACCCGTTAACCGGCCATATCTCACGCTTGATTTTAATGGAAGGACACCTGTGGGGAAAAAAAGAAGTATCGATACCCGTATCGGCCATTCACCGCATCGAGGAGGGTTCCGTATACCTCAAGCTCGACAAAAAAGCCGTTGAATCGCTGCCTTCGGTACCGGTTCAGCGGCTCTGGTAAATTAAACCCAGGGCACCGGGTTAGTGTTCAGGTGTCGGGTTTCTATATTTTGGAGTTTGCTGAAACCTGACACTCGAAACCTGACACCCATTACTGCGCATCTTTGCATCTCGCGGAGAAGTAACGATCTTAATTTCACATAAAACGATATCGATTAATTAAAAGGAAAAATGAATGGAAGAGAGAGAAAGGCGATTGATTCTGGCCGGAATGGCACTTTTCGTCGCATTCTACTTGTTGGGCTGTGCTATAACGAGCCAAAAGGAAAAGGCCTTCGATGCGGAAAATCTTTTGGTGTCCGCCGGTTTCACGTTCAAGGTCGCAGATACTGCCGAAAAACTCGAAAAGTTGAACAAACTACCGCAGCGTAAGCTGTTGCGACATAAGCGGCAGGACAAGGTGACCTATTTCTATGCCGATGTTGTTGATTGCAAATGCGTTTACATGGGAGATGAAGCCGCATATCAGCGCCTCCGACGGTTGTCGTACAGTGATAAATTGACGGCCAAACAGGAAAAAGGCATCTGGTCGACAACCAGGGTTAGCGAAGCGGCTGATTTAGCTTCATTCTATGATGCTGTCGATTTCGATGATGAAATCGACCCTATTTATAGCTACTAGTGCGGCAAAAAGTATTAAGACAACGAATTCTTTGGCGTATTGAGCGAGTGAATCCGAGGAGGAGAAAATATAAAGGGAGGTCAGGCATGGGTAAAATAAAAATTGCTTTGCTGTTTTCGATGCTGCTGGGAGTTGTCGCATGCGCCGGTTTGCAGCCTACTGAAGAAACGCTCAACTCAGTTGAATTGAAAGGGCATCAAATTTCGGTTGGGATGCCGTCAGAAAAAGTCAGAGAATTGGGGGGCGAACCCGATTCGGTTGTTCAGGGCCGGGATTATAATCCGTCCAACCAGACGAGCATGTCTTTTGGCGGTCAGGGAAACGTTGATCCAAACATTTTCACTTGGTGGCGGTACTACGGTAAGAATCAAGACATCAATCTGAAAATCGATGAAGCCGGTTATGTAAAAGAAATTATTGTATCCCGATATTCCAAATAGCACGGGGTGACGATGCCTGCATAGGTGTGCCATTCATTGACCTCCGGCAAGACCAGAGTAAAGGATTGATCTATGAAACAAAATATGCACAGACATTCGGGTGCGGCAAAGAAGACTCACACAAAGAGCCGTGGGTCTGAGGGAAAAAGGCTGCACAAAGACTGGCGGGTCTGGGTGGCGGTCATCCTGATGCTGGCCGCGATGATCATCTACGTTCTGAGCCTGGATGACTCACTTCTGGCGTTTGGCATCAGTTCTTTCCTTTGCTGAAAGACGAAGGATAATTATTATAAAAGGGTCGTTTGTGAATACGTCCACAACGCTGCAAAAATTTATAAGGAGAAACGTCATGAGTAAAAAAAGCATCATTCTCACTGTTTCGATTTTCGTACTGACTCTGATCATGGGTGGTTTACCTGTCATTGCATCTGAAGACGCTTCTTCGATGATGTGTGACAACGGCGTGGTTGAAAAAGGAGACTTTTTTCAAACCGTGCAGGATAAATGCGGCGAGCCCGACAAAAAAGAGGGTAATTTCTGGCGCTATAATTTCGGCCCGGATCAACCGGTCTACACGGTTGAGTTTGACGGGAACGGCAATGTGGTCAGAATGATTGAAGATCAAAGCGGCAGTTGATCCGCACCTACAGGCATTCTACATCGTTGAGACGCCGAAATTAGGACCTGACTGGTCTTTGCGTTTCCAGGTGTAATGTTCAGGCTCGTAATTAGTTTCCGTCCATAAATGCCCTTTTCGGCAATTCCCCGCCGGGTTCGGGACAGGTCAGCGTCAATAAGTGAAATCGCTTGTGCGGCGTACACGATTCTACCACCGTGCAATTCCTTGATTTCCTTGAACTTGCAGAAAATTGCGCGCCTCAAAGGTTAAAGAGAATGCATAAGTTCTTCTACAAAATAATCTTACTCGTATTACCGATATTGGCACTTTGGGTGTTGAACGGTTATGCGGACCGGCTTTACATGTGGAAGGACAAAAATGGACTGACGCATATCTCAAAGAATCCTCCTCCACCCAATGCCAGATCAAAAAGTGTACTCGATTACAGGCAGCAAACCGCACCAAATGATCAGGACGTTCTCCAAGACTCCCAAACACAAAATGAAGTGTTGGAAACAGTCGAAGCCGCGGAAAAGACAGATGATAGAACCCCGCCCGAAACCACTGAAAACGTGGCGCCTGAATATTATGATGACGATGGAGTGGGCTACAGGAGACAATTAAAGCGATATGATGTCAGAGCGAAAGCGTTGGATAACAGCGAAAGACGGCAAGAGAATGGACGTGCGGACGGCAGCCCGGTAAGAGTTGAAGGGGGACGCAGATAACATTTGGGTGCGATCGTCGCGATTCCCTATCCGCTGTGGCGTAAATAGGAAACAGTCGATGCAAAACAAGAAAAAATTGTGCCGATGTTTTTCGACCCTATTGCTCGTCGTGTCTATTCTGGTACATCTTTCGGGTTGCAGCCATGTGGGTCCGGCCTCATTGAGTCGTGGCCGGACGGCCTACAATGATGTTCTCTCCGAGACGAATGCCGAGCAGAGTTTGGCCTATATCATCAAATTACGGTATGGCGTGCAGCCGAGTATGCTCGCTGTTTCGAGCATCACCGCCGGTGTCAAGTTCGCTGCCAATGCCGGTGTCAATATCGGAGTGGGTCCCAGTAGTGGTTATGAAGGCAATCTCGTTCCGTTAAGCGGTGGTGTTGCCTATGAGGATAATCCGACTATCACGTACTTGCCGGTTCAGGGCGAAACGCATATCCGGGGTTTGATGGCGCCCGTTCCCATTGACTTTCTCATTTTACTACTCAACAATAATATCGCCATTGACCCTGCACAATATTTGACTTTGCTTATATCAAGTATCAATCGGATACCGAACCGCAGTTTTATACCCGTGCCGGAGGCAAACAGTGACGATCGCTTTGCACGATTCACCGCTCTGGTGAGAGTATTGCGGCAAGCACAGGCTATAGACATCGTGCAGTCGGACGAAAAAGAAGATGCCTTTCTGTTTTGGATTCACGATTACACGCCATCCTACAGTGAGCAGGTCCGTCGGCTGTTAGACCTTTTGGAAATTACCGGAGTTGCGACAGATGGCAAGGATATCTTCTTACCACTTTCAAACCGACTTCAGGGCCCGACCGCCAAATCTGTTTCTATACAGACGCGCTCTGTCCACCGCCTTGCGAAAATTTTTGCTGCGGCTGTCGATGTTCCCGAAGAGGATCGCGAAAACCGTCAGGCCTTTGAATACCCACCGCTCGGGTTGGTCGGCGATTATATCAAGATCCGGCGTTCTGCCAAACGCCCCGCGAATGCTTTATCGACAGCCAAGTACAGGGGCTGGTGGTACTACATCGACGGTGGCGATCCGAAAAGTAAAATTTCTTTTGATCTCTTCCATATGCTGATGGCGACCCGACTGGCCGAGACAGCCAAAACCTTTAACGCGGCACCGTTTCTGACAGTGCCCGTGAAATAATAAAGTCTTTAAGATAGTTTCTTCATAAGTGTGAACAAGAATAATAGAGGTTTTTCATTCGCAGCCAGTTTCACCGAACGCGTTTCTCCCTGTTCACGCCAAAGCACGACCCATCAAAAGATGCTGCCTTCGATACCGTTGGTGAAATTCACGCCCTTGCCTGCAGGGCGCTATACCATCAGGTTCATCAATTTATCGTGAAGCACCTCATAGGAATAGTATTTTTCGGCGAGTGAATAATTGACAGCTACCATTTTTTCTCGAAGTTTTTCGTTCTGTAGCAATGCCCGGGTTTGATACACCGCCTCATCGGTTATATATCCATCAATTTCAACGGCTAAGAAGCCTTTGGGCTTAATATCGAATGTATAGATCGAATAACGGTTGACAAGAATTAGTTTGCGAAAATAACCCGCATCAAGAAAGGCGTTTCCAAAACCTTCGATAGTGGATGGATAGGTGATGAAATCGGCGTGGTGATAGATGTCGTAAAGCGTGTAGATTTTCCGCCCGTCCGGAGTCGTTCCACGGCGATCGTTGATGATGTCCGAAACGAATAGGGTATTGACCTTCATGCGCTGTGAAAAGTCGATGACCCGCTGTTCATAATCGTGCCCCTCGTCTCCGGAAGCATGTGAGATGACCAACCGCGCTTTCATCCCCAGCCGACTGACCAGTTCAATCGCGTTTTCGATGCCCTTGCGTTTGACTACACGGGTAGGTTGGAGGATCATTTTCTCGTCTGGATCGAGCCCAAGAGCATCACGAAAATCATCGGAATAAGCATCCGGTGGCGGAGGCGGGTTTTTGAAATCCATCACGTTGGGGATGATGGTGCCTGAAATGCCAGTCCTGAGGGAGAGCTGGTTGTCGGCCGAGGAACTGATGACCACATGGCGGATTGGCGGCAGATGGGGAGGGAAGGCCATGTTGAGATAATCCCACACGGTGTTGGTCTTGAATTGCTGGCGTTCCCAGAAAAAATCGTGGTGGTGCGCGATGGTCGGCAATCCGGTTTCAGCGATGAATTGGGTGATGGTCAAGCCGAGGGGGATATTGAGGGGGATGGTCACCGCATTTTCGGGAATGAGAAGGTCAATGTTGAATTTTTAAATGAATTCGTATAGTTGATCCTTAAAATGTTCCTTGATTTCTTCAATCATATCCGTCAGGCTGCGTTCCCGCACACCGTTGGCGTGAGAAGCAAACGCGGTGTTGAATATCATCCGGATCTCCGGATTCATGAAGTAGGCTTTGGGAACCAGGAAGGCACGTGCCGGGTTGCGGTCCAGTTCCCCGGCGAAGTAGAAGCATTTAAACCCCTCTTGTTCGAATACCCGGGCCCATTTTTCCGTTTCCAGGGACACACCATCTGTTCCGGCGAATCGGGTGGAGATGAATCCGATGTTATGAATTTTGTCGAAAGGGATATCCATATCAACGCCTTCACGTATGAGGAAAACAGAGCAATTCGGGGTCAAATGGTCAAATAATTAATGGTTTTTCATTTAGAAGACATCAAAATAATGAAGATGTCAACGGCCTATGGTCGAAGAAAAAATAATATGACCTGAAATGCCGCCGGATGTTGGTTCAGGACAAGGTGCGTCAATGGATTCAGACAGGTTTTGAGGGACCATTGACGCAGCGCCGCAGCCAGCCCATAATACAAGTAAATGTGACAATAATTTTTTTCGGTCTTTAATCCACCCTGAATCGTCCACAATCCCCTCTCGAGCTTCTCCCCTTGGTATGGTGGAATGACGAAATGACATCGATAACTCGGAAAAAAACCACCCTCGCTCTGGGAGTCATTCTGTTTACTCTTGCAGCCATCGTAGCTGCGGTGCCCCGGGTGATCGACCTGAATCGCTACAACGCTCGAATCGTTTCCAACATCGAAACCGCCTTGGGAGGAAAAGCACATCTGGGCCGGATAACCTGGAGCCTGTATAGGGGCCTGCGGCTTGCGGCCGACGGTTTCTCCCTCAAAGACGGAACAGGAATTATAGAAGAAGCCAGAATCAAGGGTGTCTATGCAGATGTGTCTTTGTTCGCCCTTCTGTCCAGGAAAATCGTGATCAAGAACCTTCACCTTGACACCCCCAAGATGAGTATCAAACTGACCGCAGGCGGCCCGAAAAGCAACGGTGCTACCTTAGGTCAGGTATCGTCGCGTCAGGATCGGGAGGCCCGGTTCGCATCGGACGACCCAAACCGACCGAATCCACTGTCAATCGATGAGAACACCCCTTCACAACACCCTACTCCCGATAAGAGTCCAACGCTCAAGTTTATTCTTGCCGGTATCACCGTCAATCAGGGTCACGTGACGGTGAAGGACGCGCTGACGTTGCGCCCCCAAATCATTGAGCACAGGTTAAACGAGGTAGCGGTAAAGGCCTATTTCAGCCGGGCCGACCGGACGCTCGCATTTGAACTCTCCTTTCAGGATGCTGCCGAGAACGGCTTCGGCTCGTTGGCTGCTAGAGGTACTTTATTCGGACTTACGGAAAAGTATACGATTGAGAATCCCCAATTGACGGTCAAGGCGGCGCTCAAAGATCTGCATGCCGCGTCGATCAAGCCCTACCTGAAAAACAATCATTTGACCGATAGCCTGGACGGGTCGGTATCTGCAGAAATCGACTACCAAGGGAATTTAGGCCGAACGGGGCAGGCGTCCGGGGCCATCGACCTGGGGCATCTGAGTTATTCCAACCGCTCGTTGCAGAACGATTCGTTTCCCGGAGCGGCAAGTCGACTTCTTTTTGGGGTATCTTTCACTCCGGAGGAACTCGTTGCGGATCGAGTCGCCTTGACCATTGGACAGATCGCCTTAGACGGTCGATCTCGCTTAAAGAACTGGACCACCACTCCCGTTCTCGAGAATGTCCAATTATCCGGCGATATCCCGCTGGCTGATCTCAAGTCCTTGGTGCCATGGGTTCGTGTGGGAAAAAATACGGAGCTGTTGCAAGACATAATGGCCGGCGGCGGGAAAATATCTATCGATCATGCCGGTCTGAAGCACCTCGATTTGGCCAAACCTCCTGCCGAACTGGCCAGTCTCTGGACACAGGTCGAGTTGGCGGGGACGATCTCCGGGGTATCCGTCCATCCGACACCGAAATTGCCAATGGTGCCACGGTCCGAGAACATCTCGTCCGCCTTTCGGTTGACCCAGGGAGTATTGGAAGCCGATAATCTGACCGGGGAGATGGCTGCCGTATCCCTGCCGGAGATATCGGGCCGGATCACCCGGTTGACGGACCAACCCCTGATCGTGGTCAGACTCAAGGGCCCGATAAAAATTACCGAAGCCATCGATGATTCCGTCAATGCCTTGTGGAACCGACTTGGTTTCGAAAAATTGGCCCTGGATGGAGTCGTCGACCTGACGGTCGAAGTCGATACGGCCCAGTCCGGAAAATTTGGCATCCTGGGTACGGCGCAGTTGCGCGACAGCCTGTTGAAAACGTCCTTTTCTCCGGCGGTATTTCAGGGCCTCTCCGCTGATGTCGCCCTGGCAGTCGACACAGCGACCGTCTCAAGCCTTGCAACCACCGTCTTGCTGCCGACCGGCAAAGGATCATCCGAAAAACAGGCAAGGTTGACCGTGGACGGTACTCTCAGCGATTGGCGACATCACCCGGTGCTCAACCTCAAAAATTTGAAGACCTCACCGGTTCCCCTGTCCGCTCTGGCTGCGGCAATCCCCTGGCAGCGGTTCAAAAAACCACCGCTCATTGTCGAGGAATCCTTCCAGGCCGGCGGTACAGTGGAGATCGACCACCTGTCCCTGCCACCCATCGATCTGTCCGAACCGCTCAAGGACCCTGCCAGCCTGTTATCCGCTGCGAATGGCTCGATCAGGCTCGAAGGCGTTTCCGTGCGGCCCGGCGCCTCGTTTCCGCTAATCGAAGACATCACCGGTCAACCAAAACTGGAAAATGGTGTGCTTACATCTAAAGACACTGTGGCGCGCATCGGCCCCCTTACGACACCGACGATGACAATTGAGGTCACCAATCTGACAAGTCAACCGAAATTTAGGATCATGGCCAAGGGGCCGATGCGCGTAACCGGGACAAAAGATGAAACCGTCGAGCGCCTATTACAGGATTACGGCCTCGAGAGTTTGAGCGGCAAGGCCGAGGTCGATGTCGCGGCCTCCTACGATTCCGCCGCCCCGGGCCGGTGGTCGGCGTCCGGCACGGCCATACTCGATGGTGTTAAGGCGGCTGCCTATCCGTCCGATGCCCGAATGGACAACCTGCGGGGCCGATTGTCATTTTCAAAGCGGGAAGCACTCGAGCTGACTTTCGAGAATCTAACCGGAGAATTTAACGCCGCCCCCATCCGGTTGAACGGAAAGATTTCGGGCGGAAGCCCTGCCGATCTGTCCGTCGATCTGCAAACCGAAGCCCGGCGGCTGGATCTCGCAGTCGTGAGCAAGGTGGTGCCCGGTATGCGAGGTTTCGGGCTGCAGGGGAAAATCGATCTGAACATGGATATTTTCCTGCCGCACGATAAGCCGCTCGAAAGCCGGCTGACCGGGACACTGAAAACCGATCAATTCGGGCTGCATCTCAAGGAAGCCGCTTTCAAGGTTGACAACGCCGACGCAGACGTTGAATTCAGCGGCCGCTCAGCTGCCATAAAGCGTTTGACGATGTCCCTCAATGATCAGACGGTCGATGTCACCGGGCAACTGAGCCGCCCCGAGAACCCCGCACTCGAGATCGTAGTGAGCTCGCCCGATTTGGACATCGATCGACTTATGTTTACCAAGAAATTGGAAGAAAAACTGCCTGACGCAACGCAAGCCCCCCCGCTGGTATATGCCGCCGAAGAATCACAGCAGAAAAAAACCGCTGAAACAGAATGGCCGCGTTTTCTGCACCTTTCGGCGGCGACAGTTCGTCTCGAAGCGCAAAAAGGGCGTTTCAGGGGGCAGGAGGTAAAGGATCTTCGCATCACGGCAGACTACGACGAAGGGGTGATCAAGAACTACACGGTCGATTTCACCAAGGACGGTGGTCAGGCGACCGCCACGGGCATGATTGACCTGAGAACTCCTGGCCAGACGGATTTCCGGCTCGATCCGGCCATCAACGCCGTCCCGCTGGAAACCATTGCGGCGCTCATAGGGGTAGAAAAGTATTCCGAGTTCGGCCCGGTAAGCATCAACGGCCGGTTGAAAGGCCGCATGGGGGTTGACGTCGATCCGCTCTCCAGCCTAACCGGGCACCTGGAGGCTGAGATGGGGTACGGCCGGTTGAAAAATGTCGGGCCGACGGGTGCCGCGGTGGTCAAAATGTTGTCGCTATTGCGCGTAGAAAATTTGCTGCGAGGCAATCTGACCCGTAAATTGAAAGATGAAGGCGTCAAGTTTGACAGCATTAAAACCGAAGGGACATTCGACGAGGGAAAACTGTTGATTCATAATTACACCTACAAAAGTACCGCCTTCAATCTTACCGGCAATGGAACCATCGATTTTGTAAAGCAAAAGGTCGATGCCCGAACTCAAATGGAACTGTTCGACACCGTCGGAAAGCTCCTGTCCCATGTTCCGATTGTGGGAGGAGCCGCGAAGAAAGTCATTAATCTCCATTTTGCCATCCACGGCCCGCTGGATGACCCGATCGTCAGGCTGGCTCCAGCCGAAGGCCTCATTAGAAGCCTCGAAGAATCCTTTTCGGCGCCCCGTAAAATACTGAACGATGGTAGGGAGCCGAAAATGCAATGACCTCCGACAAAGCCGCGGGACGATCCGATTCGCCTTCGCACGAAACCATAAATTGGTATGGTAAGCCTACCCGATCCCTTTTTCTCTTTCATTTAAAGCAAAAAAGTTTTGGAGATCCGAGCTCCGTTGCCTCGGATCTCCGAATCAGGTTGATTTATCCTGCGTTAACGGTGATCTTGCGCGGCAAGGCCTTCTCCGCTTTGGGTAAAATCAGCCGCAGTACGCCGTCTTCGAGCTTGGCTTCGATCTTGGCCTGATCGATGGCCTCGGAAAGGTTGAACCGGCGGTAATATTTTCCGATTTCAAACTCGACCAGAACATCAGACTCTTCCGAACCCTCCCAAGGTTTAATGTCACCCGTAAGGGTCAAAACGCCGTCCCGCAGGTCGATATTCACATCATCCGCCGCAACGCCGGGCATATCGGCGAGCAGGGTAATGTGTCGGTCATTTTCGAAAATATCGACCTCGGGGGTAAATACCAATCCTGGTAGCGTCTGCTCCGCAGGGGCTGCGACTTCCTGTTTCTCTTTGATTTGAAGTTCTTTGGATTCTGTCATTTTGATCCCTCCATAGCGATTGCATAAGTTAATTGACGCTAATCCGTTTCGGTTTGGCTGCATCCGATTTGGCTATCTTTACGACCAGCAACCCATTGACCATTTTGGCATCTACTGACTCGGCGTTTATATCGCCTGGCAGACCGATCACCCTTGAAAATTTGCCGGATTCGCGTTCCTTGCGGTGGTATTTGACGTTATCACCCTCGGATGGGATTTTGCGGTCACCCGAAATGGTCAGATGACGGCCCTTGACCTGAAGCTCGACATCCTCAGCCTTGATTCCGGGAAGTTCGGCTCGCACGAAGTATGTATCACTGTCCTCGGAAACATTGACGGCCGGGAATACCCTGGAGGAAATCCAGCGGCGGCCGGGACGACCAAACATGGTCCTGGCCAACAGATCCATCTGCTGGAACATCCGCTCCATTTCACTGATCGGGTTATGCCAGCCTACTGGCGGAAAATTGATCATTCTTCTTGCCATCATGTTTATTTCTCCTTTTCAATTTGTCGGTATGGTTCACGAAGTATTTTTCAGCTTTTGACGCAATCAAGCCATTAACGATCAGACCCTTTTGACCTCAATTTGTCTGACATTGCCTTGCGGTAACGCCTTTCGAGGCATAGTGACAGTCAATACGCCATTGTTGAATGCCGCCGTCACGTTGTCCTGGTCGACATCATCCGGTAGCGAAAGCGTCCGTTGGAACGAGCCGTAAGAGCGTTCCATTCGATAGTAGTTTTTGCCTTTCTCTTCATTTTCGTGTTTTTTTCGCCCTGGATAGTCAAAGTGTCATTGACGATTTCAAGGTTGACATCATTTTCATCCACCCCGGGAATCTCTAAGGCAATGGTATATTCTTTGTCGTTAGCGCTCAGGTCCAGAGTCGGTTTGAGCATGGCGCCATTGCCGGGCGGTCCAAGGACCTGATTAAACCCAAAGGGTGAAAAACCGAAACCGCGAAGGGCCTGGTCGAACAAGCGGTCGACCTCAAGGTGAAAATGTTCTAACGGTCTGTTGAGTGCTTGGGTTCGATTCCGACCCGATGTGTGCCGCACCGGAACGGTCGAGCCCGCGGCATCTTCCTCTTTTTTGAACCAATTCCAGGGAATCCATTTTTTTGCGCTCATATCTCACCTCCGCTTTAATTACTATTAATTTTTTTATTATATAGTAATGCCACCGGACTGCGTGTCAAGAGGCAAGCAATATATTAATATAGTTAAATATTTAAAATAATTGTTACGTTATGCCAAAAAATAACCTGATATTTAATGGGAAGCGAAAAACAAGCCTTAAATTTCAACTCATCAATATTATATGATTTAATACAATCGGCAGGCTTACGGGTATGAAACCGTGAAATACGCGATATGGCCTGAAAAGAATGGAAAATCGTCCACTTGAAAATCTTTAGAATTAATTACTGAACTATAATATATGTATTGGTAATTAAATGGGCCCGTGTTATTTTTCCCATGGGAATCTGAATTCACATCGGTTACCCAGTCTGAAATTTTTCTATCAACTTGCCCTTCTCAATAAAGCTGCTGATGTCATCTATGGCGTCCCCATAAGCGGCGACTGCAATCTTTAATTTGTCGACAACAGGGTCATTTTGACCCACCATTTCTTTGGCTTTCGATAATATGCTTTCAAATTTCATGAAGTGGTCCCTTATTTCAACCAGCAACTGCTTCCGTTTTTCGTGTTTCAGGCGTTCAATTCTGACAATCGGAAAAAGCCTTCTCACCGAATTTTCCACTAAAGCATCCCTGGGGGTCTTATGTTGATTGGCAATCATGTCCAAGTAGGCTAGAGATCGACGGCTGATCACAAAGGTTTTTTGCACCCGCCCCTTGAGGTCCGTCTCGGCGCTCCGGATTTCACGGGCTATGTCGTTCAAAGCCTGAGAATCTTCCATCAGGTAGTCAAATACAGATTTTTGCTTGATTCCCAATTGGGTCGAAAGAATGCTTATCGCTTCGATGCAGGCCTCAGAAAGCCGAAATGTCGCTCTCACCGACTGACGCCCTCTGAGATCCTTCGTTGAGGGAAAATTGGGCAGCAAATTTTTATCTGCTTGTTTTGACTCGGTATTATCCATTAACAGACTCCTTGATTATGATCCGTACCGATTGAATTACCATAATATATAATACATTTAAAGTAATGCAATAATTTATTGTTTTTTTTTCTTGACAAATAATAAAAGGTTTTTATCATTTGTACAAAAATCGGTTTTAGTCATAGACCCAGAGCAGAAAGGCAACGCGTCAAACAACAAGAGGAGGTGCAAAAATGATTTACCGAAGATTCTTTGACTACCCAACCTGGAGGGTGAGAAGTCCATTCGAGGAACTGGAGAGATTGCGGCAGCAGATGGACCGCCTGTACGACGATACCAAAGGACCTTTTCAACGTCCTCATGCGGGCGTATTCCCCCTGATCAACCTGACAGAAGACGCGGACCACTACTATGTAAGGGCCGAATTGCCTGGAGTGGCCGCCGATGAGATCGATATCCAAGTCACTGCCAACAACCTGTCCATATCAGGCGAAAGGAAGATAGCCGCCGAAGAGGAAGGCGCCAGATATCACCGCCGAGAGCGAGACGCCGGTCGGTTTTCGAGGTCTTTGGGATTGCCGGGAGAGATTAATTCGGACAAAGTGGAGGCCAAACTGGAAAATGGCGTTCTGACTGTCGTTATATCGAAAGCAGAGGTCGCCAAACCCAAACAGATTTCGGTCAATTCATAAAACAGATTTGGAGGAAAAATAAAATGGCTGATATGCAGACCAAGGACATCAAGGTCCGAGACAAGCAAGAGGTCACCAGTCCTGCTGAACAAACGACTCCAGGATTGGTTTTCACACCGGCTGTCGATATATTCGAAACCGAGAAAGCGATCACACTGCTGGCCGATCTGCCCGGTGCAAAGGCCGATGACCTGACCATCGATCTTCGCGACGATACGCTGACCCTGGTGGCAGATATCGCCCCCGCCGACAAAGGCAGCGAGGTGGAAATTCTGACGGAATATGAAACCGGACGATATTATCGACAGTTTACACTCAGTGAAATCATCGACCAGGAAAAGATCGATGCAAAGCTGAACAACGGCGTACTTCGGCTGAGGCTTCCCAAAGTTGAAAAGGCCACGCCGAGAAAGATCGTCGTTAAGGTAAGTTGAGGCAAAGAAGAGCCGGGATGAACGCCACGGCGACTTGGTGTGATCCGGCTCTTATGCTGCATAAAAGGGATTAGCGGAAAATATCGTCGGATTGGATTGTAAAGAAATGGGACACCATTGGATACATAACCATCCGTTTTGCCCTGAGGAGTGCTGCCATGGCAAAAAGCTACTTTGCAATTCTCGGAATTACACCCCGCGCTTCGGCAGACGATATCCGGAGCGCTTATCGCCGCTTAGCCAAAGAGTATCACCCGGATCGTTACGAAGGCGGAAATCAGAAGTTCCAGGAAGTTCAAGAAGCCTACTCGGTGCTCGGCAACCAGCGGAAGAGGTATGAATACGAGAGCCTCATCCAAAAGGCCTCCTCTAAGGCCCGCATCACACGCCACATTCGTCCCGAGCCTGAGCCGCTCATACCCGACGAATGCCCCGTCGATATCGGTGACATATCACCCGTTCGATCCTTTCAATCCTTTACGCCATCTTTCGATGAGATTTTCGACTGGTTGTGGGGGAATTTTTCTAACCTATCCAGACCGAAATCAGGTCGGGTACAGGGCCTCACGCTTGAAGTGACTCTGACACCTGAACAAGCGTGGCAGGGTGGCCATGCCCGGATTATGGTTCCCGCTCGGGCCTCTTGTCCGTCCTGCCGCGGCTACGGAGAAGTGGGCCCGTATGAGTGTATACGTTGTGCAGGCGAGGGCCTTATCGCCGGCGAGATACCTGTTTCAGTGACCTTTCCACCCGGACTCAGAAAAGAACACGCTGTAGTGGTTCCTCTGGATCGATTTGGAATTCGAAATACCCATATTACGGTTTTATTCAGGCCAAGAGCGGGTGAATATTTTGACTCAACCCGGAATCATGATTTTTAAGGAACCCAATTGATACAAGATGTTGTTTTTACCCTTCGCGCTTTGGACACACAAATCCGCGGAGCACAATGGCGGAACCGTGATCAAAGGATCCCGGTTTCGCTTTTTCTGGGTTATGAGCGCGGTTTCACGATCACCATTTTCTGGTTCCAATGCTTCTCCCCGCGGATATCTTCAAGACGAACCCCGACTCTGCGATAGATACAGTTTGGCGTACGGCAACGACCTGTGCGGTCCGTGTTGGCGTTTGCCGTCATCTTGACGGGCCTTTCGTCATACGCAGCGGCCTGAGATGTGAGGTGGGTTGTCACTCAGTTCGGCGGGCCGACCGGCACCATAGAGGCTGTTGAAGCGATTCGCATCGCGCTCCAAGGCGGTTTTATATTCGATCCGGGCTTCTTGGTATCGTCCCATCTCGAGGAGCATGCCGGCGAGGAGCTCCCGGGCCGGCAAGATTTCTCCCGGTGTCATCGGGTTCTTCTCCGTCGAGGACTCCAGCTCTGCCGCCGTTTTCATCGTCTTCAACGCGACATCCTTTCGGCCCTCCTGATACATCAACCACGCTATGGCGGACAGGCGTTGAATCTCGACTTTTTCCCCCAGTAGGCAGAGGCTTTTTCCGTCTTGTCCCGCAAAACCGTGAGTTTTTCGATGGCTTGTTTGGCCCCGACCGGGTCACCGCTTCGCGCAGCGCCGAGGGCCTTGGCAAAATAGGTTGTCGCATCCAAATGGGGACTCCACCTCCGCCTTGGTTGACCGCCGGTCCTTCCACGTGCTAACGTGGCCCGGCATCAAGCCCATCTTCTCGAACCGCTTTTCGGATAGCCTGTGTATGCCAGAACACAATGACCCCTTAACTGAAAATTCCCACCTGCCTCATCGCATCTGGCGATCCGTTTTCACGGATCCGCTGATACCGCGTTCCGATATAGGGCGGAAACGCTTTCTGCTCAAGAACCTGATGCTGCATTTCCGGCCGTTGACGGTCCCGGAAAAGACCCTCGACTTTTCATTGACGTGGGGTTTGGGTGGTATGGCATCGGTCCTGGTCGTTCTTCAGTTCGGAACCGGGTTGCTGCTGAAATTTGTCTACGAACCCAACCCGGTATCCGCTTATTCATCGATTCAATTCATACAAAATGCCATCTTTTTCGGGCCGTTGATCCGCAACATGCACCACTGGGGTGCAAACCTGCTCGTGCTGATCGTATTTCTGCATATGTTGCGGGTCTATTTCACCGGGGCGTTTCTGCCACCACGGCAATTCAACTGGATCGTTGGCCTGGGTCTCTTTGCCCTGGTGCTGTTCGCCAATCTCACCGGATATTTATTGCCGTACGACCAATTGGCGTTTTGGGCGGTAACCGTATCGACCGGCATGCTGGAGTACATCCCTGTCATTGGCGTTCACTTGCAGGAGATGCTCAGGGGCGGGGCTGAAATTGGGCCGGCATCACTGCGCATCTTTTATGCTCTGCACACCGCCGTGGTACCGGTGGCGTTTGCCTTTCTCATCGCTTTTCACTTCTGGCGCATCAGGAAGGTCGGTGGCCTGGTCCTTCCCCGGAAACCCGGTGAAGACATCGATACCTCCCCCGCACGCGTGCCGACAGTCCCTCACCTTCTCGTGCGTGAAGCAGTGGTGGCACTGGTGCTCATTGCCATGGTGCTGCTCATGTCGGTTTTCTTCGATGCACCGCTGGAGGATCCGGCCAACCCCGGCTTGAGCCCCAATCCGACCAAAGCACCCTGGTATTTTGCTGGATTGCAAGAGATGCTGCTGCATCTTCATCCCACATTCTCGGTATGTATTATCCCCTTGCTGATGGTTATCGGCCTATTTCTTCTGCCTTATGTCCGTTACCAAACCGACACCCGGGGCATCTGGTTCGCCTCTCACACCGGTCGCCGGTTGGCCGTTTGGGCCTTTTCCGCTGCTCTCGTCGCTACGCCTCTATTGATCATCATCGATGAAAGGCTCATCGGTACCGGACGCATACAGATTGGACTGGCGCCTCAAATTACCGGCGGCTTGATACCGGTCACTTTTCTGCTATTGTTCATATGGATCATATATTTCAGCATGAAGCGACGGTTGGCGGTCTCGAACAACGAGGCGATTCAAACCGTGATGGTTCTAATGCTCGGTGCCTTTATGGTGCTGACAGTCACCAGCTTGTGGTTCAGAGGCCAAGGGATGCTTCTCTCCTGGCCCTAGCAGGGCGCCTGCCCCCACGCTGTTTACGTGAAGGCCTCGGGCAGAAGACGATTGCATCTTGACACAAAAATTCAAAATTATAAGCACCGGGCCCGAAACAAATCCGAATGATCAGGATTTAACATCTAAACCGATACACCTACGGATGCCAATCAATATGCGCAAGAAGAATCAGCAAGACATGGCCGGAACACCTTCTTCGCGGCGAAGTGTCTTAACAATGATCTGGCTGGGGCTGGGTCTCGCGGCCCTGGCTGAAGTCGGCTGGCTGGTTTTTTCTTTTTTCCGGCCCGCGCGACCACGGGCCGGAGCCGCGGACAAAGGAAAAGAGATCGACGCCGGCTCTTTGGACAACTTCAAGCCGAATACCGTGACGGCCTTTCCCAGAGGACAGTTCTACCTCGCCTGCCTTCAGGATGGCGGCTTCCTTGCCCTTTCCCGGCAGTGCTCTCATTTGGGATGCACCGTGCCCTGGATCGCGGCAGAAAACCAGTTCTTGTGCCCCTGTCATTCGTCCGCGTTTGACATCCGGGGTAATGCCATCAAGCCACCGGCGTCGCGCCCCCTGGATCTTTTCAGGGTCAGGATTGAAAACAACATCATTATGGTAAATACGGCCGATCGAATCAAACGGACCGCTTTCCGTGACAATCAGGTCGTTTACGCAAAATAAACGCTCAATGACAACGCACAGTCAGCAGAAAACAATCGAGCATTATTGAATGACAAACTGGAAAATAGCCGGCATCGTCGCTACCGCCATAATCGTGCTTTCGATACCGCTCTACACCCTCAAGACCTTACACGTCGGCGGACCGGTTGAAAGTGATAAAACGGCGAAAGATGCTGAATTCGTTGGCAGTGACAAATGTAAAGATTGCCACAGACCGGAGTACGACAAGTGGCTGACGTCCCACCACCACGTGGCCATGGCTGTCGCCACCGACAAGACTGTTCTGGGCGATTTCAACGACGTTAAATTTGAACTCTTTGGTGTAACCTCCCGTTTTTATCGCAAGGACGGCAAATTTTTCGTCAATACCCAGGGACCGGGCGGCAAAATGGAAGACCTCGAAATTACCTATACCTTCGGCTGGTACCCGTTGCAGCAATACCTGGTGCCATTTCCCGGCGGCCGCCTGCAATGTCTTCCGATTGCCTGGGACGTGAGAAATAAAAAATGGTATCATCTTTATCCCGACCGCCCGTTGACCCCCGATGACTGGCTCTATTGGACCAACAACGGCCAGAATTGGAACGGCATGTGCGCCGAATGCCACTCAACCGACCTCAAAAAAAATTATGACCCTGAAACCGACACCTATCAGACCACCTGGTCTGAAATCAGCGTCGGGTGCGAGGCCTGCCACGGTCCGGGCTCGGCTCACGTCCAATGGGCCCAACTGCCGGATATGGCCCGTCCCACGGTGGAAAACGATGCGCTAGTTGTAAAGACCAGCGGTCTCGATGCCCGCCGGCAGATCGAGTTGTGTGCCCCGTGCCACTCCCGCCGTATGTCCCTGGACGACAACATTCATGCCCACGCCGATTTTCTGGATTACGGAATTCCGCAACTGTTAAACGAAGGCATGTATTTTGCCGACGGCCAGATTCTCGACGAAGTCTACGTTTACGGATCGTTTATGCAAAGCAAGATGTACGCCCGCGGCGTACGCTGCAGCGACTGCCACGACGTGCATAGCACAAGGCGCGTCATGGAAGGCAATGCGCTCTGCCTGCAGTGCCACAAAGCCGACGTTTACGATACCAAGGACCACCACTTCCATAAGCGTGAAGGCGAAAAGGGTGAACCGATCAGGTCCGATACCGGCGAGATCCTGTTCGATGTCGGCTCGGGTGCCTTGTGCGAACAGTGTCACATGCCGGGACGGAACTACATGGGCATCGATTACCGCCCGGATCACAGTTTCCGGATCCCCCGCCCGGATCTCAGCGCAAGTACCGGCACACCCAATGCCTGCAACCGTTGCCACGGCGATAAAAGCAACCAGTGGTCGATGGAAACCGTGGCAAAATGGTACGGTCAACGGAAGCGCCCCCATTACGGAACCGTTTTGAATGCCGGACGCCGGGGACAACCGGAAGCCCTTTCGGACCTGATTCGTCTGGCCGATGACCGGCTCTACCCCGCGATTGTCAGAGCCACAGCCCTGATGCTCCTCGCGTCATATGGAGGCGCCGACAGCCGGCAGAGCCTCGAACGGTCCCTGACTGATGAAGAGGCCCTCATCCGCCAGACGGCCGTGCGCCATCTGTCCGCCTCTGATCCACAGACAGATATGGTGCGTTTCGGCCCGCTGCTTTATGACCCAGTGAAGGCCGTACGGATCGAAGCCGCGCAGAAACTGACGTCGGTTCCCATCGGGAATATGACTTCGGAATTGAAAACCAAATTTCAATCCGCATTGGATGAGTACATATTGGCGATGGAGCGCACAGGCGATTTTGCGGCTTCCCGGCACAATCTCGGCAACCTTTATGCCAACTTGGGAAATTCGGTGGCGGCCATCGCCAACTACCGCAAAGCGATTGAAATCGACCGCTTGTTTTACCCAGCTAAGGTCAACTTGGCCATGCTCTATAGTCGTAATCAGGAAATCGAGCAGGCCGAGTCGCTCTTGCGAGAGGTGGTTGGGGATTTCCCCGATTTGTATGAAATCAAATACTCCCTCGGACTGCTGCTGGCTGAAAAAAAGCAATACGAGGAAGCTGCCGGGTACCTGGCGCAAGCGGCCGAAGGCCTGCCGCAGCGGGCCCGCATCCAGTACAACCTTGGCTTACTTCTCCAGCACCTGCAAAGAGACCGAGAGGCCGAGGTCGCTCTGGAAAAGGCTGTCGAGATCGACCCGGACAATCTGGATTATCTTTATGCTCTGGCCGACTTTTATCTGAAACGAAATCGCTGGGATGATGCCGGACGCATTGCCGATTCCATGGTGGCCAGGCATCCGGACCGGAAAATCGGGCACGCTATTCTCGAATTCATTAAAGGGAAACCACGTTCATAGCGAATGACGCTTTATAACCGTTGATATTTTGTCGCTGTCAGCCTATTCTGGAGCAAAATCAACAATGATTTGTCTTGAATCAGCGACAAATATTCACCTCGCCGGCAGGCCGAAAACGTTTTCAATGTCAATGTTGAGAAAAGGAGATCTTTCATGAAACATCTGCGGCTGGCCCTGATTCTTCTACTGGCAACCGGGCTCCTGTACAACTGTACACCCAAACCATTGGTTTACAATACAACCTTCGACTTCGACATCTATGCCGATTTCACCGATCAAAAACGTTATGCCTGGCTGCCCCTTCCGATAACCTCGACCATTGACCCATTGAGTATCGAAAGGATCAAATATTATGCCGATGCCGCTCTGCGGTCGAAGGGGCTGGTTGAGGTCTACGAAAACCCTGATTTTGTGATCGAAACTTACATCGGCTTTCAGAGCAAACTGGACACCACCGGCGGCCCGAAAGACTACGGTCTGTACAGAGAGGGAAGGCTACTTTTCACTTTCCTGAAACCGGAAACCAAGTTGCTCGTCTGGCGGGGATCAACCCGGGTGAGAATCCACCCGGCTTTGGAACCGACTGAACAAGACACGCTTATACGAGAGGCTGTCACCGCCATACTGAACAACTACCCGCCGCCGCAGAAATGACATTCCCCAAAAGTCTGATCGGCGTTTGCGGCGGTTGGCTGCAATTTTTATCAGCCGAAACTCTTGCGGATCAGGCGTATATGTCGATCAGTGATCCTATAAAAGTGTCGAAGGAACTGGTGGTGCGGTCAACCCGGGTGTACGCGCGAGGACCCCGGCGGAAAACATCGGGGATCATTTGTCCGCCGTCGGATCGGCGATCGACTATAGAGAGGCGGACTGTTCCGATTGATCGTGCAAAGTCGGGTTGACTGGCGGAGGACCGGGATACGGCCTGATGGTCGTAAGGCAGATAAGGAAGCAGTTTAACGTTTGAAGACGTCACCATGAGAAATTCAGCTCTGGTTTATGAAAACGGCAGGAAGTAAATCGCTGCAGTTAAAACGTTTTATTCGAATGTCCATAATACGCGACACCGTCCCCGACAAAACCGAAAGCAACTGTTGTGCCACCCTCATGATAAAATTTTCGTTTTAATTACTATATGTTATTTGATAGTGGCCATGCAGGCACGGTAAAATGTTACCCAACCTTCTGAAATTAGCTTCTCAGGAAAACGCCATTTTCGGGCTCTATACTGCAAATGTAGTCACTTTGAATACAAATAGGATGGAAAGAGTGCAGACGAAAGGAAGTAAGGCAAAGAGAACGCTCGCCAGCCGGCCGGTCACTGCCGGGTCCCTTGTCATTGTCTTCGTACTGCTGGCTGCCGGCTGTGCCGGCAGTCCGCAAAGTGAAGCGTCACTGGCGCCTCAAAGACTCCTCGCCGGCTCCGGTTTTAAATTCAAGACGGCTGAGACGCCCGAACAGGTTGCTGATCTGAAAGCCATGCCGCAAAAGACCCTATTCCGCCGTTCATATGAGGGCCGGGAGTGGTATGTTTACGCGGATGCAAAGAGCTGCAATTGCATATACTACGGTAGCGAAGAAAACTTTCAACGCCTCCAGAAAATCATTCGAAGTGAAAAACAAGCGTATCGGAAGGGGATCGCTGTACGATCGAATCAGCGCTCGGCGGCAGCACAGGGTATTGCACCCCAGGTCGACTGGGATCGGTGGGAGGAATGAATTCGTTGAAATAGAAAGTGATCATGAGCCTCGCGCAATGCCCCGCATCGTGCGGCCCAGTCAGAGATCGGCAGGTAATGGAGCGGTGACGGGGATATTGCACCCCGTGTTTATAGCATCTTGGATGATCCAGTCAGATGAGATCTTCCCGAGAGTCTGCGGGCAGTCCTTCGCGAATCCAACCAGCCGTTATACCGAGTGACAAGAGTAGGTATGGGTCAATACAAAACGTGCGCGGCCGGGTTCAACCGCCTGAATTCACCGTCCGGCTCGTGTCGAGTAGCCGGTTGACTTTTTTTTCAAGATCTTCGTTGTCGATGGGTTTGACGCAGTATTCGGCCGCTCCCATCTGGTAGGACGCTTGGGCGGTTTCGATGGTGGGATAACCGGTAAGGATGATGGCGCGGGTGGCCGGCGTCAACCTTTTCAATTCGGCCAGAACCTGGACGCCACTCATCCTCTTCAGCTTGAGATCCAAGATGGCAAGGTCGACCGGGTTCTCTGCAACAAACGACAGGGCTTCATCTTCTTCTGTGAAGGGATAGACGGTATGCCCGTCCGCCTCCAAAATCCGGCGAATCAGGTGCACGGCGTCTGAAACATCGTCAAGCACGAGAATTTTCGCCATACGTGTCTCCCCTCCTCTCCCCCGATCTTTCTGGTGACGCCAGCGGCCGGGTAACATCCCCACACCCACCTTGAAGGCGGTTTCACTGTGGCGCAACAACCCGCAGCCTGCAATTTCCTAACAGACAATACGTTTACGGCAAGGGCGTCTGTACCTTGTTCAAATCCTTACCCTCAACCCTCAAGGTCTTCCGGAGCCGGAAACTGGCATTCGTAATCCGGATCGGTTTACTTTCGGCTCCGCTCGCTGACCGACATGATACGGTCTGAAAAAAGCTTGGTACATGTCGGACAATAGGCATGGTGGGCCTTCACATCCGTATGCGACATTGTCCGCCTGTGGATATGTTCCAGAAAGCGCGGGGTGGCGTACAATCGGCCGCACCCTTCGCATCGCTCCAGAGGATGTCTTCCAATGATCTCATTTCTGATGGTAACGGTTCGAACATTGTCCTTGTCTTCGACGAGAATGGCGGCGGTCGGACATAAATTGGCGCAAGTGCCACAGCCGATGCATCGTCCATCGACCGGAACGACGAAATTCTGCCCGTTTCGCTTTTCCATTTTCAAAGCTCCGGGGCCGACAATTTCCTTGCATACCCTGATGCACAACCGGCATCTGATACATCCGTCGGGTGGCGTGCCGGTAGGAATACCGTATTTCTCCGCCAATGTAATAATCTTTTGAGATTGCGGTGCCATCCGCAGCAGATTACGGATAGCCTGCGCCCGAGCCCGATCGACGGCCTCGCCGGCCGTCTTCACCTGCAATCCCTCGCTCACCTTGAGAATGCAGGAGAGCATGGTCATCGGCTTGCCGGTCGCCCGGCCCGGCACCTCTACGGCGCACAGTTTGCAGGACCCCGAAGGTTTGAGTGCCGGGTGGTAACATAGCGTCGGAAGGTCCACGCCGATCTGTCTGAGCACTTCGAGGACGGTCTGCCCCTCCTGGGCTTCCGTCTTTATTCCGTCGATATCAATCGCAACCATTTATCTGCTCCATGTAGGGAATTTCCTTTTTGACCTTACCAAGAACAGGTTCCGTGAAACCGCCGGGAGGTAATCAGTCCATGCCCGCATCATGCAGGTCGTTGATGTAGGCCTGCAGATGCCGAAGCTCATCCTCGAGGGTCCTTATCCGTTCCACCATAAGATCCTTGGCTGAGAGCAGGCCCAACAACCGACCGTCCTCTATTACCGGAAGATGACAAACATCGTCCCGGAGCATCATATCCACGAGGGTGTCGAACCGATCGTCGGGACCGGTGGTGATCAACCTGCGGGTCACCACTGTCCCCAGCTTCATCCCGCGTAACGCGGCGGGTTGTTTGCCGAGGCAAAGCCTGAAGCCATCCCTGGTTGAAAAAATCCCGACCGGTCGCCCCTCTTGGACCACGATCAAGGCTTCCGCGTTCTCCTTGTCCATCAGTGCGAGGGCATCCTCGACAGATAAATCGACCGGGGCAGCGACAGCCGGCTGTGCTTTTTTATTGATGAACTCGCGCATCGCCATGGGGGACTCTCTTCGGGCTGGCTCAATGTTTCTTAATCGTCCAACAACCTGAGGCAATCCTGCGGAAATCGGTGGGTTCCTTTTCCGACCAGACTGACTTCGACGAGGGCGTCGGGATCGTTGATGGCCGTATCCGGGTCGGTGATCATGCCGTGGAGTCCGATGTATTCATCCATGTAGCTTTCCCAGCTTTCGTCGGATGATCGGCGATAGACTTCTACTTTCTGGCCGCGACGGAATTCCATGGTCGTCTCCTACTTTCTGTGCAGTTGTGCCGGTGCATCATCGACGCTGCGGCGGGCGGTAACCCTACGGGCGCATGCTTCGCACAACCGCTGGTTTCCTTTTATCCGGGCCACGGATTTGGTCCGGTTCTGAACAAAATCCAGGTAACGGGCCGGCCCGAGTACGGCACCGCAGCCTTCGCAATCCAGCAGTTTCTGACGGTTCAGGATGGTGCCGCAAAGCGACAGGATTCTCTCGCCGCCCATATCTGTCATCCGCATGGCGCCGGTGGGGCAGTTGGCAGCGCAGGCACCGCAGGCGATGCAGCGCTCTGCGGTCACCCGGAAGTCTGTTTTTACCGGATGGTCGAAGTCGAAATATCCCATCTGCAATGCATCCACACCCATTTTGTCCCTGCAGATCTCTACGCACTTGCCGCACCGCAGACAGATGTCGCAGCGCAGGCAACGGCGCGCCTCTTCACGGACCTCGTTTTCAGAGTATCCCAATTCCACCTGCTGGAAAGTCGTCCGCCGGCGATCGATGTTGAGCAATGGCATATCCGGACGCTTGAGGGTCATCTTCGTGCTGGCCGGCACTTCCAAATATTCGACCCTCCCCCTCCTGACGGGCACCGGCGGCATGCTCGGCTGCGGAATGCCCCTGAAATACCGATCGATGGATTCCGCCGCTCGCTTCCCGCCGCCAATGGCCTCGATGACAGTGGCCGGACCGGTGACCGCATCTCCGCCTGCGAAAATACCGGGCATGTCGGTTTCCATGGTGGCCATATTGACGTGAATGGTATGGCGCCTCGTCCAGCCTATCTTCGCCATATCCTCCATGCACGAATTATCGACGCGCTGACCAATGGCGGAAATGATGACGTCCGCTTCCATCAGGAATTCGCTGCCGTCGATGGGTTTGGGAACCTTGCGGTCCCGCCCCTTCACTTTCACCATCTCTGCACGAAGACATTGAAGCCCGTCTATGGCGGCGCCAGTGGAGGCAATGCCTGTGGGTACGGTCAGAAATTCGAGATGGATTCCCTCTTCCTCGGCCTGTTCCACTTCCTCCACGTCAGCCGGCATCTCCTTGCGCGTCCGGCGGTAGGCGATGGTAACCGCAGGGCAGCCGAGACGCAGAGACGTTCTGGCCGCATCGATGGCCACGTTTCCGCCGCCGATGACAACCACCCGTTTTCCGGGTATCGTTCGATCCCCCAGAGCGACCCTTCGCAGGAAATCGACCGCTTCGATCACCTGCGGGCAATCCTCCTCACCCGGTATTGCGAGCTTGAACGCCTGCTGGGCGCCGATGGCGAAGAAGAAGGCGCCGAATCCCTCCTGTTTCAATTCTTGAAAAGTGACATCCTTTCCAAACCGTTTGTTGAACTGAAACTCGACCCCCAAGTCGGTAAGTTTGGCCACCTCCCGGTCGATGATTTCTCTCGGCAAACGGTAGCGGGGAATACCGAGCAAGAGCATGCCACCGGCCATCGGCTGCTGCTCGATCACCCGCACGCCGTAACCCTTCAAAACCAGGTAGTAGGCCGCACTCATCCCGCCGGGACCGGCGCCGATCACACAGACCTTGCGGCCTTGATCCGGGGCCTTTTCCGGATTGCGGTAGGTTCCTTCGGACATGGCCCGTTCGGCGGCAAATCCCTTGAGGAATTTGATGGAAATCGGTGTATCGATCCGCCCCCGGACGCACATATACTCACACGGCCGTGTGCAAACCAATCCACAAACCCATGGGAAAGGGCAGTCTTCTCGAATAACATCGATGGCTTCCCCGTCACGCCCCAGTCCGATCAGAGTCAGGTAAGTCGGAATGTCCAAACCGGCCGGGCAGGTTATCTGGCACGGCGCCGGCGTCAGTTTCAAGCAGTCGCCGCCGGCACAGTTGTGGGTCTCGATATGGCTGACAAACACTTCCCTTTGGGCATCGAGGATGTCGCTCAGAATCCGGGCGGCCTCTGTCGATGCCTTCCCAAACTCGTCGCTGACCAGATCGCCGATAAGGGATTCAACGGCCGGAATATGCTCCTTGCCGGCTCTCCCCAGGGCGATATCCTCCAGAAGCCGCAGGATCTCTTCCGCTATCCGGCGGCTTTTAGGATGTGACAGTCCTCCGGAGGCGATCACACGCTTCAATTCGACAATGCTGTTATTAACCGGGCAGACGTCTGCAGTCATCTCTTCCTCATCAATCGGCTCCATCCCTGGGATGTCACCCATGGAGTAACGGCAAGTGTCACGCCTGGTCCAGGGCCGCTACGGCCCGTGCGTGGCGCTCCCGGCGAATCTGGGTCATGTCCTCCACCTTGCCGAAACTCAGGCAATGGGTCGTGCAAACCGTGACGCAGGCCGGTTTGAGCCCCTGATCGACGCGTTCCATGCAGTAGTCGCATTTCACGGCCTTCCCGGTTTCCGGGTTCCACTGGGGCGCCCCCCAAGGGCAGGCGGTAATGCAGGCCTTACAGCCGACACAGCGCTCCGATTCAACGAACACGATGCCGTCCTTGGCCCTTTTCTGCATGGCGCCCGTCGGACAGGCTGCGACACACCAGGGGTCTTCGCAATGAAAACAGGGCATGAATACATATGAAGCCTTGGGAAGGCCACCGATTATTTTCGGTCCCACCGTTATGATCTGCGATATGCGGGGCCCGACCGGTAAGTTCTGGTTGCTCTTGCACTGGATGGTGCAGGTGTGGCAGCCAATGCATTTCTTTGTATCTTGAAACAGATAGAAATTGCTCATTTATTTCCTCCAGAAGTATCTTTCGCTCTCGCGTTATGCCGGTTTGACCGTGACAAAAGTTTCATGCAGACCCGGGCTGCCACCAACTCTATCCGTGACGTTTTCCTGAAGCAGACTGTCCGAAACCCCTTTGTTGAAACTGCGGGTGGCCGCCTTGGCCTGGTGGCCGAACCCATGCAGCAGAAAAACGGTTTCAGGATGGATCAGGTCGGTCACGAAAGCCTTGATGGTTCCCTTGCCGCGGCCGGAGGCCACCTCGACGACATCTCCGGATTTGACGCCCAGTTCGGCGGCCTTTTCGGAGTTGATCCACAGTCGGTTCTCCGGAACGATTTCGTTCAGGTAGGGGTTGTTCTGGGTGGACACATGGGTATGCAGGGCAATCCGCCCTGTAATGAGGCGAAATTCGCTGCCGGACGGTCTTTTGACCGGCTCGTAATCGGGAAACGATTTGAATCCCGCCTCTTCCAGCAGTGAGGATTTGAATTCAATTTTCCCGGAGGGCGTTTTAAGCTTGAGACCGTCTTTGCGATCCCAGAAGATCTGGTTCTTACCGTAGGCGACGAAACCCTTGGCATCGAAGTCGTCCATGCTGAAACCTGTGCCTTCGAGCTGCCAGGCGACCAGCTCGTCCATGGATGTGTAAGGAAAGAATTTTCCGGTACCGATGCGCTCAGCGATCTGCTTCAGGATGATGGCCCCTTCGCGGGTATCGTAACGCGGTGCGACAGCCTGGCGCCGGAGGAACATCTGGGGTTTCAGCCCGTTGGCCTGTTGAATGCAGTCGGTACGCTCCAGGTAGGAAGACTCGGGTAGAACGACATCGGAATAGCCAGCAATGTCGCTGTGGTTGACGTCGATGGTGACGATCAGGTCGAGTTTGTCCAATGCCTGGCGGGTCAAGTTGGTGTCCGGAATCGATCCCAGGGGTTCGAAACGGAAAGCAATGAGGGCTTTTATCGGATACGGATCCTCGTTCAATATGGCATGGGGCAGAATTTGCGGCACCCCGTGATTGGGATCGGGCAGGGGAAAATCGGGCGTTCCGACCTTGTCGAAACGGGGAAGGTCGACTTTGGGAAACTTCTGCTCGGTCAACTTACGGGCCGCCTTGCCGCCGGCTTCACCCGGGCCCTTCTTGAAAAACAGACCGCCCTTGTTTTCGATGCTGCCCATTAACGCATTGAGTATCAGAATGGAGCGGCGCTGGTAGATTTCGTTGGCATAGCTGGCCCCGCGGTAGCCGTAGTGAAACACCACCAAGGGCTTGTCCTTGCTGATTTCCCTGGCCAGATTGACGATTTCACCCGCCGCAACGCCGGTTTCCTCCTCGGCCCATTGGGGCGTGTACGGTCTGACAAAATCCTGCAGTTCGGCGAGACCGTGGACCCATCGGTCGACGTAGGCAGCGTCATACAGGCGCTCTTTCAGAATCACGTGAATCAGGGCGTAATTCAGAGCCAGGTCGGTCCCAGGGCGGATCATCCAATAGCGGTGCGCTTTGGTCGCCGTCACCGTAACCCGGGGGTCGATGTAGGTCAACTTGGCCCCGCTTTCCAGGGCGCTCATCAGGTTGTTGACCTCCTTGACCGAAACGGCTTCGAAAATGTTGCGTCCATAGAGAACGATGTGCCTGGTGTTCTTGTAGTCGATCCCGACCTGTCCGTCGGTCAGGCCGAAAAGGGAGCGGCAGGCGGTATTCACCGAGCCCTTGCATAGGGCGTCGTGGGTAAAATGGTTGGGGCTCTTAATCGCTTTCAGGAAGGCTTTGCTCACGTGGGTCGCCAGCTGCGTCCGCTCTCCCAGGACGACGCTGTGACCGCCGTGGTTGTCGACGATCGCCTTCAATTTATCGGCAATATAGTCCAGGGCTTCATTCCAGCTGACCTTCCGCCATTTGCCTGATCCCCGTTCGCCGTCGCGAATCATCGGTGATTGGAGCCGTTCGTGATCGTAGAGCATGTTGATCCCAGCCGCACCCCGGGGGCATAAGCTCCCTTCCATCCCGGGAACATGGGGATTGCCCTCGATCCATTTGACCTGACCGTCCTTGGCCAGGACCTTGATCGGGCATCGAATCGAGCACATGAAACACAAGCTGAATACGGATTGTTCCATAACTTTTTTCCTCCAAGCCATTGGGTGTCTAAAACCAAAGATATATTCGACCGACGTATGGTGCGTCATCACCGTATGATGAAACATCCTAACCCAAAAGCAATATCCATACCATTAAGAAAGGCCGTTTTTCTCTTACAGGATCATTTTATTAGCGGCGAAATAGCCAATGAAAATAGAAATATATTCATTCCCTTCCGCGGCGGCGGGTGAAAAGATGCCCGATGCCGCGCCAAGCACCGCAATTTTTTTATGGCAGCGCATTATTTTTTTTGCATCTGCCTTAATTACTCGTTATTGCAGGGAATTAATTGATCCAATCGAAAAACAGCCTGTCCAGTGCCATGATCTGCGGGTAAGCAAACCGGCCGGCACCGGGATGCCGGCTCATCGAAGAAACACCGCGATATGAATTTAACGTATTTAATTAATTGTTTTTATATGCGAGGCGGTTTTTTTTGATCACCGTGATCAAAAGTTATGTACAATGGCACATCGCTTGCTTTCTTGTTTTCCTCTATGGCAGATCACCCGCATTGGATTTGTCCGATAAATTACCGGAGCCAGCCACCCTGCCGGCAGCGGCAACGGTCGGACGCCATAATCAGTCACCAGGAAACCCTTCTTAAGGGAACGCAATAACACACTAATGGAGGATGAGGAGGTAGATTTATGCGCAATCATTTTATCGCCGGAGTTTTGTTTCTGGTCATGACAGCGGTCATCGCCGGTCCTTTGATGCTTGCGGTTCCGGCTGGAGCCCTGACCTTGGAGGAAGCCATCGCCACGGCACCGCAGGGAACGGAAAAGGGTCAGGTCGACCCGAGTGGGGAAAAAGGATACCTCGGAATCCCGGGCGGGCCCAAACTGAACCCGGTTATCGGCCTTCTGTGGGCCATCTGGGTCGGATGGATCTTTTCCACCGTGGGCGCCTTCGGGGGCATCATGGCGGGCGTCGGCCACATGACCATCTATGGTCTCGGCTCCTATGCCAAGACCTTCAAAGATTCCGCACCCGGGCTGAACAAGTTCATCACCGACAGCATCCGGGTGTCCAACCAGTGGCTGGTGGGCCTCTCGGCGCTGGTCTCCAGCTTCAATTACCACAAGCAGAGACGGCTGGTGCCGGCCCTGGGCTTTTTCCTGGGAGCGGGCGCCCTCTTCGCCACCCTGCTGGTGGTTTTCACCACCGCAGGCAAGATCAAATTTTCGCAGTACCAGGGCTGGTTCGGCCTGTGCGTTTTCGTTATCGGCGGCTTCATGATCTACGAAATGTCGCCTAAAGGCCAGGCCTCGAAAAAGAACGCCGCGGCAGCAGCCAAAGCCTTCGAAGACACGATGAAATCCAAGGGCAAGATCGAAGACCAGGGCGTAAAGACCTTGAAGTGGAGCCTGACCAAAACCGAAATTTCCTTTTTCGGCCAGACGTTCACCTTCAGCCCCGTCTGGGCCTTCGTCGGCGGCTTCTTTATTTCGGCCCTGGCCTCGTTTCTCGGCATCGGCGGCGGATTCCTGTACGTTCCCTTCCTGACCAGCGTGGTGGGCCTCCCCATGTTTGTCGTGGCGGGCACCTCTGCCCTGTCCGTGCTGATCGGTATGATCTTCGCCATATTCAACTTCATGGTCCTTAAAGGCGTCATGGTCCACTGGTCCCTTATCGGAGTGGAGTTGATCGGCATCTTTATCGGATCGATGATCGGTCCGCGGACCGGAAAATACATCCCGGCCAAAGTGCTAAAGGGAATATTCATCGTTCTGGCCCTTTACATCGGTCTGAGATACACCCTGCGCGGCTTCTTCGGAATCGCCATGCTCTAATGCACGCCCCTTGATGCCTGAATGCATTCGAGGCCGGCCAGCGGACCCGGCCCCGAATGCAAACGGGTTGACTTCCGCGTCCGGCACGATATATTTAAAGGGCGGTGAGTGAGATCAACAGCCAGTCCCAAGAGGGATGAATTCATCCGCCAACGGAGCCGGGCCCTGTAGCCCCCCATACATCACATGCAAGATCTTTTCGATTCAATCGTCCTGAAAATGGACGGTTTTCTGATCGTCTTCTACCGAATCACCGGTTATAGCCTTGCCGACTATTTTATCGGAACAATGGTTCTGGCGTTAATTTGTGTGATCATCGGGGAATTGAGCGTTTCGCTGGCGATCCGTTTCAACAAACGGTATCTGGATTCAATGTCCCGGGAAATGCAGGAAAAAGAAAGGCTTTCCATGGAGGCCTACCGGGTCGGCGACAAGGAGAGCTATAAGTCCCTGAACAAGGAGGCCACCGATGTCTGGGGCAAACATTTCTTTACCATGGTGGCCTATTCGGCCGGCATCCTCTGGCCGATACCCTTTGCCTTGGGATGGATGCAGACCCGCTTTTCCGAGGTTGAGTTCGAGCTGGCCTTTCCCCTATCCCTGGTTTTCGGCAGCTCGGTCGGCTACATCTTCACCTTCATCCCCATCTATGTCCTCTGCCGCATTATTTTCAAGTATATGCGCCCCTGGCTGCCCTACTTCCGAGGGGTTCACCGACAACTCACCGCACAGGACCGCAAGCGCGAATCCGGTTGAGGATGATCTTCAAAGCACCTTGCCCCGTCGTCCCGTCTATGCTACCCAATGCTTTTAGGTCCCGGAGAACGATATCCTTCTTAAACCGACCGGTACCAATTTCAGGGTTAAAAGTTCATATGGCATCTTTCTCTTTCTTTCTGCGGACCTTTGGGCACGTTTGCGCACCGCCCCGGCTTCTTACTCATTTCAACCGCAAGCGCAACCACTCCATGAGCGGCAAGCCGTCCGCCCTGTGTTCGATCCGAAAGGTCTTCGACATTTGTGTTCTTCCTCGCCTCATCCGTGCCGGCCTTGTCGCCGGCCTGCTCACGACAGTTTTCTCCGAACCGGCTCTGGCGACCCAGGGACACGGTCATCCGGCGGGCCTCTATGCCCATCAAGCGGCCCATGTGTTCTTCATGTTTTCCATGGGCCTTCTGATATTCTGGCTGCGCCACAGAGGCCTGATACGCTCAGCGGGATGGCGCTATATCCAGTATGCGTCCTTTTTCTTTATCATCTGGAACGCCAACGCTTTCCTGGTGCACTTCATCGAAGAACAATCGGCCGCGCTGAACATCACGCGCCTGAGCGCCTGGCAAATCAACATCGAGGCATTGCCCGGTTTTCACTGGTTGGCTTATGTCTACTATGTCGCCAAACTCGACCATCTGCTTTGTGTACCGGCACTTCTATTTCTCTACCTCGGCCTGAAGCGACTCCTCCGGGAAAGCCCCGGTCTGGAAGGAGGGGCCGCCTGATGCTCGTTTCCTCCCTGCCGATCTGGACCGTGGACGTCATCGGTTCATTGTGCATGATCATTCTCTCGATTCTGTGCCTGTATGTCGCCGGGCAGTTGAAACAGCGTGACAGCAGCAACATCGTCTGGACCTATCTTTTTTGGGTGTGTACGGCCCTGACGGTGTTCGCCGTTTCACGATCGGCAGGCCATATACTGAAGCAAATACTGATCATCGGTGGAAAAGATAGCGTCTGGTCCGCCATCCGGCCTTACAGCAGCGCGGTAAACACCTTCACCTTCGTCGTCGTGGCTTCCTTCACCCTGTTTTTCGAACGCACCTGGAGCATCTATCAGCAGATCAACAGCGACCGACAGGACCTGCAGGCCGCACGTGACAAACTGCTGTATCTGAACCAAAATCTCGAAAACCTCGTCAATGAAAGAACAGCAGAACTAGCCTTGTCCGAACACAAGTATCGCCGAATTTTCGAGGTCTCCCGGGACATGATTCTGGTCGCAGAAAAAAACGGCCGCATCGTCGACATCAATCCTTCCGGTCATGACATGCTTTGCTTCGACGAAGCCAGTTCCGACGGCAGCCCCATAAAAGTCCAGGATTTCCTCATCGACCCATCCGACTGGCAGCCAATCGTAGAGAAGATCGATGTGGACGGATTCATCGCCAATGCCGAAATCGATCTGCGGCGCATCGACGGCAGACACATACCGACCCTCTTGACCGGCAGCCTCGATCGTGGAGCGACTGAAAATGATGACACCATTCACCTTCTGGTCAAGGATATCGAACAACGGCGGCTGGCCGAGGAGCAAATCGCCCAGGCGGACAAGCTGGCATCCATAGGCCAGTTGTCCGCCGGCATCGCCCACGAGATCAACAATCCACTGGGCATCATTCTCGGCTACACCCAACTTTTAATCCGGCACGAAAATTCATCATCCGAGAAATACCAAGACCTCAAGACCATCGAGAAACATGTGCGCAACTGCAAAACGATCGTGGAAGATCTGCTGAATTTTGCCCGGACCTCGTCACCCAAAGAAAATCAGATCCGGATCGATGAGGCTTTGGATGACGTGCTCAAATTCGTTCACCAGCATGCCGGACTCGATCAGGTCAACATCAGGAAGAATTACGACCCAGCCGTGCCCCGCATGCTTCTGGATGAAAAGAAGATCAAGCAGGTGTTCATGAACTTGATCATGAACGCCCGGTACGCCGTGGACACCAGCGGCCGTCTCTCGCTATCCACGCAATACCGGCCTGTCAACCGCCAGGTGATTATCCGAATTTCCGATTCGGGGCACGGAATCGAGAAAAAGAATCTCAGCCGTATTTTCGATCCGTTTTTCACAACCAAGCCGACCGGTGAAGGAACGGGACTCGGCCTGTCGGTCAGCTACGGAATTATCAAGAACCACGGGGGGAACATCACGGTTGAAAGTGAAGTGGGCAAAGGATCGACCTTCACCATAACGCTGCCGGTGGTATCGCCCAACAAGGGTCATCAAAATGCAAAGACAGATTCTCATCGTCGATGATGAACGGGATATGTTGCAGCTTCTAAAACGCAGCCTGACCCCGGATCTTGACTGCCGGATCATGACGGCCTCATCGGGCACGGAAGCCCTCCAGGCCCTATCGCGCAACCGGTTCGACCTCGTGCTGGCCGACATCAAGATGCCGGAAATGGACGGGCTCGAGCTTTTGGAACTGATCAAGCGCGAAAAACCGGAGTTGACCGTCGTCATGATGACCGCATACGGAACAGTCGATACGGCCGTAGAGGCCATGCGCAACGGGGCCTATGATTTTGTCACCAAACCGTTCGATCACGATGCGCTGATCATCCGCCTCGAAAAAGCGTTGGAGAGAAGCCGCCTGCTGACGGAAAACCAAAGACTGCAGATGGAGTGTCGTGAAAACATGGCCTTTCAGAACATCGTCGGCAAAAGCGCAGCCATGAACCGGGTCTACGAGACCATTCAAATGGTCGCCAAAAACAAACTGACGGTTCTGATAACCGGTGAATCGGGAACCGGCAAAGAGCTGGTGGCGAGAGCGGTCCACAACCTGAGCGACCGCAGCACCGGGCCGTTTGTGGCTGTCAACTGCCCCACGGTGCCGGAGCACATACTGGAAAGCGAACTTTTCGGGTACAAGAAGGGCGCCTTCACCCATGCCGCCCAGAACAAGATCGGCCTTTTCCAGGAAGCCCACGGGGGCTCCATTTTCCTGGATGAAATCGGTGACATCAGCCCGACGATTCAAACCAAACTGTTGCGGGTCCTGCAGGAAAAAGAGATCAAACCCCTGGGGTCCACCAAATCGATATCCGTCGATGTACGAATCATCGCCTCGACCAACCAGAATCTCGAAAATAAAATCAAAAATGGTGAATTCAGAGACGATTTTTACTATCGCCTGAATGTGCTGCCCATCAAATTGCCGTCGCTGAGTGAACATCCGGAGGATATTCCCCTCATAGCCAATTACCTGCTCGAAAAGCACTGTGCCAAACTGGATAAACCGCTCAAGACCCTATCGCTCGAATTGATGGATATCTTTGCCAACCGCCATTGGGAAGGCAATGTCCGCGAACTCGAGAATGTGATCATGCAGGGCATTCTCTTCTCCTCCACGGACGAGATTCGACCCGCAGACGTAGAATTAGACAAAAGGGAATCCATCTGTACCCCGGGTGAGATGGATGTGTGCAGAATGCCCTACAAAGAGGCCAAGGAAAAAACGCTGCTCCGGTTCAATCAGGATTACTTTGCCCGGCTACTCGCTGACAATAAAGGCAACGTCACCCAGGCCGCGCGCCAGTGTGGGCTCGAGCGCCAAGCTCTTCAGCAGATCCTGCGGCGATACGAAATAAAGGCGGATCCCTACCGGTCGTGATAAGGTTCTGTTACCCCTTTGATACGGCTGGGGGGCCTTAGCAAGGGTGTTGAAAAACGTCATGAGCACCGGCAAGACAAAGCAAAATCCGACGAAAAAACGGAGCGCTCTCCAATACCATAATCAGCCCACCTCTGCCGGAATAGCAGGTTCCCGTAGGGCTCACTTGATGTTATTCTCATTTAATGCTTCTCTGGGGTTTGCCGATGTCCCCTTTCCGCATCACGCTGTCTCTCTGCCTGGTTGAAATATTCGGCCTGATCGGCATCGCCACCTTTCCGGCCCTTTTACCGGAATTTGCGCGTGAATGGCATCTCAGCAACACCCAGGCCGGATGGATCAGCGCGGTATATTATGGCGGTTATATGATCAGCGTGCCGCTCCTGGTCAGTGTCACCGATCGCATCGATGCACGGCGCGTTGTTTTCGCCGGATCGCTTGGCGCCGCCGTATCCGCCGCCGGATTCGCCCTTCTGGCCTCGGGCTTCTGGTCGGCCATGGTGTTTCGATTCCTCGCCGGCATCAGCCTGGCCGGTATCTATATGCCGGGGCTCAAACTGCTCGGCGACCATACCGAAGGCCACCTGCAAAGCCGTTACGTCTCCTTTTACACGGCGTCATTTTCAATCGGCCTCAGCCTGTCCTACCTGCTGGCAGGCGAAATCAGCGGCCCGTTCGGCTGGCGTTGGGCATTCGGCTTTGCGTCGGCCTGCGCCATGGGCGCCCTGTTTCTGGCCGTTTGCAGCCTGCCGCAGGGCCAGACGCGTCCACCATCCGGTTCGGCCGAAACCTGGATCGATTTTCGCCCGGTTCTGGCCGCCGGAAGCGCCATGGCCTACATCTTCTGTTATGCAGCCCACATGTGGGAGCTTTTTAGCGTACGATCGTGGATCGTTGCGTTTCTCACCTACAGTGAAACCCTTCAGGCATCGGCCGATTTCAGGTTTTCAGCGACTCAACTGGCATTCGCAATAGGCCTGATCGGCCTCCCCGCCAGCATCGCCGGCAACGAAATGGCCCGGGTGTTCGGTCGCCGCAAAGTCATCACGATCATCATGACCCTATCCGCCCTCCTCTGTACCGTGATCGGTTTTACGCCATCCCTACCCTATGCCCTGGTGGCCGCCCTTTGCGTCCTGCACGGTATAACGGTCGTTGGTGATTCGGCGGCATTGACGGCTGGAGCCGTGGAGGCCGCACCGGTGGGGCATCGCGGCGCAACGCTGGCCCTGCACTCGACCCTTGGCTTCGGAGCGGCCTTCCTCGGTCCCTTGTCCGTCGGCCTGGTACTCGATCTGTTCAATCCACTCCTGTCCGTCGCCTGGGGCATGGCGTATATCACCATGGCCGCCGGCTGCGCCCTGGGACCGATTTCCCTGCTGCTGATCGGTCGGAGGGGCAAAGCGATTCCGGCGAACCGAAGCCAGAACCGGCCGCTGGATGCACCCGAGGGGCCGGCCCATGGGTAGCCGTCTTGCCAAATGGCTGCTGATTGGATCACTGGGGGTCGCCATCCTTGTTACCGTTGGCGCCGCCGCCGTCGTTTTCTGGTATCGGAGTGCAGTAGCCGAAAGCCAACCGACGACGGATGGCGAAGTCACCGTTTCAGGCCTCCTGGACACGGTTGAAATCATCCGCGACAATTGGGGCGTTCCCCATGTTTTCGCCCGCAATGAATCGGACCTGTTCTTCGGCCTGGGGTATACCATGGCGCAGGATCGCCTGTGGCAAATGGAATTCTACCGTCGTGTCGGCCAGGGCCGTCTATCTGAAATATTCGGCCGGGAGGCTCTCGAGGTCGACCGTTTTTTTAGAACCCTGGCTGCCGCCCGAACAAATCGCTCGTTGCCGCAGGACCTGACCTTCATGACCGACGCATTCGCTGCCGGCATTAACGCTTATATCGAAAACCGTCAGGACCGGTTGCCTCTTGAGTTCAAGCTGCTCGGATTTCGCCCCGATTCATGGAAGCCGGAAGACTACTTCTCCATCCTCACCCTGGTCAGCTGGGGTTTGAGCATCGGCTGGAAGGTCGATCTGGTGGCGGCCGATGTTCTGCGGGAAGTCGGAGATGAAAGGTTTCAGGAAGCGTTCCCGACCTCAACCGGCAGCGCCCGGCCCATCGTGGGCGAGGCCCTGCCGATCCGCATGCCGACGCCACCGGCGCCGGCACAATCCTTGGGCCATCTGGCTGGATTCTCGCCGGGACCGGCCAGCAATAACTGGGTGATTTCCGGGGGCCGCACCGAAACCGGCCTACCTCTTCTGGCCAACGATACCCATATGACCCTGTCGAACCCCTCGCTCTGGTGGGAGGTCCACCTGGTCTGTCCGACGATCGATGCCACCGGTTTCGCCATTCCCGGATTACCCGGCCTGCCGGTCGGCCGAAACCGTCAAGTGGCCTGGGGCGTTACCAATGTCATGGTGGACGATGTTGATTTCTACATCGAACAGCTCCATCCCCAGGATCCATTGCAGTACCGTTACGCAAACCGTTGGGAGAAGATGCGCACCCGGGTTGAAACTCTTCGCATCAAAGACGCTGAACCGCTTGAAATCGAAATCCGGATGACCCGCCACGGCCCGATTGTATCGAATACGGCGTCGGAGGCAGCGATCACCGACGAAAATGTGGTTTCTGCCCGCTGGGCCTTTTTCGAGTTAGATGCGCCGGCCCGGGCCGCCTACCGGCTGTTGAAGGCCGGTGATACCTCAGAGGTGGTCGCCGCGCTCGCATTCTGGAAATCCCCCGGACAGAACTTCGTTTTCGCTGACACCCGCGGATCGATCGGGTATTGGTGCAGCGCCGCCGTCCCCATTCGCCCCACAGGCAACGGCCTGCTGCCGCACAACGGTTGGACGGGCAAGGCCGAGTGGACAGGCTTTGTTGCTTTCGAGAAACTGCCGCATGTTATTGATCCTGAGGAAGGGTATATCGCCAGTGCCAACAACCCGGTTGCAGGAAATGAATACCCCCAGCTCATCAGTACGTATTGGGAACCCATGGACCGTATCAGCCGCATCCGGCACCTGATCGAAGCAAAACCGCGTTTGTCAGTCAAAGACATGATGGCCATGCAGTCCGATGTCATCTCTCCGCTGGCTACGGAACTGTCCGTTGCCATGCGACGCGTCCTGGAAGAACGCTTGGAAGAATTTCAGGATAAAACTTTTCGGGAGATATTAGAAAAATGGGATTTTCAAATGTCCCGGGACAGTGCGGCTGCAGCCATGGTCGAGACCACCTACCTCAAGCTCCTTGAAAACATATTCAAGGATGAACTTGGATCCGACCTCTATGACCGCTATGTGGACCTGACGATTTTTGCGCCGCGAGCACTGCGGCACATCCTGACCTCCGGACGGTCGGCCTGGCTGGACGACGTGCGAACGCCTGAAGTCGAGACCCTGGCGGTCATCCTCCAGAAAAGCATGCAGCAGGCTTTCGCAGACCTGAAGGACCGGTGGGGGACGGCGGCCGACCAATGGTATTGGGGACGCCTGCACACCCTGACCTTCCGCCATGTCCTTGGCAAGCGAAAACCGCTGAACCGGATTCTGAATCTGGGGCCCTTCCAGACACCCGGCAGCCACCTGACGGTCAACAAGAAACAATACGACTACCGCACCCCATTTGCCGTCCAAGAAGGCGTATCGCAACGGATGATCGTTGATCTCACCGCCCCGCAGACGGCCTTTCACGTTCTTCCCACCGGACAATCGGGCCTGCTCGGAAGTTCGCACTATCAGGACCAAATCGAACTCTATCTCAACGACCGGTACCGCCCGAGTTGGCTGGATCGATCCGACATCGAGCGTCATGCCGAAGCCAAGCTGGTATTGACACCCCGTTGAAAGACTGACATTTAAATAGACGAACATCAGCCTATCGCCTGCCGGTCAACACGATCAACAGGGCACAGGGGCGGTTAATACGGCACACTCACTGGTCATAAAGGAGAATCGATATGGGCAAAGGAACCCAATGCGTTCACACCGGCACTATATCTGACCGTTTTAGCGGGGGACTGAACTCGCCGATCTTTACCTCATCCTCTTTTGTCTATTTGGATGCGGACGAAAACGTTTATCCGCGCTATTTCAATACGCCCAACCAGAAGGCGGTGATCGCCAAGCTCTGTGCGCTCGAAAAGACAGAAAGCGGTCTGCTCTTCAGTTCGGGCATGGCCGCAATCAGCACCGTCGTCTACGCCTTTGTCGGCCAGGGCGATCACGTGGTCATGCAGCGTGATATCTACGGCGGCACGCATCACTTCGCTACGGCGGAGTTCGACAGATTCGGCATCGAATACACGTTTGTAGCCAACCGTCCCGAAAATTTCGAACAGGCCATTCGAGACAATACCAAGTTGATCTACATCGAAACCCCGTCCAACCCGCTGCTCATGATAACCGACATCGAAGCCGTGGCCAAAATCGCCCGCGAACATGGAATTACCAGTGCCATCGACAACACCTTCGCATCGCCCATAAACCAGAATCCAGCCGATATGGGGATCGACATCGTCGCCCACAGCGGAACCAAATACCTCGGCGGCCACAGTGACATCTGCTGCGGTACCGTTCTGGGCAGCCGTCCGCTCATCGACCGCATCAAGTCATCGGCGGTCAATTTCGGCGGCAGTCTGAACGCCGTCACCTGCCATTTATTGGAGCGGAGTTTGAAAACGCTCGGCATCAGGGTCGAAAAACAGAACAACAACGCCTTGGCAGTAGCAAGGCACCTCGCAAGCCATGAAAATGTCAAACGAGTTTATTACCCCGGATTGGAAAATCATCCGGGTTTCGAAGTTGCCCGTAACCAGATGCGCGGTTTCGGGGGTATGCTCTCTTTCGAGTTGCTTGAAGCGAAAATCGAACCGCGACAGTTCGTCCGTTCACTCGAGATGATCCGCCCGGCTTTGAGCCTCGGCGGGGTGGAGACCATCATCTGCTCACCGGCGGCAACGTCCCACGTCAAATTATCCGCCGCCGAAAGATCCGAGCTGGGTATCTCCGACGGTCTTTTCCGTCTGTCGGTGGGCATCGAAGACGTGGAGGATATCATCACCGATCTTGACCGTGCGATGGAGGGGTAAAGCGGGCCGATGATGGGTGCCATCTCTCACAAGGAAGTTGTATTCTGCGACTTCGACGGTACCATAACCGTCGAGGAGACTTTCGTGGGAATGCTCAAACAGTTCGCCACCTTGCCTTACGACGATGTGGAGGCCCGGCTGATTGACGGACAACTCACCCTCAAGGATGCGGTTCGTCGTCTGGTCGAGTCGATACCGGCCGGGCGCCGCGCCCAGGTTCTGCAATACATCGAAGACAAAAAGATCCGGGAAGGTTTTGCCGAACTTCTCGATTTCCTGCACCACCGCGGCGTCCCCTTTGTGGTGGTATCCGGCGGCCTGGTGGAATCGGTCTCGGCCAAACTGACACCTTACCGCAACCGCATCCAGGCTATCTATGCGGCCGAAACCGGTATCGCCGGCGGATTCCTGCGTGTGTCGTCGGCCTTCGAGAGCCGCTCGGAACTGGTGGCCAAGACCCGCGTGATGAATCGATACACCTATGAACGTTCGATAGTCATCGGCGACGGCATCACCGACCTGAATATCGCCATGGCCGCTGATGTCGTTTTTGCCCGCGGTCACCTCGCCGGTTACCTCTCTTCTAAAGGCAAGCCGTATATCGAATGGGAAAATTTTTTCGATGTCCGCCGCGATCTTGTGAAAAACGGGTTGGTTTCCTGAAAAGTGGCGGGGATGATGGGTTTTTCGGACGCAGGAATAGACTCCGGTCCCAAGCGGGGATAGTCGAGTCGCATGGCCGCTCACCTATGGCGCGCGGATTCCCCTTGCGGCTTCTACACATGGGCCGGTAGAAACACTAATGATATGGGCGTCGTGCCGGCTCGTCAGATCAGCGGCTCAAACTTTCGAGTTCACCCAGATCCTCGCCCAACCGCTGCATCCGCCCCCCCATCGTGTCGACCACGGCCGTTTGAGCTTCCAGCCATAGCGGAAGAGCCTGCTGCAGCACGCCCACACCCTTGGAAGTCAGCTCAAGCGTGCGTGTGCGCAGATCTTTTCCGTGACCCGATTGGATCAACCCCTCGCGCTCAAGTGGCTTGAGGTTGCGATTCAGGGTTGTCCGATCTAGAAGCATCATTTTGGCGACCTTGCTGATAGTGGCACTGGGGTTCAGATAAATGGCGTTGAGGAGATTGAACTGGGTGCCTTTCAGGCCGGCCGGCTTCAGGTGCTCGTCGTAATGGTTGTTGACGACGCGCGCCGCACGCCGGACCCGAATGCCCATGCAGGAATCGGCCACTTTGAGGCAGATGCCCTTCAATCTTTCGAAATCTTGGTCAGCCATAATGTCTGTATCTACACATTAAAGCCCGGTTTGTCAAGCTAAAAAAACTGAGGTGAAACAATAGGCAAGCGTATAGGCTTGCCGGATCGCTTCGCCCCATTCGGGCTTAGCGCCTAAATCCGCTCTGGACCCGCTCCATCCTCGATTGAGATGTCATAAATACGTTCCGGACGAAGAAGGTGCGGCAGTACAAAGTCCTCCGGCGCCCCCTTTTGAAAAAGGGAGGAACGGGATTTCAGAAAAGGCCCAATCGGTAAATAATTCTGACATTGGCGATTGAATCGACTATGGTGGATGCTGGCAAAGCGTTTCGTTCCCAACAACGCACCTCTCCATCTATATCCTGGATTGAGAATTGTGGATTTTGAATTACCGGCATCACCTTCACTCTTTTTTGAGTTAAGAAAACAACATCCCCTTTTATAAGGAAGTAGACAATACCGGATGAAGCCACGCCCAAAAAGCACACCCAAGCTTCGCCTGAGGCTGTTGGCTGCAGTTCTGATCCTACTGGTGATCGGTATGGGGCTGTTCGTTCTGGACAACTTTCGGGAAGAAGAAAAGTCTGCACGCCAGTGGTTTCGGAAGACCGTAGCAGCATTTTTCCCGGATCAAGCCGCCGAGGTATATGCATCATTCGGGCTTCAGCCATACAACGCCGCCCAGGAATCCGGTGCGGAAAGTGAATACGGTGGCCCAGACATCGTATTGATCCACGGCCTCGATGACCCGGGTAAAATCTGGATGAATCTAGCACCGACACTGGCGGCCCAGCCCCACCGGGTCTGGATCATGTCCTACCCAAACGATCAGCCGGTAAACGATTCGGCTCAATTCTTTTCCGCTGAGATGGCCGAACTGCGGGCCCGCGGGGTCAGGCACGTCGCCATCGTTGCCCACAGTATGGGCGGGCTTGTTTCCCGGGAAATGCTCACCGACCCTCGGATCGACTACATCGGCCGAATGAAAAACGGTCAATTACCGGTCGTGGATAGTCTGATCATGGTCGGAACACCGAACAAAGGCTCGGAAATCGCACGCCTGCGGGGGTTTACCGAATTGCGGGACCAACTGACCCGCTTTGCGGAAGGCGACGGCCACTGGCTCGGCGGAATTCTTGACGGAGCCGGTGAAGCCAAGCTCGACTTGCTGCCTGGAAGCCGGTTCCTCGAAACACTGAACGCCCGTCCCCATCCCGCCGGAATCGGAATGCTGGTCATTGCCGGCATCGCCAGTCCCTGGGACGATGGAGAAATAAAGTCTCTGGCTCAGACCATGCGCGGCCGGTTGCCCGAAAGCATGCAGGCGATCATCACCGATCTCGAGCAAACACTCCAGTCGATGACCCAAGGACTGGGAGACGGCCTGGTCACCATCGATTCCGCACGCCTGGAAGGTGTCCCCCTGCTGACAGTCCCTGGCACCCACCTTTCAATGATCCGCAATATATCCGAATCGAGTGATAGGATCCCGCCGGCTGTGCCAATCATCATTGAGCACATCAACCGGCTGCTGCAAGGCAAGACCGCTGCTGCCGGCCATGTCCTGATTGACACCCGCACAGATATGCTTAAGGTTTTCTAAGCGCTGCCGGAGCGGGACGAGGCCGTTCTTCTGCCCCCTCTCACCACTGGAACACTGCAACCGGCCTGCAGCCGGTCCGTGGCAACGAGTATCATGCTTGGATCGGCGGTCTTCGACGAAGCAGGCGTGCACTTTAGGCTCCGGGACCGGCCATTGACGTATCGTTTAAAAATGCATACTGACGGTGCACGAACTGGACACGGCATCCGGAAGATAGAAGAATTCATTCATGACAGGTATCGCCAAATGACCACCAATCGACTGATCGATGAAAAAAGCCCCTATCTTCTCCAGCATGCCCACAACCCGGTGGAGTGGTACCCCTGGTCGGAAATGGCCTTCGAAGCGGCACACCGGCTTGACAAGCCGGTTTTTCTCTCTATCGGCTACGCCACGTGCCACTGGTGCCATGTCATGGAAAAAGAGAGCTTCGAAGACAAAGAGGCGGCTGGCTTCTTGAACGACACCTTCATCTGCATCAAAGTCGACCGCGAAGAACGCCCGGACATCGATGCTGTTTACATGGCCGCCTGCCAGATGATTACAGGCAGCGGTGGTTGGCCTCTGACTATCTTTATGACCCCTGGCAAGAAGCCCTTTTTCGCTGCCACTTACCTTCCCAAGAACACCCGCTTCGGGCGAGCCGGAATCGTCGAACTTTGCCAACAGGTTAAAGACCTCTGGGTCTCACAGAAAAATAAATTGACGACCTCGGCCGACAATATCGCCGGACACCTCGATCAGGCCTTCACCTTTTCCGCAGCCAGTGACCCGGATGCGGCCCTTCTCGAACGGGCCTATTCGGACATCGAGCAGAGTTTCGACTCCCGCTTCGGCGGTTTCGATTCGGCCCCGAAGTTCCCGACCCCGCATCGGTTGTTGTACCTGCTGCGGTGTTACCATAGGGCCGGCAACCCGCACGCCCTGGAGATGGTCGAGAAGACGCTGACGGAGATGAGGCTGGGCGGGATTTGGGATCACGTCGGATTCGGATTTCACCGCTACTCGACCGACCGACGCTGGTTGCTGCCTCATTTCGAAAAAATGCTCTACGACCAGGCGCTCCTGGCACTGGCCTACATCGAGACCTACCAGATCACCCGGAATCCATTCTTCGCCCGCACGGCTCGCGAAATCTTCGCCTATGTCCTGCGTGACATGCAGGCCGAGCAAGGTGGTTTCTTTTCGGCGGAAGATGCCGATAGTGAAGGCGAGGAAGGAAAGTTCTATATTTGGCCCGAAGAAGAATTCCGAACCGCCACGGGAGACGAAGCCGCCGGCCAATGGGCCCGTGCGCTGAACGTCGAACCGGGCGGGAACTTTCATGATGAAGCCAGCGGCGCCAAGACCGGTGCGAACATCCTCCACCTCAAACTCCGCCCCGACGAACTCGCCCGCAAGATGGGCCTCGATCCAGAGGCATTTCTTCACCGTTGGGAAGGCATCCGCACGCGTTTGTTCCAAGAGAGAAAGAAGCGCGTCCACCCTCTTAAGGACGATAAAGTACTGGCGGACTGGAACGGCCTGATGGTAGCTGCTCTTTCCCGCGGAGGACGGATTCTGGGAGACGCCGTCTTGACCCGGGCAGCCGTTAAAGCCGCGAAGTTCCTCCTGGAGACCATGCGGAACGAAGACGGACGGCTTTACCACCGCTACCGGGATGGTGAGGTTGCCGTTTCCGGACAGGCGGCCGATTATGCCTACTTTGTCTTTGGCCTGCTCGAGCTCTACCAGGCGACATTCGATCCAGCCTGGCTTGAGAACGCCCTGTCCCTGCAGCAGATGATGCTGACCGATTTCTGGGATGCCGAGAGTGGCGGATTTTATTCTACGGCAGCAGCGACCCTCGACCTGCCGGTTCGACCCAAGGAGCTCTACGACGGGGCCCTTCCGTCGGCCAATTCGGTGGCGCTATACAATATGCTCTGCCTCGCAAGGATCACGGGCGACGCCCACTGGGACGAATACGCCCATTTACTGGTCCGATCCTTCTCCGGCACCGTCGCCTCTCATCCATCGGCCTTCACCTTCCTTCTTGTCGGTCTCGATTTTGCTTTAAATCCGGGGCAGGAAGTGGTAATCACCGGCGAGCCTGACGCATCCGACACGCTTGAAATGCTTCAGGCTTTGAACATCAACTTCACCCCCAACAAGATCACGTTGGTAAAGACCGATCGCAACGCGGAACGCCTGGCCGGAATTGCCGGTTACACCGACGGGCTGCAGGTCGTACAAGGCAAGGCGACCGCTCATATCTGCCGCGGTACGGCGTGCAAGGAATCCACCACCGAGGTATCGACGCTGATCCGCCAGATTGCTGGCAAAGAACGGGGGTCGATAAAAGATCCGGAGAAATCTGCATGAAAGACGACCTGGGATTGTACTATTATCCCAATCCGCTCAATAAAAACTTCCGCATCTATGTCAAGGAAATGCACGGAGAAATCTGTTTCCGGATGTGGAATTCCGATGATTCGGTTCTCTGGGAAACGCACGGATGGGTTCCATACGGCGCCATCCAAGAGGCCGCGAAGATCTACAAGGGTGGGGCGATCGATCCCAAGCAGGCTTACGATATCGACATCGCCCAGGCTCTGTTGAAACAAGGACGGTAATCATACCGACCGGGCAGCCCCAACGGAGTGCGGTGGATTGAACCTTATTCTGGAAAACGACCTCGAGCTCAGCGATGTTCCGCCGCATCTTTATGAGCTGTTGACGGAAAAACTGAAGTTCCCCAACCCCAAATATGTCGAAAACGCCCGCATGGGCCGCTGGAACCGAGGCGTCAAAAAAGAGCTGCGCTTCTATAGACGTCTCCGCGGCCGCCGGCTGTCAATCCCCCGCGGCTACATCCGCCAATTGATCACCACCTGCCGCAGACTCAAAATCGACTACGCCATCGAAGATCGGCGCCGCACCCTGCCGCCCGTAAGTTTCACCTTCGACGGGCGGCTGCGCCCTTTCCAGCGCCAGGCGGTTCAGCGGATGCTGTCCAAGGAGTTCGGTACGCTGAACTCCCCCACCGGATCTGGCAAAACAGTGATGGCGCTTTACATTATCGCCCAGCGCCAGCAACCGACCCTGGTTGTCGTCCATACCAAAGACCTGGCCCACCAGTGGGTCAATCGTATAGAAGAATTCTTGGGGGAGGCCGGTCAAGACATCGGCTTCATCGGCGGAGGGAAAAAGAAAATCGGAAAGAAGATAACCGTCGCCTTGGTTCAGTCCCTGTACAAGTGTACCGATGAGGTGGCTCCGAAAATCGGGCACTTGGTGGTCGATGAATGCCATCGCACCCCCAGCCGGACCTTTACCGACGCCGTGACGGATTTCGACGCGCGCTACATGCTCGGTTTGTCCGCCACACCCTGGCGGCGCGACAATCTCTCCCGGCTGATTTTTTGGCATCTGGGCGATGTTCATCACGAGGTGGAGAAGCAGGATTTGATTCGATCCGGCAATGTCCTGCCAGCCGACATCATTTTTCGTGAAACCGATTTCAAGCCCTTCTTCGATCCGGTCCACGAATATAGCAAAATGCTGGCCGAATTGACGGCCAATGACGAGAGAAACCGCCTCATCGCCGGTGATGTCGCAACAGAAGCGGCCGGCCGGGAGGGCGTCTGTCTCGTTCTGTCCGACCGCAAGAAACACTGCGAAATCCTTCATGCCTTGCTGAAATTCGGCCATCACCTCGAAGCCGATGTCTTAACCGGTGACCTGAGCAGCGGCCAAAGACTGTCCGTACTCGATCGCCTCCACGCGGGTGACATCCAGGTTTTGATCGCCACCGGTCAACTTGTCGGCGAGGGGTTCGACTGCCCCGGCCTGAGCACTCTCTTCATGGCGACACCGGTAAGTTTCAGTGGACGAGTGATTCAGTATTTGGGAAGAATACTGAGGCCTGCTCCGGGAAAGACAAACGCCCGTGTATTCGATTACGTCGACGTTCATGTCCCTCCGCTCGTAAAAGCCGCGCAGGCGCGGAAGAGAACCTACGGCTCACATTCTTAGGCCGTTGACTTGTCGGGCTCTCAGGGTGGATGACTGTTGGATGGGTTTCGAATCTCGATTCTTGTCCGCCCCCGGTGGGTTGCAGCTTCGAACAATGGTTCGATCGGCCGCGTACGCGGCCTCGGTCAATAGCGGTACTCCCCCCACTCGCTTTCAGTGTACGACAGATACGCAGCCTTCGGGAAACGTCCGAAAATGGAACATCTTATACACCTTGCCGGATATCGGCGGTTTACTTCCAAGAGGCCACCGGCTCGTTGATATCTACATCGGCCTTTTGGGTTTTTTATCGTCACAATCATCGCCGCAGGTTCTTTGCTGACAACAGGGACTGTCGAACCTTGCAAGCCTCCCCAGCAAAGCCGGGGCTTTAGCGGTGATTATTCATCGCCCCCCTTCCCCCGTGCCATTTTCATGGATATGTTAACGCTTGAATGTCTTTGGGGATTCAGAAAGTAACGCATAGCACAACCGCAGCTCATTGGGAGGTTTTACATGAGAATCGCAATGATCGGCTTGGGGCGGATGGGTATGAATATGGCCCGGCGGCTGCTCGGCGGAGGTCACGAGGTCGTCGCCTACAATCGCAGTGCTGAAAAGATTGAAGAGATTGTCACTGAGGGGGCCATCGGCGCCTTTTCCATGGAAGAAATCATCCGGCATCTCGAACCACCGCGCATCGCATGGCTGATGCTCCCCGCCGGCCACGTGGTCGACGATCACATCCAAACCCTCTCGGCAATGCTCTCACCGGGTGATATCCTGATCGACGGCGGCAACTCATACTTCAAAGACGACATCCGCCGGGCGAAAATACTGGCCGAAAGAAAAATTCACTACCTGGATGCCGGTGTCAGCGGCGGAATCTGGGGGCTCCGGGTCGGCTACTGCACCATGGTCGGGGGCGACCGAGATATTTTTAACAAAATAACACCGATCCTCGAAACGCTGGCCCCGAAAAACGGTTACCTTTACTGCGGAAAGATCGGGGCCGGTCATTTCGTCAAGATGGTTCACAATGGCATAGAATACGGCATGATGCAGGCTTACGGCGAGGGCTTCGAAATTCTTTCCGCCTCGGAGTACGCCGAAGGCTTCGATTATGGCGACATCGCCCAACTGTGGAACCAGGGAAGCGTCATTCGCTCTTGGCTGCTCGAACTGGCCGAGAATGCATTCCGGAAGGAAAACGACCTCTCCGATATCCGCGGCACAGTACAGGATTCAGGCGAAGGCCGGTGGACGGTACTCCAGGCGGTCGAAACCGGTGTTCCTGCGGAAGTCATCACGATATCCCTGATGCGCCGTTTTCGATCCCGCCAGCAGGACCCATTTACCGAAAGGGTTCTCGCCGCTCTGCGCCGGGAATTCGGCGGGCACGCTACGGAATCGTCCCAATAATCCGATCTCATCCATTGGCTGGAGATGATTCGATGGTAGACAAGATCACCGACCGGCATGGCCAGTATCAGCCGCTCGTCAGAATCAGGGCCGAAGACATGGAGGTACCGCCGGATGACTGCCGGGTTCCCAAGCGCAGCGACCCCTGCACCATCGTCATCGCCGGTGCCACCGGAGATTTGACGGCCCGCAAATTAATGCCGGCCCTGTTCAACCTTTACCAGAATGGGGGGCTGCCCGAAAATTTATCGATTGTCGGCTGTGGACGCACTGAGTTCAGTGATCAGCAGTTCCGCAGAAAAATGGAAGCCGCCGTTGTCGGTGGAAGCGGAGATCTCTCCGCCTGGCGCCGTTTCGCCGGCTCCGTTTTCTACTCGCCGCTCATTTACGATGAATTGGCATCCTACCGAAAACTCTCCTCACGGTTAAAGATAATCGGCGAGCGAGACCATACCGGCGGCAACCGGATGTTTTATCTGGCCCTACCGCCTTCCCTCTACCGCGGCGTGGCAGAAATGTTGGGCCGATCCGGTCTGGGGCACGAGTATGCCGAAGGAAACGGCTGGTCGCGGCTGGTGGTCGAGAAGCCATTCGGCAGCGACCTCGAGTCGGCCATAGAGCTGGACCGCGGGATTCACCGGAATTTCAAGGAACACCAGGTTTTCCGGATCGACCATTACTTGGCCAAAGAGACGGTTCAGAACATCCTGATGTTCCGCTTTGCCAACACCATATTCGAACCGGTGTGGAACCGCCGTTACATCAAATCTGTCGAAGTGACGGCCACTGAAACCCTCGGTGTCGAACACCGCGCCGGCTACTACGAGAAGTCCGGTGTCCTGCGGGACATGTTCCAGAACCACATGATGCAGCTGCTGGCCCTAACCACCATGGAGCCGCCGAGCCGGTTCGAAGCCGAGCGGGTGCGTGACGAGCGGGTCAAGATCTTCCGTTCTCTGAGACCGTTTCCGGTGCAGAACCTAAGGGAGTACCTGGTTCTCGGTCAATACGACCGGGGAAATATCGGCAACTCTCCGGTGCCTGCATATAGGGAAGAGCCGGGAGTCAATCCGGTTTCCTTGACGCCGACTTATGCCCGCATGAAAGTGTTCATCGACAACTGGCGTTGGCAGGGCGTGCCCTTCATTTTGACCTCCGGCAAACGACTCTCCGAAAAGCTGACCCGAATCGCCATTCAGTTTCGCGAGATACCCCATTGGATGTTTCGAGAAGTCCTGGGGCAAACCGTCGGCCCAAACCGGCTGACCTTGGGCATCTACCCGGAGGAGCGAATTTCGCTGACCTTTCAAACCAAAACTCCGGGTCCGCGGGTCTGCTTGCGGAACGTGACGATGGACTTTTACTACCATCAGCAAGTTTCAGGTCCCGTAATCGACGCTTACGAAAAGGTCCTTCTCGATTGCATGCTGGGCGACCAGATGCTCTTCTGGCGCCAGGATGCCGTGGAGCAGTGCTGGTCATTTCTATCCCCTATTTTAACCGAATGCGAAAAATGCGACGATCGAACCGAAAGGCTCCAATCCTATCCGGCCGGAAGTCAGGGTCCGCCGACGAGCCGGTATCTGGTTTGATAAACCGCGCCGTGTCACTGCGTTTACTTCCGGATGGCTTTCATTGAAATGAGGCAACAACCCAAAGGGGGATCTCATGCAGAATGAACTCGACTTAATGTGCATCAACACCATGCGGATGCTCTCCGCCGACGGGGTCGAAAAAGCACACTCTGGGCATCCCGGCATGCCGATGGGAGCCGCACCGATGGCCTATGTGCTGTGGACACGATTCTTGCGGCATAACCCCAAGAATCCCGACTGGCCGGATCGCGACCGTTTCGTACTCTCCGCCGGCCACGGCTCCATGCTGCTTTACAGCTTACTGCACTTGAGCGGTTATGATCTGCCTCTCGATGAAATCAAGAGTTTCCGGCAATGGGGCAGCCGAACCCCCGGACATCCCGAGTACGGCCTCACGCCGGGTATCGAGACCACAACGGGCCCCTTAGGGCAAGGATTCGCCAACGGTGTCGGGATGGCGATTGCCGAAGCGCACCTGGCGGCTGTCTTCAATCGCCCAGGGGCCGAGATTGTCGATCATTGGACTTACGGCATCGTGAGCGACGGCGACCTGATGGAGGGAATCTCCCATGAAGCCGCTTCCCTTGCCGGACACCTGGGCCTCGGCAAATTGATCTACCTATATGACGACAACCATATTTCGATCGAGGGGAGCACCGACATCGCTTTCACGGAAGATCGCCTGGCCCGATTCGCCGCGTATGGCTGGCATGTGTTGCAAGTGACGGACGGCAACGATCTGTCCGCCCTGGAGTACGCCATTGCCACAGCGCGAAAAGAAGCTCATCGCCCATCGCTTATCTCCGTCCGAACTCACATCGGATTCGGCAGTCCGAACAAACAGGACACCGCCGGCGTTCACGGCGAGCCACTCGGGGCCGCAGAACTGGTGCTGACCAAACAACACCTCGGCTGGCCCCTGGCCCCCCTTTTTCACGTTCCCGAAAAAGTGACGTCACACTTCCGCCAAACCGCGGAAAAGGGAGCGGAAATCGAGCGGGGCTGGCAGAAAACCCTCTCGGAATACACGAAAAACTATCCGGAAATGGCGGACCGTTGGCGCTTGGCATCAGGGGGATGCCTGCAAACGGGTTGGGACCGCGATATCCCCGCCTTTCCGGCCGATCCCAAGGGGTTGGCCACCCGTGTGGCATCCGGCAGGATTCTCAACAGCATCGCGCCCCGGGTGCCTCAACTGATGGGTGGCTCGGCCGACCTGGCCCCATCGACCAAAACGTTGATCGACGGGGAATCGGATTTTCAATCCGGCGCCTACCAGGGCCGCAATATGCGTTTCGGCGTCCGTGAACATGCCATGGGCGGCATATTGAACGGTATGGCGCTTCATCGGGGACTCCTGCCCTACGGGGCAACGTTCCTGATCTTCTCTGACTACATGCGCCCGGCCATCCGCCTGGCTGCGTTGATGAAGCTACATGTGATCTATGTATTCACCCATGACAGCATCGGACTGGGGGAAGACGGCCCGACCCACCAGCCGGTGGAACACCTGGCCGCACTCCGAGCCATCCCCAACCTGACCGTCATTCGACCGTGCGACGCGAACGAAACCGCTGCCGCATGGCGGGCGGCGTTGGAAAACGATGGCGGCCCGGTGGCACTGGCACTGACCCGCCAAAACTTGCCGGTTTTGGAACACACCGCAGACAACCCGGGCAACGGACTGCGGAAAGGGGCCTACATCCTCGCTGATCCTGCGGACGGCTTGCCGGACCTGATCCTCCTGGCCAGTGGGTCGGAAGTTCACATCGCCCTTGCCGCCGCCGCCGAACTAAACAGGCAGAAGGTCGCCGTGCGGGTGGTCAGCATGCCGTGCTGGGAGTTTTTCAACCGCCAGCCCGAGTCCTATCGCCACCGCATCCTGCCACCCGAAAAATCCGCCAGAGTGGCAATTGAGGCCGGCTGTTCCCAGGGCTGGCACCGGTATGTCGGCGATCGGGGCGCAGTGGTGGCCCTCGATCACTTCGGCGCATCGGCGCCCTATCAGACATTGTATCACCAGTTCGGATTGACATCCGATCAGGTGGTAAAAGAAGCGCTCTCTTTGCTCTGAAACACCGGCCGATGAAAGATTTCAATTCAAAGGAAGAAAGCGGGCTTTGGGGGGCAGATTTCAGCGCGATTCAACCCGGTTGACATATCATTCAACAGCATCCTGTCCTTGAAAAAAACCAATATAGCCTTATTTTGGTCAAATTCTGAACCGATGTCTCTACATCAACGCCCAAAATGATGGGTCAGCGCTGGGGGATATCGGTCGAGGCCGAACCCGTGCACGAGAGTGCGAAGCAGCCGCCTGGCAGGGCTGCATCCGGCCGAGTCCATCAAACGGTGATGGGATAAAACGCAACGCCATTTCCGCACAATCCTCTCTCACAGAGAGCAACGCATATTTCCGCACTGAGCGGGTCAACAAGGAGGTCTCATGAACGATCAGTTGAAAGGTTTTGCCACAAAGGCCATACACGCCGGCCACGAGCCGGATCAAACCACAAACGCCAGAGCCGTGCCCATTTACCAAACGACGTCATTCACTTTCAACGACACGGCTCACGCGGCAGATCTGTTCGGATTGCGGCAATTCGGCAATATTTACACCCGGATCATGAACCCGACGACCGATGTCCTCGAACAAAGAATCGCCGCACTCGAAGGCGGTGTCGGGGCCTTGGCGCTCTCTTCCGGCCAAGCGGCCGAAACACTGGCGCTGTTGACTCTGGCCCAGTCCGGTGACGAAATTGTATCATCCACCGACCTGTATGGCGGAACCGTGAGTCTTTTCAGCCATACATTCAGCAAACTCGGTATTACCGTCAAGTTCGTCCCGCCGGATGACCCGGCGGCGTGGGAGCAAGCGGTCACCGATAAGACCAAGGCCTTTTTTACCGAAACCATCGGCAATCCCAAACTCGACATCGTCGACATCGAGGCCATTGCAAAGATCGGCAAGCGGCACGGCATTCCCCTGGTAGTCGACAATACGGTCACAACACCCTATCTCCTGCGCCCGTTCGAGTTCGGCGCATCCATTGTCATTCACTCTGCCACAAAGTTCATCGGCGGCCACGGCACGTCCATCGGTGGTCTCATCGTCGATTCAGGCCAATTCGATTGGGAAGGCTCCGGAAGATTTCCGGCTTTCGTCGAACCCGAACCGGCTTACCATGGCCTGAAATTCGTGGAAACATTCGGCAACCTGGCCTTCATTCTGCGGGCCCGGGTGCTGGGGTTGCGGGATATGGGGGCAGCCATGAGCCCGTTCAACGCCTGGATGTTCCTGCAGGGTCTCGAAACGCTGCACCTGCGCATGGCTCGCCATTCGGAAAACGGTCTGCAGGTCGCCCGCTTTCTCGAAGAAAACAAATGTGTCAGCTGGGTCCGATATCCCGGCCTCGAGTCGTCGCCAACGTATCATTTAAAAGAAAAATACCTTCCCAATGGTCAAGGCGCTCTGGTCGGCTTCGGCATCAGCGGCGGCAAGGAATCGGCCGTCAAGTTCATCGACAGTCTGGGACTCTTCAGTCATCTGGCCAATATCGGCGACGCCAAAAGCCTGGTCATTCATCCGGCATCGACCACTCACGAACAACTGAGCGATGAAGAGCAAAGGGCGGCCGGTGTCACACCGGATTTCATCCGGTTGAGCGTCGGCATAGAAGACATCAACGACATCGTGGCCGACCTGGACAAGGCCCTGGAGGAAGGTGTGGGGTGCAAGCTTTAGGCAGGTATTGTTTTTTGCATTTGATCTTATGGGTTGAAAAATCGCGGCGAATGTCGACATTCGCTTATTGCGCTCTGGCCATTCTCCGACGGTAAAGGGGCAACCTCAGCAGATCCACCATCAACTCCGGTGGGTTGAACCCGAAACGAACCATGGGGGCGATCATGCCCGTGAATTCCCAGTTGGAACATAAATACCGAGCGGCATGGGCAGCCGTCGAACAGGTTCATTCGGGCATGACCGTCGGGCTCGGCACCGGCAGTACCGCTGCCCTGGCCCTGAAACGACTGGCAGAGCGCCTCGCTCTCGGCGAGATCAAGACGGTTTATGGCGTACCGAGTTCCCGGGCCACCGCGGAAGAAGCCTCGCGACTGGGTATCCCGCTGACCGATTTGGATACCCATCCCGTACTCGACCTGACCATCGACGGCGCCGACGAGGTCGACCCGGCCCTGAACCTGATAAAAGGCGGCGGCGGAGCGCTGCTGCGTGAAAAGGTTCTGGCCCAAGCCAGTCGGCGAAACACCATCGTCGTCGATGCCTCGAAGCTGTCACCCCACCTGGGAAGCCGCCACCCGCTGCCGTTGGAAGTCACATCGTTCGCTTGCAAAAGCATCGAGCGTTACCTGATGGCCCTCGGTGCAAAAGTTCGCACGCGACAATCCATCAACGACACTCCGTTTTTGACCGACCAGGGAAACCTGGTACTTGACGCCGACTTCGGTCCGATCATGGACCCGGTCGGGCTTGCAACCAAATTGGCCCAAAGGGCCGGTATCGTCGCTCATGGCCTCTTCCTGGGGCTGGCCGATGAAGTCATCGTCGGTGAAGAGGGTCGGGTTCAGCACCTATATCGCCCGACCTGATGCGGCTGAAATATCTTCCCGGCGGAACCGTCCGCCCCATCCCATCGACTTCATTCGTTCATCCGGCCGGCTGGGAAACGGGCATGTCAGCGGTGTCCCCGATAGAACCGGGCGAGCACACGGGGAGCGATACCGCAGAAATAAGCGACAACCATCGCCTGGTTGACAAGCCACGTCCGCCAAACCCCCATTTGGAGCCAGCGCCGGGCCGAGGTGGTAACGGATGCCGAAAGGATGGTAATCCGGCCCCCTTGACCCAGACGACGGACGATCTCGAAGTCTTCCATGATCGGTATCGCGGGAAAACCGCCGACAGCGTGGAATCTCGCGGTCGTCATGAAGAGCGCTTGATCCCCATAGGGCTTTTTGAGGTACCGTGACCGCCAGTTGGCCACCTGTTCCATGATGCGCATCGACCTCCTGGGGGAATCGATCCGCAGTGCGAAAGCGCCGGCAACCGAATCCGACCCGGCCAGACATCGGCGGACCAGTTCGGCGTACCCTTCGGGCAAACACGTATCGGCGTGCAAAAAAAGCAGAACTCCGCCATTCGAGAATGCCGCACCAACGTTCATCTGGCAAGATCGCGGCGGTGCGGAGGACAATACCGTTGCACCGGCAGCTCGGGCAAGGTCCTGCGTACCATCCCGGCTGCCGCCGTCGACAACAATGATCTCGACGTTTTCGGCATGTTGGGCGCCTCGAATCGTTGCCGTTATACAACCGGCTTCATCGAGTGCGGGAATGATGACCGATATCCGACGGGAGTCTGTCCTGAGGACGTTTTCGCCGGTCAGATCCTCCCAGACAGACAAGTCTTCCGGACGGTCCACATCGGAAAGAAACGGCGTCAAAGAAACGGACAACCCCAGGCCGGCCGCTTTTTCCTGAGAGAGAGCCATCACCCGGTTCGTACCCCAGGGAATATCGGTAAAAACGTGGGGCAGCGCCCTGGCAGCAGAAGACTGGTGCAAACCGATCAGATAGTAGCCGCCGTCAGCGGCCGGACCGAAAACGACATCCCAGCGCCCCAGCGAATCGTAGGCCGAATCGATGATACGCGCGGTGATTCCCGGTATATCTGTGCCGATGACGACCACGGCTTTCGCACCGGCTGAAAAGCCCTCATGAAGGGCGGTTTCCAACCTTTGCCCGAGTCCCCCGCTTCCTTGGGGCGTGTAAGTGTAGCCGGGACCAAGCCACCGTTGCATCTTCTTTGGGCTCCCTCCGGCAAAGCGAACTTCGACGTGCAAGGAACGTGACAGGATAAGCGGTTTTAGTTCGCGCAGCAGCCGCTCGGTCATACGCCGCTGCAACGCCGCAGCGCCCTCGGCCCCCAAAACCGGTATGAGACGGGTCTTCGTCACGCCGGCCTCGGGGTAGCGGGTAAAGACAATCAGATGGTCAGGGGATAAGGGGGGCATAGGGTGCTCTATATCCTGGCGGCATAATGCGCCTTGCTCAGTGGCCGTCCGTTCCGGCCGAATCCTTTGATCATACCTGCCGCTCCAAAATCGATAGGGACATTACCATCGCATTGGTTCATAGGAGGCGCATCCTTAGGGGAACAATTCTTGACCATTTGACCCCGAGTGTCAAGGCCGCAAGCCGCTTGGCACCACAAGGCTAAATCCGACCGGTGGCAGTGCTTCTCATAGCCGTAAAAATGTCGTGAGCCCGAGACACGATTGCCTGAAACTTGACGTATTGTCGATCCCCTACAAACCCATCATTTTCCAAGTGTCGGTTCACGACTTCGACCCGGCACTTGATGAATGAAAGATAATACCCGTTGCTCGACATAGGCGAAAAACGGGTTATGACGAAGCCGCATGAGTTGGCTTAGCGGAGCGGTCGGGTACTCGGTCTCCCCTCGCGGCTGAAGTCTGTCAATAGGCAGTCCTTTATGAGGGCTACCTGGGTTTTCAGGTGATCCATAGATCGGGTCGTCGGGAGAGAATGGTATCGCCACATGCGAAAGAGAGTACACGCCGGGCGGCCAGGTCATATTCAGGTTTGTTACGGTAACAGACTGCGAGCCAGCCGCCTTGGTCCCCAAGGCCAGTGCCCGTGAAGCCGGTGAGACGTTGGTAATGGTCGACTCAAAGAGCCACGGCATTAACCTAGAATTAATGACCACTTAGGTCATGGCAATAGAATTGTGGCGCCCTGCGGCAGTCCAGTATCGCTGGAGAACAGGCATTACTTCTCCAGGAACGGATCGAAGAGACTGCGAATGAAAGGTAGGTTCATATAGCGTTGCAGCGTTTGCCAGGTGTCGGGATTCTTCATGCCGGCAAATTCGGTCTGATACGCCACCCAGCCCATGGCGGACCAGGATATCCCCCTCAGATAGACGAACGGATCGCGCAGCCGGATGCGATCCAGCAGGGTATCCCTCAGATGGGCATCTTTCATCTCTCGGCGATAGGTGTCGATGAATGCCGCCTTCGACATTGAGGTCATGCGATAAGTCGTTTTCCACAGGGTGGTCAGGGGAGAGCAGAAATGGGATATATCCTGGGAAGGATCACCCCAGCGCGGCATTTCCCAGTCGACGAGATGGATGGTTCCCGGCTTTCGGTTGACAATGAAATTTCCCGAATTGACCTCGGTGTTGACAATGCAGCACCACGGGTCTTCCTGGAAATAAGCCTCCCTGTGCCGTGCCTCATCCGCCCACTGAATCACTTGCTTGAGGTAGTCGCGGATACTCCCATCGGCCAGGGCAGAATCGAAGTAGCTCTGCAAGAGGCCTTTGCACTCATCGTAGATAAAGCTCAACGGTGCATCTTCACGGATCAGGTGATTGTTTTCTTCTTCGACCTCGACCTGGTGAACGACGGCAAACAGATGGGCGGCGGCATCCGTGTCGCGGCGGTAATCCAACGGTTCGCCTGGAAGGTATTCCATAATGATCACCCCATGGTCCATACCCTTGCGGGTGTCGTCCACGTAAAACGGTCTCGGGGTAACCCCGCTGTTTTCGAGCAGTTTCAATGCCCGGTACTCATAGTCGATCTGATCGGGGCGATCGATCTGGGAGCCGATGTTCACCCGGAAGACGAGCTTTACGCCGCTCGACGCCTCCGTCATCATGTAATTGAGATTGTACTCCCCCTGGGCCAGCGGCGCGAGCCTGTAACGACGACCGCCCAAGATCGAAACATCATCCCCGTGTCGGCTATCGAGGTAGGCCTGTGCCTTGGGCAGTATGTCCTGCAGCGATGGCATATGGCGGCACCGTTTGGCCGGGTGAAGCCGTTGCGTCGGCACGTCTGTAACATGAAGCCGCTTGGAAGGCTTACCTGCCGGTTAAAAAAGCAGGCAAAACTTTAATAGCGGCTATCCTTTTGCTTCCGGCGGAAAGACCCGGATCCGTTCGGGGGGAAGACGCAGCCGTACGGTCTGCCCCTGATAATACTCGCCCCTGCCGGCCAGCACCTCCAGCCGGTCTCCGCGGCACCTCACCCACAAGCGGGTGGCCATGCCTTCAAAATGGGTTCGCTCGACCCGTCCGACCAGGTCAAAATGGTTGTCTGTTGAAATCAGAATATCTTCCGGACGGATCGTCGCCGTCACCGGCCTTCCGTTCCCGGCCGATCTGGTCAGTGGGAAATCCCCGAAAACGGTGCTGAAACAGCCGTTCCTGAAACGGCCGTCGAAGAAATTCACTCCACCGAAAAACCGGGCAACGCCTTTGTCGGCCGGTTGATAGTAAAGCTCCTGGGGTGTGCCGACTTGCCGCAGCCGACCGTTCAGCAGTAATGTTACGCGGTGGGACATGACCAGAGCCTCGGTTTGATCATGGGTGACGAACAGGGTCGTGATTCCGGTTTTTTCCTGAACCTTGCAGATCAACTCCCGCATCCGCTGCCGCAGGTTGGCATCCAGATTGCTCAAGGGTTCGTCCAGCAGCAACACGTCCGGCTCCAAAACCAGAGCCCGTGCCAGGCTCACCCGCTGCTGCTGTCCGCCGGAGAGTTCGTGAACCTTCCGCCCGCCGAGTCCCGAGAGCCGGGTGAGGTCCAGAATATGCCGCACCTTCTCGTTGACCTCGTTCGCCGCCAATCGATGCATCCGCAGACCGAAGCCGATATTCTGAAAAACGTTGAGAAAAGGAAATAACAGAGGTTTCTGGAAGACCATGACCGTGTTGCGTTTCTCCGGAGGAACGCCGTCGAGCCGCCGGCCGTCGAGCCACACTTCACCGGCGGCCGTGTCGACCAAACCGGCCACGGCTTTAAGGATCGTGGTTTTGCCGGCCCCGCTGGGACCCAGAATCGATACCATTTCACCGTCTGCGACCGTGAGGCTGAAATCGTCGACTACCTGATGCCGGCCGTAGCGGATCGAAAGGTGTTTCAGATGCAGTTCACCCATCACCAGACCCCCGCCATGCTTCGCCGACCGAGATACCGGGCACTGAAAAGCAGCGCCAGGAAGGCCGGAACGACAAAGACGATACTGACCGCAGCGGCCACCGGACGGTCGCCGCTGGCCATCAGCGCGAAGAGGATCACAGGCAGGGTCGTGATTTTCCCACCGCCGATAATGAGAGTCGCCAAATACTGGCTCCAGGACAATAGAAACGAAAACAGGGATGCCACGACGATTCCGGGCAGCGTCATGGGCAACATGATCCTCCAGACGACCGCGGCCGGCCTGGCGCCGAGAGATCGGGCCTGTTCTTCGTAGTCGGGATTGTAATTCGAGAACACCCCCCACATCACGAAAACGGCATAAGGCAGACAAAAGGTGGTGTGTACAAGAACCACCCCAAGGAACGTTTCGGTCAATCCCAGCCGGATGAACCAGAGGTGCAGCCCCATGGCGACGCACAGCGGAGGAACGATGACCGGCAGTGTCAGCATCACCGAAATCAGGTCTTTGCCTTTGAAAGCGTAAAGACCGAGTGCGCGGCCGGCCGGAAAGCCGACCAGGAGCGCGACGGTTGCCGTAGCCCCTCCGACGGCGGTGCTCTGCAGTACAGCACCGATGATTTGGTGGCCGGCCGTTCCGAAGATATACTGCCAGGCGCGCAGGCCCCACGACTGGGGGAGGAGACCGGGATAGAACCAGTGGGCGCTGAACGACCAGATGAGAAGTTGGCCGAACGGCAAACCGACCACAAAGAAAACCAGCCCTGCGAGAAGGTATCGGTTCACGGATTTCATAGAACGGCCCCCCGGCGGCGGGCGACCTGGATCAACACCTGGGAGAGAACGATCGCGACCGCGACGACGGCGGTGATGATCAAACCGGTGGCGATGCCTTCGGGCCGCGCCATGAGGTCGATATCGCTGAAATTCCGATACGCCCAAACCGGCATGGTCATGGGGTAAGTCTGTCCGAGCAGATACGGCACCTCGAATGCTCCGAAGGTGTAAGCGAAGACGATCAGGCAGGCCGCGCCTAGACTGGGAAAGATAATCGGCAGCACCACGTAGCGAAACCGCTGCCACCGGTTGGCGTGGAGCGTGCGGGCGGCTTCGAGAAGCTCCGCTCCCCGGTTGTTCAGCACCGCCAGGATCATCAAGGTGATGAACGGCACCTCTTTCCAGACATAGGTGATGATGATCCCCACCCCCCAGGAATCGTTGATCATCAGAGGGAACTGGGCCGGGCCGTCGATCAGTCCGATGGCCTCCAAGGCCCTCGATACCAGCCCGCTGGGAGCCAATAGGAAGATGACGGCCGTGGCGACGACCAGATGAGGAACCGTCAAAGGAATTTGAAACACAAAGTCGACCAGACGCCGGGTGGGCCGGTAACCGGTCATGGCAAGCGCCGCCAGGACTCCGAGAGCCGCCGCGACCACCGTCGACACCGAAGAGATGTAGATCGTCAGCCCAAGGTTTTTCAGAAAGTCCGGATCTGCGATGACATTGCTGAAATGCCTCAGAGTATAGTCGGTCATACCGGCTGACGGCAGATAACCGAGACTCTGGATCCCCCCCAGGAAAAGACCTCCCCCAAACAACACCAGGACCATCAGCAGGGCCGGTGCGAGAAGCGACGCCAATACGGCAAAACCCGGACCGGTCCGGGTCCGGGCATCCGGGTCCAAATCAGTGGTGATCATCTTTTCCTCAACACCTGATCATCCCATCCTTTTTCGAGACGGATCAGTATTTCCGACGGTGGTTCGGGAAGTTGGTGGCTCTGCAGCACATCGTCGGGCAGAGTGGCGATGCCTCGCGGAAGCTCGGCGAATCTGGCCTGCCACTGCGGATTGAGACGTTTGACGTCTATGGCGGGAAAATCCCCCCATACGGAAGGGTCTGCTTTTTGGAGTTGAGCTTCAGGTGATAACAGGAAATCGGCCACCACCATGGCCCCTTCCTTGTGCGCGGCGTTGAAGGGAATCGCCAGGAAATGGGTGTTGCTGATGGTTCCTTCTTCGAACACGTAGGTCCTAACCGATTCCGGGAAAAGGCCGTCGCTGATTTTTTTCGAGGCTTCCGCCGGATGATAGCTGATGGCGAAATCAACCTCACCGTCGGCAAAAAGCTGTGAGAGTCGTTCGGGGGTTTCCGGGTACGTCCGGCCACCGCGCCAAAGGAACGGTGCCAGTTCGCGAAGCAGGCCGAAGCATTCAGCCGATACCGATAGGAACCGGTTTTCATCCAAAGGCCCCTGCCAGGCAGAGACATCTCCGCCGACATGGTAAAAAACATGGCGGACAAACACCGAACCGGTAAAATCCGGCGGTGCCGGGTAAGTAAACCGACCGGGATGGCTGCGCACCCAACCGAGTAGATCTTTCATGGTACGGGGCGGATTCGGCGTACGCGCACTGTCGTAAATCATGACGACCTGAGCACTGCCCCACGGAGACTCGAGATTTTCCACGGGTTCGCCGAAATCGTTGTAAACCGATGGACGACTCCAGTCGACCAACCGCTGATGCGGCAGCCGATCGGCAAAGGGGCCGTACAGCAGTCCGTTGCGCTTGGCCGTGCGAAAGTTTTCTCCGTTGATCCAGAGCAGATCGGCTTGGCCGTCCGCATCCTTGCCGGCCTGTTTTTCGACCAGCAGTTTGCTGATGACCTCGGAGATATCGGTGACCGGAACCTGGCGCAGAGTGATTCCGAATCTCTGCTTCACGGCCGGAGCGACATACCCGTTGACATAAGCATTGGTGCTGGGAAAACCTCCCCACATATACCAGTCGATTGTCTGTCCTTTGGCCCGCTGAAGGATGTCTTCCCAGCTGTTGGCGGCGGCAGGCATGGGCTCCGGAATACAGAACAGACCGAAGATCAACACCAGCAGTGCCGTTGGAACCCGGGGCCGGGGCCTTTTCAGGGTATGGGCCATGAAAGCGTTCCTTTCTGAATCTCGGCAAACACCGAAAGATGCCGCCTTTGCAGTTCATAGTCTCACATGTAGGGCAGCGTTCACTTCTTCATCAATTTCCGGAGTACAAACGGAAGAATTCCCCCATGCGTGTAGTAATCGACATCCACTTCGGTGTCCAGCCGGGAGGTCACTTCGAATTCGACAATCGTCCCGTCCGGCCTTACGGCTTTTACCTGAAGGGTCTTCCGGGGTGTCATATCGGCCGCCCCCTTGATGGTGAATGTTTCATCCCCTTTTAATCCGATACTCTTAGCTGTGGCGCCATTTTTATACACCAGCGGCAGCACACCCATACCGACCAAATTACTGCGATGGATGCGTTCGAAGGATTCGGCGATGACCGCCTTTACACCCAAAAGCGTCGTCCCTTTGGCGGCCCAGTCGCGTGAAGACCCGGTGCCGTATTCTTTCCCGCTGACGACGATCAACGGTTTGTCTTCACCGATGTAGGCCATAGCCGCCTCATAGACGTACATCTCCTTCTGCTCTGGGTACTTAACCGTGAAACTCCCCTCTTTCGGCGCCACCAGCTGGTTTTTAATGCGGATGTTTCCGAACGTGCCGCGCATCATCACCTCGTGATTCCCGCGGCGGGAACCGTAGGAATTGAAATCTGCGGGAGAAACATTCTTCTCGACCAGGTAGCGTCCGGCGGGATAGTCCGGCGGGATGGCGCCGGCGGGCGAAATGTGATCGGTGGTCACGGTATCGCCCAGCACCATCAGGGCGCTGGCACCCTCGATGTCGTTCCTGGGAGCGAGATCCAGCTGGAAATTTTCGAAGTACGGCGGCAGTTTGATGTAGGTGGACTGGCCGTCCCAATTGAAGGTGGTGCTCTGGCCTACGGCCAGGTCCCGCCAGAAGTCGTCGCCGTCGAAGATGCGGCCGTATTCTTCCGTATAGTGATTCCTCTTGACGTGTCTGCCCACCAGGGCATCGATCTCTTCGGCAGACGGCCAGATGTCTTGCAGGTAGACCGGTTCGCCGTTGGGGTCGAGTCCGACGGGCTCGAAGGTCAGATCCGTGTCGATTCGGCCGGCTAAGGCAAATGCGACCACAAGCATGGGCGAGGCAAGATAATTGGCCTTGATGCTCTGATGGATCCGGGCCTCGAAGTTCCGGTTCCCGGAGAGAACGGAAGCAACGGTCAGATTGTTTTCATTGATGACCCGCTCGATTTCAGGGTGCAGCGGGCCGCTGTTGCCGATACAGGTGGTACAGCCAAAGGCGGTCAAATGAAATCCGAGGGCTTCGAAATACGGCATCAGGCCGGCGCCTTGAAGGTAGCGCAAGACCACCTTGGACCCCGGAGCCAGCGATGTTTTGACATACGCCGGCACTTTGAGGCCGCGTTCGACCGCCTTGCGGGCCAGAAGCCCGGCGCCGATGAGCACGTGCGGGTTGGAGGTGTTGGTGCAGGACGTGATGGCCGCAATCGCCAGGCAGCCGTCACCGAATTTCTCCGATCGCCCGAAGAGGCTGACGTCGAAGAGCCTCGGATTGACGGGGTGGCACACCGGGGATCGCATGGTCAAGGAGCCGGACTCGTCGTGGAACTGGGACAGGTTGGCCATGTCGGCATCGCGGTCGTAATCACAACCCAGGACGTCGGCAAAAGCGCCTTTCAGTTTCGGCAACACGATCCGGTCCTGAGGTCGGGCCGGACCGGCGACCGATGGCTCGACGGTCGACAGGTCGAACTCGAGCACTTCGCTGTATTCCGGATCCCTATCGCCGGTGTAGAACAACCCGTTCGCCCGGGTATAGGCCTCCACGATCTGGGCCTGATCCTTGCGGTTGGTCAGTTTCAAATAATCCAGAGTTTTCTCGTCCACCGGGAAGAAACCAAGGGTTGCACCGTACTCGGGAGTCATGTTGGCGATGGTGGCACGATCGGGTATGGTGAGTTTTTTCATTCCCGGCCCGAAGTATTCGACGAATTTTTCGACCACGTTGTGATTGCGCAGCAATTCTGTCACCGCTAGTACCAGGTCGGTGGCGGTCACACCGGGGTTGAGTGCCCCGGTCATGTGAACCCCGACAACCTGGGGAATCGACATATAGTAAGGCTGGCCGAGCATGACGGCCTCGGCTTCGATGCCCCCGACTCCCCAGCCCATCACGCCGATGCCGTCGATCATCGTCGTATGGGAGTCGGTCCCCACCAGGGTGTCCGGATAGGCCAGGGCACCCCCGGCGCTCTCCTCGGTAACGACCACCTGTCCCAGATACTCGAGATTCACCTGATGGCAGATGCCCGAGTTCGGTGGCACCACCTTAAAGTTGTCAAAACTCTTCTGGGCCCATTTGAGCAGCGCGTACCGTTCCCCGTTGCGTTCGTACTCTTTGGCCACATTCCTGGTCAATGCGCCCTCGGTACCGAAGTAATCCACTTGGACGGAATGGTCCACAACCAGGTCCACCGGGACCAGGGGGTTGATTTTCATGGGATCGCCACCGAGCTGTTCGACCGCATCCCGCATGGCTGCCAGATCGACGACGGCCGGCACACCGGTGAAATCCTGCATCAGCACCCGCGCCGGGTGATACGGTATTTCCATCGGTTCAGCGTAGACCTTCTGCCAGCGGGCAATGGCGAGAAGGTCTTCTTCGCGAACGATACGGCCGTCCAGTTTTCTGAGAAGGTTTTCAACCAGGATGCGGATGGAATACGGCAACCGGTCGATGTCCGCGCGTCCATCGGACTGCAATTGCATGATGTCGACGATGTTGACTTCACGGCCGTGTACGGCAATCTTCCGAATATAGTCGTCTCGTTTCATGGGTTTCCTCTGTTTGCCTGCTAAAGTTTGTCGATGTCGATTCTATGGACGGCTTTGATACAATCGAAACCGAAGTATCCATCCGCCACAGCCCGCAAAGGGTAGCCGTGGTTCTGGGGCAATACCTGCCCGTTGACCTCATAGGCGAGAAACACGGCATCCGAGAGGATATCGGATACCGTAAAACGCTTCGATTTCTCATCCGGCCCATGTATCGTTATATGGGTGACGCCGCTGCCTGTTGGGGCGACCTGAAGAAGCTCTGTGATGGTGATCCCTTTCCAGCGGCCGAAGTTGGCGAATACACCCAGGCAGATCAAAAGGACATCTTTTTGTATCACCGGCAACGCCAGGATATCCGAATATTTGAAGCCGCGAACCCGGATTCATTCGTGAATCCCCTGGACGCCGGCCCTTCCGCCGATCTCAATCGAGTACTCGATAACCGGTCAGGAAATCACGGAGGGTCATCCATGGTATTGCCCTCCACCGCCTCAGGCTTCCCTGCGCAGCCTTTTGATTATTTTAGGAATAAAGAACGAAAACACAAATAATGCAAGTGAGAAAAACACCTTGAAAGACACCAGCTCGCCCCAGTTTCCCGTGGCCCAGACGTCCTTTATCGTGCCAATGAAGAAAGTGAATATGAAGGTACCGACAATGATACCCAAACCTGTTCCAGCCGCGTAATCCCGGAATCGCACCCGGGTCAGCCCCATCCCGAAGTTCATCGGCGTAAAGGGAAAGTAAACCAGCCGCAGGTACAGGACGGTGGCAAAACCGTTGCGTTCTATGGCTTCATCGTATTTTTTCAAGCGATCACCGACCAGCGAGGCGGCGAACTCCCGGCCCAGGGTCCGACCTATGACGAATGCGGCGCATGCCCCCAGCATAGCCCCAAACCAAACGTAAAGGAATCCCCAGTAGGGACCGAAGATCGCTGCTCCCAATCCGGTGAGAAGAGTGCCGGGGACAAACAGGCAGACCCCGATGGTGTAGATCAGGATAAACACCAAGGGGGCCCAGATGCCGGCGGTATCCAGAAAATTTCCCAACTGTTCCGCTGTCAGGGCATCTTTTACCGCTGTGAACCGCACCAGAACAATGGCACCGGCAATGAATGCCGCCAGTATAACGGCTTTCACAATCGCCTTCCCGCGGTTCACGTGCACTTGCCTATCAACCGAATCCATGTACCGACTCCCGTATTGAATGCGCTCGAGGGGCTGATGTCCTGTCGAGGGTGATATCTCTTACAGGCCCATAACCGAGAGAAGGCCATCAACGATTTGGTGAACACTCTTCCGGGCCGCATGCCCGCCCCTTGAGATTGAAAAAGAATTTCAGGGTGCCCTTGACCCTGTCGGAGAATATTTTAGGAGAGAAATAGTTGCCCGCCACCCTCTTGTTTATTTCACCGATGGTGGGATACGGGTGGACCGCTGCCGCCAGGGTCGACAGTTTGACCTTGCCGTTGAAAATCGCCACCCACTCACCGATCAAATCTCCGGCATTTGGACCCATTATCTGAACGCCGATCGGCTTCTCCCTGCTGTCCAATATCATTTTTATCTTGCCGCGCCGTTCGCCCTCGGCGAGGCTGCGATCATTGTCTTTGAAAGCTTCGGTCCAAACTGAATATTTGATACCGGCATTCCGAGCCGCAGTCTCGTTCATTCCAATGCTGCCAAGCGGAGGATCCGTGAAAGTGCACCAGGGAAGATAGGTGTAATCGGCCTTACGGGGCAGACGAAATATGGCATTGCTGACGACGATGCCGCCTTCATAGCCGGCGGCGTGGGTGAATTGATAGCCGCCGTTGACATCACCGGCTGCATAAATATGCTTTCGGGTCGTTCTCAGGCGGTTGTCGACCCTAACGCCCCGCCGGTCGAACTCGACGCCGATGGTCTCCAATCCGAGCCCATTGACGTTCGCACCTCGCCCCGCAGCGACCAAAATGGTTTCAGCCGCCAATAACACTGCCTGACCTTCGGAAGTCCTGAGAGATACCTCTTTTAGGTCTCCGAGGTCCCTGACAGACTCGATTTTAGCTCCCAGATAAAACCGAACGCCTTCAACGGTCATGACGTCCATGACGGCATCCGCCATGTCTTTGTCTTCTTTGCCCAGGATCTGTTCGGCCACATCGAGAATGGTCACGTGACTGCCGAGACGGTTGAATGCCTGTCCCATCTCGCAACCGATCGGGCCGGCCCCAAGTACGATCATGGAAACCGGCAGGTGATCCAAGTAAAAAATCTCGCGATTGGTCAAGTAGGGCGTGTCGGCCAATCCGGGAATCGGCGGGGCCACCGGGGATGACCCGGTGGAGATAACCCAATTCTTGGCCGAATAGGCGGTGTCGCCTACCCTCACGGTATGTCCATCAACAAAGCGGGCATCGCCGAATACCACCTTGGCGCCGAGTTTGCAGAACCGCTCTTCGGAATCGTGTTTTTGAATGGTGTCGATGACCGACTTAATCCTCTGGGATACCGATTTGAAGTCCACCGGCGGCACATCGACTGCCGGCAAACCAAAATCGGCCGCATTCTTCATTTGGTGGTAGATATGAGCGCTTTTGATCAATGTTTTGCTGGGGACACAGCCAAAATGAAGGCAATCGCCGCCAAGCTGGTGGTCTTTTTCTATCAACAGCGTTTTTGCCCCCAGTTGAGCAGCCCCGGCTGTGGTCGTCAGGCCGGCTGCCCCGCCACCGATGATTCCGATATCAAATTCGAAATTCGCCATGCTGACCTCGCCAACTTTTGGATGCCTTTACGAATTGACCGGATCTTTCGATTCGATGCGGCTCCCTGCCAATTGGTATTGATCGGTTTCTTGTTCCAGAACGCTTCCGATAGTCCGGCCGTGGCCGACAACAAGATTAAGACCGATAGAAAAGCGACTGTCCGATCTTTTTTTGTCGTCGTTGCCCCGGTAACCTTACAATTACGGGTTCTTTGTCTGACCGAATGGAGCGGACTTTCAGACACCCACAATATCGTTGAGTTCGGGCATTTGCCGCACGATTGGTGTCAGACTTTGCCCTTCCAGGGTACCAGCTTGGTTTCCAGATACCGCATTAGAAGGTCGCTGAGCAAGGCAATCACGCCGATGACCACAATTCCCATCACGCCCACATCGGTCACCAGAAATTCCGAGGCATTCAGAATCATGTAACCCAAACCCGCTGCCGCCGCCACCATTTCGGCCGCAACCAGTGTCGTCCAGCCGAAACCGATTCCGATCCGCATACCGGTCAATATTTCCGGCAGAGCCGCCTTGAGCACCACATGCCGAACAACCTGTGCCCGTGTCGCTCCCAGGGAATACGCCACATGGATCTGTTCGATGGACACCGATCGAACGCCGGCCCTCGTGCTCAGCGTCATCGGAGCAAAACAGGCCAGGTAAATGAGGATGATCTTCGAGATTTCACCGATGCCGAACCAGATAATGATCAGCGGCAGGTAGGCCAATGGCGGTATCGGCCGGTAAAACTCGATCGGTGGGTCGAACACCCCCCTGAAAATCCGGTTCATGCCCATGGCCAAACCAACCGGTATGGCTGTCAAACAGGAAAGCAGAAAAGCCGAAAACACCCTGTAAATACTGATCCACGCATGGGCCCAGAGCGAGGAGCCACCGAACCCGGTCGTTGCGACCTCTATGGCCCGGTCCCATACGGCGGCAGGCGACGGTAAAAACAAGGAGTCCACGGCACGCCACCGGGTCAACGCCCACCACAAGAAGATCAGGGTCACGACGGTGAAGATACTGATCGCCAGGCTGCGTCCCTTGCCGGGTACCCCGTAAGCCTCACCCACCGGGATTCGGCCTTTGCCGGTTTCAGGGCGGAGCATGGATATCCACTCTGGCACTTTCATTTATAACCCAGGCATTCCTCCGACCTGAGCCCCTTCTCGCTGTATTTGGCGCCCGGTAGCGGATCTATCTTCGTAACTAATCGCTGCCCCCTGAAGACGCAAAGCCTTGCTGCCGGATAAGGGCGTATATTATTTCCCGCATGGCGATGTAATCCGGCTGTGACTTGATGGCCCGAGAATCCATCTGTTCGAGATATCGCCGGGAAAAATCGAGCTCGAAAGAATGGACAATTCGGCCGGGCCTGGGAGACATCACCACCAGGCGGGTCGCCAGGAAGAGGGCTTCCTCGACGCTGTGGGTGATGAACAAAATCATCTTGCGGGTGTCGGACCAGACATTCAAGAGCAACTCCTGCATACTGTCCCGGGTAAAGGCTCCAGTGCGCCGAAGGGCTCGTCCATTAACATTATTTGGGGATCGCTGCTCAACACCCTTGCAATGCCTAAACGCTGCTGCATTCCACCCGACAGTTGATAAATCGGATAATCCTGGAATTCTTCCAGCCCGACGAGAGACAGAAAGCGCCGCGACACCTCGCGCCGCTCCAACCTGGGGACCCCTTGCAGCATGAGCCCGAATTCGGCGTTTTCAATGACAGTCAGCCAGGGCAGGAGCGCATGTTTCTGAAAAACGACCCCGCGGTTTTTGTGGGGCCCGACCACCTCCTGGCCGTCAAGCAGTACCAGACCCCCTGAGGGCCGGATGAATCCGGCCAGCAGGTTCAGCAAGGTTGTCTTTCCGCACCCGGACGGCCCCAACACGACCAGGACTTCCCAGCCATCGACGGATAGATTGACCTTGTCGAGAACCGGAATATTGTCACCGGAGTTTTGGCCCGGAAAATCGAGCGAGACATTTTGAATTTCGAGTTTGGCCAAGAATCCCTCGGAAGGTTCTGCCCGGGTTGTGACTCAGAGAACTTCCTCCTGCCGGGCGGAGGCCACCCAGTAACATCCGCAGAATGGGCTTCGCGCAACCACCCCGAATGGTATCGTTCTCCAAAAATTCGAATGTGTTGGGGATCACCGCAATTCCGCAAAACGCTGCGGTCCCGCGCCCTCCACCCGGGGCGGAGATCCATTTCGATATCGATGGGCCATCGACCGTGCATGGCCGCCGGCTCAGCAAAGGTCGCGGGGTATCCGACATCGATTAGCGGTGGAGCAATACGGTCCTTCGTATCAGCGGTTTTTCAGGGCCATTTCCACCCACTTCGGGTTCACATAAGGGCTGTAATCGGGCAGTGCGGCCGGTATTTTTTTCTCGTTTTTGAGAAACTCGGCTGTGGCCAGCAAGGCCCTGGCTGCACCGCCGTCCCCGCCGCAACCCAACCATTGGCATGAAGCCTGCTGCTCCAAGGTTGGGAAAACGTAACTGGCCAGCACACCGGGCACATCGGCCGGGTTTCCTCCGACAAGGCCCACAATGGCCTGAACCGGTTGGGAATCAGGAGTCCAGGCGACCGGATTGTCCCGATATTCGGCATCCGTCTGTGCCAAGACCGATACGAATTGGGCCATGAACTGGGGATGACCGTGTGAAAATTTACGATCGACGATCAACCCGTCGAAGGTCGGCTTGCCCCATCGCCCCAGATCGCCGGAGGTAATCAGGACCTTTCCGTTCTTCTTTATGGTCGAAAGTGCGGGATCCCAGACAAAGGCGGCATCGATATCCCCTCTCTGCCAGGCGGCCGCCAGACCGTTGGGGGGCAGGTTCAAGATGGTCACCTCCCCGGGACCGATACCGAACTGTTCCAGGGCGAAGAGGGTGTGAAAATGGGTCGTCGATACGAAGGGGGTGGCCAGTTTCTTACCTTTAAGGTCCTGAGGAGCGACGATGCCTGAACCATCCCGGACCACGAGGGCTTTGGCTGAGGCTATCCCTTCCGCAACCCAGAACAGTTCCACCTCCAGTCCCCGCGACATGGCCGTGGCCACGCCCGTCGACCCCAACAAGCCGATTTGGACATCGCCGGATGTGATAGCGGGCAGCAGTTTTCCGGAAGAATCGAATTTGAGCCAATTGATCGTGTAGCCGGTGGCTTTCTCAAAATCGCCACGGGCGATGGCGGCTTTCCAGGGATTGAAAATGAGCTGGTACCCGATGGCCACTTCCTTTTGTTCTGCCTGAACCACCGGGCAGAAAAGGGTCAAAGTAACGACAACGAGTAGAAGATGAACAGCGCCCTTTTTCACGGCATCTCCTCAAATTTGGCTGTGGTTGAATTCGGGCTGTTTCTTGAAATTTGTTATGAACCCCGGCAAGACAGGGAAATCGACGAACAAAAGGAGTCTATGAATGTTATATGGACCGCACTCTCGCGTCGCGTCTCATACTGCATGGATATCGCCGTCGAAAATGACTTTACAGTTCATACCATAGGTAAAGGGTAAGTCAAGCGACAGGTGAAGATCCTTAAAGTTAACGAAGGCCGTCTATCCCCAATCTTTCATGAAATATCCGGACGAAAAAACCGTGTATTTCCTATCCCTCTTCCGCATATTACATCTTGAATTCACCCACAGGCAGCAACACACAAAATGATAAAGGAATAAGGATAGCGGTGGTCAGTTGACTTCAAATTTTTTGTCATTACCCTTAAGCTTGGTTCTCCGGTTAATAGTTATTGACATTCGTTTACGCCTTGCGCAATCCAATGCGATCCTGAGATTGTGTCTAACTAAGGAAAAGAAAGAGGAAGAAACATGGCAGACCGATCTGGTCTCGTTACTGTCGGTGGAAAACCGGTTACACTGGTTGGTCAGGAATTGAAAGTCGGTGATGTTGCGCCGGATGTCACGGTCCTTGGCAATGAAATGGACGAGGTGCGACTTTCGTCCTATCGGGGTAAGGTTTGCGTGATTAGCGCCTTGGTTCTCGACACGCCCACCTGCGACGTGGAAACCCGGCGGTTCAACGCCGAAGCCGGCAAATTGGGTGATGACGTTATCATTCTGACCGTAAGCATGGATCTGCCCTTTGCACAGAAGCGCTGGTGCGGAGTGGCAAGCATCGATAAAGTGGTCACGTTGTCCGATCATCGTGATGCAGCGTTCGGCAGTGCTTACGGTATCCTTGTAAAAGAGTCGCGCCTGCTGGCACGAACCATTTTCGTGGTCGATAGAGAGGGAATCGTGCGCTATATACAGCTGGTGAAAGAGCTTGCCGATGAACCCGACTACGATGCCGTCATCGCAGCTGTACGAAGAGTCGTGTAACCATGGCCTCGTCCGCCCGATATCGAGCTAATGCGGGAAAAACCCGTTTGGCGATGGGTCGTTGAATCAGCGCAGGCACGGTTGATTCAACGACCGGAATTCATCCTGGAAATTTGATTGTAACCCTTTCCTCCCCGTTTTTCTGTTTTAGCTTTACTTCCAACCCAATGCTGCTTTCACGCATACCCAGGGCCAGTTCGGTTTTTCCCTTGTCTCCCTCGATGTGGGTCACGGCCCTGATGGCTTGGAATATCTTTTGCCCCACTTCGTTGCCTGGGGACGGTAGTTCGGTCACCCTGTACTCGGCCTGAACGGTTACCTTACCGTCAGCGGTGCGTCGAATGGAAATATTATCCGCATTATTGTTCACGCCGTGCAGGGCCGCAAGAGCCAGCCATTTAACGGCCGCCTGGTCTTTATCGGCGTCGTTTTTGAGAACCGACATCTCTCTTAAAGGGTCTGTCGTGGAATAGCAATCACACATTTCCTGGATATTTTTATGAACACTGCCGCTGTCTTTCACTGTTCTCCTCCTTTCGTTGATCGGACCTTGATAGAGTATCACCCCTCAAATTGACATTAGATTAAACACTAATTGGGGGAAAGCAAGAATCCTGCGCACGATTCACCGACCATAAGGTACCGCCGGAAAAGGCGTCTGCAACGCTAACCGACTGCGGAAAGACAAAAGATATAATGATGGGCTTGCTGAATTTAACCCTTGAGTTATCGATTTCAAGATGGCATTTTGTATATGAGTGTTTCCTTCACCGCTGCAGTTGACAGCCGTCAGACAGACAATCTTTTATTATGGAAAAATGGAGTCTGTATATGCGAACCCGATCGATTGTTGCCGTTCTTATCTTGTTCACCTTGCTGATATCATCACCAGTGTCCGGTGCCGACATCGAATGGAACGTCATCCAGACGTTGAATCTGACAGAGCCGCCGCTCGACATCGCGTTTTCCACCTCGCGCAACAAGATCCTCGTGCTCACGCGGCAAGGCGAACTTCAGGTGTTCGAGCCTGATGGACAGCAGGTGGCCGGCCTGGAAGTGGGGAAAGAGTTCGACCGGCTCTATCATATCCAGGGATCCGATGTGGTACTGCTCAGTGGCCGGGGCAGCAACACCGCCAGAATCATCGAATTGAGCTTCGTCGAACAGATCAACACCACCGGCGCCCCATTCAAGGGAACCGAAGCCGCACCTATCGTGGTGGCGGTGTTCAGTGATTTCGAGTGAGTGTACTGCAAGAGACTCGAGTCTCTACTCGACCAGTTGGTCGAAAAATATCCCCAAAAAATTAAAGTCGCCTATAAAAATTTTCCGGTGCAATCCCACAAATACGCTGAAACGGCCGCCCGTGCCGCCTTGGCCGCCGGGAAACAGGGTCAGTTCTGGCCGTTTCACAACAAGCTTTTCGATAACTACAACCGACTGAACGACGACAAGATCCGCGAGATTGTACGCGAGCTGAAACTGGACGCGGCGAAATTTGAAAAAGACTGGCAGGATCCCGAAATCGCGGCCGCGGTCCAGTCGGACATGGCCGAAGGTCGGCAGGTCGGCGTCCGTTCGGTCCCGACGGTTTTCATCAACGGCAAGCAGGTCAAGCGGCGCACGCTGGACGGCATGTCGGAGATGATCGATAAGGAATTGAGCCAACCGGCAGCCGCAAAAAAGTAACGCGGACCCCTATCATCAAGAAATAAAGGAAAAAAGGCGTCGCCCCGTTCAGGGCCGACGCCTTTTTTTAACCTGTTAAAAAGCAGAGAATTGGCTAAGGCAGGGTCGTATACAGCTCGTATTTGGTAATGTCTTCCTGGTTGGACTGATAAGCGATCAGCCTGGCATCGGGGGCCCAGGCAAAGCCAATCACCTCTTCACCGGCCATGAATCGACCGGAAACATTGACGCTGCTCGCACCGTTGGGTGATGCCGAGTAAAGTTCGAAAACCCCCAAGGTTTCCTGGTCGGCCACGTACGCGATGCGGTTGGATACCAGCAGATCCGGCGACCAGGCAAAATCATTGACGTCGCTGCCGTCCAGCGTCAAGCGGGAGACCTGGATCGGCAACCGGTTCCCGATCGGTGAGGCGGTGAAGAGTTCGAATTGTTCGTCCACAAACCGATCGGCCAGGTAGGCGATAAGGGCACTGTCCGGCGACCAGGCGTACTCGCCGACCTGGCCCCCGGCGACCAGGGTGCCGGAAATCGGCACCGGGGCGCCGACCGGCGGGCTGGCCGGATCGGCCACGAACAGCTCGTTGACATCGATGAAGCGGACGTCAGCCAGATAGGCGATCAAAAGGCTGTTCGGCGACCAGGCGATGGTGTGGGCATCGGCGAAATTCGGCAGCCCGGGGGTCAACTTGATATTCACTCCGCCGGGATTGGGCGTCGTGGTAAAAAGATCGAACAGCTGGTCTTGGGTCGAATTGACGTTGGCGGTGTAGGCGATTTGCAGGCTGTCCGGGGCCCAGGCGAACTCCCTGACATTCTCGACCGAGTATCGGGGATATGGACACGACGCCACGATCGAATCCGGAAGGCTCGACGGTAAACAGTTCGATGTTGCCCCCCGTGGGTCCGCTGAGCAGGTTCTTGGCCCGGTAGGCCAGGCGCGTTCCATTGGGTGCCCATTCGAATTCCAAAACGTTCGGCCTGTTTGACGGAGAAATTTGCGAAACATTCTCGGCAATGCCGCCGGCTATGGGCACGGTAAACAGCTCGAAGGTCCCATTTTCTTCCTGGTCCGCAAGGTAGGCTACGGTCCTGCCGTTCGGCGAGACGGCGAATGCGTCGACATTGCCGCCGGAAGTCATCGGACCGGAGAGTTTAGTGACCGTAGCACCGTTGTCAAACGACGCATACAGTTCGGTCACGGTCGCACTGTCTTTTCGGGCCAGAAAAACGAGCGTGTCCGGATCCAGCACCGACACCGCCCAATCATAGGAATTCCAAACGAATCCCCCGCTGACGAGGGTTCCAGAGCGGTTTTGGTTGTCGCTGCCGTCTGGGGCCGACGAGTAAAGTTCATTGACATTGAGTGTCGTCTGATCGGCCAGGTAGGCGATTTGATCGACGGCACCCAAATCCGGAGACCATAGGAAGGAAGCGACAGCCCCACCGCCGGGCAGCGGCACCGGCGCCACGGCAACATTGACCAACCCATCCGGGGTCGAAGAATACAGCTCTTGTGAATTGGATGCCTGCCTGGCTATGTAGGCAAGGCGTGAACTGTCCGGCGCCCAGGCAAACGCATCGGCGAGCCGTAGCCCGCCGACAGTAGGTACGCCCGAGACCTTGACCGGCTCTATGACAACCGGTGGTTTGTCGTTATCCCCATCCCCGCTGCACCCGATAGTCAACAGCATAAACAGGGCCAGGATCCATGCCATCCTTCCGGTAAGTCTATTTTCTGCTCCAGAAAGTTCCATTGTTTTCATCCCCTCTTTGTGGTGAGGACCGTTCACCAGGTGGTTGAATACCCTCTTGCCGAATTCGGTCATCTGTCAACCAACCTGTTGAGGCCGCCTGTGACCTCCTCGACGGAGGCCCCCGGAGCCGATGGAACTACTGGCCGCGGCTGGCAGTCTAAGTTTTTTTGATTGCACTTAAAAATCTATTTTAACCACTAAAAATAGTAATTGCAAGAGCTTATCCAGTATTGCACGTGGCTGTAAAAGTATATACGGCTCGTGCCTTGTCTCCTAAACAAGTTCGGGTTGCAGATGTGAACCGCTAACGGTGAGGACGATTCGTCTTGTTCGTCAGCATTCGGCTTGCAAAGATCGATCGCCCTTCAATCCGCCCATAGCTTAGTAGACGAGGGTTTCAAAGAGTGATCAGTCAAATCAATCGTCTCCGTCCCGAAGCTGTGCAGATATGGACCCATCATGAATGTCGCGGACATCGTTCGGGATATCCGTTTGACACGCTGCAGCGGCTCAATTATGTTTAAACAACCTACTTGTATCGCCAACCGGTAAGGGGCCATCATGAAAAGACTTTCCCTATCAGTCCTCAGTATTACCTTGGCTTTAGCGCTTCCGATGGTATGCCTGGCCGAAATTCCCCGTAAGGTCGGCGGGTTCGAACTTGGCGGTCAGATCGAAGATTTTAAGGATCGGATCCGTATGGATACGGCCATGCCGCTGCGTAACTCCAAATATCTCGAGGAGATCGAAACAAGGAATATCCCCGGCTTTAAGAACGGTCTGATCTGGGTGGGGAAATGCGCCGCTCCCGGTCGAATCGTCAGAATTCGCTTGAAATATGCCGACGCTTCCAAGACTTTCTATAATGAGCTGTTGAAGCGTTACCGCGAGCGCTTCGGCAAGCCGACGGAGTGGCGCGGCGATCCGTTCCACATTGTCATCTCCTGGAAGTGGTCTTTCGTGGATGACCAGAACAACCGAATCAGCATGATCCTCGAGCATAACACCCGGGATGAAGAAGAAACACTCGGCAACACGGTCAAGCTGACCATGTGGAACCTCATCGAAGAAGAACGCAATTGTGCAAAAGAGCAAAAAGACGCCGCCCCTTCAACTTCGAAGGAGTCGTCAACTAAACAGGCGGACTGGGAAGATCTGCTACCCCGCTGATTCCGCCGATACGGCTGCGCCTCATATACGGATCCTGTTCGTCGAACCGGCGCTTTGCCTTCAGCTTCCTTCCCGCGGCACCTCGCGATAGCGCAGTTGCCGGTCAGCTAGCACTTCCCCTGACGAACGTGCAGAGGACTTGCACCTCCAAGCAGGTGCGCCCTGCCGGGCGCACAATAAAAACGAGGCTGCCCGATAATCCGAACAGCCTCGCGATATGGAACTTTCTGCCTGCCGCTTCAGGGCCGCCAGCACACCACTCCGAAAGAAGCCAACTGCAGGTCCGTTCAGTTCAGGATTCAGACTGCCGAAGAGACGCAGATGCCACACAATTTTGCGTGACCCACAGACAGGATTTTCCGCTTTTTCGCTTCAGCCTCGGTCAATTTAACATCGTCATTCAGCTCCGGTCGGCTATCCATTCCGTACACATGCGGATCATCCAGCTCCATATGACCATTGGTGCAGCAGTATAAGCAAAATCCGGACCACTTGCCCGTTAATATACTTATATCCATAATTACAAATATTTAGAATCGACATAGAATCTGTAGGCTGGTAAATGCCTGACGGGAAGCGTCAACAGAACTGACGAATTGCGTCACTATAATAGGGACTTTGGGGGACCGTAGGGAATTGTGTACAGCAAATCTATCTGAAATAATTAATATTTTTTATATCGATGCCGAAAATCAACCGGTTTTGAAGAAAAAACCCTACAGGCTGAGACCCGAAAACGACTGTTTACATCAAGGAACCAACCATTGGCGCTTGCCGCAGCCTGGGAAACGGGGTCATGCACCCATTACCTCGGTCAGGCTGCCGGACAGTTGCATCATGCTGAACGGTTTTTTCAGGAATCCTCCGGTCTCATCCGCAAGGTATTCCTTCTTTATGGGATCAGGAAGCTGATTGCCGGTCATCATGAATTTGACTTCCGGACCGATTAGGCTCAAATTGGACAAGATCTTATTGATGACGGCCTGCGGTATATCCGCGTCGATGATCACCAGGCAGATCTTATCCAAGTTGAGCCTGAATATATCAAGCGCCCGGTATCCGCTGTCGGCCTTCAGAACACTGTAACCCAATTTTTTCAACATCTGTTCCAGCACGTCGAGTACGGCAGAATCGTCACCGACGGTCAAGACCGTTTCCTTCCGGGAGGGCTCGACTCTCCTAAGTTGCTTGTGATCCTCCGGGCGTGATTTGAGTGCGGGCAGAAAAACGCTGAAATTGGCCCCTTTCCCCTCCGTGCTCTGAACCGTAATGAACCCTTTGTGACTCTTGACGATGCCGTAAGCCGATGCGAGCCCCAAGCCAGTGCCTTTCTGCGGCCCCATTTTCTTAGTCGTGAAAAACGGCTCGAAAACACGCTGCATCGTAGCCTTATCCATGCCGATGCCGGTATCCATAATGGAAACCTTGACGTATTTGCCAGGTGTATGCTCAAGATGTTTCAGGACGGTATTATCCATAATGAGGTTCTGTGTCCGGATATACAAATCGCCCCCTTTGGGCATGGCGTGCAGTGCATTGACGACCAGGTTCATGATGACCTGCTTGATCTTTACGGGGTCGACCTCAATCGGCCAAACGTTCTCCTCATATGTGGTATGAACGCGAACATCTTTCCTCGTCTTTTCAAAGGCCTGAACCTGGTCTTGGGTGATCTCGTTCAGGTCGCTCACCTCCATGCCGGATGAACCGCCTTTAGCGAAACCAAGAAGCTTGTTTGTCAATTCATTGGCATTATTGATATAGTTCTCGATGGACAAAAGGTGGTTGAAATAGGGATGTACATAATCCGATATCGAGAGCATGATCGATACGTGCCCTTGGATCCCCATGAGTATATTGTTGAAATCGTGTGCGATACCCCCTGCCAGGGTACCGACGGCTTCCATCTTCTGGGCCCGGTACAGGCGGTATTCCAGCAACCTCTTCTCCTGTTCGGCGCGTTTGAGTTCGCTGACATCGTGCACCACGACTGTGGCCGACTTCAGTTTTCCGAATTCATAATGCTTCCTGTCATTTATCACGGCCCAGAAAATTTTGCCGTCCTTGCCGCGGATTTTAAACTCGGCTGATTCCGACAATTCCTTGCCTCTGTAAAGTTTGGTCAACCGCTCGAAAAACCGACTGCGACTGTCCTCGGTAAATATCTCGTAGCTTTTCATGGACAGCAATTCCGTGCGGGAATATCCGGTCAACTTACAGATGAGATCATTGGCCCGGAGGAATCGTCCGGTCCTGAGATCGACCTCGTAAATGCCAGCCGGCGCATAATCGACCAACTGCCGGTAGCGTTCCTCGCTGGTTCGCAGAGAGTCCTCGGCCTGCTTCCGGCTCGTAATATCCTCGATGACTCCGTCGATCCAGGCAATATGTCCATATCCATCTGTTTTCACCGCCGCAGAACACGATGCCCAAAATGGTTTGCCGCTGCGCTTGCGCATCATGATTTCCATACCGCTGACATGGCCCCGGTTGATCAATTCAGCGATGAAATCCTTCATTTCTGAAGGATGGAGGTAAAGATCGGATATTTTGGCGCTCATCAGTTCCTCGCCGGACCGGTAGCCGAATATTCTTGCCGCTGCCGAATTGGCACGAACGAGATGGCCTGCCGGATCGATAGTACAGCGGAACACGCCGGCCGTAAGATTTTCGATAAACTCGCGGTGATCGTCTTCACTTTTCTGTAGAGCATCGCGGGCCTTTTTGAGTTTGTTGATCGTCGTTTGCGCATGGGCCCCAAAAATCAACAGGATACATAACACGATCGTCCGGGTATAGATTTCATAGAGGTCCGGGCCGAAAATCTCGGCCACGATATTGAATCTGTTGGAAAAGAATATATTCAAAATGGAATCGAGGACCCAGTAAATAATGGCGATGGGTATCCCTGCCAGAATCATCGAATCCATGCCTTTGGCATTTTCTGACATATCTTTCTTCACTCCGTAGCTCTCGGGGCCGTTTCAACGTATGGCAGGATACATTTACATTCCTGCGAGATCCGCATCTTCCCGGGGCGCCAATGAACATCCATCGATAGAAAAATTGATCATCCGCCGGGGCAGAGGCACAAAGGCCAGGTGCTTGAGATGGCAGCCGGTACGGTATCTTTGACTGCAAATTCCATTCCAGATGCCGGGGCTGGGTGAAAAACATCGTTTGAAGGAAATCGCCGTTTGAGGAGAAGGATCCTATTTTGTCATGAGGTGGGACACGGCCTTCTCAAGGCCGTCTATGGACAATTCGAACATAGGAAAGATCTGGCCGATGATCTTGACCGTGTGGGTGTAGGACCACATATCGGCAGCCATGGGGTTGAGCCAAACAGAATGGGCAAAGGTCTTTTCCAGGTACTTGAGGCACTCGATACTCGGTGTTCCGCTTCGGTCTTCGATATGAATCGAGCCGTCGGCAACCATTAATTCGTAAGGCGCCATACTGGCATCACCGACGATGAATAGCCGGGTCTGAGGATCCGCTGCGGCGAATTCCTCGATCCGCTTTGGCTTGCGGAACCGGGACGGGTCTTCCCAGAGGGTACTGTAAATCGTGTTGTGGAAAAAATATGTTTTCACATCCTTGAACTGGGAACGAGCGTAATCGAATATCGTCTGGACCACTGAAATATAGGGATCCATGGAATATCCGCCGTTGTCGATGGCCAGGATGACCTTGAGGCGATCTTTCAGGCTGCGTTCGAATACGATGTCGATCTCCCCGCCGTTTTTCATGGTCTGATAGAGGGTTTCATCGATGTCGAGCTGGTCTTTGGGACCGACGGGTACAAGATTGCGCAGCCGCTTCAGGGCCTCGCCCACCATCGGCCGCGTCAGCGGTCCGCTGAGGGAATAATCCCTGTAACGACGGTCCATGGCGACCTTGACGGCCGATTTGTTGCGGGACACACCGCCGACGCGCATCCCTCCCGGGTGGTATCCCGAATGGCCCACCGGAGAGGTCCCTCCGGTGCCGATCCACCGACTGCCGCCGTGGTGCTCGCCGGTCTGGTCTTTGAGACGCGCTTTGAAATATTCGATCAATTCATCCGGGCTCAAACGACTCAGCTCCGATTCGTCTATGCCGAGCGCCTCGGCCAGAGCACGGGGTTCCTTCAGCCAGTGCTCCAACATGGTTCTGGCGATATCATCCAGTTCGACTCCGGTATAATCGGGCAACTCAGCGCCCTGGAAGTGATGGGCGAACACCTGGTCAAAGAGGTCGAAATATCTCTCGCTTTTGATGAGGATCGAGCGGGAAGCGGTGTAGAAATCGTTAAGGGAGTTCACCAGGCCGATTTGCAAAGCCCGGTGCAGGGTCAGAAAGGAAGTCGGGCTGACCGGTATTCCGGTATCTTTGAGCGTATAGAAAAAATCGATGAACATGGGGAAATATCAGTACAACCGTCTACGGCGGATATACTCCGTCGTTCGTTGAAGATCCTGGCTTTTTTTGAAGAGAACCCCGAGATAAGGCACTTCACCCTTGGACAGTTTTCTGGGGCTGAAATCCGCATCGGCATTGAGGGCACGGATCCAGTTGATCAGTTCCCTGGTGGCCGGCTTCTTTTCCACCCCGTCCATTTCGCGCAGATGGTAGAAGGCGGTCACCGCATGCTCCATGAGTTCCGCATCGAGATTCGGAAAGTGAACGCTGAGAATATTACGCATCATCTTCGGTTCCGGAAAAGCGATATGGTGGAAATTGCAGCGTCCCAGGAAAGGATCCGAAAGGTCCTTCTTGGCATTGGAGGTAATGATGATCACCGGTCGGTGCACGGCCCTGACGGTTTTGTCGATTTCGATGATATCGAACTCCATCTGATCCAGAACGTCGAGCATATCGTCCTGAAAATCGGTATCGGCCTTATCGATCTCATCAATCAGCAGGACGGTGCGGATATCGGCCGTAAACGCCTGACCTATTTTTCCCATGCGAATGTATTCTTCGATGTTGCTCACGTCGCGGCTGGAGTCACCGAATCGGCTGTCGTTGAGCCGTGTGAGTGTGTCGTACTGGTAGAGCGCTTCAATCAGCTTCATGCTCGATTTGACGTTTAGCACCACCAGCGGCATTTTCAGGCTCTCGGCAATGGCGTGCGCCAGCATCGTTTTCCCGGTGCCCGGTTCCCCTTTCAGGAGAAGCGGCATTTCGAGAGCCATTGAAATATTGACGATACTGGCCAACTCTTCATCCAGGACATACCGGGTGGCTCCGGTAAATTGTTTGGCTTTTTTTTCTGCAGTCATCTCATCATACCTTTGAATAGTCATTTGTGGTCTCGGGGAGGGTTAGTTTTCAGCCCGATTACCCCGTTATTTGGATTCAAATCCAATTTCCCTGCGCAACCGGTCGGACACCCCACGGGTCAATTGCAACACCCTCTCCGCCAGGGTCGGGGCAAGAGTGCCGGCTCCGCAACTGGGGGTAATCAAGGATTGGGCCGCGATCTGCCGCCGGCTGATACCCAGATCCTCGATGAACCGAACCTTTTCATACCATTGGTCTGTCAAGGAATCGGTGCTTTCCCCAGCTATGTCTTCCCCGTCACCGGTGGGAACGATACCCCAAGCCAATATTTTTCCCCCAGCGATAAATCGGCGGATCAAATCGGGATAAAGAATAAAACGGTCGAAGTAGGTGTATGCATCGAAGTTGACGATGTCCGCCGCAGAATCAAGAACCAGCGACCAGTCGGTATTGGCGCAGATGTGAACCCCTACCAATCCTCCGGCGGAATGCACGGCCAGCATGATATCCTCCAGGCACATACCGATGTCGTCCCGTGACACACTGAGAAACTCTGATGTGCCGAAGCCGGCCAGCGCCGGTTCATCGCAAAAAACAATGACCGGGCAACCGGTTTCGGACAGCCGGTGTACCTGCCATGCGGCTTTAAGAGACAGGAGTTTGACGGCGGCATCACGCAGCTGCAGATCATAAAATATGGCTTGCCGTTTGTCATCCTTCAGCCCGGTGCAAAAAGTGAATGGCCCCGTCACCTGGCCCTTGACGGCAACCGGGGCCTGGGCTCGGCTCGCCAACTGTTTCTGTAAAACCGCGAAACCAGGGGCCGCATCGTCCGTAAGGGTAAATCGAGACCGATCTGAATCCGGCGGCTTCTCCACAGTTGCTGTCATGTACTCCTCGTAGAATTCCAAAACCTGCTGATCGTAATCCGGCGCAGCGGTATCGACAAACGTTCGACCATCACGGGTGCTGACGCCTGGCATCCCTGGAACGAATTGGGGTATCATCCCCTCATGCGCATGGACCGGCAGTTGGACCCATAAGGGTATGTCGGGTGTGTATCGAAAAACGAGTCGGCTGGCCTCGTCATGATCTTCCAGCGGCAGGCTGCCGATCAGGAGCGGCCGGCAGTTGGCTTCGAATCGAAGCGCCATTTGAGATGCCTCTCTTATGTGTTGACGCGCCCTAGCGCGCTGGTCGACAACCGTTCAATACAGCGGTTCGCAGTAACCGGGGTATACAAAAATTTTTAGGATAACATGGCTATCCGTCGTTGACAAGGTGGTTCACCTATCCGAATATACACATGTATTCATCGGCTTGTGGTAATGATTGACACCCCCATATGCCGGTGCTATAGTCTGGGCTTGCCCGAATTCTACCAAACGCTTAATAAATAGAGCAATTGCGGCATGTTAAGAACGCTCCCGCATCCGGCCGCACAGTGGAAACCTTGCATGTACGCATGGAAAGTCGGGGTTGACCGGCAATGAGGCATGGCCGGTGAGTGGAAAGCCGGCGTCGAAACAAAAGTAAAACGTCATCCCGACGGATAGGAGGAATATATGTTTGGAATCGGAATGCCGGAGTTGATTATCATTCTGGTGATTATCCTGATCATTTTCGGTGCCGGCAAACTACCGGAAATAGGCGCTGGAATGGGAAAAGCTATCCGCAACTTCAAGGGCGCCACGAAAGAAGACGAGCCACCCAAGGAGCCAGAAAAAATAGAAGAAAAAAAGGACGCCTGATCCTCTTCCCTTTTTCCTCTGAGTGACGCTTCCTTCTCTATAAAATTCGCTGACCTATGGGCAGTTTCACGAAGCTGCCCTCAGATTCATCTGCGATTCGCCACACCCTGTACCAAGCAGACTGACCTCGAGTCTAAAACGGTATATCGTCATCCTGGGAGTCTGTGTACGGCGGCTCTGAATCCGGCGGCGGCGGACCACCGTATGCGTCCCGCGGCCGAGCCGATTCCTTGGGCCCCAGAAACTGTACATCGGTGGCCACGACCTCGGTTGTATACCGCTTGTTGCCGTCCTTGTCCTGCCAGTCGCGGGTCTGGAGTTCCCCCTCGATGTAAATTTGACTTCCCTTGGCAAGATACTCGCCGCAGATTTCTCCAAGCCTTCTCCATGCGACGATCCGGTGCCATTCGGTCCGTTCCTTCTTCTCCCCGGTTGTTTTATCTTTCCACTCCTTCGAGGTTGCAATCGAAAAGGTGGCAACGGCAGTGCCGTCCGGTGTGTAACGAACCTCCGGATCACGCCCCAGATTGCCGATCAGAATAACCTTGTTGATTCCTCTGGCCATGTTTGAGTTCCTCTGTTCAGTGCCAAAAATTGGCGGTTACCGATTTCAGCATTTTTCCAGTCAAATGGTTTCGTTTCATTGGCATTCCGGATAGGGATCCCTGAAAAACCCGAATTTTACCGTCCAAAGTCAATGGCGGCAATTTGGGTTTAATGGAAATCTCCTTTTGTATAATCCACCCGTTGAAGACCACTCTTGTCACGCTTGAATAGATAGGTTTATTGGATGTTTTCAGTCCAATTCAGCCATAAGTTATACTGTGGTATATCGACCCCAACTTTTTTGTCAAGTTATACCTGCCAAACACCCAAGTGTATGCAGGCTTTCTGTTCGTTCAGGGTTGAATAATCTCTGACGATGCACGCCTCCTACGGCAGTTGGCGGCTGATTTGCACCATGACATCACGGGCAACGGCCTCTACGGTTGTCAGAATCGAGGCAGACGATATCGCGTCAACATCGTAATCACGTTCGTCGGGCAGCCAGCCGCCATCCCCTGATGTGGCGACGAGAATGATCTTCGAATTTTTCTGCTGTCTTTCCAGAAATATCTGAACATCTCTTTCAAGGCCCCAGGCGAGACAAGGACTGATTACGACCACGGCATTGTAGGCATCTACGTTGATCTGATCGAGGTCGCCAACGCCGATCGTCCTTTGCGATACCCCGGCAGATGTCAAAGCCTGGCTTAATTCACTCACCAATGCCCTCTTGAACTCACTGTTGCGTGAAGCCAGGAGCACAATGGGCGCCCCTGGCCTTCCTGTCGATTCGGAGCTCGGCAAGTCTTCCTGAGGCCAAAGCATCTGGGGCACTGCGCAACCATTGAGTATAAGAATCAGACCACTTAAACACACCAGACAAAAAACCACCTGTTGTTTCATGAAACGTCTCTTATCGAATAAAGGATAAATTGATGAAGCGGGTATATGACCCCAAATGAATTTTCGATGCCTTAACAGTGTGTTTCGATGGGACAAGGTAACCGGACCGCCGGAAACGGCTCTTTACCTGCAGAACAAAGATGGTGTCGAATCTTCTTTATTCAAATGATCTGCTTTTTCATCTGACCTCCTCAATGCTGGGTGGCTCATAACGATCGATGGGTCACCCATAGGAATTTTTGGGCCCTGTCGTATGCCCGGCCATTGCATACCGAAAAAGGACATCTTATTCTTTCAAGACGCCCGATACCACCGGTACCGGTGGCTCTCCTTGAATGTTCGTTTCCATCGCGTCATGTCCGATAGCCATAATCCCCTTAAATCAAACTAGATCACAGAGAAAAGAGAATTCACGCTTGCGATAACGCTTACGCCTTATGCCCGTGGACGCCAGCAGGCTGGAAAAGAACGCTGGGTCGAGGAGGCCGGTTGGAGAAGGAGTGCACCGGGCACGGAAACCATCTTAAATTTCACCCCGACGGAGCAGTTAACTTTTACCTAACCATTTATAATCTATCGATAAAACAGGGTCAAGTGTAATATGAGCCTTGTTGGAAAATATACCCGGCCGGAGGGCCATCAAAGAGATTTACAAAGGGTTCCACCCTTGATAACCTGACAAGCGTTGCATTTTAACAGATGTACCGGGCGGCGGGAGGATCGTCCATTCGGCATATCATACTGTCGGCTCGGCTGATGCCCGATGCGAAACACAACACCCATGATGCCAGAGATAGAAACAGTCAATACCCGAAAAGGCTATTATTACGTCATTCTCGCGGCCGTTCTCTGGGGCGTTTCCGGATCCGCGGCCAAATTTCTGTTCAACAGCGGGATCTCGCCTTTTCAATTGGTGCAGCTCCGGCTGACCATCGCCGCGATCGGCTTGCTGATCTGGCTGATACTGCGCACCCCCACCCTGTTGCATATCGGCCGTAAGGATATCTGGTATTTTGCTCTTTTCGGGATTGCCGGTATGGGGGCCTGCCAGTTCACTTATCTATATGCAATAAGCAAAATCAGCGTGGCCGCAGCGATCTTGCTGCAATACCTGGCTCCGTCATTCATCGCCATGCATGCCGTCCTGGTCAGCCGCGATCGATTGAATCGATTGACCGTAGCGGCTCTGGCCGGCGCTACCCTGGGCTGCTACTTAGTGGTCGGCGCCTACAATCTCGAGTTGTTGAACATGAACCTGGCCGGCGTCATCAGCGGTATCCTGTCGGCCGTCGCGTTCGCCTGGTACTCGATTCACGGGGAGTATGGCATGCGACGGTACAGCCCTTGGACGGTGCTTTTTTATGCGGTTTTTTTCGCCGCGATCGTGTGGAATCTCCTTCACCCTCCGCTGGAGGCGTTCTTTCACCCCTACAGCGCGACTGAATGGGGCTGGATCGCTTATATCGGTATCATGGGCACCTTGCTCCCCTTTGGGCTCTACCTGGAAGGTGTCAACCTGATCCGTTCGACCCGCGCCAGTATAACCGCCATCCTCGAACCGATCACCGCCGGGGCTATTTCCTTTTTCTTCCTCGGTGAACGGTTAGACACGCCCCAGATCGTCGGAGGGGGTCTGGTGATCGGATCCATCATTCTGCTGCAACTCAAGCAGGAGATGGACGAGAAGGCACCGGTCCTGATTCGGGCCCGGAACCAAACGTGAAAGAAGGCCACCCCATGGATCATGCCGCGCTGGACCCGAACCCTCGAAATTCGGTAATTGAAACCATAGCACTCATTTGACCGAGTTAACGCCCATAGATAAGCGCCTCAAACGGCAGGTGGTCGCCAAATCGACCGAGTTCTTCGCAGCGACAGCTCCCGGTCTCGAACCATTGTGCCTGCAGGAATTGCAGGCGTTGCCGCTGAGCCGCTCGGAAATGGCCGTCAGTATCGGCGGAGTCAGCTTCACAGGTTTCCTGCAGGACGGCTATTTGGCCAACCTCCGGCTCGCCACGGCCAATCGGATTCTGATGCGTGTCGGAGCCTTCAAGGCCACTAACTTCCGTTCCTTGGAAAAAATTTTGAGGGGATTCCCCTGGGAACTCTACCTCAGGCAAGGTTCGCTCCCGCACCTACAAATTACGACACATCGATCCCGGTTGCACCACTCCGGGGCGATCGCCGAACGGATTTTGGCCGCTGTTGCGCGACGGTGGGAAGGATCGCCGAGCGCGACGGCAGTAAAAGACGGCGGAGGGGGAGAACAGAAGCTTTACCTCCGTGCGGTGGATGACAATTTCACCCTTTCTATCGACAGCAGCGGTGAAAACCTCTACCGGCGAGGGTTGAAAAAAGATGTCACTGCTGCCCCTATAAGAGAAACCGTTGCGGCGGCCGTGCTGATGATGGCGAATTATACCCCGCCGGAACCATTGGTCGACCCCATGTGCGGTGCCGGTTCCTTCTCTTTGGAGGCGGCGATGCGGTCCCGGAACATTCCGGCCGGCTGGTTCAGAGAATTTGCATTTTCAGGTTGGCCGGCATTCCGCCTGACTCATAAGCGTTGGGATCATATCCGTAACGTCATGCAGCGAGGAATCACCGAAAACCAGGAAGCCACAATCTTCGCGAGCGATATCGATCCATCGGCCTGTAAAGCCCTTGCCGTTAACAGCGCCTCGGCGGATCTCTCCCGGGCGATGAAGATCACCACCCGAGACTTTTTCGACCTGGTCCCAGAGGATGTCAGTCACCTCCCCGGCCTCTTGACTATGAACCCGCCTTTTGGACGGAGGATCGGTTCACTGAGACAAAGCGACCACATATTTGAAAAATTGTTCGAACGCATGCAAGCCAGATGGGGCGGCTGGAAGTTCGGGTTGGTCATACCGAGGCAGCGTCTTTTAAAGACGATCCCATTTCCCGCAACGACATTGCCGATTCGCCACGCAGGTCTCCGCCTCTATCTGGTAACGGGGAGAATTCCAAAATAAACGAGCCGAGCACGCTTGGACCATGGATCATCCGCGTCGTCTATGTGATGGACACCATATGGAATTTACTTCCCCCATAATTTGTTGATAGAATATCCATTGATATGAAACATACGCAGAAAGAGATCCGTTTTTCCTGCCCGCTTGACTGCTTTGACGTCTGCGGACTGGTGGCGACGGTTGTGGACAACCGGGTCGTAAAAATTCGCGGCGACAAGGATCACCCCCTAACCCGCGGGGTGTGCTGTATTAAGGGCCTGAAGCACCTTGAACGGCTCGACCACCCAGCGAGACTGACGTCGCCGTTGAAAAAAAAAGGCAACCGATGGGTAAGGGTGACCTGGCCGGAAGCCTTGGACGAAGTCGCCGGCAAACTGGCGCATACTGTCCGTCATTTCGGGTCGGCAGCAATTCTGCATTATGTCGGCAGCGGCCACGGGGGGCTGGCGAAAAAAATCGACGAGATTTTTTTCAATTACCTCGGCGGCGTCACCGCACCGCGCGGCAGCTTGTGCTGGGGCGCCGGAATTGCCGCGCAACGTTACGATTTCGGTGACTCCCGTGGTCATCATCCGGCAGACATCGCCCGGTCTCGGTTGATCATCCTATGGGGGCGAAATCCGGTGGACACCAATATCCATTTGGTGCCGTATATCCGGCAAGCCCGGCAGTCTGGTGCCACGGTCGTACTGATCGACCCCCGCCGGTCGGCATCAGCCGAGATCGCCGACCGCCACCTGGCGGTTCGTCCGGCCACAGACGGCGCCTTGGCGCTGGCCCTGGCCCATGTTATCATTGACACCGGCCGACACGATGTGGAGTTCATAAAGGATCGGGTTTACGGCTTTGATCGATTCCGGCAGTCTATCAAAGGTTTCTCGCCGGAATGGGCCGCAGAGGTGACCGGCCTTTCCCGGGAGACCATAACATGGTTGGCCCACGCCTACGCCGGACGAAAACCCGCCGCCATCATCGTCGGCTACGGTCTTCAACGATACGTAAACGGCGGAAATACTGTGCGCAGCATCGACGCCCTGGGAGCCATTACCGGCAACATCGGTGTCAGCGGAGGCGGCGTAAATTACGCCCACCGGTTCTTCCCCGACTACATCGGCGGGGATTTCAAGAAAAGCCGCGCCTGGACCCGTAACCGGCGGATGTTTTCCATCACCCGTTTGGCCGATTTCTTGACTACGGAAGACAATCCCCCCATCAAGTGCATTTTCGTCTCCAAGGCCAACCCGCTGGTTCAGGGGCCGGACATCAACCGCACTGCTGAGGCGTTCGCGGCAATAGAGTTCAAGGTGGTGACTGACCTGTTCATGACCGACACGGCCCGGCATGCCGACTTGATCCTCCCCTGCACCAGCGTTCTCGAAGAAGAAGACATCATTTACTCCAGCATGTTTTCTCCCTATGTCAACTACTCCGGTCAGGCAGTCGCACCACCCCAAGGGGTTATGAGTGAATTCGACATGTACCGGGAACTGGCCGACCGAATGCAGCTCCCGGATTATCCCCGCGCGGGACGCAGGAGGTTTCTGGAACGGGCCATCGGCCCGCTGACCGATGCCCATGGCGTGCACATCGATGATTTGGCGCAGGCGCCTTTCACACTCCCGGATAGCACCGTCGCCTGGCAGGGTGGCAGATTTACGACCCCCAGCGGCAAAATCGAACTCTACTCTGAAAAAGCCCAGGCCGACGGCTGCAGTCCGCTGGCAACCTACGTCGCAGTCTCGGCCGGAGATCCGCATTACCCGTTGCGCCTGATCACGCCTCACCGGCGGGGGTCGATGCACTCCCAACATTTCGCCTTTATCGATGACATACCGGAGGCGGTGGTGAACCCCGAAGTCCTGAAACGCTGTCGACTCACGGACGGCGGGCGCGCCAAGGTATCCTCCAGGCAAGGCTCCCTGCTGGTCAAGATCCGGTGCGAAGATTATGCCGCTGTGGACGCAGTGACAATCGATCAGGGGTGGTGGCACAAGAGCGGTTCGGTCAATGTATTGACATCGGACCGGATTTCCGAAATGGGCGAACAGGCGGCTTATTACGATTGCTTCGTAGACGTTGAACCGATCAGCGATGCCGACAACTCGAAAGGAATCTGAACCCAAATGCATGAACCCCTTCCCAAACAGCTGGCGGCGGCGATAGAGGATCGCGTTCGCAGAATTCCGATTGTTTCCACCCTCTCGTTAGAAATTTTGTCCCTCCGCAAAGGATTCTGCGCTGTCCGGGCGCCCCGACATCAGGAATACGATGGGATTTTCGAGTCATACCACGGCGGCTTGTTGATGACGGTGGCCGACAGCACGGCCTGTTTTGCCATATTCACCGAAACCGGACCGAACGTGCGGTTGACCACCACCGACATGAACATTCGATTCCTGGCGCCCTGTTTAAGCGCAGTGACCGCCGAAGCCCGTGTGATCAAAGCCGGCCGCACCCTATGCCCGGTGGCCGTGGACCTGTTCGATACGAAACGCACCCACATAGCCGTGGCCCAGGTGACGTATATGCTGCTTGGAACCATGGGAACGGAAAGCGATTCATAATGCAGACCACACGTTCCCGCACGATCCTCTGGGCAGTTGCCATTTGTGGCCTCCTGGCAATCTTTTGCTCACGAGGCTTTCCGAATGGGTCTGCCGACAGGCCCCCTGCTTTCGATCCGGGAATATCTTTTTTGGGCGACCTGGCCGATGACACCATTACCGAAGCCAGCGGCATGGCTGCCTCCGGCCGACAAAAGGATCTATTATGGATCGTCAACGACGGGGGAAATCCCCCCCTGATCAACGCCGTCGGACTTGACGGATCGAAACGCGGCCGGGTGCGCATCCGTAATGCCCACAACAGGGACTGGGAGGATCTGGCGGCATTCCGCCTCGACGATCGCCCCTATCTGCTGATTGCCGATTGCGGTGATAATGACAGTCGCCGGAAATCCTGTTTCTTGTATGCCGTGGAAGAACCCCGAATTGAATCCATTGACACATTCGCAGAGTTCTCGGTTCCTTGGACATGGCGGATCGAGTATTCTTATTCCGATGGCCCGCGGGACTGCGAAGGGGTGGCTGTCGACGTGCACAAACGTCAAATCCTTCTCCTGACCAAGCGGACTGTCCCCCCGGTCGTCTATGTGCTGCCGCTGCTTTCTGCGGCAAAAGATGAATTCCTCCTGGCCCGCCCTCTGGCGGAAGTCCATGGTATCCCGGCACCCGAACCGGAAGACTTGACGGAGGATCCCCTGTTCGGCCGTTTCCGATCTCAACCGACGGCAATGGACATTTCTCCGGATGGAACGGTAATCGCACTATTGACCTACAAGAGGCCCTATCTGTATTACCGCCAGGGAGATGAAAGCTGGTCACGTGTCTTTGAGCGCCCTCCCGTTCCGCTGGTCATGCCGACGATGCGCCAAGCCGAAGCCATGTGTTTCAGTCCGGACGGGACGAACCTCATCGTGACATCAGAAAAACTTCCGGCCCCCCTGTTCAGTCTGGACATCATGCCGTAAATTCTTATTTTCCCGGTTGAAAAGACTCAACAAACAACCCTTGGAGGAGGTTTTTCTATTGACGCCCGATATTGCCTTGACGCTCTTTATCCTGGGAACCTCTGTCGTCCTGCTCGTAACCGAATGGATTCCCATGGAGGTGACCGCTCTACTTGCCCTGGGGGCCGTAGCATTGACAGGACTGGTAAGCCCGGTCGAAGCGCTGGCCGGTTTCAGCAATCCTGCCGTTGTCACAGTTTGGGCCGTCTTCATACTCAGCGGCGGCCTGACACTCACCGGCGTGGCCAACATCATAGGTGGCTTTGTTCGCCGAATAGCCGGGAAGAACGAAATCTCGATGATCGTCGTCATTATGGTCAGCGCCGGCGTCATGTCGGCGTTTATGAACAACGTGGCGGTGGCCGCTCTCATGCTGCCGGTGGTCATGGGTCTCGCCCACCACACCGACACCCCGCCCTCACGATTGTTGATGCCGCTGGCCTACGGGAGCCTTCTCGGTGGCCTGACAACCCAGATTGGCACCCCCCCCAACATCCTGGTCACAGATGCCTTGCAGGAGAATGGATTCAAGCCGTTCTCCTTTTTTGATTTCACACCGGTCGGACTGGTCGTCATGTCCAGCGGCATTGCCTTCATGGCTTTGGTCGGCCGGCACATGCTGCCCCGGCGCGATGTTGTCAAAGACTCTTCCGGCCAGCACGGAGACTTAAGCGACCAGTATGGTATCCGGCAACATCTCTTCACTGTAAGAATTCCGCCGAACTCTGCTCTGGTCGATAAGTCTCTCGCCGCCAGCCGCATGCGCTCCGCGGTCGGATTGAACGTCATCGGCATCACGCGAAAAGATCACACCTTAATGGCCCCCGGGCCATCAGAACTTCTGAAGGCCGGCGACTTGCTGACGGTTGAAGGCCTGATCGATAATTTCATGGAGGCCAGCAATTGGAACCGCCTGATCGTTGAAGATGAACCCATCGATTTTCACGACCTTTTGGCGGGAGAACTGGACATGCTCGAGTTTCGCCTGGCACCCGGTTCAAGGTTCACCGGTCAAACACTGTTGACACTTGATTTCCGCAATCATTATGGCGCCATTGTCCTGGCCCTCCGTCGTGGCGACAGTGTTAAGCGCGTTGATCTTCAGCATATTCCTCTTGCCGCGGATGACGTTCTGTTGATCCTCGGAAGAAAAGAAACACTGGCAACCCTGCAGGAGCACAACAAGACGGATCATTTCCAGACGGTCTCCTCTGAAGACATCGGCGCCGTCTACAACCTTGACAGACGGTTGCTGGCCATGCAGGTTCCCAAAGACTCGGTACTGGTCGGAAAGACCCTCAAGGAGAGTCGCCTGGGAGCAGCGATGGGAATCCGGGTTCTCAGTATCAAACGCAAAAGCGGCCGACTGCTCACCCCCGAACCCAACGAGGTCCTGCAACCCGAAGACCACCTCATTGTCGAGGGTCGCAGAGAAGACATCTTGATTATGGAGGGCCTGAGGGGGCTTCAGGTCGAACGCAGGGTCGCGCCCAAAATTGAAGACATGACCGCCGGTGACACCGGTATGGCCGAAGCCATTCTTTCTCCTCAAACAGTGCTGGTTGGAAAAACCCTGCGGGAATTGGCCTTTCGGGAAAAATACGGCCTGAACGTTCTTTCTGTCTGGCGCCAGGGAGAAGCCCTCTTCGACGATTTGCCGGACTTACCCCTCCGTTTCGGCGATGCCCTGTTGTTGTTCGGCCCCCGACAGAAACTGCAATTGCTGGGTCGCGAACCCGACTTTATCGTCCTGCGGGAAATCGTTCAGGAAATCAGTCACCCCGGTAAAGCCAAAACGTCGACCCTGATCATGATCGCTGTCCTCCTGCCGGTCATCATGGGTTGGGTCCCGATATATATTGCGGCTGTCATCGGTGCGGCGCTCATGGTTCTGATGCGCTGTCTCACCATGGAAGAAGCTTACCGGCAGATCGAATGGAAAGCGGTTTTTCTCATTGCCGGAATGCTGCCGATCGGTACCGCCCTCGATCAAACCGGTGCCGCGAAGCTTATAGCCGAAGGAGTGGTGGCCCTTGTGGGACCCTACGGCCCCACCGCCGTGATGTTCGGCCTGGTTGCATTGACCTTCGTGGCCACTTGCTTCATCCCAACAGCGGCACTTGTCGTTCTTATGGCGCCAATAGTCTTCAGCACGTCCGCCAACATGGGGCTGTCACCCCAAGGGTTGCTGATGGCCGTGGCCATGGCGGCTTCTGCCAGTTTCACGACACCAATCGCTCACCCGGCCAACATTCTTGTCATGGGTCCTGGTGGTTACCGCTTTATCGATTATCTCAAAATCGGCGGGATTCTAACCATCGTCATTCTGGTTGTCATTATCTTCACTGTACCCATTTTTTGGCCGCTGAAGCCCTGACCCGTGCTCCGCTCAATGATCCGCAACAGCATCCGGCACGGAGAGTAATAACCACAGATCCTTGCAAGGGTTAGGAGTGGCCCTCGCTTGACAACCACGGTTCAAGTGATAACTTGTGGGCAAAAATTCGAGGTGGCAGATGAAAGTTTTGATTACCGGTGGTTCGGGTTTCGTAGGCTCAGCTCTTAGCAGACAACTTCTGGAAATGGGGCATTCGGTGATCGCCACCGGCACGTCGCCGCGGCACAAGAGCGTGCAGCATGAGAATTTCCGCTACGTGCAGGCGGATACCACGCGCGAGGGAGACTGGCAGTCTGAGCTTAAAGATGTTGACGGTGTCGTCAATTTGGCCGGACGAAGTATATTCGGACGTTGGACGCAAAGGTACAAGAAACAGATCCACGATAGCCGGATTCTGACCACCCGTAACGTGGTGGATGCCTTGGCGGTACGAAAGGGCACTTTCCTCTGCAGCGCATCGGCGGTCGGATATTACGGCAGCCAGGGGGACAAGGTTCTGACGGAATCTGATCCGCCCGGAGACGGCTTCCTGCCCCAGGTGGGTAAAGACTGGGAAAATGAAGCCTTTCGAGCGGAAAAAGGCGGCGTCCGTGTCGCCGTCATGCGTTTTGGAATCGTCCTCGGCAGAGGCGGCGGCGCCATGGAAAAGATGGTCCCGGTTTTCCGAATGTATGCCGGCGGACCTTTGGGAGATGGAAACCAATGGTTTCCCTGGGTTCACCTATCCGACATCACCGGAGCCATAAGGTACCTCATCGACAATGAACAGTTAAAGGGTGTATTCAACTTCGGTTCGCCAAACCCGGTGCGCAACCGCGAGTTGGCCAAAACTTTGGGGCGAATTCTGCGTGTGCCCGCTGTCATGCCGGCTCCCAAATTCATGGTCCGCCTGGCCTTGGGTGAGATGGCCTCGGCCCTGTTCGACAGCCTGCGCGTTCAACCCAGAAATCTGCTGAACAGCGGCTATGTGTTCAAATATCCGGATTTGGAAGACGCGATTCAACAGATTGTCCAATAGGTGCTGTGGTGATAGGCACTTTTGAAGGCCAAAATAAGCTAGGACAGGATTTCTCCAGGGTGTAGCCAGTATGTCACATTCTTCGTCGCAATATTTATGATAAGATTCCTCCCGAAGAAAGGAATGATCGACGATGTCGTTCAGCGAGTTGGATAATTCCGGCCGGAATTTTCTACTTTCTCTTTACAGAGAGACAAACGGCGATACCAGTGTTCAGATATCGATGTATGATGTCGGAACCGACTTGGGCTTGGAGCGCTCGGAAGCATCCAAGCTGACGGAAGAACTCATGGGTTGGTCGTTGGTAGAATTGCGAACGCTATCGGGAGGCATCGCGATTACGGATTTGGCGATAAAAGAGATCGAATCGTGCGGCTATGCCAATGCCGGAACAGGTGTAGCTAATGTGAGCCTCGGCAGTGAAAAAATCGTTTCAGATGAAGGCCGTCAGGCCGTCAAGCTGGTGAGCGGAGAGATCAAACAAACGGCCGGCCGCCTCGGCCTGCTCTACGAAACCCTGTCCGAGTTAATGACTGACCTGAAGACAATCGACACCCAGTTGGAGTCGACTCGCCCGAAAACGGCCATCCTTCGCGAGTGCTTCCAGTCGATCAAATCCCTGCTGGATAAAGCCGGCGATAAAGAGGATGTCCGACGAATCGATGCACTGCTGGGGGATTAATCTATGGCCCAAAAATCTTTGAAGCTCGTCAGCTGGAACGTCAACGGCCTGAGGGCGGTTATGAAAAAAGATTTTCTGAAATCTTTCGGCCGACTGAACGCCGACGTCTTCGCCATACAGGAAACCAAACTACAGGAGCACCAGCTCACCGACGACATGCGCAACATACCGGGCTATACGACCTTTTGGTCACACGCCGCTGTAAAAAAAGGTTACAGCGGCGTTGGCGTATACACCCAACGAACACCGCAAAGGGTAAACGTTCTGCTCGACCGCCCGGAGTTCGATACCGAGGGCCGCATGATAGAAATGGACCTTGACGATATCGTCTTTTTCAATGTCTATTTCCCGAATGGGCAGATGAACGAAGATCGTTTAAAATATAAGCTCGACTTTTACGATACGTTCTTCGAATATACGGATCGTCTCAAGAAAGAGGGGCGCAGCCTCGTCATCACCGGTGACTTCAACACCGCCCACAATGAAATCGATCTCAAGAATCCCAAGGCCAATGAAAACACATCGGGGTTCCTTCGGATAGAGCGGGACTGGCTGGATCGAATCACAGAGCGCGGTTATATCGATACGTTCAGGCACCTGCATCCTGACACCGTAAAATACTCGTGGTGGACCTACCGCTTTAAGGCCCGCGAGCGTGGCATCGGGTGGCGTATCGATTATTTTTTCGTCAGCCGGGACCTGGTCGACAAAGGCCAGGTCAAGGAAGCATTTATCGCCAACGATGTCTATGGCTCTGATCACTGCCCGGTCGGCTTGGTCCTCGCCATCTGAACATGAAAAGCGAACAGGAAGATATGCCAAAAATCGTTGCCATCTACGGCAGCCCGCGGCGGAATGGTAATACGGCGGCTTTGCTCCGGCAGTCGGTAAGAGGTGCCATCGACGCCGGTGCAACGGTTACGGAATTTGTTTTGAGGGACCTGAAAATATCGCCATGCCTGGAGATATATGCCTGCAAAGAATCCGGCCGCTGCGCCATCAAGGACGATTTCGGCATGGTTCGCGATCGCCTGCTGGAATCAAATGGTGTCATGATGGCTTCGCCGATTTTCTTCTACACTGTCAGCGCACAGATTAAATTGCTAATGGATCGCTGTCAGTCGTTGTGGGTCAAAAAATACTGGATCGACAAGATTCCCTTTCGCCAATGGACTGCCACCCGCAAGGGGCTCTTCATATCGGCCGGTGCCACCGAGGGCAAGAAACTTTTCGACGGCGCTCTGATGAGCGTAAAATACTTTTTCGATGTTCTTGACACGGAACTGTGGCGTTCACTTCTATACCGGGGGCTCGATTTCGAGGGCGATGTGGACCGTTTCCCGCAATACCTGGACGAATCATACCAGGCCGGTCGGCAGTTAGTGGAAGCCTTGGACCATAACGCCCACCTGAAGCGGCGTTGACGAGATTGGAGCATATTTTCTAAAACGCCGGAGGGCGAGGAAAAGAAGACACGGTGAACGAAAAAATGGAATTTGAACCGATTCAATTGGATAGACAAACCGATTACCTGGAGGTATTGGCACAGAGCCCCCAGATATCCTCCGATTACAGTTTTTCAAATCTATTTGGCTGGGCGGGTGAGTATGATCTCACTTGGGCCTTTCATTCTGGCCTGGTGTGGATCAGACAAGCCAAACCTGAAGAACTCCTCTGGGCACCTGTCGGTCCCTGGGATAAAATTGACTGGCCATCTGTTGCCGATCGCAACGTGGATAAGGACAGCTGTTTCGTCCGGGTACCGGAAGCATTGGCGACTCTCTGGAAAGAAGCCCTGGCCAAGAGGCTGACGATCAAGGAAGACCGTAATCACTGGGATTATCTCTATGACATACAAGAACTGGTCGAGCTGAAAGGCAACCGCTTCCACAAAAAGAAGAATCTGCTCAAGCAGTTTATCAAGAAATACGATTATCGTTTCGAACCGTTCGGTCCTAAGATGATCGAACCGGCCATGGCCATGCAAGCCGACTGGTGCAACTGGCGTGATTGCGAGTCTTCAGACGTCCTGTCGTCAGAAAACCGTTCGGTGTTCAAGGTGTTGTCCCATTGGAAGAACCTTGAGGGATTGACCGGCGGTGCGCTGATCGTCGAAGATATTATCGTGGCTTACACCATCGCCGAGAAACTCACCGATGATTGCGTTGTCGTTCACTACGAAAAGGGGTGTCCGGACTACAAAGGGGTCTACCAGGCCATCAACCAGATGTTCCTGGCAAGTTTACCAGATACGTTTAAAGTCGTGAACCGCGAGCAGGATCTTGGTGAAAAGGGTTTGCGCAAGGCCAAAATGTCATATAATCCAACCGGATTTCTGAAGAAATATCGCATTACCGTAAAATGAATATCAGGGAGTTTTCACCAAGATTTGAATTGAAGGGATTAAAATAATTCGTAAAAGCCATGATTTGATCTTTCACTTGAAAATGCAATATCCAGCCTCGCCATACAGCTCTATGAATTTCTACCTGTGATTTTATCAAGATACACTGATCATATCTTGATAAAAAACGAAAATGGCCGACCACCAGATGTAGTGGTTGGCCATTTTTGTATAAAATTACAGATAGATAACATTAATCGTGAGTCCGAACTTTTCGACCGAAACTATAGCATTCATACTTTTGGGGAGCGCAATTTATATCAGATTACCACATGTAATATTCATTTTGAGGAAATTGCAGATTTGTGCATGATCGGGAGGACTTTCGGGGTCACACACAATCTATTGCCAGTACCTGACGTTTCAGATTCTGAGGTTTTTCTATGGATATTTTCTGGATATCCCAAGTCAATGGGGTATACATACAGTTGCGCCTATAGCAGCAGGCGTGAGTCGGTCAGAGCTTGTGTTTTGTTGGAGGTATCTGAAATCTCAACGGTTTGGGCGATCAGCAACGGAGCATAAGCACCGTCCGCTGCAACCAATGGTTTGTACACCCAGTTTCAGACACAGACCTTTTGTGCGAACAAAGATCCTATTATCAGGGTTTGTTCGGTATGGATAATAAAAAAGCAGCGTCATTTGTGAGCCGACTCGATCCCCTGTGACCACCTAACCTCTTGGTAGAATCTATCTTTTCCGAGGTATCTCGACGGTATCACCAAAAGATAGAGAAGGCCACACCGATACTGTCACTATCTTGACCAATTGATTCTTGGGAACGGGTCGACAGATAAATAACTTTGGTACCTAACTGCCGAGTAATCGGAAAGCCAAAACTTAAGGCCCAGGCCAAGTTTTCTCTACGGTCGTTTTTATCTACTCCATTTATGGTGGATTCCCCGCCATAGCCATAGCCGGCACTCGCTGATGCCCAAAGCCCCGGGCGAATGGTATAAATGAGATGCGATTGAATGGTGTAATACGGATCCTGTTCAAGCTTGTTTCCATTGAAAAAATCATTGTTGTCCGTGTACAGCCAAACTGTGCCCGTTAGTTCCATCGACCACTTTCCCTGGTTGTGTACCAATCCGAGTTGCGGCCGAAAAGTGAATCGGTTCGTACCGAGGTTGATGAGTTTATCATCCATGTAATCACCGGTCGGAAATTGCACCACCAACGCCGTCCCGAAGATGGTTTCAACATCGACTTTGGCCCGGTAAGCAGCGAATTCTTTACCCTCTAAAGGCGGCGCTCCATACCAATTTATCGCAAATCGCAGGACCGTATCTGACAAACCACTTCGTCTGATGGAACTGGGAACGCCATCGACCAATCCGGTCCAGCGCCCCTCTTGGTAGCCTTGAATAAAATCGACTCGTGCGGATTTTTGAAGCAGTTCAAAGGTGCGAATATACTTAAGCGCCCAGGTATGCATCTCCATTTCAACATCCTCAATACGGAGAACGGGATCAAAGTATATGTCCGCCTTGGTGTATGAATAACCTCCGCCGACAAAGTTCTTTCCTGTCGGAAGGTGGCTCCATCGGCGGGGCTCCAGCTCCTGTGCAAAGCACAGGAGCGGTAGTCCCAAAATCAAGAAAACATAGAAACACCAAGTATAAAGATTCTTCAATAACATCACATGAGCAGTCAGTTTGTTAAAGGTGGTCCTGGAAGGCATATGCTCCCCTGGTTTCAGAGCGTTCCAAGGTTCCTGTATCAATACGTCCCCTTTGTACTTAGGCCCATACTCTCAGAGACGTTTTTACTTGCCAGAAATCACGGCGAATAAGCCGATACCGTCTGGCTATATCCAGTAATTCCGCCGGGTGATAGATGCCGGACCATAGCAGCAAGCGTGAGCCCGGCCTTTTCGACCGAAACTATGGCATTCGTACTCTTGGGGAGGGCAATTTGTAACAGATTACCATGAATGGGTGCTTATATCTCAGTTATTTTCCTGACGCTTTTTTCTCTTTAGCTTCCTTTACGAGCTGAATTTTATCCATTATCAATCGATAGGCCGTATAATATTTATAGATGTTACTTACGTATTGCACAGTCTCATGCCCAATTCGTTTGGCAGCCACAATTTCCACATTTCGAAACCACACATTCGGATCAAGGCCAGTCTTTTCGGCCTCCGTGCGGAGTTTTTCAACCTTTGCCGGCCCTGCGTTATAGCTCGCAAAGGTAAAAAGAGTCTTGTTCGCCTCATCCATAGGCTGTTCTTCAAAATACCGGTCCCTCAAAAATCTGAGGTATTTGACCCCCGCATGGATGTTGTTTTCAAGATTTTCGATATTCGGTATATTTACGTTTTGATCCTTAGCCGTTGTCGGTAGCATTTGCATGACGCCAATAGCGCCGGCTGGGCTGCGCAGCTTCTGATCGATCCGGGATTCCTGGTAGGCCAGCGCGGCGACCATAAGCCAGTCAAAATCGTATTTGTCGGAATATTTTTTAAATAGTTCGACCGCGTCTTTAAATTTTTGAAACTCTTCCTCGGCCAATGCATTCTTCACCCATTTTGTGTTTTCCAGGTATCGCTTAGTAATCATGTTGAAGAGCAACGTCCCCTGTTTGTGACCGGCAACAAACCGGTTGATCACCTCTTTCAACTTGGGACTGTTCTTCCGAAAAGCCCAGGCTGATTCACCGCCTGTTCGTACGACGATATCGGGATAGAGCTTCACATTTTGGAAAATCGACTCCCACACCGCGGCCTTGTGCTCATCCACGACAAGGAGAGTAACCAGACCAGCATTCGCCATTTCAAGAAGATCTTCATCCTCTAAATACTCGTCTGCAGGCACGAGCTTAACAGGTTTCTTGCGCGACTTACTAAATTGTTCATTCAGAAGTTTCAGACTTTCATAATAACTGCTTGAAGGCCTTACGACCACCTCCTGACCCGCCAGGTCATCCAAGCTCTCTAATACCGGTGCATTCTGTCCGGCCACGACAATCTCTCTGACGCCTATAGCAAATGGATCCGAAAAGTCGACAATTTTGAGACGTTCTGGTGTAATGGTAAGATTTCCTAAAGCGATGTCGCCCCGCCCATCAACAAGGCCGGAAAAGAGCCCATCCCGGGCTGTGGGGATCATAATAATATTAACTTTGAGATGTCCTGTACCCAATTCCTTGTTCAGCCATTTCCCAAAAATTTGCATTCCTTCGTAGGAAATCCCCTGTTGAGTGGCGCCGTCCAAAAAGTAGAAAGTCTTGCTATATGGAACTAAGACACGGATTTTGCCCCTCTCCACCATTCCGTCAAAATCACCGGTCCACGCTTTTTCATGTTCTATAAGCGCCTCATTCGCCTTTGAACCAGCATGGATAAATAACAGCACAAAAAATGTCGCAACAAACAGGGTAAATGGTTCGAACAGCGAGCCTTTTAATTTTGCTTTGCAGCCATGGCGATATTTAAAAATGAACGACATCATTTCTAAAACTCCTTTTGGGTTTTGATACGGGCAGAGCGTGACCATTGTCTTGAAAGCGCTAATTTAAAATGCGTGAGCTGGTCGGAAGCAAATACTCAAGCAAGTGGGCTTTGCGCGCGCTTTTTTCGTCTATCAAGGCTTATAGTACATTGGCATCTGCATTTTTTTTACTTTTTAAACGAAGTAAAATGGCGGTTCCGACTATCCCGCAGACTAAAACAACGGCCAGAAGCTGCAAAATGCGGACAAATATGTAATCAACTAATGGTTCACCTTGTTTCATCATTTTATCGACGATTCTGTTGCCGGCAGACTCGATGTCTCTTAGCGTTGCAATTCGCTGCTCATCAATCGATTGCAAAACGGCTTCTCTTTCCGATAACAAAGTATCCATTATAATCAACCGCTCAGTTTTTAAGTCCTCAGTGACTTTTATAAGGTACAATGGGCGTAAATCCAGTTACATACCATCCTATAACAGAAGGTAATTACATGGTCAAACTTACACTTAATATGGGGAATCGGTTGGTAGGGGATGAGCTATTGGTGTTTAAAGGGGAAATTCGCTGGATTTTACCTGGTGACATTTGGATCAGACCAGATTGTTCGTTAAATTAGTCCGTCAGAAAATTAAAAAATCACCAAATATCCCAATTTTATCTAACCTTAATGAATATTGAGAACATATGGAAATTATTGAGGAGGTTCATACTCAGGCCATCTTGCCAATATCCAGACCTAAAACCGATTCCTATACACCTCAAGATGTTCGGATATAGTCAGAGCTTGATTATAAATTTGCCAGATTTAATTTAAATTTTTACAAATAATTCTTCCCCAGTTTAACTATAAATGGTTCCAAAACCTTAGATCACGCCCAAGGGCAAGGAGTGAACCGGCGAAAAAAATCAGCAGAAATGCGCGTAGGTGAGCATTTTGAGAAGGCCAACAGCGCAGTATTTGTACTCCTTTGGCAGATTGGTTGTTAGATGGGATTTTGAATCCACTTCTAAGCCCATTATTTCATGATCGTCCTAAAACGTGCGCGAAGCTCCTTCCCAACTCATCAAACGGTATGGCCTCCACGACAGCCTGCCCTATACCATTTAAAAGGACAAAATGGACAATGTCTCTCTCCCGCTTCTTATCTTTGCGGACGGCGTCGAGGATGCGGTCCGGATCGGCGGTGGGGGTAATGGGAAGTTTCAGTGATTCCAAAATCTGTTTGATTCTGTCCACCTCAGCTGCTGTCAGCATGCCTTTTTGCATGGAGATATCGGCGGCCAGCACCATGCCGATACTGACGGCTTCACCGTGTGATATCCGCTGCAGGTGTTCGACAGCATGCCCGAACGTATGACCGAAATTTAGGATTCGGCGCATTCCGCTTTCTCTTTCATCCTGATTGACGACCGCCGATTTGATTTCCACCGAATCGGAAACCAGGCGTTCGATGGCCGCCTGCTCCAGGTCGAGAATTCCGACGCTGTTCTGCTCCAGGAAGACCAGCAGCGCCGGATCCTTTATCAAGGCATGCTTGACGACTTCCGCCAGTCCACAGAGGACCTCTTTTTCAGGCAGGGTCTTTAACAGCTGGGGATCACAGATCACAAATTCCGGCTGATTGAAAGTTCCCACGAGGTTTTTGTAGCCGCCGTAATTAACCCCGTTCTTTCCGCCGACACTGGCGTCCACCTGGGCCAGGAGACTCGTTGCCACGTAGCCGAAGCGCACGCCGCGCATATAGGTCGAGGCGACAAAACCGGTGATGTCGCACACAACGCCGCCACCGATACCGACGATAAAGCACGAACGATCGGCTTCCAGTTCGAGGAGTCGATCATATATCCTGTCGATTGTCGTCAGTGATTTGGACACTTCACCGGGTTCAATGGTGATCACCGGGGCATGGGTAAAATCGTCGGCATAATATCGGCCGACGTTACCGTCTGTGATGATGATCGGTTTCTGAGCCGGCACATAGTCGGTCAGGCGCTGCAACCGCTCACCGATAAGGATGGTGGAGACACCGGTGGTGCCCGAAATACGGAATGCTTTCATTCCCGTCACCTCGCTCTGCTAAGGGCGCACACAATCGTATCGTCAGCAGAAAAATCAGGCACCGCAGCGCCGATTCTGCTGGTTGTCGCGCCGCATGGTCAATCAGGCATAGACACGTCGTATATGGCCTTCACCTGTCGGCATAGGTCTTGAAACTGATCGGGGTAGAGGGATTGAGCGCCATCGCTCAGGGCCTCTTCGGGCGCATGGTGGACTTCCACCATGATTCCCTGGGCACCGACGGCCGCCGCCGCCCGGCTCAATGGAATGACCTGGTCCCGCCGGCCGGCCGCATGGCTGGGATCGATGACAATCGGTAAATGACTCTCCTTGCGTATCACGGGGACAGCAGAAAGGTCCAGCGTGTTGCGGCTGTGGTGGGCAAACGTACGAACGCCACGCTCGCAGAGAATGACCTGGCTGTTCCCCCCCTCCAGGATATATTCTGCGGCCATCAGCCACTCGTCGATGGTGGCGGCCATGCCCCTTTTGAGAAAAATCGGTTTCCGGGCGTGACCGGCACGCCGCAGCAGGGAGAAGTTTTGCATGTTGCGGGTGCCGATCTGAATCAGGTCGGCATATTCCTCCACCAAGTCGAACGTGCGGTCATCCATGACTTCGGTAACGATTCCCAAACCGGTTTCTTCCCGCACGCGAGCCAGTATTTTCAAGCCTTCTTCACCAAGCCCCTGGAAAGAATAGGGTGAGGTGCGGGGTTTGAAAGCACCGCCCCGGAAAAGCTGAGCTCCACTCTCTTTGACCATCCTTGCGATGGTCAACGCCTGTTGCTCACTTTCCACGGCGCAGGGACCGGCCACGATCGTAAAATGACCGTTGCCGATCGTCACGTCACCGACGGTCACCATGGTGTCTTCATTTTTCACTTCACGGCTGACGAGTTTGTATGGCCGGGTCACCGGAACGACGTCTTTGACTCCGGGATAGCCGACAAACAACGAGGTGTCGACCGCGCCCTTGTTGTAAAGAACCCCGATCGAAACCCTTTCACCCCCCGGAATCGGTCGGGCGGTGTACCCTCTGGCTTCGACGGCTGCCACGACAGCATTGATTTCCTCTTCGGTTGCCTGCTGTTCCATCACGATAAGCATAATTTGAATTCCTTATGGTTTCATTACGGTTGATCATCCATTAATCGCCAAAAAAACGGTGGCCGGAAGAATCGTCGGGGCCGAGCCTCTTTCTGCCGGTACCAGCATCCCGCCCTACAAACGGGTGGCGTCTTTGTATCGCGTGACCTGATCGGCGATGCGTCCTGCCAGGTCCGACTGGCCGATGCCGTCTTCAATGGTTCGTTCGAAGGCGCTTCCGATCACAACCCCATCGGCAAAAGCCGCGATGGCGGCCACATCCCGGGGGGTGGAGATGCCAAAACCGACACAGATCGGCAGCTTGGTGACATCGCGCAAGCCGGCGGTTTTGCCGGCGGCCTCTTCGGTATCCAGTCCATCGCTTCCGGTGACACCGGTCTTTGACACCAGATAAAGAAATCCTGATCCCGATTCGGCGATGTGCCGCATACGCTCGGCGGGCGTCGTCGGCGCGATGAGCCGGATCAGGTGCAGATCGGCGCCCGGCCATCTACCGGTGAGTTCGGCGGACTCCTCGGGTGGCAGGTCGACCACCAGGAGACCGTCGGCCCCGGCGTCGACAGCCTGGCGGTAGAAATTCTCCGATCCAAGCTTCAGGATGGGATTGTAGTAACTGAAAAGCACAATCGGTATGGCATGCCGCTCCCGCAATTTTCGCGTCATCTCGAGCACCGATGCCAATGTCACCCCGTTGGCCAGGGCCCTCGCCGAGGACCGCTGAATGACCGGTCCGTCAGCCGTGGGATCCGAGAAGGGAACCCCAAGCTCAAGAATATCGATACCGGAGCGGCACATGGCCTCGATGATTTCCAAAGATGTGTCCGGCTCGGGGTCTCCGGCTGTGACGAATCCAACCAGAGCTTTTTCCTTTTTCTGCCTCAACCTGTCGAATGTATCATCGATGCGATTCATATCAGCGACTCTCCTTTTCCAGCTGGGAGAACACGATTCCGAGATCCTTGTCACCCCGGCCGGATAGATTGACAATGATCACTTTCTCCGGCCCCAACCGAGGGGCGGCTTCCATGGCATAGGCGATGGCATGGGAGCTTTCCAGGGCCGGGATGATGCCTTCCAGGACGCACAACGCCTTGAAAGCCGTCAATGCTTGCCGGTCGTTGACGGCCGCATAGCGGGCGCGCCCGGTGTCTTTCAGAAGAGAATGTTCCGGGCCGACACCGGGATAATCCAGACCGGCCGATATGGAATGCGCCTCGACGATCTGGCCGTCAGGATCCTGCAGCACATAAGACTTTGAACCGTGAAGGACGCCAACCGAGCCCTGTCCGAGGGTGGCCGCGTGCTTGCCGCTATCGATTCCCTTGCCGGCGGCCTCCACCCCCACCATTTCCACCGGATCATCTATAAACGGGTGAAAAAGGCCCATGGCATTGCTTCCGCCACCAACACAGGCAACCAGGATATCGGGCAGCCGGCCGGTCTGCCCCAGGATCTGCTCCCGGGCCTCTATGCCGATGACCCGCTGGAAATCGCGCACCATCGCCGGATAGGGATGCGGTCCGGCCACCGATCCGATCACATAGAAGGTATCGGCCACCGCCGAGGACCAAAAGCGCATGGCCTCGTTCATGGCGTCCTTGAGTGTTCCGCTGCCGCTGCTGACCGACTGAACCTCGGCGCCGAGAAGCTCCATCCGGCGGACGTTGGCCGCTTGCCGCTCGATATCTTCCGAGCCCATAAAAATCCGGCACTGCATCCCAAAAAGGGCCGCCACGGTGGCTGTTGCCACCCCGTGCTGACCGGCACCCGTCTCTGCAATCAGCTTGCCTTTGCCCATAAATCTGGCCAGTAGGGCTTGTCCGAGGGTGTTATTGATCTTATGAGCCCCGGTGTGGGCCAGATCTTCACGCTTGAGATAAATGGTAGCGCCCTTCAGGGACTCGGTTAGCCGACCGGCGAGATAGAGTGGGGTCGGCCGCCCGGCATAACTGTTCAACAGGCGCTGAAATTCCTGCTGGAACTCAGGTTGTGGTGTCATACGGTTGTATGCCTCTTCGAGTTCCAGAATTGCCGGCATGAGCGTCTCGGCGACATAGCGCCCGCCGAAAAGACCGAAATGCCCATTGGCATCCGGACAGGGTCCTGCCTTTATCATTATCATTGAAATATCCTCCTTGGTTCTTCTTTTCCATCGGTTGGGCCGATACCGTCAACCGCAGAGACAAATGCTTCGATTTTGGCCAGGTCTTTTTTGCCTGGGGAGACTTCCACTCCAGAGCTGACGTCAACGGCATGCGGCTGACCGAGCATAACGGCTTTACCGACGTTCACCGGTGTCAGCCCTCCGGCCAGAATCACCGGTGCTTTTGCGACAAGCGCTGCGGCGGCTGACCAGTCCCAAACTTTGGCCGTCCCCCCCGGCAACCGCCCCCCGCCGCACTCGAGCAGGAACGCCGACGGATCATAGCGTGACGCCTCGTTGAAACCAGGCTCTCTTTCCAGAAACAGGGCTTTGATCACCGTCAGGCCTTCATTTCTCAGTTGCATGACCTCAGCAGGTGTCTCCCTGCCATGCAGTTGGACCGCGGTCAACCCACACCGTTCTGCTTTTTTTAAAATCACCTCAGTGCTTTCATCAACGAAAACCCCGACCACCGCCGTTCGTCTTTTCAGCACAGCCACAATCTCTTCGGCTCGTGCGTCGGTGACAAATCGCGGGCTTCTGGGGTAGAAGACAAGACCCAGAGCCTCTATTTTAAAAACCTCGCACTCGGCCGCTGTTTTCGCATCCGTCAAACCACAGATTTTTATCTGGATGGTTCTTGTCAAAGTCAGCCCCTCACGTCCCTTCCAATCCCATCAGATTCCTAATTAAACCTCGCGTGTCGTTCGCCCTGACGAGGCTCTCGCCGATCAGAAAATTGTAGATTCCCGCATCGCGAATTTTCAGAATGTCCTCTCGGGTGAGAATTCCGCTTTCGGCCACCCCGATTTGGCCGGGGATAAATCGTTTTGCCAACCGGACCGACGTGTTGACGTCGGTTTTGAAAATATCGAGGTCGCGGTTGTTGACGCCGATCAGCACGGCACCGGCCTCTGTGGCGATGTCATACTCTTCTTCCGAATGAACCTCTACCAGAGCATCGACCTGTAATGCCCGACTCAAGGCCAGGTAATCTCTGAGCTGCTGGGCCGATAGGATTCGCACAATCAAAAGAACGGCATCCGCATTTAGAGCGGCCGCTTCGTACACCTGGTAGGAAGAAATAATGAAGTCTTTGCGCAGCACCGGCAGTTCAACGGCTGCCCGGGCGCTGCTCAGGTCGTCGGCGCTCCCATTGAAAAACCCCCGATCCGTCAGTACCGACATGGCCGCCGCTCCTGCGGATTCGTATCGGCGAGCGTAATCGGCCGGATCGAGGTCGGCACGGATCACGCCTTTTGAAGGTGACGCCCGTTTGATTTCGGCAATGATATTCACGCCGTGCGGACCCGGTTGGGACAGTGCGTTCATAAAAGGCCGATGGTCATTCCGCTCTTCAGTGACCTCAAGGAGGCGGGCTAAGGGAATCGACTTTTCCGCCTCGGCAACCTCGGATTTTTTCTTCGCGACAATGCGATCCAGGATGTGCGCGCTCATTACCCGTTTTCCTTTGTAAAAACCGCGAGGGCTTCCAGCTTCCCGGTGGCCGCTCCCGAATCGATGGCCTCTTCCGCCATGCGAATACCAGCCGAAATATCGTTTGCCTTGTCCGCGGCCACCAAAGCGGCTGCGGCATTGAGCAGGATAACATTTCGCCGGGGACCTTTCTCGCCGGCCAGCACGCTGCGGGTGATCTCGGCGTTTCGAGCCGGATCGCCACCGATCAGGTCATTCGGATCGGCCCCTTCTCCGAAAAACTGCTCCGGTGATATATCGTAGGTCCGAATCTGCCCGTCGGCCAGTTCGGCAACCCGCGTCGACGCGCAGACGGAAATCTCGTCCAGGCCGTCGTGGCCGTGAACCACAAACGCGCGGCGGCTCCCCAGCATTTTCAAGGCCTCGGCAAACATTTCCGTCAGTTGCGGCGCATAGACGCCGAGAAGCTGGCAGTTGGCACCCGCCGGGTTTGTGAGCGGCCCCAGCATGTTGAAGATGCTGCGAACGCCGACCTCCTTCCTCGCTGTCATGGCATACTTCATGGCACCGTGGTAAAGGGGTGCGAACAGGAACCCGATGCCGATGTCGGCAATGGCCTCTTCGACGATCTCCGGGGCGGTATTGAGATTGATTCCTAATTTCTCTAACAGATCGGCACTACCGCATTGACTCGATACGCTGCGGTTGCCGTGCTTGGCGACCGTCACACCGCAACCGGCCACGACAAATGCCGTGGTCGTGGATATGTTGAAGGTGTTGGCCCCATCACCGCCGGTGCCGCAAGTATCCACCACCGTCTGCCCCGGTGCCTCGATGCGTATGGCTTTGCGGCGCATCGCCTGAGCCGCGCCGGCAAGTTCCTCGAAAGTTTCACCCTTTGTCGCCAGTGCCGCCATGAACGCGCCCACCTGGGAGTCGGTCACCTCCCCGGAGAAAATCAGCCGGATCATCTCCGACATCTCGGACTGCGTCAGGTTTTTTCTGTCGATGATCTTTGTCAGATAGTCACGAAACATAGGCATTCCCCTTTCTAATGGTCCCGGGATGTTATTGCCTTTATTATTCATCTGCCGGAAGCATTATGTTTGATTGACGAAATTCCGTAACAGTCGTTTCCCGACCGGTGTCATTATCGACTCCGGATGAAACTGGATCCCTTCGGTCGCCTGCGACTTATGCCTGATACCCATGATTTCACCATCTTCCGCTTCGGCGGTGACGGCCAGACAATCCGGCAAGGACTCCTTTTCCACCGCCAGGGAATGGTAACGCATCGCCGAGAAAGGGGATTTGATGCCCTTGAAAATTGACAATCCGTCGGCAGTGACCGTCGATGTCTTGCCGTGCATCAAACGTTTGGCGGAAACGACCCTGCCTCCCATGGCCGCGGCGATCGACTGGTGACCGAGGCAGACGCCCAGGATCGGAATTTTGCCGGAAAATTGCGTGATCAACGGCATTGAAATCCCGGCCGTCTCCGGTCGACCCGGCCCGGGAGATATCACGATTCCTGAAGGGGCCATCTCTTCCAGTTCCTCAAGAGAAACGGCATCGTTGCGAAATACCACGACTTCCGATCCGATGACCTTCAAATATTGCACCAGGTTATAGGTGAAAGAATCATAGTTGTCGATGACGGCGATCATGATGAAGCTCCTATTCTGCAGATCGGTTGAGCCGGTGAGCCCGTTGGCCGTTTAGCCGGTTACGACGGTTCCAACCACTGGTTAACTTCTAAGTGGATTGGGCGGTCCACCGTATCTATGTTCTGGGGTGTAAAATCCCTTTCAGGTGCCACCTCAGGTCATTTTCTTTCAGTTGTGCTCTATAAAAGTCTCACCCAATGGGTCATGTTGACTATTGCACCTCTTGGTAATAATTTATCTCGTTTTCATTCAGTGAGAACCAATGAACGTTGAACCCAGAATCCCGCCTGGCGGGAAACCGACTCGTTTAGGTTCTGCAAAGCAGCTCTAAAGCCTTCTGGATCGCCATGGCTTTGTTGACGGTTTCCATCCGTTCACGTTCAGGGTCGGAATCGGCGACGATGCCGGCACCGGCACGCACCGTTAACCGACCGTTTTCGACACAGGCCGTGCGGATTGTAATGGCCATGTCCATGTTACCGTTGAAGGAAACATAACCCACGGCGCCCCCGTATGGCCCGCGGGGCTCTTCCTCGAGTTCGGAAATGATTTCCATCGCTCGCACCTTGGGCGCACCCGATAGGGTACCGGTCGGAAAGGCTGCTGGAATCAGATCCCAGACGTCGCAATCGGACCGCAGATCGCAACAGATGTTGGACACCAGGTGCATGACGTGGGAGTAACGTTCCACTACCATCAGATCGGTCACTTGCACGGTCCCGGTCTCGGCCACCCGTCCCAGGTCGTTGCGGCCAAGATCCACCAGCATGAGATGTTCGGCCCGTTCCTTTTCGTCTTTAAGCAGTTCGTCGGCGAGGTTCCTGTCATTCTGTTCGGAATGACCCCGTGGGCGGGTACCGGCAATTGGCCTAAGTGTAGCCACACCGTTTTCCAGGCGCACCATGGTTTCCGGTGACGAGCCGATGAGTGCCGTTCCATCGAGGTGAAGGAAAAAGAGATAGGGGGACGGGTTGATATAGCGCTGGGATCGATAAAGGGAAAGCAGGTCGGGCGCCGGGTCGCAGGTGAATAGTTGCGATATCACGGCCTGAATGATGTCACCGGCGCGAATATACTCTTTGGTTTTTATCACCTTGTGCCGGAAGCTCTCATCATCGATCACGGCCTCCAACCGGCAACCCGTTTGCAGGACTGATGATCCCTCTTCCTTTACCGGTTGTTCGATACAGGCGACCAGGCTTTCGATCCGCTCAAGGGCCGCCTTGTAAGCTGCGGCCCCATCGGGTTCGTCCTCCATGAAACAAAGGGCCACGATCATGAGGGTGTTGGAGATATTGTCGAATATCAGTATCTCTTCCGGAACCATGAAATGCGCCAGGGGCTCTTTCTCCGGCAGGTCATTGGGAATTTTTTCGAAAAACGAAACCGCCTCGTACGTCAAGTAGCCCACCAGACCGCCCCAGAACCGCGGCAGTTCAGGAACGACCGCCGGTTGAAATTGTTTCATATAATTGCGCAGATATCCCATGGGGTCACCGAAGTGGGGTTCATTGCGCGTGGTGCCGTTTTGCAGGATCTCAACACGGTCTCTGAATATTTTGAGCTGGCTGCGAGAGGCGGTCGCGAGAAAACTGAACCGTCCCCAGCGCTCTCCGCCTTCAACACTCTCAAAGAGAAATGCAGGTCCTGCATTGGAATAAATCTTGCGCATAATCGTTACCGGTGTATCCATATCCGCCAGTATTTCGAGTCCTACCGGTACGACATTCGCTGTCCGGGCGAGTTCGATAAAATTCTCTTTTCCGGGAAACTGCCGCAGTCGCATCTGAATCACCTTTCATGGAAGGTCAACATGAACCTCATCCTTATGTTCGTGATAGGCTCATGTTTAATAATCAAAAACAAAGGGCCGGGGTTGCTCCCCGGCCCTTCTATATCGAAAAACCGCGGGAGCTTTTGAGCTGCCCACGGTTTTGGTGCTATTTAATGTTTATTTGGCCTAATTCCTCCCGCTGGCGAGCCCAAGTACCATGGTCCACCACCACCAGCAGGTAAGATCGATTTCGGTTTGATTTATGGTTATGGGCATGTTTTGCATGGAACCTCTGTTAAAAATTTTAAGGATGTTAACGGATACCGCCCCGGATTGTCAAGCGTTTTTTTCTCATATTCAAAATCGAGCTCAACGAGCTCCTCCAGTGGGCAAAGGAGCGTTCCGGCGGAACAGCCATGGATACCGTATGATCAAATGCCGTATTTAGTGATGGCCGGTTAAAGTATCGGTGACAATAGACTGGCAAACCGAACTGATAGCCGGAAGTAAAACGGTCTCTTGGTGTAATCCTCCAAGGTCGCCGTCCGGCTGTGGGAAAAATCATTCTGAAGCATATCATCAATTTGACCAATGAAGGATCGATCATAATTGAGAAAAGTCAGCTCAAAATTCAGGCGGAAAGACCGATTGTCCAGGTTGGCGGTTCCGACGGCGGCGCAGCTCGAATCAACCAAAAATACTTTCTGGTGCATGAAGCCGGCTTTGTAACGGTAAAGCTGAATCCCGAGGGGAATGGTATTTTGGTAGAAGGCAAAGGATGCCAGATACACAACGCGGTGGTCCGGCTTTTCAGGAAGAAGAATTCGCACATCCACCCCCCTGAGCGCGGCCAGCTTTAATGCCCCAATGATTTGCCTGTCGGGGACGAAATATGGGCTCGCTATCCATATCCGTTCACGAGCGGAGTTGATGGCATGCGTGAACATGAGTGCACACGTATCAAAAGGGTCGGCAGGGCCGGACGGAATGATCAGTGTTTCTTCAGAACCATCGGATGATTTTGTCAAATGCCAATTGAGATCGGGAATGCGGGAGGTGGCCCAGAACCAATCCTGGATGAAACAAAATTGGACCTCCTGCACCACCGGCCCTGTCAATTCGACATGGGTATCTCTCCAAGGCCCTAATTTGGGGTGACCCGACACGTATTCATCGCCGACATTGTGCCCTCCCACATAGGCGGTTTTTCCATCGACGATGACAATCTTCCGATGATTACGGAAGTTGAGCTGAAACTGGTTGGTTTTCCCCTGGGTGGTGTGAAACGCTGAGGTGAAGATTCCCGCTGCCTTCATTTCCCGGATGTAACTCGATGGCAGTTTGTGACTGCCGATTTCATCATACAGAAAATAGACCCTGACGTTCTCCCTGGCCTTGCTGATGAGCCTGGATTTCAGCTCCCGGCCCAGATTGTCATCCTTGATAATGAAGAATTCAACCAGAATATATTCTTGAGCGGTTGCCATGCCATCGAAAATGCTTTGGAAGGTCTCCTCACCGTCAACAAGCAAACGGCTTTTGTTAAAACTCGTTACCGGCAAATCCACCAGTTTGCTGAGGGCGCCTTCCATTTTTGACCGTTCTTTGGGGACCAGGCCATTTTCGACCGCCTCCTTATGACACTCTTCTAACACCTGCCGGGCCGTCTCATCCCTGAAGTGGCGTATTGATGCATATCCTTTGAATTTGCTGCGGCCGAAAACGGCATATAGTGGAAGGGCCAACCAGGGAAAAGTCACCAGCGATATGCCCCAAGCAATGGCTCCCTGGGACGTCCGGGTATTCATCACCGCATGAACAGCCGTAAGGATGCCGAGGATCTCTACCAAGGTCACGGAGATGGCAATGATAGTGATAATCCATTCTGAACTCACGTGTGTGATACCTTTCGAATATTGCCAGCATGGTTTGAAGGGTCACAGATGTTAGGACGCATTTCCGGATTCAGTCTGGTATAGGCACTATGGAATTATTTTCTGAAGTGGGATCTCGCTTTGTCAAAGGCCTCGCTTAGCGCATTCCAGGTTTTCTCTGCGCCATCCTTCAGATCTTCCCAGGCGTTTTCGCTGGCAATTTCGAGGGCGCTGATCTTTTCTTTCATCTCGTTGCGAATCTTGGTAAACTCCTTTTGTTTATCGTCAAATTTCTTGCGTGCCTCAGCACCGGCATGCTGGGCATTGGCTTCAAACTTGTTGCGCTCGATGTTCCAGCGGTAATTTATGTCGTCGAATTTTTGCTTCAGCTGTTCCAGAAGGTCCTCTCTATTCTTGGACATTTTCACCTCCTAACGTTAGTGCTGCTTAAAAAAGTGTTCCCCCCAAAAAAACGTTAACCCTTCCTCTCCGGGTCGGTTGAATTCTTCCGGACGGTTCTTCAATAAGGGCTCCTATTGCCCCTCTTCCCAAAAGATATTCACGAGATTGCGTTTCCGATCGATGACACTGGGTGCGGGTGATCCGTAACCGAATGGCCCGATCTTGAATATCGAAAGAAAGGTATGCCCTGTCGAATAATTTGCCAAGTTCCGCAGGCGGGAATATTAAATCAAAAAGAACTTGCCAGCCCGTTTTATTGCGGTATATTTATTGATTATTTGTGTAATCACAGTCAGGATATTTTGTAAAGACGCATATAAAGAAAGAATATCATAAACTGAACGGTTCAGGGTTCACAGTAAAGGTTAATAAAACCCTAACGCCTTTAACCTTACACCCCATTGTTTGGATTGACCGCTTTCACCCATTGGGTAAAACATGGAACTCAATCCAATCGATGCATAATACGAATGTTAGAGACCAGTTATGGCAATTAAATCAGTAACCGCGAACCCTGCCTGGGCGGGAAAGCGCTCAACCTGTGAATAAATAATCCAAGGGGGGCAATCCATGCGAAAAAAGGTTCTTGTTTCTGCTGATGACTCGCGGCATTCGAAAAATGCGGTCCAGTACGCCGTCCAGGCGTCAGAATTCATCCCTGATTTGCACTATGTGCTTTTTCATGTCCAGCCGATGATCTCCTTGTTTTTACGCGATGAGGCCTTAAAGAATATCGCAACAAAAATTGAACTGGAAAAACTTCAGAAAAGGAATAATGAATCCGCTCACAGGTTGCTTGATGAAATTCGTAACGAAATGGTGCGCCAAGGCATCAGTGAAGAGCGGATCGAAATCGCTACACGACAGAGGAGATTGGGTCTGGCCAAAGACATTCTTGAATACAGTCAGGAGAATCGTTATGACGCCATCGTCATAGGCCGTAGAGGATTGACTCGCCTCCAGGAAATGGTCATGGAAAGTGCCTCGGCCAATATTATCGAACATTCTCAGGTTACGCCGGTGTGGCTGGTCGATGGCAATGTCACCGGCAGCAGATTGGTCGTTGCCGTCGATGGATCCGAGGCTTCACTTCGCGCCATCGATCACCTCAGCTTCATGCTCACCGGCATGCCGAGCGCTCACATAACTCTTCTTCATGTCACCAGCAAAGCCCGCGATTATTGCGAGGTTGATTTCGGCGATGAACCCGGAGACGAATTGGAGGACATTGTCGCCCGGGGGGACAAAGCCTGCATCGATCAGTTTTACGCCCATGCATTGCAAAAATTCAAAGACAGCGGCATTTCGGACAAACAAATCGAAACGGTCACCATAAAAGGTGGCAACACCGGAAAAGCCGTGTTGAAATATGCAGAAAAAGAAAACTGCGGTACTCTGGTGATCGGCCGGAGAGGTATTGAAAAAGCCTTCTTCATGGGCCGGGTATCGCGCTACATTATCAGCCGGGCTTCCGACTGCGCGATTTGGCTGGTCCCTTGATTCCCTCGGTTCTCGAGAGAGTCTCGGTTTGAACACGGTCATAGGGGTCCTCTGGCCGGCCCTCTTTATTTTTTTTAAAACCGGCGGCCGGGTTCCAGACAATTTCATACAGATCTTTGCGCCGGTTTCTTATATTCTGCACGCTCCCCTGTTGCCGTAATTCTTTCAGCAGATCAAGATCCAAGTCCACCATCAGGGTCATCTCGGTGTTCGGCGTCGCCTCCGCGGCAATGGCATCATGGGGAAAAGCAAAATCCGATGGTGTGAAAACGGCCGACTGCGAATACTGAATATCCATGTTCTCAACCTTCGGCAAATTGCCCACGCTGCCTGAAATGGCCACATAGCACTCATTTTCAATAGCCCGGGCCTGAGCACAGCGCCTGATCCGGAGATACGCATTCTTCGTGTCGGTCAAAAAAGGAACGAACAAGATGGTCATGCCTTTGTCGACGAGGTTTCGAGCCAGCTCCGGGAATTCGACATCGTAGCATATGAGAATGCCGATTTTTCCGATGTCGGTATCAAATATCCGAATTTCACTGCCCCCCGTCAACCCCCAGTACTGTGCCTCGTCCGGCGTAATGTGCAACTTATACTGCGCATCCCAGGTGCCGTCCCTTCGACATAAATACGACACATTGTACAAAGAATCTTCTTCCCGTAAGGGTATACTGCCGGCGATGATATTGATATTGTAGGATATGGCCATGTTGACGAAGGCCGCGCGAATATCGTCCGAAAAATCTGAGAGAGACCGCATGGCCTCCGCCGGGTTTTCCTGATTGAAGTTTTTCAGAAGCGGCGCATTGAGCAGTTCGGGAAACAAGACAAGATCCGAATTATAACCGGCCACTGCATCGACAAAAAATTCGGCCTGATGCAGAAATTCTTCGATGTTGTTGAAAGGGCGCATCTGCCATTGCACGACACCAATACGCGGATAGGCTTTACGGCCTCCGAATAGTTTTTTTCTTTTCTCGTAATAGACATTAATCCATTCCATCAATACCCCGTAAGAGTTGGACTGGGTATCTTCGGGCAGATAATCCTTTAAAATTTTCTTGATATGAAAATCATTGGCAAGCTGAAAGGACAGAACCGGATCGTAGACTTCGTTTGCCTTGACTTTCTTTATGTAGTCAGACGGAGAAGTGGAGCCGGCATATTCCTTATAGCCGGGCATCCGGGCGCCGAAGATAATGCTTTTTAAATTCAGCGTTTCGCATAATTCCTTCCGGGCGTCGTATAATCGCCGGCCCAGTCGCAACCCCCGGTATTCCGGGTCGACAAAAACGTCGATCCCATACAGGGCATTTCCATCCGGGTCGTGGGCGGTCATTTTGCCGCCCTTGATGAGATCGTCATAGGTGTGCCGGCTCTCAAATTCATCGGCATTGACCAAAATCGCATGCGCAGCGGCGATGACACTCCCCTTGTCCTCGATACAAATCTGGCCCTCAGGAAAATTATCGATCAACGTATTGTATTCGTTCAGTTTCCAAGCACCCCCCATACCCTTATACACCCGATCCATAATCCGTTTGATTTGGGGGTAGTCTTCACGGGTCAACCCTCTGAGGGTTAATTTGAAATCGGTTTGTTCGGTATCATGCATACGGACCCCACCTGTCATCAAGTGTTACCCTGATCGATCATCGCGTTGGCGACTTTGATGAACCCGGCTATATTCGCCCCAACGAAATAGTTACCCTTGTTTCCATACATTTCAGCGGCCTGCAAACACACCGCGTGAATATCAATCATTATCTGCCGCAGCCGTCGATCGACCTCATCCCTTGTCCACCTGATCTTTGAACTGTTCTGTGCCATTTCAAGTCCGGAACAAGCGACCCCGGCTGCATTGGAAGCTTTCCCCGGGGAATATAAGATGGGGCTGTCAAGCAGCATATCCATCGCTTCTTGGGTGACAGGCATGTTGGCGCACTCGGTTACGCATCGACAGCCGTTGTTAAGCAATTCGCCGGCATCCTTTTCGTCCAATTCATTTTCACAGGCACTGGGAAATGCCATGTCGCATTTAACACCCCAAGGTTTCTTCCCCGGAAAGAAATCGACCTTGAATTTCTCTGCAAAATCCTCGACCCTGTCACGGTTGCTTAACCGCATTTTCAGCATGTAATCTATCTTTTCACCCTTTATGCCGTCTTCGTCATAGACAAAACCATCCGGGCCGGACAGTGTCACGACCTTACCCCCCATTTCGGTAACCTTCGTGACAACCCCCCACGCCACGTTTCCAAATCCTGAAACAGCGATGGTTTGACCCTCAACTCTTTCGCCTTTGGTTTTCAGCATTTCATTCGCGAAGTAAGCGGCGCCGAATCCTGTCGCTTCAGGCCTTAAGAACGAACCGCCCCAATCCAGGCCTTTCCCGGTGAACACCCCTTCCCATGCATTTTTCAAACGTTTGTACTGGCCGAACAAAAATCCGATCTCTCGCCCCCCCACCCCTATGTCACCCGCCGGAACATCCGTATTGGGACCGATGTGATGATAGAGGCTCGACATAAAACTCTGACAGAAATTCTCGATCTCGTTATCGGACCGGCCGCGGGGGTTGAAATCGCTGCCGCCTTTCCCTCCGCCTAAAGGCAATCCGGTCAGGGCATTTTTAAATGTCTGTTCGAAACCCAGGAACTTGAAAATACCGAGGTTGACCGACGAGTGAAACCGCAGCCCGCCTTTGTATGGGCCAAGAGCGCTGTTGAACCCAATGCGATAGCCGGTATTCACATGAATGGTTCCACCGTCGTCTTTCCAGGGAACCCTGAATATGAAGATCCGCTCCGGTTCAACGATTCTTTCCAATATACTCGCATGGCGATAGTGGTCATCTTTTTCTATCACCACGTTTATGGATTGTATGACCTCACGGACGGCTTGTATAAACTCTTTCTCCCATGGATATTTGTTTTTAAGGTTCTGAATGATGTCGGCACAATAAGGGTTCAACGTTTTCATGAGTCTATTTTCCCCACACATAGAGGTTGTGTACGATGAACAAAAAGACCATCCAAGATACGGTATCCTGATTCTCGGATGTGTGATGCAGGAACACTCGGAGGTATGTAACACATTAAAAGTACGTTTCGACGTTCGTTCTTATACAATGTATTCGATGGAATTTCAACTTGCCTCGAAAGTGAGGGCTGCGGCGGCAGTCAGCGTAAAACGTATCCAGGAAGAGTCCTTGACTTTATTCCGAAAGTGCCCATGTTGGTCCGAGTTTTTAATTCATTCCCAAAGGAGTTGTAAATGGAAAAAGTAGACAGCGGATTGTTCGTGAGCATCGATTACACGGGAACATTGGACAGCGGTGAAATATTCGATACCAGCGAAGGCCGCCAGCCGTTGGAGGTTCAGATGGGATCCGGCAGTGTGATTGCCGGTTTTGAATCCGCCCTCAAGGGCATGTCTCTCAACGAAACCAAAACCTTCACACTTCCCCCGGAAGAAGCTTACGGCCTGAGGGATGACAGCCGGATACACGATTTTCCCAAATCCGAAATCCCTGCCGGCATGGAGCCCGAGGTCGGTCAGATGTTGATGCTGAGCACGCCCCAGGGGCAGCAGATACCTGCCAAAGTCGACAGTATCAGCGATGAGAACGTAACCTTTGACCTGAATCATCCCTTGGCCGGCCAATCCCTGACGTTCAAAATCAAGGTGGTCGGAATCAGCGAAACCGCCACGCAACCGCACGGCGGCTGTGAGTCCGACTGCTCCAACGGGGGTTGCGACTGCGGCGAATCGGGTTGCCACTGACACCCGGTTCCCCGATGGTCGAAACGATCAACGAATCGGCGGGGAGATAATGTTGTTTTCCGATGGTCCCGGACAATGGGGCTACTCGAGGATGGCCCCGCCCATGGCCGAGCCCACCATGCGCCGATACCGCTCTAACAGGGAGCCCTTCGTCAGTGCGGTTTGCTGGGGAAGCCGCCAGTGTTTTTTTCGTGCTCGAAGCTCTTGGGCTGGCACATCCATGTTGAGACGGCCGGCAGGGATGTCAATATGGATGCGGTCGTTTTCCTCCACAAGGGCGATGGGCCCTCCCAGATAGGCCTCCGGTGTCAGGTGACCGATGCAGGCCCCCCGCGTGGCTCCGGAAAAGCGCCCGTCTGTGATCAAGGCAACGCTCTTTCCCAACCCCATCCCGATCGGCGATAGGTGCGATGCCATAGCAGCAATCGCCGGTTTTGCATACCGAGAGATAAAATCTGGCTATAGTCTCATTTATCCGTTGAATTTCTATTTTTGGTTACTGTTCTCAGGGGCAATGTGGTTGTCTTCTCAAAAACCGATATAAGCCACCATTATTATTAGATTTAGTGTTGACAATTAAAGGCGTAGATAGATAGGGTCCATATTTCGGTCATGATTCAGAAATAGTCCCACAATTTGGTTTTTTTTAAGGTACGCAACCACAATTCGAAAACCAGATATGGTCCTTGTTCAAAAAGCCAGTTCCTATCACCTAATCCGCGTGAAGCCTGAGTCACAAATACAAATTTTATAAAGGATCCCTCATGAAATCACTGTTAATTGCTTTACTGTTAATGCTGCCCTCGAGTCTCTGGGCGAGCAGCCCGCCGGCTACGACTGTTAATAATGAATATTCCAGCTGGCTTCAGCAAATGAAAACCCAGCCCCGGGGACCTTTCAAGAATGTGATGTGGTTTTGCAGTGATGGCAGTGTATTGCCGCCTAAGGCATATGCCTGTGAAAAACACGGAGGCGGACGACAACATGGCAATTATACAGAACAAACCCTTACCATAAGAGGTGATGGCTATTATATCGCTAACATACTGGCAGCCCTTGATGCTGAAAAAGCGATGCAGGAACCCGGCTTTGTTGATCAGTATAACCAGATCCTGATCGAGAAGTTTCTTTTCCAGATTGACGATGGATGGATCATGAGAAAAGCGCAATTTTACCGTGGGGCCATCCAGGAAGAAGATGAAAGAGACGGGGCCAGAAAACTATTAACGGGTTTATGTGCCCAAAACGATTGGATTACCTATCGTTTCTTAGGTCTCTACAGCGGGGTACGGCTTCTGGCTCACGGGAAAGACACCGCTTCTGCTCAAAAAATCAGACAAATGTCTGCATCTCTGGCGGAAAAGGATAAAGGATTTGTAGAGCTGCGGGTTAAAATTCACGGTTCTCCTGACGCAGGTGATGCTGAGTTGGTTCGGGAATATGCAAAAAATGTAGCGGATAGCAGCCAGTATCTGCTTCTGGCTGATGAAATCGACCTTGTTTACAAAGCACCGGAACTCTCTGATCTATTGATGTCTAAAGCAAAAATTTACACCAAAGCACCCTGGCTGCAACAGTGGTTGCGGGATGTAGCAAAAACATTGGCCCAGGACACCAGTCCGGAAAATCAATACCGTACAACGGCGAAAGCCTTGGCCGACATGCGAGATTCATTGCCAAAAGTTAACAGTCCCAGTGCACGTTTAAGCTTGCTGGATTTAAGTTTGAGTATTGAAGCCGTCAATTTTAAAAGCAGCACCATATTGCGTGAAAATCTTTCCAAGATGACCCGCAAACAACGCATCAACCTGCTAAACGATTCTGTTCTGGCTGCCTATGGCACCGGCGTGATCAATGCCAGAAGCTATCAGCAGGTTGAAGCATCCATCGCCAAACTGAACCGCAATGAGGTGGTTTTGCCGGATTACATTCAAGAATTGCGCTATCTTGGAAGGGTGCCGGGCTGGGGAACGCAGGGGATGCGTTTTCAATTTTATGCTTCGATGCAGAAATTGGGGGAAATAGAACCGCTTGTGTTTCATTTTATTCAGGATCAATTGCGGGGCAGCCCGTTGTTGTTTTTCTCACAGATTCTCAATGGCCTGACCATCGATGTCAATCAATTATCGGGCGTTAAGCATAGTCTTTTCGGGGAAAAAATTGGTGTTGGCTTTCACGCGCTCAACCCCGGCCTGGTCAGAGGGACGCTATACACCGATATGACGATTGAAAACATTGCATCCATAAAACCGGATGGCATCTACGTGCTGCCTGAAACGGTTTCCGATCTGCCCCCATTATCCGGAATTATTACAGCCGGTGAGGGCAACCCGCTTTCGCATGTTCAGCTGCTGGCCCGTAACCTGGGGATCCCCAACGTAACCGTGAATGAAGAGATTATCCCTGAATTACAAAAACATAATGGCCAGGTCATTGTCATGGCCGTATCGCCCTCAGGTCTGGTTGAAATTAGTGCCGACAGTGAAAAATGGCGTGCATTCTTTGGGGCCGACAAAAGCGAGAAAAATGTCGTTATCCGCCCCGATCTAGAAAAACTGAACATTGAATTTAGTGAATTTGTCGATTTGACCCAGCTGCGCGCCACGGACTCGGGAAGAATCGTTGGCCCTAAAGCAGCAAAACTGGGTGAGCTAAAACATATTTACCCGGATAAGGTTGCCAATGGTGTTGCGATCCCCTTTGGTATTTTCCATAAGTCAGTGCTGGCAAAACCGTATAAAGAGAGCTCCAAGATCATTTTTGACTGGATGGGTGAACAATATGCCCATCTGCATGCGCTGGAATCCGACCCGGCCAGGCACCAGCAGGCAACTGAAGCCTTCAGAGCGGAGTTGTATGACATCATAAATAATTCCAAAATGGACGATACATTTATCAAGGCATTGCAACAAACCCTTGAAAAGACATTCGGTCGTTCGGATTTTGGCGTCTTTGTGCGTTCAGATACCAATGTAGAAGACTTGCCGGGGTTTACCGGCGCAGGTTTGAACCTGACGCTGCCGAATGTGATTGGTTTTGATAATTTAATGGGTGCCATCAATCAGGTCTGGGCATCTCCCTTTACGAAACGGGCCTTTGCATGGCGTCAATCGCACATGGAAAAACCGCAATATGTATATCCATCTATCCTATTGCTACGCTCGGTGGCCAGTGACAAATCCGGCGTCATGGTGACAGCAGATATCGATACAGGGGATCAGGATGTGTTGTCGGTAGCTGTGAACGAAGGCGTCGGCGGTGCTGTTGACGGCCAATCGGCGGAATCTTTGCGTATCAACCGGAGCGATGCTTCAGTCCGGGTATTGGCCACGGCAACGGCACCCACAAGGCGACAACCGTCACCGGAAGGCGGGCTGGTCGAGTTGCCTGTGAGTGGTTCTGAAACGATCTTGCAACCGGAAGAAATTAAACAATTAATAGCGTTTTCAAATGAGTTGCCCGAAAAATTTCCCTCCATCGTCGATGATGCGGGCAACCCCGCGCCGGCTGACGTTGAATTTGGCTTTGTCAAAGGACAATTGAACTTATTTCAGATTCGCCCGTTTTTGGATAATGATAGTGTAATGGATTCCGCCTATTTGGTGGAAATGGATAAAGCGCTGCAAAATACCTCAGCCGTTAGCGTAGATATGAATGGAGTGCCCGAATAATGAAAAGACATTATCACTTGAATATTGTTTCAGTCCTTCTCTTCTTAACGGCCCTATCTCCGGTAATGGTTCAAGCGTATCCGCTCGATGGGTATAATGACACAGGCATACGACGTACAGAAGGCGCGCGCCTGGCCAATGAAGGGATAATTCCCGATATAAAACAGCCACCCGGCGCCCTGCTGACGACTGAGCAGGTGGATCTTCGCCTGCTAGGGCATAAGAATTTTCAAATTCCTGACCCGGATCCGGTGCTGTCCGCTCAAATCAAAGAATTGCTGGGCGAACACGTTGACGCCTACGGTATTGCGGTACTGGATTTAACCGACGTCAACAGTCCCCGCTTTGCAGTACATCGGGGCGATCATAAACAAAATGTCGGCAGCGTCGGCAAACTTTTGGTGGCTTTGGGAATTTTTCAGGCCTTGGCAGACACCTGGCCTGGTGATAATGCTCAACGAATTGGGGTATTAAAAAATACGTTAGTGACCGCAGACAAGTTCAGCCAGTCTGATCATCATACCATCCGTATCTTTGATTTAGAAAATAAAAAACTAACCCGTAAAACCATGCAAATCGGTGATCAGGGGTCACAATGGGAGTTTCTGGACTGGATGCTGTCCGTCAGTTCCAATGCGGCAGCGGCAATGAACCAACGCCAGGGCATGTTAATGACCCAATATGGTAAGGATTTCCAGCCATCCGAAACGGAGATAAAGCGGTTTTTCAAAGAAACCCCCGCGAAAGAGAAAACCGCCATCTACCAGAAAACATTCTGGGAACCGGTTACCCGCAATGGGTTGGATATAGATCAGCTGCGTCAGGGAAGCTTTTTTACCCGCGAGGGCAAACGTCAGGTAAATGGCGGGGGGGACAGCTATGCAACGGCAAGTCAATTGCTGCAATTCCTGGTTAAGATGGAGCAGGGAGTACTGGTCGATGAATTTTCATCTCGCCAGTTGAAACGCCTGTTGTACCTGACAGAGCGACGAATTCGCTATGCCTCATCACCGGCGCTGACCAACTCGGCGGTTTACTATAAGTCCGGATCATTGTACCAATGCAAGAAAGAGGAAGGTTTTAAGTGCGGCGCGTACAAAGGCAATGTCCGCAATTATATGAACTCCGTGGCGATCGTCGAAAGTCCGCCGGAAGAAGGAAATCTCTATTACATGGTGGTCGTAATTTCTAACGTATTGCGGAAAAATTCAGCGGTTGAGCATCAGACTTTGGGTACCCGCATCCATCGCTTGATCCAGAAAAACCACCCGGTGGCAAAACAATAATCCGCCTGCGACAACTGAACGACCAACGTCTGGAAGACGGTGGGTTCGTAAATCGGTTGAAACCGACTAAAGATATAAGGGTTTTTGTCTAATTTGTGTTGGCTCATGGCCTTCGGCCATATCGCCGTCTTTATCTTCGCCTGAAGGCGGGGGGTTTCAACCATCCCCGAATGGGACACTAAAAACGCATCCTTCACAAGTCTTTCGCAACAATAGCCTTCAAGAAAAGGATTCCGGCTGGGATAAAGGGCGGAGACAATAAAGGTCGTCTATTTCAGACCGATAGCGCATCCAGGAGTCATTTTCCCGCAGACGATACCAGCCTGTGCTGCGAGCTATAGGCATTATGATAAATTCCAATAAAGTAAACGCGGCACGACTCAGCCGTACAGAAATTTTTTTAAAGTTTTTCACCGAAATAAGGCCCGGAGAAGGCCCAACGGCAATCATGATGTTTGCCAATGTATTCCTTATTCTCTGCGCCTATTATTTCATTAAACCGTTGCGGGAGGGCTGGATTGCGGTATCCGATATTTCCGGGTTAAGCAAAATGGAGGTCAAAGCCTATTCCAGTTTTTTCCAGGCACTCTTTCTGCTGTTTATTGTAGGCTGGTATGGCCGGTTGTCAGATCAATTGCAGCGTTCGGTGCTGGTGACCCGAACCACCCTTTTTTGTATTTCAAACATGGTGATATTCTGGTTTCTGCAACCGAACCTGTTCTTTAAGGCACTTCCGTTTTCGGGTATAATTTTTTACCTCTGGGTAGGCATGTTTGGCGTGTTTGTTGTGGCCCAGTTCTGGACCTTTTGTGCCGACATATATAATGATGAGGCAGGCAAACGCCTGTTGCCAATGATTGCCATAGGTGCAACTTCGGGAGCCGCTTTTGGCTCTGAGATTGTCGACGTGCTTGTGGGAAGTGGGATTATCCCCTCTGAAGCTCTGCTGCTTGCCGGGACTATGCCTCTATTTGTTTCAATATTATTGACACGTATTGTAGATTCCAGGCAGAACAAGCAAACCGGCGCAGGTATTTACGCCTCAGATGAGCAAAAACGTTGCGCGCCTGCCAGCAAGCCAGCGTCTGACGAGAGTCGCAATGCGCTTGATGATTCACCAAAAAATATCAAGCAACAGGGACTCGGCTTTCTGCTAAATGGAGCGAAGCTGGTTTTTAAAAGTCGTTTCCTGCTGGCGATTGCGCTGCTGACCCTGTTAAACAACTGGGTGAATACCAATGGCGAAAACCTTCTGTTTCGGGTTGTTCAGGAGAACCTGGCAGAACAGGCCGTGCAGCAGGCGATTGTCGAACCGCAATCAGTTCTGGAGTTCACCAGAGATGGGACCACGGCCTTTTATGGGAATTTTTTCTTCTGGGTCAACGTGGTTGCAATGATATTACAGGTGGTTGTAGCCTCTCGACTGCTTAAGTACGGTGGGTTTGGGGCAATTATATTGATGCTCCCGGTTATTGCAATGGTGTCTTATACGGTAATGGCGCTTGTGCCCATACTCTTGATCGTAAAAATCATGAAAGTCGCCGAAAACTCAACGGATTATTCGATTAATAATACCGCCCGCCATGTCCTTTGGCTACCGGTGGACTCTGCTAGTAAATTTCATGGCAAACCGGCAATTGATACGTTGTATGTTCGCATAGGAGATGGGCTTGCGGCATTAACGGTATTGATTGGCGTGCAATTTTTATCGTTATCCACAGTGCAGTTTTTTGTCTTTAATATCTTTCTGGTTTTTCTCTGGCTCTGCTTTGCTGCGATGCTGATTCGGGAACGCCGCAGACTTCTTTAGATCTTACTTTTTTACTCTTCACCGGTAATCATCTTATGAATAGGCAACCCCAATTTTTCCAGCCATTCCCCACCATGATTCGAATCTGACAGTCCAACAATAATATATTTATCTTCTTTACACTGGATCATGGCGCTGTCGGCGTGGCAATTTTTCCAGGTGCCGGATTTACGGTAAATCTCTATTTCAGGCACTTCTTGCAGCCCTTTGACAAATTTGTGGCTGATCCCGGGTTTGCTGAGAATCTCCTTCATTTTTATTGTATATTCATGACTTAACAGCTGATTTGTTTCCAGCAGGTAATAAAATCGAGCAGCCTGAACAGCAGTGGCGCCATGGGACAAATTGTAGAGCGGGTCTCGATGATAAGCGCTGCTTTTCCCGTAAGTCTTGCCGATCCACAGGCCGCCATTATGTTGCGGATCATATAGACCAAAATCAGGGTCCTGGAGAATTTCCAGAATCCGTTCCCCCCCGACGAGTGATAATACATAACTAGCTGATGTGTTGCTGGAATAGCGGATCATATCGGTCATATGTTTATATAATTCATCGCTTTCATCCAGCTTGCCGGCTTCAATTTCAACGAATGCTCCCAGCAAAATGGCGATTTTCGGCAAACTGGCAGCATAATACATTTGATTCCCATTCAGTTCGGCTAAACGTGGGCTTTTTAAATCGCTCATCTCAACAACGGCTAGCGCAAGATGTCTGTTTTCAACCTGCTCCCACAACCCATGTTCTCTGACAACATCTTCTAGTTTACGCTGCAGAACGGCGTCCCTTGACTCCCAGAGCGTAGGAAATCTTGTCGTCTGAGCACTCGCGAGATCCCCAGCGAAGCTCGAGAGGCAATACAAGGTAACAGTAATTAAGAAGGTAAGGAATAGGTGCATGTTCGTCTTCAGTGTGGGAACAAGTAATTGAAGGGAGCCGAGGATGTCGATAGGGTCACATTCAGGCTCATTTTTCCCTGCCAAAAATTTCAGGAGTAAGACCCATATTGCCAACAAAGGCGGCGGGTGTCAAGCTGAACCCCTGATAGGGCCACCATCCTAAAAAGGATACTATCGGGTGGCGGAAAAATAAATGACGGGCGCCATCTTTTTACAGCGCCCTATTTTGGATCAATCGAATTAATGGTGATATCATGCGTATAAGGCTTTTTTTGTTTGGCTTATTAACCCTTTTATTCATTCAAGGGTGTCAAACCCTGCCCCCCATTCAAACCGCTGAGAACGTTGACCTGGAACGTTTCATGGGGTCCTGGTACGTCGTTGCCAGCATTCCGACTTTTTTTGAAAAAGACGTTTATAACGGTATCGAATCCTATCGTTTGAACGATGACGGTTCCGTGGAGACAGCCTTTTCTTTCAACAAAGGAGGTTTTGACGGTCCACTCAAAACGTATCGCCCACGCGGATTTGTTCGCGATAAAGCATCAAACGCAGTCTGGGACATGCAATTTGTCTGGCCTTTTAAGGCTGAATACCGCATTGTTTACCTAAACGATACCTACACGCAAACCGTTATCGGCCGGACCAAACGAGACTATGTGTGGATTATGGCGCGTGATCCGTCGATTCCCTCGGATGACTACAACCGCATTCTACAATTCTTACAGGGCCAAGGGTATGACATTGCCAGGATTCAAAAAGTACCCCATAGGTAGAATTCAGAATGATAAGCTGCTGTATTGTGATGTCGGTTCATGAATTCGTCCACATGTAAGCCGATAGGATGGCACTTGATCAACATGGAGAAAAAAATGAACGAAAATGAATTTGTTGTGTTCGATGGGTGCCGCGTATTCAGGAGTCAAAATGAAGGTTACGGCTGATATTCAATCTCGAAAAAAAGGTGCGATTCTTGGAATGTTCATTGGGGACGCGTTGGCCATGCCCGTGCATTGGTACTATGATCGACAGGCGCTTTACCGGGATTATGGCCATGTAACCGGTTACCAGGAACCCAGAAATCCTCACCCCGACAGCATATTGTGGCGCTCGGTGTACAACGGGGCGGCCGATATTCTTCACGACCAGAGAAAATACTGGGGACAACGTGGGATTCATTACCATCAGTTTCTAAAAGCCGGTGAAAACACCCTCAACCTGAAGCTCTGCAAATTGCTGATCGATACCCTCGTTGAAAAGGGCGCGTACGACAGCGATGCCTACCTGGAGCGTTACATCGATTTTATGATCACACCAGGCCGTCACCGGGATACCTATGTGGAGGAGTATCACCGCCATTTTTTTATCAACTATGCCAATGGGAAAGCTCCCCGGTCTTGTGGCATCGTCGAAAAACACATCAGTGGTATCATTGGCATGATCCCATTGATCGTTTACTATGCCGAAAATCCGGACAAGGCCCGGCGGCTGGCGTTTCAGCACTTGCAGCTCACTCACCTGGGCGATCGGATGACAGCGGCGGGAAATTTGCTAGTGGATATTCTGCTTCCCGTTCTGAACGGCGATTCGTTCAAAGATACACTTGTCGACAAAATCAAACGCCAAGACAATCCCCTGTTGGGTTTTTCCTTCTTCCGCTGGCTCGAGGAATCCGACGAGGCGGTAATTGGAAGGCGACTCAGCAGCGCCTGTTATGTCGAAGACGCCCTGCCAGCAATCATTTACTTGGCTTTGAAATATCATAATGATGCCGCCCGCGGACTGATCGCCAACACCAATCTTGGCGGTGACAACGCCGGACGGGGAGCGGTACTCGGAGCATTGTTAGGGGCGGCAAATGGGCCTCAGGCCTTCCCGAAGCCGTGGGTGGAAGGATTGCGTTATCCTCCCGTAAACCTGGATCTTTTAACACAGAATGGAAGGAGTCAATAAAGAACGCTGTCAAAGAGTTAACCCGTCTGGCGGTTGTTGCCTTGTTGGCCGTTACTCTGACCGGGGTGCCCGACGCCCCAGCAGCCAAGGATCAGCAAAGCGTCGTGGAACAGGTGATTCAGCGGGGTCTGTTGCGGGTGGGCATGTCCACCTTCGTCCCGTGGGCCCATGAAGGATAAAACCGGCAAATTGATCGGTTTCGAGATCGATGTGGCTGCGCGTATGGCCGAGGATATGGGCGTCAAGGGCGAATTCGTGTCCACCAAATGGTCCGGCATCATTCCAGCACTGCTGACCGGTAAGTTCGACGTCATCATTGCCGGCAGCCAGATGCGCATTGAATGGCAAAACGCTCAAGCGGGAGTCGCGGTTCGGCAAATGGTCATGGGGCGGTCGCCTCTTCAGCATGGGGCTTGATGGCCACCACCCAGAGATACAGATTTGCCAGCTGCCGGTAGGCACGGATGCGAAACCCGTTTTTTTGCAGCGCATAGATGAATTGAGGGGTATCGAAGCGATCCTCTTGGGGATGATCCATGAGCCTGCCCAGCAACGGATGGGTGATGTAGCGGCTGAGAATCTCTTCGCAGTAGAACGTACCCCCGGGTTTCAAAACCCGAAAGATTTCGCCGGTTGCCTCGCGCCAACGCACCACGTGGTGGATCGCCCCGAAGTTGACAACCGCGTCGTAGGACGCGCCGGCCACCGGAATGTGCCGGAGGTTGCCCACCCACAGCCGAGTCCTGCGACCGCTGTTCCGTTGTCGCTGGCGAACAAGCGCAATCATCTTTGGATCGAGATCGAAGGCATCGACCCGGGCCGCCTTGAACCGGCGGTAAAGCAGATCGATGCCGAAACCGGGCCCGCAGCCGGTTTCCAATACGTGGGCACCCGTCAATGGGCCGCCCATGGCCAGCAATTGCGGGGTTTCCCAGTGACGCTGCAGCAAGGCGCGAATGGGACTGAGAATAAACAAACGTTCGATCCAATTCAGCTGCATGCCGACAAACTCCTTTTTAATATCGGATGGTTCTGTAATCCCATCGTTACCGGGCGACCTGGGCGAGGCGCGTCAGCTCAACAGCGGCAACATTCGGGTCGAACGATGCCAGTTCGCCGGATCGGTCCTGGTTGCCCATGTCAGACCTGGTAACCCGAAAACCGGAGGCTCTACAAGATGCCCTTGTTGCGCAGTGCGTGAACGGCCAGAAAGGTGCACCACTGCCGCTGCGATGCGCCCCACGAACCATCGGCATGCTGCGTCGACGACTCGTCCAGCCACTTTTGCCGAGCGTAAAGGCCGACAGGCGTGGTACTGGAACGAAAAACGGCATAGGGGTCATGCACCTGATGATTAAAAAGCATAGGCCGTCATCATTTTTCTTTACGCTTGCCGAAGAACACGGTTAGGGTGACCATGGAGGCTGGAACAACCCACCCATCGTTGACCGATGGTGGTGAGGCCGCTCAGTGTGCCTTGGTATACCCTACATTATAATTCACTACTCGCCCACAGGCAAAAGGGACGACGGAGGTTGCCATGACATCCACTGAAAGCCCGGTGATCATTGTCGGCGGCGGAATTGCCGGATTGGCCTGTGCCCGTCGCCTTTACGAGCACGGCATTGCGGTACTGATCCTGGAAGCCGACAGCAGAGTGGGCGGCCGCATCAAAACGGACCGTCACGATGGCTACTTGCTGGACCGGGGATTTCAGGTGCTGCAGACGGCCTATCCGGAGGCCCGGCGGGTACTCGACCTTTCCCGTCTGAACCTGCACTGCTTTGCGCCAGGGGCAATGATTCGCATTGGCGGACGCTTGTACACCTTGGCCGACCCGCTGCGGCGTCCCCGCAAGCTGGTGGAAACCCTGACGGCGCCCATCGGCGGTTTTGGGGATCGGCTGCGGCTGCTGCGCATGGCCCACCGGGTCTGCCGCGGGCCGCTGGAAGCGCTTTTTCGGCAACCGGAATTGACGGCCATGGCCTTTCTGAAGGCAGAGGGCTTCTCGGCGACCATGATCGACCGCTTTTTCGTGCCATTTTTCGGCGGCGTTTGTCTTGACCCGAAAATCCGTGCGTCCAGCCGGGTGCTGCAATACGTTCTGCGCATGTTTGCCAGCGGTGATGCCGCCCTTCCGGCGATGGGCATGGAAGCAATTCCGAGGCAGTTGTTCGCCGGCCTGCCGTCGGAATGGGTGCAGACCGGAATCCGGGTGCGACGAATTGGCGACGAAAATGTGTTGCTGGAAGATGGCAGAAGCCTGCCGGCCCGGGCCGTGGTGGTGGCGACCGAAGGGCATGAAGCGGCCCGACTGCTCGGTTCTGCATCGGCCCGAGCATCTGTTGCCGAGACCTGTCTCTATTTTGGCTGCAATCAAGCCCCCTGGCATCCTCCGTATCTGCTGCTGAACGGTGATGGTCGCGGCCCGATCAACAACATCTCCTTCCCCAGCCGCGTATCATCGGCCTATGCGCCTGCCGGCAAATCCCTTGCCTCCGTGGTCGTTCTCGGCAACCCGGACGAGGGCGATGCCGTGCTGGTTCAACGCGTTCAGGATCAGCTGGCCGGTTGGTTCGGCGCCGAGGTCCGCCGCTGGCGGCATCTTAAGACCTATCGCATTCTCCATGCCCTGCCGGACCAGTCGCCGCCCACGGCAAACCCCGTCTGCCCGGTAAACCGCATCCGGTCGGGGGTCTTTGTTTGCGGGGAGCACGACAGCCTGCCGGGCATCCAATGGGCGCTGCTGTCCGGTCGGCGAGCCGCCGATGCCGTCTATGCCCATCTGCGCGGTCAGCTCATTTAGCAGTGCCGATCAAGGGTAGGCTTGATTGCGCCCCAAAAGGCCAGAGCTGCCATGGCAGTCAGCGGGAACCTTTATTTCCATCAGCGTTTGATTATCTCGTTTTGAGATCACGGGGGTCGCAGCATGTTGATTGAAGATAAGCTGACCATTTTAGCCGATGCGGCCAAATACGATGCGTCCTGTGCATCCAGCGGCGGCCGCCGTAAGAACCTCAAAGGCCGCTTGGGAAATGCCTCCCCTTCGGGCATCTGCCACAGCTACACCGAAGACGGCCGCTGCGTTTCCTTATTGAAGATCTTATACACCAACGTCTGCATTTATGACTGCGCCTATTGTATCAACCGCAGCAGCAACGACATTCTGCGCGTCGCTTTCACACCCCGCGAAATCGTCGACCTGACCATCGACTTCTACCGTCGCAATTACATCGAAGGGCTCTTTTTGAGTTCAGGGGTCATGCGAAGCCCGGACGACACCATGGAACATTTGGTTCTAAGCGCAGAGATCCTTCGCAGGCAAGGGTTCAACGGATATATTCATCTCAAGTGCGTTCCCTTTGCCAGTCGCCGCCTGATTCAAGCGGCCGGAAGGCATGCCGACCGGTTGAGCGTCAATATCGAGCTGCCCACCGAAACCAGTCTCAAGCGGTTGACCGGCGCGAAAACCTTTGCCGCCGTGCTGACCCCCATGGACGTCATTCGCGAAACCATCGCCGAGACCTGCGAAGACCGCAAGCGGCTGCACCACGTGTCCGCCTTTGCGCCCGCCGGCCAGAGCACCCAGCTCATCGTGGGTGCCAGTCCGGAGTCCGATTTCGAGGTGTTGGCCCTGGCGGATCGGCTCTACCGGCAGCAGGCCCTCAAGCGGGTCTACTATTCGGCCTATATCCCGGTCCGCCCGCCAAGCGGTTGTTTGCCAGATGTGGATCAACCGCCCCTGCAACGCGAGAATCGCCTCTATCAGGCCGACTGGCTGATGCGGTTGTATGGCTATTCCATGGACGAGGTGATCAGCCCCACATCGCCCTGGTTGGACCTGGAGGTTGATCCCAAACAGACCTTTGCCCGTCGGCACCCAGAACTGTTTCCGGTGGACATCAACACCGCCGATCGGGAGTTGATCTTGCGGGTACCGGGCATCGGCCTGAAAACAGCCAATCGAATCGTTGGCTTGCGTAAAAAGGGGCGTCTTCGATTCGAACACCTCAAAGAGCTGGGCGCCGTTGTCTCCCGCGCTCAGCCCTTCATACGCTGCGACGGGATGGAAACGACCCAGTGGACGGGGAGCGCGCCGCTGAGCCGGCCGTACCCAAACCGAACGGTTGGTTGCCCCGAAGGCCTGCAGAGCGTGGCAGCGCCTTCCCGCCGGACGGTATTCGAAACCGACGGCAGTTTCGAGGGGCTTCTGACCGCCGTTTTTCGCGTCTACACAACGTGCCGGATGCCCGATGCGATCGTTTCGGCCGGCAACGGTCAGCGGGGCCTGTTCGACAACTTCGTGCGCATTGACACCAATTCGGCGATTGCCGACCGTGTGTGGACCGGACTGAAAAGGCATTTGGGCGCCAGACAGCGACAGCGGCTGTTCCAGGCCCATCTCTCGGAAGAATCCAACGTTGAAATGCTGATTTTGCAGCGCATTGTCGATGCCATTCCCGGATGCCTGGGCCTCACCCCAGCAGTCGATCTGTCGGTGGGCATCCGCATCGATCAGCTCAGCCAGAAGGTTCGCCGCGAGGCCCATCGCATGAAAGGATTCATTCGCTTCCAGCAGACTACCAACGGATTCTACCTGGCGCTGATCGCTCCCCGCTACGATGTGCTGCCGTTGATCCGGCGCCATTTCGAAATCCGCTACGCCGACCAGGACTGGATGATTTACGATACAGCCAGGACATACGGCCTTGGATACAATCGGAAGGCGACGAGGGAGATCCGCTTAGAGAGCAAGATCCTTAACGCGTTCGATCAGGAAGTCGGCGAGCAGGAACACCTCTGCCAAGTCTTGTGGCAGCGCTACTATGACGCCGTCACCATCCGATCCCGCAACAATCCCGCGTTGCACCGCCGGCAGCTGCCGCGCCGTTATTGGTGCTATCTTACGGAAAAGAATCCCAAGCGCAGGACCCCATGACCGCTTCGGCGACCCTCGTTTTGGCCAACCACCGCCCGGAAACCATCCCCCTGGCCCGGCGGCTGATGGCCGCCCACGACACGATCATTCTGGAAGAGCCGCCCGAAAAGCGCTTCGAGCCCATGCTCGACAGAAAGATCGCCATTGATGCCTATCTCGAAGACCAGGAGATAGAATATCCGGAATTCAGCCGCCGGATGGCGCTGGTCCTGCGTGAACGCCGTCAGGCCGGCACCCGACTGGTGCAAGTCGAACCGTTTATCGACCTGCTGTTATCCATTCACGATCGTTTCGCCAATGGAGAGAGTCCCCATGATCTGCCCGCTGGTACGGATATGTATCGAGTGTATCGCGCCGAACACTTGGCTACCAGGGCACTGATCGATTTTTACCGCGCATCCGGCCGCGACAACTTCGACACCACGGTCGATGCCGTCAAACGCTTTGCCCGGGCCGATGCCCACCGATTCGCCCTGCGCGATCAAATGCGGGCCGATGCGATGGCGGTCCTCCTGCGGGAGCCGGGCAAAACCTATATCGAGGCCGGCCAAATTCATTACCCTCTCTGGCGGGAGCTGAAGAGGCAGCTGCCGACCGGCTATCCTTTACGTGTGCATTTTCTCATGACCGCTGTGGTGCACAAACTGGGCTACCGTCGTCATCTGTTCGGCCCTGGTGACCTGCTGACCCTCTATTACCGGTTTCATCCCCGGGGCCGCTCCCAGGCCGAAGACCTTTTCGCGGCCCGGGCGCTAGTATACAACAAACTGATCCTCAAGGAAGAAATTGCCGCCGATACGGAAACCTACCCCCACACTCGGGACGAACTGGAGGTTGGCAGCGTCACCGATCAACTGTCCCTGGACGATTGCCGGCGCCTCTCTCCACGGGTCCGGCGGGCATCCACAAAAAAATCGCGGGAGATCGTGATAAGATATTTGGGTTCGCGGTGGGGCAGCGGTTGACTTGCCAGCGGTGTCGACTGGATCGGGGTTGAAGGCGCATGCACAGAGACCTACTGCTCGGCGGAAAATATTAATTTCGCGTTTCCGGAAGCAGGACCAAGAGAGGGGTTGTCTCAGGCGGAGGCATCGGCACGCAGGGCCGCCAGCAACGTTTCGGGCCGGGGGTGATCGGCCGAGTCCGGAAGCATGGTGGCTGAACAGGACACGGCCGTCGGTGTCAATGATGAAGACTCCCTGGGAGCTGGAGTACGTCTCCTTTGGGAACGCCAAGCCCGTGGCCCTTGGCCATGGCAGTAACCCCCGGAATACCATTTTTGCAGAGAGCAGTGACCCGGCGGAGGCCTGTTTGAGGCGAAAGGCCTCGAAAAGCTGTTTTTCCGGGTCGGCGATCATCGGAAAGGGGACGTCGAACCGTTCTTTGAATGCCGCTGTCTGCTCGACACTGCCCAAACCAACAAGCACCACTGCAGCACCCAGGCGGTCAAAGGCATCTTTTTCGCGGCGCAACTGCGCCACCTGCTCACGGCAAAACGGTCAGCCGTAATGCCTCAAAAAAACCAGCACCAGCGGCTGCTTACGCCAGAAGTCACCCAGCAACGCCCGCGAATGATCCCACAGCTGAACCTCTCGTTCGCCGATTGCACGCATATTCAGATCCATGGTCGATTCCTTTCATCGTTAGTCGGCCGAGGCTTCCCGAAGCCGCATGAACACACCGAGATTGCCTGTCGTCACGACACCGACGAGTTTTCCGATTTTTATAGACCATTTCATGGCAGCACCTCCTGACAGTGCCAAAATCATGTAAGACACGGTCTCTTTTTCACATTTATCGGCTATGCTGACGATTGCTTTGATCGTAATTCCATTTGCCGCCCACAGGCTTACCATTATCCATGAGAATATCATGGCGGTTGCGCATCTGGCGGTAGAATGATTCCATTAGGTAGCGTTTCTTGCCTTGGAAATGCCGGGCCACCTCGCTGCGTGTTGTTAAAAAATGCTCTGTGCCCACTGCGGTCGACGGAATGGAAAGACGCGAGGCCAGCTGTGCCAGCTGGCGGTCAAGGCGGCAATCGTCCGGCTGCAAGTACTCAAATCGCGTGATGTTCTGTTCCCGGATCAGACGAATCAGACTGGCATCGAAGAATTGTTCGTTTTTGGGATCGTCCGGGCGCAGGTAGACCACGCGATGTCCCATACGGGCAAGGTCGTCGGCGAAATAACGCATAGCGCTGAAAAAAACCGCCACTTTTTGAATATGCGGTCTGATGACATCCGTCTCCAAACGGACTTCCATCAGTGTGTATAGGATGTCTGCTCGAACTTGACGAAACCAACTGTGCTGGGTGTTGAGCTGATCACCGAGGATCAGTCGGAGGGTGGTGCCGCTTTTCACGGCTTACGGTCCTTGTCAGACGCCCATTCAATTACGGCTTGCTGGAGCGCCAAGTAGTGTGTCGTCTCGTTTTTTTCGTTGTGAATCGGAGCAATTTTCCATTGCATCATGAACTCCGAACCATCCTTGCGGTAATTGATGGCGCGTCCATGGAAGACCCTGCCATGGGAAATGTCCATTTTTAGCCGATCGATGACCCCTTAAAATTATAATTGGGTCTGTTGCTGGCGCTTCTATTCAGGGAAATTGCTTGAAGAATGACCAAATGATTTCTGCCGCATCAAAATTATAAAGGGGATCATCTTCCGATAGTTTGCCGGTGAAATATGGTCCCGGCCAAAGATGTCCCCAGCCGTTGATCTTGTACAAAACTGTCATTGATGAATCTGTACAGGTATCCCACGTATTTACCTGAACCGCCCCGTCGTGCGAGTTGGAAACGACAGGCGCGCCCTTGCAACCATTGGCGTCAATCCAAAATTGAACCGACGTTTCAACGGAAAGATAGGTTCGTTCACCTTTGCGGTGCATCGAGACACCACCCGCAAAGGGCACGTCGTCGTCATTCAAGCCATGCATAATGAGGATGGGCAGCTGTTTTTTAGGCGCTGGGATGCGCCATTCAGGCGCATCGACATTTGGACGGCCGCCGATGCTGGCGGCGATGGGGGCCGCTGCAGCGAGCATTTCAGCGTGCTCCGCTGCGAATCGATAGGTCATCATGCCGCCGTTTGAAAAGCCAACCATATAGATGCGGTTTCGATCTATCGATAGACGATTGCAGACATCCTTTATCGCATCGGCGAGATACCCGACGTCGTCAATCTTGTCGTTAGCGGCTTTTCCGCAACAGTGCCCTGCATTCCAATGCTGCAAATAGCCAAGGATACCGATGCCCTCTGGATAGAGGACGATAAAATTTTCCCGATTGGCAAGATGGCTGAATCCGGAAAATTTTTCCATGCCTTTAGCGGTATCGAAAGCTCCGTGAATAACGACGACCAGCGGCAGTCGGATTAAGTCGTCATATCCCGAAGGAATGTATACACGGTAGGAACGCTGAAATCCTCCCGTAATTAGATCCATGCGCCGGTGATAGGTAGCCGGGCCTTTTTGTATTGACGATGGCAATGATCCGGTACAGGCATTTAGCGAAACGATTGAAGAAACCAGTCCAAACAAAACGAATTTCAGGCATCGGTTCATTGTTTTTGGACCCAGTTGGTATCATCATGGATCGATGATGTTCCAAGCAAGATTGCAAAAGGCCGAATGATCGCATTCGGCCTTTTGGGGTAGCTTTCAAAATCCGTATTATCCGGGGATGGAAACTGGAGAAGCCTTGCCGATGACCTCCATGGTTTCCTCGTACTTGCCGCGCATATCCATGGAGCCTTGCTCCATCTCCTTCTTGATGGGGCTCCAATCCGATGGACACTCCGTGCGAAGTTGTTCAACCCGACTGGCCATATCGTCCATCAGCATGTTAAGATCCTGAATGTTCATCAGCATCTTCTCTTTTTCAGCTGTTCCGAGTCGGTCGATCTTGCGCATGACATCGTACATTTTGGCTTTCCATGAGGTCATTTCCGATTCCATTGCTGAACAAAAGTCTTTGACATCCATTACCGTACCTCCTTGTTGTTGTTGAATAATAAGACACCGAAGCGAAAACAAAAAATACTACAAGGTGGACTATAATCTAAATAAAACGACACGATAGGGCAGGAACGAGATCAAAGAAATGCGCGGATCACAGGATCGGCAACTGAGTTTGGATCAACCCTTGTAGCGATTGATTGCACTATAGTACCAAAATCATGCTAAGGTCAATACTGGAGGTAATACGCTGTGTCGCATCCCTTAACCGCCTTAATGAACGAGGTCCGAGGGCATCGCCGGGCAAAACGTCCAAAGCCGGGTGGCCTGCCCACGGCCTGGCCAACAGTTTCTGCGGGGAACGCACCATTTCCCGAACGCGATAGCCTCTACCCAATAGCAGTGGAGTAAGACGGCCTCCAACATAGCCGATCCCACCGGTAATCAGAATTCGTTCATTCGCCTTCATTTAGTTGATACCTATCTCGTTGTTTTACACTGAAGGTTTCGTGATGAGCGCGTTGGGGACCATCCAAATACAAATCAGAATTTATCATCTTAACCGAAACGCCGCAACCGCTCACTTCACTTAATAATCTTATAGTTGAAAAGAGTCGTCTTTGTTAGCATTTCATGTTACAGATGGTCAATTAGATCAGACTATTATGACAAGCTGCAAATCCAAAGCTCGGTAGGAGGATCTACCCCCATGGAAACCGCCATTAAGATAGGCGTGAGTTCATGTTTGCTAGGCAACAACGTCAGATACAATGGAGGGCACGCCCACGATAGATTCATTACGGGGACGCTCGGTGAATTCGTCGAATTTGTTCCGGTTTGCTCCAGAGGTTGAATGTGGGTTAGGCATCCCTCGACTGACGATGCATCTAAAAGGTGACGTGAAAAACCCTCGACTGGTCACCACCAAAACCGGTGAAGATCACACCGAGCGCATGGCGTCATGGGCGAAGAAAAGATTGGAGGAACTGGCTAACGAGGACCTCTGTGGATTCATCTTCAAGAAAAATTCCCCGAGCAGCGGGATGGCCCACGTTAAAGTGTTCAACGACAAGGGGCAGCCGGTCAAAAAAGGCAGCGGCATCTTCGCGGGCATGTTCATGAGACGCTTTCCACTGATTCCCGTGGAAGAGGATGGCCGCCTGAACGATCCTATCCTTCGAGAGAATTTCATCGAGCAAATGTTTACGTTGAAACGCTGGCGGGATTTGACGGCCAGGGGCATCACGCGGGGTAACCTGGTCGAATTCCACACCCGCAACAAGATGCTGATACGTTCTCACAGCGAAAACCACTATCGATTGATGGGCAAACTGGTGGCCGGTGCAAAATCGATGTCACCATTCAACCTTTATGAACAATACGAAGAGCTCTTATTGACTGCACTTCGGCTGAAATCAGTCGTGGCCAAACACACCAATGTAATGCTGCACATGCTTGGCTATTTCAAAGAAGATCTGACCAGTGATGAAAAACAGGAGATGCTGGAAATCATAAAGGCCTACCGTGGCGAACTAGTGCCTTTAGTTGTGCCATTGACTTTGTTTTCTCATTATGTGCGAAAATACGATCAGCCTTATCTTAAACAGCAGACGTATCTTAATCCTCACCCTACGGCTTTAAAGTTGAGAAACCATGCATAGCATAAATTTCATTATGACAAGGAGGTAGCCCCATGAAAACGGAAAAAAAAGATGATGTGTTCGTCAAAGTAAAGGACATGGCCGGAAACGAATTTGTCTGTCCGCTAAACGAGTTGAGGAATGTCAAAAACGTCAGCGAGGAGGAACTGGAAAACTGCTTTGAGGGCGATGTTGCCGAACGCTACGCGGGTCAGCTGAATATTGTCGATTCAGGAGATTGAATTCTGATCACAATTTTTTTGACCCATAGTTATTGCCATCTGTTTGATGAATATTAAGGCAGCTAAAGACAGAATGTCTCCTATTAGGGGATAATTGTCTGCATTTATACTGGTTATCTTTATGTAGGTGTCGGCACTGGTTACAGCTGATCGGTGTTCCGCAAAGAAGGCACTTGTCGGTGTCCATGCCCTGCAATAAGCCACAATGTGGACACAAGGTAACCTTCAGCGGTAAACGAAGGTCCGAACATGAGGGGTTAGACGATTGTAACCCGAAATCGACGGAAAAATTGTCCCACCGGCCATCGATTCCGCGGTTTGACAAAATGCGGCGGTGGACGCTACGCTCAGCGGATCAGCACCCGGAAATCCCATTACCCACATCTGGCTAAACTGGAGAAAGTCAGGAGATCGCATGCCCATATATGATTTTATCATTATCGGTTTAGGTACAGCCGGTTCGGCAACCTGCATGACATTGGCCCGCAGGGGGTTTCGCGTCCTGGGTATCGATAAACACCGTCCCCCACACGCCATGGGCAGTCATCACGGCGCCTCACGGAGTGTGCGCCGAGCCTATCTGGAGGGCACCGCCTATGTGCCGATGGCGCTGAAATCCTGGGAGCTATGGCGAAAACTGGAAAGAGATTCAGGGCGGGATCTGCTCGTCGAAACTGGCAACCTGACCATTGGCCCACCAGACAGCCCTGCTGTTTCGGGGTTTATGGCCAGTGCGCAGACATACGATATTCCCCACGCGGTCCTCAACGCATCCGAAGTCCGCAAAAAATGGCCGCAACTGGCCCTGCCCGATACATTTGTCGCCGGGTTGGAAAAAACGGCCGGCATCGTGTTTCCGGAATTGAGCATCAAGACCTTTTTAGCCGAGGCTGAAAAGGCGGGGGCCGATCTGGTTTTCGATGAACCGGTGAATCGGTGGTCGGAGGACCATGGTCATGTGCACGTTCATACTGCGCGCAGTGCTTTATGAAACCGGTCGGGTGCTCATATCGGCAGGCGCCTGGACCAACGGGCTGCTCGATTTGCCTGGAAATCCGCTGCAGCCCAAACGGGTTCCTGTGCATTGGATAGAAGTTCCGGAAGATCCAAGCCTTCACTTGGGCCATTTTCCGGTCTCCTTCTGGCAGGTACCCGATCGTGAGCGTTTGGAGGCCCCGAAAAACCATACAGAGTTTTATATTCTGCCGGTGATTGGTCCTTCATCTCAAATGAAGATCGCATTTCACAACAAACTTGCCGATTGTGATCCGATGACGCTTGATCGAACGGTTTTTCCGGATGAGGTCGACGGCATAAAAGATATGATTGAACGCTTTCTACCCGGCCTTCACCATTGCCCGATTACTTCGGAAGTGTGCATGTACACCATGACATCCGACGGCCATTTTTATCTTGGAAAAAGGCCTGGATCGGAAAACGTTTATGGTGCCGCGCTTGCCGGGCACGGTTTCAAGTTCGCACCCGTTCTTGGAGAAATACTTGCGGATCTGATGGCTGACATATCCCCTGAAGTCGATATCAAAATGTTTTCACCGGATCGATTCGATCGATGATAGAACGAATCAAACCGCGATCTGCCGGTCCGCTGCGTATAGGGATGTGGGCATGGTTGATGAGCGATACCCAGGTATAAACAGCGGTGCCGGTACCTTCCGCAACCCGCCTCAAGCGCTTAATGAAATTATCCCTATAAAAATCGTCGTCTACGATCCCGATGCGCTTGATCCATCGCAGAATTAAATGATGAAGCGTTCCCGGGATATCCTCGCGCAGGTCTTGGGGCATTGCCCCCGACTTGTTGGGATGGAAACCGCCGGTGATAAAACTGAAAGAAAGTAAAGTTTCCTTTGCTCATAAGAGATACCTTAAGAGTAGTTTCCGATTCGCATCCTTGTCAAATATTAGTATAGATGCTCCTCGGATCAGCGGATAGAATTTTCATGGCCACGATAGTACGTTCTGGCTATTCCATAAAAAATGACTCCACCGATTCGTGTCTGCCACTATCTGGAGTGATGGCGGTTCCAAGACACCTTCCACATATTGTGGTCAAGTGAAATGCCGCTCGGGTAATGATTACATTATCCTAGAGCAACATCCAGTGTCATCATTACAGCAAAACCTAACATCGCACCTATCGTTGCAACATCAGTATGTTTTTCAAGCTGTGATTCCGGTATTAACTCTTCAACAACAACATAAATCATTGCGCCCGCTGCAAAAGCCAGTGCGTATGGGAGTATGGGGCGCATATAAATAACAGCGATCGCGCCAAGTACACCTGCTACAGGTTCGACTATTCCCGACAATTGTCCATACCAGAAGCTCTTCAGCCTCGGTAAGCCTTCGCGACGGAGCGGCACGGACACGGCCGTTCCCTCTGGAAAGTTCTGTATACCAATCCCTATTGCCAAGGCAATAGCGCCACCCAACGTTGCGGCTGGCAAATCCGCAGCTAAAGCACCGAAAGCAACTCCGACAGCTAACCCTTCAGGGATGTTGTGTATGGTAATAGCGAGTACGAGCAAAACGCTTCTTCGCCAGCTCGTGCTGACACCCTCGGCCTCATCTCTAGGAAAACCAGGGTGAAGATGTGGTAGAACCTTGTCAACCAACCAGAGAAACAGACCCCCCAGAAGAAATCCAGAGGTTGCCGGTACCCAGGCAGGTAAGTTCGATTCTTCAGCCATCTCAATAGCAGGAGCAAGTAAAGACCAATATGATGCGGCGATCATCACCCCGGCCGCAAAACCAAGCATGGAATCTAGTACTTTTCGATCTATTCTTTTAAAAAAGAAAACCAGCCCCGCTCCTGCAGCAGTCATAAACCAGGTGAACAAGGTCGCAATCAACGCTTGATAAACAGGATTTAGCCCAGAGAAAAAATCAATCAGCATACAAGCTCTCCTAATATTCCAGATATATTAAAGATAATTGGCAAGAAACCATGGCGGTTTCTATAAATTTGTTTTCCATTTTCTCTCTTAACGGATTGTAATCCCTATGCCTGTCTTTTTCCAAGAACCCTTGTAGAATTGGCCACAGCAATCACGGCTGTCCCCATATCGGCAAAAACAGCCTCCCACATCGAGGCCAGGCCCATAGCCCCAAATACGATGAAAATCCCTTTGATGACAAACGCTAAACAGATGTTCTGCCAGACGATGCGGCGGGTATGTTTCGCAATCATTAAGGCCTCGGCGACCTTTAAAGGCGAGTCCTTCATCAATACCACATCCGCAATCTCGATCGCTGCATCAGACCCGAACGCTCCCATTGCAATACCCACATCGGCACGCGCAATGACGGGTGCATCATTGATACCATCGCCGACAAATGCGATTTTTTTATCGCCGCCTTTACCATTTTTACCTGCCATCTTTTCAAGGATTTTTACTTTATCTTCTGGCAGAAGGTTTGCGTAATAGCTGTCCAAGCCGAGTTTTTCGGCAACGGCCTCAGCTGTGCACTGATTATCACCGGTGAGCATGGCGATGTGCTTAACGTTCTGTTCGCGCAGTGATTTGACCGCCTCTTCCGCGTCTGGTCGAATAACGTCACCAATCGTAATGTAGCCCGCATAGATCTCATCGACGACGATGTGTGCGACCGTCGAATCAAATTCGCATTTTCTGTGATCGACGCTATGGGAGTGCAACAAGCTGTCGTTACCGACGAGGATTTGTCGGTTGCCATATCTGACTTTAACGCCTTTACCCGGCATACTGGTATGATCAAATATTTGCGCCGTGTCAAGTGTGTAACCAGACTGAGAAAATGCCTCCATTATGGACGTTGCGATTGGATGATTGGAATGATATTCGGCTGCCGCCGCAAATTCAAATAACTGCGCTTTTGAAAACCCATTCAGGCTGATAACATCCCTGAGCTCAAAGATCCCTTTGGTAAGCGTGCCGGTTTTGTCAAAAACAACCGTATCAACTGCTGAAAGTGCATCGATATAATTCGACCCTTTTACCAGGATTCCCATTCGCGAAGCTCTGCCAATTCCGCCAAAATATCCCATCGGTATGCTAACAACCAAGGCACACGGGCACGAAATCACCAAAAGCACCAAGGCGCGATATATCCAGGCTTTAAATGAAGCATCGAATAGCAGCGGTGGAACGAATGCTATTGCAGCGGCAATAAATACGACTACCGGCGTATAATAGCGGGCGAAGGTCGTTATAAATTTTTCAGTTTTGGCTTTTCTGGCGGTGGCATTTTCCACGAGTTCCATCACCTTTGAGATGGAGGACTCACGGAACGGACGTGATACACGAATAGTCAATGCCCCCGTTTTATTGACTTGCCCAGCCATGACATTGTCGCCGACTCTGGCATTGACGGGCACTGACTCACCGGTAAGGACGGACGAGTCCACCTGAGAACTTCCGTCTATGATTTCGCCGTCGAGGGGGATTTTTTCGCCAGGTTTGACAAGTATAATATCACCGATATTGACCGTCTCCGGAGGTTTGTCAACGAAACCATCTAAATGCTTCACAACGGCCTTATCAGGCCTAATCGCCAACAAACTTTTTATCGAGCGTCGGGAACGCGAAACCGCCATGCCTTGTAGAAGCTCACCAACCTTGTAAAAAATCATGACGCCGACGGCTTCCGGATATGCATGGATCGCCATTGCGCCGCCTGTGGCAATCACCATAAGAACATTTTCGTCAAAAAAGGCCCCTTTTTTTATTGTTCTGATCGCACCGACGATGACGTTCCATCCAGCCAACAAATAAGCGGTAAATACGATGATTATCTCCCACCTGATGTTGGAAAATGTATGAAACCAATCCTCAAAAAAAAGGAGCACTAAAAAGAGCACGGTTGCAGCAGCAAGAATCAACAGTTCTTTCTTGGCCTTCTTGCCCAATGGCTCTGCATCCTGATCGCGCCCACTAGTGGTTTGCGGCTCATGTATAAGCTCAACATCGGGCTCGATACTATGAATTTTTTTTATCACACTCTCCAGGTCTTTAGCTTTGACATAAAGAGTTTGATTCGCGAAATCGAGCACGGCTTCATCGACACCGTCTAATGTGTTCAGCCCGTTTTCTATTTTGGCGGCACAAGACGCACAATCTATGTTCCGTATGCCGTATTTTACAGTTAATTGTTCAGTCATTGTCCCAATTACCAATTTCTATTTAGTGCTCATCCACGAATGGTGGATGGCACAATGGTGTGTCCAATTTATAAATGAGAATTTTTTCGCTGGGCAAGGCCGCACAAGGGTTTTTGGCGAGGCGTACTTTATGTACGCCGCAGCCGGAAATCTGCGGAGAACGCCGGCCAGTGGAAAAAAGGCCATTTATGGATGGACACTATTTAGGTTTCCCGTACGTGTTCCATACCCAGATTGAGAAGATCCCTGATGTGTTCATCCTCCAGAGAATAATAAACGATTTTTCCCTCTCGTCTTGCTTTGACAATCCGTGCCAGTTTCAGGTTTTTCAACTGATGCGATACGGCCGGTTGGTTCATCTTCAAAAGGGCGCAAAGGTCGCACACGCACATCTCAGATTCGCTCAATGCCCATATAATGCCCAATCGCGTACTGTCACCAAAAAGCTTGAAAAGGTCCGCTAATTCATACAGGGAAACTGAATGCGGCATTTTTCGTCTGACCGCGTTGAGGATATCGCGATGGATACCCTTGATCATGCATGTTTCGACGGTCTCGTTGCTCCTTTGTGTTTTTAGGACCATGATATCCTCTTTCAATTTTCAAGTGCACGTTTATTGTTCATATGATTATATATTCATATGTTGGGCGTGTCAATCCTTAATTAGTTTAGGGGTTGGGGAATTTTTCCCGCAATTGCTGAACTGAGTGGAGGGAATGATCAGCAGCGCAAGCGGGTCCGCCATGGCGGGATCCGTTTGCGTTAGGCCGCCTTGGGAAAGAACGGCGGCAACCCCGGCTGTCAGATTCAGACCACAAATGGTGAATTGAACTGAACAATTCTATAACAATTTGAAATCTATTGTTCGCTGCCTTGCGCATGAGTTTACGCGCTCAAGTCACTGATCCTTAGCTGCCTTGCGCATGAGTTTGCGCGCTCAAGTCGCTGATCATTCCCTCCGCTTCCTGATTATGAAAACTCCCCCAAGGCTCATCTGTTTACATCTTGTTAGGTGACTTCAGCATGTTAATTCCGTTTTCAACAGAATTGCATTTCAAGACAGATTAAATTAATAAGGGTATTATGCGAAAAATAAACCTTCAATCCCTAATGTTAATTTTCCTGATAGTTGCCGGTATTGGAATCATTGTCTTGCTTCAAACCAAGGATTCTTCTTTTGATCTATCAGGAACTCCCCGAGTTACAAAAGGTGTGCCTGCGCCAGCATTCTCCCTTCCGGGTCTTGACGGCAATATGGTCAACCTGGATGATTACAAAGGAAAAATTGTCCTCCTCAACATTTGGGCGACATGGTGCCCCCCGTGTGTGGCTGAAATGCCGTCTATGGAAAAGCTTTATCAGGAATTGAAAGAAGAAAATTTTGAAATCCTAGCGGTCAGCATAGACGTATCAGGAAGCAATGTAGTGGCTCCTTTTATGAAAAAGCACAGGTTGAGTTTCCCGGCGCTTACCGACACTCAAGGAACCATAAAAGATCTCTATCAGACAACCGGGGTTCCGGAAAGTTTTATCCTTGATAAGGATGGTATTATTGCAGAAAAAGTCATTGGGCCAAGGGAATGGGCAACCCCTGAGGTTATTAATTATTTCCGAAATATGATCCAGACAAATTCGCTTGGCAGTGAGGATGCTAAAATCTACCTTGTTAAATTTACAGATCCTGGGTGCGAAACCTGCAGTAAATTCCACCCGTTCGTAAAGAAATTAATGTCAATCTACCAGAATAAAATCAAATTAGTCATTAGATATGCCCCTTTTCATAAAGGAGCGGATGAAATGGTCAAAATTCTTGAAGCATCAAGAAAACAAGGAAAATATTGGGAGACGCTGGAGGTAATGTATGAAAGCCAGGGATACTGGGCCAGTCATCACGATCCACAGCCTCAACGGATATGGGAATTTCTACCGAAAGCAGGTCTCGATTTAGAAAAAATTAGAGTTGATATGAATGCCCCCGAAATAGAAAAAATTATTAAGCAGGATATGGCAGATGCTAAAACATTAAATGTATCCAAAACTCCTGGATTTTTTGTGAACGGGAGACCTCTTTCCAGCTTTGGTTACAAACAATTACAAGAACTAGTCGAATCGGAAATTATTTCAAATTATTAACTATGGAACAAGATTTGTCATTACTCATTGTATTTGCAGCCGGACTCCTGTCTTTTCTGTCTCCCTGTGTGGTGCCCCTGATACCTGGATATATCGCTTTTGTGTCCGGCGTATCCATCGATGAAATAACCAGCAATGATTCGTCGGGCAGAAAAATGGCATCCGCCATGCTCAGTTCCGTCATGTTCGTACTCGGTTTTTCTTTTGTATTTGTGGTTTTGGGCGCATCGGCGACGTGGCTGGGCGGATTTTTGGTACAAAGGCTGCCGTTACTGACAAGTATAGCCGGTGCGGTTATCATATTTTTCGGACTTCAGCAGATTGGGCTTTTTAAATTACGGTTTTTGTTATCAACAAAGCAGATTGAACTGCCAGCGGAAAAGCTGGGCCTATTTAAGGCACCGCTTCTTGGAGCTGCTTTTGCCTTTGGCTGGACACCTTGCGTAGGACCGATTCTCGCCGCCATTTTGACTTATGCGGCCACTATGGAAACTGTGGGAAAGGGAGTGCTGCTGCTGACGATATACTCCGCTGGTTTGGGAATACCTTTTTTGTTGACCACGCTGGCTATGAGTGGGTTTTTCAAATTTTTTTCAAAAATCAAAAAGTATCTGAATCTCATTCAAAAATTCAGCGGGGCACTGCTCGTGATATTAGGCATATTGATGATCACCGGTAAAATGACCCTAATAATGTCCAAACTGGGTTTTTTAAACCGGTTAGTCTGGTAATAGAACATCAAAAAACATTGATCCGGTGTCGTTCTAATTTCCCGATTGGCGTCTGGCCTGCGGCATGAATCGCAGCGGCGTTCTCATGTCGGTCAGTCCTTCCGATTCAAAGGCAATACGGCGAACATCCGGCGTCCTTGAGACCTTTTCCTGAACCTCGTCGGCCGACGGCAGCGCCCCCCCAAGCTTCCATTGCCCAGAAAGAATGACCTTTAATTTGTCTTGCGATGGCTGCTCGATGATCAGTTCACCCGTAGTCGGCATTGGCGTTTATCTCCATTCGTTTTGGCACCGATTGAAAGATATACTTGGCATTTAAAATTTTTTAAAACCAGCAGAGTCTTTATCTTTATAATTTCACATACAAATCTGTATTATTTGGCAATCGAATGGATTGTGGACCTCGTTCCCGATGGTGACATCAGCGGAGGAAGTATTGCGTCGGGCTAACCAGATGACACAAGTCATTCGCAGAAACTGCAGACAAGGCTTAATCACCAAAATTAGACTGTCAACAGTCGGACCGGATACAATGGTATCCTTCGACTTATGTCACTTGCAGCGCACTTGCGCCGCGTTCAATTTTAAGGATGCGGTAAGCACCTAAAATGGTTCTGGTATTATCGTAACCTGTCGGATATAATTAAAGATCGGGTATTAATCTGTCAATTACAATTTACCATTGGGTGATATGACTTTGATACTAACGATATCCTAAAGTAATCACCGAATATAACGATAAGCTTAATATGCGCCGGTAAACACGGCATCACCTTGCCTCAATAAAATAGAATCAGAGGAATGACCATGCAAGCGTTCCACCCCGTTACCGATTTGACCCAAGCGCTGCACTGGCCGAATGCAGCCTTGGAATACCTGGTAGACCGCTCGCAGCGGGCGGTCCTTTTTTGGGATGTACTGAGAAAACGGGGCAATAATTATCTGGCCCATTTGAAGGCCGGACAGCCGCCCGTATTGGTTTTTGATTATGAAATGGTACTCGACGGCCGCACATTCGAGCAACCGGTGAACTATTCCCTGATCCGTATTCTGAACCAGCGATCCGAAAAAAATGGATCGATAACACCAACCGGTCCTGAATCGACACCAAATCCCCCCGGAACGGATGCGGGCGTGCCGACGCGGCCCATCGTCATCATCGACCCTCGTGCCGGCCACGGACCGGGAATCGGAGGATCGAAACTTAATTCGCAGATCGGAGTGGCGCTCGACTACGGTCACCCGGTCTATTTTGTCATGTTCTATGTCGATCCGGAGCCAAGACAGACCATAGCGCATATCCATGCCGCCGAGATCCGTTTTCTCGAGGAGGTGGCAAAAAGGCATCCCGATGCACCCAAGCCGGCCGTCATCGGGAATTGTCAGGCCGGTTGGGCGGCGGCTCTGATTGCCGCCGACCGTCCCGATGTGACAGGCCCCATGGTCTTCAACGGGTCGCCCTTGTCATACTGGGGCGGTGTCGAAGGGGCCAATCCCATGCGTTACAAAGGGGGGTTGTGTGGCGGGGTCTGGTTGACCTCTCTTTGGAGTGATCTGGGTAAGGGTCATTTTGACGGGGCGCATCTGGTGGCCGGCTTCGAAGATCTTAATCCGGCCAACACCTATTGGAAGAAATTCTACCATGTCTTTTCCAATATCGATACCGAAGAAAACCGATTTTTGGAATTTGAAAAATGGTGGGGCGGCTTTTTCAAGATGAACACCGAAGAAATCCATTTTATTGTCGACAGCCTATTTATCGGCAACGAACTCGAACAGGGTGTTTTGCGCTTGAATGGCGATAAGGCCATCAAGTTAAAAAATTTCAAAGAACCGATCATCGTATTTGCTTCCGGAGCAGATAACATCACGCCCCCTCCACAGGCACTGAACTGGATAAAAAAAGTCTATGGCTCGGTGAACGAAATTAAAAGCCATGGCCAGGTGATCGTCTATATGGTCCATGAAAATGTCGGGCATCTGGGAATCTTCGTCTCCGGCAAGGTCGCCCGAAAAGAGCATCGCGGCATCATCGGGAGCGTCGATATGCTCGAATACCTTTCACCGGGACTTTACGAGATGATTGTAACGGGCAACCCCAGTCAACCTTGGCTGGACGATTACGATGTTCACTTCGAGCCGCGAACGATGGAAGATATTCTGGCCTTGGACGACGACCTGCAAGACGAGGAAGCGTTTTTGCCGGCAAATACCGTTTCACGCCTTAACGACGGTACATATCGCCTTTTTCTAAGGCCCTGGGTCCGTGCCGGTATTTCACATACGGTCGCTGAGATGATCCGTCAGATGCACCCCCTGCGGATTGAGCGTTATTGGTTTTCGGATTTCAACCCTTTCATTCAACCGGTCAAGTACTGGGCTGAGGCGGTAAAGACCTTTCGCCGACCGGTATCGACCTACAATCCATTTCTGACCATGGAAACCGTCTTTTCAGAGACTGTGCAGACAGGCCTGAATTACTATCGCGACATACGGGATCTCACCCAAGAGTTCTGGTTTAGATCATTGTATGGCGGGACTTGGATGAATTTGCTTTTCGGTCCACCGGAACAGGCCGACCCAAATCAATCATCGGCACAAAAAATCGACAGGAAAACACGCCAGCGCAGAAAGGCTTGGGTGCGGATGGCCGCTGTCGAAGGCGGCTTCATCGAAGCAATTGTAAGGATCTTTATTGCCGTGGCCGGAGCCAACCGCATTCTGGACAAACGCCAATTTGTGGCAGCTGAGAAAATTATCCGGGCCGACAGCCGTTTGAACAGGCCGGCGGCCGATCATTACAAAATCATGATCAAGGAACAGGCCAGAGTCCTCGAACTGAACCAGAAATTGGCTCTTGAGGGATTGGCAAAACTTCTACCCGCACCGGAAGACCGAATCGAAGCGTTCACCATCGCAGAGCAGATCGCCAGCGCGGACGAAAAATTGGATAAACGCGAACGGGCCATGCTCAATCGCATTCGTAAAATTCTCGAACTGGAATAAACCAATGCCCACCGGCAAAGCCGGAGGAATTGATTGCGGTACGCTCAAAGCAGCGTATTAAAAATAACGACCAGTCATTGAATATCGTAACCATCATCTCCCAAAGTTTGTGACTAACGACTGAAACTGTCAATCTTTGAAAGCTTTAGCCGCAATGCTGCGGGCAAAGCGATGATGATTATTTCACAATTCTTATCTTGTGCGTCTGGCGAAGTTGGTTCCACAGGCCTTTTATGATGAAAGCCGCAGCATCATCGGGATTCATGAAGGTGATACCCGACATTTTTCGGCAATCGCTCAAAAGCCCCTCGTTTCCTTCCCAGAGCCCAAACTGGTTGCGGATGAAAGCCCCAAAGGTAAAATGCAGACGTTTCAAATCGGCTTCATCTTGTTTGGCCAATTCAGCCTTGGCCTTTAGCGACATATTGGCTATTAATCGGTTCACGGCTTCAGAGACTGTTTGGGGCCAGCCCCCGCCTCGCATGGCAACGACATCGTCTTCGGCTATGGCCAGATAGTAAAGCGTTTCGAGAAGGTTGAAGACCGCCTTGTAGATTTCAGCATCTTTACTGGCCCTCGGCCCAGCCACATTCAACGTCTCTATGTGGTTCTCGCCTATCCACCGGCCAACCTGCTGGGCCGCCAAAAAAGCCGGGGTGCTGTTCAAATCGATATGAAGCCGCGGCTTATCATTCAATACGGCCATCTCCATCGTATACTCTGATCCTCCGCTCAATCGACCGTGGGATACAATGAGAGTACCGTCGGAGTCAGTCACGTTCTTCTCTGTGCGTTTCGGATAGCCCCTGTCTAACATTTCCGTAAGCTGGTATGACTCCGGTATCGGGCCATCTTCAGCCAAACGTCCGAAGGGTACCCAACCACCATGAAGGATACCTTTATCAATGGCGAAATCGAGAGCAGCCCGGTCTGCTCCTGTTTGTCCACCGGATATGATTTTTTTGATCATTAGTTATCTGCCCATGTCGTCGGCCAAGACCAATTGACCATCGTGATAGCCACACTGGCGCGAATGTGCCTTTCCCTCGCAGGTAAGCACGGATATCCATAGATTTCTAAAATTAACGGAGTGGGTTTAATGGACTCTGTCATCGAACGTTTCTCCAGCTAAAGTCCACTTCTCCATTTATCCATATCAAAGGCCTGATACCGGGTCAAACGGTTCGATTTTACGGTGAATTGGCCCGCGAAGCCGACAAGGCGGCCTACCCGTGTGAACAGAGTTACGCTCTGAAATGCCCCCCGATTCCCAACGAGGAATGGTTCGAGTGGCAATTTATAGGAGGGGGATCAAATTGTAAAAGCTTTCCAGCAGGGATGGTACAGTGAAAGTCAGCGGCGGTGTTGGGTTGAATATTAGTGAGATGTTTCTATCCGAGGCTTCTGTGCGTTTTAGAAAAACTTTGCAACAAGAATCGTCAATAAAACCCAGAATGGGATACAAAGTATGAGAGCGTGCAAAATACCCTCGATAGTGTCCAGGTCATCTTCGTAATCATTGAGTTCGGAATGATTATCGTTGAATTCGTGCACCATATTGATCCTCCCGCGATTTTGCGTAAGAAGAGTTACTGCAAAAACTAACAAATTCGGCAACTCCCCTCTTTTAAGTAATCGTGCTGGTACAATATAAGGCAATACCCAGGAATTGCTTGGCATTAGGCGAACCTCATTTTGCATTACGCGCCAAAACATAAAATGGATATCGAGTTCCGAGTGGTAGGGCAATTAAGCAAAGTGTAATGCTGACAGGGCTGAGGATGACAATAGGAGGCTGTTTGCATCCAGGTCTTGCGGTTACCGAACGCCCTGGGATGCCGAAGGCGGCGAGTCGGCTTGCTTCGGTTATTTTGCTTTCGCGTAGGCCGCCCTTAAATTCTGTACGTTCTGTTGCATGACGTTGAAAAAATCACCTTCCCGGGGCTGGTTCGCGCAGGGAGAAAAAACGAGACTGTCGACACCGATAGTTTTCAATTTTTCAACCGTTTCTGCGAGTGGTTCTCCTTCCCAGATCATCCATTTTACCGAGTGTTCCTTCAGTATCCGCTCCAACTCCAACCATTTCCCAGTGTCCGGCATCTCGTCCGGCTCCCAGTGCACGCTATTCATGTTCAAGCCGTAAGCCTGGGCCAGATAATCGTACACAGGATGAGATGCGATAAACAGCAGTGGGGGTTCTTGGGAGACGATCCCACGGAGATCGGTATCCAGCGATCGAAGATCATTTTTGAGGGCGGCAAAGTTTGTCTCAAAAACTTTGCGGTGTTGGGGCAATTTCCGGTCGAGGGCTTCGGCGATAGCCTGGGCCTGCATGATCGCCCGGTTGAAATCGAGCCAGGTGGTGAAAGCGACGTCTTCATGAGCGTGCTGGCCTTCCGGACCGTGGCTGTGGGTGACAGCGCCCTTGGTTGTGATATACCGATCCTTGAAACCCTTTGACGTGTTGATGATTTTAGAGCTAGGGAGGGATACTTTTTTGATCCAACCGGCATAATCCGCGCCGTTCAATAGGATCAGATCGGCCTCCTGGTATTTTGTAATCGTGGTGACATCAGGTATCCAGTACGCAGGATCGACATCCGGCGGAGCCGGAAAAATCACCGCCACATAATCACCGCCAATTCGTTCAGCAAAGTACTTGAGTGGGTAATTGACCACATAGATACTCAGCAATTCAGCAGCGACGCCGTTGTTCAAGAATGCTATGATTCCTGAACACCCCATGAAAAATAACAATAACACTTTCAGACTCTTCCCCCATATGATTCGCATAAATATCCTGTCTCGATTTATCTGATGAACAACATTCTCACCAAATCATTGGCATATTGGTCGACCAAAAACACCAGTGCTGCGCAGGATATACCGCTGGCCATCACAATCAGACCAATTTCGGCAGCCACCAATCTGGCAATGGTCATCCGGCTGCAACCCAGTTTGAAGATGGTTTGAATTTCCTTCTGCCGCAATCGCAGCGACAAGGCGAAAACCAGAACGACAGCCAGAATGGTGGCCAGAGCGACCACCGATATCACGGCATCCAAAACATTTTTAATACGAAAGATATTCTGCAGGAGTCCATCGATCACCTCCTCCGGCCGGGCTATCTGCTGCGGTTCTTCTTTGGAGAGGTAGCGCCCTCTCAGAATCGTGCCGGATTTTTCATCGTTTGGTACGGCGATAACGGCCGTAATCGGATAAACATTCAGATTGCCGTGAAAGTGGAACGATTCGATGTTTTTTTCCGTTATTTCGGTGAAGTGATACAATTTTGCCGTGGCGGCCACATTGGATCCGGAGCGTTTGTATACGAGAGTCGGATCTTTCAGCTGGGTGACGTCCTGGTGGCCGTGACCCAGACCCTGAATCACCCATGCTGTCTTCAGATCGACGAATATGGCCAGATCATCGGAAGTGTGGGCTTTCCCGAGCACCCCGACAACCTTCATCTTTAGCGGGTAGATCCCGGCCAGGTCAAACAGACTCTCCGGTGAGGAAACCAGGCTGTCTCCAGGCTCGAGGCCCAGGGACTCAGAGACTTTGGCCCCCAGGACACATTCGCCCAGCACAGCCATCTGCCGTCCTTCGGCAATTTCCAAACTCCGTAAGTCGAAGTAGTCCAGGGTCGTCCCGACAATAGGGTTTCCACGAGCTTTAAAGCGCACGTAAAGCGGGATGGGCAAGGCCAGTTCAGAGTCACCCACCCGTTCAGAAGCATCCATAGTAAGCAACTCCGGGACCTCATCGCCAAAGTAAAGCGAATTCATCATTAGATCCAGCGAGCTGCCCTTGGCCCCGATAACCAGTGGTGTGGTCGATGCCCGGGCCATCAACTGGCGTTCGCTCTCATCCAGCAGCAACTGCAGCGCCAGCGGCAGAAAAGATATCAATGTGATGCACGCCACCAGAACGGCGGTTTTGATCTTGTTGAACCGGATGTACTTCCAGGCAATGTATATACTATCCAGCATGATGGTTATAAATACAGTTATCCAATGGATACATTAAAGGTTTAAACACGTATTCAAAGTAAAAGCTCTAAATTCGAAAAAAGTACAAAAATCGAGTAACAAAATTACCAAAACATTATTTACTCTTTTGAAGGATTGCACCGAATATTTTCATAAGCTCAGTAGCTTCTCTAATCAAATCGTTACAATCTTTCACCAAGTCTTGTTTGCCTTTTGTATCGATAAGCTTGAGCCAGTATGGGCTCTCTTTCGCTTCTTTGCGGCAAATCTTGATTCGCATCCTAAAATCCTTTTTGCTCAAAGATTCGTTTGCTTCGATATAATTAGCGCCTACCGAGCCGGATGATTTTACAAGTTGTTTAACATCCTCTATATTTGAAAACGTTTTCGGTAATACTTTAACAAAAGATCGAATAGTTTTGCGAAAGCAAGAGTCCGGTCTTCGAGATCGTATTGTTTTGAATTTGAACCTTTGGCCATTATAATTTGTTTAGTATTTCGTGTTTTTATTTATAGCGATTTTTTCTGTCTTGATGGCACTATTCCAGAGCTCAACTATCTATTTGTTCTTGTTAAATATGCTGCTCAGCTAAAAAGTCTGTGTTTGTTTGCGGCTAATCACTTTTTTTTCGAAAATCCTTAAAATCGACAATCCTATCAAACCGCTTCAATAACTCATAATCATGCGTCACGGCCAGCAGTGTGGCCTCATGTTCTTCCACCGCCTGGAACAGCAGATCCAGGATACGTTCTTTGTTTTCCGGATCGAGGTTTCCGGTGGCTTCGTCCGCCAGAATGACTTTCGGGTGAGGGAGGAGCGCCCGGCAGATGGCCGCTCTTTGCTTTTCCCCCTGGGAGAGATCGTTGACCATGCGGTCCAGTTTATCGCCGATCCCCATCTCTTCGGCCAGTGCAGAGGCGCGTTGTTTCACTTGCGTATCAAGCAACAGGGCTCCTGTAATCCGGTAAGGGTGTAAAATGTTGTCCAAGACGGTGAGATAGTCGAGCAGTTCGAAGTCCTGGAACACGAACCCGACGGAAGTGATGCGGAAATCCCGCCGGCCGGCATCACTGAGCTCGTTCACATTGAACTCACACACCCGGATATTTCCATTTACGGGTGTGATGATTCCGGCGATCAGGTTGAGCAAGGTGGTTTTCCCCGATCCGCTGGGTCCGATGACGGCGATTTTTTCACCACGCGCAACGGTAACCTCTGAAATATCAAGTTGAAATTCACCAGAGGGATAATGAAAAATCAGTGATTCAATATGGATCATGCTCATGCTACCCTTTATGGGGTCAAACCTTGATTATTGATTTAAATTTGTCGTATGTTGTTCGCGCTTTCTTATCCCGGTCCAGCCGGGATTGAAAGTTCCCAGCCCGCCGACTGACAGATGAAATAGTCAGACCAATCTGACTGCCGATTTCAGAATTTCGGAACCGGCCGCTCTGCCACAGGTGGTAGACCAGCATGTCGCGGCTGAATATGTCCGCATTCAAAATGCGACGGGAGCTCCTCAATTTTTGAATATCGATCTTCAAAATTACCGATGCGGTATCGATGATATCACCAAGGTCCCTATCTTCGAAAAATTTTTGATGACCCGGCATGTCTGCCTGAGGTTCCCCGCTTAAATAATCCTTTTTTATGCGATCGACAAAAGCCTGAGAACCAAAAAAGATGCCGTGTTTCACGTCTTCCCAGATACTCTTTTTCTTGTCGGCATATCGTTGCACCTTTGCCCGGTATTCTTTACGCCCGCTTTTATCCGGACCTAACCGTGACAGGATCAAGTCGGTCTTTAACCAGTTCGGACACCGTCGGTTGTATACATAGGCTGGGTAGCTGCTCCAAGGGTAATCAAGCAGGCGCTGAACCATCCCTGCGCGGAGCGGATTTCGATGGATGTAACATGACAGCTGAACCAGATACGGTTCATTTTCTACCAGAATACTCTTAAAACGTCCCTGAAAGAGGTGCCCTTTCCGCGAATGACGCAGATTGAAAATCGTGGTGTAGGTAGTGCCCAGCCATTGCATCGATTTGGATAAGTTTGCTCGGTTGGTTCGCAGCAGTAAGTGATAATGGTTGTCCATCAGCACGTAGGCGATGATGTCCACTTCGAAGCGTTCGGACATTCGCACCAGCGTCTGGAGGAAGGCGTTGCGGTCTTGGTCGGAAAGGAAAATGGCCTGCTGATCATTACCGCGCGAAAGGGCGTGATAATAGGCACCTTCATATTCGATTCTCAATTGACGTGTCATGAACTACAAATAGCCTGCAGATGAGCCAAAGTCAAATATAATCAATAATCAAGGTTTGACCCTCATGTTTGAAATCGAAGAGTTGGATACAGCGGTTACCAAAATTTGAACACCAGATAACACAGCTCAAAGTTTTCAACGATGCATTGACGTCAGAAGAAAATCTTGGATGAGATCATCAAGAAGGAGGTTAATCATGAGTCAAAATAAAAAGAAGAGCAGGTGGATTTTTCGAACAAACCCGCCGGTGATAGTAAAAGTACCTGCCTTCGCGGCCGCAGATTATTCAAGCAGGTCATCCGTTTGCCTGCCCTGCTCGCAGGGATGGTGCTGATCGGCTTATTTTCCGGCCAGGCGATGGGCGCCGATCGCATGGATCCGGAAGCAGGCAAGATCCTGCGTTCGATGTCTGACTTTATGGGTAATTTGTCCGCATTTAGTGCGAAAGCTGACATCGACAATGAGATTATCGATCTGGCTGGTCAGAAACTTCAGTTCAGCAGTTCCGTAGATATCATATTGAAACGCCCCGGCAATCTGCATATCAATCGACAAGGCGCCATCTCCGGATGTGGAACTCATCTTTAACGGCAAGCTTTTGACGATTTACGGTCGGAACCTCAACGTTTATTATCAGATGGATAGCCCCGGCACCACTGACACGGCCATTGAAAACCTGCACCACGAGATCGGGCCGGATACACCGGGTGCCGATCTTTTCTATACCGATGCATTTACAAGGCTTTCCGAGGGGGTGGTGAGCAGCGCCTACCTGGGTAGGGCTTATGTAAATGGCGTGGAATGCCACTACCTGATTTTTCGAGAAGCTCAGGTGGACTGGCAACTGTGGGTCAACGCCAAGGGCGATCCACTGCCGATGGAATACATTATCATTACCAAGTGGATGACCAGCGCACCGCAATATGCCATTCGGTTCCGTGATTGGAATACGGCACTGAAGATCAAAACCGGTCAATTTGGTTATACGGCCAGTGATCATTCCGCACCCACCACCCCGATTGGATCGGTTCACAGGGTTGCAACATCGATTGTACTTAAGACCACAGAATAGTAAGCGTTTACAGGGTGCCGCAGATGCAAGGCGTCGGGCGCGCAGACGTACTTTTGTACTTCAAGTGTCCGACAACAAAGCAGATGCGGTGCCCTGTGAATGCTTACCCGCGATTGGTGGTGGGTAACCTTCTGGATGGTTAGACCACGACACAATGATTATTGATTTCGGGTCGCTTCGAACGAAATGAGAACATCCACGTCTTTGCCCACCACTCCCATTTCGTAGTATTTGCCACTGCCGATGTTGTACTCCAGCCGGTCGATGGTCATGCGGGCCTCGAAACCAGCTACCTGGCTGCCCTTGTCGAACGGATTCGGTTTGATCCCAAAAAAAGTAAACGGAATCGAGAGCTTCTTGCTGACGTCCTTGACCTTCATCGTGCCTTCAACCACATAGTTATCGCCTTCTATCTGTTTGATTGAGTGCTTTTAAAGGTCATAACCGGAAATTTCTCTGACGTCGAAGAAATCCTCTGATTGAAGATGCCCGTCGCGTTTGCTGTTGGCTGTGTTGATACTTTTCACCTTAACTTTGAAAGTCAAAACTGCTTCCGCCCAGGTTATCGGGAGTCGAACACCACCTTGCCTTCGAAATCCTCGAAATAGCCTCTTGTGGCAGAATAGATGTGATCAATCTCGAAGTAGATCCCAGCATGAGAGGGATCGAGTTTCCATTCGGGCCCGGCGGCATGCGCCGGAGAAATAAGGACCAGAAGTAAAAGCAGAATTGTCATTGTTTTATATCTAATTTCATATTGACACCAATTTTATGTTGGATTGCTTTCAAAAACCGAAAGTTTCCGTGTAGATCGAGCGAGGTTCGAAACCGATTCGCTTCAGGTCGTTTTTGATCTGGACCATCATTTGTTCCGGGCCGCATATGAATACTGATGCATGGCGGCTGCATCCTCGAAGCAGCGATTGCAGTTTCTCCAGATTCAGTCCCTCGGTGGAAATCCATTCATCTGAATTACCGGTAAAAATAAGTTCTGATCGAAATCCTGTCAATTTCTCCCCCAATTCGTTTAATTCGCCCGGAAAAACCATATGTTCCCTTGATCGATTGCTCCAGATCAGGGTTATGACACGCTGATCCTGCCGATCGGCCATGTAACGCAGCATGCTCAACATGGGGGTGATGCCGATACCGCCAGCGATCATGATGATCTCGCGTGCCGGATCGGTAAACACATGGCTGAACCGTCCGAACGGGCCTTGAACATAGACCCGTTCCCCGACGGCAATCCGGGCGACGTGTCGGGTCCAATCCCCATTGGTCCGCACGGTCACCTGCAGGTTTTCCGAACGGGTTGGTGTCGATGAAAGTGTGAATGGGTGCGGCTCTGGAGAAATGTGCTTTGACTGAAAGGACACGATGACGAACTGGCCCGGAACATATCGAAACGGCCGTTTGTCAACCGGGCTCAGCGCGATATTGACGCTGCTAATGCCCTCGGGCGCCACCCGGGTCACGGTAAAAGGCTTTTTTCTTGCGCGCAGCCAGCCTGATCGGATCCACAGCCACAACAGAGCGAGAAGAACAGTCGATAGGATAACCGCGTCACGGGGAAAACCCTCTTCGGAAAAGGTTTCACTGACAAACAGGATGTGAAGGCTCACGAGACCAATGATCAAGACGCCGACGCAGCGATGCAGTAAAAGCCAGCGATGATAATTAATTCGCAAGGCATTACGCCATTGACTCGACGAGAATTGGATAACGATGACAACCAGTAGACAAACGCCGACCCACTCCGGCCAGTAACGCATCTCCAGTGGGATGGTCAATTTGTTCTCTGAAGTCAGAACGAGGAGAGGGTGTGAAAATGCCAACAGAAGGATGGCGATGGCATTAATTCGATGGGTGCGGACCAGGCCGGGTAGTGAAAAGACCCGGTCCAACACCTTAAGGCGGCCAACCAGGATCAGTTGGAAAAAAAGCAGTGTCGCGGCAGCCATGCCGAACACTTTACCGCTCCGCAACAGGACTTTGGCAAAGCCGAACTTGTACCACATGGAGGGTGATTCAAAGAAGAAATGGTATCGTCATGGCCCCCGCCATCAAAAAAGCCGCGGCAGCGATGATGACGCCCATCAAGACGAAGCGGAACCGGTAGGCCCTGAGATCATCCAACACAGAAATGCTTCCTGTTTCTTGCCGCATGGTGGTAGGTCGTATTGGTGGGCCTAATCCCCTTGTTCAGCCATGAAGTCGTCATACATGGTTTCTAGAAACTGTTTGTGCTTGGCCTCCTCTTGGGCGAGGATTTTGAACAACCGGACATAATCCTTCTCATCGGTCTGTTTTTGCAGCTCATTGTAAAGGGCCAGGGCTTTTTCTTCACGCTTCATGGCCAGACGGACGATGTCGGCATAGTCCATCCCCTTCTCGTACTTCATTTCAACCATGTAATCACTGCGCTTCATATCAGGGACCCACTTAAGTTTGTAAGTTTTGATCTTCAGCTTGTTGCCTTCGAAGTCTTCCAGCAAGGCCTGATGTTTGCGTTCCTCGGCTGCAAATTCCTGGAATGTTTTTTTGGTCCCACTGAAAACTTCCTGCTGCGCCACGTCATCGTAAAATGCCGCCGCTTCTTTCTCTTTCTCAATGGCGAATCCCAGAATCTCCTCGATCGATTCAAAGTACATAGGAGTCCTCCTTTTCACTAATCGTTCAGCAAGTTATCATTGATTCGTGCACCCTCGCCCTGACGTTCTCGGCTATCCATTTGTTCGATTCCGCCCCCCATTGCACCCGGAACGCCGGTTGGGTGAGTTGAGCCTGCGTTCTGCTGCCAATATACTGGATTTATTTCATACAGTATTCGTATGCTGTAATCAATACTCTGATTTCATAATTGAATATCGTTCCTCCGTCTGAGGAAGCGCGATTCCCAAAAACAGCACAGCCCCGGCAGCAAAGACCGAGGCTGTATCAAGAGGGACGGATTGGAAACCACCACTTTCCGTAGATTGGTCGTCTCAAGTTCAAGTCGCCGGTTGCGGTTGCTTGCCTTTGCGCACCTTCTGCTCCCAGGCTTCTATTTCCGTGTCCTCACCCACTTCTTCCCATCCGGTGATCATGGCCCGGGTATGGGCCGACACTGTGTGCCCGGTGGTAATCATGTAAAGGTGCACGACAAGAAAAGAAAGAATGGCAAAGGCTCCGGCCATGTGAACCAGCGCGACCACCTGAAGGGAAAGCCACCCCAGGCCCCAGGCCTGCCAGGAATTATAGCTCCAGTAAAGAAAACCGCTGATCATCTGAACCGGGAGCAGCAGGGCGGCCAGCGAGAGATAGACCAGCCGCTGAAGAGGGTTGTGCTTGGCTTCCTTGCGCTTGGGAACCGGGTGCGATTCACCGCGAAAAATCCCGTAACTGTAATAGCGGACCACGAGGAGCATTTTTCGGGTGGTCGGAACATACTGACGCCACTCACCGGTGGTAAAAACCCAGAAAACGAAGAACGCAAACAGGATCAGCCAACCGAGCCCGACGGTGTTGTGAACATTCACCGCAGTATTGAACCCCATGAGGCTGAAGCTGTTGTGAACTTCAAACCCGGTAATCAAAAGCAGGATGATGATCGCACCCTGCAACCAGTGCCAAAACCGCTCATATCGAGTGTAAAGATATATGTTGACCATTTTCTTGCCTTGCATAGCTATTTCTCCTTCCTGCCGTTGGTGAACACGCGGCCCAATCCATGCAGGACGACACCCAGTAGCGACCCGAGTACCAATACCCAACCCATGGTGTCGATAAGCCGCCATTGATCTCTGCCCGGCATATAAAAACCGGTCAACTTTTCCATTCGACCACCCTCGCCAACGTGGCACTCACTGCAGGAAACCACATTGTCCTTGGGCGCTACCATGTGGGTGGAAGGAAAAACGTAGGTGGTTTCCACGAAATCGAACTCCCCGGAAAACGGCAGCCCGAGCGCTTCCTGGCCCTTGGTCAGGGCCCGGTTCCAGTCGAGCGTTTTCCAGTAGCCGTCGTCACCGGAAAGAAGGGGGGCCAGCAGGGTTTTATGCACCTTGTCATAAGGCTGAACACCGCGGTGAACTTTAAAGGGAAAAATGCGGGCGTTCGGGTCTTGCCGATCCCCTGTCGGCTCGCTGACGGCTACCGTTCGGCTCGGATCGATGGCATCCCTGGTGGACTTGGAAGCGATGGATCCGTTGAACCAGAAATACTCGGGTTCAATATTCTTGGCCCATTTCATTTGGCCTTTGATGGACATATAGTCGTATTTACCGAATTCGTCTTTCGTTTTGTAGGGTTTGCCGTCCTTTTTCTTCCCGGCCTCGGACCAATCCCAAGACATCTTCGTTGGGTTGACCCGGGCGATGGTCGGGATGTGACAGGTCTGGCAGGCCACTATGTCGGTGTGGTCGTTGGCTTTGTGTCCGGCTTCGTGCGGCGTGGCACTGTGGCAGGATTCACATGTAATTTTGGAGGTCAGGTCATCCTCAATGAGACTCTTGCGTTCGGTATACGCCGGCGCCGTATACATCCGCCCGGCAATATTATGGAGCTCGGTGGTGTGGCAGCGGACGCAGTCAAAATTCTGGCCATCGACGCCCATGTGCACATCCAAAGCCTTGTTGGGCTTGGTCAATGACGAATCCAAGTCGCCGTGCTTCACTCCGTCACCGCCGCCCCCGTAAAAATGGCAAGATCCGCAGTTCTTGCGCGTGGGACGCCCCACAGCCTGAACGGCGTTTTGAATCTGGGTTTGGAGTTCAGCGGCCATCTCTTTGGATTCCTCGTCCTCTTCGGACTCGCTCAAAAAATACTGCATGTCCTCGAGGGCCTCGTCCCAGTTGATGGTTTGCTGACCGTGGCAGACCAAACAATTGATGGCCTCGGTGGACGTACCCCAACCCGGGTGGCAGTCCAGGCAGCTTTTGTCCGCGTTTTTGTTGGTGGATATGCAGAAATTGTTGAGCGAGTAGCCGGCCTTGCCGACCTTCTCACCGTCTTCGGTACCCGGCACCATCCACTTCCAGTGAATGGTTTTGTGAAACTGTTCTTCGGCTTCGGAATGGCAGGACAGGCAGGCTTTGGTAATTTCCGGCCCGCTGGCAAATGTCTTTTTCAAGGCTTCGTGTTTGGAGTGATCGGCTGTGATCCACAGCTGCTGATCCTTGGTGGCCTGGCGGGCCATTACCCGACCGGGGGCGATTTCGTTTTCCTCTTCCCCGGCGGCGACAATTGTCGGTCCGACGACCAGTAGACAGCAGAGTGTGAGGGTGTAATAGAAATAGTTCGCAAGTTTCATCAGACTCTCCCGGGGAATTTCATCCGAGTGTGCAGAGAAAGCGTGCGGCCCGTCGAACGGGCCGCACGCATGGTATCCGTTGCTTACTTACTGTGCAGCCTTGGTCAGCTTGAAGGAACCGTCCTGGTTGAAGGCAATTTCGGCTTCCACGTAGTAAACCTCTTTCAGCTCCGGCCTGACATCCTGTACCATGTAGTAGGCCTCACCACTGCGGGCACCGGTGCCGCACACAAAGACAATCGGCTTGGTGGAGGGCAGGCTCGGTATCTTGGCCTCGAGCTGGTCCACAGGAATATTGACGGCCGTCTTGAAACTGCCGGTGGCAAACTCGGCCGGGTCCCTGACGTCGATGAGGGTAATGCTGCCCGGGTCTTCATTGACGATTCGGGTAAACAGATCGTTGTCGATGCTGCCTTCCTCGCCTCCCGACTTGATGGCCGTGGTCTTGGCCGCACTGTCCTTGCCGACATAAGCCACCCAGCCCGGGTACCCGGCGTCGAATACTTTTACGCTTGTGTATCCCATGGCCAACGCCTTCTTGGCGGATTTGTGGCTCAGGGGACATTTGTATCCGCCGCAGTAGAAGACCAGGGTCTTGGCCTTGTCCGCCGGCAGCTGATCCTTGTAGGCATCGAACTGGCTGTCGGGTATGCTGATGGCGCCGGGAATGTGCCCCTTGTCGTACTTGGGTTTTTTCGGCCGGGAATCGATCAGGACGACATCTGCCCCCTTGTCCATTTCGGCTTTGACCCACTCTACGGCAACCGCGGGGTAGTTGCCGGCCACTTGCATGTAATTCGGGAACCCTTCGGCAAACACCTTGATATTGGTGTACCCCAGTTTCTCGGCCTTGAAAGCCGACTTGTGGCTCAAGGGGCATTTCAAACCGCCGCAGTAGAATACAAGCAGCGCATCTTTGTTTGCCGGAAGTTGGTCGGCCATTTTGTCAAACTGGCTGTCAGGGATACTGACTGAGCCGGGAATGTGACCCTTGTCGTACTTGGCCCGTTTGGGACGCGCGTCGATAATCATTACGTTCTCGGCCATGGGCACCGTGATGTGATCCATAACGAACTTCACGTCAACGATGTTGGGGTACTTTTCGAACTCCGGCTCCGCCGCCGCCTGCGTCTCGGTCTTGGGTGTGGTCGAGCAACCGATCAATGCCGCCGCAAGGACCAGGATCGTCAATACCATCAGTAAATTCAGTTTACGGACTTTCATGCTTCCTCCATTTTACGTTAGGTTTGGATATCACCAGCCTCACGCCAAAAGATGCCGCACACCTTTACTTGCACTTCAGCGGTGTTGGGGAGTCGGAGGCGTGGGCGTGTAAATACGTATAGATGTTTGATTTGTCTTCTTCGGATAGCTGGTCCCATTCCTGCTTACAGCCGAATTCATCGAATTTTCCAGCCTCGAATACCTGGGTCCACTGGTCCTGGGTCTTGGCATCCGGATTCAAGGGCGGTTTGGACGTATCGACCTCTCCCCTCTCGTTGCAAGCTTGGTAAACCTTGCGGTAGATATATTTTCCCTTGCGTTTGTTGCCCTGCTCGATCGCCATCGCGGCACCGACAAAACTGAATGAAATCACGGCGGCCATGATAACCAACATCGTTCTCTTCATTGTAACGCTCTCCTTTCTGAGTGAATGCTTCCTCTGTAATCCATCGGCCGACTCATCTGCCACTCAGGGCCGTCATCGTATATATCGCTCGTTAGTCAGTGCAACCGATGTGCCACAAAACAAAAAACTCCTTATTATTTGATAACGGTCTGAAACCATGTATTTTTTTAACTATTGCCGTCATTCACCGAAATCCCAACAAGGTTAACACCTGTTAACCTTGAGTTAGCCCGTTAGAAAACCACATGCCGGTCACATGTCCGGAGAAACTCCGCCAACTCTTCCGGCGGTACCAGACGGCAGGTCTTTGGCACCGACACGGGGAAATCCGTCTCCAAAGCCTCGATACTGGCGGAGCAGACCCACACCTGGCCGATACCGGCAAGTTGGCTGAAAAACGTATGCCCCAGGAATCGAACCCCTTGTGCCGCCAGGAATATTTCAACGATCTTGCCCCGCTCACGGGCCGCACGGGCCAGTTGAACGACTGCATGGTTATGTGCGGTTGAATTAATCAGAATCCCGAGTTTTTCCATTGTCTTACCAGCACCGGAGGTAGAAGGGATCGTAAGTCAGTCGCTTCCGTCACCAGCAAATGACTTTATCGGCGGCAAATATATCGTCAACCAAACGTTGCCAGTTGACCGGCATACGGGCGATGTCATCCTGGTACAACACCGCGACGGTGACCCCTTCATCACCGGCCATGGCCTCGATGAGCTGCTGAACGGTGTCGCTGGGTTCCGACCTGAGAATATGTAAAAGCTTGTTCATTGTTTAAAAAGGAATAACCACATCGGCGTCTTTAAGCATGAACGCCATCTGCGCCAGCGTGGCATGGTGAAAACCCAATCGTCCGGCCACATCCGGTCGATTGGTGAAACACCGGAGATCCTGTCCTTGTACGATGGCATAGTCGCTGTCTCCGGTTTCGGCCGGGGCGGCGGTCGAATCGGGCAGTAATATGTGGACATCCATGCCCTTTTCAGCCAGCGATTGTCCGGCGAGCAGCCCTTCCTGTAACCGCTCGGTATGACTGACGAGTATGGCGGCCTTCTGCATGACGATTCTCCATTCATCGCTTGGTGGATTTCGACCTTGTGCGCCGATAAGGATGGGCTGTTTGAACTTTAGCAAAAAATATGCCACGCTCTTATAAAATGACAACACATTGATATATCAATACATTTAAGCAAAAAAAAGTTCTTGCATGCCCGCCTACAGAACACTATGTTAACAGGTGTTAACTTAACAATGACACCGTAAAACATCTTCACCTGTAATGGGGCAGCGAGGGCCAGATCTAAAATGGACCTTTCAAAACATTGGAAAACTATCTTCGAAACACTGATGGATGGTGTTCTCGTGGTCGATCCGAGGGGAAAAATCATTGCCGTCAACCCGGCAGCCGAGAGAATGACCGGATACCGCTCTGAAGAACTCGTCGGCAAGTCGTGCCGCATACTCGATTGCACGGGTTGCGAAATATTCGGCAAAGGCCCCGCCGAACAATGGTGCGGCCTGTACGCTCGCGGCGATGTGCGGGCAAAAAAATGCCTGATTACGCACAAGGATCACAGGGCGGTCAATATCATCAAAAATGCCACCATCCTGAGGACTAAAGACGGTCAGGTTATCGGTGCGATCGAAACTCTGACGGACATGTCGGAGATCGTGCGCCAGCAACAGGAAATCGTGACCCTGCGCAAGACCCTCCACATGGATGAGGGCTACCATGGCATTCTTGGCCGATCGCCGGCCATGCAAGAACTATATGAACTCATCGACAATGTCGCCCAAACCGAATCGCCGGTGATGATCCATGGCGAGAGCGGCACCGGCAAGGAATTGGTGGCCCGTGCGGTTCATGAAGCCGGTCAGCGGCGCAATGAGCCGTTCATCAAGGTCAACTGTGCGGCGCTGAACGAGAATTTGCTGGAAAGCGAACTGTTCGGTCACACAAAAGGTGCCTACACCGGAGCGGAGCGCACCCGCATCGGCCGTTTCGAAGCCGCCCATGGGGGCACGATCTTTCTCGATGAAATCGGGGACATCCCCTTGGCCACCCAGGTCAAACTGCTGCGGGTTTTGGAGGAGAAGGAGATCGAGCGGGTGGGTGACCACACGCCCATAAAAATAGATGTCCGCATCATTTCTGCAACCAATAAAAATTTGGAGAAGCTGATAACCCAAGGCGTATTCAGGGAAGATCTTTATTTCCGAATCAATGTATTCCCGCTGAATTGCCCGCCGCTGAGGGACCGCAAAGAGGATATTCCTATCATCGTGCAGAGCTTCATCCGCAACAACAACCATAAAACGGGTAAAAAAATCCTGGGGTTGTCGCCGGAGGCTCTGGAGTTACTGACTGCCTACCGATATCCCGGTAACGTGCGCGAACTTCGCAACGCCGTCGAGTATGCATTCGTTCTCTGCGCAACCGGTGGGATTGGCATTCAGCACCTGCCGCCCAAGATTTCCGGTACGGCATTTGCGTGCCGCGAAACCGCCGCCCTCGGGATCGACGTTGCCGGTGAACAGGAAAAAGAACAACTTATCGAAGCCCTCCGAAAATCCGGCGGCAACCAGTCGGAAGCCGCCCGCAACCTGGGTGTCAGCCGGGTTACCATCTGGAAGCGGATGAAAAAACACCGCGTTACTCCGCAGGATATCAAGTAGGGCTGTCGTCCAGCCGGACTCTTAAGCGCGCCGATTACCCTTTCCATCCCACGATGCAAAAAAAACACCGCCTCAGGCCGTACTGGTGAAACGCATCTGGGGGAAAATTATCTTGACAGCAACATTCGCACCATGACAGTCTGACTTCAGGTGGATGGTTTTTGTAGCGACATCGCACCATGCGAACACCGGCCGCTTCTGCCGATCCTCACCGCTGCCCTGATCCTGCCTGCAGACGACCGCAATCGATTTCACTAAATCTGGTTAGCCGCAGCCGCTCCTTCCCCCCGCTGCTGAAGCAATGCAAAACGCTCTCTGATCCGGGTAGATATTCTCATCTTGCTTTCCGAATGGCTCCTCCTTTTCATTTCCACCTTATCGAGCATTGGCCGAATTTGATCGACTCTGTTTAAAGTTACCAAAACCATGCAACCAAAAGGAGGGCAGAATGGCCGCACAGAAATTGCTCCTGCCATACAATTTTTCAGCGTCCGATCGCAAAGCCCTGGATTTCACCATTAGCACCTTTGCTCACCGCGGGGACATCGAGGTGACGCTCTTTCACACCTACACCCCTTTGCCGGCTATCGATGTGCGCAACGAGACGGTAACTGGGCGATTGAAGGAAAGTTTTTCATACCTCAACCAAAAGCTCTCAGAGCTTGAGTTCTCCTTTCAGGAAATCAAAGACGAGCTTATAGAAAACGGATTTGGTGAGGAGAGAGTCAAATCGTCATTCAAACCCCGCAAAAAAGAAATAGCCGGTGAAATCATCGATTTGCACGCCAGTGAAAAGTTTAGCCTCCTGGTTTTGAATCGAAAGACCGGACGGATCGGCCGTTTTTTTTCGAGCAGTGTTCACGCCAAAGTCATTGCCGCCTTGCGGGATGCAACCGTCTGTATTGTCTGCTGACAATGACGGCATCCGGAAAGCAAACCTCTATTTCAATTGAATAGCAGAGGAGGTGTCCCATGGGTATGGAAGAAAAGTTAGACATTGACCTCTTCAAGGTGGTTACACGGGCGATTGCGCAGTCTGACCATCTGGAGATGATGACCGACCACCTTTCGCAACTTCTGGTCGCCGCGCTGGGAATCAAGGGGTGTAGCATATTTGCCCTCAACCACGAAACCGAAGAATTGGAAATTTTAGGGAGTTTCGGTCTCAGCATCGGCTATGTGAATAAGGGACCGGTACTGACCGCCAAGAGCATCGCCCGCACCGTCAGGGGTGAGCCGATCGTCGTCAGCGACATCACCCGCTCCGACCTTCTCCAGTATCCGGAGGAGGCCAAGGCCGAAGGGGTCCGTGCTATTGTATCGCTCCCTGTCAAGTTGAGGGACAGGGTGATCGGCGTGCTGCGTTTGTACCACCATGACACCTGGAATCTTTCGGTCAGTGATTTGGACTCCCTGCTGGTATTGGCCGAGATCATCGGCTTGGCGCTGGTGTATACTCGACTCCGATTGGCCGTGCGCTCGGTCAAAGAGAGTGTGAACGAGATTCACGAGGTCTGGCTGGAGTCGTAGACTGCAATTGTCAGGCGATCTTTCGAGGGGTGTCGAGGAGTAGAATAGCCGATACAATGTACTGCACGAAAAACCTTCTGATGCGGTACTTAAAACCCCGCTGTGTCTTTTAACACAGCGGGGTTCAGATTTGCCGAAATGAGGAGAGACGGCTTACTATTGCTGTCCGAAGATCTTCACGGGTCGCTGGGTCGATCCCGTCGCATTGGGGAACTTCGGATAGATGTACGCCTTTTCACCGGTCTTGAGCAGGTGATCCGCGCCTTCCATGAAGGAATTGAAACGGAGCTTGCATTCATAGAAGCCGTGCCACCAGGCGTAGTCGGGGGCCATCATCATGGCGCCCATGCGCGCCCGGCGGCCCTCGTGGTGCCAAAGCTCGTAGTACTCCACTTCCAGGTGCTCATCGAAGAACTTTTCCTTGTCCAGCAGCCCTTTCTCATACAACTGGTCGAGAGTGGCTTTAGCCGGTTTGAAGTAAACCTCGTTGTATTCGGTCACGGCCTTGTCAAATCCGTCATAAAAATCGTTGATCCATGAATCTCCATGGCACTGGCGACAGACGTTTTTCATCTTTTCCCGTTCCGTCTGCCAGTCGGATTTGGCCGGAAAAGGCTTGAAATCCTGTGGCCGCACCGTCAGGGGGGCCTGGGTCTCCCAGGAGAGCCGTTCGGTCACGTCATGGGTTCCCATGACCTTGCCCGAACCGGACATGTGGCAGGCCGCACAGGTTGGCGCACGGTAATCGACACCGGCGGTCCAGGTCCCGGCGGCGGCTTTGAAATTGTATTCGTCCTTGTAGGCGTGGTACATGGTACCGTGTTTGGATTCTTCGTAAATTTCGATCTGCGGATGATCCGGGCCGAGATGGCACTGGTCACAGGCTTCGGGCATACGGGCCTCGGCAATGGAAAAGCGATGGCGGGTGTGACACGAAGTGCAAGACCCCTTGCTGCCGTCAATGTTGAGTCGCCCCACACCGGCATTCGGCCAGGTCGCCGGATCGATTTGCCCTTTGTCGTCGATTTGGATCACCGTGCCGTGGCAGTTGAAACAGCCGGTTTTCCGTTCGTTGTCGGAGTTCATCCCTTTATTGAGCCAGGGATCGAGCTTCCACATGATTTCTATGGTATTGGCATGTTTCGAGCGGCTGTACTGGGTCACCTCGTCGGGATGGCAACGGGAGCAATCCTTGGGAGTGACGATGGATGCGATGGGCACTTTGTATTGACTTTCGCCGTATGGGAGGTCCGAGCGGCCGTAATATTTTTCATGCCCCTTGGCGATGTCTTCGTCTCCGGGTTGGACCAGATGGCAATCCAGGCAGGTGATGTTGGCATTGGCATGCCGGCTTTTGGCCCAGTCGGCAAACACACCCGGTGTGGTCGCGCGGTGGCATTCGATACAGGCCACGGCTTGAGGGGGAACGCTGCGTTCGATGCGATACTCCTTCACCACGGGGAAATTAGGCTGCTGAGCGTTGGCCGCAGGCAATCCGCCGCAAAGAAGCAGCCCAACAAGCAGCAGTCCGATGGATGTTAGGAACGATGGTCTCCTCATTGGCATGACTCCTTTCGATAAGGGGGGCAGACACAGTTTATTGGTAACCCAGTTTTTCCGGCCTCAGTCCGTTGGCCTGGTACGGTACCTCACGGTATTGGCGGAACATAACAGCGAGCTTGTCATTGTGGACCAGGTCGTAGTGGCAATCCACACACTTCCGCTCATACCCCGGCCGGGCGTACAGTACCGAACGGTGGGCTCGCATGGCACCTCGGCTGTGGGGCATGTAGAGCAGGTTGCGGTGGCATTTTTGGCACTCGGAGTTCCTGAAGGCGTCATATGCCGCCTGGCGGGCTTTATCGCGATCGTATTCGCCGCCGACAAAGTGGAGCACGACATCCTTGAGCCCGTGATAGGTCTTGGCAAAAAGGAAGTCAAACGTGTTTTCAGGGGCCGGAAGATGGCAATCCATGCAGTCCACCACCACGCCGACGGCGTTGTTGGCGTGGGTAGAAGCGCGCCATGCCCTTACCGCCGGCTTGATCTCGTGGCAGGAGGCGCAGAACTCCGGAGTGGACGTTCGGACCATTGTGTAATAGGTCATGCTGAACAAGGGGAAGGATATCATGATTCCCAGGAGAACGAGGAGCGCACCGATTATATACTTTTTTTTCATCAGCAAGATTCCTTGTCATTGGGGATGCGGCAGAGTGGGCTTTTTTGGGGCCGCACCGCTTTGGGCAGCTGTGGCCGTATTCCTGGGACCGTGTGGTAGATTACCATACAAAGCGAGGTCGGGGAAATAAATACACACAATAGAGTAATTTTGGGAATTAAAGACCCCATTCGTTGAAAAGGCGCACGCTCTCTGTTTTGACAAGGCTCCGGCACTGTTTTACGTTTATCTTCAAACCGAAGCAATGACTGCTGACCATCCACCGCTTGGGAGATCACGAAATGGGCCGTCCGAAGGAACACAGCGCAGCTACCTGCAAAATGGAAGCTGCGGCAGATTCACGCCTGCGGGATCGATTGCCGGCTATCGCAGAAAAAATCATCGACAACTGTTTCAGTGATGACGGCTATACGCACGTCGATTACGAACCGATTCCTTCGAAACAATCCGTTATAGACATTATCGAAAAATTCCGGGAAGTATTGTTTCCGGGATACTTCACCAAGGAGAAAATCGACCCGGTCAACTTAAAATATTACTTGGGGCAGGCGGTATCGGTCCTTTTCGACATGATTTCCGAACAGGTCAGCTTGAGCATCCGCCACGACTGTTTCCGTTACAATCAACCCTGCAGCGAGTGCCGGGATCGCGGCCACGAAGTGGCTCTCACCCTTCTCGAAAACATACCCGCTATCCGCCGGGCACTGGCCGCCGATGTCCAGGCGGCTTTTGACGGCGATCCGGCCGCCAAGAGCACCGACGAAATCATCTTCAGCTACCCGGGAATTTTCGCTATCACCGTCTATCGGGTGGCCCATAAGCTTTATGATCTCGGCGTCCCGCTCCTGCCGCGCATCATGAGCGAGCACGCTCACAATGTCACCGGCATCGATATTCACCCCGGAGCCAGAATCGGCGAAAGATTCTGCATCGACCACGGTACCGGAATCGTTATAGGTGAAACCACCGAAATCGGTCACGATGTGAGAATATACCAGGGCGTCACCCTTGGCGCCCTATCACTGCCCAAAGATGCCGGAGAGAAACTCCGGGGAAAAAAGCGTCATCCGACCATAGAGGATGACGTCATCATTTACTCCGGAGCCACCATCCTGGGAGGCGAAACGGTTATCGGATCCCGATCGGTTATCGGCGGCAATGTGTGGATCACCAGCTCCATACCGCCGGACACCAAGGTCACCATGGAACCGCAGCAGCAGCGTTTTCGATGACCTTAACCCCGATGGCCACCTGAACAACCGGATCAGATGCTTCATTCCATAATTAGAGGAGATTCCCCATGAGGTATTTTAGCACTGTTGGTAGCACCATCGGAAACACCCCGCTGGTTCGCCTGAATCGGGTTGCCGAGGGTTGCGAAGCCGAGATTTTCGCCAAGCTCGAATTTTTCAACCCCCTCGGCAGCGTAAAAGACCGGATAGCGGCCTCGATGATCGATGCAGCCGAGCGTGATGGCCTGGTAACGCCCCAAACCCTTATCGTCGAACCCACCAGCGGCAATACCGGCATCGCGCTGGCTTTCATCTGCGCCGCCCGCAGTTACCGCCTGTGTCTCACCATGCCCGACAGCATGAGCATCGAACGGCGTAAACTGTTGAAGCATTTGGGGGCTCAGCTGATTCTGACACCGGGCGCCGAAGGAATGAAAGGGGCTATTGAAAAAGCCAATGAGATTCTGGGTTCGGAAAAGGGCAGTTTCATGCCGAACCAGTTCGCCAACCCGGCCAACCCCCAAATTCACCGGGAAACGACAGCCGAGGAAATCTGGTACGACACAGAGGGCCAAGTGGACTTTCTTGTGGCCGGCGTGGGAACCGGGGGCACCATAACAGGCGTCGCCCAGGTCATCAAAGCGCGCAAGCGCTCTTTCAAGGCCATCGCTGTCGAGCCAACCGGGTCACCGGTTCTATCGGGGGGCCAGAAAGGTCCACACAAGATTCAGGGCATCGGAGCCGGGTTCATTCCGGATGTACTGGAAAGAGACCTGCTGGACGAGGTGATTCAGGTTTCCAATGACGACGCCTTTGAAACCGCGCGCCTCGTGGCCAAGAAGGAAGGCATCCTTTGCGGAATATCGTCGGGTGCCGCCGTTTGGGCAGCGCTTGAGATTGCCGGCCGCTCGGACGCCGCTGGTAAAAAAATCGTCGCGATCCTGCCCAGTACCGGCGAAAGGTATCTCAGTACGGATCTTTTTTCTGATTCGTAACCACTCTTAGAGATTCTGAAAGAGCGCCAACCCATGCATCGTACCTTAGAGATCAGGATGGCGCTTGTTGAAGAACCGTGGCCACATTTCGAATTTTGGAATACGGACATATGGCTGACAATTATTCGGATTCAAACGGGGAGAGGCGCTCGGTCGTCAAAATCCGCGAAATGGTGATCGACGACATTCCGGTCGTCTTTCACATGGGAGAGGCGCTGTTTAAAGCCCAGGACGTACCGAACATGTATCGAACGTGGGATACGTATGAGGTCGTGGGCCTCTTCAACAGCGACACTGAATTCTGCCTTGTGGCTGAACTCGAGGACGCCATCATCGGATTCGCTCTCGGCACGACGATTGAAAAAACCCACTCCGCCTGGAAATACGGTCATTTGATATGGCTGGGCGTCAAACCCGACCACCAGCGCAAAGGAATCGCCGAGAAGCTGTTTCGGCGGTTCAAGGACATCATGCTTAAAAATGATGTGCGGATGCTGATCGTCGACACCCAGGCCGAAAACCTGCCGGCTCTTCATTTTTTTCGCAAGCTCGGATTCGGGCAGCCCCAGCAGCATATCTATCTGACCATGAATGTGGCCGCCGAACACCAGCGCATGAAAAAAAAGGAAAACGGCACCGGCCCTCCCCGAATGGTGAAGAAAAACGATGACTGAGCGGACCCACCCCCGGCGGTTGAAGAAACTCCTGCAGCGGCTGGTCGATATATACAGCCCTTCCGGCAAAGAGGGCGATGTGCTCGACTTCGTAAAAGGATATCTCAGGCGCCGGGATCTGCCGGTTCTAATTCAGACGGTGGACGAAGACCGCTACAATATCGTCGTGGCTCCGATGGACACCGACATTCAGATGGCGTTCATCGGTCATCTCGACACGGTATCAGCACCCGACTTGGACAACTACGGTTTCAGCGAACAGGGCGACCAGATCAGAGGACTGGGGGCGGCCGACATGAAGGGCGGATGCGCGGCCATGATAGAGGCCTTCCAGAACCTTTGGGAATCGGGCCGTTCGGAGGCTCCCGTGGCCCTCTGTCTCGTTGTCGGTGAAGAAGAAAACGGAGACGGCGCCGAGAAGCTGATGAAATCCTACCACTTCCCGTGGGCCATCATCGGCGAGCCGACCGACTTGACCCCCTGCTTTCAATCTTACGGCTACGTTGAGGTGCAAGTTTCCGCCCGGGGCAGACGGCAGCATGCCTCTCTAGCCAAACGACGTCGCAATGCCATCGAAGTGATGCTTCAGACGATGCTGCGCCTGACCCATCACCTTGAAGCCGAGTACCCTCAAATTACATACAACATCAGGGACCTCTTCAGCTCACGATCCGGATTTGCCGTTCCGGAGCGCTGCGAAGCCTGGCTCGATCTTCACATGCCGCCATCAGCCCCCATCGGGGAAATCCTCACCGGCTTGGAGGAAATTGTCGTAAAGAATCAGGATAGCCGCAACCATATCGAAACGCTCTTTCGCAATGCCACCATCGATGCCGGCTACGAACTGCCTGAAAAGGGAGCAGTTGTCGAGGCCATAAAGAACGTTTTCCAGCGAAAAAGCATACCTTGGGCTCCCCATGCCTTTCGAAGTCATTCGGACGCCAATCAGATCTGGGCCTCGGGCGTCAAACCGGTCATCCTCGGCCCCGGTAAACTGGAGCAGGCTCACTCACAGGAAGAATCGGTCTCTTTTCAACAGGTCTGCCTGGCGGCCGAGATCTATCTCGATATCATGCAGTCGGTGAACCTCGGGCCACAGGGTTCACCATGAATTTCCACCCTGTTCGGGGGCTTGACATCCGAAGAATCATAGACAAGGATATATGTGCAACTGCATATACACCCGAGAGCTTCTTAGGGTTTGCCGATCGAGAGCTGCTGCACCAGGTCGTCAAATTTTCCCTGACCCTTGAGGATCAGATCGATCACCTCGCGCACCGCCCCCTGCCCCCCTGCGGCTTCCGTCACGTAATCGCAGGCGGCCTTGACCGCTTCCCTTGCGTTGGCCACGGCCGCACTGAAGCCGGCCCGCTCCAGGATGCACAAGTCAACGAGATCGTCGCCGATATAGGCGATTTCCGCGTCCAGCAAACCGAACTTATCCCGGATATTTTCATAGGCGGCCAATTTGTGCACTTGGCCCTGTACGACCGCATCGAACCTGAGTTCCTCTGCCCGCCTGCGGACCATCTCCGACATTCGGCCTGTAATGATGCCGGTTTTCAAACCGGCCATGCGGGCCATGGCCACCCCCATCCCATCGTGAATATTGAACACTTTGAATTCTTCTCCGGCGGATGTATAGATAATCTCTCCGCCGGTCATCACGCCGTCCACATCCATAAGAACCATCTTAATCCGCTGCAGCTTAGATTCCATGGTTTTGTACCCCATTCGTGGTTTCACTCCTCTTTATCCTGATTGGTCCCGCAAATGCCATTTAACATTCGGGTTTCGATATTCGAATTTCGAGTGTACTCGTGTCCACCGCATTGCCCCGGATCGGTTAATCATCTCCGGCTTCTCCCCAACAGGGTTGAGGGTTCAGGTCCATACAGAATCCTTTTGCAAAGCGCAGCATATCGTGTCCGGCCCCTTCCCAATTCCGCGTGGGTCCCCTGTTCGATGATCCGCCCGTCTTCCATGATCAAAATACGGTCCATACGCTCGAGATCCAACAAGCGATGGGTGATGAGCAATACGGTCTTGCCCCGTGTGGCATCAAAGAGTGTATCGAGCACCAGCCGTTCGGTTTCGCCATCGAGTCCTTCGGTCGGTTCGTCCAGGATCCAGATCGGGGCATCGCGGAGGATGGCCCGCGCCACGGCCAAACGCCGAGCCTGGCCCCCGGAGATCAACCGTCCGGACTCACCGACCCAAGTATCGAGCCCCTGGGGGAGCGCCCTGACAAAATCGTCGAGTCGGACGGCGTCCAAGGCCTGCCAAAGCTCGGCGTCATCAGCTTCGGGTTTACCCAGCAGCAAGTTGTTCCGCACGCTGGCGGAAAACAGATGCGCTTGCTGCGATACGAGCGACACGCTCCGCCTGAGTTCCCCTTCTCTGAAGCGGCGAATATCCACCGAACCGATGGTGATGGTTCCCTCGAACGGATCCCAGAAACGGACAGCCAGATGGGCCAGGGTCGACTTGCCGGCACCGGTCTGCCCGAGAATGGCAAAGCGCCGTCCAGCGGGCACCTGGAAGTCGATACCCTGCAAAGCAAAGGGTGCGTGTTCCGCGTAACGAAAACCGACTCCTTTGAAGGTGACGTCGAACCGTAGCGGTCGTTCGCCGGACCCCTCCGGAAATGCGACCACCGGCGCGAGCCCGGCCATTTCCTGCAAACGCCGCGCGGCTTCACGGGTGCGTCCAAGGTACTGGTAGGCCGCAGGGAGCGGCATCAGGGCATCGAACGCAGCCATAACGGCCAGGGCTATCATGGCCAGGATGGCACCGTGCATCTGGCCTTGATGGACCAGAAGCGCCCCCTGATATAGAGCGGCCAGAACAGCGATGCCCGCCACGATAACGAGTCCGGCTGTAGAGGCGCCTCGCAGGTGGCTCATCCGTCGCTGGGCGGCTACAAGGGCCCTGTTTTCGCGCCCTATCTGCTGCACATACTGCTGGTCGCGGCCGTACATCAGCAATTCCGGCAACCCCTGTACCCCCTCTACGATGAGCATCCGCAGCCCGGCGGTCAGCCGGACCAAGTTCCGCCCGTGGGATGCGCCCATCACCCCGGCGGCGGCCGGCAGTACAAATCCGGCAACAAACATAAGAGCGAGGGTTGTCAGCGCGATGACCGGGGCATAGACAGAGAGAAAAATCGTCAACAAGGCTGCCAGTCCATAGGCCGCCAGTGTGGGCGACACCACGCGCAGATAAAGGTTGTCCAGCGCATCGATGTCGGCCACGATACGGTTGAGTACATCGCCGCTGCGGAAGGACAACAACCGCGCCGGCGCCAGAGGCTCTATGCACGAGAAAAACCACACCCTCAGGCTCTCCAGCATCCTGAAGGTCGCGTCATGGGATACGATGCGTTCCACATATCGCCCCAACGTACGGGAAACGGCGAACATCCTCAAGCCGATGCTGGGAAGATAATAATTGAAGAGCTGGGCTGCGGTCGATGTCAAACCGGCTAGGGCAGCGGCCGACAGGAACCATCCCGACAGTGCCAGCAGCGCCACCGTCGAGGCTAGGGTGATCAGGCCGAACAGGGTACCGGCCGCCATTTTCCTCCAGTGCGTGAGGAGAAGACGGATAAAAGGACGCCATACCGGCATGCGGTCACCCATCGCCCCCTCCTTCCGCCCCCCTTGGCGCCAGCCGGTAAAAGGCGGAGCCGGTCCTCATCAGCTGCACATACCGGCCCTGTTCGACGATTCGACCGTCACCCAGAACGACAATATGATCGGCCCGTTGCAGGTTTTCCAGACGGTGGGTGGCCATCAAAACGGTGCGACCCCGGGTAAGGGTCTCGAGGGCCTCCAACACCATTTTTTCGTTTTCAGTGTCCAGCCCTGCCGTCGGCTCATCCAACAGCAACAGGGGCGCGTTTTTCAGATAAGCCCTCGCCAAGGCCACGCGCTGGGCCTGTCCCCGGGACAACCCGACCCCTTGCTCCCCAAGACGAGTGTCCAATCCGTCAGGAAGATGGCGGCAGAAATCGATGACTCGTGCCGCCCGGGCGGCATCCTCCAACGCGTCTGCTGCAGCCTCCGGCCGGCCGAACAGGATATTCTCCCGCACCGTCCCGTCGAACAAAACCGGCCGCTGACCAACCCATGCCATCTTGCGGCGCAGCCCTTCAGGGTTCAGCCCATCAATAGGCTCGCTGTTGATCATTATCCGCCCTGAGGTTGGCACGACAAAGGCCATCAGGAGGTTCAGCAGGGTGGTCTTGCCGGCGCCGCTGGCCCCCACAAGAGCCAGGCGTTCCCCCTCCGCCATCTCGAATGTGATCCCCCGCAGCACCGGCTGTCGTCCGCTGCCATAAGTGAACGCCACGTCTTCAAACCGAACACCGATAGGGCCTTCGGGAAGGCAGCGGCCTGTCCTGGACAACGGCTGCGATCCGGTGGTCGACAGCACCTTCAGAATTCCTTCGGCGGCGCCTACTGCCGCCGCCCGCGCATGGTAATGGGTTCCCAATTCCCGCAGCGGCAGGTAGAAATCAGGGGCCAGCAACAGGATGAAAAAACCGCTGCCCAGGTCAAGCGGACGGCCGTAATCCCCAAACGGCAAATATCCCAGGTAATGCATGCCGAGGTAGACGGCCACAAGGGCAATAGCGACGGCGCTGAAAAACTCCAGTACCGCCGAAGAAAGAAAGGCCACCCGCAGTACCTGCATGGTCTGGCGGCGATATTCCGCAGACGTGCCGGCTATTTCGGCCGCCGCGCTGCGGCTGCGGCCGAAAAGTTTCAAGGTGGGCAATCCCTGGAGGATGTCGAGGAAATGGGCACTCAGCCGCGACAAGGCCTGGAAGTTACGCTGACTGATGCTTTCGGCGCCCATGCCCACAAGGATCATGAACAGCGGGATCAACGGCGCGGTAGCCAACAGCACCAGTCCGGCCGCCCAGCTGAGGGGAAAAATGAAGGCGAAAATGGCCGCCGGGATCAACACGGCCAGTGCCAGTTGGGGCAGATAGTGCGCAAAAAAATCGTGCAAGGCCTCGACCTGCTCCAGGGCGACGCTTACCAAGTCGCCCGTTCTTTGCCGTTCAGTGTAAGCCGGCCCGAGATCGACTATGCGTTTGATGAGCGCCATACGGATCTCTTCGCGTACCCGGGCACCGGCCTTAAACCCGGTCACTTCCCTTCCCCAGGCCAATCCGGCACGAGAGGCGATCACTGCCGCCAACCAGACAAACTGGCCTGTCACCAGATACCGCGGCACCCGTTCGACGAATACGGCCTGGACGATCTGAGCCAGAAGCCCGGCTTGGGCCACCAGCAACAGGCCGCTGCAAAGACCCAGGCCGACGGATAGAAGGACTAGGGTTTGGGCTGGGCGGGCGCATTTTAACAGCCACTTCAGCTGTTGCTTGCTGCTCTGTTTACGTAGCGAATCCATGGTAAAACCATTGACAGCGGCGGAATCGTATAATAGGAAATTACCTGATTTTATGGATTCATACGGTACCCGCGCAAGGTTGAAAGATTCAATTCCCCCGCAGGCCGATGAGAATCCCCCCGGGCCGATGGCATCGGCCACCTTCCGGCGATCCGGCGGCACCCATCATACCATCTAAACCGGGTGTTTCAAATTTTAAAAGGAGCTTTCACCATGCCATTCTCCGACTTGTTCGTCGACCTGTCCCGTTGGCAATTTGCCTTGACGGCAATGTACCACTTCATTTTTGTGCCATTGACCCTCGGGTTGTCCTGGATTCTCTTCATCATGGAATCGGTCTACGTCATGACCGGCAAAGAGATTTACAGGGATATGACCCGTTTCTGGGGCAAACTTTTTGGCATCAACTTCGCTTTGGGGGTCACCACCGGCCTGACCATGGAATTTCAGTTCGGCACTAACTGGGCCTATTATTCCCATTATGTGGGTGATATTTTTGGCGCACCGCTGGCCATCGAGGGCCTGATGGCTTTTTTCCTGGAGTCTACTTTTGTCGGCCTTTTCTTCTTCGGCTGGGACCGGTTGAGCAAGCGCGGCCACCTGATGGTCACATTCCTGGTGGCCCTGGGCTCCAACCTGTCGGCCCTCTGGATTCTGGTGGCCAACGGCTGGATGAGCTTTCCGGCCGGATCGGTGTTCAACCCCGAAACCATGCGCATGGAACTGGCCAGTTTCTCGGAGCTGTTCTTCAACCCGGTGGCCCAGGTCAAATTCGTCCACACGGTTGGGGCTGGATATGTCACGGCATCTCTCTTTGTGTTGGGTGTGAGCGCCTTGTATCTTTTGAAGGGCAGGGACCTGGCCTTTGCCCGGCGCTCATTTGCCGTGGCAACAGGCTTCGGCCTGGCATCGATATTGTCGGTCATCGTGCTCGGCGACCAAAGTGGTTTTGTCACCGGACAGGTGCAGAAAGTCAAGCTCGCTGCCATGGAAGCCCATTGGGAAACGGATCCGACGCCTAGCGCCTTCACGCTGTTCGGATTCCCAGACCAGGAGGCTCAAAAAACCTATGGGGCCATAAAAATTCCATGGTTGGGGAGCATTATCGTAACCCGGTCTCTGGACGAACCTATCCCTGGCATCAAAGATCTCATTGCCGAAAATGAGGTCCGTATCCGCAATGGAATGATGGCCTACGGCCTACTGGAACAAATACGGGCTGGGGATCGCGGTGAAGAAGCGCTTGATCAATTCAAGGCCGTGGCTGGCGACCTCGGTTACGGTTTGCTTCTAAAACGCTACACGCCTAAAGTGGTGGACGCCAGCGACGAACAAATTCAACTGGCGGCCCGGGGAACCATCCCTCACGTGGGATTGATGTTTTGGTCTTTCCGCCTCATGGTTGGAATGGGATTCTATTTTATGTTCTTGATCGGCATATCCTTTTACTATTGCGCCAAGCGGGTCTTCGAGGAGAAACGCTGGCTGCTCAAAACGCTATTGTACAGCCTGCCACTGCCCTGGCTGGCCAACTGGGCCGGATGGTTCGTGGCCGAGTATGGGCGACAGCCCTGGAGTATAGGCGATGTTCTCCCCACCTTTTTATCGGTGTCGTCGCTGACAACGGCAGATTTGATCGGCAGCATATTGGCGCTTGTCGGTCTTTACACGATCTTTCTGGTCGCTGAAGTCTACCTGATGGTCAAGTTCGTGCGTATCGGTCCCAGCAGTCTGCATACGGGGCGATATCATCTCGAGCAAGGCAAACCGTCTGAGACGATCGCTTGAACCCGGATTTTTAGAGGAGATTAGACCATGCCGATATTATTCGATTATTTTACACTGAAAGTCATCTGGTGGCTGTTTGTCTGCGTGCTCTTGATCGGCTTTGCCATCACCGACGGGTTCGATTTAGGGATTGGCGTCCTGCTACCTTTCGTCGGCAAAAACGATGATCAGAGGCGGGTGGTGATCAACTCCATCGGTGCCACATGGGAAGGCAACCAGGTCTGGTTCATTACCGCCGGCGGCGCCATTTTCGCTGCCTGGCCGTTCGTATACGCCGCAGCATTTTCCGGGTTGTACTGGGCCCTTCTTCTGGTGCTCTTCGCCCTGTTCTTTCGTCCGGTGGGATTCGATTACCGCAGCAAAATCGAAGATCCACGCTGGCGTTCGGCCTGGGACTGGGGCCTTTTTATCGGCGGCTTCGTCCCGGCCCTGGTCTTCGGCGTGGCTTTCGGCAACCTGCTGCAGGGACTGCCCTTCCACCTGGACAAATTTATGCGGCCCTTTTACACCGGAAGCTTCTGGGGGCTGGTGATCAATCCCTTCGCCCTTTTGGCCGGCGTGGTCAGCCTATCGATGCTGGTCATGCACGGAGCGGTTTATCTACAGCTGCGAACCGAGGGCGAGCTCTACCATCGCGCTAAAAAAGCGGTGATGCTCTTCAGCCTCATTTTCATGACCGCCTTTGCCCTGGCAGGCATCTGGCAAGCCTACGGCATCGACGGATACCGCATCGTCTCCATGCCGGATCCCGGCGGCGTCGTGACACCCTTGGACAAAACGGTTGAAATGGCTTCAGGCGCTTGGATGACCAACTATTCGGTGCACCCCTGGATGATATTGGCGCCGATTCTGGCCTTTGCCGGAGGTATTTTGGCCCTTCTGACGTCCCGGGCCAACCGTCCGGGCCTGGCCTTCATTTTCAGCAGCACCGCCCTGACCGGTGTCATCCTGACGGCCGCTCTGTCCATGTTTCCGTTCGTCATGCCGTCGAGCACGGTTCCAGACAGCAGCCTGACAGCCTTCGACGCTACATCCAGCCACCGAACGCTGAACCTCATGTTCGTTGCCGTGGTGGTATTTCTACCGATAGTCCTGGCCTACACCAGCTGGGTTTATCGTGTCATTCGAGGAAAAGTGACGGAAGAAAAGATTCGCGAGGAAACACACACGGCCTACTGATGCCGCCGATGATAGAAAGAGAGGTGTTCAATGTGGTATTTTTCATGGATTCTGGGGGTTCTGCTGGCCTGTGCCTTCGGCATCATCAACGTCATGTGGATGGAAGCCGAAGAAATGCTGGGACCGGAAAAGGAAAAAACCGCGGACTGATAAATGTCTAAACCGGACGCCGGTACTTCAAAAAGTACCGCGGCGTCCGGTTTGAGTCTCCGCTCCCCAATTTTACGGGCTCGTCATGCCGTCTTAGAGTTATTCGCGTACCCCCTTGCCGATTTTTCAGGCCAAGATATCATCTGAAACGATTTAGCGCCCAGCCACAGTTTTTGTATGGGCACACATTAGTTTCCGATCCAGAAATGTGTAATTTTCTTCAAGTTCAAGGAAATCAAGGAATTGTGCGGAGGCATACTCTTGTATGTCGCACAAACAATTCCGTCAATTGACACCGAAATTGTAGGAAAGGGCCATTTTTGAGCGGAAACTACTTAACGGCCATGGCGGCTTCCATCAGTGCTTCGGAAAAAGTCGGATGACCGTGGACGGTGCGCGCGATATCTTCGCTGCTGGCGCCGAACTCGACGGCCAGCACGCACTCGGCAATCATATCCGCCGCGCGGGCTCCGATGATGTGGACGCCTAAAATGCGGTCGGTCTTTTTGTGGGCAATCACTTTGACCAGGCCCTCGGTTTCTCCGAGGCAGCGCGCCCGCCCGACACCAGTAAAAGGATAACTGCCGGTACGGTACGGGATGCCCCTCTCCTTGACCTGTTCTTCTGTAAGACCGACAGCGGCCACCTCCGGCCAGGTGTAAATGATGGCTGGTACTGCATCGTAATTCACCTCGCCGGGTTTTCCGACCATACACTCCACCGCGGCAATACCTTCGGCCGAGGCCTTGTGAGCCAGCATGGGACCAGCGATCAGATCACCGATGGCAAAGATGCTCTTGACGCTGGTGCGGTAACTTTCATCGACAATGACCTGCCCGGTCTTCTCATCGGTATCCACACCGATTTTTTCCAGATTCAGACCCTTGGTCAGCGGTCGACGCCCGACGGCCACAAGCAGACGGTCAAACGCTAGCGTCTCTTTCTTGCCGTCGCTTTCAATAGAAACGGTAACTTTCTTTGCGGTCACGGCGGCGCCGGTGACCTTGGTTTTCAAACGGAATTCGAAGCCCTGCTTTTTCAAGATACGCTGCAGGGTCCGTCCCACCTGGCCGTCCAGGCCCGTGGCGATACCGGGTAACATTTCGATAGCGGTCACTTTAGAACCCAACCGCATCCAGACCGAACCCAGTTCCAGACCGATGTATCCGCCGCCGACCACACCCAGTTTCTTGGGAACACTGTTCAAGTTCAAGGTCTCGGTCGAACTCAGGATATGCTTCCCGTCGAAATCCAATCCCGGAACTGAAACCGGCTCACTTCCGGTGGCCAGGAGAATCGATCCGGCCTGAAGCGATTGCTTTTTCCCGTCATTGTCTATCACTTCGACAAGATTCTCGCCCGCCAGGCTCCCGCTGCCTTGTATGATCTGGATCTTGTTGCGCTCGAGCAACCGTTTCACATTGTCCGTCAGCTCTTCCACCACCTTGTCTTTGCGGGCCATCATGGCCGCCAGGTCCAAAGAAACTTTCCCGGTTTTGATGCCGTGCTCGGCAAGTTTCTCCCGGGCCATGTGGTAGAATTCACTGGAATCGAGCAGCGCCTTGCTTGGAATGCAGCCCACCCGCAGGCAAACGCCACCCAAGCGGGATTCCTTTTCCACGCACGCCACCGACATCCCCTGCTGGGCCGCGTGTGCGGCCGCCACGTACCCGCCTGGGCCACCACCGACGACAACCAGGTCGTATTGCTCCTTTTGGACCATGATTAAATCTCCATTAGCATGCGTTCCGGGTTTTCAATGAATTCTTTGATGCGCCGCAAGAACGTCACGGCCTCACGACCATCCACGATGCGGTGGTCGTAACTGAGCGCCACGTACATCATGGGCCGCACGACGATCTCGTCGTCCACCACGATTGGCCGTTTCTCGATCCGGTGCATACCGAGAATGCCGCTCTGGGGTGTATTCAAAATCGGCGTGCTCAGCAGCGAGCCGAATACCCCGCCGTTGGTAATCGTGAATGTGCCGCCTTCCAGGTCGGCCAGGTCCAGCCGGTTTTCCTTGATCTTGTTGACATAACCCACGATGGCCTTTTCCATCTGGGCCATACCGAGGGTTTCGGCATTGCGGATCACCGGCACGACCAGTCCCCGCCCTGTGCCGATGGCCACGCCGATATGATACCGGTGGTTGTACACGATATCCTTGCCGTCAACGAAAGCATTGATTTCCGGAAACTCCTTGAGAGCCTCGACGCTGGCTTTGATGAAAAAGGACATGAAGCCGAGGGAGACATCGTATTTCTTCTGGAAGGCTTCTTTGAACCTGGAGCGGATCGACATCACCTGGCTCATGTCGATGTCGTTGAAGGTCGTCAGCATGGCGGTATTCCGGCGTGCTTCCAAAAGACGTGCGGCGATCCGCTGCCGGATCGGTGTCATCGGCTTACGGGAAGTTTCGGCTGCCGCCGGAGGCTCGGCAGCGGGCTCGACTGTTTTTCTTACCCTCGGTTCGGCGTCTCCCGCCTCCCGAGCTTCGAGGTGGAGAATCACGTCGCCTTTGGTGATGCGTCCACCGGGGCCAGTGCCGCTTAAATCGTGGACGTCGACGCCCTTCTCTTTGACCAAACGCCTTACGGCCGGCGGCAGAGCCACATCCTCGGTCGTCCCTGCGGCCTTTGGCGGGGCCGGTGGCGCCGGCTCCGTCCTGGGGGATGGTTTTTCCGCTTGCGGCAACGCCGCCGCAGGCTCTGCGGCAGCGGGCCTCGGTTCGGCATCCGCCGCGGATGCCGTCTCCCGGGGCGCGGGGGTTTGAGTGTCGTCCTGGGACGCCGCAACCGCCGCCGCGGTGTCGATGGTCCCGACGACGGCACCGATAGCCACGTTTTCACCCTCTCCCACGCCGATCTTGAGCACGCCGTCCGCCTCGGCCTCTACCTCCAGGGTGACCTTGTCGGTCTCGATCACAAAGAGAGCTTCGCCTTTCCGTACCGGGTCCCCGTCTGCCTTGAACCACTCGGCCAGAACCGCTTCAGTCACCGATTCTCCCACACTGGGAACTTTAATTTCAACCAGCATAATTTCTCCTTAATTAGGCCCAAAGTTCAATGCAGAACGTCAGCGATGGTTCGGAATGTTTATTGAGATATGATTCAATCAAACGGTGTCAAAGCAGGCCAGAGCGTTAACCGTTGCGGTTGTCGTCCCGCCGTTGGCGGGATGCACAGCACCCGGTTTAAAAACAACCAATCGATGGTCGGCGTTGCCGTTGGCATGCGATTCAACTTACCTGTCCCAGCGCCTTTTCCAACACGGCCTCCTGCTGTCGCTTGTAAATGGCCGGAAATCCGGTGGCCGGGCTGGCGGCCTCCGGTCGGCCGATGTAGGTCGGATGCCGACCGATAATTTTCTCTAAATGCAGGCGAAGATATTGCCATGCCCCCATGTTTTCCGGTTCCTCCTGGACCCAAAACCACTCCTTGGCCTGTTTGTAACGGTTTACGACGGACGTTAATTGTTTTTCCGGTACCGGGTAAAGCTGTTCGATGCGCACGATGGCCGTGTCCCTTCGTTTGATATCCATCCGCCGCTGCAGTAGTCCGTAATACAGCTTACCGCTGCACAAAATGACGCGAGTGGCCTTCCGATGTCCGGCATCGTCCAGAATTTCTTCGAATGGGCCGGCCGAAAGATCTTTTAGGGAGGACACCGCCATCGGGTGCCGCAGGAGGCTCTTGGGGGTCATGACCACCAGCGGCTTGCGAAGCGCTCGCTTGACCTGGCGCCGCAACAGATGAAAGTACTGGGCAGGCGTCGAAGGATTGCAGACCTGGATGTTGTCTGCCGCACAGAGCTGCAGGAAGCGTTCGAGACGGGCGCTGGAATGCTCCGGCCCCAAACCTTCCATCCCGTGAGGCAGCAGCAGCACCAATCCGCTCAACCGCTGCCATTTGGCTTCACCGCTGGCGATAAAGAGATCGACCACGGCCTGGGCATTGTTGACGAAATCACCGAACTGGGCTTCCCAGAGTGTCAGCCCATCCGGGCGGGCCAGGGAGTATCCGTAATCGAATCCCAGAACGCTCGTCTCGGCCAGCGGGCTGTTGTAAACCCTGTAAGGCGCCTGACCGTCTTCGAGATGATCGAGGGGGGCGTAGCGTTCGCCCGTTTTCGTGTCCACGAGAACACTGTGGCGCTGGCTGAAGGTGCCGCGGGCACTGTCTTGTCCGCTGAGCCGGATGGGAGCCCCTTCGACCAGCAGTGAGGCAAAGGCCAGAGCTTCGGCATTCGCCCAATCGATTCCCTCCCCTTTCTCAACGGCTTCGAGCCTCCGGGACAGTTGACTCTTCAACTTGGAGAACGGATTGAACTCCGGTGGGTATTGCTGGAGCTTGCGCGCCAGTTCGATCAGTTTGCTCTTGGCGACGCCTGTTTTTAAACGGGTGTGGGAGTATCGGCCGTTGTAGCCCTCCCAATTTTCGTAAAAGCGATCCTCGGGGAAAGGGCAGGCACTGCCGTGAACCTCTTCGAAATCAGTTTCCAATCGATCGCGAATCGATTTTTCGATGTCATCGAGTTGATCTTTGGCCACCAAACCCTCTTCCAGCAACCGGTCAGCGTAGATACGGTTGAGCGAGGGACGCTCTCGTATGCGCTCGTACATGAGCGGTTGGGTGAAGTACGGCTCGTCGCCCTCGTTGTGGCCGTAGCGCCGGTAACACACCAGGTCGATGACGACATCTTTCTTGAAGGTCATCCGATAGTCCGTGGCCAATCGGCCGACATGCACCACGGCCTCGGGGTCTTCACCGTGGACATGGAATATCGGTGCCATGATCATTTTGGCCACGTCGGTTGAATAACGCGTGGACCGCGCGTCTTCAGGCAGGGTGGTATATCCGATCTGGTTGTTGATGATGAGATGGATGGTTCCGCCGGTGCGGTAACCGTCCAGCTGGGACATGTTGAGCGTTTCCATGACAACGCCCTGGCCCGCGAATGCGGCATCGCCATGGATCAGAAGCGGCAGCACCTTGCGGCCGTGCTCGTCGCCCAAAATGTCCTGTCTGGCTTTTGCAAATCCTTCCACAACCGGATTGACCGCTTCCAGGTGGCTGGGATTGTTGACCAGGTAAAGCCTGAGGGAGTGCCCCTTGCGGGTGACGATGTCGGCCAGATACCCGTTATGGTACTTCACATCTCCGGCACCGACCAGGTTATCGGGATCGTAACAGCTTTCGAACTCGGCGAAAATATCGTAATAGGTTTTTTGCAAGATATGGGCCTGGACGTTCAGTCGGCCCCTGTGGGCCATACCGAGGATGACTTCCCCGACGCCGTGGTCGGCGGCACCGGATGCCACGGTTTCCAGCAGCGGTATGACCGCGTCACCACCCTCGAGAGAGAACCGGGTCACACCCACGTATTTCCGGTTGAGAAACTGTTCGAAAAGGGCGGACTGAGTCAGCCTTTCCAGAATACCCCTCCTCTCCGCCGCTTCGAGCGATGCCCGGTTCTGAATCGGCTCCATTCGTTCCTGAAGCCACCGGCGTTCTTCCGGGTCCTGCAGATGCATGTATTCGACACCGATGGACCGGCAGTATGTTTCCCGCAGGTTTTTAAGGATTTCCTTGAGAGGGGCTTTCCCTTCGCCGTCGGGTTGAAGGATAAAAAATTCTTGCTCCAAATCGTCGTATGAAAGACCGAAGGATTCCAGGCTGAGCAGCGGATGCTCGGTCGGACAGGCGGCCAGAGGGTCCATGCAGGCCAATAGGTGACCAAGATCTCGATATCGATGCTTCAGCGCCTCCACCCGACTCTGCTTGAGCATCTGGTCAACGCCCCCGACACCGGCACAATCCGAAGGTCGGTCAAAGGCGATGTCGAAACCCTTGAAAAACGACTGCCAATCTCTGGAGACCGACTCCGGGGCCGTCTTCCAGCGCCGGTATTGTTCGTCGATATAATCCGCATTAAAGGTCTCGATCCCATCCATGCATCAGTCCCTTCAGTCAAGCTTAAGATGACGATTCGTTTTTTTCAATAAACCAGTTGACGGCCATTCTCGAGATGTCCCTTCGATCTTCCTCGCGGCTGAACATATGATCCGCATTCGGTACGATCTCCAAATCGACCCTGTCGCTGCTCAGATCCCGCACCTTGTAAGCCTCTTCCACCGGAATGATCTCATCCATGTCACCATGAACGACCAACAGCGGCTTGTGATTCGCTTTGAGAAGATCGGCCGGATCGAAGCTGTCTGCGTCTGAAAAAAACTCTCCGGTCAGCTTGAGCGATCGCCCGCGACTGCTGAAGAAAACCTCCCCTGAGCGCTGCAGGGAGCTGCGTTGCTCTCGGCTGAGAAAATTCGTCGCCCGGATGCCCGTCAACCGGCTCGCCAGAGCGCAAACGGCCATGATGCCGTCGGTGCGGGCGGCGGTCAGAAAGGCGATCAGCCCTCCCATGCTGTGGCCGGCGGCTCCGATCCACTCTGCTCCCCGGTCGGCCAGAAGACCGGCCGCCGTCTGCATCTCGGAGATCTGTTTGGTGTAAGTCGATGCTGCAAACACCCCTTCGCTTTGGCCGTTGCCAGAAAAATCAAAGCGCAGGGCAAGGAAACCCTCCCGGCTCAAGTCGTCGGCCATTTGCCGCAGGATGCCGGTGTGCCGCGAACAGGTGAAGCAGTGCCCCAGGACCACTCCGCGGCCGTCGGGCGCCTTCGGAACATGGAGCGTCCCCGCCAGCTTCTCCCCCCATTGGTTTTTGAAATTGATCTGCTCTACCATTATGGTCTTCTCAGGGTTCTTGTTTTGACAATCGTAACGGCATATCCCGATCGGAGCCGGCGGTGTTTAAACCACTGCCCTCGGGGCCCGTCCCTACCTTCCTGCTGACCCACGCGTGGGTGCGCAGAATAAGACACCCATTAGATAACGAAGGTGCTCCATAGCTGTCAAGAACGAACGACAATAATCCTCGCCGGGGAGGGTGTCCCTGCGGAGCCGTGGCACCATGCCATCATCCCACTGGCCGGTAACCGGCCCGTCTATCTGGCAGAAAGACCCGGATGACAGCCGGAAAAACAAACGTCCGTCAAGGCGTTAATCGTTGCGGTTGTCACCCCGCCGTTGGCGGGATGCACGGCACCCGGTTCGAAAACAACCGATCAAAGGTCGGTGTCATACAGGGTCTCGCCGTGCCTGATCGCTGCCCAGCGATCGACGAGCCCTTCCTTTTCCAGCTCATTTTCCAGATCCCGCGGCGGAAAATGCACCGGTTCGTCACCCAGACGAAATGTGCCCCAGTGGGTGATCAGCAGTTTCCTGGCCCGCAACTGCTTGAAAGCCGCCACCGTCTCGGCTGGATTCATGTGGCTGGGCGCCATGAACCAGCGCGGTTCATAGGCCCCGAGATTAAAGATCGCCAGGTCGATGTCGAATTCCTGTCCGATCTGATCGAAGCCTTCGAACCATGCGGTATCGCCGGAGAGGTAGATCGTATGCCCTGAAGCGGTCGTTATCAGATAAGATCCCCATAATGCGCGATTGGGGCCCTGGATCGGGGTCCGCATGGTCCAATGGTTGCACGGGAGCAAAGTGATGGATATGTTACCGTCGCGATAAACGTCATACCAGTCCAATGCGGTGCGGTTGCGCATTCCGATGCCTTCGAAAACGTCGCTATATCCAAGCGGACTGATGAGGTGGCTGTTCGGTGCCAACCGTCTGAGAGTCGGAAGGTCCAGGTGGTCGTAATGCCCGTGGGTGATGAGAAGGTGGTCCGGTTGGGGTATTTTCTCGAGGTCGAATCCAATGGGAGTGAAATCGTCGATGAACCAAAAGATCTTGTGGAAAACCGGGTCGACCAGGAGGTATCGATCCGCTGTCTTGATCATGACACTGGCGTGCTTGATGAATGTCACCGACAGACCGTCGTGTTCTATCACCGGGCGCCAATCGGTGTTCACCCGCGAGACCGGCTGCTCATCCAGGTAGCGGCTGTATCCGTTTCGGCTGAACAGCTTCCACTGAATAAGCTTTCCGAAACGTCTGCGACGATGCCATTCGCCCAGGGGGTTCAGGTAAATACCCTCTTGGGTGTGATGCAGTTTGCGGGCCGCGATCTCTCTCAGGCTGAGGGGGCCCGGAAGCCTCCCGGCCGTCCCATTCCGGCTCCTCCCAGAAAGAGAGGCCCTCGAAGTCAAAAGCGGCAGCATCGAAAAAAGTACGGCGGATGCCAGCCCGGCTATCCCCTGCCGATTGAAGTTTCTGCGACTCATTGAGGATCTTTCAACCATGACGTTCAGACTCCTTTTGGTAGGTCCATGTTTTCGAACGATAACCATTGCAGACGCGGATGCAATTCAACCCAGAGAGAAGACTGTCTTGACCTCGTCCGCAAGACGACCTAAATAAAGGCCATCAGCTTCAACGGAACAGGATATCCATTCCCGCCCACGGCATGAACCCAACAGGGTGGCTTGCCCATTCGAAGAGCCAGCGGCGGGCCGCACCGGAAATCAGCGGAGAGCTCCCATGTCGACCAAGGACAAAAAACAGGATGGCGATCGGATGGCCCGGATAATTGCCGATGCCCGGCACCATCGCGAACAGAGAGACAAAACTTACCGTGAAAGGGCGTTGAAGATATATCCGTGGGTTTGCGGCCGGTGCGGGCGCGAGTTTTCCGGCAAGAAACTGCGCGAACTCACGGTGCATCACCGGGACCACAACCACGACAACAATCCTCCGGACGGAAGCAACTGGGAACTGTTGTGCCTTTACTGCCACGATGAAGAACACGCTCGATATCTGACTGCGGAATGGTCCGAAGCGCCCGGGCCGGGAGAAGCGCCGGGCCGGCCTTCCTCCCACAAGCCTTTCGCCGGCCTGGAAGCTTTGCTGAAAACCAAAAAAGAAGAGGGGAATACCTGAGCATATGGAAATCCAACACAGGCTCCTGATCATTTCCCGTGATGCAGCGGTTTACGAGCGGCTGATCGAAGAACGGGCTCTGCCAGGCCTGAAAATCGAGGCCGTCGATTCCGCCGCAAAAGCCCTCGATCACATACAGCGCTGTACCATCCTTATCGGCGAGCCGAAACGCATCGCTCCGGTGATAGACCGGGCGGACCGCCTTCTGTGGGTTCAATCGACATTTGCGGGCGTCGAGTCGCTGCTCCACCCGCCCCCTCGCACCGATTACATTCTCAGCGGGGTCAAAGACGTCTTCGGCCCCTTCATGAGTGAATACGTCTTCAGCTACCTGGTGGCCTGGGAACGCCACGCTTTTGAGCTTTATCGAAATCAGCGGAAACGGGTCTGGCAGAAGATTCCATACAAAAGCCTCAAGGGCCGTTTGATCGGTATTTGCGGCCTCGGTTCCATTGGAATTCACATTGCCCAAACCGCCGAGCATTTCGGCCTGCGGGTTTGGGGCTACAAAAAAACACCTGCGAGTCTTCCGGCAGCCGATCGCGTGTTTACCGAGGGCGAGTTCAAGGAGTTTCTTGCCGGTCCGGATTACATTGTTGTCACTCTTCCGAGTTCACCGGCCACATTTCACATGTTCGACCAGGCCGCCTTTGAAGCCATGAAGTCGACGGCGGTTCTGATCAACATCGGCCGGGGCAGCGTGGTCTCAGAACCCGCTCTGATTCGAGCGCTGCAGGACGGGCGAATCGCCGGCGCCGTTCTGGATGTTTTCGACGAGGAACCTTTGCCCCAGGAAAGCCCCCTTTGGTCGCTGCCCAACGTGTTCATCACACCCCATATCTCGGGATACAGCTTCCCGGCGGATATCGTGGACATCTTTGCCGAAAACTACCGTCGGTTTTTAACCGGCGACTCGCTGCTGCACCAGGTCGATTTTCAAAGAGGATACTAAAACATGCGGATCCATTCGCTCAGCCTGATGGAAGGGGCGCACCGGGCCACCGGTACGGTCGTCGTCATTGACGTCTATCGGGCCTTCACGACCGCTGCTGTGGCCTTACACGTCGGAGCCTCGCGCATCATAATGGTGGACAGCCCTCAAAAAGCGATCGACCTCCGCCGCAGCGGGCGATGCGACCTGTGTTGCGGAGAAGTCGGCGGCATCAAAATCCCCGAGTTCGATTTCGGCAATTCACCCTTTGAGTTCTCCCGGGCGAATGTGGCCGGCAAAGTCCTGGCCCAATCTACAAGCGCCGGCACCAGGGGCGTCACCGCCGTGCGGACAGATGGACCGCTCTACGCGGCCGCCCTGATCAATGCCGCCGCCACGGCCCGAAGGATCCGGCACGATGCGCCGGCTGAAACCTCTCTTGTGGCCATGGGAACCGGAGGCAGCGAGCGCAGCGATGAAGACGAGCTTTGTGCCCTCTACCTTCGCAACCTGCTGCGCGGCTACCGGTCCGACCCGGGAGCCATCCGCGCCATGCTCGCTTCTTCGTGCGATTCAGCCAAGTTCAGCGATCCGGCGCAGCCGCATTTCGACCCGCAAGACCTCGACATCGCCCTTCAAGTCGACAGTATTGCATTCGCCATAGAGGTCCAAAAGGAAGACGGCCTGCTGGTGGCCGCCCCGGCCCCCCCTCTCCCGATCGGCGGTTCGCAGGATTCTAAACAGGCGGAATAGGAATTAAGGGTGTCAAGGCCGGTCGCCGGTCGGGATACACCCCAAGCCTGACTTGCGCTGCCGGATGAATTGCTCTATATTACAGGCTCACATCAATCTGCCACATGAAGAAACGGCACTTGTATGCTTGTGGAGACTTCGCCTTAGCCGGTCAGCATCAGCAGAGTAAGGCACCGGCAGACAATTCGCACGCTGACTGCACTTAATAGGTATCCCCGTTTCATTTTACCCATGATCCTGTCAATCGGTGAAATACTCTTCGATGTCTTCCCATCCTATCGCCGCCTCGGCGGTGCACCCTACAACTTTGCCTTTCATCTCAAAATGATCGGATTTCCAGTGAGATTCATCAGCCGCGTGGGAAACGACCGGGACGGGCAAAGGGTGAAGGCCACACTAGGGGGTATCGGATTCGACCTGCAGGACATCCAGACCGACCCACAACGGGCCACGGGAAAGGTCGCCATTCAATTGAACGCCCGCGGCGTTCCCGATTTCACGATTTTACCGGACGCTGCTTACGACAACATAGACCCGCCTTCGCCCCATGGTGGACTTTTCAGCGGCTGTGAGCTGATTTACTACGGCACTCTGGCTCAACGGAGCCAGCGGGGCTTCAGTACCATCCAAGGCTTACTCGACTTCAGACCGCCGGGTTGCAAGTGCTTCTACGATGTCAACCTCAGACCGGACAATTATTCGGCCCGGACGGTGCGCACATCCCTCGAGCATGCAGATATCCTTAAGCTGAACGAGGAAGAGCTGTCGGTTATCAACGCGATGGTCGGAATCGCTTCGGAAACCTCCGCCGAAGAACTTCGCCATCGTTATGGCATCGAGATGGTGGCCCTCACGCGCGGCTCGGAGGGTGCAACGCTTTTCACCGAGAGCGGCCGTTATGACGCCGAGGCCCAACCAGTCGATAACCTCGTCGACACAGTGGGGGCCGGAGACGCCTTTGCTGCGGTATTGGCCGCCGCATCCCTGTGCCGGCTGCCGCCCGACCATATAGTAAAGGTGGCGACTTCTTTTGCCGCACGCTTGTGTGCGGTGGAGGGGGCCATCCCCGGAGACCGCACCATCTACTCGGAGGTCATTCAATTTATCGGAAAAGACTTCCCATGATGGACAACCCCCTGTACATACAGATGTTCAGTATCCACGGTCTGCTGCGGGCCGACAACCTGGAACTCGGACGGGATGCCGATACCGGAGGCCAAATAAAGTATGTCATCGAACTGGCCAACAGCCTCAGCCGGCTGCCGGGCATTGCGCGCATCGATTTGTTCACCCGCCTGGTGAGCGACAAAAGGGTATCGGAAGACTATGCCCGGCCGATCGAAGTCGTCAACGACAGGTTCCGAATCATCCGCCTCCAGTGCGGTGGGAGAAAGTATAAACGCAAGGAACTTCTCTGGCCTTCTCTGGATGAGTTTGCGGACAAAACCATCAAATTTATCAAGCGTGAGAACGCCATCCCGCATCTGGTCCATGGGCACTACCCGGACGCCGGTTATGTGGCCATGCAACTGGCCGATTTTTTCGACATCCCCTTCGTTTACACCGGCCATTCTTTAGGCCGGAGCAAGAGACAAAAATTGATCGATGAAGGCATGACGGCGCGTGATATCAATCAGAAGTATAAAATCGATCACCGCATCCGGGTCGAAGAAAACATACTGAAGCGCGCCGACTTGGTCGTTACGAGCACCCGCCAGGAAATAGAAGAGCAATATGGGATGTATGATCACGGCCAGGCCCCCCGGTTCAAGGTCATTCCTCCCGGTTTGAACGTCGACAAATTCTATCCCTATATTCGAGATTTACTGCCTGAGACGGAACGAAGTGAAGAGGGGATGTATGCGCGCGTATCGCTACTGCAGGAACTCGACCGATTTTTCATACAGCCGAACCGCCCTCTGATTCTCAGCCTCTGCCGTCCGGACAAGCGCAAAAACATTTCCGGGCTCATCGAAGCCTACGGCCGGGACCTCGAGCTGCAGGCCATGGCCAACCTGGCCGTGTTTGCCGGAATCCGCAAAGACATCGAGCTGATGGAAGACAACGAGCGCGACGTGCTCACCAATATGCTGCTTCTAATGGATAAATACGACCTTTACGGAAAAATGGCGATTCCTAAAAAGCACGAATTCAAACATGAAGTTCCCGAACTCTATCGTATCGCCGCCGAAAAAAAAGGGGTCTTTGTCAATGCGGCCCTCACCGAACCGTTCGGCCTGACGCTGCTCGAGGCATCCGCCACCGGTCTTCCGATCGTGACCACGAACGACGGGGGCCCCAAAGATATCATCGCCAATTGCCGAACCGGTTTTCTTGTCGATCCGACAAACACAAATGCCATCGCCGAGGCCATAAAAAAAATCATCACCGACAACAGCGTCTGGGAAACGTTTTCAAAAAACGGCATCATGAATGTCCGCCGGCATTATACTTGGAGCCATCATGCCTTAACGTACGTTAAGGCCGCCGAAGAGTTGGTAAAAGCCGGGGTCCGGACGCCGGCACAAGTCTCGAGGGTGCGAAGCGCCATCGGCCGGCGACTGGCCAAACTGCATTATTTTATCATCACCGACATCGACAACACCCTCGTCGGAGAAGAAGACACTGTAAACACCGACTTGCCCGACCTGCTCGGCCTCTTGGAAGAGAACCGGTCGACGATTGGATTTGGCGTCGCCACCGGCAGAATCGTCGATTCGGCGGCAAGCCATTTGGCAGAACACGGGATCATGGCGCCCGATATCATCATTTCCTCGGTGGGCTCTGAAATCTACTATGGCAAGGATCGCAAGTACGGCAGTGGCTGGGATACCCACATCTCCGACGGCTGGAACCGCCAAAAGATCGTCGATCTCCTGGCGCGCTTCGACTATCTGGAACCCCAGGCGGAAACCGCTCAACGCCGATTCAAGATCAGCTACAACATGAAACCGGGAAAAGATCGGCTTCCTGAGATTCATGATCTGTTGCTTCACCACAAGTGCCGCTACAACCTGATCTATTCGCACCATAAGTACCTGGACATTCTCCCCTACCGGGCCTCGAAGGGTAAAGCGATCCGTTACTTGAGTTACAAGTGGGAAATCCCTCTCGGCCAGATTCTCACGTGCGGCGACTCCGGAAACGACGAGGAGATGCTGCGGGGTGAAACTATGGGCGTTGTGGTCGGCAATAGCAGTTCGGAACTCGACTCGCTCAAGGGCCTCAAGAAAATCTATTTTGCAAAAAAGCCATTGGCCGGTGGAATCCTTGAGGGCATCCGCAAGTATAAAATCATCGAGAAGGCAAAGGTATAAAAAAGCTATGGCGTTGCAAAACAAGATCCAGCTGATTACCTATCCGGACAGCCTTGGCGGGAACCTGATCGAACTCCACTACGTACTGCGTAAATACTTCCGCGACGCTATCGGCGGCGTCCACATCCTCCCATTCTATCCCTCTTCGGCTGACAGGGGTTTTGCTCCGCTGACGTACGATACCGTCGATCCGGCTTTTGGAACCTGGGAAGACTTGGAGTTGATCGGCCGGGATTTCGATCTGATGATCGATTTCATGGTCAATCACATTTCGAGGCAATCGGTTTATTTTCAGGATTACGTCGAAAAGGGTAGCGAGTCCGCATACGCCGATATGTTCCTTAGTTTCAAAAAATTCAGTCCGGACGGTGAAATCAGTGCTGAAGACCTGGCCAAAGTCTACACGCGTAAGCCGCGACCACCCTTCGCCCTGATCGAAAGGGCCGACGGCTCGAGGGAGAAGATCTGGTGCACTTTCGATTACGAGCAAATCGACCTTGATTACAATGCCGCAAAGACCCGCGAGGTCATGCGGAACTTCCTCATCCGGCTGGCCCGTGGCCGTGCCAAAATGATTCGACTGGACGCCTTTGCCTACACGACCGTTAAACTGGGTACCAACTGCTTCTTTCTCGAACCGGATGTTTGGGAACTGCTGGATTGGCTCAAAGACTATGCCGGAGCTTTCGATACCGAAGTTCTTCCGGAAGTCCACGAAGATCATACCTATCAGCTCAAACTGGCCGAAAAGGGTTACTGGTCCTACGATTTTGCCCTGCCGATGCTGGTGCTCCATTCCCTCTATCACCACACCAATCGGCGCCTGGTCAACTGGTTGAAAATCTGTCCCAGAAAGCAGGTCACCACCCTCGACACCCATGATGGGATCGGGGTCGTGGATGTCCATAAACTGATGAGCCAGCAAGAGATCGACCAAACCATCAGCGGCCTGTACGAGAAAGGCTCTAACATCAAGCGCACGTATTCCGGCCCCGAGTACCAGAACCTGGATATTTACCAGGTCAACTGCACTTACTATTCGGCCCTGGAGTGCAACGACGATTCCTACCTCTCTGGGCGGACGATCCAGTTTTTTTCACCCGGCATCCCCCAGGTGTACTATGTGGGCCTGTTGGCCGGGGAGAACGACGTCGAGCTGGTCGAGCGAACCCAACTCGGCCGCAATATCAACCGCCACAATTACACCCTGGAGGAAATCGAGGCCGCAGTCCGGAAGCCGGTTGTTCAACGTCTGCTGAGATTGATGGAGTTCCGCAACTCCCACCCGGCTTTCAACGGACATTTCAACATCGAGCCATCGCCGGAAGACAAAGTGATTCTCAGTTGGATCGATGGGGCCCATCAGGCCACCGCCTACGTCGACCTGCAGGGGTACAAGTCCGAAATCCACTACACCGATTCCGCCACCGGTGACTGGATGACCTACCGGGTTTGACTCTGTTTGCATGAGGCCCCCATGCATGGATTAGGCTTGACGACCAGCCTTCGTCATTTTATTTTCCGGATATCGAAACGATAAACGACAGTGACCAAAGGGGCAGAAATGCCGACTTACGATTTTGTCCCTGAAAAGTGTAAACCGTCATTTCCGTCGGTCCTGAAACTCGCCGAGTATGAAAAGAAAAAGTACCGCTGCCCCAAGTGTCAGAGTAAAAAGGTGAAGCAGAAGATCTCCGGATTCCAAACCATCACGTCAAATAGAGTTGATCGAAAATGAGCAGACAGGTCCACCCGGAGAAAACGGCGTCGACACAACTTCCCACGGGAGGGGTGCTGTCATCAGCCACCGAGGCGATAGGCCGCACCCCGCTTGTCAATCTTGCCCGGCTGACCCACGGGTTACGGGGACGGATACTCGCGAAGCTGGAATACCTGAATCCCGGTTTTTCGAAAAAAGACCGCATCGCCCGCCAGATAATCGACGATGCCGAGGCGGCAGGGGCCTTGGAACCGGGTCAAACCGTGGTCGAACTCACCAGTGGCAACACCGGCACCGGCCTGGCCATCGTTTGCGGAATTCGAGGTTACCCCTTTGTCGCGGTTATGTCCCGGGGCAACTCCTCCGAGAGAGCCCGCATGATGTCGGCCCTCGGTGCGGAGGTCGTCCTGGTGGATCAATTGCCGGAATCCTCTCCCGGGCAGGTATCCGGCAGCGACTTGGCGTTGGTGGAACAGAAAACCCGCAGAATTGTGGAAGAACGACAGGCCTTCCGGGCGGATCAGTTTCGACTGCAAGGAAATTTCCGCGCGCATTACCTGCATACCGGGCCCGAAATCATCCGGCAAAGCGGCGGCAGCATCGACGCCTTCTGTGATTTTGTCGGCACTGGCGGTACGTTTGCCGGTTGCGCAGCGGCCTTCAAGACATATCGCCCGGAAATCGGCTGCTTCATCGTCGAACCCGAAGGCGCGGCCGTGCTGGCCGGTCAGCGGCTCACACGGCCGAATCACCGCATCCAGGGCGGCGGTTATGCCATGCCCGGCCTGCCCCTTCTGAAATCGGAGCACGTTGATGGTTATCTTCAGGTATCGGACCAGCAGGCCGTCGAAACCGCACGTCGTCTGGCCCGGGAAGAAGGCATATTTGCAGGGTTTTCCTCCGGTGCCAATGTCGCGGCGGCAATGGCGCTGCTCACCGGCCGATTCGCGGGGATGACCGTTGTCGTTATGATCTGCGATTCCGGCCTAAAATATCTGAGCACTGATCTATGGGCGTGACCCTCCGCTGCGTCTCAATCCGTACACCCATGCGTAAATTTCTTTGAGGCAAATAAAACCATAGAACAGAGAGGGCAGTTTGTAAAAAATACATACAGTCTGGATGATTTTAAGATATCCGGCTAGTTTTCCCAATCTCCATAACGAGTTAGTATCTGCTGGGAAATAGGAGGATGCTCATGCCAAAAAAAGAAGACCCAGCCGCTTGGATCACCGGCTTAGTGGAACGTTTTTTAACCAAATCCCCCCTTAACAATCTGCAAAACAAAGACAGTGCCCCGGCTTGGGATGAGGTTTTGGTAGGGTTTGCCTCAGGGGCTGATCCCCTCTTTCAAGAATACAAGGAGTATATTGGTCCTTTTCACTGGACACCATTGGAGATCTTTAATCAATATCACCCTGGAAGCAAGGCCACTCCGAGAGATCTCACGGTCATCTCCTGGGTTTTGCCGCAGCGTAAAGCCGTGCGGGATATGAACCGCAAAGCAAGAAAATTTCCCGCCGAGGACTGGGCCAGGGTACGCATTGAAGGTGAAAGATGCAATGCCGGTCTCAGAGCGCATGTTGCCAGAACGTTGACCGATAAAGGCTATCCCGCAGTGGCGCCTATGCTGGCGCCCAATTGGGCTTGGGTGAAATCTAAGAATTACGGATATGCTTCATCCTGGTCAGAACGCCACGCAGCTCATGCTGCAGGCCTGGGTACGTTTGGGCTTTGCGACGGACTGATCACCCCTAAAGGCAAGGCCATGAGAGCCGGGTCTGTGGTGGCGAAGATACAGATGGAGCCTTCGATCAGGTTCTATAACAACCACCGCGCCTGGTGTTCTTTCTTTGTGGACGGATCCTGCGGCATATGCATTGACCGCTGCCCGGTTCGAGCACTTACTACTGCCGGTCACGACAAGGAAGCCTGCCGCCAGCACCTGATAGCTTCCAGTGAGTATGTCAAAAAAACATATAAATATGAAGGTTACGGCTGCGGTCTCTGCCAAGTTGGCGTACCTTGTGAAACCCGCATACCGGTAAAAAAGGTTCGGGAGGCCTACGAGAAGGGAGAACTTCCACCACCGCCCTCTCCGCTTGCCTGAGTGCGGCAAAGGACTCAATGAATCGGTATAGGGATTATTCCATAATGGAGGGAAAGCAGTACGGGGAACTATTAATGCCTGAAAAACATAAATATTAAGTATCGGTATATCCGACAGATCAAAAGCTCACGCTGGCGATAATGAACCCTGCGACGATAAGTCTTCGGCTATGTAAAGATCATAAGGGTGAAGATTACCAATGCAATGCTTTCCCTTTTCCATTGGTGAGAGAATGAGGGGATAGCCATTCCATACCAAACGATTTCTAAAACCGTGTGGTTATTGCTATGGGCCTTTGATCTTTCACACCGTTGATTTGGTTGAACTAGCCAGGATGTATATACATTTTCAATGGTATTTTGAATAGTTACGGGAATGGCCAGCAGTTTTTACCGCATGGACTGACATTTTGATGGAGCTTATTTCAATAAATCTGTAATTAGCTGACATAGTCTATTTTTTTTCATGGAAGCCATTCTAATGTTAAGGTATTAAGAAATCCAAACCATATTATTAGCTACTTTTATTCACATTTCAATCGCATTACTATTCTCTATTAAATAATATATCAAATTGATTTATATAGTATTTTAATGGTGTAATAATTTGCTACAAGAGTTTCTTTAAATATTGCTCGGCAGACCGCTATCTACTTCTTGGGCGTCAGGTATTTGGTTCTACGCTTTTCAATTTTTATTGTCGGTCGAAACTCGAAAAAGAGATAATATCAGTTTCGCGTTTTATAGGATGAACAGATTTTGCCGTTTATTATAACCAATCCATTCACTTCCTATAAATACAAGTTGAGCATAGCATGAGATTTTCGATATATATTGTACTATCTATTTTAATATTTTCCTTAGCAAAAGTAGGATGTAGTGGCGGCGACGGTCGATCAGAACCTGAAGAAAGTGAGCTAATTGCGGCTCTAAAAGCATTGAATATTGATAAATATATGGGGATTAATTACAAGCAACGGTTCCCCAACCCAGATGATCCCGAATGGGATATTTATTACTATGACAAGACCGATTGTAAATGTATTCATGAAGCTGAATTTTTCATAACCGCTCGCGAGGAACAAGATAATTCTAATGTCATTTTTATGATGGGGGGAGGTGGCGCTTGCTGGCCTGGGATGAATGAATGTGAAAGCAAACCGTATAACATTGTCACCAGCGATGATGATCTTACATCAAATTCGCCGAATAATCCGCGGCCGGCTGGAATGTAATCTGGGTCCCTTATTGTGACGGATCCATTCACATGGGAGATAATGATGCAGGCTATGACGAAGACGGCCAGACCGATCATTGGCATTGGGGATTCAGGAGCATTTCTGCGGCGGTAACTTTAAAGGAGGAACTGTCTCCGTACCCTGAAAAAGTTCTGATAACCGGTTGTAGTGCTGGTGGACATGGTACTTTTATTGCGACCATGTTGATCAGGTTCGTTTACCCAAACGCAAAGCTTTACGTGGTAAACGATTCAGGTCCTGGACTCTTTGACCCTGAAAAACCCGATGCACGGCAGCTAATCAAGAACACGTGGAAGACCAAACCGCTGTTGCCAGACGACTGTCCTGAGTGTCATGACCAATTAATCTAAATTTTATGCATATGTAAAAACTGCGCCACCTCCAACTTATCAGCCGTTTGATTGAAATAAAACTTACTGCTATGTCCCCTGAGCTATCAACAAGCCTATTTGATTGAGATTGCTGGATCGTATCATCAGACAAAGACCGGTTTCCGATATTTTCGCCTGTGGCAAGCTGTTCTGAGGATTCACCACAATTAAGCAGGGCCGATAACGGCCCTGCCTTTAACTACTCTTTTACTGCTTTTTAGTTTGTCGGGCTTATCTATCCGACAACAGCAGTGGTTCGATGTTCGCCAGGTCATTCACTGCCACGACCGTGTAAACACTTCCATCAGTCAATGTCGGGGTCACATCGATAACCGTTGTCGATGTACCTGTCGCATTTACTTTGAAGTTTCTGGCTCCGGCAGGCACCTCAAGATAATCCGAGAACTGTTTGAAGGCCACATTTGTCAAAACGACGACATCATCGACCAGAACATCCACATTTGGCGCATCCGGTGAGGCATGCACAACTCGGACTCTTGCATTGCCCAGCGTAGGACTTGTGTTATCGTCAGTGAGTAGAAGCGGTTCGATACTTGCGACAAAATTTACGGCAATTACAGTATAGTCTGTCCCTACGGATAGTGTCGGTGTGACGTCGATCACACTGGTTGAAGTGCCGGTAACGTTGACCTTTATATTTCGTTCGCCTGGCTGCACAGCCGTGTAATCTAAAAACTCTTTGAAAGCGACATCCGCAAGAACGACTGTGTTATCTACTAATATATCCACATTCGGTGCATCGGGAGAAGCATGTACAGCACGGAGACGCGTGCGGGGGATATTTGTCCAGGTCGCGAGGTCGGTGGTGTACCAGGTTGTATTGCTGGTCGTGTTGACACCAGCCAAATCATCCTGGCCATCGTTATCCAAATCACCAGTCGTGATCTGGTTAAGTACGCCTGGAATCGACGTCCAAGTCGACAGGTCAGTTGTGTAAAATATTTTAGCTGACACACCACCTGGGTTTATACCGGCAATATCGTCGGTTCCATTGCCGTCAAAATCGCCGGCCACAATAGAGGTGATCAATCCGGGAATCGGCGTCCAATTTGTGAGATCGGTCGTGTAGAAGATTTTGGAAACGATACCGTTGGGATTAATACCGGCGATATCGTCGGTTCCATTGCCGTCAAAATCGCCGGCCACAATAGAGGTGATCAATCCTGGTATCGGCGTCCAGGTGGTCAGGTCGGTCGTGTAAAAAATCTTGGAAATCACCCCATCGGGATTAATACCAACAATATCGGCATCTCCGTCACCATCCAAATCGCCGGTCGTGATAGATGTGATCAATCCCGGAATCGGCGTCCAGGTGGACAGATCGGTCGTGTAAAAAATCTTGGAAATGGCCCCGGAGGGATTAATCCCGGCGATATCGTCATCGCCATCACCATCCAAATCACCGCTGACAATCGCTGCAACCGTACCGGGTATATTGGTCCATGAGTTGAGATCTGTGGTATACCAAACCTTCCCGTTAGAGTTGACACCGGCGATATCGTCGTTGCCGTCATCGTTAAAATCGCCAGTCACGATGCTCGAAAGCTCGCCGGGGATATTGTCAATGTTGGTTAAGTTTGTTGAATACCAGATTTGACCAGAAGCCGTAAGTCCTGCTAAGTCATCGAGGCCATCCCCATTGAGATCGCCGGTAGTAACCGAAGGAAAAGGGACCGCGCTGGTTCTAAATCCAATGCCAAGGTCTAATAGCCCCGTATCAGATATGCTGGCAAAGGCGATGATAGTTTTATTTTGGTCCATAAAACCGCTTTGAACGTTTATGTTGGCTACCCCTTCTATCGCAAAAGACCCGGAAAGTTCCCCACTGCTATCTATAGAAACCTGACCATTCGAAATCGAAAAGGCCGAAGAATCCGGCCCAATATAACTTCCTGTAAGGGTGCCGTTACTATCGACATTCCCAATTCCGTAAACCCAGTATGCAACTCCGTTTACTGTATCAATTTGAAAATTATAAAATTTCCAATCCCCTTTTAGATCGGAAGTCAGGTAACTAGCGCCTTTCTTAAACCCGATGTTAAAGCCCAAACCGCCATTACTGTCCAAATTCACAAAGCTAACAAAGGTTTTGAGCACATCAAGCATACCATCGTTAATTTGCAAACTTAAACCGTTATCAAGCACTATTGAGCCTGTTAATTTTCCATTTGGTGCAACGGACAATAACCCATTGGTTGTATTGATAGCTGTACCATCGGGTCCCCTATATATCCCCGAAGTGATGTTGCCTGAGGCATCCACCGAGCCCTCTCCTTCGATCCAATACAGACCGGGAAAAGTGGGGTCGGCACTTATCCCAAAAAATCTCCATTCTCCAGCCATATCGTATGGTTGGTATTGCCCGCCGGCTTTGATGCCAACTGCGAGGCCAAGTGCATTTTGTGTGTCTGCAGATACATAACTGTATATTGATTTGTTTTGATCCTGCAAACCATCAACGACAGTTCCAGTTAACCCGGTGTCTGTTGTAAAAGAAGCGGTCAAAGAACCATCAGGCGAAATCGATACTATCCCGCTTTCTATTATTTGGGAACTTCCATCCGGGAGACTGATGATTCCAGCAATATCAGTGGTACTGGTGACGGTCGCATTAGCATAAAGCCAGAATGGACCCAGGTCTGGACTTACATCCAGCTCGTATAGATACCATTCCCCAAGGGCATCCTGCTCTGTAAATGTCACAGCAAGACTCGAAGAAGTCATCGCACATAATAGCATAATGAAAATGATCGATTTTTTTAACATGTCTAGCCTCCTTTACTCTATGAGCAAAAGCATCTTTCAAAGAATATTATCTTATTAGCTAGAAAACGAATATATTTGATTTGAAATACCTGCAACTAAAAGACACATTGTGAGCCACAGTTGTAACAATTTGTATTTTATTGTGATTCCCTTTTGGATTGTGCGTGATCCTCAGCTGCATAACTATCGGCGTAAATTATTTCGAAAACAAAAAATGATATTCATCGATAAAATTCCAGACTAAGCCATAAAATTCCTCCTTTCCATGGTTTCAGGTTTTCAAAGCTATTGATGATGTTTCGATATCACTTTCTTTTAATTCTGAGATTATCGTCCAATCCAATGGCTGTAGCCGATTTATAGATATTAAGGATTTTAATTGAGAAGAAAGGGGATCTACAGATGGCGCTGGAGGTGGATGAGAGAAGTTTGGGATTCAGGAAGCTTAATTAATATGGCACAACTTCTGATTAGCATCAAAATCAATATTGGGTCGGTATTGATTTGGATTCCCCCCCGAAATCTATAATCCAATAAAAACTGTAATGTCAATACCACGCAGTATCACTTTAGCAAAATTTGATAATGCCAGCATTTGCACCGATTTAGTCCTCAGTCTGGATACTGGTATTTTAAGTCAGGAATTTAAACTCTTTTCAACGAGACCGATGCCGAATTTGCATGTAATATTAAATTCTTTCCAATTTAACCTGAATTGCACCCTTGATAATTATCATTGTGAATGATGCGTGTTTTCGGTATAATCATCACAATTAAAGAAAAATGTGTGCAAGAAAATTAAATTTTTAGATATTTCGAATACTGGTCCCCTCCGTCCCTAACAAGAATCGTTGTTTCCTGTATTCAAGATGGAAAACATTTTTTGAATAGATATCAATTTTGTAGATTCTGTTATTACTAAAAAATTTTCGTGTTTTTTATCAAAGCTGTCCAACTTTTAATAGCTCGCCAGATCACATGTGATTACAAATATTTGTTCAAGAAAATGTTAACGAATAGAAAAGGTATAAATGGCACTGATTAATTTTGAGAAATATTTAGTATGCCCTGTTTGCCGAAGCAAGTTAAGGAAGAATTCTCAAAAATACATTTGCGTAGAAAATAATCATATATTTAAAACGGCTGAGAATGTGCCGCTCCTGATTAATGAAAACGATATATCAAAATTTTCAAAAAGTATTGATCAATCCTTTCGTATGCAGCGAGAATTTAAATCGTCCTTGTACAGTAAAGGTATAAGTATAGTAAAAAACGTTATTGGTAGTAGCTTATCACTACCTCTCCCTAAAAAAACAGAAGATATCATTAAAGCAAGTGGACAAAATTTATCTCTAAATATAGGATCTGGCATTGTAGGAGGTGACCCCTGCCAGGTCAATTTGGATATTGCTCCCTTTAATAATGTTGATGTGGTTGGATCTGCAGAGAATATACCATTTGAAGATAATACCTTTTCTCTAGTGAAGAATATTGCACTCTTAGAGCATCTAGAAAGCCCCGAAGTAGCAGTACGAGAAATGCATCGTGTTGTAAAACCTGGTGGTTACGTATACTCGGTTGTGCCCTTTATGCTCCATTTTCATGCTTATCCGAATGATTTTAATCGGTTTACCCGTGAAGGACTAAAATTATTATTTTCTCAGTTTGATATATTTGAAATAGGCGTAAGAATTGGTCCTGGATCAACAATTACTACATTGTGTGCAGATTGGTTTGAGCTACTTTCTTTCTCAAAAAATAGATTGATAAATGATCTATTACGACTGATACCTCTTATAGTATTGTTTCCTCTTAAGTTTTTTGATTATGTTCTTGTAAAAAATAGTCGATGCCATGAGGTAGCTCAAGCATTGTATATTCTATGCAAGAAACCTCAAACGCTTTGAACAGTTTCGCATTTTTTCATAGTGATATGGTCCAGCACCTATCATCGGATCGATTCGCTTAAAAGAGTGGGGCCCACCGAGACAATAACATTTAAATATTAAAGTGTGTAAATACCGTTTGGGAGCCTTAAACAAAGCGGCATTCTTTGAAGTGTGTATTTCTTATTAGGGGGATGGAAAAACGAGAAGTAACGACCCCTGCTATGAAGATGAAACTGAAATTTCTTAGGTATTTCGTATGGTAATCCAAAAATTACTTCAAACCTAAAACCTTCAGATTACACCTCTGCACCAATTTCACGGTTGACAATTAACAGGCTAATAAAAAAATATTGCGCTTAACAATACGGCGTTAAAATCCTCCTCAAAATGCTCATTTATCACACATAAACTCCTCTTTTTCATCGGATTTTGCCTTTTCTTGCAAGCGATTATGATGTTTTTCAACACTCTGGTTAATCGAATTGTATAAAGAGATCTGCTCTTCCAATTATATGTGAAGGATCAAATCCTGCTTTTTACATATTATGCGTCAATCGATCTCCTCGTATTTCTTCCTGAGCCTATAGGCCTGCTCTATATATACGTTTAGCTTCTTTTGGACAGCACCGTATACGGTACCGTCCGGATACAGGCCTTTATCGTCCGGCACCCCGGCTGGCACGCCGGTCAGCACTTCGATCCCCTCCTCTATGGAAGCAACCCGGTAAATGTGAAACTGCCCGCGTTGAACCGCGGCGATAACCTCTCGCTTCAACATCAGATTTTGGACGTTGGCTTGTGGTATGATGACACCTTGTTTTCCGTTCAAACCCTTGGCCTCACAGACATCAAAGAAACCCTCAATTTTATAATTGACGCCGCCGATGGCCTGCACCCGGCCCTTCTGGTTGACGGACCCTGTTACCGCGATGCCCTGGCGAATGGGCATTCCAGACAGGCTGGACAGTATGGCGTACAGTTCCGTCGATGATGCGCTGTCGCCGTCAATGCCACCGTAATTTTGCTCGAAAGTGATGCTGATTGATAGGTTGAGAGGAAATTTCTGGGCAAATGTACGCCCAAGGTACCCCGACAGGATCAGCACGCCCTTGTCATGGGTGCTGCCGCTGAGCCGGGCCTCGCGCTCGATATTTATCACGCCGTTTTTGCCCATAAACGTTTCGGCCGTGATCCGCGAGGGGCGCCCGAAGAAGAAATCGCCCATCTGATATACGGCCAGAGCATTGACCTGACCGGCAACCTCACCGCTCACGTCGATCATAATGGTGTCATCAACATAAGACTCCTGCACCTTCTCTTCATAGAGATTGTAGCGAAACCGGTGTTCGTTAAATGCCTTGACGATGTGGGCCTCGGTCACAACCGCGGGTTTGCCATCCTGACCGGCCCAATGATCGGCCTCTTTGATAATGTTTACGATCTGTCCGAAACGCAGAGACAACTTCTTTTTACTGGCAATGAACTTTTCACCGTACTCGACGATGGCGGCCACGGCTTCGGGCGCAAAGGGCTTTAATTTTTCCTCGGTGCATACCCGGGCGATAAAACGCGCATACTGCTGCATCGTCTCCGGTGACCTTTCGGTTTCATAATCGAAATCGGCACGCACATTGAAGATCTTGTTGAATTTCGAGTCGAAATTCTGAAGCATCTGAAACGTCTGGTAGTTACCCAGCAGTATAACCTTGACTTCCAGAGGAATCGGCTGCGGCCTGAGCGTTCCGGAACTGTAACCGATTGCGGTAGGCGGGTCTTCGATAGACAGTTGCTTGTTCTGCAGTGCCCTTTTCAAGGCGTCCCATACCATCGGGTTCATCAGTACCGATTCAATTTCCATAATGAGAAACCCGCCATTGGCCTGCAACAGCGAACCGGCTTGTACCATTGTAAAATCCGTGGTGATCGCCCCCATGAAAGCCCGTTTTTCGATTTGGCCGAATACGTTCATGTACGTCGGATTGGTTTCAAAAACGACCGGTGCCCCTTTGAGCGATTTACGGTCGACCAGAACGTTGATCTGGTACTGCATGAAGTCCGGCCGAGCGGGCGGGCGCAGCGGCATTTCACCATCCGGTGCGCCCGCTTCAACCGGTTTGAGAAAGTCTTCCACATTATCGACGATGTGTGCTTGAACATCTTCAAAATACTCAAGCACCTCGCTAAAGTCAGAATAGTCCTCCCGGATCAGGTCGAGCCGGCCCTTCACAACAAAGAGGGTGACCTCGGCCATGAGCTTTTCGATCTCTTTCTGGCCGGAATGGTTGATCTTGCCGACTTCTCTGAGCGTGTTGGTTATCTTTGTTTGAAGCTCCTTGGCGTCGGCCTCGATGTTCTTCTGTTTCTCCTTGGGCAGTTTGGCGAACTCCTCGGGCGGCATCGGGTTTTCCCCATCGGCCGGAATGGTTTGATACCCCGTGGTCGATCGATGAATGATCAAATTCTTGCCTTTGGCGGCCTGATTGAGTCGTTCGAAATGCTCCTGTTTCTGAGCGGACACGCGATTTTTGATTTCGGTCAGTTTGTCCTGGTAGGACTTGCCCTCGAATTCTTTCGGCAGGCGGAGCTTTAGATCTTCAATGAAGCGGGCCATGCGCCTGCTGAACTTGAAAGCATTTCCGGCCGGAAGCATAAAGGCTTTAGGGCGGTATTCGTCCTTGAAGTTGTTGACCATACACCAGTCCCCAGGGGTTTCCAGGTCATCGGCCTGCGCCTGAACGATGTCGTTGACGATCGTCGTCTTGCCGGTGCCCTCCTGTCCGGTGACATAGATATTGTATCCGGAGCTCTTCATGGCCAATCCGAATCGGATGGCCTGAACAGCACGCTGCTGTCCGATGACTTCGTCCAGTGGTTCGATCTCCGATGTATCCTTGAATTTAAAAATCTTTGGATCACACGCACACCGCAGATCCTCAGGGCGCAATTCGTTTTTGGCTGCCATACCGGTTACCTCCATCGCTTGACGTCGTGATTGCTGCTTTATGTTTTGTAAGGCGACATTCAGTGGCCATCTCCGAACAGGCCGTCGGGCTCTCGATCGTCCTGGCTCTGGACTATACCTCTTTTTTCAGTCACATGCAAAAATGGGGATCAGAGCGATCGGCCGGTTGACGTCGGGGCAAAGCCCTCCTTCATGTTCCATCGGATTTCACCCGGGACCCTAACAGCGGCACCGGATATGGCACGGCCCCCATAAACGGTACTCATCGGTGGACGACCTGTGGTATAATTGTCGGTCTTGGAGCGTCATTCTATCCTATTTACAAGATGACGGTATCAGACAAGTGGAGCATACGATCATGGGATCCGGCGGCGACGCCGCCCACGCGCCGGATGACAAAGGGCATACAGAGGTGATCCACACCCCCCGCCAGAGTTTCAACATGGCGTTCTCCGGTAAGTCCGGTGAATATTTTCGCATCTGGATCGTCAATTTATTTTTGACCGTAGTGACCCTGGGTATTTACGCGGCCTGGGCAAAGGTGAGGACGCGCCGCTATTTTTACGCCCATACGCTGCTGGCCGGATACCCCCTGGATTATCGGGCCGACCCCTGGTATGTTTTAAGGGGCAACCTGATCATCGGCACCGGATTGTTGATGTACCTGGCGGTTGAGACGATCTGGCCGTTCTACAGCGCTATTGTGATCGTCGCTTTCTACGGAATTTTTCCTTTTCTGGTGTACAAATCGCTAAGGTTCAATGCCTACAACTCCGCCTACCGCAACATCCGCTTCCACTTCCGCGGCACGGTCAAGGAGTGTTACAAAATATATCTGCTGGTTCCGGCGCTCATCCCCCTGACACTCGGTTTAATTGTCCCTTACTGGATGTTTCGTCGCAAGAAATACTTTTTTGAGAATTTTTCGTTCGGTCGGTCACTCAATGTATTCACTGGCCTGGCAGGACCTTTCTACCGGGCGTATTCATCGGCCGGACTGATTCTGATCGCCTTTGCTATTCTGATTGCCGGTGCTGGCTATGCTTTTCTTTCACAGCAGAAGAACCTGGGCCTGCCATTCGAAAACACCCAGATGGTCTTCATGCTTTTACCGGCCGTTGGCTTTTTGGTGGTGTCGGTGGTGTTCACTTTTATGCAACAGTTCCTATACGCCCGGCTGACCAATTATTGTTGGGAACATTCGGGGCTCGAAGGGCTGCGTTTCGACTGCCGGCTCAAAGCCAGCCGCCTGCTGTTCCTGCGCCTCACCAACATCGCCGCTATCATCCTCTCCTTCGGATTCCTCATCCCCTGGGCTAAAGTGCGTCGGGCCCGATATGTGCTCAGCTGCCTGACCATGATCAGCGACAGGAGCCTGGATGCATTCACCGCCTCCGAGCAGTCCGCTGAAAGCGCCATCGGTGAGGTCGCCACGGGATTTTTTGACATCGATATCGGTCTGTGACACCATGCATGAATTCGAAGGAACCTATTTCGACGGCAAAAGCGCCCGGCCGCATCGCGTAAAGATCGCGAGAGATGAGGACCGGATCAGAATCCAAGGCAGAGACGGTGGCCCTCCGGACATCTGTGTCCCTGTAAGGACCTGCGCCTTCAGCCCACCACTGGGCCAAACGCGTCGAGCCATAATTTTGCCGGATGGTGCCCGCTGCGAAACGAAAGATCTGAAGTCCCTGAGGGCAATAGAAACGCAAGCGGGCGCCGGCCGGGGAACGCGTGCGATCGATTTCTTGGAATCCCGCTGGAAAATGGCACTGGCATGCCTGCTCGGGCTGGCTCTGCTCATCTGGGGTTTCACTGCTTGGGGAATCCCGTTTCTGGCCCGCAAAGCATCCGATGCGGTTCCAGCCGACCTCACCGAGAAGCTGAGCCGCCAGACACTGGAAATGCTGGACACGCAGTTTCTCGGCCCCTCTGAACTGGAACCGGGTCGCGCAACCGAATTGCTGGCTCTGTTCCAGCAAATTACCGCCTCTAAGTCCACCCCAAGCCGATTTCGACTCGAATTCCGCAAAGGCAAACGGATCGGCCCGAATGCCTTCTCCCTGCCTTCCGGTCTGGTATTGATAACCGACGAACTCGTGGCTCTGGCCGACAACGATCGAGAAGTGATTGCCGTCATGGTGCACGAAATTGCTCATGCTGAATTGAAGCATGGATTGCGCATCCTTTTCCAGAACGCCGGTGCCTTCATTTTGATATCAACCCTGGTGGGCGATGCCGCGTCGATCTCCTTCCTGGCCGGATCTCTGCCCGCCCTGCTCATCGAATCCGGTTACTCACGCAAGTTCGAGAGGGAAGCCGACCATGCCGCCGGTGCTTACCTTATCCAAAAGGGATGGGGGACGCAGCCTTTCCGGAACATCCTCGTCGGTCTTTCCCAGAACAGTCCGACACCACCGGCTTTCGCTATTTTCTCTTCCCATCCCGAACTCGAGGCCCGTCTGCGCTACTTGGAGGATATGCCCTCGTCCAAATAGTTTACGTCAACATATGGCCTATTTCCCCCTGCGCGGTGTCCGCCGCAGAATTCTATCATGAATTCAATGGCCTCCGGATAGGCTGATGTTTGAGCGATGATATGCGCTGATCGAGAGTCAATGACCACCCGCGAAGAGGGTGGCATGGATTTCCGGCCACAGGCCGGAAAAATAAAAGCACGTCGAGACGTCAATCGTTGCGGTTGTCACCGGGCGCTACACGCCCGGTTTGAAAACAGCCCATCCAGCCGGTTGTTCCTCCTTGTTTTCTGCATTATGGTTGTCTATACATCAGCTGACTTCAACCCATCGCCGCTAATTCCGATCGAGGATGTCAATGGAAAAAAACACCCCTCTGTTTCGCTATCGGCCGATCGGTCGCGTCCACAGCCCATTCACACACGTCAAGGGGATGCCCATCCAGCCGTCGGGGGCCCGGGGCATCCGCGGGACGGTAATCGTTTTGCCCGAGTATGCCCCGGGTTTGAAGGACCTGGACGGATTCTCGAACATCATATTGCTCTATCATTTCCACGCTGCCGAAGGCTCGGATCTGATCGTGACCCCGTTTCTGGACTCACGCCCCCATGGCGTGTTCGCCACCCGTGCACCACGGCGACCGAACCCTATCGGTCTGTCAGTGGTCAGGCTGCTGAAGATTGAGGACCATATTCTTTCAGTCGAAAATATCGATATTCTCGACGGCACGCCGCTGCTCGACATCAAACCTTATGTCCCGGCCTTCGATCATCAGCCGGCCGAGCGTCTGGGCTGGCTCGAGCAGACCAGCCAATTGGCACCCCAAACGGTATCTGATGACCGTTTTGCGGCACCGGAAAACGGTGCCGGCGGCACGGACGGATTATGATCCGATCAGGAGAAACGGAGGTTATTAACCCACAAATGGGATGCCTCTCCAGATTATGGAGATTTGGACCGCTGCGTTCACCGCCCAGCGGAAACAGGGGCATTTAAAAAATGGCAGGAGAGGAGATTGAACGATGATACGCACAGTGACATCGCTGGCCCTGATCCTGGCGCTGGCAACGGCGTCGTTCGCCGATAACGGTATTGTATCCGTAAAAAGTTCCCACGGCGTCAAAGACACCACAGACAGACTCGTGCAGGCGCTTGAGTCGAAAGGCATGACCGTTTTCAACCGCATCGATCACGCCGAAGGCGCCAAGAAGATCGGGAGCACCATGCTGCCGACCGAACTCGTTATATTCGGCAATCCCAAAGTGGGCACACCGTTGATGGGCTGCAGCCGAAGCGTCGCCATCGACCTGCCTCAGAAGGCATTGGTATGGGAAGATGACCAGGGCCGGGTTTGGCTGAGTTACAATGATCCGGCTTACCTCGCCGGGCGGCACGCCATCACCGGCTGCCAGGAAGTCCTGCAGAAGGTCGCCGGAGCGCTGAAGAATTTCGCTGCTGCAGCCACCCAACCCTGATACGGTCTTCCGGCCCCGATTGTTTACAACAGAAGATAAGGATGAATAGCCATGCCAATCCCTACCCACAGTGCCGCCATCGGATATCTACTCTGGATCTTCGGCTTCACCGGATCACACCGCTTTTATTACGGCAAACCGGTTTCAGGCACCATTTGGTTTTTCACCCTCGGCCTCTTCGGAATCGGCTGGCTGATCGACCTTTTTCTAATCCCTTCCATGAACCGAAGTGCGGCCTTGCGTTTTATACCCGGTGACATAGACTACAACCTGGCGTGGGTGCTTTTGACCTTTCTGGGGCTGCTCGGCATTCATCGCATGTACATGGGCAAGTGGCTGACCGGACTGCTCTATCTGGTGACCGCCGGTCTAGCGGGTATCGGCTACCTTTACGACTACTGGACATTGAATGACCAGATCACCGTCGCCCATGCCACGGAGACGAAACAATGAAGATCGCCGTATTCGGAACCGGTGCCGTCGGGGGTTTCTTCGGCGGCCGCCTGGCGCTGTCGAAGCAGCAGATGAACTTCGTCGCCCGCGGTCGCAACCTGCAGGCCTTGCGCTCGCACGGCCTGCGCGTCGAAAGCGTGGATGGCGACTTTAACGTATCGAAAATTGCCGCCACGGATACGCCGAAGGATATCGGCCCGGTCGATCTTGTTTTGGTAACCGTCAAAACCTGGCAGTTGGATGACGCCTTGCCGGCCATGGCACCGCTTGTCGGGCCGGAAACCATGCTGGTGCCCCTCCTTAATGGTGTGGATGCACCCAAAACGCTGTCTCACTTCTTCGGCGATAACCATGTGGTCATCGGCCTCGCAAAAATCATCGCCAAACGGGTCGGCCCCGCCCACGTGAGCCACCTTGGCGCCGTCCCCTACATAGCCATCGGAGAAACGGACAACCGACGCACCCCGCGGGTAGAAGAACTGCAGGCCATCTTTTCAGAAGCCGGAATAGCCTCTGAGATTCCGTCGGACATCCATGCCGCCCTTTGGTCCAAATTTCTTTTTGTCGTGTCCTGGGGGGGCGTGGGGGCCGTCAGTCGGGCCCCGCTCGGTGTACTGCGCGACCTGCCTCAACCTCGCGATATGATAACAGCGGCCATGGAGGAAATTCACCGACTGGCCTCGGCCCGCGGCATCCGCTTGCGCGAGAATATCGTCGCGGATACCATGGCTTTCCTCGACAGCCTCCCTGCCAGCGGCACCGCATCATTACAGCGGGATATCGCCGCCGGTCGACCATCGGAACTGGACGCCTGGAATGGAGCGGTGGCACGTCTCGGCCGCGAAACCGGGGTGGCGACACCGGTAAACGATTTTATTTACGGCAGTCTGCTGCCCCTCGAAAAGCGGGCGACGGGCCAATTCGACTTCTGAGCACAGGTGGTCCCAGCAGACGCCTCGGAATAGGACCCTGGCCGAACCCGATTGATCAGCCCCCGCAAATAGGGTATTCTATGGTTGGTTGTCGCAAACTGCGGGGTTCAATTTCGACCATCTCGGTTCAAAGGCAATGGCCGCCCTCCGACGGTTGCGTCCCCGCGTGGCCGCGCACTTGTTTGCCGGAAATGATGGGGATTAACAACCAATCCAAACCTGCGAGGTTGAGATTCCAGTGAAGGAAAAAGACGCCGCGTCCATGTTCCAACTGCATGATGAAGTCGTCATCGCCAAGTATCTCCTGGACCGTCCGGAAATCCGCATCGGTCGCGACCCGGCCAGTGATATTGTTATAGACGATAAGGTGGTCAGCCAGGAACATGCGGTTATAGAGGTTGCGGAAGCTCCGGATCGGCCGCGGGGCCGTCATTACGTTATCAGGGACTTGGAAAGCACGAACGGAACGTTTGTCAACGACCGGGCCGTCAAGCGCCAGACACTAACAAATGAAGACCGGGTTCGTATCGGCTGGACAACTTTCAAGTTTGTGGACAATGAAGAACGCAAAGGGAATAAAACTTTAAAAATACATAAAAGTTGGATACCAGGCGTCTACTACACAAAGGATTGAGCCGATTTTTATGATGACGCTGATATTTCCCCCGGTTTCCGCTCCAGCCCGACCCAGGTTTGAACGGTCTTTCTCACCAGCCAGTCTTTGACTTTGTTGCCGAAATTATGGAAATGCTCTGTTTGCATATGCTTCTCAAATGCGGACTCGTCACTGTAAATCTCATAGAGAAAAATCCGGGTGTTATCCTTCGGATCGAAGCAAACATCGAATCGCAGACAGTCCGCTTCCCGGAATAGGGAATTGTCGGCCTGTTTCAGAACTGCCGTTTGGAAAGCGGCGGCATGTTTTTTTTTGACGTCGAATTCGACCGTGACCACGAACATATCTTATTCCTCCTGAAATTCTCACCGATTCGGCTCGCGGCAGCGGTAAAAGATGGTTCCGCTACACCGCATGCCCTTTATGCCCTCATCATATGTCCCTGGGAAAGATGTCTTCGATTTCGGCCACTTGGGTCGCACTCAACTGCCGGAAGGGCTTGTCCTTCAACAGAAGAAAAAGCCGTGCCGTCTCTTCCAACTCCTCGGCCGCCGCAACGGCCGAACCGATTTCGCGGCCGCAAACGATCATCCCGTGGTGGGCGAAAAGCAAGGCATGGCTATCTGCGGCCCGCCGGGCCACGGCATCCGCCAGGGCGGCGTCCCCCGGCCGGAAGTACGGCACGACTGGCAACCGGCCGATACGCATGACATAATATGGCGTTAGAGGCGGCAGGGCGTCATCCGGATCCAGACCGTCGAGGCAGGAGACCGCCATACAGTGAGGCGAATGCAGGTGGACCACGGAACCGGCCGCCGAGCGCAGGCGGTACATGGCCAAGTGGACCACGACCTCCTTGGATGGCATATCGCCGTCGATATGCCGCCCATCGGCATCGAGGTGCGATAGCCGATCGGGATCCAGCCGCCCGAGGGAAGAGTTGGTGGGTGTCATCAGATATCCGCCTTCGATACGGACGCTGATGTTACCCGACGTGCCGGGGCTGTAGCCCCTCTCCGACAGGTATCGGCCGAGATCCACCAGTCGATTTCTGAATTCACGTTCTTTCATGACACCATCTCCAGCGCTTTCGAAAAGAAGTCTTTACTACCGAAATTACCCGATTTGAGAACCAAGAGAAACCCCGGATCTTCCCATCGCGCCGTCCAGGGGACGCCGGGTTCGATTGCCGGGCCAATGCGGAGCCTGCGGATGCCCAGGGAAGCCAGGACAGCACCCGATGTCTCGCCGCCCGCCACGATCAGTTTGCGAAATCCCCTCTGGCTGAGGCCGACAGCGACTTCAGCCAGAAATCTCTCCACCAGGTTTCCGGCCAGTTGTCGTCCCAATTCGGCCTGCACATCGGCCACTTGCTCCGGCGGTGCGGAGGAATAGATCAGCACGGCCCCGGCGGTATTGTTTTCCATTGCCCAGTCAAGCATGCCTTGGACGTGCTGACGACCGTGGAACACTGCGAGCGGATTGATGGCCAGAGCCGGATATTTTTCAGCCATACGTTCTACCTGTGACCGGGTCGCCGCAGAACAGCTGCCGGCCAGGACCGCAGCCGGACCCGCCTTACTGTCAATGGCGACAAGCCCTGAGGCGGATTCTAGCTGCCCGGCTTTTCTGAAATTCTCCGGAAGTCCCATGGCAAGGCCGGAACCGCCGGTCAGGAAGGGCAGATCGTCGCAGGCCTCGGCGAGGGCCAAAAGATGCGCATCCGTCAGTGCGTCGGTGACCGCAAACCGCTTCCCTTCGATAGCGAGTTCATGCAATTTCCGGCGCACAGCGGTCGGTCCGTGCTCAACGATCGTGAAGGGCACCAGGGCGACGCTCTCCGGACGGTGCAGCTGACGCCCGAGAACCCGCACGAGGTCGGCATCGGTCATGGGTGTCAGTGGGTGATGACGCATGCTCGATTCCGAGAGGAGTTGGGTGCCGACGAACAGACGGCCCATGTAAACGGTCCTAAGGTTGGCCGGAAAGGCCGGGCATACCGGAGCCACACCGGCACCGGTTTCCGCAAGCAACGCTTCCGCCACCGGTCCGATATTGCCGGCATCGGTGGAATCGAAGGTTGAACAATACTTGAAATACAGCTGGCGGACACCTCTCTTCTTCAGCCATCGGGCGGCGGCGATGCTGTCGGTGACCGCCTCTCGAACAGGCGCCGTCCGGGTTTTGAGGGCGATCACCACGGCCGCCGAGTCCGGTTCCATCCCCTTCTCTTCCGGCAAACCGATATACTGGACGACGGGCATGCCGTTGCGCCCCAGCATGAGGGCCAGATCGGTGGCCCCGGTGATATCATCGGCAATACATCCCAGCAGCGGATTCACAGGTACGCGCCTCTCCGGGTACAAGTAAGGTACCAAAGGCCAACCGTCCGACAGGATAACCGCGCGCAGCATCTCGGGGAAGCTCCGTCGACTTCTGGATCGCTGTGCGGCAACTCCGCGGCCGTTGACTTGCTAAAATTGATGTTTAACGTATACATTATAGTATACACTGTCAAGAACTCCGCTCGCTGCCCGAGGAGACATTTGTTGTGCCGCCGTTCACCATCACACCCGAAGATTTGAGTTTCACCGGTGGGGGGCTGCGCCGTCCGGAATGTGTTCTGGTCACGGCCAAGGGAAACATTTACACCGCCGACTGGAACGGCGGCGTCACCGGCATCCGACCGGACGGGTCCAAGGATATTTTCCTTGCCCAACAATCGGATATCGAGTTGAAACCGAACGGTATCGCCCTGTGCCCAGACGGCTCTTTTCTGCTGGCCAATATCGGGGTCGACGGCGGTCTGTACCGTCTGCAGAGAAATGGCGTCCTCACAGCCGAATTGACGGAGGTGGAGGGCGTCCAGTTGCCACCGTCGAACTTCGTGATGATCGACGACCAGCAACGGATTTGGCTGACTGTCAGCACCCGACACCGGCCGCGCGCTCTGGCTTACCGCCCGGACGTCGCCGACGGATTCATCGTTCTGAAAGACCGCCGCGGCGACCGGATTGTCGCCGACGGCCTTGGCTACACCAATGAAATCCAGTTAGACGCCACCGGCGAATGGCTTTACGTGAATGAAACCTTTGGAAGGCGGCTCAGCCGCTTCCGCGTTCTTGCCGACGGCACCCTCAAGGACAAGCAAATCGTGACCGAATTCGGCATGGGCACGTATCCGGACGGTTTGGCGTTCGACGTCGAAGGCGGCATCTGGATTACCAGCATCGTCAGCAACCGAGTGATCCATGTAACCCCCGGCGGCAATCAACAGGTAATCCTGGAAGACGCCGATCCGGAACACGTGGCCTCGGTCGAAAAGGCCTTTCAATCCGGCACCATGGATCGCCCGCACCTGGATTCCATCCACAGCCGCCGCCTGCGGAATATTTCGAGCCTGGCTTTCGGCGGCGCGGATCTGAAAACCGTCTATCTCGGCTGCCTCCTGGGTGATTCGTTGGCGACCTTCCGGTCACCGGTGGCCGGAAGGTCGCCGGTGCATTGGTTCTTTGACGATTAGGCCCGGCACCGGCCGGGCCCGTGAACTCGACTTTAGAGAACCCGAAAACCGACAGGGGGCCATAGAATATGTCATTTGCCGCCCAGGCCTACACCACGCTCAAGCGCAACATTCTGGAAAACCACCTCCCTCCCGGATACCAGGCCCTTGAGCAGGAATTGGCCACCGAGCTGGGCATGAGCCGGACCCCGGTGCGCGAAGCCCTCATCCGACTCGAAAGAGAAGGCCTCATCGAGTTGATACCCCGCCGGGGCATGCGGGTGGTTCCGCTTTCGCCGGCCGACATGAAAGAAATCTACGAGGTGTTGACCGGTCTGGAAACCACCGCTCTCGACCTGATGGCCGAAATGGATCCCGCATCGATCGACTGGGCCTTTTTGGAAGAAAACCTGCAGGCTATGGAGGACGCCCTGGCCCGCGACGACCTTGACTCATGGGCGAAAGCGGATGCAGCCTATCACCAAACCTTGCTGGTGCTGTGTGAAAACCGGCGGTTGGCCGACTTGGGAGCCAACCTGAGCGATCAAGCTCATCGCGCCCGCATGATCACTTTGCGATTACGTCCGCGGCCAACCCGTTCCAACAGCGAGCATCGGCAGGTATTGGAAGCACTCAAACAGGGAGAATGGGAAAAGGCGCGCCGTCTGCACCGCCGTCACAGAATCAGAACGGCCGAATTGCTGCTGGAAATCCTGGAATACTACCGGTTGTCACATTTATGACGGCCACAAACCGGTCATCCTCAAGGCGCACACTTGGCCCCGGAACACCGCCCAAGGTTAAGGATTGAAGCCGATCTGCGGTAACGGTACTCCCAGAACGGCAAGGATCAAGGGATGATGAACCATGAAAAGGTTTTAAGGGGCGTGAGTATCGGCGCCGGTTACTTCAGCCGGTATCATTTCGATGCCTGGAACCGGATTCCCGCCGTACAGTTGACCGGCGTTTGCGATCTTGACCCGGGTTTGGCCGCCAAGAGGAAGAAGGAATTCGACATCCCGTCGTCCTACACCGATTACAGGCAAATGATCGATCGCGAAAAGCCGGATTTCGTCGACATCATCACCCCTCCCCCGACCCACATGGAAATCTGCCGCTTCGCGTCTGACCGAGGCCTCCCCGTTATCTGCCAGAAACCGCTGGCACCCTCCTATGCGGAAAGCCGGCAAATCGTTGCCGAGATGCAAACCGCCGGCGTCCGCCTCATGGTCAATGACAATTGGCGCTGGCAGCCGTGGTATCGGGAAATCAAACAGTTGTTGGCCGCTGATGTCATCGGCGAGGTGACGAGCATCTATTTCCAGATGCGGATGGGAGACGGTTGGGGCCAAGATGCCTACCTGGCCCGGCAGCCGTTTTTCCGTGAATATCCCAAACTCCTGATGTATGAAACCGGTGTTCACTTTATCGACACGTTTCGCTTTCTCTTCGGCGAGATAACGAAAGTCTATGCCCATTTCAGGCAGATGAACCCGGCCATAAAGGGCGAGGACAGCGGGCAGGTTTTGTTGACCTTCGATAACGGGGCCACCGCCATACTGGATGCCAGCCGTTACAACGAGAACGAAACCGGAGTCAATCTCTATACCTGCAATCCCCGCACCACTTTCGGGATCATGCGTCTCGACGGACTGGGCGGTCACCTGATCATGGATTCTTGCGGGGATATCATCATCAAACCGCTGGGGAGAGATTCTCACCGTCACGCCTATGAACACCCGATCAGGGGATTCGCCGGGGACAGCTGCTATTACGCGCTCAGACATTTCGTCGACGGCCTGATTACCGGTAAGGACTTCGAGACCAACGGACCCGATTACCTGAAAACCCTGAAGGCCGTCGATGCGTGTTACGAATCGTCGGAAAGCGGTCTTCCGGTGCACCTCGAAGTCCCGCCTGTTTGAACCGCTTTGCGTCAATGCGGGTGTACGACAACCGACCGCCAAGGAGGGAACTTGGAACCCAAAAAAGAATTCTCGATCGCCGTTTTTCCCGGCGACGGCATCGGCGATGAAATTATGACCGCGTGCCTCAACGTTATGGTAGCACTGGGAAAAACCACCGGAGGTTTCAATCTTCGAACCGAAACTCTTCCTGCCGGTGCACAGTACTATTCCGAATTCGGTTGCGATATCAGCCCCGAAAACCTGGAGAAGGCCCGGGAGGCCGACGCCATCCTTCTTGGCGCCATGGGACTGCCGCACATTCGTTACCCGGACGGGACCGAAATTTCTCCCCATCTAAAAATGAGGACCCTTTTTCGTCTTTATGCCGGCATCCGTCCCGTGAAGTCGTTTCCCAACGTCCCCGGCCCTTTGGCCGATGCCAGGGCCGAAAAGATCGACTTTATCGTGTTGCGGGAATCGACCGAGGGCTTGTTCGCTTCCGCGGGAAAGGGCGAAATCATCGAAGACCGTGAGGCCCGTGAAACCCTGGTCATCACCCGTGATATCTGTGAGCGGCTTTTCGACCAGGCATTCACCATCGCCCGCCAACGCAAACAGCGGGGTGGAAAGGGCCGGGTGACGTGTGTGGACAAGGCCAATGTCTTCAGGGCCTATGCGTTTTTTCGCAAGATCTTCACCGAAAGGGCCGCCGGCTATCCGGACATAGATACCGAATATCGCTACGTCGACGCCATGGCGCTGGATCTGGTCCGCCGCCCATGGGATTTCGATGTATTGGTTTCGGAAAACATGTTCGCCGATATCCTCTCCGATCTCGGCGGGGGAATTATCGGCGGCATGGGCATGGCGCCCTGCGCTGAAATCGGTGACCACCACGGCCTGTTTCAACCGGCCCACGGCAGTGCCCCGGATCTCACCGGCACCGGCCGGGCCAATCCGACCGCCATGTTCCTTTCGGCGGCCATGATGCTGGACTGGCTGGGGGGCCGGTATCATAACGAGTCCTGTATCCGCGCGGCCCGCCTTCTTGACGATGCCGTTACTGCTGGATATTCCGACGGTCGGATCCGCCCGATCGAATTCGGCGGGCCGCACACAGTCGGCGATGTTGAAGCGGCGGTAATCGACCGAATCTGCCATGCATTACCCGGGACCGCTTCACCGCCGACCCGAACGAGGCCAGTCCCGGTATCGAATAATCCTTGACTCTGTCCGGCACGCATATCATGATCGACAGGCGCATGTTGGCCGGCCTGGTGCCGCCCTCTCATACTCGAGCCTGCCGGTGCCGCCACCATTCACGTTGCAGGAGGATCAGAAGTGGAATCATCCCTGAAGCCCGGAATGACTTTCGAGTTTACCTACACAGTTCCAGAGAATAAAACCGTCCCCTTCCTCTTCCCGGAGGCCACAACGTTTCAAGAAATGCCGAAGGTCCTCGCCACCGGCTTCATGGTCGGATTGGTCGAATGGGCCTGCATTCAAGCGATCAACCCGCACATCGACTGGCCGCGGGAACAAAGTGTCGGCATCCGGGTCGAATTGGATCACACGGCGGCGACACCGCCCGGTTTGACCGTAACGGTCAAAGGCACACTCACGGCCGTTGAGGGACGCCAGTTGACCTTTGACATCGAAGCCGATGACGGTGTCGATCGTATCACCCGGGGTATCCATCAACGCTTTATCATCAATGCCGAACGATTCAACCAAAGCGTGGCCGCTAAAGTGGCCAAACGCCCTGAGTAAGGATACCGGATCGAAGCCGGAGAAGGTAAACTCGGAATGACCGATAGAGAAAGGCCGGTGGCAAGCCCCCCGCTGGGTGCGAAGGGGCATCAGATGCTCACCGGCCGTTATATCTAAAGCTAGCGACTGCAGGTAGACGAACAGTCTTTGAAGTCTTCCAGGCAGTCTGCCCGTGAATGCTCGACACAACTGATGAAGTTTTCATCACACTTCTCGGAACAGGAATGGCCTGCGTAGCGAATGATCTCTGAAGACATGTGTTTACCCTCCTATTCATTCGAGTACGTCTTGGTCCGGCGATCCCAGAGGATCATGGCCAAGCGGCGGCTGAATTCAACCGCGCCAGGAAAACGGTAAGCATGACCGCACCCGTTTTCAACCCTTTCGAAAACCAGACCGACAGATGAGGAAATGACCGGTTTTGACGCCCATCGACGACAAATTACACATCATCGAAACCAATGAACGGCAATTCGCCTATATGCTCGCCGGACGGGTGATCCATAGGCCGAAATTGAGCGTGTGGATGATACTGATCCCGGTGATCTTCGTATATTTTTTCTACCAGTTCAACAGGTACAAACAGGGACGGTCGGATTTTGCGGACAACTATCTCATCACCCGCAAGAGGGCCCTGAATGCCGCACGGGTGTCTATCGAAGAGAATGCGGCGCCGGATCTGGAGGCGGTGGCCAGACAGGCGAAATTACCTTCGGAGACCCTGGGGGCCTACCGCGAGCTTCTGGCGGTACTGATCCAGCATTACAGGGATCTGCTGCAGGCCGAAGGTGAAGACATGGCCAAATTGGTGAGGTCGGCATACCGCACGCAAACCAATTACCTGCTGTTCTGCAACCACCTCAACAGGGCTGAAACGACACTCAACGCAGCGCTGCGCCCCCACTTGAAGGACAGCGTCGAAGGATTCAATGATGTGGTCAGCCGGATCGAACATTTTTCAGCTGAAATGCGGCGACAGGACGCCGAAAAATTCTTCACTTGATAACCATCTGGCTGACCTGAAATGAGACGGCCCCAAAAGCCGCCCCGTCAACGGTTCGATCTTTTAAGGCATCCCTGGTATTGGATCCGGATACGATATATGCTTGAAAATTCGGTTTTTCTAATGTAGGGTTTTTGGTTTATAGATCCGGACGTATGCTCCGGCCATCCGGCGAACTTTATGGAAAGGAGGTGTTGATATGGGAAAAGGTGACCAACGCTCAAAGCGCGGTAAAATACATCGGGGGACTTTTGGAAAAAGCCGCCCCAAGAAAAAGAAAACCGGAGCGGACGAAAAAGACAAGTAAGACCGCCCCAACTGGAACCTTCGGTCAGCTCTCCGGTGAATCATTCCGCCCAAGCCTGCCGGCGGTTGATCCCTGGCTATGGAACCGACCGGAAGCCCTTCGATCGTCATCGACCATATAGGGATTCGGGCGTGCCGTGCGGGCTACCCGCGAAAGCCCGCACGGGCGCGTCATAGGGCCGTCTGACTCACCGAAGGCCGTCGCCGGTACTGCCCCCCCCCCCCCCTCATCCTGAACGCCCCTCGCAACCGCAGCCGCGCCCAACCCCACCATCGTCTCAATCCACTGTAGCTCAAAACTCGGCAGAGGACGTCTGGGAATGACAACGACGCCACAAGCGCGTCTTTTCCTATGCCTGCTTTAAGGTCGAATTATTCGTCGATCATGAGCGGATGGGGCCTGTCTATACCCCGTCGGTGGATTCCCGGAGTGGTAATGCGGATCAACAACCGGGCGCACAAATGAAACGGGCCGCTTCAGGTGAAGCGGCCCGCGTTATCAATCAACCTTGTCATTCATGCCGGATGCGGCATGAGACGATTTACTTTTTCGTTCCCCTCTTGGCCTTCAAGGATGACGAATCCTCCAGAAGGCCCTATAGAGGCAGTTTAAGAACTTTCTTGTTCATTCTCATACCTCCGTCGTATTGACTGAAGGGTTTCGGTTAAGGGGCCTCTCTCCTCGGCAATGATCCGGATCCGGCTTCACGGGGGCTGTGATCGCCGCAATCCTTATGGGCGGGACCGGGAGTCGAAGACCCGCAGGTTGTGGACTGCCTTGCTACCGTATCAACTGAAGGAGGTTATCATGCTTGTCCTGAATGAATCAGGTTGACCTTAATGTGCCACAATGTGGTATAATTTGTCAAGCTTTTTTCCACCGACATTTCAAAAAATATCGATGGCATCCCTGTCATGTCGAAAGCATCGTGAAACTGCTTGCCGACGACTGCCGGGAAAGAAGCGGCCGACTGTCTTGCTCGAAGGGGAAGTCGGCCTTACTGTTTGATCGATGAGGAAAGGGTATTGAAAACCTCCTGAAAGGAAATCAGCAATGGCCAGCACGTCTCTACTAAAGGACAAGGAAATTCTCGTCGTCGATGATGAACCGGATGTTCTGGACACCCTGGTGGATCTTCTCGCGGACTGTGACGTCACCACCGCCGACAGTTTCGAGGAGGCCAAGCTGCTGCTGGAAGCCCACCGGTTCGACATCGTCATTCTGGATATCATGGGTGTGGCCGGGTACGACCTGTTGCAGATCGCCACGCGCCAGAATCTGACAGCGGTGATGCTGACCGCCCATGCGCTCAGCCCGGAAAACGTGACCAAATCATTCCGAGAGGGCGCCGCCTATTACATTCCCAAAGAAGAAATGGTCAACATCGCCACGTTCCTCGAAGATATCCTGGATGCACAACGAAAGGGCCAGAACACCTGGGGACGATGGTTCGAGAGGCTGGGCTCCTACTGTGAACGTCATTTCGGTCCCAACTGGCAGCAGGGCGACCGCATTTTCTGGGACAAATTCCCGTTTCACTGACATGCTCGACCGGCGAGCCGCATAGAGATTGTTCGACCGTTGCCACTCCAGATCTGAAGCAAGAACCTCCCCAAGGGCCCATGGTTGCGCCTTCCTCCGCTGATCGTTGCCCGACACCCCGGCGGTAAGCCCCACGTCCCTCGAATCGACATTTTAGAAACAAGCGCCGATTTGAAAGTTCTGGAACGGGGCCTAGATGGACTGTTCAGCTTGGGAACCCGGCTTTATGTCCTGGGTAGCGCCGCCCCAAGAGGCTCCAGGCTGATCCAAAACGCTCACCCCTATCTAATTGAAATCAATCGGCAGACCAAGCTTTACGCCTTTCTCGGAATTCGATCCGGTCTGCATGCCTTCATCGTCGACAGGGTAGACAGCGCCTGCGATATTAAAATCTCCGCGGAAATCGGTATGCGGCTTTCCATTTTCGCAGGCGCCGGCGGCAAAGCACTGCTATCCTCTCTTGCGGATGAGGAAATCGACCGGCTATTGGCAGCAGCGCATTTGAAGCCCTATACCGCAAATACCATCACCGACAAAGCGAGATTTAGAAAGGCAGTCCTCAGGTCCCGGCGAGAAGAAATCGCCCATGACCGGGAAGTATACATTCAGGGCATCGTCGCGCTGGCGATACCGCTGAAAATCAGGAAAGACGATTTGCAAGCCGCCGTCTGGGCCTTAGGGTTGAGCCAGCAGTTGAGCGAAGAGAAGGTTCCTGTCTTTACTACTCTGCTCAAGAAATTTGCCGCCGATCATCCGGATTGTTCAGGGTGATATGCCTTGCTTTTTGTATCGCCTCCTGGTAGCCGTTATGTGTCTATTTGTCGGCCATACGACAGACAATAAATACGCTTCGGAAAGGGGGTGGTAATCACAGTATTCAACCAAAACGAAGCCTCACCTTACGGCAACCATTCACTCGACAAGGGGGATACCATGTTCAAAAGAAGGATCATACTGGCTTTGGCGGTTTTGTTCTTGGGGCTCGCCCTGAGTCTCTCTGTCAGCCAAACCGCACAGGCCCAGACCATCAAGCTCACCTACAGCAATTTCTTCCCGCCCGCCCATATCCAGAGCCAGCTTGCCGAGGCCTGGTGCCAGGAGGTCAACAAGCGCACCAACGGCCGCGTCCAAGTCGACTATTTTGCCGGCCAGACTTTGACCAAAGCCCAGCAAAACTATGACGGGGTGGTGAACGGCCTTTCCGACATCGGGTTTTCGGTCCTGGCCTACACCCGTGGCCGCTTCCCCGTGATGGCGGTCGTGGACCTGCCGCTGGGTTACAAGAACGGCAAAGCGGCGACTCAAGTGGTCAACGAGGTTTACAATAAGTTTATGCCCAAGGAACTGCAGGACACCCAGGTCATGTATCTTCACGCCCACGGACCGGGTCTGGTCCACACCAGGGACAAGGCGGTCCGCAACCTGGAGGACATGAAGGGCGTCAAGTTCAGGGCCCACGGTACGAGCGCCGAGGTCGCCAAGGCACTTGGCGGGACCCCGGTGCCCAAGCCCATGCCCGAAACCTACGAGATGCTCCAAAAAGGGGTTGTCGACGGGGCGCTCTACCCGCTTGAGGCCGCCAAGGGCTGGAAGCTGGGAGAGGTGACCAAGTACTGCACCCTGGATTTCGCCGCGGCCTACACCACCAGTTTCTACGTGGTCATGAACAAAGACAAGTGGAAGGCCCTGCCACCCGAAGACCAGAAAATCATCGAGGAAATCAACAAGGAGTGGGTGGTGAAACACGGACAGGCCTGGGACGACAGCGACGAAGAGGGTAAAAAGTTTTTCGAAAGCAAGGGCGGTGAGCTCATCAACCTCGACGCCAAGGAAATGGAGCGCTGGAAGGCGGCGGTCGCTCCGATCCTCGACGAATATGTCGCGAACATGCAAAAGGAAGGCATTAACGGGCAGGAGATTCTCGAGTTCACGGTCAAGACACTCGACAGCTTACAGAAAAAATAAACCAGACCCAAGCCGGCGGCTTACCGCCGTGCGGTACGCCGCCGACCGGCCGGGATCGATAAAGTCACCATGAATCTTTTCTTTAAAGTTGTCCAAAGGGTTTGCGATGGGTTGCGGGTCATGGGGGTGTGGTGCCTGGTGGGGATGATGCTCCTGACTTTCGTGGATGTCATCGGCCGCAAATTCGGCCATCCCATCTTCGGTTCGGTTGAACTGTTGGGATTCATGGCCACCTTGGCCGTAGCCTTCGCCCTGCCCTACACGCACCAGGCCGGGGCCCACATCGGCGTCGAGGTCCTGGTTCAGCTTCTGTCGCAACGGACGCAGGCCGTGATCGAGCTTTGCACTCATACCGCAAGCCTCATCCTGTTTGCCATCGTCACCTGGCAAATGGCGCTTTATGCCGATACGATCCACAAGTCAGGGACGGTGTCCATGAGCCTCCAACTCCCTGAGTACATCATTATTTACGTCGTTGCCGTCTGCTTCCTGCTGTTCAGCCTGACGATCATCAAGGACATTGTCGCGAATGTCAAAAAACTGCGAGGCGCCCGATGAACCCCACAGCAGTCGGCATTATCGGTATCGTCCTGATGCTGGCCATGTTCATGACCCGCATGCCGGTCGCCTATGTCATGGCCCTTGTCGGGTTTGTCGGCTTCGCGCTGCTGGTGTCGCTCCAGGGAGGGCTCGCGCTGCTGTCACGCAACATCTATGAATCTTTCTCCTCCTACGGGTTGACCACGATACCGCTGTTCATCCTCATGGGGCAGTTCGCGTTCAACAGCGGTATCAGCCGGCGCCTTTACGATACGGCCTACAAATTCCTGGGCAACACCCACGGAGGCCTGGCGATGGCCACCGTGGCCGCCTGCACGGCATTCGGCGCGGTCTGCGGGTCCAGCCCGGCCACCGCCGCCACCATGGCTACCGTCGGCCTGCCAGAGATGAAGCGCTACCGCTATGCCGATGAACTCTCTTCCGGGTGTGTGGCCGCCGGCGGCGGGCTCGGCATGATCATGCCGCCCTCGGTGGTGATGATCGTCTACGGCGTTCTGACCGAGCAGTCGATTGGGGCGCTGTTCGTGGCCGGCATCATCCCGGCCATCTTCATGACCATGATGTTCATCATCTCAATCTACCTCTGGTGCCGCATGGCCCCGGACCAGGGCCCTCGTGGGGAAACGTTCACCATCCGGCAAAAGATCCGTTCTTTGACCGGCATGATCGACACGCTTTTGGTGTTCCTCTTGGTCATGGGTGGCATGTTCATAGGGCTGTTCACCCCCAACGAGGCGGCCGGCGTCGGCGCCTTCGGCGTGCTCGCCGTCTCGTTGATCCGGCGCCAGATGACCTGGCAGGGCTTTGTAAAGTCTCTCAACGAGACGTTGCGCACCTCTTGCATGGTCATGTTTCTGATCGCCTCCGCCGTGGTGTTCGGCAAGTTCCTGGCTGTCAGCCGGATCCCCTTCAACATCGCCTCCTGGATTCAAGGCTTCGATCTGCCGCCCTACCTGGTGCTTGCAGCCGTTATCGCTGTCTACTTCATCGGCGGGTGCGTTATGGACGCCCTGGCCCTGGTCATGTTGACCATCCCCATTTTCTTTCCGGTGGTCATCGGCCTCGGCTACGACCCCATCTGGTTCGGGGTGATCATCGTCCTCGTAACCCAGATGGGGGTCATTACACCACCGGTGGGAATCAATGTCTACGTGGTCTACGGCATTTCAAAGAGCGCCGTGGGCGGGATACCATTGGAGAAGATCTTCAAGGGTATTTTTCCTTTTTTAATCGCCGTGTTCATCGGAACCGCCATTATGGTTCTTTTCCCCCAGATCATTCTGTTTCTTCCGAATATGATGTATTAGCCGAGGCGATACCATGATGCCCGACCACCCATTTTGGAACCCAATTCTTGAACGGCTTTCTGCAGAACGCCTGCAAGCGCTTCAGGTTCAGAAGTTTAAAAAGATCTTCTCCTGGGCGTATGAACGATCCCGGTTTCATCGCCGCCTATACGCAGCGGCCGGAATTACGCCCGAGGACATTCGCACTGCGGAAGATATCCGGCACGTCCCAAAAGTGGAGAAATCGATGATGCGGGATGTCCAGAGAAAAGACCCCTTCCCCTACGGAGATGCGCTGTGCGTCCCCCTCGAAGATGTCACGGCGTTCAGGCAGACGAGCGGGACCACCGGCCAGCCGATTTACCAGCCGGATACGTGGCAGGACTGGGAATGGTGGGCGGAATGCTGGTCCTATATCCTGTGGGCACAAGGTTACCGACCTAAAGACCGGGTGTTTATCCCCTTTGGGTACAACGTTTTCGTCGCCTTCTGGGCCGGGCACTACGCAGCCGAAAAAATCGGCTGCGAAGTGGTACCGGGAGGCGTTTTGGATACGCAGGCCCGTATCCTCAAAATCCAGGAGCTCAAGGCCACAGCCATGATGGCTACCCCTACCTACATATTGGGCATGGCGGAGGCGGCGCAGACTCATCTCAATATAGACCCTTCACAGCTGACCATCGACAAAATCACCTGTGCCGGAGAGCCGGGCGCCAGCATCCCGAGTACTAAAAAAAGGATGGAAACGGCATGGGGAGCCAAAGTGTTCGACCACGCCGGCGCCACCGAGATCGGTGCCTGGTCTTTCGAGTGTGCCCACCAGCCCGGCGGTCTGCACGTGAACGAAGCCCTTTTTCTGGTTGAAATAGAAGACGTGGAAACCGGTGAAATCATCGAAGAGCCGGGCCGTAAGGGAAAAATGGTGATCACGGCCCTGGACCGGCTCGCCCAACCCTGTATCCGGTTCGACTCCAAAGACATCATTCAGTGGGATTTTGCCCCCTGCAGGTGCGGACGGACTTTCCGGCTGATCAAGGGCGGGGTTCTGGGAAGAGCCGACGACATCACCAAGGTCAAGGGGATCCTTCTGGCACCGGGAGCCATCGAAGAGGTGGTGCGCGGGATCGACGGTCTGGGGGATGAATACGAGGTGGTGGTCGACCGCCTCGGGGAAACCGACCGGATCAAGCTCAAAGTGGAAGTCATGCCGGAGGCGATGGAACGACAGCGGGAGATCGAGGCCCTTCTCAAAGACCAGCTGCGGCTGAAGACAAACCTGGCTTACCGTATAGAATTCTACGACTTCGGCAAACTCCCGCGATACGCCGTGAAAGCCAGGCGCTTCAAGGATCTTCGCAAAAAGAAAGGATGAGTTGGTGACCGATGCCCCAATCGATAGGGAAAAGTCCCAGGGAGACGTTCCGGACGTCGCCTCGCTAACAGCCGATATCGTCAACATCCGCCGGTCGGCGATGAATCTTCAGCAGTTGGGCGATCGTTTCCCGGCCGTATCCAAGAACGCGGCCCGGGTCTTGGCCAGCTTGAAAATGATCGAACTCAGCCTGCCGGATCCTGAAGGCCGCTGATCTTCGGCGTCTCCGGCCGAAAATCGCCTGTTTCCCGGTACCCGCCCACTTTACGACTCCGTACCAATCGGACAAGCCGCCGCGGCGTGCGCCCCGGGAAGGGAGCCGCCGTTGAAAAAACAGTCTAAATAGCGTAGAATAAGGCCAGCATCGGATACGACAAAAAAAGGCTGTTTGTGACAAAACCGAGGGGGTTTCCCACGATCAGGGCAAGGTGTGCTCAGCAGCTACTGAGACCTCTGCGTAAGTCTGAGAAGGCCCTCAACGCCGCCTACGGGCTTGGGCGGATGTTTTGAAACCCCCTCCAAGCACCCAATGCCGCCAGTGGTGAATACCGCTTCCGGAAGGAGATCCCCATGCAAGATGTTCTCGCAAACCACGGCAACCGGGACACCCGCGGCCAGATCCTGGCGCTGATCGACCGCATGTCGGAAGATATGCAGGTAAAGCTTCTTCAATACTTGAAATCGGCGCTTCCAACCGATATCAAAGGCGAGCTGATCGGCAACAAAAGATTCGAGTCCCGCCGCCACTGCCTGGTCGGAGTGACATATCAGGCGGGCGATGCGTCCCATTCCGGGTTCATTCTGGACATGAGTGCCTTCGGGGTCTTTATCGAATCCGATAGGCGTTTTGCCGTCGGCCGACAGATCGCGCTCAGCTTTACTTTACCCCGCTTGGGGACGTTCTCGCGTATCCAGGCCATTATTGTCTGGAGTGGGTCCCATGGTTTCGGCGCCAAATTCATGGCCCTTACGCCCCGGCAAGAAGTGCAGATAAAATCATTTTCCGAAGAAGCGTCGCGTACTTATACCATACTCAGCTAACGCCGGACGGATGAACAAGCGCCTGCTAGAAAAAGAGGATATTTTCAACCCCGAAGCCTGGGTCGACCGCTACGGCGACTATCTCTTCCGTTTTGCTCTCTCACGGGTTAAAGACCACGGAATTGCCGAAGACCTGGTGCAGGAAACCTTCCTGGCGGCACTGAGGGGCCTGCAAAATTTCAAGCGCCGTTCATCCGGCCACACTTGGCTGACCGCCATCCTCAAACATAAAATAGTCGATTATCTGCGCAAGAAACACCGTGAACAGGTAATAGAGGATATCGAATCGGTTTCTGAAACCACCGATGGGTTTTTCAAAAACTCCGGCAGTTGGAAAGTCCGGCCAGCGAAGTGGGACATCAATCCGGCTAAAATAGTCGAACAGCACGAGTTCATGGATGTATTGCTGAAGTGCCTGGCCCAGTTGCCCGAAAGGTTGGCCAGGGCCTTCATGCTGCGGGAGATGGAGGAGTTGAGCACCGAGGAAATCTGTAAGTCCATGCAGGTCACGCCGACCAACAGCTGGGTCATGCTCTACCGGGCAAGGGTTTACCTGAGAAAGTGCCTGGAGACGACCTGGTTCAACAAAACGACCGGAGAAAATGAATAATGGATCACTGGATGTTCAACTGCAAAGAAGTCTCCCAAAAAGTGTCCGAATCGTTTGACCGCAAGCTGCCGCTGGTGCAGCGCATGCTGATTCGTTTACACTTCTTGATGTGCCGTCATTGCGCCCGCTTCCTCCAGCAGCTTTTGCTGATACGGAAGCTGGCCCGCTACGCGCCACCCGTGGACAACCCCTTCGACAACGCGGCGGCCCTGTCACCGGACGCCCGCAAGCGCCTGAATCAAACCCTGAAATCAGCAACCACAGAGTCTTAAGCCCTCCGTACCCGTTATGGATATCAACTCGCATAAAGACACCGCGGCGGCGCTGGCCATCGAACAGGACAATCTGACCAACATTCTCAATTCGATGGAAGACGGGGTCTGCATCGTCGACGACCAATACGAGATCAAATTCGTCAATCCGGCATTGGCAAAAGACTTCGGGCCGGTCAATGGTCGCAGGTGTTTCGAATATTTTCACTGCAGGCAGTCGGTATGCCCCTGGTGCAAAAACCCCGAAGTCATGCTGGGCCAATCGATCCGCTGGGAGTGGTACTCGGAAAAGATCCGCAAAACTTTCGACCTGCTCGACACCCCGCTGAAAACCGCAGACGGCAGCCTGCTCAAACTGGAAATACTTCGGGACATTACCAAACGCAAACGTGACGAGCTGGCCCTGAAGGAAAGTGAAGAACGCTTCCGCATCGCCTTCGACACCAACCCCAACCCAACCGCCATCAGCGAAATCGACTCCGGTATAATCGTCGATGTCAATGCGGGATTCAGCCGTTTCAGCGGCTACGACAAGGAGGATGTCCTTGGTAAGTCGGCTTTGGACATTCGCATCTGGGCCAACCCCGCAGACAGGGATCAGCTGGTGACGATGATCCGGGATATCGGGGAAGTCAACAACATGGAGGCCGATTTCCGCGACCGGGGCGGCCGGGTCAAAACCGGCCTGGTTTCGGCCAAGGTGATCTCTCTCAAAAACCGGCTGCACCTGCTGTCGGTGATCCAGGATATCAGCGATCTAAAGAAAACGGAGAAAAAGCAGCAGGCCGCCCACCGTTTTTTAACGATATCCAACCGCCATTCGGAAATGACACCCCTTTTAAGGGAGTTCGTGGCTGAAATAAAAAGCCTGAGCGGCTGTGAAGCCGTGGGCATGCGGATCCTCGACCAAAACGGCAATATTCCCTTTGTGGCCTATTCCGGTTTTTCTCAGGAGTTCTACGATGCCGAAACGCCACGGTCGATCCGAAGCGGCGACAGCACCTGCATGCAAGTGCTTCTCAGAGAGGTCGATCAAGAACTGCCCTGTTTCACCCCGGCCGGTTCCTTTTACGTGAACGGAACGAGCCGCTTCCTGCGCACCTCACCCGCAGTCGATCGCGGCTGGCCGTGTTCGGCATGCAGCGATTACGGTTACGAATCTTTGGCCCTCATTCCGATCCGGCTCGGTGACCAGGTCCTCGGCCTGATCCACGTGGCCGACACCAGGGATGCAATGGTCCCTCTTGAAATGGTGGGGATTCTGGAAAATGCGGCCCTGCAGCTGGGAGCCGCGATAAAAAGGGTCAGGGCCGAGGAAGAATTGCGGGAATCGAATGAGGTTCTCGAGCGACGGGTCAAATCCCGCACGGCCGAATTGGCGGCAACCAACCGGGAGCTCATGCGCCAAATCGTCGAACGGGAACAGGCGGAGTCGGCATTGCGCCAATCCGAAAACGAGCTGCGTTTGCTTTCCAGCCGGCTGCTATCGGCTGAAGAGGCGGAGCGCAAGCGGATGGCCCGCGAACTGCACGACGGTATCGGACAAGCTCTTACCGCCATCAAAATCGGCATTGAAAGTACCTTGCGGTCTTTTGAAGGCAACCCCGCGGCAGTCGATGTCGAACGGCTGGCCCATATCATCCCTTTTACTCAGAAAACCATCGACGAGGTGCGGCGGATCGTCAAGGACCTGCGACCGTCAATCCTTGATGATCTGGGGATTCTCGCAACCATCAACTGGTTCTGCCGCGAATTCCAGTCCATTCATTCCGGCATCCGCATCGACCCCTTCATCGAATTGGCTGAGGCAGACATCCCGGAAAGACTCAAGACGGTCGTATACCGGATATTGCAGGAAGCCCTCAACAACGTGGCCAAACACAGCCGCGCGGAGCGGGTCGAACTGCAGCTGCTCAAAGAGGATGGAACGATCCGGTTTTCAATCAGCGATGACGGTATCGGATTCGACCCCGAGCAGGTGGCATCGCTGAACCGGTCGGAAAGGGGTTTCGGTCTGGCCAGCATGCGGGAGCGCTGCGAATTGACGGGCGGCCGTTTCCGGGTCGTCTCCACCGCTGGAGCCGGTTCGGAGGTCCGGATCGAATGGCCGATGGGTTCGCAGGCACCGAATGGTTTCGATTGAACTTCCCTGATCCCGGCAAATCGATCGACCTTGCATCGGATTACCGGACCATCAGGCCTTTTTCCATCGCAAAAGAGGTCAGCGCCGCCGCATTGTGGAGGTTGAGCTTTTTCATCAGGTTGGCCCGGTGCTTTTGAACGGTTTTCAAACTGATGCCTAAAAACCCTGCGATCTCCTTGTTCTTGTATCCTTCGGCAATCAGCTTCAGGACCTCTCGTTCCCTCTGCGATAGAGTGTCCCAGGGGGTTTCCATTCCGCAGCGTTCTTTCCCGTTGAGATACCCCTCGATGACCTTCTGCGAAATACCAGGGCTGAGATAGGGCTTGCCGTCCAAAACGGTCCTGATGGCCATGATCAGCTCGTCATGGGTGGCGTCTTTGAGCACGTAACCGTCGGCCCCGGCCTGGAGCGCGGCCAAAATATACTCTTCGGTTTTGTGGACGGTGAGGATGATGACCCTGGTTTCCGGAAACCGCTTCTTGATGTCCTTGAGGGCGGCCATGCCGCTCATGCGGGGCATGGATAAATCCATCAACAGCAGATGGGGCAACAGCTTCTCAACCCGGCGGATCGCCTCCAGCCCGTCTTCGGCTTCACCAACGATATCGAGTTCAGGATGGTGGGCCAGAAGCGCCCGCAACCCCTCTCTAAGGATCGTGTGATCTTCGGCAATGACGATACGGCTTCTTTTCTCCATCGCGTCTCCAGCTTGCGGAAACTGTCAAGGACCGGGGAAACGACTTTCGGCGCCCCGAATCCGCATACGGCCCGGAAAGCCCGGGCCCTGCGATTCAATAGCATGAGGGGCACAGACGAGTAAAGACTTCACACAGGGGTAGGCAGGGATAACCGCACGCCAGGTGGAAATGGTCCTGTGCGGAAGCCTGATCACCGTCGCACGCTCCAGGGCTGACTGAGTCGAAAATCAAGGTCGATATCTGCGAAGACAGGGAAGGAACGAGACGACAACGCTCCTGGCTTGACGGGTCGATAATCGGCCATTACTTTGGATGATAGTCATCGCATCATGACGGTCTGGATCCGTGGACGATCGCTACGGATCCAGCGGTAACGAAAGGAGGCCCCCATGATCGATAAAACGGAACTGTGCCAAAAAATTCGGACCATCTACCCCGATATCGGCGAATGCGGCATAGACGTCGATGTCGAATATGACGAGGATCAGAAGTCCTGGGTGGTCCAGCTGAAGAAGGACCGCCACGAACTGAAGACCTATCTGGAAGACGGCGACGCCGAATTGTGCCTGCTGGGCAGGCAGTGCGTCAGCCTGAGCATCGAAATCGGTCAACTCAAGAGCAACATCGAAAGAATGCCGCGGGACCGGTAGTCCGACCTCTTTCACACTCATCGTCCGCAAGCGCTACTAAGGCCCTGAACCCTGCGAGAAACCCGAGATATGAGCTACCGTGAAGAAAAAGATACGATGGGCACCGTGCGGATCCCTGCGGACGCATACTACGGCGCACAAACCCAGAGGGCGAAGGAAAATTTCCCCATAAGCCATCAAACCTTTCCACCGGTATTCATCCGGTCACTGGCGCTTATAAAAGAGTGCGCAGCGTCGGTGAATACCGATCTCGGGCTGCTGGACGCCCGCTTGGCCCAGGCCGTTATCCAGGCCGCCCGGGAAGTCGAGCAGGGAAAATTCAGCGATCAATTCGTGGTGGATGTCTACCAGACCGGGTCCGGCACTTCAACCAACATGAACATTAACGAGGTGCTGGCCACCCGTGCCAACGAAATCCTGACGGGTAAAAAAAACAGCCGCTCGCCGGTCCACCCCAATGACCACGTCAACCTCGGGCAATCGAGCAACGATGTCATCCCCACGGCACTGCACATCTCCGCCTTGACCGCCATCCGGCAAACACTGACCCCGGCCCTTTCGCGACTCCACCGGCTTCTGATCGAAAAAGCGGTTGAATTTGCCGATGTGCAGAAGATCGGTCGCACCCACCTTCAGGACGCCGTACCCCTGACCCTGGGTCAGGAGTTCAGCGGCTACGCCCGCCAGATCGCTCTCGGACTCCAACGTACCGCCGCTGTCGAAGAACAATTGGGAGAGCTGGCCCTGGGAGGCACGGCGGTGGGCAGCGGCCTGAACGCCCACCCGGAATTCGCCGCCCGGGTGATCGCCTTGATCGCCGACCGGACGGGCTTAGTCTTTCGGGAAGCCGAAAACCATTTTGAAGCCCAGGCCGCCCGGGATGCCGCCGTTTCGGTAAGCGGCCAACTCAAAACCCTGGCTGTCAGCTTGATCAAAATCGCCAACGACATTCGCTGGCTGGCCTCCGGCCCGCGGTGTGGGCTGGGAGAAATCAATATCCCCTCATTGCAGCCCGGCTCCTCCATCATGCCAGGAAAAATCAATCCGGTCATACCGGAGATGATTTTACAAGTGGCAGCACAAGTCGTGGGAAACGATGCGGCCGTAACCATGGGTGGTCATTCCGGCAATTTCGAACTCAACGCCATGATTCCGGTCATCACCCATAACCTTTTGCAATCGATCCAGTTGTTGGGTTCGGGTGTTGATGTTTTTGCCGAAAAGTGTATAAGGGGAGTGACGGCCAACCGCGAACGATGTGCCGCCAATATCGAAAAAAGCCTGGCCATGGTCACCGGTTTTGTCCCCCACATTGGCTATGAGAAAGCGGCCGCCATCGCCAAAAAGGCCTTTGAAAGTGGGCAGACCGTACGTGAAGTGGCGCTCGAACAACAAATAGTGTCTGAAGAACTTCTCGATCGGATTTTGGAACCTGTTGAACCTGGAGGAAAAAATGACAAAAAAGTATCGGATTAAGACCGCCTGCCCCCAGTGTGGTTGCAGCGGCGCCACAGCCCTTTCGGCTGAAGAGATGAAAGAACGTTACGGTGAACTGCCCAATGTCGAGATGGAATGCGGCGAGTGCATGCTCAAATACGAAACGGAAATGAAAACCGCCTGCCCGGAATGGGATCAGGAATGCCAACTCAAAGAAAACAAATAGGTTCGTCGAGGTGCACGGACAGTTAAGCTGCCGTTATCGTTGAGAAAAGGCGCCTTCGATAAGGGGCGCAAATCGAAGGCTGCCGACCGGGCAGCACGAAAATGCGCCCAAAGACCAGAGTTGATTGACCACGGTTTCATCAGGATTTGATTTTTGGATAACGCCTCGGTTCAGAATCGCAACGCTACCGGCATGTCGCGCTTGATGCTTTTTATGGCGCTATCCAGGACACCTCATGGCCTGCTGGACATGACCACGCCGATATACGGCGCCTTGTTGTGGCTGGGCGCCTTTCCCTCCCTGTATATTTCCATCCTTGGACTCGTCACGGTTTTCGCAGGCTACACGGCAGTGTACGCCCTCAATGACGTCATCGACTACAAAGTCGATCGTGAAAAGGCACGCATTGCCGGAGGCCTGCGTGAATCCGACACTTATCTTGATGCCGCCATGGTGCGGCACCCTATGGCCCAGGGACTGCTCAGCTTCCCCGAGGGCCTAACGTGGGCTGTCGGATGGTCGGCCGTGGCCATGACCGGTGCTTACCTTCTCAACCCGGTGTGCGTTGTCATATTTGTAACCGGATGCACGTTAGAAATCATCTACTGCCTGATGCAACGCATCAGCCCTTTTCGAACCGTCATCAGCGGCGGCGTCAAAACCACGGGTGCGGTTGCCGCCGTTTTTGCCGTCGATCCCTCCCCATCGCTGGTTTACGTGATTGTCCTCTTTCTCTGGCTCTTCTTCTGGGAAATCGGCGGTCAGAACATACCCGCCGATTGGGCCGACATCGAAGAAGACCGCCGGCTGGGCGGCCAAACGGTCCCTGTTCGTGTTGGCCCTCGCAATGCTGCAAGCATAGCCGTCTTTACCATCGTCATGGCTCTGCTCATCAACCCCCTTCTGGTTGGTGTTTCGACCATCGGCTTCCACCCCGTTTTCGTCATCGTCAGTCTCATGGCAGGGACCGGCCTGATGCTGCCCCCGGTCCTGCAACTCTTTCATTCCAAGGCCCGCCGGCATGCCATGATTTTGTTCAACCGTGCCAGTTATTACCCGGTGGTGATGCTCGTTGCTGTTGTCGCTTACATTCTGGTCTGAAAATAGTATGGGAGGTGTGAATCAATGAGAGAATTCGATCCCCAGGAACTCAACGAATACGACGGGCAAGACGGCAAACCGACCTACGTGGTTCACGGCGGAAAAGTCTATGACGTCTCGGAAAGCAAGCTCTGGAAAGGCGGCATGCATATGCGCCGCCATAACGCCGGCACGGATTTGACCACCGACATCCAGGCCGCCCCTCACGGCACGGAAGTCCTGGAGCGCTACCCCCAGGTCGGCACTTTGAAAAAGGAAAACGCCCCCGAAGTGAAGATGCCCGGGTTCGCCGCCTGGTTGCTGGAAACGAACCCATTTCTTCGACGCCACCCGCATCCGATGACGGTCCACTTTCCCATCGTTTTCTTTCTATCCAACCCGGTTTTCAACATCCTTTTCCTTCTTACGGGAGAACCATCGTTTGAAACCACGGCTCTGCATTGTCTGGCCGGTGGGATTCTTTTCGGCGTGGTCGCCATCGTCACCGGATTGTTCACCTGGTGGTACAATTACATGGCCAAAATGATGAAGCCGATCGCCATTAAGATTCCCCTGTCTGTGGCCCTGATCGTCATTGCCATCGTCGTGTTCATCTGGCGGCTCGCGGACCCCTCGGTCATGACCGATCCCCGGGGGGCGAACACCGTTTACGTGTTTCTCGTTCTGTCATTTGTTCCGCTCGTTTCGATTATCGGCTGGTTCGGCGCCACCATGACGTTTCCAATTGAAAAGGAATAGATCGGTCTAAACCACAGGAAATTTGCACATGGTTAAGCCACTGGGGGTTCCCTGTATATTCAGGTCAAATCAGGGGAGATGTTACCGGACTGTCCGCCAAACCACCTCATAAATTCGCTGGGGCTGATCGAAGCCTTTGAACCGCTCTTCGCCCAAGCCGACAAACGTGAAACCTTTTCCCAGGCAAAGTTCCTTGATGACCGGTGCAACCAGAATCTGGGTCAGTTCTGCACGATCACGCGGAACGCTGAATCGATTTGAAGATAATCCGGAGCTTTCCTGAAGCCCGCGGGCGGTTGGGGATCCTCGATCCGCCCTAAGAAGGCCGTAACGGTTTGGGGATCGACTTCCATGATCTTGTGTGGAATCGAACCGTGCCGGAGACTCATGTGGCCTGCTGATTCACAGCCTGAAGCGTCATCCGGGCTATAATTTCGAAAGGTTTCCGTGCCCGCTGCAACCCTGCGTACTTTCATCGGCCTGTCCTCGTTTGAAATGTTGGCGATGTTTCGTCGCGGTCTTTTTTACGCCTATTTGTCCATCTACCTTAGACATTACCTCGGTTTGAGTGTTACCGAAACCACCCTTTTTGCCACCCTTCCCATGGTTCTGAACGTTCTGGCCCAGACGCTGGTATGGGGAAGGATCTCAGACCGCTTTCAGCTGCGCCGCACTCTGATCATCGTCGGTGAAATCCTGGCCGCGATCGGAACTGTTGTCATCTGGTTCGTCCATCGCCACTTCAGCGACCCGGTTGCGGCGGGTTTCGCCATCATCCTCGGCCTTACGGTGATTGAAATTTTTTGGTCAATGTCCAACATCAGTTGGAGTGCGCTGGTTTCGGACATTTATGATCAAGAAGAACGCAGCCGCGTTCAAGGCCGACTGTCCAGCATGGGTGGCCTGGGACGGATAGCCGGAATCTGGATCGGCGGCCTCCTGTATGACGGAATGGGATTCAGATACGCGGGGTGGGGATTTAACGAGGGGCTGCTCTTTTTTGTCGCGGCTGGCGTGATGTTCGTTTCCACCATTCCTCTCTTGCTGCTCCCTGAAGGCGGCATCAGCCTAAACCCCTCTGCCGATAGCCCTGATTCCCGCCTCGACGACGGACGCTCATCAATCGCCGTCTACATGAGTTTTCTCACCGGTATGGCGTTTATCAATTTCGGGCGCAACTCGATCGCCATCATTTTTGCCCAATACCTGACCCTGGAATCAGGATTTGCCGTAGACAGCCAGACCCTGGCTCACATCATCAACACGCAATCCCTTTCGATCGTCGTTCTGGGATGGACGGCCGGCGCGATCTGCCGACGCTTGGGAAACGGCGCGACCCTCATACTCGGAACGGCAACAGCGATTGCCTCTCTGTTTATCCTGGTCGAAACGACTTCCCTGCCGATGATCTATGCGAGTTCCTTTCTACGGGGAGTGGGCGATGCGCTCATTTTGGCTGCGGCATACACCATCGCATCCACATTGATACCGCCGGAAATGCGGGGGCGGCTGTTCGCCTGGTTCAACGGCACGTTCTTCCTGAGCTTCGGTCTGGGCGGCACGCTGATAGCCGGACCCATCGTGGATGGATTGATTTCTATCGGCCATTCCCACAGTTGGGCCTATCGGATGTCATTCGCATCGGCGGCAGGGTTGACGACCATCGGCCTTTTCATCCAGGCGTCGCTGTTCTATTATTTAAAGCGGCAAAACAAAAAACCACTGTAATGGCCGCGTAACATAACAGGAGGGTTATCATGGCAGCAACATACTGGAAGATGGTGGCAGGGAATATCTCCAAGGGTCTAGGGCCGAAAGCCATAGGCAAACTGGGCACCGGCGGCAGATTCCTTGCCCGGGCCGGTGGGGTGATCGGCGTCGGATTTATGGCCTTTGAACTCTTTAAAAGCTACAAGGACAACATCGAGGGGGAATCGGCCTACAAGGAGATGGTCATACTGCAGCAGGAGCTCGAAAAATGGGGCAGCGCCGTCTCCTGCATCGGCCGCGCGCCTCTCCAGGCCGAGGGGTTCGGCGATCTCAACGAGGGCGGAGCGATCAACGCTCTCTACGAGAAAAAGCTGCTCGACGGCCAACAGTCGCGACCCGCTGACCCTGAGGAAGCCGCCAATCTGATAAAAAGAGCCATCGGATACATCGGCGAAACCGAAAACATCTTTGAAGATGCCGAGTTTGAAGCCAAGAGGTCCGACCTCATCGCCCAGTTGAAAGAACTGCAGGGAAAAATTGCCGCTGCTGACGACTATGCACCGATTCAGAAGGGACTGTCCGAAATCGTCACGCTGCTCAGGCCCATCGAATCCGCATACTCGTCCCGGATTTATGACTGCAGCCGGGAAATCCAGAAAAAAGCGGGCTCCAATGCCGCCTGGGCGGCCCTGTCCATGGTGACCCTGGGGTTGGTGAGAAAGCCTAAAGTGTAGATCATATCCGCAGGAGGGATTGATGTCACGGGACTGATCATTGTTCTGCGCGATGGGGGCATGGATGACGCAAGGATTGCATCGCAAGAGGTGCCAGCTCGTTGCCCGTATCCTTACAGATTACGGAATCCTTGCGTAATCCACGCTCAGACTATAAGTTTAGCGGGGTCAGCGGACGGAATCAACCCTGATCCTTCACCTATTTTTTACCTATTTATATTAGGTATTATTCTGCCGACAAAAGGTAAGACTGGAGGTTTATTTTCTTATTTTTAATACCAAGTTTCTTCCGGATATTTTCCCGATGAGATTCAACGGTTTTGGGGGAAAGATACAAGATTTGAGCGATTTGCTTGGTTTTCTGGCCTTGCTTTACAAGATCGGCGACTCTAATTTCAGTTGCCGTCAACCCAATGTATTTGGATGTCAGTTTGTGAGCGAACGACTCGGTTATTTCATTTAAGTTTGTCCGTATAATATCGAGCAATACCGACTGCTCGTTTTCCAGGTTGCGTTTTCTAATTCTCTCCAGGTATGGAAGAATCAATAGTTTCACGTTTGCGCCGATGCTTTCCTGAAAATCAAGTTTATCCTTGTTCCTTTTTTTCAGCAGGATATTCAATGCGGCATTCATCTGCTCAAGATCCTTTGTTTTATTTTCCAGATCCTCCTCGCGGGTCTTCAACTTTTCAAATGCTTGCTGTTTGTCTGTAACGTCAATCAAAATGCCATTGACATACATGTCCCCGTTTTCCGCTTCCGCGCCAGCCGTTGAGATGGCATGAATCCATAACCAAGCTTGTTTTTCAGGATTATACCACCTGTAAACCTCGTTGAAGCGACCGATTTCAAACGCCTGCTTGTTGGCCCTGGCTATTCGGCCCACATCATCCGGATGGACATGATCAAACCATACTTCGAATTTCATCGGTTCCGAAATTCCTAATATGTCTTTAAAAGACCGGCTGACGAAGACGACTCTAAGGGATTGGGGATCCCTTTTGTCATAAGTCAACTGGTAAATCGCAAATCCCGAGGCGCTTTTTAAAAGCGATCTCAGGTTTTCTTTACTTTCCCGCAGTTCTTTCAGCGCATCATACTGTTCGGTAATGTCCGTATCCGCTCCGCGATACCCTACGAGCATACCCTCCTCGTTGAGTATGGGCGCAGCGCTCGTTGAGAGAACGACAAGTTTACCATTATGGTCTACATTTCGGTTGATGAATTTCCTGAAGGCTCTTTTTTGGGCAATGGCTTTGAGTGCCAGCGCCTTGAGCCTCTTTTTGTCGTGCGGGTGAAAAAAATCATAAAAATATTTACCCAGCACCTCATGGGGTTCATACCCCAATATTTCCTTCACAACCGGACTAGAGTAGATATATCTGCCGGTCGAATCGATCTCCCAGATCCACTCCAAGGCATTGTTTGCTATATCCCTGAATCTTTCCGTAACAGCTTGCAACTCGGCCGTGACCCGTCTGCGTTCTTCAACCTCTTTTTCCAGATGTCGAACTTTTTCGAGCAACTCCTCACAGGACGATTTTTGTTTTATCGACATTGATATTGTCTATCCCAATCCCAAATGCTTTCAGGGCTGTTCGCCGGGTGACCCGCCAAGTTCATGCACGATTGTCTCGTATTCGGCGGACTGCTGTAGCAGCCGGCCGGCAACCTCACGCAGCCGGTCGATGTCTTCGGACGGAAGCACGAAGCTCGTGGGCAGGTTCATGAAATAGGCGCGCTCCTTCGGGTCGGCAATGGCATCGAAACTCACGTCGAGAACTTGCAGTGTGATTCTCGGAACGCGTGCCTCCGCCTCCGCCTCGGTCGCTCCCGCAAGACGCGCCTGGGCAACGAGAAGATCGCGTCGCCACTTCCAGATCTCGGCGCGATCCTTCATGGTCTCGACGGTTTCGAAGGAATAGCGTTCGATCGGTACGCCGGATGCCTGCAGCAGCTGCCCGACGGTACCGGGAGGCGACTCCCGGCGGTCCCAGTCCGTTTTAGGGGACGAGTGGGAGTTGACGATCATCAACACAATCCGTTGAACAACACCAAAACCGACCTCACCCTGGAATGCCGCGCTCGCAGCAAGTTCCTCCATCGTTTCCAGGATGCCCCGCACCCCGATGTTGTCCGACACACCGCCGTCGACAAGGTGAATGAAGGGACGATCCTTGCTGTTCTGGAAGTCCTTTATCTCGATATAACGCTGGTACGCACGCGCGGACGGACGGCTCCGGGTTTCGGGGTTGGCGACACTGGCCACCCAGGCCGGGTACTGGTAACCGCAATTACCGCCGTAATTGTTGAACGTCACCGGTGACAGAACGATCGGGACGGCCGATGAAGTGGCCGCTGCACGCGAGAGGCGAACCTTGTTCAGGTCCGTGCAGAGCAGGTCGAAGTCGTTTTGAAAAAACGCCAGGCGTGATCCGGTCGAAAGATCCGTGCCGGTGGCGACCGCAACCGGCGCCTGCTTGTCGAGAAGATCACCGAAGGTCGCTTCCTCGAACAGGATCTCGTCGTAGTAATCGGCGGCGAGTTCCGAACGGCCGGCGCTTCCGCCGATGAATTTCCACCAGTTGAACGGATTCAGGACACGCCGGGTCAGGGCTCCCTGTACGTTGCGTTTGAGGAAACGCTCCTCGTACTCGGAAAACAACTGGTCGCCGTAAAGAGCGTAAGCGAGTGCCGTGAAGCTTCCCCCCGACACGCCTGTAATCAGGTCGACTTCATCAATCAGCCGGCGGTGCTCACCATTGACAATGATTTTGGTGCGGCGGAGTTCTTCTAAGACCCCATATGAGAAGGCCGCTGCCCGGGTACCGCCGCCTGAGAACGAAAGCACGAAGAGCGTATGCGGGTCGTTGTTCTGTCGCTTCGGTATCAAAAGATAGGGACGGTACCCGCTTCTGGGATCGACCTGGGTGATCGGTGCGTTGATCGGTCGGCTGGCGCACGAAACAAGTGCCAAGACCGCAAGAAACCAGAACATCAAGCGAACGACACGCATGGCATTGGATGATCTACTCTTGCATAAATGTCTCCTACCTTCCAGGCAATCTTTTGCTATTCCTTATTTTATATCACCCTCTTTTATTACGGATTGATTAATTAAGCAACTCAACCACCGTCCTCAACACTTCCTGGGTCGGCTTCACTTTTAGAACTTCCAGCTGCCGTACAGGCCGAGAAACACGGATCCGATGTTGTCATGCGAGCCGACGAGGTTACCTCGCCCGCCGAGGGCAACCGGTAAGGTACTCTGCAGGTTGGTATCGAGTGTTCCGCCGTAGATATACTCGGCCGCTACGCCCCAGAAAAAGGTCTCGCTCGCTTGGTGCTGGGCGCCCACGCCGAAGCGCCAGGCCGAATTCAGCGGCAGCAGCGGCGAGACGCTCGCGCCGTCCTGGAATTCCGAGTCGTAGGCGATGCCGAAATTGAGCAGCCACGGGTTGCTCAACCGGTACTGCGCGCCCAGGACAAAGTGCCAGAGGTGTCCTTGAAGTCCAGATCGGTCGAGGTGCTGGTCGGATTGGTCGTGTTGTCGATGCCGAGCTGCACCTGGCCGAACTTCGACCACTGCTGCCAGCCCACGCTGCCGAGCACCGCCCAGCGATCGTTCACCTGGGCGAAGATACTGCCCATCAACTGCTGGGGAACCGTGATCCCGACCTTGATGTTCACGTTGAGCAATCCCCTGTTGTTCAGAACGGTGCTGAGACCCGGCGCAAGGTTCGAGAATTGCGCCCCGGAGTTGAAGTCAAGATCCACTTGCGAGTTCCACGTGAACCCGAGACGGATGTTGGAATCGATTTCGTAGAGCAGCCCGAGGTTGACGCCCCAGCCCCAGTCGGTGTCGTCGAGTTTGAGCTGACCGTCGCCGAAAGCCGGATTGACGTTGTTTATGGCCACCTGATTCTTGTATGTGCCGCACATGGCGGTCACGCCCCCCCCGAGGGAGAGCTTGTCGGTCACCTTGTAGGCCATCGAAGGCACCAGCGATATCCCGAGCAGCGTCGCCTCCTGAACGTAGTAGCGGCCGACCCAGTCATCATCGTAGTTCATGGGGGCCCCGAAGTTGCCGGTAAGGGCAAACCCGAATTTGAGTTCGGGCGACACGCTGTAGCTGAGAAACCCGCCACCGCCGGGGAACCATCCGTTCGACCCGATCGCATAGCCACCGTCGCTATCGCCGAGGGCGGGAGAGGTACCCGAGCCGATTGAGAATTCGGTATTGCCCCAGAGCACCTGCCCCGATGCCAGGACCTGGGTGCCCGCCAGTCGCGTCATGCCGGCGGGGTTCGTGAACGCGGTCGAAGCGTCCTGGGCGCGCACGTTATAGCCTGCCGAGGCGAGACCCACATCGGCCGTGCCGAACTCATAGAGGATCAGGCCGCCAGCATCGGCCGGGTTGGAATCGACCACACCCACCCCAAGCATCGAGGTTATCAAGATGAATTTGAGTCCGCGGATTGCCCACTGCTGTGTGTTTATAAACATCCTTCCTTTTTATTGATCGAACTTCGATAGATTTTTAACAGCTGGTTATCTAGAACGAAGACAGGCTATAATTTTCGGCTATTACTTTACGCCTGGAACAAATATGCCGAACAGCCGGTAATGCCGCTCACGCCTTTCATTCCGGCTTCGCCGTCACATAAACCAATTGGTTTCCTTGAAACACAGCGCGATAGAAGTTGCCAACACAATAATAGTACTCGACGCCTCCGACCGGTGTGGAAGTGCAACCTCCGGGGAGGGCGGAGACAACGGTACCCAGGGGTAATGGTTTTCCGGCAGCTGCTGTCGGCGGAGGGGGAGCAGTTGCTGAAGCCTGTTGCTTCGCAGCGGCGGCCTCCTGCAGGGCAGTAGAGGCCTGTTGTTGGGCTGCGGCGCCCTCGGCATACGCGGCGCTCCCCACCACGACGGCGGTCCTGCGTCTGGTGCGACGCCGGACGCCGAGAACCGCCTGGGCTTCAGGGACAATCTTTTCGATCAGCGACGGGACAATGGGCTCGAACATAACGGGTACGTCGGCGAAAAGCATGAAAACGAGAACAAAGGATATGACAAAGATTTTGTATATGGTCTTCATTTGTTACCTCCGATTGGTATCAGCGGCCAGCCTTGCTACTGATTTAGAGTGGCATGAATTCGATCTGTTTGGCCCCCTGGGGCCGCACAAAGGTGAAATGGACATCAGAGGCAGGCGGTGCGACATTCCAGTCGCTCATGACCGTTGTGACGCTCAACCGCGCGGGTGTTCCCGTGTCGGTGACGACATACTTGTACGGCAACGGCTTATCACCGTCGGCAACCCATACCTGAAAATCGACACCCGGGCGGCTGAAAAGCAAATGATTGCAAGTGACGCCGCCGATGACCGCTTTGCCGACCACAACCGCCAGGGTGACATCCTGCATCAAGAGCGGAAAAGCGTTGCGGTACACCAGGTCGGCAACCGGAACCATCAGCCCGAGAGTCTCGCGAGCGAAGTCGAGCGTTTCCTCGATCGTCCCCGGGGCAGACTCCGTTGCGTAGACCTTGTCGGACGGGTTGTAAAGCGTCAGGGTCTTGCCATTGTAATAGAACATCTGGTCGATCAGGTCGCCCTTGCGCTCGGCTAAGATTTTACTCGGCCGGTTGACGATCACGCTTGCCGAAACGTCGAGATCAATCCTGTGGCCCGAGTCGAGTTCGTCTTCGAGGGTGTTCTGCGTGTGCACGCTGAACTTCTGCAGACCGCCCAGATAATCGGTCATCCGCTTAAGGGTCCGAGTGGCGGCCGGGTCCACCTGCGGCGCCTGCGCTTGGACATCTGTGTAGACGGTCGCCGCCAGAACGAGAACCCCGATGGCGAACACGGTAGCGGCTGTCCTGAATTTCAATGCGTTCATTTTTTTCTCCCTTTCTTCCCTTTTTCAAGTATAAAGATTCTAAAATCATGCGACCAATCGAGTGCAATTCCGGTTTGAGATACGATGAATGAGCACATAATCCGTTGACATTATTGCGTTTCTGGTACCGGCATGACCTGCAATGCGATAAAATCCTTGTCAGTCGGGAAATAGACCCGACCGCCGAAGCCGGGAGCGGTGAGCGAGTTGATGGTCAGGGGCTCGAAAAATTCGGATTCGGCAAGGATCCGGCCCGTGGCGGCGTCGCGCCAGGTGAGTTGTTCCGTGTAATTTGCGCTGAAAACGGTCTTTTTCATCGGCTCCTTAGGGTCGTTTTTTCTGGCGTTGGTCAGCAGCAGCACTCGTCGCTCTTTCGGTCCAATCACCGGCTGAAAGGTGGTGGTCGCGTCGTCGACGACGAAGGCGACCTTCAGCTCCCCTGTTTTCTGGTTGATTTTGATGCCGGCCACTTTACCGACCCCCATATCGGCCGAGTAGATCATGCTGTTTTCAGGGTCGCCGCCCGCCTTCGGCGGTGCGAAGCTCCACTCGCCGGGCTTGAGGTCGCCGAAGGGGAAAATGACCTGCATCTTTTCTGCGTTGTTCCGATGGGCGACAACGATGCTTGAGGCGACCGTGTCGCTGCCGGCGCCGTTGGTTTGAATTGCGACCCAGTCACCGATGAGCGTCGCAGCAGTCGAGGTTGTCTGGCCTTTCTTCATGGGTTTGACCATCCAGGAGTCGTCGTTTGATAGTCTCTTCGTGGCGGGATCCCAGAAGCAGCGCATCATACCGGAGTTTAGAGGCACATAAATTGCAAATTTACCATCGACCTCCGAGATGCCGTGCGGTGAAGACGATGGCTCCGGAAGCGGAATGTCATGCAGGATTTCCAACGTCTCGGGATGAACGGCGACGAGGTGCGAATTGGGCTGTTTCAACCCCTTCATCAGACCCTTGAAGATCGCCATCGTCCCCTGCGACGTCTCGCCGGTCGGCCGTGTCTGACACTTCAGGATGAGCGTGCGGTCGGGGGCGATGGTGAGATGTTTGTAATTGACATCCGCTTTCGGTGCCTCACCCGCGGGCAGCGTGTTGTGCTTCAAAATCAAGCCGGAATCCGCATCGAGCAGGATGATCTGGTTCGACCAGGAAAAAGGGATCACGCCGTTGTCGAGGATGTTCAGATTGGCATTGCCGATCCAACGGCCGGAAAGGTTGGCGTTGTCGACGTAGGTGCGCCAGATTTGCCTGCCCGTGGTGGCGTCGGCCTTCGCGATGAAGGGGCCTGCAGGAACGGGACTCGTGGGCAGTGGATAATCGCCGCCGACTAGGTAAAGTTCGCCGGGCTTTCGATTGACGATGTACGTCAAACCCTGATAGCTGTCTGCACTGCGCCATGCGTAAACCCGGTTGGGAACGTCGAAGGAACCCGTGAAGGAGGCGGCGGGGAAAAAGCCGCTCCGCTGCGCGTCGGCGATCTCGGCGGCATTGAGTGAAGGATAATAGCCGGGAGAAGTATACTCCGCCGCGATGGCGAGTTCTTTTGTGTACAAACTGATGTCGCCCGGAAGCGGTCCGTTGGCCGCGATTTCATTTGACGTGAGACTGGATGTTGGATTGGGTTGCTGGGCGCCCGATTGGATGTTGTTTATGGTGTTTTTCATCATATCATCCTCCTTCTCAACCTGAGTTTATTTAAACGGATTTTCCGGCCCCGGCGATGGGAGTCTGCCAACCGTTTGAACTTGTTGCGATCACGTCGTTAGCTCAAGTGTTAGAGAAACAAGGGCTCCATCCGAACCCCGAGCCGTCAAAATCTATGTGGGTAGCAATTATCCGCAAATGCTTAAAGGCCGATTACAGCAATGCCACGGCGAAGGCAATGATGCCCAGTAACATGACCACAACTGCCGTCACACCGGCGGTCGACGGTGGGAGGTCCGGGCATTCTGCGTTCAGTGTTTTCATGGCGCGGCGGTGCTGCAGGTTGGCCGACACTAAGGCGATAAGCCCAATCGAGATCATGAGCATGCCTACTCCGCGGGGCCCCATGTAAGGCGCATCCCGGCCCTGGGTTTGGTGCAGGAACTGGTAGAACTTGGCGATACCAAAACCAAAAGAGATCAGCGCAAGGCTCGTCCGTACCCATGCCATTTGCGTGCGTTCGTGTGCAAGATAAGTGCGATTGCAAGCGAGCCTGGTTCCTGTATCCATGAGGCTTTCGTCTCCAGAGCCCCGGCACTTTGCCTGGTCTCACTTATTTCTAATATGTGATCCATCAGATGACGGAGCAAATGATCTTTGATGCCACGACGACAAAGGACCACGACCATCGGCGTTTCTCCAAAGTATGCCTGTGAGGTGCCATAAGCTGCAGGGTCGCTTTCGGAATAAAGCCGACGCGATCAACAACGATAATCTGTGGCCAGCTCATTCCCCTGAATCGCCCCCTCCGGTCTCTGAAGGGGTTTGCCAGGGCCAGCGCCCCTCGGCTTCGACCATTAGCGACCAGGTCAGCGTGATACGAACTATCACCAGCAAGCCAAGCGTCGCGACATTGTACAGGGTGGCCTCGAGACCCGCCGTCTTGATCACATCGGATGCGACCAGCAAATCCAACCCCAGCAACAGACTGCCGACCAGCTGTCCCTTGTAGCGGGACACCAGGCCCGACTGATCGAGATGAAGAAGCACTTTGAACAGGTGGCACCGAACCGCGGCGATGGCAGCTCCCCCCACGATCACGGCGACCGCCGCGACTTCGAGAGCAAACGCCGCCCATTCCATCACGGATCGAATCGACTCCATCACCATAACGGTTTTGCCTCCGGCCGAATGCGCAGGGTGATATACTCATTCGCAGTTGCAGAGGGTGTGCAGCCACCTAAGTATATTTCACGCCTTTCAGCATACCTGATTGACGTCCTTTCGTCTGTGTTCAATAACATACCGTCTCCGTTGTTCCCGGCTTAAAGTGACGATAAAAAGACCTTTGATCCGTGATGTCATTCCGTATCTGAAGCCGGCATGACCTGCAGCACGATGAAACCTTGATCCCACATGTAATAGAAGCGCCCGCCGAAGCCGGGCGTCAGCAAGGTGTTGAAGTTCATGGGCTCGAAGAAGGACGATTCAGCGAGGATGCGGCCTGTCCTGGCCTCCAGCCACAGGGCCTGCTGTCGGTAGGTCGGGGCGAATGTCTGGTTGAGCTGCTCGAGCGTCGTACCGGGCTCGGCACGCGCCGTGCCCAAAACTCGCCGGTCCGGTGGACCGTACAGCGCCTGCAACGCAGTGGTCGCGGCGTCCAGTGCCCAGGCGGTCGTCATCTCGCCGCTGGCCGGATCAAACTTAATGCCGCCAATCATCATCATGCCTTGGTCCGCCGAGAAAACCATGCTGTTCTCGGCGTCGACCGCCGACTTGGGCGGCGCCCAGCTCATCCCCGCCGGGACGTCTTTCCCGAAGGGATGGACCCGCGTGATCCTCGTCGGGTCGTGCTGGTTGATGGCGACGATGGAAGAGGCCACCTTGGACGGCAGGCCGTTGACCTGGATCACGACCCAATCCCCCAGGATTCCGGGCGCGTCGCCAGCGGTCTGGCCGGGCTCCAGGTACGACGAGATCACCCAGTCAGGGTCCTTCGACAGCTTTTTCGATTTGGGATCCCAGAAGAAACGGTAGACCTTGAGGTACGAGGGCGCATAAATGGCGATCCTGCCGTCGAACATCGTGATCGTGTGCGGCGTCACGGCGTTTTCCGGCACGTCGATATTGTCGTGGATCTCAAATGTCTCCGGATCGACGGCGCAGATATTGGAGCCCGGGGAGGCCTGAACACCTCCCGGACACTGGAACGCCGCCAGCGTGCCCTGAATGTCGCAGGGAGTGGCCCGGGTCTGGTTCTTGACGATCAGCGTGCCGTCGGGAGCTATAGTCAGGTGCTTGTGGTTGCTACCCTCCGGTGGTGCCGATCCCGTCGGCAGCGCGACCTGCTGAAGAATCAATCCCGTGTCACCATCCAGTTTTACAAGGGTGTTGCCGAATGCGATCGGGATATTGCCGCCCGGCAGGATGTTGAGATTGGCCGCCCCCACCCAAGCCTTTGAGACGTTGCCGTTCTCCAGATAGGTACGCCAGATCTCCTTGCCCGTGGTGGCGTCAACCTTGGCAACGAATGGACCGGGCGGCACCAGCCCTCTTGCCGGTGGGTTGTTACCGCCGGTCAAATACAGCTCGCCCGGACGCCGGTTGTTCATAAATAGGACGCCCTGGTAAGCGTCTTGACTGCGCCAGGCGAACACATTGTTGGGGCCGGTCATTGAGCCGAGAAAGCTGGCCGCGGGATAACATTGACTTCGCTGCGCGTCACCAACTTCGGCACCGTTGAGCGAAGGATAATAGCCGGGTGAGGTATGCTTCGCTGCCTTGACGAGCTCTTTTGCGTACAACCTGACGTCACCCGGAAGCGGTCCGTTGGCTGCAATTTCATTGGATGTCAGGCTGGATGTTGGATCGGACGGTTGGGTGTCCGGCTGGTTTTTGTCTACCTTGTCTGTTTTCATATCAACCCCCATGTTATCGATACCGCAATTTTCGGTTTATGTTAGATTCTATTTTCCATTCTTTAACCCTTCGGCCTCGAACGCCGATTTGGTAGTGTAGTAGCCGCGGGGATAGTAGGGACCCATGACCGCCTCTTCCATCCCGGGCGCGGTGATGTTGTCAGGCCGCTCTTTCCAGTCGGGATTCGTCGCCATGATGCGCAGCATCAACATGCCGAAGTCGACGCGGTTATTCGGCCCTGCGAGCCCCTCGCCTCTCGGGCTCCATTCGATCCACGCCACACCGTTCTCGACCGTCGCATTCTGCGGCCGGTCTTCCCTGCGGCTGTACACGATCGTGTAGTTGCCTTTTTCATCGAGCGGGACCTGCATGTCGGCCAGCGCGTCCACGATCTGCCCGGAGGGCGCGGCCTCGCAGCTCACGAGCGACCAGTACTGCGTCTGCGCAGCCGACATCACCTCCAGGCCACGGCCGCCCGTACCCGCATAGGTGTCGGGGAAGGTCGGCATCTTGCCGGTCAACACATAGACCGGACCGAATTGGCGCGAGAGGTGGAGAAAGAAGTACTGGGTTGTCGGGTCGCCGCCCCCATCGATGGCACCGGTGGAGGGAATCTTGGCACGCTCCTCGGGCGTCATGAAGGCGCCGACGATCGAATACTTGAAATTCCAGTACTTCTCCCACCTGGGCTCCTTCCTTGCCGGCGCTGTCGCCGGATCAATCGCGGGATCGTTATTTTTGGCGTGCACCAGCTTCTCCCACTGCTCGGCCGTTACGGGCGGCTTGGTCGTGCCTTCCTCCGATCGCCCGAACCGCTTAACCACCTCCACTGCTTTCAGCCTCGTTCCGTCAGCGAGCTGTCCTTCGTAAGTCGGCATGCCGGTTCCCGCCGGCGACGACGCGAAGCCCCATCCCGCCCCGTCCCAGCCCTGGTCCGTCAGGTAGATGCGATTGACAACCTGGAATTGCCCACCGCCGGTGCCCGCGTAAAGCGTGTTCGTTACTCGGCGCTTCGGTTCGGCCGGTGCGTTGTCGGCAAGGATTCTGAGCGTGAAGTTGCGCGGTTCGGCCAGCCGGTCGGCACCGACATGGTAAGGGTTGGTGGAGCCGGGATCGGGCTCGATGTCCTTTCCGGCCAGTGCTTCACCCATGGAGACGAAGGTGGTGCCGTCCCACATGTAGAGTGCGAACTGAAAGTAGCGCGCGTGCGGATAGGTGTAGTGCAGCGTCAGGCTGCTGCCGGCCGGCATGGCCAGCCGGCCGATGAAGTAGGTGGACTGTTTGTCCGGCCATAGGTTCGGGTTCTGGATCGGCCTGGGGTACTCGAGATGGTTCCAGTAGGCCCAGCCCCTTGGGCCCTGCAACAGGCTGTCGTGGCCGTATCGCGTGTCGGTACGGACGATGTTCTCAACCGACTTGTCACCGAAGCGCTTCACGCCCAGCGCGTTGAAGTTCCGCACCGGCACCAGACCCGGCGGCTTCCAAGTGCCCTTGTCGAGCGGATAAACCGACGGTGGCTCGGTCTTCGGCCAGTAGAGGCGCATCACGATGAACATCGGACCCTCCGACGCGGGCAGCCAGTTGGACTCTTTCTGTCCGCCCGGCGAGTCCTTCTGAATGTAAACAGTGAGCGAGCCGTCGGGGTTTTTCTTCAACTGGTCGAGCATCGGCGAGTTGATGAGATAGCGGTCGAGCGGGTTGTCGACCAGAAGTTGGGTGCGACCGTCGTACATGGTGATCGACCAGAACGCGTTCACCGGCGGCAGCTGCCCCGGAGCAAAGGTCATCTGGTACGTGTGCTTGGCGCCATCGAGTGGGATGCCGTTCGCGTCGTTGCGTGTGAACGGATAGACGGCCTCCTCTTCGCTGTTGCCGTAGATGCCGAGCTTGGCGGCCGCGGCGCGCAAGACCCAGTTGCCGGAGTAGAACGCACGGCTGCCGGCTGCCGACCCGACCTGCCACCCGTTGACCTGAGTGCCGACGCTCGCGGCCGTCTCCTCGATCTTGGCCAGGGACTGCTTGACGCCCTCCCCCAGTGCGGCTTTCTGTTCCGGCGTGAATTCCTTGGGTGGAGCATCCTTGCCCTGACCGATCCCGATCCTGGCAAACCTTTCTCGCAAGGGTTTTTCAATTGCAGCTGTTCCGACAGCCGGACAGAACTGAAGGAGAAAATCGAGATACAGTGTAAAGGCTGTCGAGAAGGCTTCCGGCTTGAACGTCGGCCAGTCAATAGCCGGCGCAGCTGGCGGCGCGGGCTGGCCGAGGAACGCCGACAGCGGCTGCACTCGATAGCCGGCCTGGACCTTCTTAACGTTTTCCATGTCGGCCGGATTGAAAAGCTGGGTGCGGTAAACCGCCAGGCTGAACTGCGTCTCACACCGGAAGTCTTTGTCGATGCCGGGCGGTTTCTCTCCTTTCCAGTCCGGACCGGCGACGAGGTAGCAGCCGGCGCCGTTGCCGGTGGTGCGGCTGCCGATGTACCCGTAATTATCGGTGTACAGGTCGACGAGCTGCACATCGTAATAGCGTTCCTTTTCGATCTCCGGCATGCACAGCACCATCGGCTCGGTGCGCAAGTCAAGCAGCACCATCGAATACGGCGTGTCGCTGTTGGGCGTGCTGATCGCCGTGTCCTCTGGCGTGAACACGCGCGCCTCGTTATTGATCTGATTGATCGACGCCTTGAACTGTTCCGAGTTGCGGTCGATGAAGAAGTCGTGCAACACCTTATAGCCCACGACCATCGTGAAGCCGTAGAGGTAGGCTTCCTCGGCAATCTGCCTAATTTCATCTTCGTCGTGGGGCTCTTGAGCCGTACATGGAACCCCTCCAAAAATTGTCGTTATGCCGAAGCCCAGCAGTATTTTGGATAGCGTATTCATCGGCTTAAGTTCTCCTTTTCGCACGTTCTTTCAGTTACTGCGCTGGCTGATTGTCCTTTGTCTCTTCTGGAAGAGGTGACAAGAACATCTGAAGCAGCCCTCTTTCGCCGAGGTTTCGTCGGACAACGAAAAGCACGTTGTATCCCAGCAAGGCGCCGGATAAGCAGAGAGCATTCGCCCAAATATGGTGAATGTCCGTTTGTTGGAACAGCTGCCGTACGGCTGGAACAAAACCGCCGTACTCGTGCCGGTTTTCGAAACCTTTCTCGAGGACCAGCACCGCCACGACGCCTGCCGAAAACATGGCGGTACGCAGCACGACATCCACCCACGCGGGCCTGGCGCGTACCCACTCTCCCAGCGAGACGTGCTCGAGCACGAGCACCACCTTGGAGAGAATCAGGGCGCCCACAACCACCACCGACCACCTATGAAAGGCAATCTGGTATTCGGCGAGGACCAGCGACTTGAGCAGCAACAAAGCGGCAATCCAGCAACCGAAATAGAGTGCGGTAATTCCGATGGATTTAATCTCATCATTCAGTTTTTCTTTGAAACTCATCGTTTTTAAGCCCTTCCATTTGTCGGCAAACGTACCAAGAATAGCGATTCGGTGAGCGCCTCCCCACTCAGGTTCATTTATTGATTGGAAAATCTGAACTTCTTCAGCTGTGTTTTCGTCTTCACATATGGATCATCCGACGACCCTTCCTATTGTAACTGCCAAAGTGCGGCGCTCTTGGAAGCGACCTCCGACATCAGTTCGATCCAGATGGTGACGTCTGACGCAGCTTCTCGGTCCTGGAGTTCGGCACCGAGGGTATCGATGTCGATGCCGGCCGCCTCAAAGCTGTCGAGCACGGACTCGCAACTGCCGCCGTCAGCCGGCAGCACCGCACCGATCTCGTCGTCATCCGCCAGGGCGTTCAAGGCACACTCGGACAAAGAGATGATTGTAGAAGGCGCCGTTAGGTTCTTGATATAAAAATCGTCCGGGGTTCCGCGGACAGGGGTTTCCGCTCCGGCCCACAGGAGGCGCTGGGGCCGGACTCCCGCATTGTGCACGCGCTGCCAGCGCAACGAGTTCAACAGGTCGCAGCAGGCCTTGTAGGTGCGCCGGGCGACGGCGACACCGAGTTTGTTTCGCAGCGCATCCGGAACCCTTCCCCTGACTGCATCATCCCAGTGCCGAACGGACATCGAGGCGACGGAGCCGACATTGGGCCTGAGCCCTTCCGCGATGCGCCGCTCGATGCCGCGCAGGAAGGCCTCGGCCGCCGCCAGGTAGTGCTCGCGGGAAAAAAGGAGGGTCACGTTGATGGGTATGCCCGCAAAGATCGCTTCTTCCACCGCAGGCAGTCCTTCATTGGTGCCGGGAATCTTTATGAAAAAATTGGGTCGGTGCACGCGGCTATGAAGATCCTTTACCGTAGCGAGGATGCATTCCGTGTTATCGGTCAGAATGGGCGACAATTCCAGCGACACCCACCCGTCCACGCCGTCGGTCTGGTCGTAGATCGGTCTGAGAAGATCGGCCGCATGGCTGAGGTCCTCCAGAATGAGTTCATAAATGAGTTCCTCCCCCAGCTTGCCTCCCTTTAGTTTCTTGAGGATGGCGGTATCATAGGCAGAGCTGCCCTTGATGGCACTTTTGAAGTGGCTCGGCTAAGGTCAGGCCCGTCACCGACATCTCTTCGATATAACGCTTTAACGTGCCACTGTTCAAAAGATCGCGGGTAATGTGATCGAGCCAGAGGCTCTGTCCGAGGGTGCATAGTTTTTGCTTCGCTTTCAACGCATTACCTCGTAGTCGTTTGGAAAAGAACCACACATGCCAGCCCCTAAGCGGCTCCGCCGGTAAAGCGGCCGCATTTTTTTGCCTGCGACATAATTGATGTTAATTCGTCTCACCTTAGGATAGGAAAAAAGCGTGCCACACGGATGGAATTGCTCAAAATTAGATAAGCTCTTAGAATGATATGTTTTTTAGAATTATGAAATTCACGGCGGCGGGGAGCAAGACTTACTGAAGGCACGACATTTCGCGTTTACGCGAAATGTCGCGTTAAGGCTGTTTGACTGCAAATAGTTTATGACGGACGGCGAATGCCCAGCTTCTTGAGCCGGGATCGGAGGGTGCTCGGGTTGAGTTTCAGGATCCTGGCGGCTCCGGAGGGTCCCCCAATCCTCCAACCGGTTTTACGGAGAACCCTCAGGATATGTGCACGTTCCGTGGCAGCCAAATCCTTTAAAGGCTCGTCCCGTGAATCGACACGCCAGGAGGATTTCAGTTGGCCGGCTACTTGAAGCGATGGCCCGGAAGTTATGATCACACCCCGTTCGATCACGTGCTCCAGTTCCCGCACATTACCCGGCCAGTCATACTCAACTAATGTCATTATCACGGCATTGGGGATGTTTTCGATCTTTTTGCCCATCTTGCGGGCGTATTTCTGTGTGAAGAATTGAGTGAGCAGGGGGATGTCGTCAATCCGCTGGCGCAGGGGCGGTATCGATATGGGAAACACGTTGAGCCGGAAATAGAGATCTTCTCGAAAGCGTCCCGCGCGGATTTCCTTACTGAGGTTGCGGCTGGTGGCGGCGATCAACCTGACGTTCACCTTGACCGTCTTGGCGCTGCCGAGCCTCTCGAACTCCCCATCCTGCAGCACCCGCAGAAGCTTTACCTGGAGTTCCAAAGGCATTTCACCGATTTCATCTAAAAAAATCGTCCCGCTGTCGGCCACCTCGAAGCGACCCGCCTGCCTGGCATGAGCGCCCGTGAAGGCGCCCTTCTCGCGTCCGAAGAGTTCGCTTTCGATGAGGTTTTGCGGCAAAGCCGAGCAGTTCACCGTGACGAGCGGCCGGTCCTTGCGGGCGCTCATTTTATGGATAGCATTGGCCATCATGCCTTTACCTGTGCCGGTCTCGCCGAGAATCAGCACTGTGGCATCGGTGGTGGCGACTTTGCGGGCCGCGCCAATAACCGACTTAAGGGCATTGCTCTCCCCCACGATTTTCTCGAAGCCTTGTTCTACTCCAAGCTCTTGGCGGAGGTACAAATTCTCATTTTCAAGCCGGCGTTTCAGTTCTTCGATCTCTCTCAGCCGCTTCTTGAGTTCGATTTCCATTCGCTTGCGTTCGCTGATATCAATCGATACGCCCAATAAGCGATCCGGCTCTCCAGTGGATTTGAAATAGGGCCGGCCACGCGACAAGATCCACCTCAACCGGCCGCCACCGACCCGGATTCGGTATTCAAGGTTCACCGGCTCTCCCGCACCAAGGGCGCTGGCAATCGCGTGCCGGACAAGTTCGAGATCGTCGGGATGAACCGATGCCTCGAAGCGATCCATGTTGATGGTTTCTTCAGTACCATAGCCGAAAATAGACATGGCCTTCTCGGAGGCCCAGAATATGTCCGTGTTGCAATCGAGTTCCCACAGTCCCGCCTCGGCGGAGTCCGCCGCCAGGCTGAGGCGGGCCTCGCTTTCGCGCAGGGCTTTCTCAGAACTATTCCGTTCGAGTGCATTGACGAATACCTGTGCAACCAGTTCAAGCCGTTTCACGAGCGGCTCCGGCCAGGCACGCTCCCGCCCCAAAGTGTCGAAGGCCAACACGCCGACGAGTGGTCCCCCGCCTACTGAGAGCGGGATGACCACCGACGATTTAACGCCGTATTGACGGCGGGTTTCTTTGTCCAGCGCGGCTTCCGGTGGTAGATCCTCCGTGGAAAACGCAAGCGTCTCTCCGCGAATCATTTTCTGGAATAGCCAAGGAAACGCCTCTTCACCTAAAATCTGATCCGGTCGTGCCGGGCCATCCGGTGGGTTGAAAAGATGCGTCAGCATTAAATGATGTGGCGTCTCGACAGACCACTGCCATAGCGTAGATTGATCTATTCCAAGACATTCGCAGACACGGCGCTGGGCATCTTCAATCTCGGCGTCTACCTGTCCGGCCGGCAGGTTGACGAAACGGGCCGAAATGTCCGCCAACAGTTTCTCGAATCGCAGACGTTCTCCCGGTTCGCGTTTGAGGTCTGATTCAGATTTTTCCATCGTATCACCCTGGAATACCAGCGGGGGTCACGTTTTGAATTCGTTACATATGGCAAATCGGCAATTAATTCAATTGGTGAGATCTATTGTTCGTGCTTGACGGATATTGCGGAAGACCAGACCGAAGGTTTAATCCGACAGAAAAGTTTAAAAAAGCAGACGGTGATGATAGCCGCCAGAAGTCTGGGCACCCAGAGCCAGAAGGGGCTCAATCCCAGGGAAAGGAAAATCGCCGGGTCTTCGAGCATTGAGTGATTGATACCGATGGACACCTGCAACCGATGCAGCTCCTGGCGGGTGAAGTTGCCCTTCCTGGCAGCTTCGACGATCACGGCCGCCCCGTAGAGCAAGCCGAAGACGGCGGCGGTCAACCATAACATGCCGACCTTTTTGTCGAGCCCCAGAATTCTGAAAAAAAGACACTCTCCCCCAGTTGCCGGTAAACAGTGTTCATATTTATTGCCGGCCTATTCCCATGTCATGCAGCGCGTATAGCGCACGCCTGATTGCCCTGCTCATCCGGTCGGATCCGAACGGAAACCGCTCTATACAATAAAATCCCCACCGGCGCACCCTGTTTTTCCCTCCGAACAAAGGGGCTGAATGGGTGCGGCCCTTGCTCGGAAATGACGATAGAAACGAAGCGGGATTCTTACGTCGCGACCCAGTGACCCGGATTATCGAAAAACGACGTACCGCCTCTGATATTATATCACTCTTTTTTATTACGGATTGATTATTTAAGCAACTCTACCACCGTCCGCAACATTTCCTGGGCCGGCACCACCAGGAACACCAGCGGCAGAAACGGCAGCATCGCCGCCAGAATCAGGGAGAGAATATGTCGCAATGGCAATCATAAGATGCCATCCATCATGACCGAGAATTCACACGCTCCCCATGATGGCCGATGAAATTTATTCCCCGCGTCTGACGAAGAATGATGACGAGCCGGCGGGAGATTTGATCCGATGGACAAGCTTCAGCAAGTGGACGGCGACGACGGCCGCCAGGAGCCTGGACACCCAGAGCCAGAGAGGGCTCAATCCCAGGCGAGAGAAAGAGCGCCGGGTCTTCGAGGCATCGAGTGGTTGATGCCGATGGACACCTGCAACCGATGCAGCTCCTGGCGGGTAACCCGGATTATAGCGAAAAGACGCATGGCCTCAAGGCAATTTTGTGCCAGAGGTCATGCGGTGATTCAGAATGGAGGCGGGAGATGGGCGGCGGCGGAACCGGGACTTAGGCAATGATGCGCTGTTCGCCGCAGATGAGGATCAGTTCGGAATCCCTTCCCGTGCACGCCAGCGTCATGTTGAGGGCCTTGCCCATTTCGACGGCCAGTGCGGTCGGCCGCGAATGGCTGATCATGATCGGCAGTCGGGCCCGGGCGGCTTTTTGAACCAGCTCATAGCTCAATCTCGAAGAGAGCACCACCATGGCGCCATTTTCGAGTTTGCGGTTGATGAAGGCCTTGCCGATGGCCTTGTCCAGGGCGTTGTGCCGCCCGACGTCCTCGGCAAAAGAAATGATCTCCAACTGCTGATCGACGATCATCGCCGCGTGCGAGCCTCTGGTCCGCTGATAGTATTTCTGCTGTTCGGCAAGTTTGCGGAGGCCGTCAAAAACATGGTCGATGGCGAAGCGGTGGCGGTCATCTGCGGGAGTGATGATCTGATAAATGTCCTTGACCATCTCCTTGCCGCAGATGCCGCAGCTGGTCTGGCTGACAAAGCCCCGGCGGTCGAGCACGTCTTTGATTTTTTCACTGCGTTCGGGTTTGAGCCGGATTTCGATGACGTTCGGATCGAGGTCCTCACAGTAGCCTATGGTCGTGAAATCATCCGGGGAGTCCGCAACACCCTCGGCCAGACAGAATCCGGCGGCATGAAACACCTCCTCCCCGGGCGTTCGCATGACCACCGCGTAAGGCTTCTGATCGATGCGAATCAGCAGGGGCTCCTCCCCGATCAGTTCGTGGGAACTGGTGCAGCAGACTCCGTTTTCGCAGCGGGTGACTTGATATGTCCCCGTATCGGCACCTTGACTCATTTCCTGCGGTTCCATTAAAGAAAGTGGATGTTTACCTGTTGACCGGCACCCTGCCGGGTGGAACACAAACGAAGGTAAGCACTATTCCGCGTTTTCCCAGGGGTTAGCCAAGATCCAATGTCGCCCTGCACCGGTTACACTTTTGGGCGCCCCGGAAAACTTTATGGCCGCATCCCGGGCAAACATAACGCGTCTCTTCGCTCTGAATCCAGGATTCGGTGCCGAACTTGCGCCGATGAGGGATCGTCCGCAGGATGACCTTCTTGCCGACGGTCATCGGAAACTCGTTGATATGCCGACATGGAAAATCACCGCACTGATGACAGCCGGTATACCCTTTTTTAATCGCACAGGCCCTGATCTCACATTGCCGGCAATGCACGAACGTCAAGTCCGACAGGCAGCCGTTACAGCGAATATCTTCTGCCGTCAATTTAGCGCTGTTTGGAAGAGCACCCTTGCCGGAAACGCCGCCCTTGTAAAGTTCCGCCAAACGCTTCTTGAATTTTAAATTGTTATCGCGATGGGCAATGTAGATGGCGCAGACCCCGCAATAAAGGCCGCAAGGAGATGCAAAATCCGGATTTATTTCCATGATGACGATCCTCCCAACCTGAATATTTGTTTGCGATCCTCGCGGGGTCAAAGAGACTGGGCCTGTCGTTTTCCTCCACTTGCTTATTTCTCCGATGCCCGCTCGGATGACGGGGAGAAGAAGGCGAGTGATTGGGTCAAGACGTATGCGGCCTGCAGCGCCTCGGTGGGGCAGAGTTCAAAACATTCCTTGCAGTCCCAGCACTCATCTGCTGCGATTTGCGGGACGAAACTGATCTCTTTCCTTATGCCTCTGTCGACGAATCCAACCGCGTGCTTCCCTTTGACCTCGGCACAGTAGCGGACACACAGGCCGCAGTGAATGCAGAAGGAGGCTTCCTTGTCAAAACGGTCCTTGTCGGCGCCGTATTCGCCGGCCAGGGCTCTCAGATTCGGTGAATCCGGTGCATGAGCCAGCAGGAGTTCGAGGATCATTTTGCGGATCTTGTCTATCTTTTCGGATCGGGTCCTGACCACCAGATTATCTTCCACAGGGTATACGCAGGAGACGACGCGCTTTGTCCAACCACGAACCTCCACTTCTACGATGCAGATTCGGCACCCGCCGAATGGTTCCAGTTTGTCGTGGTGGCACAAGGTGGGGATTGCAATTCCGACATTCCGGGCGGCCTCCAAAATGGTCATCCCTTCGCTGGCGGCGACTTCTTTTCCATCGATCTGTAAACGGACCTCAGTCATTATTCTTTGCTCTTTCTGGATATCATCCTTTTTTCTTCGGGGATCGGAGGCGGAACAGGCTCGCCTGAGATTTTCTGCACCGCACTGAAGCGAGAGGGGCAGACTTCAAAACAGGTTCCGCACCTGGTGCATTTTTCCTGCTCGATGACATGGATTTTTTTCTTGCCGCCGTCAACCGCTGCGGCAGGACACTTCCTGAGGCAGATCATGCAGGCCTGGCATTTGTCCGGGTCGATGTAAAAAGAGATCAGGTTCTTGCAGGACAATGCCGGGCAGCGTTTCTCCTTGATGTGGGCCTCATACTCATCCCTGAAGTAACGTACCGTACTGAGAAACGGGTTCGGAGCGCTCGTACCCAAAGCACAAAGGGAGGCCTCTCGGGCCACCTCGGACAGTTCCTCTAAAAGCTCGATGTCGCCCTCTTTTCCTTTTCCCTCGGTGATATCCGTCAGCACCTTGAGCATCTGCCTCAGGCCTTCCCGGCACGGGACACATTTGCCGCAGGACTCATCCGTGAGGAAGTTGATGAAATACCTGGCGACATCGACCAGGCAGGTATCCTCGTCCATCACGATCATTCCGCCGGACCCCATCATGGAGCCGGCCTGGGTCAATTCGTCGAAGCCAACGGGCAAGTCCAGCAGATCCTCGGGAATGCAGCCGCCGGAAGGCCCCCCGGTCTGCACGGCTTTGAAGCGCTTGCCACCAGGAATTCCGCCGCCGATTTTGTAAATAATGTCTTTCAGGGGCATGCCCATGGGGACTTCCACCAAGCCGGTGTTGACGATCTTGCCGACCAGGGAAAAAATTTTGGTGCCCTTGCTTTTTTCGGTGCCCAGCCGGGTATACCAGTCCGCACCTTTATTGATAACCAGCGGAACATTGGCCCATGTCTCCACGTTGTTTAATACACTGGGCCGGCCCCAGAGCCCCTTGATGTTGGAGCGGACGTACTTGGGCCTGGGTTCCCCGACCCGGCCTTCCAGGGCGGTCATCAGGGCGGTGGACTCACCGCAGACGAACGCTCCGGCGCCCATGTGCACCTTGACGGTGAAGTCGAAGCCCGAACCCAGGATGTTTTGGCCGAGAAAACCGTACTCCTCGGCTTTTTGGATGGCCATGTTCACATTCTCGACCGCCAGTGGATACTCCTGGCGGACATAGATATAGCCCTCATGGGAGCCGACGGCATAGGCGCCGATGGTCAGCCCTTCGAGGATGCAATGGGGGTTTCCCTCCAGCAGGCTCCGGTCCATGTACGCGCCCGGGTCGCCTTCATCGGCATTGACGATCACATACTTGATGTCATCGGGGGCATTGCGGGATCCTTCCCACTTTCTCCCTGCCGGAAATCCGCCACCGCCTCTTCCTCGCAGGTTGGCTTTGTCGACTTCCCTGAGTACCTGATCGTCGGTCATCTCCAAAAGTGCTTTGGCCAGAGCGGAATATCCGCCGATGGCCAGATAGTCATCGATGCTCTTGGGGTCGATGCTGCCGTTGGCACCGAAGACATGCCTCTCCTGGTTCTTGTAAAAGGGAATGTCGGACTCGTGAACGATCTTTTCCTTGGTATGGGGATCGGTGTAGAGCAGGCGCTCTATCACCCTCTTGTTCTTAATGGTTTCGGAGACGATCTCGGGAACATCCTCGGGCTCTATCTGAAAATAGCAGACTCCCTCGGGATGGATGACGATAATGGGGCCCTTTTCGCAAAAACCGTGGCACCCCGTTCTCCTGACATCCACCTCGTTGTTCAAGCCTTGCCTTGTGATCTCCTCTTCGATCCTGGCGGCGACTTCTTTGCTTCCGGTGGCATGACAGGCCGACCCGGAACAGAGGGTGATACAGGGTTTGTCGGGGGCTCTTTCCGACTGGAGGCGCCCCCTGAATTCTTCCAACTCAACCTGTGAATTTATCCGCGGCATTCTGTTTTCCCTACTCATAGTTTTTTAACACATCAGCTGTCTTGCCCGGTGCCATCTTACCGTGGGTCTTCCCGTCGATTTCCACCACCGGTCCCAGAGCGCAGCAACCGAGGCAGTTGACCGTCTCCAGACTGAACTTCAAATCAAGGTCCGTTTCGCCCGGTTTGATCCCGGTCAGGTCCTGGACCGTGTCCAGAACGCGCGTGGCACCGCGAACGTGACAGGCGGTGCCCATGCAAATGTGAATCCCATGGCGTCCCTTGGGAACCAGGCTGAAGGCCTTGTAAAAAGTGGCGATATGCTGGATCCAGGTCATCGGGACCTGCAGCCTCTCGCTGACCCTCTCTAGTGCCGCCTTGGGAAGCCAGTTGTTTTCGCCCTGAATTTGCAGCAGCACTTGAATCAGTGAACTGGCTTCGCCCTGATGCTGATCGATAATCTGATCGATTCTGTCGTTATCCATAGTCGCTGTCCTAACTCCCCCTGTATACCACCCGTTCTTCCACCTCAGGCCAGTGCGAATTGCTTACGGTTTTCATCGTATCTGACCAGCCCGTACCTTGACGAGCTTTTCATGTGCTTTGATACTTCCGAGGGATTCAGGCCTAAAACCTCGGAGATTTCTCCAGTCGAAAGAGGGTTTTCTTTCAAGAGTAACATGATTTGGCTGATGGCCAATTTATCCAAGACCAGCTCATTAATTAACTGGTTGATTTCGTCGCTGTGGAAAAATTCCTTATACGCATCTTCCGATTTAACGGGCACTCTCAGTCGCTCCCGCTCCACCAGCTTAAGGTACGGAATGAGGTTCTTGACGGCTTCGAGGTTGACCTTCAGGCCTTTCTCGCCGACGCCTTCGCTTTTGCCAAAGGGTCCAATATCATGCACTTTTTGGCAAAAAGCGTTTATCTTTTCTACGAGACGGATGCCATCACCGGAAGACATAAATTCGATCGCCAGTCTTTCCGGATTCAAACCGATGTGATTCATTATTTTTCTGAACAGAAGCACATTGCTCAAGGCATCATAGTTGCCATGGGTGATGTAGTTGCATTCGTTCAGGCGGCAGCCGCCGATGAACACACCGTCGATTCCGTTGGAAAAGGCCCTGCGGATGAATTCGAGGTCGACTCTACCGGAACACATGACGCGGATCAGTCTGATTTCGGTCGTATATTGAAGCCTGGAAACTCCAGCCATGTCAGCAGCGCCGTATGCTCACCAGTGACACACAAAACCCAGTACTTTCGGTTTGAATGGGAGACCTGTTGTCATTCGTTCTTAACTCCTTTGTCTCTATTCCCGGTTCTGCCCGTTTACCGCCGGCTTGTCAGGTCCGGACAACAAAAGAGAGCTTTTGACATCAACGGGCCAACCGGTAACGGGCTCAACCGGCTAACCTACTTTATACATCGGCAGTCGGCCCATTAACTTATTGGTTGACCGCTAATTCAGGGAAAGCTGTGTCAATCTGGATCAAGAGTTCTTCATCGGTAAAATGTTTAAGCGAAATCGCGTTTGTCGGGCATTTTGCACAACAAACTCCATCCCCTTTACACAGAACGGGATTGACCCAGGCTTTTCGGCCCTGAGGCGTCTCGCGGAAATCAATGGCGCCATACGTACAAGCGGTGATACATGCCCCGCACGAAACACAATCGTCGTCTTTTACGCCGCAAACAGAACCTGAGACGGTAACGATGTCGTTTGATAGAAGGGTCAGCACCCGGCTGGCCGCCCCGTAGGCCTGGTTGATAGCCTCGGGGAAATGCTTGGGATAGTGTGCCGTTCCACAAAGGAAAACACCGTCCGCGGAAAAATCGACCGGTCGCAATTTGACATGGGCTTCCTTGAAAAATTGATCCGCTCCCAAGGGAACCTTGAAAAATTGAGATATTTTTTTGTTGCCCGCGGAAGGAATTACGGCGGCAGCCAGAACGAGGAAATCAGCATCTATCGCAAGCCCCCGACCGAGAATGGGATCGGTTGCGGCAACTCTTAACACCGGCCGTCCCTCCGCTGTAACCGCTTCTACAACCGGTTTATCTCCGGGTTCATATTGAATGAATTTGACATCTTTTTCTGACGCTTTGCGGTAATAGTCCTCTATAAACCCGTACGTCCTTATATCCCGGAATAGAATGTAAATATCCATCTCGGGATTAAACTCTTTCAGTTTCAAGGCGTTCTTAATCGAATGACTGCAACATACCCGGCTACAGTAATTACGGTCTTCATTCCTGCAGCCCACGCATTGGATCATCACGATAGTCTGGGCGTTGACGAGCTTTTCATCCCCACTCGCAATTTTCTCTCCCAGCTCTATATTGGTCATGATCCTGTCGTCGTCACCGTACATGTATTCTGTGGGTTTATATTCATCGGCACCGACAGCGATGACGGTGGCGCCATGTTTTATCTCAGCGCCCCCTCTATCGGAGGTGACTTTGGTTACGAAATTTCCCACATAACCGGTGGCTTCGGTGATGACGGCATCCGTGTACACGTGTATCAACTGGTGCCGATAGATCCGGCGCTCAAGATCCCGCAGATAGGCCTGAACATCCATGCCATCGAGGGTGTTATAGATCCTTCGGGCCATGCCCCCCAGTTCCGTATCCTTTTCCAGCAGGTAGACTTCATGTCCCTGCTTGGCGATCGAGAGGGCACAGTTCATCCCGGCGATGCCGCCGCCAACAACCAGGGCCGCCTTGTTCACCGGCAAGTCGATTTCGTGCAACGGCTCCAGACGACAGGCCCGGGCGACGGACATCCGGGTAATGTCCTTGGCCTTATCGGTGGCATTCTCCTTTTCCCGTGCATGGACCCAGGAGCAATGTTCCCTGATGTTGGCCATCTCAAAAAAATACGGATTGAGTCCCGCTTCCCGAAGCGTATCCCGGAAGAGAGGTTCGAGGGTCCGGGGAGAACAGGCGGCGACGACGACACGATTGAGCCCCTTCTCGCGTATCGTCTGCGATATTGACTCGGCGGAGTCGGTCGCACAGGAAAACAACTGTTCGGTGGCGTAAACGACATTGTCCAGGGTCTTGGAATATTCAACGACTGAAGGGACATCGACCACCCGCCCGATATTCGCGCCGCAGTGACATACAAACACACCGACCCGGGCTTCATCTTCGGCGACATCCTTTTCCGATGGATATACCCTCTCCTTGGACAGCTTCCCGCGCCTGTAGTCGAGGAACTCACCACATTGGGCGCTGGCGCCACTGGCTGTAATCACCGACTCGGGAATATCCAAAGGCCCCTGGAAGGCGCCACTGACGAATACGCCGCGGCGGGACGTCTCAATGGGATTCGCTGGATTTGTTTTGCAGAACCCGTGATCATTGAGTTCGATCCCATACATACCCGCTAATTTTTGCGCATCAGCCGGAGGGTTCAGCCCTACGGACAAAACCACCAGATCGAACTCTTCTTCCTTTACGCCGTCCTCTTTGGTTGCGTAGCGTATGGTGACATTGTTGTTTTCCGGATTCTCTTTCCCTATGGAAACATAGCTTCTGATAAATCGAACATCTTTCAGGTTCTCGGTTCTCTGATAGAATAACTCGAAATCCTTGCCGTAGGAACGAATGTCGTTATGAAATACGGTGCACTCTGCCTCTGCGTCATGATCTTTTGTCAAAATCACTTGCTTCTGGGTATAGGTGCAGCATACGGCTGAACAATAGCTGTTGTCACCGGGAGTCACCCTCCTAGAGCCGACGCATTGAATCCAGGCAATTTTATGGGGATGCTTCTTGTCGGAAGGGCGCAGAATCTCGCCTTCATGCGGCCCGGTGGCGCAGAGAAGCCTTTCGAAATCAAGGCTGGTGACCACATTCTGCATCTTTCCGTAGCCATAGTCACCCTTCAATTCCGGGTCGAACGGCTCATACCCCAGAGACAGGACGATCGCCCCGACTTTTACTTCCATCTTCTCCGGCTCTTGGTGAAAATCGATAGCCTCGTTCTTACAGACGTTTTCGCATATCCGGCATTTCTTCTCTTTTAAGTAAATGCAGCTGTCTTCTATGTAAGTGACGAGGGGAACGGCCTGAGAGAAGTATATATGGATGGCTTTATTCGCCGACAAGTCTTGATTGTACGGGTCAGGGAATTCAACCGGACAGTATTCGACACAGGTGGCACAACCTGTACATTTGTCCTCAATGACGTACCTGGGCTTTTTATTCAGGGTGACCTTGAAATCTCCCGCCTTTCCTTCAACAGCGTCGACTTCAGTATAGGTCAAAACCTCTATGTTGGGATGCCGGCCGACCTCGACCAGTTTGGGCGAGAGTATTCACATCGAACAGTCATTGGTGGGATAGGTTTTGTCCAGCTGCGCCATGTGGCCGCCAATGGCCGGGGCCTTCTCAACCAGATAAACCTTATAGCCCGATTGGGCAAGATCGAGAGAGGCCTGAATGCCGCTGATCCCGCCCCCGACAACCATCACATCTCCAAAATTACGGTCTTCAAAACGCTCGCGCAGTTGTTGAACTTTTCCCTCTCGCATCGGTTCTTTTTCCACTTTCTATCACCTCATCCGGTTTCGTCGGTCAGCTAACCCGCTCATTTCTTTGACCGTAGAAACATCTGTAATACAAGCAGGTTAAATCACTTCTACCACAATCTCCGTGATGTCCTTTATCTCCAGGCATCCACTGTCTTCCAGGGCCAGCCGGCTTTCCTCAAAATGGGTAATGCAGTACGGGCAGGAAGTCACCAGCACCTCGGCGCCAACGCTGACGGCTTGATCGATCCTGAAATCGGAAAACCTTTCGCCCTTCAGCGTTTCCATCCAAATCCGACCGCCGCCGCCGCCGCAACACAGGCTATCTTCACGTGTCTCATGCATCTCTCTCAACTCTAGCCCGGGCGTCTTTCTCAACACTTCCCGGGGTTCGTCAAAAATGCCATTATGGCGACCCAGGTAGCAGGGGTCATGGTAGGTCACTTTTTTCGCGTATTCCTTGGACATCACGAGGCGGCCTTCATCGATGAGTTCACATAAATATTGTGAGATATGAACCACCTCGAAGTGTACCATGAATTCGGGGTATTCGTTTTTAAAGGTATGGTAGCAGTGGGGAGAGGAAACGAGGATCTTTTTGACCCCGTTGTCGATGAAGGTTTTAATGTTATCCTTGGCCAGACGTTTGAATATTTCCTCATCGCCTGTTTTACGGATGCTTTCGCCGCAGCAATTCTCCCTTGTCCCTAATATGCCGTAATCCACGCCCGCTTTTTTGAGGATACCGGCGGTGGCAACCGCCACCTTTTTCAGCCGCGGGTCATAGCTAAGATAGCATCCGGGGAAATACAGCAGTTCCATCTCCTCGGCGAAGGTTTTGACAGACAAGCCTTCCGCCCACTTGGCCCGATCCCCTCGCTTTTCATTCAGGGGGTTCCCCTCGCCGGTAAGGCTGGCGCTGATAGCGCGCACTGGATTGGCGGAAGCCGGGAACACCCCGTATTCCGTGGCAATCCTGCGCAACGACACCCCGGACTCTATCTGTTTGACATCCCGGGGGCACTTCTGAGGGCAGGTGCCGCAGGTCGTACAGCGCCATATGTCGTCACTTTCGATATCCGTCATACCAAACGTCGCTTCCCTGACGATCTTGCGCATACTGAAAGTCCGGACCCTGTTCCACGGGCAGACAACATCACATAGTCCGCATTGATAGCATCGCTTGAAGGCTTCGCCGCCGTTGGCTTTTATGACCTCTACGATCTCTTTATAATCGGCTACGTTCTCCACTGTCTTTGTCAATCCTCGTTTATGAATTTATTTTTTCAGTCCTTCTTCGACATTCGGGCAACGGCATCCATCATCTTATCTAATCCATATTTATCTGCCAGCGACTCCAACCCGATTTCCAACTCCTGCTGTTCTACCTCTTCTTCGACTTCTTCTTCCCTTTCTTCCAAGACCAAGGCATCGGGCAGGCACCACTTCACACACAGCGGCTCTTGTTCACCTTCACACATGTCGCATTTCAAGGGGAGGCCGGAATCGGGTTCTTTGAAATCTTCTCTGGACGGACAGGAGGCTCTGCAGAACGCGCACTCGTCGTACTCCTTTCCGTCGATCGTATACTTGTCCCTGCCGGCACATTCGGCCGGGGTATAATCACCGGCGAACACCGGGACATAGACATCCCTGATGGGATCACGAATCAAGCGAATCCGCGCTCTGGCCGGATTGTTGCTGCTGTATTTCGGCTCGGCGTGGAACGCGGAGCAGATCATTTCACACGCCCGGCAGCCATTGCACTTATCCAGGTCAATTCTTATGGTTTTGATTATTTTTTTCTTTTTCTCTCCCGTCAAGGTTATACCCCTTTCGCTTTATTCCAATTCTTTTACCGTGGAGGCCTTTGGGGAAGGAGCATTCTCGCTGTCGGTCAAGATCCCCCGTTTCATGAAGTCTTCGCTGACATAATTCAAGTCCAGTTCCTGCAAGGTCTCTTTGGTGGGAATACCATCGTTATTCCATCCCTTGAATTTGTAGTACGTATCCAGAAGTTTCTTTTCGAGTTCGGGAAACCTCTTCTTCCAATGGTCGGCCGGCGGCTTTTCATCTTTTCTCCGCAAGCCCCTTCTGATGTTGAATGCCCTGACCAACGTTCGGTACCGTTTGGCGGCTTGGGATAATTTGGCTTCATCCATTTCGATCCCGGCACCGGCCGACATGAATTTCGGGATATTGTGTATGTGGTAGGGGGGTTTGATGTGAAATGACGACAAGCCAGTGCACATGCCCAGAGCGTCATCGATGTAGTGCATCCGCTCCTGCCAGTCGACAATATCGCAGGTCATTTCAACGGTGGGGTAATAGGGCATCGAATTTTCACCCCTTGGTTCCCAATCCAGAAAGTATTGCTTAAACCTGTCATCCGGAACCTGGAACCAGTCCTTTACAAATTTTTCCCTGTGCTCTCTCTTGGGAAAAGGCGCCTGGGGGAACTGCCCTTCAATTTGGGTAATGTTCATCTTTTCGCCGGTACAGTACATCAGAAAGTAGATCGGATTGAGCATGGAGAGCTTGAGCGGCAGCTGCTCGTGTTTTTTGATATTGTTATGCGCATATTCATCGGCGCCTTTACCGATCTGTTTGGCCGCCCAATACGTGCCATTGGCCAGCACATCTCCGATACCTTCCCGGCGAACAATCCGGTCAAGCAGCCAGTAAAACCTTTCGTCGTTTTCCTGCGGCAGACCCGGCATGTCTTCGTCGGTTAGAATACCGTTTTCATAGAGTTCGAGGGCGAAGGCCATCACCTGAGGGGTCGAATATCCATCCACGCCGTACTCCGTGGCACGCTGAGCGATTCTCAAACCAAAATCCAGATTCGACATGGCCGCCATGGTGTAGGTCAGCTTCGAAAAGCATTTCATCATGTAGGTGGGTTGTCCCGGCGGGGTTATGGTCGCGCCGCATTCCATGGGACAGTTATAACAACTAATCAGGCGTGTCCGCATGGTGTTCAGCGTTTCGGTCCATTCTTCGGCGACCTCCGGAGTCCAATAACCCTTGCGGCGATGGCGGGCATTTCCCCAGGAAAAATTTTCGGTGTGCCATTTCTCGTCATGGATCGCCATCTCCTGCGGTGATCCGAGCACGGCGAGGATGGGGATGACACCCGGGATGGGATTGTCTTCGCGGAATTTTATGTATTCAATCACTTCATAGCAAAGCTCCATGAATTCTGGCGGTCGGGCAAGATTGATGTCATTCGTTCCCCGAACGACAATCGCCTTCAACCCCTTGTCGCCCATGACAGCACCGATCCCGCCGCGACTGGCGCTGGACCTGCCCTGCTCGACAGAGGCATAGTAAACCCTGTTTTCCCCGGCCAGGCCGATCGCCGCCACCTGGGCTTTCGGTTGCTTTAATTCCCGCCGAATTATCTCTGCGGTTTCATTGGCGCCTTTTCCCCGCAAATGAGACGCATCCCGAATTTCGACCTTGTCATTGTGTATCCACAGATAAACCAGGTCTGGGGACTTGCCGCGCAGAATCACCTTGTCATAGCCGGCATATTTCAATTCAGGTGCCCAGAATCCCCCCATCATTGAAAAGGCCATCAACTGGGTCTGTGGAGAAATGGTGGATACAATGGTCCGGTTGCAGCCGGTGGCGGGCGTGCCGCATAAAAGACCCGCTGCAAATATCAGCAGGTTGTCAGGTGAAAAGGGTTCAACCTCGGGGGGGACCCTATCCCACAATATCTTGGTGCTCGTCCCCAGACCCCCCAGATAAAGCTCCGTGTCGCGTGGGTCCGTATGCACCCTCTCTATGTTTCCCCGGGTTAGATCCACTTCCAGGTTTACCCCTGTCTCTGCGTACCTCATTTTAGTCCCCTTCCAAATGATCTAAATCCGTTTTGCAGCTATAAAATAATTACAATTTAGCTATAAAATTCATAAAAGGTTCCCCAAATTTTGTCAAGGAAAAATCTCCGAGACCTCACGGGAGCGAAGGCCCCGGCCGATCACGATTAACTTCCAATGTCATCAATTGACCCCATTCGAAACGTTGACGGCACGCAAAATCAGCCCCATGGGCAATTGTGTGCAGGTAAACTTATAAATGCGTCTGTGGTTGCCGCTTCCTTATTCCTATACTCTGAAATGCCTTGAACCCTTCACGTATCCACCAACTTCCCGCTAAACTTTTTGGCTTCGGATTTGTGAACGGATCGATTTTAAGATGTTGTCATATCGAGCGGTTGTGCGAACTGGTGACCTTATGACAAAGGGAGGTGGCGAATTGGCTGGGGGCGTTTTAGTGGTATGTCAATGAATGAAGCCAAGCTGAAAACCATCGGCGTCGATCCGGAAAGGATTCTCCCTCATCTATGGTGGGATTGGCCTCAAGCAAAAAGGAGTTTGGACGATCGATGACCCCCAGCAGTGCCGGGGATCATGCGGCGATGGCAATAAAAAGGTACTCGAAAATACCAAGCCTGAACGGCAGCCCTGGTAAATGTGGCACAAAGCTCCTTGCCGGCCATGGCGTCGAGAAGACGGCCGATCTCTGTGGAGTCGCGATTCAGCCGCTGAGCGATCTTTTCACGGGTTTCAGGAGACCTGCTGAGGGCGTTGTCAACCTCCGCCTCTTCAGGCAAAAACAATTCTTCCGCGAGATCGAAAAATTCCGGGATGTCCAGCCCTGCATACGGCCCACGGCGCGACTGCATGACTTTAAGCAATTCTCGATAGACCGGCATCTTCATGAAGAACCTGCGACATTTTTTCGTGTGGATCGCGCTTATCGAACTCCTTGACGGCAAGAAAGGGGCCACCAATAAACCGCGTTCCGGTTTTACTGCCAGACCGGATCGCGTTTTTCCCGATAGGCTCGTTGACTCTCTTCGGCGTCCGGGCTGAACTGGGTCCTTTCCTGCAATTTAAAATACAGATCGGCTATTTCCTCGTAGCCTTTGTCGTAAGCCTGGTTGATCACCAACTTGCTCAATCGGGAACCGGTCGAGCAAGCCTTCAGATAACCGGAGGCCACCTGGTCGAGGTGGTCAAAAAATTCTTTCTTCGGGACGAGGTGATCCACCAAACCGATTGATTCGGCTTCTTTACCGTCGATGTTTTCCCCGCCGAGAATCATCTTTTTGGCCCGGCCCCAGCCCACATAACGCGGCAGACGCCAGGTGGCCAAACCGGGAATCAGAGACTCGCGGATAGCGGGAAGGCCGATTTGACAGCCGCGCGTGCTGACCCTGATATCACCGGCCAGGGCAAGCTGTAAGCCACCACCGAGACAAAATCCATGCATCCCGACAATCACGATCTTTTCCATGGTTTCAAATATGCGCAGCGTCTTCTCCCAGCGCTCATGGTAGCGCATATCGATCTTACCGGCTGAAAGCTCTTTCAAATCGATGCCGGTGCAAAAGGCGCGCCCGCGTCCCCGGATCACCAAGATGCGGATATCCGGATCCTCCCTGAGGGCCATTGCCAGGCGATTGATTTGGCGCGTGCCGTCGCCGTTCACGGCATTTAGGTGTGATTCCCTGGTCAACGTCAACCAAGCCCGCTGGCCCTCTTTTTCCAAAAGCATGCTTTCGAATTGCATCAAAGTTTCCATTTGTGCCTCCCAGCAGTCCTTCCAGTCGGTCTGAGTGCCGCCGCGTAATTCATAATGCCTCGAACATGAAGCGATAGCCCTATTCCACTCCTGATTCCCGGGCCCGGGTGGATCACTTCTATTAAACCCCAAACCGTATGGGTTGGGATTCTGGAACTAGCACAAAGTGCATATCATCGCGATGCCCGAAACACTCTCGTGTTCATCCATCCAAATATAATGGCACGAAGTGGCGCTGGGATTCGTGACGGTAACTCTTACTCCGGATTTCTACCGGTTGTCAAATCTGATTCGATTCTTCGGGCCTGGAGGAAATGGATGCGGAAGGTCTCAAGATGGGGAATATCCGCTTATCTCACCCGGGCGTTCTACCAGCCCCTGATGGCCAATTGGAAAGGCCGAGAAGAGCCCTTCTTGATGACGTCATTCTCTCCACTTTTAACAGCATTGATCGTGACCGGATCATGTCGAGCGCTGCCCGCGCCGGCGGGTTGACTTATGGCGCAAGCACCCATAATATGGTGCCATCGCTGCGACATTAAAGTCTTGGGGAACGAGACGTCATGCCTGCCACAAAATACGCACGAATTTCATTGATATTATGGAATATTATAAGCTCCTACGGTATTGATCCCGAGCCTTTGTTTTGGGAAGCGGGTATAAATCCCGATCTTATGAAGCAATCCGGAAAACGGTACAGGGTGCGGAAGGTTAAACTCCTCTGGCAAAAGGCCGCCGAGGCTATCAAAGACCCCTGCTTCGGCCTCAAAGCGGCTGAATTATGGCACCCATCGAATTTCAGCGCACTCGGCTATGCGATGCTGGCAAGCGCCACCATACGGACCGCGCTGGAAAGAATAGAACGCTATTATCGCGTTATTTCTGACGAAAAGGTTTTAGAATTGAAAGATGTGGAAGATGGTCTGAGGTTGACTTTGGTTTTTAGCCATATGATGCACGATATTCCGGAAAGAAACGATGCCTCACTGGCCGTGATACTCAATATTTGCCGGGTGAATTATTTAGATGATTTGGCACCGGTTTCGGTGACCTTGGCTCACCCGAAACCGGCCTGCTCCTCTAAGTTTTTCGAATATTTCAAGTGCCCCGTGATTTTCGATGCACCTGTCAACGCCATCACCTTACCCCTTGAAACAGTCGACAGAATCCTGCCGGGTTCCAACCCGCAACTCGCTGAACTCAACGATCAGTTGATGATCTCCTACATCGAGAAGCTCGATCAGAACGACATTGCTCAGAAGGTCAAGGCAATCGTCATCGATCAACTTCCTTCCGGCAACGTAACCGATGAGAGCGTCGCCAAAGCCATATACATGAGCAATCGCACCCTGCAGAGAAAGCTCGAACAAGCAGGCACGACCTTTATGGTTCTTCTGAACGAAACGCGCCAGGATCTGGCCCAGAAGTACTTGAAGAACCGGGATACCAGTATGACCGAGATCGCCTTTCTGCTCGGTTATTCAGAAAACAGCACCTTTTCCAGGGCCTTCAAGCGGTGGACGGGAGTAACGCCAAGCCAGTATCGAAAAGCTTCATGACAATCACGATCATACCGTTGAATGAACGCTGCCTTTTGGCCGCACCTCTCCCTATCCAACTCAGAAGAGAATTTTGTCTTCTGCATGACCTTCGCCTCTGAGTATGGCGGCCGCTCATGACAAACCCAAGCGTCTGTGCCTTTTTCCAATCGATGTCAAATTCAGGCTGTTTCGACTTCTGGCCGAAGCTCGTGAAGGCGCTCTTTGGCCAAATATCGGACCTCCTGATCCGGGTCCTTCACCATCACCTGTTTCAACAACTCGACATTGATTTCTTCTCTCACGGCATTTTTGCGGACCTCGGGGTCCGACCGGCTGATCTTGGGCAGAAAAAAATCCTGGAACTTCATCTGATTCACCTCCTTTCCGTCTAGGATCTTCCATCCACACTTTCGATTAAATCCTGGCGATCAGGACCTCAGGTGTGGTTAACACTCAAAAGGGCTGAATCATTATTTCTGCGACCCAAACGCCATTTTATAGATCCAGGCCCAGCAATAACCGCGTAATTTCAGATTAAATCAATTTGAGGTAGGGTAAGAAACCTGATCTATAGCGAAGGAGAGCAGGAGAAAGCACTCTGCCATGAATTCCGGGGTATATATTCCTGCAGAGACCCAGGGGGTTTGAGTGAGCGCAACTATCATTTAGGATACAACGTATATCTTAAGATTTTACCTGACAACGCCGATGTCAATGGCTCATCGGAATCTTGTATAGGAAAGGATTTCCCGCATATCGGACAACGGATCGCACCGCATCAAACTGGAGTGGCAACTGGAGGCAGGAATTGGCCTCTATCACTTCCGCGCCAGATGGATGACGGCAATTCCGTTGGTCAGGCGGCGCCAGGTCACCTGCCGGAAGCCGATGTTTTCCAGAATATTCTTCAACTCCTCCGGCAGGGGAAACATTCGAATCGATTCCGGCAGATGCGTATAGGCTGCGCGGGACCCGACCAGCACTTGGCCCAATAACGGCATGATGTGCAGGGAGTAGAAATCGTAAAGGCGGCAGAAATACGGATTGGCAGGCTTGGAAAATTCGAGGCACATCATCTTCCCGCCCGGTTTCAGCACCCGCAGAATTTCACTGAATCCCTGTTCCATATGGGTAACGTTGCGTATCCCGAACCCCACCATGGCCGCATCGAAAGAGTTGTCCGGAAATGAAATCCACTCCGCATTGCCTTGAACGTATTGAATCCGCTTTCTGACCTCGCCGTTGGTTTTTTTGTAACGACCGGCATCGATCATTGCCCGGTTGATGTCATAAACCGTAACCTGTCCCCTCGATCCGACCCGACGCTTGGCTAAAATGGACAGGTCGCCCGTGCCCCCGCAGACGTCGATCACCCGCTGGCCGGCTTTCAAGCCCATCAGCGCAATTGCCTCGTGTTTCCAGAGATAATGGATGCCGAAGCTCAAAAGGGTGTTCATGAAGTCATACTGACGGGCGACCGAGTTGAAATGCCGCAGCACCCACTGGGTCTTTTCATCCTCATGAACCTTCCGATAGCCGTAGTTGGCCAACTTCTCTCGGCGTATTTTATTGTCGTAATGATACTGCCGATCCTTTTCATCTCCCCAAATTTTATTGGCGACCATCAGCCTATTGACCCCTTTCAACCTTGGTCTGAATCTGTCGTTAATGTTCACAAGATTTATAGACCCATTCATATGTTATCTTTGAGACTCGACCGAAATCAATACCTCTTTTCATGTAATCAGTTTCACGACCAGAGACAGTCCCATGGCTATCATCAGCAATCCGGCGACAATGTCGGAATGCCGCTGATAGCGACGGGCCAATGCCGTCGCACCGGTCCCGATCAGAACCAATCCCGGCAAGGTGCCGATGCCGAAAACCGCCAGCATCAACGCCCCCTTAAGGGGCGCACCGGCCGCAATCGCCCGGGAAAAGGCGGCATAGGAAAGTCCGCAAGGCAAAAGCCCCATGAGAAGTCCGGCGAAAAACATTTCGAGCACTTGTTGATTCACGAATGCCAGCCGAACGATCCGGCGGTATCCCGGCACCTTCTCCGGCGACACCAGCCGCATCCACCGGGGCTGCTTCAGAAACCCGAGCTGGCAAAAACCGAAATACAGCAGGAACAAAGCCGCCATCAGCGACAGCACTACTTGGACCTGGACCACGGATTGCAGATGATCGCCGCCGGTGGCCTCCGAAAGCCTGATCAATCCCGCACCGGCCACTCCCATGAGGGCGCCGATCCCGCTATAGGTGACCAACCGGCCGAAATGGTAATAAATATGGGCAGGTAGTCGTCCGGTCCGCCCCGGAAAAGCCACCACCAGCGGACCGCACATCCCGACGCAGTGACCTGTGCCGAGCAAACCCAGAAAAAGGAGCGATATCAAGTCGATGTCATCCATGGCAGCGTCCGATATAAAACAATTGGGATTGACAGTCCATGTAAATTTCCTTTACTTTTACCTCATCGAGGACGCCGATAGTCGGTTATGGCTTTATGAAACGGCATGCATTGTACCTTCGTAGTGAAATCACTGTTGCGGACACCAATTCTCATCCCGGCGTCAGACCCGCAGGAGGTCGACGATGACCCCACGTATCCGGTTCGGCAGGCTGTTTTTCACCGCGCTCTGTCTGGCTGCACTGATGGTATTGCTCTCTTTCAGTCCTGCCCGGACAGCCGGCCCCGGCAGAGGGCCGGCTCCCGGCCTTGAACCACTGGACTCAAACGGTCGCATGCGAATCGGTGCACAGGACCGCTGCCCGGTTTGCGGTATGCGAGTGGCCGAATACGTCAAATTTTCGAGCGCGATTCAATTGTCGAACCATGCCACGCACTATTTTTGCAGTTGCGGCTGCATGCTGCGCGCCTGGCTGCACCCGGACATTTTTCTGGCCGCATCCAGAACGGAGTTGAAAAAACCGGTGATCAGGGAATATTTCACCGGCGATCAACTGGACGGCCGGTCCGTGTTCTGGGTGGCCGGATCCGATGTCATTGGTCCCATGGGTCCGGCTCTGGTCCCAGTGAAAGGCGAAAAGGAAGTTGAAGTTTTCAAAAGGCGTCATGGCAGCTCGGCCATTTTTGTGCTGGAAGAGCTTGACCCAGACAAATGGTTAGCGATCACCGGTCGAAAAGCGGCCAAATGAGCCATTTTCCCCTTCACCCGCTCGTCTATTGGGCTGTGCGAGACTTGAGACGCCGGCCGCTGGAAACAAGTCTGCTCACCGCCGCAGTGCTGTTCACCATCGCGTTAACAGCGACCCCCCTGTTGTTGAACCAAGCCCTGACATCCACCTGGAAAAACATTCTTTCGACAGCACCCTCTCTGGTGGTCCGTGAATTCAACGCCATGGGCTGGACGCCCATTGCGGCCCAAGAAGCGGTCGACATCGCCGAAAGCGTTACCGGCGTCACGGATGTCCGCACCCGGGTATGGGGACACGTCGGCGGCCCCTTAGGCATGCTCACCGTCATCGGGGTCGAACCCGACCGGCCGCCGCCATGGGTGTCCCAAAGTCCGAACAGGGAAGAGGTCATACTCGGCGCAGACATCGAACAAGTGTCCGAGTCGACCGAATTGACCCTGATCGGTCAGATAAAAGCAACCTTACGGGTGATCGGCCGGTTCGAGGCGATAACTGATCCGGCAGTGGGCAATGCCGTTCTGGTCCATGTCGACACTGCACGCAAACTTCTGGGAATTCCAACCGGATATGCCAGCGATCTGGCAGTCGAGGTTTTCAACTCGGCCGAGGAAAGCGCGATCCTGCCTGACTTGACCGCCGCATTTCCCCGGCCGGTAAGGATCACGACGCGTTCCGAAACGGCCGGTATCCGTGTCGCCGGCCTGGCACAGCGAGCCGGCGCAACCGTAGCGCTTCTGGTCCCGGCCCTTCTGGCCCTCTGCCTGCTGGTAATGGTTACAGTTCGTGAAAGACTCGGCCGTCGATTTGAAATCGGATTGCTCAAAACCCTCGGATGGACCACCGGCGACATTATCTCTCTTCAGTCGATCAGGGGCTTCTCTATCAGTGCGATTGGCATAGCCGGCGGAATGCTCCTCGCCTCCGCTTTAGTGTATCAGAACGGTGCAAGCTGGCCGGGCGTCTTCTACCCGGAATGGCACGAGCTGCCCTCCCGGCTGTCATTCAATCCTCTCGATCTCGCTCTCCCCCTGCTGGAGGCCACCGGTCTGGTCGTGCTTCCGTTTCTGACGGCAACGATCGGTGCGGCTCTCCGCTGTGCCGCTTCCGAACCCGGCGATGTGCTGGAGAAAAGTGATGGCTGAATGAAGCAGGGGCTCGAATGCCGCCGGTTGTCGTTTAACCGCCTTTTTCCTGACGGAAGTGAGAAACCGATCATCTGCGGCCTCAATGCCGCATTTGCCGCCGGACACCTGGCGCACATCGCAGGGGAAACCGGTGCCGGCAAGAGTACCTTGCTTCACTTGTTGGCCGGCCTGCTGCGACCGACCGAAGGAGAAGTGCTGGCCGACGGCCAACCGGTATCCCGCTGGGTGGCCACCCATCGCGATCTCTGGCGGCGCAAGGTCGGCATCGTCTTCCAGTCCGATCGCCTGGTAGGCGATTTGAGCGCCTTGGAAAATGTCTACTTGCCGCTCATTCCCAGGGGATACCGCATGTTCGACTGCCGGGCATTGGCTGTCGATGCCCTCGTCCGGCTGCGGGCCGGTGCGCTGGCCGATGAAAAGGTCAGCAGGCTGTCCGGAGGCGAGCGGCAGCGGGTGGCGATTGCCCGTGCACTGGTATCGAAGCCGCCATTTATTCTGGCTGACGAACCGACGGCTCATCAGGATCGGGAAAGCGCCGTCGCCGTAATCGAAACCCTTCGTGCTGCGGCGGCAGGAGGTGCCGTCGTGATCGTTACGGCCCATGACGCGCGCCTGTTAGCCCCCGGCATCATGCCGCATCGATACCGGATAGAGGGCGGTCGGCTGAGGGTGACGGAATGATCTGGCACCCGTTGCTGCTGACCACAGTTGCCGTGCAAGCTTTGGGTCTTCTTCTGCTTTCAGCGTCCGCTCTGACGGCTTTCAGGGTCGTGGCCGGCTGGAAACCGGCATCCGCAGATCGACATCAATTAACCCTCGAGATCAAGACCGAAACCGCCGTCCTTCAAACCCATTGGTCACTGGGTCTCTATATCTTCTCTGAACTCCTCCTGATTGTCGGTATCAGCAACGTTTATCCGGACGTGATCCCCGGCGCCATGTGCGGAACCGGAGTGATACAGACCATGAAACAAGCCGGAAGCGGCTCATTGATTCTAAACGGCATCTTGCTGGCGGTCCTGCTTTACTGGCACGGGTTCGAAACCCTAAACCGCAGGCAGCCAGACGGGCCTTTGACCGTTCTCTGCGCCCGCCTGACCCTGCTAGCCCTGCCGGTGGCCATCCTCGCCTTCGGCTGGACCGTCCTCGCCGCTCTTGAAGTGGACGTCCATCTACCGGTGGATTGCTGCGCAGTGGTCTATGATCAATTCCGCACTTATGCCGAAGCCCGGCAAATATCCGGGCTTCCGGACCGTTATTGGCTGGGGGCATGGGCCGCCCTGAGCCTCTTGCTTTTCGTTTCAGCAACAGGCAGCCGCCGGGCCGGCAGCGGTTCCGCATTGAAATGGAACGCTCTTCTTGCGCTCGTATCTGTCCTCTGGGTTCCGCTTGCGACCGTCACCCTGGTCAATATCCTTTCAGCCTACCATTATGGGGTCCTGCAGCACCAATGCCCGTGGTGCCTCTTTCTGTGGCAGCATGGAGCGGTGGGTTTTGCCTTGTTCGGTGCCATCGGCGTGATCGCGTTCGAAAGCATCGGGGCGTTCCTGTTGCCGGCGGCGACCATGACGACCCCGGCTATTTTCCCATCCGCCCTCGAACGGAGTCGGACGGCCGCCAGACGGGTCCTCCTTGCCCTGGCCGTTTACTTAACGGCCTCTGTACTGCCCCCGGTTATCTGGCAGCTCCGTTTCGGCGTGTGGCTCAACGGCTGAAAGGCATTCAGCCATAGGTCCCACTGATTGCCAGGCAACAAGGTTCACCATCCCCAGCTTATCGCTTAATCGGCATCGGAGAAAATATCAATACGGGTGGTAAAGTTTATGCTACCCAAAAGATACCGGCTAAAGTTTCAGGCCAAATGGTCAATAAGAATAATAGGGGAGAAATTGTTCACGTCCGCAGAAACGGGGATGCCGACCATGCAGGAAAAACAGATCAGCTATTGCAAGCAGGAGGTCATGTCGGTGTGTGCCGCAGATAGTGACAACCAACGCAAAACCTGCCGTTTTTATGAAAAATCAAACGCTTCAACTCGATGCATGTACTATGTATTCGAGGAATACTGCGATTGCCTGCAGGCTCAGGTGATGGCACACGGGGGACCGTTAGCTGTTTGATAGGCCGGCCGTAGAAGCGCTGCATGGCCCTGCGGTTTATGGCTTGGCGAATTTGCGCGCCAGGTCGTTGTCGATAACGTAAATGCAGACCTCCTTGGCTCCCTGTTCGGTATAGCTGTAATTTTTTCCCAGCTTGTTGATCAGAAAACTGACATCTTCCCTGATTTTCCTGTCGTAGGTTTTAAAATCATCCGAGCCGAAGTCCTTGATGGCCCGCCTGAAATTCTCATTTTCCAAAAACGGATCCAGCACTTTCTCCTTCAAGTTGTACACGTATCGTTCGTGCAGGGCCTTGTAGATCCTGGTGGTGGTCAACGGTTTTCCTTCTACGATCATTTCCTGCGTCAACGTCTTTGACGTATATTCCTTCTGAGTGTCCTTACGGAACCTGAGTCTTTCGTCCTTTTCGGCCTTTGCTCCCAAAAAACGCCGCTCGAGACTTTCAAAAAACTCCTCCGAGATCTCGAGCCGTTCTTTTGTGTAAGTGCATATCTCCACGGACTCGGGCTCGAAATTGACGGCAAACAGGTAGTTTTGAATGTCCCTGGAAATCTGGTCCTCATTGTAATAATACAACGACTCTTTCACTTCCTGCAGGATGGTGTAGTCGTAATTTCGCAGCAGTGAATCCAGGAACCCGCCGGGTATCATTTCGCTGAGTTCTTTGCGGCTTTTGGTAAAAAAATTACAGAGCTGGGACATGTTGATCAGCTTGTCTTCCTTGGCATAGAAAGAATAAAAATCATTGAATATCTTTATGGAATCACGGCCCGATATGCCGTGTTCGCCTTCGTTCTCTGATTCGGCGATGATCCTTTTGCGCCGCTTGGCATTCAGCTGCTTGCGATCGTCTTCCTCGAGCCAGGCGGGAATGTACCCCGTGTAAATTTCCATCTTGAGAAGCTGCAGGTTTTCGTCGCAGTAGAGTCGATACTTCCCCGGATCACCGATCCATTCCAGCAGGGCATCGGAACGTTTGTTCAGGCGGGTCGAGATAATCACCCTGACGAAGTTGTGCAGGACCCTGGGCAGGAAACTGTCGTCGATGTGTTTGCCGAAAATGTTGCGATAAATTTCCACCTCGGTATTGAGGTCCATGACATAAGGAATGTTGATATATTCGATGCGGTCCGAGAAAGATTGAAAATCTTCGATGTTTTTCTGATCCTCCGGGTTCATCACCGCTATAAGAAGCGAATTTACGTTTTCTTCGATATCCTCGACTTTGTGTAATCCTTCGCTGACCACGTTGTGCAGCTCGATCATGCGTTCGGTGTTGTGGGACTTGATGTCCATCAGAGCGTAAATTCCGTTGTTGGTTTTGGCATACTGGGAGAACAGGTACCGGACCTGATTGCTGTCCCTGAGCAGGGCATTGATCCGTCCCTGGATGATGGCATTGCTGAGGGCGATTCTTCGCAGCGGTCTGTCCCCCGGATTGTAAACGCTGATCCCTTCACCCAGTCTTCGATCGAAACGGTAAGGCCGCGCAAAAATCATCTCGAATATCTTGCGCGGGCTTTGGAGTCGATCGAGCAGCGATTGAAAGAGCGAACTGCAAATTGTACAAGGATTGTCACGGAACACCCATTCGTATTCTTTTTCAGTGAAAAGCTTCCACTTGAATTCATCGTTTTCGAAGAGATCGTCGAAGAAGGTCCTTCGATACGCTTTGGGAACAATCAATAACGGATTATCGTGGCTTGGGCAGGGCACCTCGATGAATTCATCTGAAGTGCTCAATGCGTTCTGGGCATTCTGTATCTTCAACCATTCTATCTGATCTCGGCTGAAATTCTCCTGCAACGGCAGGAGGCTATCGAGCAGCGGGTATCCGGGGTTTGCTGATTGTTCTCCCATCTTTTTGGGGTATAGGCGCCATACGGTTTCGTAGCGCAACCCCTCCTCGGTGTTGTTGTACTCTTCGAATTTCTTCAGCAGGTTATTGAGAAAGGTGCTTTTCCCGCAGCCATGCGGTCCTCTGAAGATATAAATTTTATTTTGCTGGGCCCCCCGCTTCATGGCCTCAACCAATTCGACCAGGCGGTTGGCAAACAAGCGATCGGCAAAGAAGGGATGGTCTGCTCCTTCGATGAAGAGCCTGCTGCAATCGTAGCAGACAAAACTGATTGATTCCGGGTCGTCCGGATATTCATCATACCCGTCACCGACGTAAGCCTTTATCATGTCGTGGAAAATTTGGAATATGTTCCGGATGACCTTGGAAGGCTTCTGGGTGACCACATCGAGAAAGGCACCGAAAGCAATCGGCTGGTTCTGGTCGAGATCAGCCAATGAACGGTCGAAGTTGTCCAGCGCCGCCCGGATGTTCTCAGAAATGGCCGCCGTGTCGGACTTGGAAGCCGGCACCCGATTGCCTTTTTTTCCTTGGATCGTCTTTATTGACCTGCTCATTTAATTTTCTCCGGCCTAATGCACCGATTCCGCCGCGCGTGTATCGCCGCCTTTTCCGGCAGTATCCGCAGTCATTTTTTGTAACCGTTCACAGGGTTGTAATTTGGTATACTCACAAGTCTCCCAATCAAGGGTCAAGGTGATTGGTCCATCAGTGGAGTACGTCCCGCGTAAGTTTGCGGTCCTTCATGCTGTATACCACCCGTTCCCAGCGAACCTCCCCTGTCGGTGTCCCTTCTGACAACGGCGTCCCTCCTCTGCTGGCAGCCGCCACTTCGCTGGTTTCGAGTTTGACCGGAGCGCCCCATAGGTACTCGATTCCCAGCATGGTATTGGCGATGAAATCCTTTACCAGCGGCTTGCCCTCGAAATGATGCACGAGATACAAGGCGCTGTTCTTCTGCTGGTCGTCTCGGATGGTAATATGGGGAGGATGGTAAAGCCCTTCGAGCAGCATATTGCGGTACTCCCCAGCCTTGCGGCTTTTGATGTAGTATTCCCATACCATCTGGTTCTGATTCAAACGTTTGCCGGCGACAAACAGTTTGTTGCGGTTGATGAAGTCCTGATCGACAAACGTGTTGATGAATGTGAAATCACATTGGTTTCTTCGCACATCGAATATGAATTCCCGACCTTTGTCGGTTCCAGCGTCGAAGTGATCACGCTGCATGGCGTCTGCGAGCCGACGGAATTCAAGAGTATACTTTCCTTTGCTTCCGAGCTCTTCAATGTAATAGAACAGGCGCAATCCCAACGCATAGGGGTTGAGTCCCACCCGCGGCAGGGACGTCACACCGGCATGGGTTCGTGCAAAATCGACTTCATGGCCGCGAATGCGATCGTCTTTGAGGAAGAGTTTTTCGTGCCAATAGCTGGCCCACCCTTCATTCATTATCTTCGTCCGGATCTGGGGTTGGAAAAAAACCGAAGTGTTGCGCACGACTTCCACCACCGATTTCATCCAACTGTTTTTTTCCTTGCCCAGGAATTCGGAGTTCTCCAAAATGTACTGGACTATATCGATCTTGGATTTTGTTTTTTCCTTCAAGCTTTTCCTGAACAAGGTATCGAATTCGGGATGGTTCCTGGTAACTTCGGCAAAGAACGTTTTGATGCCGCGCCGGTTTTCGTCGCGAATGCATGCATTGTATCTTTCGATCTCCTTGATGTATTTGCTTGTTTTTACCTTTAGGACCTCCTGCAGGAAGACATCGAAATAATAATTCAGCTTCTTGGATCCGTTGACGGCAGAGGGTTGATCGAGTTGGGAGAGTTCGCGGTGGTACCCCACGAGATTGTCGATGCCACGGGCGAATTCGATGATGTAATCCACCCAGCGGCCCTTCTCGGATCTCAATGCGGCGATCAGTCGCTTATCGGAGAGCGCTTTGCCGGTAAAATCATAGTCCCAAGTGTGGCGAAAGAAAGAATTATTTTGAAAGAAATCGATATGCCCGAGCACGTGGTAAAAAATCATGACATTCATCCAGTCCGGATTGTTGTCATTGTAGTAAGAAATGGCCGGGCGGGTATTGATCACCGTTTCATAAGGATTACTGGGGTAGAGTTCGTAGCGCCCTTTTTCCTTGAGCACCTCCACGTCGTGAACCCAATAGTCATAGAGAGTCGGGATCATCACTTTGGGAGTAAGCTCCAGCAGGTCACGGTTGGTCACGAGGTATTCGAGAGTCTCGTCCTCGAAGGTCAGACCGGCCGAACGGGCCCGTTCTTTACAACCCTCCATTATTTTCTTGGTGTGCTGGTCGATTAATTCCATATTTCGGTTGGCCCGTTTAGTTCGTTTTGCCCGTTGAGTCCGTTAGTCGTTTAGTTGGTCCTGGGTTTCTTTTTATTGTAATCATCGACCAATATTTTTTAACACCCCTAACAGTCGGCCCGTAGAAACCTTATCGGATAAGATTGAGGCCTCCGATGATTATTCTGAAATCAGTTTTCTGATCCCCTCAATCAATCGCTGCTCGTTGGCATCCTCGTTCAGCACGTCGATGCGCAGCAATGTCGGCTTTTTCTCGATGAGGCCCGATTTCTTGATGTATCGTTCCACTTCGGTACCTTTCTCGGATCCGGTACCGTGTTCAGCTATCGTAAGTCCGACCCGGTTGGCATAGGCAAGCATTTTTTTCAGCTCCGGGATGGCCTCCTTGCCCTCGGTGTCCCAATCGTCTCCGTCCGTTCCATGAAAAATATAAATGTTGTAATCACGGTCCAGGTTTTCCTTAACGACGATTTCATTGACCAGCCGGTAAGCCGACACCACCTGGGTTCCGCCAGCCACCGTGGAATTGTAATATGTGTAAAAGTCCGGCACTTCCTTGGCTTCGGTATCGTGAAGAATAAAACGGGTTTCTACCTGCATGGCATACTGGTAGAGGAGCCAGCTGTAGATCATCACGTGCTGGGAAACCACGAGCTCGGTCGTCTTTCCGGCCATCGATCCCGAATAATCCCGCAAAAAAAACACCATGGCCTGTGACTCGTAATCCTTTTCGCGAGAGAGAATACGGAAGACACGATCGCTGGGAGAAATCAGGAAATCTGTTGGATCGATGTCGTCAAGATCGGGCAAGTTGCCGAGATGAATATTGGTTTCAACGATTTTACGTAGGGTGGCTTTTTTGTCGAGAAGCTGCCCGAATCCGCGATGCTTGTCGGTCAGGTCGTATGTGTAGCGGGTCAGGGATCGCTTTTTACCCTTGTCCTTGAGGTTCGGCAGTTCAAACTGCTCGGTGAGAATCCTACCAAGGTCGTAAGCATCGGATTCCAGGTCATGGCCACCGCCTTCCCCCTCCCCCGATCCGCTCCCATCACCCTGCTGCTGCCTGACCGGCTGTTCACCGATGATTTCACCCTCTTCACCTTCACCGGTACCACCCGAAGGATCGCCCTCTCCCGACTCAGCCACCTTGAAGTTCGGATCGTGAATGAACTTTTCCTCGACCGTCGTGGGGACAATGACCACCTTGGTCTTTCCCCCCTTGGCCGGTTTGATCATTCGCCCGACGTTGATCTTGCGCGGGAAGCCGTCTTTCTCACGCAGACGATCCCGTTCGAGAAGCTCGTCGATGGACCGCACCGTTGCGTTGTAGGTGACGCGGATGGGTGCCAGGGCCTGAACATGAATCAGGTCGTGGTATTCATATATGTTCAAAGGCTTTTCCACGATTAGATTTTCTGAAGCAGAGCCGGATGAATCGCCTTGAACTACATGCTTGCGATCATCGTGCAGTTCTTCCACGATGGTGGTCTCCTGATCGGGAGTCAGGCCAATTGCCTTGAGGGATTCATATCTTTTCGATCGGTTGTCCATAGGTTGGTGTTTTATGTTTGGTGGTTTGTGTTTGGTGGTTCGAGTTTCGGGTTACGGGTTACGTGATTTCCGAACTCCATACCTCCCTTCCCGGTTACGCTGCATGCCATTAACCATATTTTTATGGCAGGCACCTCTGTATTCTTCGGCCTAAACCAAGAATGGCCGCTCAAACTAAAATTTAAATCGCGAGCAAAGCTGTTATAAAGACAATGCGAAAAATTCCAGTATTCTTTGAAACTACTAAATATCTATCGCACAAATACTTAATTGGAATGAGGAATTTTTTCGATTAGCAAGGCCGCACAAGGGTTTCAGCCGAGGCGTACATTTGTACGCCGCAGGCTTGAAAGCCGCGGAGAACGCAGCGAATCGGAAAAATAACCATTCCCAGCTCATCTAATTTTCGTCTTCCTGGGTACAGAAGTACTCAATCGTCTTCTGCGCGCACGTCCGGCAGTATCCGAGTTTATCGAGCATGGTGGTCACCATGCGATCGTACAATTTCTGGTTTTCCTCGTTGGTCCGGTTGGCCAGTGCGCCGATGAGGCTTCCGGCCCCGGCGATGTCGGATTTCAAACGCACGTCGGTGACAGCCTTAACCAACTCCAGGTTATCCATGAAATCATAATCCGGATCGACAGAAATTTTCTGCCCGTAGATCTTGCGGATCGATGTCCGAAATGATTCTCTTTGCTCTTCGGTCTTCAACCCAAGCCCGTCTTCCACGCTGTTGATGAAGCGTTCGTCGATCTTCAGTGCCCTGAGTTCTCCTGACTGCGGGTCTTTGTATTTCCACATTTTGTCAGCACCGAGGTTCTCGGCGTCGATGCCGATAATCATATTGACATAGTTCATGACGTCTTTGCGGATGGCCAATGGTTCGTCCATGTATGCGTTGAACATTTCGGTCATTATTCTTTCGCGGTAAAGTCCCTTGGCGAGCTTGATGTCTTCGATATACTTGGCGCGGTCATTGGCTTCGCTGACATAATCAAGGACCACCCGCTCCATGGCTTTGAAGACGTCGTAGGCAAACGTGCACTGACCTTCATTTGTTTCGGAACTTTCCATCAATAGCTGGATGGACCGCCCCAGGTTGCGCTGGCCGAAACCTTTCTGCCCAAAACGGTTGATGATTTCCGGGTCCTGGTTGAGCATGTCAATGACTTCCGCCAATGTTTTGATGCTCTTTTCACCGGCCACCTCACCGGCCGCCAGTTTCATGGTTTCCACCGGCGTTAGTTTTTCGGAACGCGGCAAGCGGGTCAAAACAGACGCCACCGAGGCGGCGTAGTTGAGATTCGGATCCTGGTGGAGATATTCGCGGTTGATCGTGGTCCGGGTTTCGCTGCCGAGGGCATACTGGGTAAGGTCTTTCTGCAGCTTATAGTTGGTGTTATGGGATACGTAGCAGATCCGGCAACGGTCGACAATCGGTGCCTCCTCTTTTTCCGCCAGAAACCGATGGAATTCTGAGTTGTTGCTTGTCGCGATGATCAAGGTGTCAATCGGCCATTTATACCCGTCGACTTCGATCGTACGGTTTTGAATAACCCCCAGGTAGACCTGAACCAGATCTTTTTTGTTTTTGAAGATCTCATCACTGAAATGGATGCCGCCACCGGCAACTCGGGCCAGTGCCCCCCGCCGCAAGTCAAATCTATACGGGTTGTTGGTGTCGGAAATGTGCAGCAACCGCTGGATCGACTCTTCACCCAGCAAGTCAACCGCGGATGAAGTGATCTTGTCTTTGGCCGGGTATTTACCGGTAACAGTGCCAAGACTTTCGGTCAGAGGAACCGGTATAATTTCGATAAAATCAAGCATCTGGTCGAGATCACCGTTAGTGAAATTACGAATATCGTTCCATATGTAGCTGCTGCAGGCGGCCAGCGGGCGGTAATTTTCAAAGAGCATGTCGATTTCATTTTCAGAAAATTGACATGACTTTGCCAGGTATTCCTTGCTGGCAGCAGAATCATCATGAATATTCATTGCCAGGATCATCGGGTCTTCGTATGTCTGAGACTCGATCGTGGTGATCCGACCGTAATTGGTCAGTTTATCGACATTGCGAAACCGAAAGGTATATTTGCGGTTCTTCTCTTCAGCCAGGAACTCACGGTATTTAGCACACAGGAATTCGACGAAATACGTCTTACCGTTCCCGGGCTCTCCAACCAGAACAAAAGCCATCTCTTTGGAAGATCCGCCTTCCGAAGCATCTTTGACGTATGAAACGAAACTGTTGATTTCATCGTACATGCCGATCACATGCTTCTTTCCATTACGGAAGATGCTGAAATCATATGTTGTTTTACCGTTGACGACGACCTTTTGGATGTCGCCCTCCAGTATCATCCGCACCACGCTCTGAAACGCGTTCTCAAAACCGCGTCGCCCTTCCTTGACCTCAACGAGATGATGATGAAGCGACCTGTCTGCGGAGTTAGTCATGGAGCCTCCCACTTTTTTGTGTCGTTGACGGTTGTATATGTTCTCTGTGTTCGATTCACCGGATACGGCATGCGGCCTACCGGCCCTTGCCCCTGTCCCGAATCTCACCGCTTCTCATTTGACGGTTTGCCGCGGGAATCATTACCACGGGCGCGACACCGTTTCGTCGTCATCCACCGATAAAGGATTACCGAGATCCGTTGGCGGACGAATGATAAGCATCGTGTCGAAAAACATTCAGCTAACAGAAAAAAGAAGGCGGGGTCGACAGTGTTTCAGAATGGGGCTGGCGGTATCGGCCCGCACCCTTATCGGCATCGTGAATCGGTCAAGCTGCGGTCGTTTAGGCCGGGTAGCGTCGGAAGAGAAGCAAGAGTAAGATAATCACAAGAAACTGGCGTATCAACTGTGGACCGGGCGAAATTCAGGGCCACGCTTTTGCCACACACCGATAATTTATTGTAATTTAAGTCTATTATACTATCGGTTGGGCGGATGATCAAGGAATTCCCGATTATCGGGAAAGATTTCTCTGACAGGCGGGTTTGCGGCGGATTTCACCAGCAAGAGGGTGTTGGTCATAACCGTCAGGCTGCTGAGAAGCATGGCGCAGACCGCCACCAGTGGATTGAGGAGTCCGCTCATGGCCAGCGGTATGCTTACAAAATTATAGATGAAGGAAAAACAGAGATTCTGGAGTACCTTGCGGTTGGTTTTGCCGGCCAGCAGCAGATAGTCCAGAATTTGCAGGGGGTCTCCGCGCATCAGGGTAATATCGGCCAGTTCCCGGCCCAGATGGCTGCCGGAATGGACGGCGACGGCCAGTTCAGCTACGGCCATCGCCGGTGCATCGTTGACTCCGTCTCCGACCATCGCCACCTTGCGGCCGGCCAAACGGCACTTTTCCAGGAATGCGGCTTTCTCTGCCGGCGTAAGATTCCCCTCTGCTGTGGCAATTCCCATTGCCTGCGCGAGACGGCTTGTGGTCTCACGATCATCGCCCGACACCACCGCCAGGGAGTATCCCAGGTTTCGCAGCCCATCGATTGTCTCGCCGGCACCCCTGCGGATGTCATCACCGAATGCCAGTATGGCACACAAGCGGCCGTCCATACTCATGTAAACCGGAGATGATATGGTATCTGACGGCAAGCTTCTCATCGTCGGCAATTGGCCAGCTGCGAACACCTCCTTTTCGAGAAACGCTTCCGACCCGATTTTAATTTCCACCCCATCGACACGCCCAGAGACGCCGTTTTGCTCGATTCGAACATCCGTCACCGCCGCCGGCTCAACACCGCGCACTTTGGCGCGGAATTTGACTTCCAGTGCAACGTGGTGATCCGAATCCTCTTCAAGGGCCGCTGCCAAGGCCAAGACCCAGTCCTCCGTCTGGTCCCCCAAAGGCATAATTTTCATCAACCGCCATCGCCCCCTGGTCAGAGTTCCGGTTTTATCGAAGATGAACGAGTCGACCAGACGGACCTGCTCGAATGCCGCATAATCCCGCACAAGAATTCCATTCCGACTGCAAGCGGATATGCCGGCTACCCGGGCCAACGGAATAGCCAAACCCAGGGCGCAGGGACAGGAAATGACCAATACCGTAACGGCCCGGATCAGCGCCTCTCCAGGGTCCAGCCCTCTGAAGAGACCGAAAAGGGCCGTACCTGCCGCAAGCAAAACGATAACGGGAACGAAACCATTCAGCAATCGGTCCGTTTTGCCCTCGAAGGCCGTCTTCTGCCCGAGGGTTTTTTCGATGATTCGCATCATTTGCCCCAAAGTCGAATCGTCACCCACCGCTACGGCTTTCACTTTGAAGCCGCCCCGGCTGACCTTAGTCCCGCTTCGAACGAAACTTCCCGTTCGCTTGGCCACCGGCCGGGCCTCGCCGGTCAGCGAGGATTCGTCAACCAGTCCCTCTCCTTCGGTCACCAGTCCGTCGGCCGGCGCAATTTCACCCTCATCGAGCAGAAAAAGATCGTCTTTACACAGGTACTCGGCGGCAACGTACCGTCCTTCCGGCTGCTGGCGGGTCCAGATCTTCACCTTGGTCGGCCGCAGTGCAAAAAAAGCCTCAAGATCTTCGAGGATCTTCTGCTTGGCATTGTGCTCGAGCAGCTTTCCCATAAGCACCAGCGTAATCAGCATGGACGCCGTATCAAAATAGAGATGTATATGACCCCGGACCATGTTGAATACGCTGTAAACGTATGCACTCGAAGCCCCGATGGCGATAAGGGTTTCCATGCTGAAGGCCGCGTTGGAAAAACCGGACAAAGCTTTTCGGAAGATATTCTTTCCGCCGTACACCATGACGATGCTGGTCATGATGAAGATCGGCCATGAAAGCTTGACCACTGCATCCGGAGATAGCGAACTGAAGAAACCGGTATAGAGTGCGACGGATATCATCATGATATTCATGGTCAGGAAGGTGGAAACGGCGAAACGGATCGTCTCCGGACGCTGGTCGCGGCTTCGACCGGCTTCCCCGGGTGTGGTTGCTCGATAGCCAAGGCGATCGATAAAGGCGACAATCCGATCCGGCGAGGTCACTACCGGGTCGTAGGTACAGCGAAGTCGATCGGTTGAAAAATTGCAGCCGGACCCTACGATCCCGGGCAGTTTTTCCAAAGAAGCATCGATCAACCAGGCACACGCTGGACACCACATGCCGTCGATCCTGAGCTGAAGAGTCAGAATATTTGAGTCGGCGGGGGCGGCTTGCAGATAGGATCCCCTCTCATCACCGTCGAGGTCCGCAGATCCGGCCGGTTTTCCCGGCAAAGGATCGACTGGTCGAATGTCGGCCGCGGACGCCGGGATGATCCCCAACTCCCGGCACTGCTTAAACAGATCGGTCTCCCGAAACCGCGACGGGTCTTCGATACCGCTGGATAGGATAAGCATGCTGAACACCTGCTGGCATCCCAAACAGCAAAACCGGTAGGCTGCTCCGGCATAGGTCTGGGAGTAATGACCGTAACGTAGGGACAAGCCGCAGAGGTCGCAAAATTCGGGGCCTGGATTCATGGCGGGATAATCTCAAAACAAAAGAGTTCCGCCGGAACGGAACTCTTTCTTCACGGATTGGACCGGTTCAACCCGGAACCTGGCATCACCTACCGCGTGCCGAGTGATTTGACAAACGCAATGATTTTCCAGCGATCGTCGACGAAGATCGTGGTCGCCAGGGCCGGCTGCCGGCCGCTACCGCCGATGCCATAGCTGATATGCTGAAACAGGGCACCGTCGGATTGGGACTGGACCTTGGGGCTCCGCAGATCGGTGGGCAGCGGTGCAAAGCTCTGCCCCACCGTACCGTTTCCATCGTGGCTGACGCCATGGCACTGCTGGCAATAGGTGAAATAGAGCTGAGAGCCGTCTTTCAGCACCAGGGGGTCGCCGGAAGACAGCGGAGACGTCAGCTTTTCAGGATGGGCTGATCGAAAAAGCGCCTCACCGCCATGCACCGACACCAAACCGGCTTCCATGATCGGCATCGGATTTTCATAGGGCCGGACGGCCGGCGTCTCCCGCATCCGGCCATAGGGGAAATTGTTATCGTAGTACATCATTACATTGTAAACGATGGCGCCTATGGCAACGATGATGGTTAAAAGCATCAATTTCTTCATTCATTCACCCGTCGCGTTCTGTTTCGGTGGGGGAAACAGTTCTGGATTGAAATTTTCACCGGGTTGCGGGTATTCGCCCGGGTCTCCCTTTACGTGCTGCGGAAAAGGAAACACCTCGTAGATCGCATACGGGGACTCCCCGGGAACGTCTTTCACCGGTCGGTAATCCCAATCGGGCATGCCGCGATCTCCGACAATAAAATAGGCCAATCCGCCCTTGAAAGAGACAATCAGAAGTAACAAGAAAATGATCACCCAGGTCATCAACGTCGATTCTCGGTGCGCCATATTTTCCATTATATTATAATCCCCGAAAGACCGATGAACAAAATATAGCCCAGCGCCCAGATGACGGTACCGGCGATAATCATGAAAAGAACCAGTGGAAACGGTGCATTTCTGCCCTCTATGCCGCCCGGAAATTTTTCAATAATGGTTGTGAGCTTGTCTTCTGAGTTTTTACGGCGAATATATGCAAACGACAGCCCGGCGGCAAAGACAAAAATAAACGCCATCGAAGGGAAAAAGTACAAAACAAAATCTTCGATTCCAACCATTTCAAATAAGCGCATGGTTATCCCCTATCTTCGATCCATTTAAGAGACAATGGCCCCAGCCGTATTCATTGAGCATCACCGTCACAAAGGTCATGGTTCAGTTGGCCGACCAAACCGTGTAGGCAATGGCGGCTGCAGTTGTGATCAAACCGGAACATGCCATCACAAACAAGATGATTATTTTGATCCGGTAATACCGTGGGGCTTTCACGGGTGCTGTGTCTGCGGCCCCTTCCAACGGTAAATAGCGTGCGCGTTGTTGATCCCTGAACTGTCCCGCGTTTAGGGCCCAAAGGAACGTGACGAGGCTGATAACGAACCCGGCTGACATATAGGCGATCAAATATGGAAAGTACATGGTTTGGTGTTTTGTGTTTTGTGTTTTGTGTTTGGTGCTCACCCAGCAACCCAACACCATGCATCAAGGCTCCCAGGATGCGTCGATTCCACGCGGATCCTGGTTGGCGTCACTCTGGTTGATAAAGTAGACCGCGACGTAATCGCCCACTTCCCAAATTTTTTGAGATTCGAGTTCGCGCTTGAAATAGGGCATGGCGGTTCCGGTGATCCCGTTCATAATTTGGTAGTATATCATGCCTCCCGATATTTCCCGACCTTTGAGGATCGTAAAATTTAAGGGCGGCGGGTAAATCCAGGGTTGCGCCGGCCCCATGCCGTCGCCAATGGGTCCATGGCAGCCGAGACAATGTTCCTGATAGATCTTATGCCCTCGTTGCAGTCCCGCCGGGGTCGTCGGATAGGGATTGGGAATTTCCCGCCAACCCTTTGGCACGTGTTCCGCCAGCCACTTGGCATTCGCATCCGGCCCGGCTTCGTAAGCCTCTACGGCCAATTCCTTCCAGTGGCGTTGGCGCTCCATGCGATGATCGGCATCTTTGAAACCCAACCCCTGGACGTACTGGGTCAGTGTGACGATTTCCGCCATTCCCAACCACTCGAAAGGCGGCATGATCGAGCTCGGTCGGGTATAGCGCGGGTTGATAAAGTGCGCGATATGCCAATCGTCCGGATGTTCACCCCCCTCCTGGGAAAGATCGACTCCGGTCCGTTGGGAGCCGAGCAAAATAGGCTCATCGCTCACATAATCGCCGGCTTGGGCGATTCGATTCGCCCCATGCCCCCAGTCGAAGGCCCTGATCGACTGGCTGTGGCAATATACACACCCATTTCGGGTATAAATGATACGGCCGGCTTGTTCGACCTGTGTTCGGTCGCGCCATATCTCAGAGGGTGTCATATCTCTTTGAGCATAGGGTAGATAAACCATTAAGAGTATAATTAGAGCAAGGATAGACAGAGCACCGCCTATAATTGCGGAAGGCGACATTCTCATGCTGTTTCTCCCGGGGTGTAGAAAATCGAACGAATGATATTATACAGACCGACGTAGGCACCGACTGCGATAGTCACTCCAAGCATAACCCGCACAATGTAATAAGGATGAATCTGCGGCAGCACGCGATAGACGGTTTCACCATTGATCCAGGCTTGACCCTGAATGAGACCCGCGATGGTGAGCACGATGGCGAAACCAGTAATGCCGATCAACACGAGCCAGTACTGAAGGTCAGCCAGAAATCTGCTGTAAATCGGTTTGCCGGTAATTCTCGGAAGGAGAAAATAGATGCCGCCCAGGGCGGTGATACCGGCAAAACCGAGAACCCCGATGTGTGCGTGTGCCACCACCCAATTGTTGAAATGGGTGACCCGTTGGACAATGGGCAACGCCATCATGGAGCCCTGGATATTGACGAAAAAATAATAAACTAAACCGGCAAAGACAAATTTTGCGCCAATGTCGCTATGAATGGCCCCAAGTTTACCCTTCATGGTAAACCAGAGGTTAATGAGGACAACCATAACCGGAATCACCATGGCCACGCTGTCGACAATGGCGATAACTTTCAAATAGGTGGGCACCGGAACCTGAAGCAGGTGGTGGGTCCCGATATGGGTATAAACGATGATGAGCGACCAGAAACCGATCAGGGACAGGGTGTGGCTATAAAGGGGACTGCGTGTCGCAATTGGCAACACATAGTAGGCCACGCCCAGCCCCATAGGCGTTAATAGCAAACCGAATACGTTGTGACCATAGAACCAAAGCAAGATGGCATCAGGGATACCGAGTAGCGCGCCGGTGTCAGGCTTCCAGATCACATTGCCGATACAGTATGTGGTTGCGGTGAGAACCACGGCTGCGGTTACGTACCATACGGAAACATAAAGAACCGGTTCCTTGCGTCGCGCAATGGTCATAATGACGTTAATAATGACCAGAAGGAAGAGCCCCACAACCATGATGTCCACCGACCACGGCAGTTCGGCGTATTCCCGCCCCTGGGAGTAACCGGCGCCGATGCCTATTATGGCAAAGATCAGGGTGATATTCCATAGAACAGCCGTTAGGACACCCAATCTCTCACTGAAGAGCTCTGTCCGCAGCAGTTTCGGTATAAAATAAAATGCGGAAGCCAACAACCCCGGTGTTACAAACCCGAAGAGAACCAGATTTACATGAATGGGACGCGCTTTGCCGAAATGAAGCCACCCGATATTGGCCATAAAATCGGGGGCAATCAAATATCCCGCGCCGATCATCCCGAATGAGACGGCGCCAGCGAACCAGAGGGCTGATGTGAGACAGAATGCGATTGCCGTCGGATAGGTCGTAACGGCGCTTTCATTGGCAGTCATAGCCATTGAATCCGGATTCCTTTCAAATCAATTCGATGTTGTCATCAACCGAACGCACCATAGAGCTTTTGACAGTGTCTATCCGCGCCATTGGATATATCGATATCTTCATAAGTTAACTATGGCAGGCCAACCAACAGCCCAGATTGGCTTTTTTCTCACGATGGCACTTGATACAGAATTCCATGTAGAAATACCGGCCATTGATACGGTCCATGGTTTCGATTTCTCCGTGGCATTCCTTGCAGGCAATCTCTTTTCTAATGTGGCGCTGATGGTTAAACAACACATGCTCGGCCAGGTAATTGGCCTTTTTCCAGGGTGTGGGCGTCCGGGTGTTGTAATAGCGATGTTCTTTTAAAATCTGCGGATGATTGGCAATGATGTAGTTGTGACAGTAAAGGCATTTCTCCACCGGTGGCAACCCTGGGTTGATGGATCGCCCAACGTAGGGGTGACAGAACTGGCACTGGATCTCTTTGACTCCGGCATGAACCCGGTGGCTGAAAGGTATTGGTTGCTCGACTCCGATCTTCTTCCCCGGTGTAAAGTAGAAGAAATAAATGAAGGCCATCACCATTGCCGCTGAAGACACCAAAAAGAGAATCGGTCCCCTGTTATCCGACAAGGACTCCCTGTATTTTGCTCCAATGACAATCGCGACAATCACAAGGGTCGTTAAAGTAATAGTGGTGAGGATGACTTCCATCAACCCACCTCCCTTTTCTCAGTGCGTGCCAGCTCCGGAAACTGTCGCAGAGAGAAATTGAGGGCCATCAGCATGAGGCCCAGAAAACCAAGACTAATCAGAAAATCTTCAATCCCTAATGGGAGAGACTGTGTTGAATGACTCAGCGCCGGCCCCACAAGAAGCAAGTGTTCCAGCCAGATGCCGGTAATCATAAATGAGGCGAGCACCATCATAACAGCAGGCATGGTTTTTACTTTCCGGTTAAGAAGGATAAAAAAAGGAATCACAAAGGAAACGGTAAAGACAAGCCAGGCCAAGTGTTTCCAAGGGACCATCATGACACGTTCGATAACGTATGCGGTCTCTTCAGGTATATTACCGTACCAGATGACAACCAGCTGTACGTAGAAAAAGTCCGCCCATACCAGACAGAATGCGAAGAAGAGTTTGCCGATGTCGTGAAATTGAGATGAGGGCAGCTTGAAATGATTCTTCGGATAGAGGTGCATGACGGCGGCAAAGATGATCAACGCCCCCAGTCCGACATAAATGGCCTTCACGAAGGTATAGGCGCCGAAAAGAGTGGAAATCCAGTGTGGGTCAAGGGCCATCACCAGATCGTATCCAATGAGAGAGAGGACCAGCGTAAAAGCCAGCATATACAATATGGCCAACACATCCAACCGTTTGAGAGTTGCCTCCGTTTCCGGTTGCCGACCGCCTTGAAGCTTATGAAACAAAGTCCTGATGATGCCTTTGCCATTGGTGGTATCCACTTTTTTAAGCTGCAGGGAATAGTAAAGGTAACCAAAACCCAAGCCGTAAAGAACTAAAAGCGCAACCAGATTCCGGGTGAATAGGAAGGGAATGTTGAGCCAGACTTCCTTGCCATGGAGATCATGCCCGTGGGACCAGGGAAACACATGCGTACCACCGAAGAACAAGAACAGAAAGAGAATGAAAGACACAGGAAAAAACCCTGCAAAGGCCTCGGAAAGCCCCGAGAGCGGGCCACTCCACTTGGCCTTGACGGTGTGCATCAGGGTAGAGAAAAGCAAGCCCCCTTGAGCGATAGCCGACCAAATCAAGAAATTGATCAGGTAGGCTTTCCAGGCCTGATCGGGATGCCCGCTGGCTGCCAAATAAATGAACGTTCCGAAGCCGATAACGATCAGGACACACCAGGTGATCCAATAAGAAGATTTCTTTCGTTCTTCGGTCATTTTCGAACCTGTCGATGAGAGGGTCAACTGTCTAAACGATTGTTGCTCGCCGTCTGAAAATAAACCGGCAGAAGTAAATAGGATCAATCAAATACACGGACATCTCCACCGTTTTTTTCAAACAGGGAATGCAATCCCGCCTGTTGATCCTCTCGGCATGATGCCAGCACACCGAAATGCTCGCCGGAACAGCGCTCGTCATAGTTTTCAAGGTTCTGCATGCGCGGCAGGCGGGTCTGGGTCAAAAACCCGATCAGATTGCCAAAGATGGCAAAAAGAACGGTAAACTCAAACCCCACGATGACAAACGGAACCAGCGCACGAATCGGTTTCCCGCTGACGATCAGGTCCCAGCGTTCGGCAGTAAAAATGGCGAGCGAAAAACCCAAAATAAAGCCGATAATTCCGCCGCATAAAGTGAACCACCCCACCTTGCTGGTTTTGAGCTTGAGAGCCTCAGAAATCTTATGGCTCGGGATGGGGCTGTGAACCCGGTGCAGCGTCCATTGCGTTTGTTTGAGGTCATGGACGGCGGCGACCGCCTGATCCTCGCGTTTAAAGAGTCCCATGATGTATGTATCAATGGCCATGAGCGCCTCCCTCAACCAGGGTCTCCTTCATTTCGGTCATGGAAACCGACGGCATATGCTTGACGAAAAGTACGAAGAGAAAAAAGAACAGGCAGAAGCTGCCGAGCATGATGCCGAACTCGACCAAGGTTGGTCGATATAGACTCCAAGCATTTGGCAGAAAATCGCGTCCGACGCTGGTAATAATGATGATAAAACGCTCGTACCACATGCCGATATTGACGATGATGGAAATTCCAAACAGCCAGGGAATGGCGGTCCGGACCTTTTTGACTAAAAAAGCCAGAGGTATGATGGTGTTGCAAGTGACCATAATCCAAAAGGGGATAGCATAGTCACCCGTCGCCCTCCAGGAGAAAATATACTCCTCTACCGGGTTGTGGCTGTACCATGCAATGAAGAATTCTGTCCCGTAAGCGAAACCGACAATCAACCCGGTGAGTATAATGGTCTTAGCCACACTTTCCAGTACGTGCATTGTGATGATTTTCTCGTATTTGAAGATCTTTCGCAGAGGAATCATCAATGTCAGCACCATGGCCAGGCCGGAATGTATGGCTCCGGCCACGAAGTATGGGGCGAAAATGGTCGTGTGCCAACCGGGAACCACCCCAAGGGCAAAATCCCAGGAAACCACGCTGTGTACGGATATAACCAATGGTGTGGCCAGTGCGGCGAAGAAAAGATAGATGCGGGTGTAATGGCGCCATTGCTCATGGGTCCCTGTCCAACCCAAGGATAACCAGGTAAATATCTTTTTGCGGACACCGACGGCACGATCTCTAATGATGGCCAGATCCGGCAGCATGCCTGTATACCAAAACAGAGAGCTGACCGTCAGGTAAGTGCTGATCGCTACCACGTCAAACATCAGCGGCGACTGAAAATTGGGCCATAGCGTCCTTTGGGTCGGTATCGGCAGCATATAGTAGACCAGCCAGACGCGACCCAGGTGGATGAACGGGAACAAGCCGGCGGTGCAGACCGCAAACACTGTCATGGTTTCGGCGGCTCGGGCGATGGGATTCCGCCATCCAGCCCGAAACAGGTGCAGAATGGCGGAAATCAGCGTTCCGGAATGGGCGATTCCAACCCAGAACACGAAATTAATCAAATAGGTCCCCCAGGCCACCGGTATGTTCATACCGGCCACGCCAATGCCCGTGAAAATCTGGTAAAGCCAACAGGAAAGCCCAACCATGATTCCCATGAACAGCAACACCACGGTCAGCCAGTAAGTCCCGCGGGCAGGTGCCAGTGTGTCCAGTACCGTATCGTCGATTCGATTAAAGGTCAGTTCGGTCATGGCTTTTTCCGTTTAGTCCGTTGGGCCCGTTGGGCCGGTTTTGTCGGTCGGGCCGGTTTACCCGTTGGCCGGTTGAGTCAGTTGTATCGGTTGAGTGATTTTGTCGGTTAAACTCGCTGAGTCCGTTCTTCGTTCATTCATTAACGGGTTAAAGGGCAAACCGGCTAAACCTCCTGCACCACCTTCTTCAAATAAATGACTCCCGGCTTGGTGTTTAGATAACCCATAATCTGGTAGGCCCGAGGATCGTCCACCATTTTTCTCACGCGGCTGCTCGGGTCCATCAGGCTACCGAACACAAGGGCATCGGTGGGGCACGTCTGCACACAGGCCGGTATCACCTCGCCGTCTCGAATGTCGCGGCTTTCATTCTTGGCCCATCCGTGGACCTCTTTTATACGTTGTATGCAAAAGGAGCATTTCTCCATGACGCCTTTGGCACGGACAGTCACGTTGGGGTTGAGCTGGTACTGAAGGGGATCCGGCCATTCCCAGGTATACCAGTTGAACCGTCTCACCTTGTAGGGGCAGTTTTGGCTGCAATAGCGCGTTCCGATGCAGCGGTTATAAATCTGGTTGTTCATCCCCTCCCTGTTGTGATGGGGCGCATATACAGGGCAAACCGACTCGCAGGGTGCATTATCGCAGTGCTGACACATGAGCGGCAAAAAGGTGATCTTTTTCGGGTTTTTCTCGTCCTCATAGCGTTCAATGCTGAGCCAGGCCATTTCGCGTCCCTCGAGAACCCGTTCCACCCCAACGACACCGACATTGTTTTCGGCGTAACAAGCCACCGCGCAAGCGCCGCAGCCGATGCAGCGATCCAGATCGATCACCATGCCCCAACGATAGCCATCATGATCGTGCGGTTTGTAAAAATCGCGTTTTGGATCATATCCTTCCGGAAGCGGCAGGGATAGTGGAAAATCCCACATGGTCAAACCGGCTTTTTTGCGCTGCTTCAGGGATTCGATACTACTCAACGGAACGCTGACCGCAATTTTACGTCCGAGCTGGCTCCGGTTGCCGTCGGTGTGGGCGAGTGATATCGACCGGCCGGTTTTCTTGATTTGGACCCCGGAAGCCAGAAATTGAGGGCTGCCTGTGCCATCGACCGGGTTGGGTGGTGTAATCAGAAACGGATTGACACCCTTGTCGGTGGCATAACGGCCAAATTCTTTATGCCCTTGCCCAATATGCATAGTGATGACACCAGGGGCAACGCTCATGGCATTATAAACCGGGGCCTCCACATTCCCCCAACTGCTGGTGATTTCGACCCAGTCGCCTTGCTTCAGTCCTTCGGATTCGAGTGTGCGTGGATGAACAAGGACCGGTGTTTGCCAGGCCACCCGCGTGACAGGATCGGGCAGCTCGCACAGCCACGGTCTGTTAGCGCCGCGGCCGTCAAAAAATCGAATGGATGGTGCCGCAATAAAAGTCAGCGTATCACTCATCGGAGGTTCGATCTCCGCAGTGAGCACCGGATCCAGGGATGTCGGCATCGCGGGCGGCACTGGAATTTCCTGCTCTTTGGCGGATTTGAAAATGCCGCCGCTTTGAAGGGTTTGCAGCCATTCCATCTCGTTTCCGACCCATTCATTCGATGTCAGGTCGGCAATTAGAAAAGCCTTGTAACTGTCTTCGGGACTGTTTTTTTCGAATGCGGCTTTCAGGAAGACATCACCGATGTGTAATCGGTTATTGACGTGGCCCATTGCTGGCTGCAGTGTAGATAAAATGCCTAGCTTACCGCTGTATTGATCCCATGCCTCCAATGACAAATCGACGGGCAGAACAAGGTCCGCCATGGCTGTCGTTTCGTCCATAAAATTGCTGAAAGAGACGACGAACAGAGCCTCGTTTTTAAGGGCCCTCTCGATATCGGGGACTAAGGGATTAGTGTAAAGGGGATTGACGTTGTTCAGCAGAAGCAGGTCGACCGGTTCCCGGTCAAAGACCTCAAAAAAGGCCAGAACGTCCGCTCTGGACGCTGCAACCTCAACCCGGTGCCTCTGCCCGAAGTCGTGCAATGGAAGTTGCGGATTCAAAACCCGGTTGAGGTAATTGACGGCCAGATCGGTCTGCAGCGCATTCGGTCCGGCGGCGATGCCGGTCCCGAGAATCAGGGGAGTTTCGGACTGCAAAAGCGCATTGGCCAGCCGTGCATAGGCTTCGCCCGCGACCCTGGTCTCCGCAATCACCTTTTCTTTGTCGTATGGGACAGTGGCGCTCTCGAGTTCAGCGCGCAAGGCACTGGTCGACTCCTCAAGTCGCCCACTGCGAAGAATTTCACCGATCAGTCCCATGGCCAGGACCGCCTCGCTGCCCGGCCGGCAGGACAACCATAAATCGGCGTTGGCAGCGGTGAGGGACATGTGCGGACCAATGTGGAAAAACAGGCCCTTACGCCCATCCCGCAATGCATGCATCGCCTTGAATTTTCGGGCATACTCGACCGGGGAAAGCCACGTCTCCAGAAAATCGGCGCCGAAGCCGATCAGCAGATCGGCATCCTCCATTCGATACGAGGGCAGTCCATTAACGTTGAAGACCGCCTTGTTGGCCGCTTTGAGCGATTCATAGGCAAAGGGTTCGTAGAAAACGGGACCATCCGACCCCCACTGCTTCAGGGATTCTCTGAAAAGTTTTTCCAGGCTGGTGCCGACAACCTCACTGAGCATTCGAACTCTATTGGGGCCAGCAGCGGCAGCGGCGTTGGCTTTGGTTTTGAGTATGGAGCCGGCCTCTTTGAAAGTGATCTGCCGCCAACCGCCATTTTCCTTCAATAGCGGCGTATTGATGCGGTCCGGATTGAAAAGACCCTGCAGCGCTGCCTGGCCGCGCATGCACAGCCTCCCCTGATTGATCGGGTGCAAGGGGTTACCCTCGACCTTGATCACACGACCTTCTCGATTCTTGGCCAAGATACCGCACCCTGCCGGACACTCCCGGCAAGTGGATGCATACCACGCGGCATCGCCTGTCACCATGTCATCGGGTGCATGCACCAATGAGAAGAGTGTTTTGTTTGGTCGGGGTTGGTTGTAAGGGTCAGGGGTACAGCCGGCGGCGATCGAGATGCTGCTCATACCGACAATCTTGAGGAAAGTTCGCCGATTCATTTACAACGGTTCTCCGTAACCGAGAGGGGTTGACATCGTTTGATCGGGCCTTCCGGCTTCGTTAGTGCCGATGGGTGGTCTTTTTGTGGCAAACAAACTCTTTCAATGACTTCGATGGGAATGTCAGAAGGCTATAGATGGTTATAAAATAATGACTGCCGTGTCAAGGATAGTCGTGAGTGAAAGCGCAACTTGACGCGCCGTTCCGGGTTGACTCTCATGGTCGAATGGTTAGAAAAAGGATTGGGACCAGCGTTTACAAGGCAAGGTTGGCGCCAAAGGCCGGTGCTTACCGGACGGGTCCCATGATAACGTTCAAGAGGATGATGGTATGAACGAACACGACGAATTAGTGCAGTCATGGATGCCATCGGTGAAGAAGGCTGCGGCGCATCCTGTGAAGAGGCCACTATCTATAAAGACGAGGACGGGTGGAAAATGGTGCTCGAGGGCTTCATGGCTCCCTGGGATCTCGGTCCAGCGGTTTCAGATGCCAAAATGAGCATCAGGGTATATGCCACCATGGGATTTGGACTGAGCTGAACAGCGCCAACGCCCCCTGGGGAAGTCAATCGTTGCGTTTGTCACCGGATGCATAGCACCCGGTTTGAAAACAATCCGTCAACCGGCAGGGCCGTTATCGGTTCTGCCGGTGTTGTCTTAAGGCCACTGGAGCATGGCGGTCAACCTTGGCTCAAGCGACCTTGATCGGAAATTCTCATTCACTCGGGGCCTTGAATCTGCCTGCGCATCCGGACGTTGATGGCGAGTTGCTCCAGAGCAAGCCTGACCACGTCTCCGAAGTTGGGGTGTTCGCCGATGTATTTTTCAAAAAACCCCTGAACCGTGTCCATGCGGCCGATTCCCGCAGATGGCACCACGGCGGCGATCACTCTTTCATAGAGAAGGGGGTGGAAGGTTTCGAGAACCTTGAGGTGGTTCGTGTACCATTCCCATAGATGATCGACCATGTGTGCGTTGGCCGCCGCCGCCACGATCGGGATGAATTTGTTCCTCTGCGGGACAGCATCGAGGGTGAACTGCAGGGCCTGTTCCATGTCCGATCCCTCCTTGAACCACCCTAACGCATTGAGTATATTGATCCGCTCATGTTCGCTGGCAGTCGAGTGGAAGCGCCGGCAAAGCCATTCGAGCGCGTCGGAACCGCCGCTCAATGCCCCGATTTGCAAAACGCTCTTCTGAATGTCGGGATGTACGGTGCCTCCGGTCCGCAGATTACCGAATTGCTCCAAGGCAAAATCGCTGACATCGTCGGCACCGAAGACCGCGGCGGGCAGCAGGATCTGATCCCGAAGCAAAGATGTCGTAAAGAGCTCGTCGGGGCGGGGCTGGCGGCCGATTTTTTGCAGGACCCCCCTGAGCAACCCCCGCCCGACAGCCGCCACCTTATTCTTCTTCTCCCCGGACAGCACCACATAGGACTGATATAGATTGGCGGCAATGCTGGCAATAGGCAGATACGCTTTTTCGTCTTCGTAGTGAACCAAATATCCCAGGTAGTCGTCGATGCGGGCGTGTGAGCTTCTGACCATCGCAAACAGGTCATTTTGAAGCCCCCATCGGTCTTCCGGTCCCAATGTGCCGCGACGCACCAGACTTCCAAGATTTTCGAGATCGTCATAGTTGGCATAGTGAACACGGAAGAATCCGCTCTGCCCGGCGTTGATTTTGAATGCGACGGCATCCTGTACGACCTCAACCTCGGCGGTTTCTTCCGCCATGAGGGTCTGATAGGTCTTTTCACTCCCGTCCGAACATATCATCTTGATAGTAATCGGTATCTCCCACAGCTGTTCGAAGGTGTTGGGTAGATATGAAAATCTCCGTTGTTGCAACTTTAGTTTTGATCCCTGCCGCTCGACGGTAACCACTGGATGACCCGGTTGCTCGACCCAGCTCTTCATCACCCGGGTCACAGGTATGTCCGATAAGGTTTCAAAGGCCTCCCAGAGATGTTGACTGGCGGCATTGCCGTACGCGTGGGCGTTCAGGTAACGATTGAGCCCCTCCCGGAACAGATCGTCACCGATGTATTCCTTTATTTGGCGCAGGATGCTGCCGCCTTTGCTGTAAATAATCGGGGCGGTGCTGGTATTGATCACCACATGCTCTCCGCCGGGTATCTCTATTGCGAATGTTTCGTGCAAACCGTCGCGCACCAGGGCACTTTCGGTCTGATTGCCGATGAACTGTTCCCAAATACCCCATTCGGGGTGGTAATGGTCAACGACTCCATAGCCGAAAAACGTGGCAAAACTCTCGTTGAGCCACAAATAACGCCAGTCCGAAGGCGTCACGAGATTGCCGAACCATTGGTGGGCGATTTCGTGGGCGATCACTTCGCAGATCCGTTCCTCGCCTGCGCGCGAAGTGTTCTCCGGGTAATGCAGCAAAAGGTTTTCCCGGAACGTTATGGCGCCCCAGTTTTCCATGGCACCGAAGGCAAAGTCCGGTATGGCGATCAGATCCATTTTCGGCAGCGGGTAGGGTATCCTGTAATAGTCTTCACAGTATCGAAGCGCCAGTTGGCCAAACTCCAGGCCGTACCCGGCATACAGCGTCATACCGGGGGGTGTGGCAACCCGAACCCGGGCGTCGGAACGGCTTTGCAGATACTCGAAGTCACCCACACCAAAGAAAAGAAGGTAAGTCGACATTCTCGGCGTCCGCTCGAAAACGACGCGTCTTTTGCCGTTGCCCGCCGGCTCGTCGGTCTTGGCGAGGGTATTGGATATCGCGGAATAACGTTCGTCGACAATCAAAACGATATCGAAGGTCGCCTTTTTCAGAGGGTGATCCAGACACGGAAAGGCCCGTCGGGCATCGCTCTCTTCGAACTGGGTCACGGCCAGGTACTGCGATTGCCCCTCTTGGCGGTAGCGGCTGCGGTATAAACCCGCCATCCGATCGGTGATCCTTCCTTCGAAATCGACCGAAATTTTCAGGTTCCCGACGCTTTGGCGTGGCAGTTGGATGGTCAGCTCTTCTTTGGATGGATCCACGGTAAAGGGACAGGCCTCTTCTCCTTTTCCCGTGTCGACACGGCAGTGCCAAGCGGCCAATTCGAGCACGTTGAGTACCACCTCCCGCTGGGGGGAGGAAAGTTCACCGGAGATGGTCACAGAACCGGAAAACCGGAAGGTGTCCAGATCCGGCGTGAGGGTAACGTCGTAGTGGAACGGAATGAATTCGTTCATCAAAGTCTCCGCAAACATCTGAAAAATTTTTAATTTTAGGCCTTAAGGCATGTAACACGGACGAATGACGGTGTCCTCGATTCGAAGCCCGCCCCTGTTTCTTCCTTGTAAAGTAAGTTTCCCTAAAGGCACCGGCCGACACCGAAGGCTCGGCAACCGAGAGCGGTAGTGCTCGCTTGCTGGTTCGGTCTTGCTGCGATTAATCCAACGTCTAACACAGGATGGCTCGACGGACAAGACGATTGGCAGGCAAGAGCGGAACAGGAGTTCCCGCACTGAGATCCTCGATGTTGAGGGGGAATGGATTAAAACCTGGGTTGAGCGGTTCCCCGTCCAGGCGAGATTAACGGTTCCCCGTCAAAGTGCCATAACGGGTTTCTAACAATTCGGTATAATGCATCCATCGGCTGGAAATCCCTGTTTCACCCAATGGGTGACAGCGGCCCATCCCAACAATGGTATTTAAAGTTTAATAAATCAGAGTATTATAACCCGTGAGCCTTTAACCCTGAACCGGGGACCGATCTGTTCGGGTAAAGATTACCGGCCGACGATCGACCGCCCGCGTGGGGCATCCGATCCGGGTATCGCCATTCGATCACCCGCTGGCTGCTGGTTAAGTGCCTTTCCGAATGCATGATCAGTGTCGCCCAAAATGCATCGAGGGTGAAGGGTTTGGGGAGATAGTCGTTGATGCCGATGGAATAAGCGGTGGCTATATCATCGTGATTACCGCTGGCTGAAATTAGTACTTTAATAGTTTTTGGCGATCTGCTGACGATCTGGCTAAAGAATTCGAGCCCGTTCATCCCGGGCAGTCGATAGTCGCTGACAATGATATCAAAGGCCTCTTGCCCTATGGTATGCAGTCCTTCCTCGGCAGATTTGGCAATCCGCAGCGGGTAGCCTTTCTGGGCGAAGGCCAGTTCCATGGAATTCCGCACAAAGGGATCATCGTCGATCAGCAGCGTCTTTAGGGATTTCAGTTTGTATGATGTGTTGAGCATTTCTTTTCCCCTGCATGTCATGTTTTTCTTCCCCTGATAAACAATTATCGTGCCACGTGACGGCTTTTCGATTTATTGCAATGCTTACAGAGCTTTAATTGACATAACACCGGGAAGAGCAGCGAAAGGGTGCCGATGGGAATGGGGTATATACCCCATCAACTGTGAGGAAATTCCCCCAATAGCGGGAGAGATCGTGCAGGGGAAAGGACGATAGCAGACCGGTCGGGGTCACGGTAGGGTTCGGTATCTCAATCGAAGGGATGGGCCCTGCGTCAATCGAACAGCTTTTTTCGTCGATACCGGAATGTGTCGCGGCTGACACCCAATAGCTTGGCCGCGCGGCTTTCGTTGCCATTGGTGACCTGCAGGGAGCCTTCATAGTAGAACTTTTCTATGCCGGTGATCAGGTCCGGCAGATCGATACCTTCCTCTGTCAGCGCCGGCAGCGCTTTGCCAGATCCCATGGCAGAGGCGGCATGATCGAACCCCGCGGGCCCCATTCCGAGACTGTCGAGTTCCAGCTCCGGGCCGTTGCCGAGGAGAACGGCCCGTTCGATGATGTTTTTTAATTCCCGGACGTTACCGGTCCAATGGTGGGCTTTAAAGGCCGCTTCGGCTTGTGTGCCCAGGCCGGTGAACGTCTTGCCGAACTTCTCGGCAAATTCAACCAGATAGTGCTTGGCGATGGGTATGATATCCTCTCGCCGTTCGTTGAGGGAAGGGATTTCAATTTTTATGACCGCCAGACGGTGGTAGAGGTCCTGACGAAATTTCCCCGACATGATCATGTCTTCCAGCATCTTGTTTGTAGCGGCGACGATTCGGGTCTGGGCCATGCACTTCTTGGTGCCGCCGACCCGGTAGTACTCACCCTCTTCGAGAAAGCGCAGCAATTTGGCCTGGGCTTCGAGGCTCAGATCGCCCACTTCGTCCAGAAAAAGAGTACCCTCAGCCGCCTTCTCCACCAGGCCTTCTTTGCCGGCTTTGTCGGCCCCGCTGAACGCACCCTTTTCATAACCGAAGAGTTCGCTCTCGATCAGGTCTTTGGGAATGGCCGCGCAGTTGACACTGATCATCGGGCCTTCAAAATTAGGACTTTGGTAATGAATCGCCTTGGCGATGAGCTCTTTTCCTGTCCCGGTATCCCCCAGGATCAGAATCGAAGTGTCCGGGCTTTTGGCCACTTTAATCACCACTTCCATGACGTCCTGAATGGCATCGCTTTCCCCGATAAATCCGGGCAGGTTTTCCTTGAGGTACTTTTCGTGGAGCAGTTGAATCTCCTTGCGCAGCCTGATCGTTTCAAGGGCGTTGCGCACGGTCACCATCAGGGCATTCATCTGAAGCGGCTTGACCACATAATCGTAAGCGCCCTGCTTCATGGCCGAAACCACCGTTTCGACGTCTTCGTAGGCGGTAATCATGACAATGATAATCTGCGGATAAAGCTCCTTGATCTTCTTGAGCGCATCGATTCCGGTCATCCCGGGAAGACCGATATCCAGGAGGATCAAATCGGGAGGCGGCGAATTCAATACCGCCTCGATCGTATCCTCGGCGTTTGAGAAGCCTTTGATCTTGTAATGCTTGCGCAGCGCCAGAACGACGCCCTCCCGGGCCACTTTTTCGTCGTCCACTACGTAAACTTTGAACGGTGTCATGGGGTTTGTGTCCTTTTGTCGATCGGAAGCTCAATGGTAAACTTGGCTCCGCCTTTCTGGTTGCCCTCAACAGTGATCGCCCCCCGGTGATCGTTGAGGATGCGCAGTGATATAGCCAGTCCGATTCCCGAGCCGTCGCTCTCGGTTGTAAAAAACGGATCGAAGATCTTCTCTCGGATGCCGATGGGTACGCCTGGCCCGGTATCGGAAACGCTCAAATAGATGTTCTGACCCGCGGTATAGGATCTCAGTTCGAGGCGTTTTTCGCCGTCTTTCTTTTCCATGGCCTTGACGGCATTGTCGATGAGATTCAGCAGCACCTGTTCGATCAGGTTGGCATCCCCGTAGCATTTCGGCAAATCGGGCGCCAAGTCGATATCGACCGCGATACCCTTCTTTCGCAGACTGGCCGCCGACAGATTGGTGGCATCCTGCATGGGACGGTTCATATTGATCAGCGACATGGCGGGGGCACCGGGTCTGGAGAAATCGAGGACGCGTCGGATGACCGATTCGATCTTGTTGGAAGCCCCCTGCACCTGCTTGACAATCTGCCGCATCATCCCGATGTCTTCGTCTTGAAATTCGTCGGCACCCAGAAGATCTTCGAGAGTAAACAGGTAGGAATTGATCCCGGTCAGCGGGTTGCGGATTTCATGGGCAATGCCGGCGGCCACGCGGCCCAGGGAAATCATTTTGCTTTTTACCCTGAGAAAGTGCTCCAATTCCTGTGAACGGGTGATATCCATGAGGTTGATCAGGATGGCATCCTCTCCCCGATAGGTGAACAGACTGGCCCGACAATGCAGCCATCGAAAATCGCTGGACGTTTTGTCGCTTCCCGAGGGATAGATGCGGAAATCGGCTTCCACGGTTTTTTCTTTCCCCTCGGCGAGCCGGTGATAGCACGCCGTGACCTTCTCGACATCCTCACCGTGGACAAAATTGACGAGGGTATCCGGCGGGACATTAGCGAACGATCGGTAAATCTTTTCCTGTTCGGGGTTCTGGTAGATAATATTGTTCTTTTGAATGATACAAATGCCGATAAGCGAATTTTCCACCAGGGCCCGGAAGCGCTCTTCGCTCTCTCGCAGCGCCGCCTCCGAGCGACGGCGGGCCCGATCCAATTCCCTGTGGTCGAGGGCGTTTTTGACCGTCTTGGTCAGATCTTCGATCCGTATCGGTTTGCGAAGATACCCGTAAGCACCACTCTTGAGGGCTTCGACGGCGGTTTCGATGGTCGCATCACCGGTAATCATGATGACAAGCGTCTCCGCAGAATACTGCCGGATCTCCGATAGGATTTGAAAACCGTCCATATCGGGCAGGTTGATATCCAGAAAAATGAGATCGTAATCGCTGCTGCGGATATCGTCCAGCGCTTTGGCCCCCTCGCTACGGGTGGCGACGCGGTGTCCTTGGAAACAGAGCAACCCTTTTAACGTGTCACAAACGACGGGCTCGTCATCAACGATCAAAATGTCGGCACTGTTGGGCATATTAACCTGAACGTTCATGGAATCGGGACCTTGGGAGTTTGATTGTAAAACGGCTTATTGTTATGCAAAAACGCTGATATTCCTGCCAGATTATCATTGTCCGCACCTCCGCCAGAGCGCCCCGAAGCCGCTGTCGGGGATCTGCAAACTTATCGAACACGCCTATTTTAATAAATATTTCTTTGTTAATCAAGATCTTATATGGGCAATAGCCAAAGCGGACGCTGTCCGAATTCCGTTTGGGGCAAAGGGCGAAAGCCGCAGCACAGCCGGATTTCTGAATTGATAGGGTATCTGGCCTTCGCCGCATTTACCCGGTTTCGGCGGCTTTTTCGCCGGGTCTCATGGCAGGGAGGGCTGTCTTGGATGCAAACCAACCCTCGATTCCCCGTCTCGACGGCCCGATGGGGGATGGGTTGCCGCAGGGCTTGACAGAGGGACCGATACAGCCAGTAACTTCTTGCAATTATTGTTTATATATTATATGATGCAAGCAAATCTGGTCCTCGGAAACGACCTTTTTCCTTTCGCTGCAGTGAAAAACCTTAACCACACGATCGGTGACTCCGCCTTGCCGCCATCGATAAACAAGTCAAACGATGAAAATACTCCTGGCCGGTAGCAAGGATTCCGGCGACGAAATGCAGGCGCTATTGAAAACCAATGGCCACCAGTCGGTCAGGGTCGCCGACGGCTTGGCAGCGCTGGATCGACTGCGAAAAGAGCCTTTCGACGCCGTCATTGCCGAAAGCCGAATGCCGCTTTTGGACGGATGGGAACTTTGCGTCATTGTCAGGGCGGACAACAGGCTGGAAGATACGCCGGTCGTGCTCGTTGTTCCAGAGGGGGATCGACAAGCCGAGAGGGAAACGGCGAAGCGCCTCGAAGCCCTTTGTGACCATTCAGTACCGCCGCGACCCGAAGAGATCATTAACATTTTGGAAGGGCTTTCCGACAATTCCGCCCGACAGGGGATAAACGCCAAAGGCGGCCGCGGAGCGGAAATTCTGGACGGTTGGCTGCTGGGAAAATTGGAGAAAAAGGCGCGGCAGCTCCAACAATCGATGAAGAAGGCCCGGTTCTTTCGAACGGCCGTTGATCACGCCTCAGAGATGGTGGCGGTCACAGATGACAACGGAACCATCGAATACGTGAATCCGGCCTTCGAAAATATCACCGGGTTCACCCAAGGCGAACTGATCGGAAGCAACCCGCGTATACTGAAAAGCGGTCGCCAGGATCGGCAGTTTTACCATGACCTCTGGCAAACCATCACCCGGGGCGTTCCTTGGCGCGGCTTTTTCGTCAACCGCCGCAAAGACGGTTCCTACTACAGGGAAGAGGCCGCCATTGTGCCTGTCGCCGACAGTGACGGCACCAGCCAAGGATATGTCGCCGTCAAACGTGACGTGACCCAGGAAAACCAGCTGCAGCGTCAATTGATCCAGTCGCAGAAAATGGAGGCGATCGGCACTCTGGCCGGCGGCATTGCGCACGACTTCAACAACATCCTTTCGGCCATTCTGGGTTTTGCCGAACTGGCCCTATTCGACCTTGCAGAAGGAAGCCGCAGCCATGAAGACGTGTCCGAGGTCATAAAAGCCGGCAACCGCGCCAAAGACCTCGTCAGACAGATACTGACATTCAGCCGCAAAACGGAACAGGAATTCAAGCCGATCGACATCGTTCCCCTGCTGAACGAAGCGCTCAAATTCCTGAGGGCCACTCTCCCATCGACCATTGAAATAGACACCCGGCTCAACGCTGAAAACGCCGAGGTACTCTGCAATCCAACGATGATCCAGCAGATCCTGATGAATCTGTGCACCAATGCCGCCCAGGCGATGAAAGAAACCGGCGGAACCCTGAAGGTCAATCTGCTTGAGATCGAAGTCGACATCGATGGTATCGGCAAGCAACCGCAGATGCCGCCCGGACCGTATCTGCGATTGACGGTCAGCGACACGGGACCGGGAATCGAGCCTGGTCACCTGGGGCGTATTTTCGACCCCTACTTCACCACCAAGGAAAAAGGTGAAGGGACCGGCCTGGGATTGTCGGTTGTACACGGCATTATCCAGTCCTTGAAAGGGACCGTGTCCGTCGATAGCACCCCTGGCCAGGGAACCGCCTTCAATGTATACCTGCCCCGCGTGATCGGCGTACCGGATTCGTCCGTTCATCAGCCGCAATCGCTGCCCACCGGAAGCGAACGGATCCTTTTGGCGGATGATGAAGACGCGTTGGCAACCATGGGGCGGTTGATGCTCAGCCGGCTGGGCTACCGTGTCACCGTCAAAACCGACAGTTGCGAAGCCCTGGAGGCCTTCCGTTCAGCCCCGGACCAGTTCGATCTGATCATTTCCGATAAAACGATGCCCCGGTTGACCGGATTCGATCTGGCCGAAGAGGTCAAAAAAATTCGGCCCGAAATGCCGATCATCATTTGCACGGGATACAGCGACGAAACCGAAACGGAAAAGGCCGTCCGGTTGGGGATCAGCCGCCTCGTCGTCAAACCGCTGAGTCTCGACGATCTGGCCGGGGCCGTTCGGTCGGCCCTGGACAGCGCGGCGGGTGGCCGGCGGCGGTCGTGACCCGAATCTTTTCCCAACTGGCGTCAACAATCGAAAAAAAGCAAGAGGGTATCAAAGGCATGAGTGTCATCGTCGAAGTCTCAATTTTCCCCACCGACAAGGGATCAAGCGTCAGCCCCTATGTGGCCCGCGCACTGAAGATCATCAAGGACAGCGGTTTGCCGTACCTGCTGACCCCTATGGGAACCTGCATCGAGGGGGAGTGGCCGGCGGTCATGGCCGTGATCGACGACTGCTTTCGTGAGCTGACATCCGATTGCGACCGGATCTTTCTTTCACTCAAGGCCGATTATCGCAAGGGGCGCGCAGGGGGCATGAACGGCAAAGTGGCCTCAGTCGAATCGAAGCTGCAGCCGACCTGAGCCCAGCGGTGGCCATTCCACTGTGTCGGCGGCCGGTAAGTACCGAAACCGACAAATCGCCGTCCTCGCCCAGACGGCTACCAGCGGATCGCTGTCCCCACAGTAGAGAGAAAGCGCGAGTATCAACCATGGACCTCTTTTCAGCGGATTCGTTCTCGAAGTATCCGTTTGATTCCCGGCGGAAACCGGTATTTGCCCGCAATATTGTCGCCACATCCCAGCCGTTGGCCGCCCAAGCCGGACTGGAAATGCTTCAGTGCGGCGGAAACGCCGTCGATGCCGCCCTGGCCGCCGCCATCACCCTCTCCGTAGTCGAGCCTACCGGTAACGGGATCGGCAGCGATGCCTTCGCTCTCGTTTGGGACGGTACCCAACTCCACGGTCTCAACGGTTCTGGTCGATCCCCTTCCCGATGGTCGCCGCAAAGGTTTAGCGAACGATCGGCCATCCCCGAACACGGATGGGATACGGTCACGGTTCCCGGCGCTGTGGATGCCTGGGCGACCCTTTCGAAAAAGTTCGGCAAGCTCCCCTTTCAAAAACTATTCGAAGCGGCCATCGGTTATGCGGAACACGGATTTATCGTCACGCCTTCGGTGGCCGCCATCTGGTCGGAATCGCCGGAACGCTACGGCCATTACCCGGAATTTGTCAGAACATTTCTTCCCAATGGGCGCGCGCCGACCGCAGGGCAGCTTTTCGCCTGCCCCGGCCAGGCACTCACCTTGCGGGACATTGCCGCAACCGGCGGCGCGTCTTTCTATCGGGGCCGCCTCGCCCGTAGAATCGCCACCCAGGCCGAATCCGAGGGCGGAGCCCTGGACCTTGCCGATCTGGCGGGGCACATATCCGAATGGGTAACGCCCCTTTCACAGGAGTATCACGGCATCCGCCTTCACGAAATACCGCCCAACGGGCAAGGCCTTGCAGCGCTTGTGGCCTTGGGCATTCTTGAACGGCTGGACATCCGCCGCTACGACATGGATTCCGCCGATGGCATTCATCTTCAGGTGGAGGCCATGAAGGTTTCCTTCGAGGAAACCTGGCAGTCCATCGCCGATCCGGCATTCATGACCATCGCCCCGCAGGATCTTCTCGACCACGCGTTTCTTTCCCGCTGTGCCGAAAAGATCCGGATGGGCCGTGCGCGCGTGCCCGATGGCGATATCACTGCCGGCGGCGGAACGGTTTATCTGAGCACGGCGGACCGGAACGGGATGATGGTTTCTTACATCCAGTCCAATTACCTGGGATTCGGCTCGGGCATCGTGGTGAACGGCACGGGTATCAGCCTCCAAAACCGCGGCCGGGGCTTCACCATCGCCGACGGCCACCCCAACCGCGTCTCCGGCGGCAAACGACCGCTTCACACCATAATTCCCGGCTTCGTGACCCGAAACGGCCGACCTCTGCTCAGCTTCGGCGTCATGGGTGCCCTGATGCAGCCCCAGGGACACGTACAGCTGCTCGTTAGAATGGTCGACTACGGCCTGAACCCCCAGGCGGCCTGCGACGCCCCCCGCTGGTACGTGGCAGAGGACTTCCGGATCGCCCTGGAACCGATGCTTCATAAAGAGGTGGCCGCGGAACTGATCCGGCGGGGACACCGAATGATCCCCGATCCACCGCCGCGGCTGTTCGGCGGCGCCCAGGTGATCGCCTGCCTGCCTGACGGGTATTGCGGGGCCTCCGATCATCGCAAGGACGGCCAGGCCGTCGGGTTTTGAACTCAAATTTTCATCCTTCCCCACCAGCGCCCGGCAACAGCGGCGCTGCAGGTCCGATTCGTGCCCGGAGAGTGACAATGGATCATAAAATTATTACTATCCTTGTGGAAGATGTCTCGGTCGACGCCGAACTCTTCGAGAGCACAACGGCCATGAAAATAACCGCAGCCCTGCCGTTCGAAGGCACCGCCACCCGATGGGGGGACGAGATCTATTTCACCATACCGGTGACCACAGGGCAGGAACCGGATTCACGGGTCGAGGTCGACGACGGAGAGCTGGCCTACTGGCCGGCAGGAAACGCATTCTGTATATTCTTCGGTCCCACTCCAACCAGCAAGGATGATAAGCCCCGGGCCTACAGCCCGGTCAATGTATTCGGACGGATCCTCGGCGACGCGACGGCCTTGAAGCGCATCGCCGATGGGGCGCGAATACGCGTCGTCCAAAAGTTGGATCCTGGCGCCACCGGCCGCTGTAAGGCAGTACCCGCAGCACCGAAGACCCCCCGCAAAGGAGGACACATGAAAGACCCGTTCAAAACCCACGGCGCATTCAGCTGGAACGAACTGATGACAACCGAGCCCTCTGCGGCCAAGGAATTCTACCGGAAACTCCTCGGCTGGGAGATGGAAGATATGAACATGGAAAACATGACCTATACCGTTGTCAAAGCCGGCAGTGACGGTATCGGCGGCATCATGGGTATTCCACCCGAAGCTTCCGGCGCACCGCCGCAATGGGGCGCCTACGTCACTGTCGACAACGTCGATCAAACCGCCCGAGCTGCAGAATCCCTGGGCGGCAAAATCATGATGGCGCCACGGGATATCCCGAGAGTCGGCCGGTTTGCCGTCATCCAGGATCCCCAGGGGGCCGTCATCTCCCTGATCACCTATTCCTTGGATCAGGACGGCTGATAACGCAGCTTTGAACTCGGCGCCGCCGCCCAAAAAAGCCTTTACATACCCATGGGCTTTATCTAATGTGCTGAGTAGACTGAATATCGGTACTCGCACCGTTTGGGTGCATCGGCATCCATTCTCACCTCCAACTATCGATCAACCCAACCCTCAATCATAATTCTGCAGGGAGTCGGCTATGGAACACCAGTATGATGTCGTTATCGTGGGGGCCGGATTATCCGGATTGAGAGCGGCCATAGAACTGGGTGAAGGCACCAAGGTCGCCGTGTTGAGCAAGGTTTTTGCCACCCGTTCCCATTCCGGAGCCGCTCAGGGAGGCATCGGGGCCGCCTTGGGCAATGAAGAAGAAGACAATTGGGAATGGCACATGTTCGACACCGTCAAAGGCAGCGATTACCTCGGCGACCAGGATGCCATCGAAATCATGACCAGGGACGCCCCGCGGATCGTTTACGAACTGGAACACATGGGGGTGCCGTTCAATCGGACGCCGGAAGGCAAGATCGCTCAACGCGCTTTCGGCGGTCATACCAGTGAATTCGGCAAGGCCGCCGTCAAGCGGGCCTGTTTCGCCGCCGACCGCACCGGCCGGGTCATTCTGGATACGCTTTGGGAAAAATGCCTGCAGCGCGGCATACAGTTCTTCAACGAATTTCAGATGCTCTCGCTCATCATCAAGGATGGGTGCTGCTGCGGCTTGACGGCCTACGAAATGGCCACCGGTGAGATCCACGTATTCAACAGCAAGGCCGTGCTTCTGGCCACCGGCGGGGCCGGTAAAATCTTTAAAACCACCTCCAATGCCATGGCCTCCACGGGTGATGGGCTGGCTATCGCTTATCGCGCCGGCGCGCCCCTGGAAGACATGGAGTTCATCCAGTTTCATCCCACCGGCATCTACAAACTGGGTATCCTCATCAGTGAAGCCGCGCGGGGCGAGGGCGGTGTCCTGCGAAACAGCGAAGGCGAGCGCTTCATGGAGCGCTATGCACCGACGATAAAAGACTTGGCACCGCGGGACATGGTGTCCCGCTGCATACTGAAGGAGGTGCGCGCCGGCAAAGGGATCGAAGGCAAAGATTACGTCCATCTCGATCTCACCCACCTGGGAGAAGAAATTATCGGCGAGAAGCTGGTGGAAATCATCGAATTCGCCAAAACCTACGTCGGGGTAGACGCCCGCAAGGAGCCTATACCCGTCCAGCCGACCTGCCATTACATGATGGGCGGCATCGCAACCGACGCCAATGCCCGGGTGGTCATCGATGCCGATAATTCACCTTTCGCCGGGCTGTACGCCGCCGGTGAATGTGCCTGTGTATCAGTACATGGCGCCAATCGGCTGGGGTGCAACTCGCTGCTGGACACTCTGGTCTTCGGGCGCAGGGCCGGCATCGAAATGCGCCAATACGTTCACGCCACCGGATATCCCCGAATCCCACCAGATCTCGAAGACCTGGAAGCCGCTAAAATAAGGTTCTTGATGGAGAAAAACGGCGGCGAAAAGCTTGGAGTGATTCAAGCGCAGATGCAGTCTGTCATGATGAACAACGTTTCGGTTTTCCGACAGAAGGAGAACCTGAATGAAGCGCTGGAAACGATTCGTGAACTCAAAAACCGCTACCAAAACGTCGGCGTCACCGACAAGGGCCGCTGTTTCAACCGCAACCTTTTGGACACTCTCGAGCTCGGTCACATGTTGGATCTGGCGGAAATAATGACCCTTGGGGCCTTGCACAGGGAAGAAAGCCGCGGCGCCCATTTCCGCGAAGACTTTCCCGATCGGGACGATCAGAATTTTCTGGCCCACACCTTGGTTCGATTCGATGAGCAAAGGGGACCGCAGTTGCTGACCAAACCGGTCACCATCACCCGCTTTGAACCCAAAGAGAGGAAGTATTAGGATGAAATCGACCTTTACCATCTTTCGCTTCGATCCGGAGGTTGACAAGCAGCCCCGCTATCAGGAATACGCCATCGATGTCGAACCCACGGACAAGATACTGGACTGCTTGAACAAGATCCGCTGGGAGCTGGATCCGACACTCGTTTTTCGCGCATCCTGCTCTCACGGCATTTGCGGATCGGATGCCATGGTCATCAACGGAAACGTCGGTCTCGCCTGCCAGAAGCTGGTGCGGGACTTTAAGACGGCCAACAATTTTGTGATCGAACCGCTGCCGCTGTTCAACGTCGTCAAAGACTTGATCGTCGATATGAATCCGTTCTTCGAAAAACATCGCCATGTCAGGCCCTATCTGATCAATGACGATCCAGTCCCGACGGCCGAACGCCTCCAGAGCGCCGGAGAACAGAGGACGATCGAGCCGGCCTTGCGCTGTATCCTGTGCGCTTCCTGCACGTCCTCCTGTCCCATTTCCCGGACCAACCCGGACTATCTCGGTCCGGCAGCGCTGCTGCGGGCATTCCGCTATATTCACGATTCCCGCGACACAGCCTCGGGCAGCCGCCTGGCCCAAGTAGACAATGATGACGGCGCTTGGGGCTGCAAAACCATGTGGTGGTGCACAGATGTTTGTCCTAAAGGTATTCCGGTAACCAAATGCATCGGACAGATCAAAAGAGCGATCAAGCAAAAGGAGAAAACCGGTTAACAAGGAGACAAAAACACCCACTGGCACCGTCAAGTAGCGTTCGTGCCCCATCGCCGCACAACTTGAGTCACAGGGTCAGTCCGGGAGCAATGAGAGCGGTTTTCAACAGGCTGCCAAAGGAGGCTTGCATGTACACACTTAAAACTCTGTCAAAAAATGCCATACCGGGCGCGCTGGAAAAAGCTGAACGCTACCGTCTCATGAATGAGGCCGTGGAAGCTGAAAGCATCTGCAGAGACATACTGGATGTCGATCCGGAAAATCAAAAAGCCTTGATCATCCTGCTATTGGCGCTGACGGATAAGTTCAGGCAGCATCTCAGCCCGGCCTACACCCAGGCCCAGGATATTCTGGGGAGGCTCAGCGACCAATACTGTAAAGCGTATTATGGCGGCATCATCTGTGAAAGACGCGCAAAAGCCCATATGCAACGGGGGGGACCGGGTGCCGGCCGGGTGGCTTTCGAATGGTTCCGCAAGGCGATGAACCTTTACGATACCGCTCTGAACTCCTGCTCTCCCGGCAACCAGGACGCCGTGCTGCGGTGGAATACCTGCGCTCGAATCATTATGGAAAATCCTGATGTGGCCCCGCCGGAAGGGGATTCCGGCGAACAAATGCTGGAATAAGCGGATATCCCGTTTGAATCCAACCGGCAAAGACGCCACGCTTTGCGTTAGGGACGTGGTCTTATCGAGATGGATGCCGAAAACCCACCATGTATATCGTCAAGCGCAGCAGCGCGTCTAACTGTCTGGCGGCATTGACGCTGGGTTTGCTCCTGGCGACTGCCGGCTCCGCCACGGAAAACGAGGCCGTCGAAAACGACATTCAGATCCGGCGGCTTCAACCTCCCGCCGAAGGTGGCCGAGCGGTCGAACTCACCTACCTTGCCGATGTACCGGTCGATGTCTTCTGGCGTTTCAAAACCGACTTTTCCGCCGAATTCCTGCTGAGCAATCGCTACATCACTTCCAACCGGGTCATCGCCCGGCGGGGCCAAACCGTTATCACTGAAATCAGCTACAACCACTCGCCCGGCGTCACCTTCCGATGGCAAACCAGCCTGGAGCCAGCTAATTTACGGTTGCGATATGTTCTATTGAACCCGGAGGAATGCGGCCAGCGTTTCAATCGTGGTGTCATTGACCTGGTTCCCGTCGGCCACGGTACCCGGGTGACCCACTCCGCCTTTTTCGATTTCTTCGGGGCCACTCTTTGGGATCGCTTGCCCGGGCCCGTAGGTATGAAAGCCTTTCTGCGTTACACCGCCCGGTGGGAACAGGAAACAGCACGCCGGTTGCAGTCCAGATACCGCACAAAGCCCCGCCACTGACCGACCCTGGCCACCTTTCATGAACGGTTTTGCCCCTGGTCACACAAACCTGGTTGAAGCATCGTAAAAAATGATTAGGATTCAGGCGTGTCGATTGTCCGGCGACCGTTCATGGATCTGCCGGAAAATCTTTGACCATAAATATCAGAATGGGAGATTGTATGATGGCATCATCTGAAAATAATTTCGTCTCGCTGCCTTTGATGACGGTCAGCGAGACAGCCAAGTATCTGGGTGTCGGCCGTAAGATCGTCTATCAACTCCTCGAATTCGGAGAATTTCGGGCCGTCAAGAACAAAGGGGCCGTGCTGATCGAAAAAGCCAGCCTGGATGCATTCAGATCGAGCGGTAAGCTGACCTGAAAAAATCAGCGCATCCGCCGATCGAGCGAGGCCGGCCTTAAACCTAAACAGAAGAGGTCGACACCCGGTATGAATGAGAATATCGATCCAACGTCGGGACTTTTACAGCACGCATACCCGCCGTCATTGCTGTCAGCCTAAAAGAAACGGCGGCTACTTAACGTCGATCGGAAGACAGGTCGGTCGACGAGAACATTCATATGATAATGGAGGTAACGGCAATGTCCGCTATCAATAGAGCTAAAGCCAAAGAACATTTTCAGGAAGGAATGGTCGATTTTGTCGGCCAAAACTACGATAAAAGCATCGAGGCCCTCGATCGGGCCGTCGAATCGGATTCGACCTTCAAACTCGCCCGCCTGAGTCGGGCTACGGCATACATGAAGCTGAATCGCCTGGATGAAGCCCGCACTGATTTCGACCGTGTCATCGAGGCCGATCCGGCCTATTCCAAAGCGTATCACCTGCGAGGGCTCGTTCACGAGAGAACCGGCAATCACCAGGCGGCGCTGGATGACTTCAACAAGGCCATCGATCTTGATCCCGAATACGGTGCCGCCTATTACAGTCGGGCCAACCTTTACACGAACATTTTTGAACGATAAATTACAAAAGATTTTGGCCTATAAAAGTATGATCGTATATTTTTAGAGGATAAGTGTGGTTAAGAAGTACAAAATATTTGTAGAGAAGCAATTCATTGATTTAAAGCTACTGATTTTGAAAACACCTCGCCTGCAAATTGCCGGTTTTGCCTTATGCAGCAGACTGGAATTTACGTTACCGCCGGTGCTTTTTGCATCTTTCAAACAAATCGGCCAGTGACAGGTGGTCAAAAGTCGCTGCAGCAATCTTCAACACGATTCTCTCACTGTGCGAAACGATCTTTCCGGCCAGATCGATCAAGCGTCTGCGGACCGTGTTGGCGTAGCAACCAGTGGAAACCACCGGAGCACCGACGTCTTCTTTGAAAGTCTCAAACAGAAAATGACCCAGCAGCATCAAATAATACCAGGCGGCATTGGGGTTGAACCTTTTAAAAGGCAACTGCTCGTGGCCAAAGTCCTTCAGTGCCCGGTTGGCCAGTTCATCACTGCCGCGGTTATGATAACAGGCGATAATGGCATCAGTGCTCAGATACTCGGCAGCCCCGGCCGCTTTGAGCCAATGATCGATCTGTTGCCCATGGCCGATGTTGGTGATAATGACAGTGTCCGGCCGACAGCCGGGAAGGTAAAGCTGTTGGCCGTCATCGAACACACGGCAGTACAGCGCCCTTCGAAAGACCTTCCAGTTACCACGCCTGGAGCCAAATTCAATATATTGCCAAGCCTGTTTTTTGCGCGAAGAAAAAGCGCTCCACAGCCCGTCTTCGGTGTTTGCGGCCAAGGCCTTGATGTCCTCGTAAATTTTACCGCCGCAGACATAGCCAACCTTCAACTGTTCGCAGAGCTCAAAGATCTTCTGATCAAAAAAACCGCTGTCCATCCGGAAGATAATCGGCACATCCGGGCGATATTTTTTGCGAATCAGGGCCACGATATGCCTGATCATCTGTTCGACCGTTCGGCCATGGTTGGAGTGCTTATCGCCGCCACGGAAGACGGCATCGACAATCAATCGGCCCCAGTTCATTTGCAACGGCTGGAAACCTTTGACTCTTCGGTATGTCGGTTTGACGCCGTGTCGGCACTTCGCATCGTCGTTGTCCAGCACCATGGTGTCGATGCCAAGCTCAATCAGATCCGGCTGCACAAGCTGAAGTCGCCAAACGAACAGATGTTGCAACAGACGCCGGAACAGATAGATCCGCGTCCAGGCAAACGCATTAAAAAAGCGCTTGATCCGGTGGGAGGAGGCCATCTTGCCCACAGCCGTTTCTATACTTCCTGCATAGCCGCTGTCTTTGGCCAAATGGTCGAAATAGCTCACATGCCGGCTGGTGCCGTCTGCCATAAAACACAGCACTTGTTTGAATATTTCAAAGACCGGCAACCCTTTTTTACTCTTTCTGATGGTACCAAAATATCGGTCGATCAACGCAAATATGTTGATTCTGTGCAGGTAGCTTACAAACAGCGACAGCCCGGCTCTTCCGGTCAACCGTTCGCTGGTTCTTTCAATCGCCCAGATTTGCAGTTCCTTTTTTCGATATTTTTTGCTATTTCCCTTCATAGAGTCCTCCACCTGTTGGGTATGCTTTGTCTGGTGATTCTTTTAGTCGCTTTTAAGAACCATACCAGCAACTTACCCTCAGGTGAAGGACTTTTTTACTTTAAGAATCGATTACATGGGTAATCAAGAATTGGCTACGGAAGATATTCAAATGGTCACCCACCTAACCAATGTCAATATAGAAAGTTTTGCCAACGAGAACAACATCTGGCGCTCCCAGCATTTGAAGCTGGAGGAAACCAGCGATCTGACAGACGCAATGGACCGCTAAACGAACCCAACCTGCGCCGCGAAAGTTGCGGATGGGTGGCCCCGGAACCCATCTCGGCAAATCCGGATACTTACCGTGGTGGAAGGGGCGACATGGTCCCCCTCCCACCACCCGACCGGCCACCCGACCGACCAATCCCCTGCGTGGCGGAAGGCCTCAGCAATCCTTCCGGAAGGGATCGAATGCGCCTTGTTGGACATCACAATTCGCGCCGAGGCCAACCCGCCTCAATTGGGCATTTCGACGGACAATATTGCGAAACATATCCGAATGATGTATCTCAAAAACCTGACTGCACGGGGCAATATTCTCAGCGCCTGAAATGCGCCAATGCCCGGGCAAATTCTTGCCTTCGTCATTTGAGCCTTTTGTGAAGATGGTCTAATCTTTAAAACCGCTCCGGCCCATATGCCCGACATCCTTCTTGTCCAGCCCCCCATTCGCGATTTTTACCTGACCACCAAACGGACCATTCCCTATGGCCTGGCCAGTATCGCAGCTGCCTGCGAATCCGCCGGCTTTACAGTGGGAATCCTGGACGCACTGGCCACATCCCGCCAACGGAACCTCGAATGGCCCCAGGAGATGGACTATTTGAAGCCATTCTACGGCCGGGAGGACCGCTCGCCGTTTGCACTCTTCCATCGATACCGCCACCACGGCTACAGTCTCGAGCACATCGGGCGGATGGCCAAAAAGTCAGGGGCCTTCCTGATCGGCATCTCGTCCCTTTTCACCCCTTACTCCAGGGAAGCCCTTGAAACCGCAGACCGGATAAAATCCGCTCATCCGGCCTGCCGTATTGTCTTGGGCGGTCACCACCCGACCGAAATGCCGCAACAGGTGATGCAATGCCCGTCGGTGGACTTCGTGATACGGGGAGACGGCGAAAAGGCCCTGCCGCTCCTGGCTGCCGCCATGAAAAGGGGCCAGGGCCCGGAGGATATACCCGGCATTGTCTATCGCGGAAAAAACGGGGAGGTGACCGCTTCAGAACCCCATAGACTCGACAGACTGTCGGGCATGCCCTTACCGGCCACACACCTGATTTGTCACCCCTTTTATCGCAGGGGTAAAAAGAACAGTGCGGTAATCGTGGCCAGTCGAGGCTGCCCCGGACGCTGCTCCTATTGCTGTATGCGCCGCTCGCCAGAGCGGCCTTATGTGCGGCGCTCGATTGCGTCGGTGCTGGCGGAGGTTGAACGGGCAGTGAGACGCGACGATGCTGGATTCATCGATTTTGAGGATGAAAACCTTTCTCTCGACCGCCCCTGGTTCTTGGCTCTGATGCATCAACTTATCATGCGCTTCGACGGCGCCGGTCTAGAGTTACGGGCCATGAATGGTCTTTTCCCGCCGTCTCTGGACAATGAAGTCGTAGCGGCCATGGCCGCCGCGGGTTTCAAGGCGCTAAACCTGTCATTGGGCTCAAGCTGTCCGGCTCAGTTGCGGCGGTTCCGGCGACCGGATGTTCGCGAGACTTTCGATTCCTCAATCGCGGCTGCCCAAAAATACGGCCTGCAAGCCGTCGGGTATATCCTCGCGGGGGCACCGGGCCAATCCGCCGAAAGTTCCGTGGCCGACTTGCTTTACCTGGCACAACGGCGAGTGCTGACGGGAATATCCATCTATTACCCGGCACCGGGAAGCCCGGACTATCAGAGATGCCGAGAATTGGGCCTATTACCGCAGAGCCTTGCGTTGATGCGCTCGAGCACCCTGCCGATCGACCACACGACCAGCCGGCTGCAGGCCGCGACCTTGTTGAGATTGGGAAGAATATCTAATTTTATGAAATCACTTCTGGATCAGAAAAGGTGTATTCCAGCGGCACGGCCTTTCACTCCCGGCAAGAGCCTGGATCCTGGGGACCGAATGGCAGCCGGGTTAAAGCTGTTGGAATGGTTTCAACACGACGGCGAGATCAGGGGTATTTCCCCTGACGGCAAGGTTTATCGCCACAATATCGATAGCGCATTGTCCAGGAAGTTTCTGGAAGGATTGGGGAAAATTACTCTGCAGGGCTGCCGTTAACCCGTTGGTGACGTTAATCGGCAGATGACGCTGCGGTCGGTTTCGATCAGGTCTAAACGCGTTGACCCTCCCCGGCAAGGAAAAACATGCCCGAATGGGCCTTCCGGTCAATAGTGAATGAGAGCCTATCGATCCGTTATGCGAAAGAAAATGCACGGTGCGATGGTTACCCATATCAGGACAATCAACCACACCCGGCCGGCGAATAGATTGTAATCGTGCAACAACCGGAGCCAGGTATGCCCGGCAACATAGTGCCCGAACAGAGACTCGAACGCAACCGTCAATCCCAGCCAAACCAGTCCGATGAGATAAGCCTGCCTTAAAGAATCGGGCGGCCAGATGCGGATAACCGCCCAGATGTAAAGGCCGAACAGGACGACGGCGGTCAGGGTGGAAGTTTGGTGCGCTGCGAGTTCAGAAACCCTTTTTCCGTACCATAACTCGCGCAGGATTCCGTTGCCAATCGCGATCAACACCATCGGTATCCAGGCCAATATATACTTCGCCATCTTTTGTTTTCCAGCACTTCACATTAGGACAGCGGTCGAAATCCCGTTCTATCTCCAGGGACCCTTCGTGACAGTCCCCTATCAAACCGGTATGTTGAGATCAATCGGTCTCGGCGGGTGGAGAACCATTCGGAAAAAACCGATTAACGATGACAATACCATCCGCCAGTTTAACTTCATCGCAATGTATTCTGATATCCGGTGGCAAAGGCGCATCCGTTGGGATTTCCGAAGCGGGCAGAAGAGGATCAAACTTTTCGGCGTAGAGGTCATGAAAATTGACTGTATACCCGTTTTTTTCCAGCTGCGTAACGACTGTCGCTGCAATGGCATGGTTAAAACTATGCGGTTCCGGGTGGCCCAAATAAAGGATACGTTCAAATTGGAATCCTTTTCACTGGATGATTATTCGCGGGGAATCTAGCGTTTCAGCGCCTGATGACGCCGGCGATCTGCGCAACCCGGCTGTGGTGTGCGATCTGGCATGCAGGTAGGAATTCATATCCATATATTTTCTTCGGCAGTCATTTCACCTCCGGCATCGCCCGTGTTAATCGTACCGGCCGGCTCGACCAGCATGATTCGGCATTCCTCCTGCGCATAAGGCTTGTGCGGGAGCCCTTTGGGGACGACGCACATCTCCCCGGCCTTCAACTCTATTTTTCCTTCACCAAATTCAATCGTCATGTTTCCACTGTAGACAATAAACACTTCATCCGTTTCATTATGGCTGTGCCAGACGAATTCGCCCTTAATCTTGACGAGCTTGAAATGGTAATCATTCATTTGAGCGATGATTTTGGGAGACCAGTGATCGGAGAAATGGGAGAATTTTTCCTCCAAATTGATTGGCGTGTAGTCCATTTTTCCTTTTTTACATTACTTTTGTTTGTATCAAAACAAAGCGACCGCTCTCACCGGCGACCCATCTGCTTCCTCGAATTTAAGGGGAAAACAGGAAAAAATGAATGGGATGACCGGTATCAAGTCCAGGTTTTTCAGGTTTTCAATAATAACGGTATCGTTTTTCAGTAAAATATTGTGGATGAGAAAACGGTTGGAGTTTATCTCATCCACTGAAATGGCATCCACACCGATCCCCTTCAGATTCAGGTGGTTGAGCCATTTTGCCGCTTCCATCGACAGCACCGGATACCCGGAAAAATAGTCATGCGTCCCCCAACGATGACTCCAGCCTGTATGAATCAACAGAAATTCATTTTGCATGAGTATCTCTTCGTGTAACGCCAGGTCTTCTACCTCGATTATGGGGTTCATGATGGATGAGACATCAATCAGAACGGCTTTTCCGTAAAAGTGGTCAATTGACAGTTGATCCAGAGTTTTTGACGCTTTAATCATGTGAGCCGGAGCATCCATATGGGTTCCGGTATGCGAATAAAGGGTCATCTTCTTTTCCCAGAAACCATCAGCTTCAATGGTGCATCCGTTTGTCATGACCGGTGGCTCTGTTCCCGGGTAGACAGGCATGTGCTTAGAAATGGTGTGCGTTAAATCAACGATATTCATAGTGTCGAGCTTACCGCGATATTTTTCGAATTACCAGGGCTAATATCGGGCAGTTTTTACCACGAATTCAAGGTGAAAATTGGACTCCTGCGAGATCCCGTAAACGTATCAGTAGAAGGGATATAATCAACCCATGCTCCTTAAGCACAGAGGCGCTGCATAGTTATACTCCATGCGTATGAGTTGAAACTAGCTGTTGACACTGATTATATTACTTATTAGTGTGCTGTTAGATTTCCTGTGGTCGATGTCTTGTATCCTCGCAATTTCTTGTTGGAGTAATGTGCCTGGGGACATCGAGTATCAACCTTGTACTCCATATCCGGGCACCTAATGACATTAACCCCCGGAAAAGGAGGTGGTTGATCAGCATCCCCATCATGATTTCCTTCCCCTAAAATCCTCTCATTAACAAAGGAGGCTCGTATGAAAAAAGCACTCATTTTGACTATCGCGATTGCATTCGGCTTCACCTTGTTGACCGGCTTGACGCCCACTACCGTCCAGGCTGAATCCAAATTCGTCACCATCGGCACCGGCGGTGTAACCGGCGTCTATTACCCCACCGGCGGCGCCATCTGCCGGCTCGTAAACAAGACCAGGAAAGAGCACGGAATCCGCTGTTCGGTCGAAAGCACCGGCGGCTCGGTTTATAACCTGAACACCATCGCCGCGGGTGAGCTCGATATGGGCGTGGCCCAGTCCGACTGGCAGTATCACGCCTACAACGGTACCGACCAGTTCGCGGCTCAGGGACCCAACAAGGACCTTCGGGCGGTGTTTTCGGTTCATCCCGAACCGTTTACGGTCGTGGCGCGGAAAGATTCCGGCATCACAAAGTTTGCCGATCTCAAGGGCAAACGCGTCAACATCGGCAACCCCGGCTCCGGACAGCGCGGTACAATGGAAGTGGTCATGAAGTCCTATGGCTGGACCAATGATGACTTCAAACTGGCTTCCGAGCTGAAAGCCGCCGAGCAGTCTCAGGCCCTGTGCGACAACAAGGTCGATGCCATGGTATACACGGTCGGCCATCCCAATGGCTCCATCCAGGAAGCCGCCACCTCCTGCGATTCAGTGCTGGTTGAAGTCGCTGGGCCAGAGATCGACAAGCTGGTCAACGAGAACGCCTATTACCGTTTTGCGACCATTCCCGGCGGCATGTACCGCGGAACCGACGCCGACGTCAAAACTTTCGGTGTCGGCGCGACCTTCGTTTCCTCGGCAAAAGTTCCCGATGATGTCATCTACTACGTGGTCAAGGCGGTGTTCGAAAATTTCGACGAATTCAAACAACTCCACCCGGCCTTTGCGAATCTCAAAAAAGAGGAAATGATCAAGGACGGTCTTTCGGCGCCACTGCATGATGGAGCCGCGAAGTACTACAAAGAGGCCGGTTTGATGAAGTAAATGCGCTAAACAGGCCAGTGCGCCGCCATGGCGGCGCACTATCCCGTTTAGTTTCGGTTAATCATACTTCGGCAAAGTTGTGGTTCATATCGCTGTGAAGGGCCTGGAATAAACGGGTGATCAATTCACCGCAGTCGGTATGAAATACTAACCCACCATTTCACGGAAGGAATCAGCGCAATGACCGAACCTGAAAGCCGCCGGACATCGCGGGGCACAGCCCAGGATATCGTTGCCGAGACAGATACCGGAGCCCGCAATCCCACCGGTGCGATATCCAAGAATATCCTCTTTTATGTGCCGCTCGCATGGACCCTCTTCCAGCTTTGGTATGCATCGCCGCTGCCGTTCATTTTCAATGTGGCCGTTTTCAATTCAACCGAAGCCCGTGCGATCCATCTCGCGTTTGCCATTTTTCTGGCTTTCACCGCCTACCCGACATTCAAATCTTCACCCAGAAACTATATTCCAATACAGGATTGGATCGTGGCGCTGATCGGCGCATCCTGCTCGGCTTACCTGTGGATCTTCTATTCCGAGTTGTCACAGCGCCCGGGTGCCCCGACCCAGACGGACCTGATTGTAGCCGTCATCGGGATGGTCGTCCTGCTGGAGGCCACCCGCCGCGCGCTCGGGCCACCCTTGATGGTCGTTGCCACGGTATTTATCATTTATACCTTCTTCGGTTCCTACATGCCGGACGTCATCGCACACAAGGGCGCCAGTTTAAAAAAGGGCATGTCCCATTACTGGCTGACCACAGAGGGCGTTTTCGGGGTCGCCCTCGGAGTTTCCACCGGAATGGTGTTCATGTTCGTCCTGTTCGGTGCACTGCTGGAAGCGGCTGGAGCGGGCAACTACTTCATCCGTTCCGCCTTTGCCGGGTTGGGGCACCTTCGCGGCGGGCCGGCCAAAGCCGCGGTCGTCTCTTCTGGGCTGACCGGCCTGGTCTCCGGGTCCTCGATTGCCAACGTGGTCACCACCGGCACCTTTACGATTCCCCTGATGAAAAAAACCGGGTTTTCAGCCGAAAAAGCCGGCGCAGTGGAGGTCGCCTGCTCCACCAATGGCCAATTGATGCCCCCGGTCATGGGTGCTGCGGCCTTCCTGATGGTGGAGTATGTCGGCATCTCCTACATCGAGGTGATCAAGCACGCTTTCCTGCCGGCCATTATTTCCTATATCGCCCTGGTTTACATCGTCCACCTGGAAGCCTGCAAAATGGGCCTCAAGGGAATGGAAAAACCGGTGACCAAAACTTTCCGCCAGAATGTGCTCTCGTTTCTCCTGGTCTTTCTGTTTATGATCATTATGGCCGGTGCCGTTTATTACGGTATGGGCTGGATAAAAGTCGTCGCCGGCAAGGCGACTCTCTATATCGTTTCGGTGCTGCTCGTTGTCGCCTACTTGTTGCTGCTCGCCTTTGCATGCAGGGTGCCGGAATTGGACACCAGTACCGAAATTAAGGAACTTCCGGCGCTAGGCCCGACCGCCCAGGCCGGATACTACTTTTTGCTGCCCATCGTTGTACTGATGTGGTGCCTGGTGGTGGAACGGCTGTCACCGGCGCTATCCGCTTTCTGGGCCACGGTATTGTTGATGTTTATCGTGCTCACCCAATGGCCCCTGAAAAGTTATTTCCGCAAGATCAAGGGGGACGCTTATTCCTTCAAACGCGGTTTCAATGAACTGGTTACCGGGTTCGTCTCCGGAGCCCGCAACATGATTGGCATCGGTGTCGCCACCGCGGCGGCCGGCATCGTGGTCGGCACCGTGACCCTGACCGGTATAGGCCTTGTGATGACCGAATTCGTCGAGTTCATCTCGGGCGGCAACCTGATATTGATCCTGCTTTTTACCGCCGTCATCAGCCTGATTCTCGGCATGGGGCTGCCGACGACGGCCAACTACATCGTCGTCTCCACCCTGATGGCCCCGGTTATCGTCAGCCTGGGAGCCAAGGCCGGCCTGATCGTGCCCCTTATAGCGGTCCACCTGTTCGTCTTCTATTTCGGCATCCTGGCGGACGACACGCCGCCGGTGGGTCTGGCGGCCTTTGCCGCGGCCGGTATTTCCGGCGGCGACCCGATACGAACAGGCATCCAGGGCTTCGGTTACGACATCCGCACGGCCATTTTGCCGTTTATCTTCATCTTCAACAATGAACTGCTGATGATCGGCATCGGTACCCCGTTTCATTTCGTGATCGTCGTTGGGTCGGCCGTTTTGGCCATGATGCTTTTCGGCGCCGCCACCCAAAATTTCTGGTTGACCAAAAATCGCCTCTGGGAAACGGCGGCATTGTTGCTGGTGGCCTTCACCCTGCTGCGGCCCGGATTCTGGTGGGATATGGTCTTCCCGCCGCTGAAAGAAGAGCCGGCCTCAAATCTCGAGCAGATGGTTGAAGAAATGGAACCGGGATCTCAACTGATTATCGAGGTCAAAGGAGAAGACTTAAAAGGCAGTGAATTTACCAAGGCCGTCATGCTGAATGTCGGCGATGAAAAAACCGGGGCCGAACGCTTGACCGGCATCGGCATTGAGACCCGCAATGAAGACGGTAAAATATTGATCGACAATGTCGTTTTCGCCAGTGCGGCGGAAAAGGCCGGCATCGATTTCGACCAGGAGATATTGAACATCAAGGTGCCGGCCAAAATCCCACCCAAACAGTGGATGTTCATTCCCGCCCTGGCATTGGCCGCGCTGGTCTGGTTTGTTCAGCGCGGCCGGATAAACAGGCAGACCGTTCTCGCCGATGCGGCGGCATGAAAAATTGATCGCCGAAAATCGGGTGAACCACTTCGATCCTCAGCAAACGCAGAGGCATCGGTCCCCGACCGGACGATCGAGGGCTCTGCAGGCCCGCAACAGATCGAAGACACCCCGGACGCCGGCATCCGTCTGATAAAAATTCATGGGCTCACGTTACGATAAGGAGTAAACCATGTTCAAAAAAATACTCGTACCGCTGGATATCGACTATGCGGACACAGCCGCCGTGGTCTTCCAGAAGGCCGCCGTCATCGCCGCATTGAGCGGAGCTGAAATCAAACTGGTCAGTGTCATGCCGGGATTCAGCATGCCCATAGTGGCTTCCTATTTTTCGGCTGAAATGCGCAAAGAAACCGCCGAAAGACTCAAAGCCGCCGTGGCGGAATTCGTCAAGGACCATTGCGGTGAATCGGTGCCGTATACGGTTAGAACCGGAAAAAACTGGGAAGAAATCATCAAGGAGGCAGACGCCTGGGGAGCGGATCTGATAGTGGTTTACCATAACCGTCACCACGAAATCAATGAAGTCTTCAGCCAGAGCTGCTCCCAGAGAGTTTCTGATAACGCCCACTGTTCCGTCTTGAGGCTACGAAAAATAAAAGTGTAGACCAAAATTCATCGATACCAAACGTTCGGAGGAGAGGATGATGACCCGCAAGGACCTAAGACATCATTTCGCCGTCCGGTTTCTCATCTACCCCGCAGCTATCTCTGCCTATGTTCTCATTTACTTGACACCCATTTCCGCCTCTGCTTTCGAGGTTCTTCTCGGTACCGGTCCGGAGGGAACATTTTCGCATTTCACCGGCCGCACGATTTGCCGGGCCATCAGCAGACACGCGGCAGACATCGCCTGCAAAACGATGCCGGCACCCGATGCGATCCACAACCTCACCAACCTGCAGGGAGGCTCTTTGGACCTCGGATTGATCGACTCCCGCATGTTGACCGATGCGATCAATAAAACCGGGGTTTTCGAATACCTGGATATCCGCTACGACAACCTCAGTGCCTTGGTGCCTCTCTATGACCGCCCCCTCACGCTGATCGTAAGATCAGATAGCGGCATTGGCTCGCTGGATGACCTCGCGGGCAAACGGATCAATGCCGGTGCACCGCGATCGGAGGAACATCTCGCAACCGATGCGGTCCTGACTGCGAAAAACTGGACAAAAGGTGACTTCAGCCTGTTCGGAGAACTATCGGCTTCGATGTCTCAGGGTACGATGGCTTTTTGTCACGGAGAGGTGGAGGCCATGTTTCACATCGGTGTGCACCCGGATCCCATGCTGCAGCAGTTGCTGGAACTCTGCAGCGCCGAGTTGGTCGATATGAACGACAAGGACATTGTGAATCTGGTCGGCAGCGACTCGGCTTTATCGGCCATGGACATACCGGCGCAAGCCTACCCTTCGCTTCAGAAAGCGATCGCCACATTTGGCACGACCGTGTTCTTGATCGCCTCGGGAAGCCTGGACGATCAGGATGCCTACAAAATAATGGAAGCCCTCGACAGGTACCGGCAATACCTAAATAGCGCGCATACCGCCCTGAACGCTTTCAGTGTCGAAAAGGGGCCGAAGCGATCCGCCGGCCTGCCGCACCACCCCGGTGCGACGCTTTATCTGTCAACGCATGGCAATTAGAACCATTATCCGATCGGCAAATGAACGCCGGATAAATAGTCTGGCCGTATGTCTGCCAATATGGAAAAACGCCTTGCCATTAGACAGCAGATTGTTGAACCCGGCGGTCGTCGTAAGGCACGGGGAAATCATTTTCTATTTCTACCTTGACCACCAGTCCTCCATTATGTATCGAGTGGTTTAATCTTGCACCCGGCAATTTCCAGGGGGGTTTGTTTAACTATATCAGCAGTCGGGGAGTTTTTCCCGCAAACGCTGCACAAGAGCGGAGGGAATGATCGGCAGCGGAAGCGGGCACTGTCTGAATGCATTAGGCCGCCTTGGGAAAGAACATCGGCAACCCCGGATCTTAGTGTCAACCCACAAACGCTAGAATGGATTCAACAGTTTAATATTGTAATGAAATTATGTTCTTTCCTTAGGCGGCCTTATGCATGAGTTTGCGCGCTGAAGTCGCCGATCATTCCCTCCGCTCCCGGTTATTGGAAAACTCCCCGAGGGCTCAAATATATAAAACGACTCCCGAAACAGGATACCCTGTGCGGATACCCCAAATACCCTTTATGACTGCGCGAAGATGAGTAAAACATTCCCGAAGATCACGCTTTTCGTTCAATGCCTGGTCAATGGCCTTAACCCTGAAATCGGCGAAGCCATGGTGAAGATCTTTCGAAAACTGGATCTGCGTGTCGATTGTCCCTTGGATCAGACATGCTGCGGCCAACCGGCTTTCAATTCCGGCCACCGTAAAGCGGCTCGGGCGGCGGCCGAACGGTTTATCAGGATCTTCGAGTCGGCCGAGGCCATTGTCTGCCCTTCGGGCTCATGCGTTCACATGGTTCGCCGCTATTATCCCGACCTGTTTGACGACTCTCCGACCTGGCGGGACAGGGCCGAAGCGGTGGGCGCTAAAACCTTCGAATTGACGCAGTTTCTGGTCGACGTGTTGGAAGTCGAAGATCTCGGTGCGCGCTTTGACGGCCGCCTCACGGTGCACGATTCCTGCCAGGCACTTCGCGGCCTCGGTATCCGCGAGCAGCCGCGCAGGCTCATCGCTCATGTCGCTGGCACTGAATTGGCCGAAATGCGCGATCCGGATCGCTGCTGTGGATTCGGCGGCTCTTTTGCCGTTAAATATCCGGAAATTTCGACGGCCATGGTCGATGATAAGATTCGGAACATCACCGCTACCGGCGCAGATGCAGTGACGGGCGTGGATCTCAGTTGCCTGACGAACATCCGTGGCCGTCTCAACAGACTGAAATCACCCATCAAGGTGTTGCACATCGCCGAGCTCCTGGCAAGCGAGTGAGGACGGATAAGGAAACCATCCCATGTTGAACAGTCGACCGGAGGCGTATACATCCTCGGCTCGAAAGGCCCTCAGGGACCGGGTACTGCAGAACGCACTGGCGGACTTTCAGGATCGGCTCGGCAAGGGCACCGCCAAGGCTTATCGCGAGCTGCCGGAAGGTCTCGGCCTGCGTCAAACAGCTCATGACATTCGCATGCAGGCAGTGGAGAACCTCGACATCCTCCTGGAAACACTGGTGGCGAATCTCCTCAATAACGGCGGAGAGGTCATCTTCGCCGAGGATGCCAACGCCGCCGTGTCCGCCTGCCTTGACATCGCCCGCCGGCATGATGTCAAGCAGGTGGTCAAAGGCAAGTCGATGGTCACCGAAGAAATCGGGCTGAACCCCGCTCTTGAAGCCGAGGGGTTAGAGGTCACCGAAACCGACCTGGGGGAATATATTATTCAACTGGCTGGAGAGTCTCCCTCCCATATTATCGCACCGGCGATACACAAAACCCGGGAGCAGGTCGGCCGGTTGTTTGCCGAAAAGCTCGGTATACCGTATACCAGCGACCCGCCGACACTGACCCGTGCGGCCCGCAAGGCCCTGCGGCAGAAATTCCTGACCGCCGACATGGGCGTCTCGGGGTGCAACATGGCCTGCGCCGAAACCGGCCATATCACCACGGTGTCCAACGAAGGCAACATCCGCATGGCCACCACCCTGCCAAGAGTCCATGTGGCCTTCATGGGCATGGAGCGGGTCACGGCACACCTTCAGGATCACGACGTGCTGTTCAGGCTTCTCGCCCGCGGGGCCGCAGCCCAACACATGCCGGGCTACGTCACTTATATCGGCGGTCCGCGCACGGCTGGCCAGGTGGATGGACCCGATGCCTTCTACCTGATCATAGTCGACAACGGCCGTTCGAAAATCCTGGCCGATCCGGAATTCCGTGAGATCCTGTGCTGTATCCGCTGTGCAGCGTGTCTGAACGTTTGCCCGGTCTACGGCAAGATCGGCGGTCACTCTTACGGGTCCGCCTATTCCGGTCCGGTGGGAGCCGTCGTGACACCGCTGTTGATGGGGATCGATCGCGCCAAAGATCTGTTTCTGGGCGAAACCCTCTGCGGTGCCTGTAAAGATGCCTGCCCGGTGGACATCGATCTGCCGCGGATGTTGCTGGCCCTGCGTGCCCGCCTGGTCGAGGGCGATGCGGCCTGGCTGAGCAGCGGCGACCTTCCCGCTGAAAAAGCGTTGTTCAGCGCCTGGTCGGCCCTGATAAGGCATCCGCGGCTCTACGAAGGGGCACAGCGGACGGCGGGTCTGGTACAGCGGGCCCTCACCGGTGCAGACGGCATGATCCACCGGTTGCCCCATCCCTTCGATGGATGGACCCTGAGCCGCGACCTGAAGCCCCTGGTGACAAAACCTTTTCTGTCCCGCTGGAAGGACATGCGATGACCACTCAGGAGGCTTTCATCTCCAGAGTCCGCCTCGCTTTGGGACGACCGGATCCACCGGAACGCAAGCGCAGCGCACTCCCCCATCCCATCGGTATCGACCGATCCGGGGATGGAGGCACTGAAATCCACCCCAGATCACCGGTTGACCGGTTGAATCTTTTGAAGCGCCTTGTCGAACGCGGCAAGGCGCTCAACTTGACCGTCTCGGCCGTAAAAGGCGCTGGCGCCGCGGCCGCGGCCATTACCACACTTGTCGAAGAAAAATCGCCCGAGTGGGAAGGCCCTAAATCTGTCGCTGCCTGGCCGCACCCCCTGATCGACGCCCTCGAGTTGGCACCCCTTCTGTCGTCTCGCCAGGTGACTTTTTTTACGGTCGTACCGACGCTTACAAAGGTAAAGAATGAGCGGGGGATGTCGATCCGCCGCCGGCTGGAAACCGCCTTTGTCGGAATCACCTCGGCGAATTACTGCCTGGCCGACACCGGCACACTCGTCCTTGCCTCCGGCCCCAACCAAGCGAGGGCCGTTTCACTCCTGCCCACCATCCACGTGGCTGTTATCGAACTGGAACAGGTCATCGGTGACCTGGCAGAGCTTTTTAATTTGCTCAAGTCAGGGGGAGACAAACCATATGACGGCCTGGGCAACTGTCTGTCGCTGATTACCGGTCCGAGTAAAACCGCCGATATCGAGCTGACGATGGTACACGGCGCCCACGGTCCCCGGGAACTCTACCTATATGTCATCGCACCCGAAGCGGTTGAATGACATGAAACATAATGTCCTTTCGCCTTCCGCCGAGCAACTGGCTGCAGGGGAAAACCCTTGACCCCGTGGTCGTCGTTGGCTATTTCTATTCTGGTGTGCCAAAAAGGCACAAAGCATCTTACCGCCGGAAACCGCCCGGCTCCGGAGTAAGCGGCGGCATATCAAAAAGCGCATATCTCAAAACGCCGCCTTCTGTCGCCCGGGTTTTTGGTCCCGGTTCATCCATCGAGGTCCGGCATGCAAGAATACAATCCTGAACAGGCCCTTTGGAAAGCCCGGCGTGAATTCGGCGAGCACGGCGGTGTCACTCCATCGATATCCCGCTCTTCCACATTCACGGTCATAGATCCGCGGATCATGCCCGAGATTTTCGAAGGCTTGCGGGGACCAGACAAAGACGGCTGCTTTCTTTATAGCCGGCACTTCAATCCGACTGTCGCTGTACTGTCCCGATACCTGGCCGCCATGGAGGGTACCGACAGCGCCGTCTGCACGGCCAGCGGCATGGCCGCCATATCGTGCGCCCTGCTGCAGCTCTGCAAGGCCGGCGATCACATCGTCGCCAGCGACACGGTCTATGGGGGCACTCACGCCCTTCTCAGGAAACTGCTCCCCTCGATGGGGATCGATACAACGTTCGCAGATCCGACCGACCCCCAATCTTTCGAAGCCGCCGTGACCGAAAGGACACGCGTCTTCTACACCGAAGCCGTCGGCAACCCAACCCTCAAGATCGCCGACATTCCGGCCTTGTCTCAGTTGGCAAAAACTTACAAACTGGCTCTGGTTGTGGACAATACGTTCACTCCCGTCATTATATCACCGGCCCAGTTGGGGGCCGATGTCGTGGTGCACTCCCTGACCAAGTTCGTCAACGGCGCCAGTGACGCCATAGCCGGAGTTATCTGCGCCGACAACACTCTGGTCCATCGACTGATGGATCTGCATACCGGCAGGGTCATGCTTCTCGGACCGACTATGGATCCGCGCGTCGCCTATGACATCATACAAAGGCTGCCCCACCTGGCCCTGCGCATGCGCGAACATGGCGCCCGGGCGATGATCATCGCTGCGCGACTGCACGAAATGGGAGTCCACGTAAGATATCCGGGCCTGCCGAGTTTCCCGCAGTACCGCCTCATAAGCCATATGATCAACCGGGGATACGGCTACGGGGGCATGTTGACCATAGACTGCCGGACCAGGGAAAAAGCCGAAGACCTGATGGATATTCTTCAAAACGAGGAAAATTTCGGTTTTATTGCCGTATCATTGGGATACTACGACACGCTGCTCTCCTGCTCAAGTTCATCCACATCTTCGGAGGTCCCGCCGGAGGACCAGCACAAGATAGGAATATCTCCCGGACTGGTGAGGGTTTCGATTGGGCTGACCGGAAGTCTGACCGCACGTTTGGAGCAGCTCGAAAGGGCCGTGATCAAGGTGGGACTGGTATAGCTTACACCTTAATGTGCAAAATTTTCAGACGAGCGCAATATGGACAAAACTAAACAGCGCGGCGGGTCGCGGCGGCAACCCCAAAAATGGCCCCTATTGAGCTTCTTTCATAAAAAGTACTGTAAGAATACAGCCCTCCTCTGATGAATAGTGGAAGCGACTTGATCCTCAGGTATGATTAAATCGATGGAAACGGGCCCCAAGGACATCTTTTGTGATATTGTCGGCGAAAGCGCATCGATGAAGGAGATATTCGATATCATCGAACGCGTCGCCGATAGCGACACCACCATCATCATCAATGGTGAAACCGGCACCGGCAAAGGCATGATCGCCAAAGCCATCCACCGGAGATCGCATCGCTGCAAGGGCCCCTTCGTGCAGATCAACTGTGGCGCGATAACCGAGGGCCTCCTTGAAAGTGAACTGTTCGGGCATGTCAAAGGCGCTTTCACCGGTGCCATGGCCGATAAGCCGGGTAAGTTCGAGCAGGCCCGGGGTGGCACGATATTTCTGGATGAAATCGGCGATATGAGCCCGGATCTGCAAGTCAAAGTCCTGCGGGTACTGGAAGAAAACGAATTCGAACGGGTCGGCGGGCTGCAAACCATAAAAGCCGATGCCAGGATCATCGCCGCCACCCATCGCGACCTGGAAGAAGAGGTTCAGAAAGGAACCTTCCGCGAAGACCTGTTCTACCGCCTGTATGTTATTCCGATGGTCCTCTCCCCCCTGAAGGAGCGAAAAACCGACATCCCGCTGCTCATTTCGCACTTCATGGAGAACATCAGTCGTGCCAAGAACCGCAAACCGGTCGACCTGGCCCCCGACACATTGACCTATCTGGTCGACCACCAGTGGCCGGGAAACGTCCGGGAGTTGCGAAATCTCATCGAACGGCTGGTCGTGCTGAACGAAAGCGGGACGATTCTGCCGGGGGATCTACCGGAAAACATTCGTGGCGTCACCCGCCCGGTTCTTCAGCCGCAGTTTGAAATCTATGCCGACGGCGTCGATTTCAACACGGCAGTGACCGAATATGAAAAGGAACTGATCCTCCAGGCGCTGGCCAAAACCAATTGGGTCAAAAACAGGGCTGCGGAACTGTTGCAGATCAAACGGACCACACTTGTAGAAAAAATCAAGCGTTATGGAATTGACAAGGAAAAGAAGTAGGAAACCCTTCGGCACCGCCTCGAAGAGGTGACTCCTGCGAACGCATCGGTTCTCTTGTGGAGGCTTTCATGAATAGCTGCAACATCCTTTATGTCGATGACGACAAAGCCATTCTGAGCATGGTCGACAGGTTTCTGACCCGCGAAGGGTATTCGGTGGAACTGATCGACAGCGGAAGAAAAGCGCTCGAAATATTGAAGAAAAGGAATTTCGACATTGTATTCACGGACTTTAAAATGCCCGAATTTGACGGCATAGAGCTCCTGTCGGCCATCAAGGAGTATCGGCCGGAAACAGAGGTCGTCATCGTCACCGGCCACGGAACCATGGATACGGCCATAAAGGCCATGAAGATCGGCAGCTACGACTATCTTCAGAAGCCCTTCAAACTGGATTTGCTGAAATTGATCGTGGACCGGATTGTGGAAGAAAAGCGACTCAAGGACGAAAGGGCTCTGCTGAAGACCCGGACAAAGGAAAGGCACCGCTATGACGCGCTGGTCGGGATCAGCCTGCGTATGCAGGAAATCTATGAAAGCATCGACCGCATGAAAAGCAGCAGCCCCAATGTACTGATCAGCGGCGAAAGCGGGACCGGGAAAGAGCTGACGGCACGGGTCATTCATCGCAACAGTGATCGCGGCCAGCAGCCGCTGGTTCCCGTCACCTGCCGAACATTCCTCAGAGACCTGTCCGGGGATGAAGTCATCTACCATTTATCTCAACTGCTCGGTTCATCAGACGGCGCCACTCTTTACCTGGACGAGATCACCGACATCTCGCCTCCGGTTCAAGGAGAGTTCGTTCGGTTACTGAAACAGCCCCCCCCCCGAAGCAAAACAGAAGCCCGCCCCGAATACGATATCCGCGTGATCGGGGCTACCAGCAAAGACCTCAAAACCGCCATCGAGAGCGAAATATTGGAGCGAGACTTCTATAACTTTGTCAACGCTGTCACTGTCCGCGTCCCCCCGCTGAGGGAGCGCAAGGAAGACATCAGCCTGCTGATCAACCATTTCCTGCATACATACAATGCCAATAACAAGCGCAAAGTGTACACTATTTCGCCGGAAGCTTTATCATATCTCTTGCGGTATCACTGGCCCGGAAACCTGATCCAACTGGAAAATGTGATCGAAAGGGCCTTCGCCCTCGGGGTGGATGCCGTCATCGACATTTCCGACCTGCCGGCGGAGATTAAAACCTTCGGAGACATATCGAGTATGGGCTGATGGACCATCGAGCCGCGCTAAACAATCTCACCCCCTCAATGCGAAAGGAGCCCGGAATGGATGAGTGTATCTTCTGCAAGATCGTCAAGGGCGAAATTCCATGTCATAAGATATTCGAAGACGATAAGGTCTTGTCATTCGCCGATATCAACCCTATCAACACGGGGCATATCCTCGTCATCCCCAAGAACCATGCCGAGAACATCTGGGAAATCGATGCCGGAGACCTGGCGGCCGTTCATCGATCCTCGCTGAAACTGGCCAAAGCGATGAAAACGGCGCTCGGCGTGGACGGCATCGCCTTTTTGCAGCTCAACGGGAAGGCCGTCAACCAGGTGGTCATGCATTATCACCTGCACCTGATACCCCACCGTCCCGGCGATGCCGTGTTGACGATGACCGAATGGAAACTGATTCCAGGAGATATGGATGTCATCGCCGAAACGGCTCGAAAAATCGCTGCGGCGATGGAATAATCCCGCCGGCGAAGCCTGACGCAGTCGGAGAATGGGCAGGGCCTGCACGCAACGGAATCGTCAGGTACCAGGCGAGTGCGGGGAAGTATAACGGACTCAGACGGTGGCCTCTACGGTGGTGGTGCTCTTCTCTCCACCGACGCCAACGACCTCGGCCGCGACCAACTCCCCCCAATCCTCTCGGTACATTCCCTGTCGAACGATATCGAACAAGATCCGCAACATGTCGTCGACGGCTATCGACAGTGATGGCGCGGCAAATTGCCTGATCAACCGCTCGCTTCTTTCGGAAGCGAGCTTGAGCGCCTCCAGGGTGTCCAATAGCTTCAGGCCCTGGGCGCTCCCTTTATAACGAGCCGCTTGCCACTTCACTTTGACCTGGAAAATTTTTTGGTGGGATGCGGCGATCAGGGCCCTGCGGGTCTTTTCGTTGGCCAGTACCTTCTGCCGGGTAACGAGGCTGACGACGCGCCGGTCGAGGATTTCCTTCCCCTTCAGCAGCTCTTGCCTGAACATTGCGCGGACGCTGTCGGTTGGGACGATATTGACCAACTTCAAGACATCTTGCTTTTCCTTGAATCTGTTTGCTATTTCAGTTTGAGCGCTGTGCCAGAACATTCGACTGGCATTCTTGAAGATCTCAAATTGGGCCGAGGGGTTGTCCATGTTTTTAAAAATCAACGGTTTGACCCCGATAATCAGTTTGGCCGTTTGATCGTACAATCTCTCACCGGTGATCATCTCGTAAGCAATCGCCACCGCGGCGTGCAGGTCCTGGTAGTAGAGGATGCGGGAGATATCCCGGAAGCAGTTCTTCAGTGCCGTGTTGGGCATGAGATGAGCTGGGGTGGCGTAACTGGGGGTTCCCCCCAGAACCGGCTGCGGAACCCGGCCTTCTTCCCCGGTACCGTAGACCACGGCCGTTTCAACATCAATCAGTCCGACTGAATAATCGGTGATTGCATTGAGAAATTCAGGATATCTGGCTTTGTCACCGGCGACCAAAAGATTGTCCGGTTTCATGTCCCGCATGGCCACGGTTTTACTTCGCAGCCAAGCCACCAGTTCGAAAAGGTTTGTCACCAAGCCGGCAATCTGGTGGTTGTTTTGGCTGACGGTGACCGCCTGGACACATCGCCGGATCGTCTTCCGGTAGTTTTCGATGACATCCTTGTTGTCAGAGAGTATTTTCCTGAGCAAATCGTTGAATTTTTTAACGGCCTCAGGTTTTAGATCCCTTTCCACGGTGGTCAGTTCGCCCCCGGCCAAATGGATCAGAAACCACTTCTGAAGGGTGAAGCGGGGCAGTTTGTGTTTTCCCGTTTTTTTCAACAAATGGCCCGACTGCTCTTCGAATATCTTGAACACCGCGCGGACGGTATCTATCTGTTCATCGTTTTCCTCTGCATAACGCCCTTCAAATCCGTGGTTTTCCCAAATGACATCCGGATATCCGACGATCTCCTGGTAGACTTTGTTGGGTAGATCGTGAACGTCGTTGATGATATGGCTGAGAAAGAAGTAACGGGAAAGGTCCATCACAAATATGTAGGAACGACCAATTTTAAGATGACTTTGGAACGAAGGATACTTTCTGAGCCAGTCGAGATACTTGTCTTCCAGTGCAGCAGGGGTCAGTTGTTTACCGTCCGAAAAGGGATGGATGATCTTCATTACCGCCGACACTGTCGGAACGATACACTCCCGCGGGGCGATCCGCCTGGCAATCCGGTGGTCGGACTCGATGGCGGTTATATAGGCAGAAAAATTAATAATAGGTTTGCGGGGAATCTTGACCACGAAATGATCGTCATAGATCACATGATAGCATTGGCTGCGGCTGGCACTGCCCCCTCCGGCCTGTCCGATGGTCATTCGCCGGGACACCCATTTCTTGTCATGAAAAACCTCTATCTCGTAAGTTCGCCTCTTATTCCCCGCCTCGCCATCGAGTGCTTTGAATTTGGCTTTGGCCTCCTGCGGCTCTCCCAGTTGTACCTTGAAAAGCCGCAGGAAGAACTCGACGACGTCGTCCCGTTTGATCACGGCCTCTTCTTCGGTCGACTCTATTGTCTCCTCCGCGATAGTTTCAGGAGGGACTTCTAATTCATCCGAATCGGGGGCAGTGCGCCGTTTCGACAGGATCAAAAAGGTCAAAAACAGGACCACGCCGAGAAGAGCCAAAGCGAGCGCCCCGGTATAATCCCCGGTCACCGGTACTTTAGCCAACAATTGGTCGATATCCTTGAATTTTTCGATTAGATTGTCCATAAATCACACTGGGTTATTGCGGTATGAGGTGAGACGCGCCAATCGGCAAAAAAACTGTGTTCATTTAAAAACAACAATATCAGATAATTATACAGACAATTACCGTCGGGATCAACGCTAATCTAAGGTTGGTGGACTTTCCCGCCGTCCCGAGGTTTTCCAAACACTCGATATTTCACCACGTGATGGCTGTTGTATAATTGGCCGATGTAAGGTAATTGGAGACCTTATGCTGGTGACCGCGTCAGTTGCGCGTTGCCGCGCTGGAACGGCAATAAGAGATCGAGACGGATCTGAAGGAGAAACGACATGACCCACAATCACACACCCGACCTGTCGGATAAAATCGTTTATCTTTACCAGCAGAACCGGGAACATGAATTGACAATCCAGAATCCGGTGTTTGAAGAACACAATGGACGGCTGTTCCTGGTGGGCGCCATTCCCGATGGGGGTTCGGCCAACGACTGGCTGTCAGGCCTCAAAGCGTACGTTTCATGGGACCAGATTCAGGAATTCATCATCTTCGACTCGCTCGAAGAATACTACGCCCGTCTTTCGCGCGGGTGGAGCGACGAGAGGCTTCAGTAAACTCATACAGCCCCGCCGGGGAATATCGCGCCCGCGGATGCCAAAGGGATCGTGGCGGCGCTTGTTTCGAAATTACTTGGAGGTTCGGCTACAGTGATCGACGGTCTGCGCAATTTCTATCGTACCCCTGCCTTTCGCTACACTTTCTGGGCGTTGCTGATCATTCTGCTTATACTGGCCAATTGGGCCTTGATGACGCAAAGTGACCTCCTTCTCTTCCTGGTGTCAGCCGTCGGCATCCTGTTCTCAGCCGTCGGCATCTACATCGAAAGGCTCAACTTCAAAAGCGGCGATACAGACGAACCGACCTACACTACCCGGGTTATCCGCCAGGTCGCCCTGCTGGCCGTAAGCCTCGGGCTCGCGGTGCTGGCCCTTGTTCTGGTATCAGGGCTCTTGAACTGATGAGGACGCAAGCTTAACTTGTTGGGTGTCCGTAACCCATGAACGACGCCATTATTTATAGAAAATGACAGAAATGGCGTATAACTTCTGTATACCCCGGGAAATCGGTCTGAACAACTTGCGGAGAGATGCCGATGCCGAAGCTTTCCGACAACCTGTCGAACAACCGCCCTTCAGGAAACCGGCGCCTCCATACAGGACCGCACACGATCGATTCCAAGGCGTGGATCGACACAGCGCCTTTTGGTCGACTGCTCCACATGGAAATTGTCAAGACAGACGCCGGCACAGCCGTGCTATCCATGCCATTTCTCTCGGATTTCGCCCAAGGCAGTGGATTCATGCACGGTGGAGCGCTGGTCAGCTTGGCGGATACGGCCGCAGTAATGGCCATTAAAAGCCTGGTTCCAGAGGGGACGCACTTTGCGACCGTTTCCTTGAAGACGACATTTCTTTACCCCGTCCAGAGCGGTGTGGTCATCGCCAAAGCCCGCGTGACGGCACGTCGTAAATATTGGCTTTACAGTCGCGTGAGAGTGTTCAACCAAGCCAATCGCCCAGTCATGGATTTTCGAGCCGGCTTCAAAATAAGTTCGCGCAGAGGACTTGACGACTCCGGCCACCCAACCGCAAAAAACCCGAAAGACCCTTCCGGTTGAGACGGCTCTGATTCCGGGCACAATTGGGAGGGTCACTGGATAGACCGATGGCGTATGACGAAACGCTCGACAGAAGAATCCGCAGTATCGTGTCGGGCTGGGGCAACACCAATGCTCGAAAAATGTTCGGTGGCGTCTGCCACCTGTTGAACGGCAACATGTTCTGCGGCGTTCATAAAAATTACCTGATTCTCCGGCTGGGAAAAGAAAGCGCCCGAATCGCACTGGAAGCGCCACACGTCAAACCGTTCGACATCACCGGCAAACCGCTGGCCGGCTGGATCATGGTCGGCCTCAAAGGCTGTAGAAACGATGCGGCTCTGGCGGATTGGCTGAGACAAGCACGGGCCTTTGCCGAATCGCTGCCGCCCAAGTAAACCCAACGCTATGTATTGGCTGATACTGGTTATCTCGCTGTTTCCACTTTTGGGCTTCATCGTTTTGGGCATCTTTCTTCTCTATTCGGCTGTTTCCGGTCGAGGAGTGACGCCGCCCGAGCCCGAAGCATCCTTTGTCGTTCACTTGCGGTACAAACTGCGCGGCCTCATCGGGCTGGTATTCGCCTGCGCGGCGACCTACTCGCTGTATAAAATGGTCATCCTCGGCCTGGCAGACTTGAAATAGCCGCAATTCGAAGACAGCAATGACGCTTTGCACACTATCGCGCATTGAAGATATGCCGCTGATAGAAACCGCCCCAAGTCGAGGCTCAAAAAAATACCAGGATGAAAACCGTGCCCGGAACGATCATTCTTAAACCCGGCCGAGAAAAGTCTCTGCGGCGCCGGCACCCTTGGATATTCTCCGGTGCGATAGACCGGGTGAGTCCGACGGTCGCAGCCGGCGAGACGGTCCAGGTTCTGTCATCGGATGGCTCCTATGCGGCGACGGGCGCCTACTCGCCTCAATCCCAGATCAGGGTGCGGCTCTGGTCTCACGATCCAGCGGTGGAAATCGACGAGAAGTTTATCAGGGATCGTTTGATACAGTCGCTTCACTCCCGGAATCGGATCATGACCGATAACAGAAATTCGGCTTTCCGGCTGGTGAACGCCGAGTCGGACGGAATTCCGGGGCTCGTCGTCGACCGGTATGCCGATTATCTCGTGTGCCAGTTTCACTCTACCGGCGCCGAGCATTGGAAAGCAGAAATCGTAAAAAAGTTGGTCGACCTTATGCCTTTGTCAGGTATATTCGAACGCTCGGAAGGCGATGGAAGGACCAAAGAGGGACTCACGCCACAGGTCGGCCGGCTTTGGGGCCAGGAGCCGCCGGAATGGGTCGAAGTGCGGGAAGGCGATCTCCGTTTATTGGTGGATGTACGCCACGGCCACAAGACCGGCATGTATTTGGATCAACGCGAGAACCGGTCACTGGTTGCCGGATTGTCGGCAGGCGCGGAAGTGCTCAACTGCTTCGCATACACGGGCGGGTTCGGCCTTCAGGCCCTGCACGGCGGCGCGGAAAAAGTGGTCAATGTCGAGACATCTTCCGAAGCCCTGGCGACCCTGGTCCGCCAGGTGGAACTGAACGGCCTCGACCTGAACACGGTCGAGAACATCAATGCAGATGTATTCGCGACACTGCGGACTTTCCGGGATGCCCGCCGGAGCTTTGATTTGGTCATCCTCGACCCCCCAAAATTCGCAAGCTCCGGGAGGCAGGTGGACCGGGCGGCAAGGGGGTACAAGGACATCAACCTTCTGGCCTTCAAATTGCTCAAACCGGGCGGCATCCTGTTCACTTTTTCATGCTCCGGCCATATCAATGCCGCTCTTTTCCAGAAAATCGCAGCTGATGCCGCGGTGGATGCCGGACGCGAAGTGCAGATCCTGCGGCATCTTGAACAACCACCCGACCACGCGGTTTCACTCAATTTTCCGGAGGGCGCTTACCTTAAAGGCCTCATCTGCCGGGTTGGGTAACGGTCCCAAAGACAGTTATCGATGGCCAGGGCAGCCGTTCGCGATATGACCTCGACGGGCCGCTGAGGTCATTATAATTTAGCGCCGATTTACACCCTTGACGGTATGGCTTTTTCACTTTGCGAGGCGGCTTCATGCCGTGCGTCCTGTGAGGCGGAGGTACCCATCAATGTCCATTAGCGTGCCAATACATTTATACGGAGGAAGATGATGCCCCTTATCTCTCAGAGTGAGCTCCAGTTCGCCGATGCCAACGGAGTGACCATTGCATACGACACGTTCGGCCGCCAGGGGGGGGCGCCCCTGCTGCTGATCATGGGACTAGGGTCCCAGATGGTTCTCTGGGACGAGGAATTCTGTCGTCGTCTGGCCGATCGGGGATACAGGGTAATCCGCTTCGACAATCGGGACATCGGGCTGTCGACCAAGTTCAGCCACACGACAGTTCCCGATCCAACCGCCGTCATCGATATGCTGCAACGGGGCGAGCGCCCTTGGTTGCCCTATACCCTTGACGACATGGCCGAGGATGCGGTCGGTCTGCTCGAAGCTCTCGGTTACGACAGCGCGCACATCGTAGGGGAATCGATGGGGGGAATGATCGGACAGATCATGGCCGTTCGGTTTCCCGAGCGACTGCACACATTGACCTCCATCATGTCATCCACCGGTGCGCCGGGGCTTCCCCCGCCCCAGCCGGATGTATTGAAAATTCTCTCCGCACCTTTCCCGACCGATCGTAGCGGCTATATCGCGGCCTTCATCGAAGCTTTGCAGGTGCTGAGCGGCCCGCAGATGCCGGTTGGCGAGGACCACGCCCGCCAGTGGGCTGAAAAATCGTATGCCCGCGGCCTGAATCCCCCCGGCGTCGCCCGCCAATATACAGCCATGCTCGCCGCCGGCGACCGGACGGCCGCTCTGAAAACCGTCTCTGTTCCGACCCTGGTCATCCACGGCGATGCCGATCCCCTGATGCGGCCCGAATGCGGTTACGCCACGGCCAAAGCCATCCCGGCCGCCAAACTGAAAATCGTCAAAGGCATGGGGCACACTTTACCGGAAACCGCCTGGCCAGAGATCATTGCGGCCATTGCCGACCATGCGGCCTGAAAGTCCTCACCCGGGAAGACACGTATTTGCCGGTGACATGCGGGTATCGTCGTCTTGCAGTGAACCAAAAAGAACAACACGGAGATACGGCCATGGCCAAGTTAAACCGATACAGTCAACGGATCACCCAGCCCCGCTCACAGGGTGCCTCCCAAGCCATGCTTTACGGTACCGGGCTCACCGATGACGACATGGCCAAGGCCCAGGTCGGCATCGGCACCATGTGGTTCGAAGGCAACACCTGCAACATGCACCTCAATCGATTGGCGGCCGAAGTCAAAGAAGGTACCGCTGCCGTCGGCCTTGTTGGAATGCGCTTCAACACCGTCGGGGTCAGCGACGGCATCGCCATGGGGACCGAGGGCATGAGTTACTCGCTGCCGTCCAGGGATGTGATCGCCGACTCCATCGAAACCATGATGCGGGCCCATTGGTATGACGCTGCGGTCTGTATTCCCGGCTGCGACAAGAACATGCCCGGCTGCATGATCGCCATGGGCAGGCTCAACCGACCGTCATTGCTGATCTACGGCGGCACCATCCGGGCCGGCCGACACAACGACCGCATTATCGACATTGTGTCGGCTTTCCAGAGTTACGGTGAATACCTGGCCGGGATCATCGACGATGATGCCCGGCGGACCATCGTCAAAAACAGCTGTCCCGGTCCCGGTGCCTGCGGGGGGATGTACACGGCCAACACCATGGCATCGGCCATCGAGGCTATGGGCATGAGCCTGCCGTACAGTTCGAGTACACCGGCTGAATCCGATGCCAAGCGGGTGGAATGCCGGCGAGCCGGCGAGACCATTCTCTACCTGCTGGAAAAAGACATCAAACCACGGGACATCATGACGCACGAGGCCTTTGAAAACGCCATATCGGTGGTGATCGCCCTCGGAGGGAGCACCAATGCGGTTCTGCACCTGATCGCCATGGCTCGGGCAGTGGGCGTAAGCTTGGGGTTGGAAGATTTTCAGAAAATCAGCGACCGTGTCCCCCTGCTGGCCGACTTGAAGCCCAGCGGCCGGTTCGTGCAGGAAGACCTTCACCGGGCCGGCGGCCTGCCGGCTGTCATGCGGCGTCTGATGCAAGCCGGTTTGCTGCACGGCGACTGCCTGACGGTCACGGGGAAAAGCCTGGCCGAAAACCTGGAAGGGTTGCCGGACCTGGCCGACGGGCAGGAAATCATCCGCTCCCTGAATGACCCGGTGAAGCCGACAGGCCACCTCCAAATTCTTCACGGCAGCCTAGCCCCCGAGGGTGCCGTCGCCAAGATAACGGGAAAGGAAGGCACCTATTTTTCCGGTCCGGCCAACGTGTTCGACTCGGAGGAAGAAATGCTTCAGGCCCTCGAAGCCAAACGGATCCATAAAGGGGACGTGATCATCATCCGTTATGAAGGTCCCAAGGGAGGGCCCGGTATGCCGGAAATGCTGACCCCGACGTCGGCCATCATGGGGGCAGGGCTGGGGGCGGATGTGGCGCTGCTGACCGATGGACGTTTTTCCGGCGGTTCACATGGATTCATCGTCGGTCACATTTGTCCCGAAGCCCAGGAAGGCGGACCCATTGCCCTGGTCACAAACGGAGACCGCATAACCATCGATGCCGACAAAAACCGGATCGACCTGGATGTCAACGATCGGGATTTGGCCGAAAGGCATAGTCAATGGAAACCCCCGCCATACAAGGTGAACCGCGGCGCCCTGTATCGCTATATCAAAGACGTTCGCTCGGCCTCGGAAGGGTGCGTGACCGACGAATGAGTGAATAGGAGTGTCTATTTCTTTCTTTGCGAAAACTCATCCAGGGCGTCCACCCGTTCCGGCGCGGAGACGGTGGCCAAGCAGCACTCGACCTCATAATCCATGAGGGCCTCGAGGCTCACCTCGGAGGCCATGTTCACGCCCTTTTTGATCAATTTTACAGAAAACGCGGAGTTCTTGGCGATTTTAGCCGCCAGCTCGTTGGTAAAAGCCATCAATTGTTCGTCGGGCACCACGTGATTCACGAGCCCGATACGGGCCGCTTCGGCTCCCGGGAGATTTTCGGCCGTGAAAAAGATCTCTTTCGCTTTTCCAGGCCCTACCAGCTCGGCCAGCAGGCGCATGGCCCCCCCGGTGACCGATGAAGACACCCGCGCTTCAGGAGATCCGAACTGGGCGCTCTCGGCCGCCACCCGGAGGTCACATGCTAGCGCGAGTTCATATCCTGACCCCAGGGCGTAGCCGTTGACCGCCGCAACGGTGGCCTTGGGAAAGCGTATCAGCTGTCGGGAAATCTCCTGCAAGTGTTCGAGGTAATCTCGATAAGCCGTGATCGTTCGTCCTTTCGAGTCTTTGAGGTCGGCGCCCGTGGAGAACGCCCGCCCCTCACCGGTGAGGATCAGGACTTTAATTTCCGGATCGGCAGCCGCGTCTTCCAAGGCGTCCCGGAGATCGAGCCATAGCTGCTTGTTCATGGCATTCAGGACACGGGGACGATTCAGTTTGATCGTCGCAATATTGTTGGCCTTTTCGTACAGTATACATTCGAAGTCCATTTATTCTCCTTTCTTTCTCCCGTATAGCAGGCCGGATCGATTCTGGGGATCGGCCATCTGCCGGCCGGTTGCACCCGATCAGGAAAGGATGACCCTGCAGTCCACTATGGATACCCCTTTCTCATGAACGATGACGGGGTTGAGATCGATTTCCTTTATGCCGGGATGACACAGAGCCAGGTGGGCCAAGTTTCGAACGGCTGCCTTTATGGCGGCAATGTCCTTGGGGGCTTCACCCCGGACGCCGGTCAATACCCGGTACCCTTTGATTTCTCGGATCATCCCGTCCACATCCTCTGACGTCAGCGGCGCCACCCGGAAGGCGACGTCCTTTAGAACCTCAACAAAGATGCCGCCGATCCCAAACATCAGGACCGGCCCGAAAATCGGATCGGTTGTCATTCCGATGATGCATTCCCGCCCTTTGGCCGCCATGGGGGCGACGAGCACGCCTTCGATGCGGTCGGGGTCTGTAACGGCCCTGGTTTTGGCCATGATCTCGGCATAGGCCGCCTTCACATCCTCACCGTCGGAAAGATTGATTTTCACCCCCCCGACATCGGACTTGTGCAGGATATCCCGGCTCACGATTTTGAGCACCACCGGAAATCCGATCCTGGCTGCGATCCGGACGGCTTCCGCCTCGCTTGCCGCCAGCTCCCCGGGGAGCACGGGTAAACCATAAGCCTGAAGAAGGCGGATGCCCTCGGTCTCGAGCAAGCTCGAACGTCCCTGTCCGCGGGCCGATTCTATGACTTGAACAGCTTTTGCCTGCGGATGGGTTTCAACGGCAAGCGCAGGCCGGTTCACTCTCTTCTCTTTCTCCACGTGGTAATGCATCAACGCCGAAAGACACTGCACCGCCCTTTCCGGTCCGTCGAAGACAGGAACGCCGTTTTCCTTCAGGATCTCGAAAGTCGGGTAGGGCGCCCCGGCAAAACTGGTATTGATCACCACAGGCTTGTTGTAAAGCGCGACAAGTTCGGCCAATTCCCTCGCCGTCTGTTCCTCCAACTCAGCCACATGGTGAGCGATAATGTCACGGAAGCCCCCGAAAAAACCTGTAATGAAGAGGCCGTCCACGGCATCGTCTTCCAGGCATACCTTGCAGCACTCGGTGATCATGTGAGGGTTTTCTTCGGCCATGCCGCCGTAGTCGATCGGATTGGATGCGGGCATGCCCTTCAACAAAAAAGGACGGAGCTTGTCCTGCGTGACTTGGGAGAGTATGGGAACCTCCAGGCCGAAGCGTTCGGCATTGTCCGCTGCAACCGAATTGTCGCCACCGCCCTCCGAGAGGATAACCAGGCGCTTGCCGCGAGGTGCGGGACAAGACTGGAAGACATTGGCGATGTCGAAGAGTTCGTCGGGATTTGACACTCGGACGATTCCGGCCTGGCGGAAAGCCGCATCCACCACGGCGTCGTCCCCCGCCATGGAGCCGGTGTGAGAGGCGGCGGCTCGCGCCCCGGCCCCTGTCCGCCCGACCTTGAGGGCGACGATCGGCTTGACCCTGGCAACCTCTCTGGCAACACGGACAAACTCGTTGCCTTCCCTTATGCCCTCCAGGTACATCGCGATGACTTTGGTGTCCGGGTCCTCCCCGAGGTACTCGACGTATTCGTGAAGTTTGACGCCGATGGCATTTCCGGCACTGATTATCCGGCTGAACCCTCCGCCTTTGACCCTGGCGTAGTGGGTCAAGGAGTCGATGATATTGCCGCTCTGGGCCAGGACCGCCATGTGCCCTTTGGCGATTCCGGGAATCCCGAGGATATTCATCGAGACACCGGCACTGAACATCCCGCTGCAGTTGGGGCCAATCACATAAACACCGGCCTCGCGCGTCATCCGCAGCACCTCGGCTTCGATGGCCCTCCCTTCCGCACCGCTTTCCCCCAATCCGGCCGTAATGATCACGATTCCCTTGGCCCCTTTCCGGATGCTCCCGGCAACGGCATCGGGAATGAACCGGGCCGGGACCACGATCATCACGAGGTCGGCCTCACCGGCGATGGCGGAGATGTCCGGGTAAGCCTTTAACCCGAAGATCCGGTCACGCTTCGGATTGACCGGATAGATGTTACCGGTGAAGCGGCTTTCCACGAGGCTCCGCGTCCGCCTTTCACCGGCCTTGCCCGGCACTTCCGAAGCACCGATAATGGCCACGGATTTTGGGTTGAGAACGTCTTTCAATGAATGGGTCATATCGATCCTCCTTTATCGTTAGGAATGACATAAAGGTGGCCGTATCCAAAACGTATGGTGGGACTATGGGAGAAACTTAGCCCGACCGGACTCTGCCTGTCAATATTCGTAAACCGGCGGTATCCCTGGCACTTGATGTGCAGGAGGCGGATCTTTGGTATTTGACAATGACGGTAGTCTTCTTATCTTCACCCCAAATTACCAAGTCTTAAACGTCAACGCCCCTGCTTCCAGTAATCTGCCCGTTCGCGCACAGAAAATAAAGGAGGATCGATAGATATGGATATCAATTTGGAAAACATCTGGGCTCTTTTGACCGTCTGGGGTATCAGGGTCATCGCAGCGGTCGCCATTTTCATCGTCGGCACCTGGGTCGCTAAGCTCTTCAGGAAAATCATCGGAAAAGTTCTGGTGAACCGCAACGTGGATCCCACCATCGGATCTTTCGTCGGTAACCTAGCGTACTACGCATTGCTGACCTTTGTCGTTCTGGCCGCTCTCGGCCAGCTGGGCATCCAGACCACGTCGTTCATAGCCATCATCGGTGCCGCCGGCCTGGCTGTCGGCTTGGCGCTGCAGGGCTCTCTGGCAAATTTTGCCGCCGGCTTCCTGATGATCATCTTCCGCCCGTTCAAGGTCGGTGACGTGATCGAGGGTGCCGGAACGTCAGGCACCGTGGAAAAGATTCAGATATTCACCACCCAGCTGCTGACGCCCGACAACAAAACCGTCATCGTTCCCAACGCCAGCCTCACCGCGGGCAATATCGTCAATTACTCCACAACGGGCACGCGGCGGGTCGACATGGTTTTCGGCATCGGCTACGAAGATGACATCGACAAAGCCAAACAGATCATCGCCGAGACCATCGCCGAGGACGAACGGATACTCAAAAGCCCGGCACCTCTTGTCGCCATTTCCGAGTTGGCGGACAGCAGCGTCAACTTCGTGGCCCGCCCCTGGACCAAGACCGAGGATTACTGGGGCGTCTATTTCGATTTGACCGAAACGATCAAAAAGCGATTTGACCAGGCGGGGATCTCCATCCCCTTCCCCCAGCGGGATGTTCACGTTTACGAGCACAAGTCCGAACCCGCATCCGGATAAATACCCGCGGCAGGTTTGGCTCAAATGGCGGGGCGCCGTGGACGCCTCGCCCCGCGATCTATTTTGACAGACCGCCCCGGAGCGGGCGGGGTGAAGACATGCCACCACCCTACGCCGAAATTGCAGATCTACTGGTTTCGCTCAATGAATGTGTCGTGCTTTCGGGCGCTGGAATATCCGCCGAGAGCGGCATCCCGACCTTCCGTTCCAAAGGCGGGCTTTGGGAAAAATACGACCCCACAGTGTACGCCTCTATCGAAGTATTTCGCAACGACCCGTCAAAGTATTGGCAAATCAGGGGAGATTTCATCCGGGCCTATGACTCTTACGAACCCAACGCCGCCCACCGGTCCCTGGTGGAGTTGGAACGGATGGGCATCGTGCGTCAGGTGATAACCCAGAACATAGACGGTCTGCATCGCAAGGCCGGCAGCCGGAATGTCGTGGAAATCCATGGCAGTCTGCGTGAGATTATTTGCCAACAGTGCGGCCGGTTTTACCTGGCCCCTGACATACCCGAGGGCCATCCGCCGCAATGCTCTTCATGCGGGGGGGTTCTCAAACCCAATACCGTTCTCTTCGGTGAACAGCTGCCGCCCGAAGCGCTGGAGACAGCGATACGAGAGTCGAGTACATGCCGAGTCATGCTGGTGGTCGGTACGTCGGCCGTCGTCTATCCCGCGGCACAACTGCCGGTGATCGCCAAACAGAACGGAGCAAAAATCATAGAAATCAATACCGAACGCTCTTTCCCGGGCGCCGACCTTGTCGCCCTGGAAAAGGCCGGCACTGCCATGCCGTGCATTCTCGAAACCGTTAAGGCTCGCCTGGCCGTTTAAGTCCCGCTCGTTCAATAAACCTGATGACGACCTGAAACGCCGGTGAGCCTTCCTTTGACTTCACTTCCTACAACACCTGGGGGTCGCCTTGTTCTCGAAGCAGACGATCGACAACTCGACCATCGCCCTCTTCGATCGCGATCGTAACGGAATATTCATCCACAGAAACTGTCTGGCTGGCAAGCCTTTCTCCATCGGCGACCGCTTCAGCGTTCACAAAGGCAAACGCGAGCTGTTCTCGCTGAAGATAAAAAAGGATACCGGGGGAGATATACTGCTCGACAAGAACGGCATATTCATCCACCGCAACACCCGGGTGGATATTCTTCTCGGCGGCATTTACGATGAGTTCTGTATCGATTTCCCGGCTGACGCGCCTGAGACGATCATCATCCGGCCGCGAAATTCATAGACCTGATGGTGTTTACGGACTGCGGCGCCAAATGCAGCCATCTGCCGGAACGGTAGGGATTCTGTCCATGAACCTGTTTGATATCACAGATGACCTGGTCGTCGAGTTGGCCTCCCTGAGCTTCGGATCGCCGGTGACTCACGTCTACAATCCCCTGGTATACGCCAGAAGAGCTTACGATGCTTATCTAAGCCGCTATGCCCAGCATCCGAAAGAGGTCGTTCTCGTTGGAATGAACCCCGGTCCCTGGGGCATGGCGCAAACCGGCGTTCCCTTCGGTGAAATCGATGCGGTCAAAAACTGGCTCGGAATCGAAACGGACGTCGGCACACCGCGCGTCATGCATCCCCAAAAACCGGTTGCCGGGTTCGCCTGCCCCAAGAGCGAAGTCAGCGGCAGACGCTTGTGGGGTTGGGCCCGTAAAACTTTCGGTACACCGGACGTTTTCTTCAAGCGGTTCTTCGTTGCCAATTACTGCCCGCTCCTTTTTCTGGAATCCAGCGGCCGCAACCGAACGCCCTCCAATCTGAAAATGGAGGAAAGAAGACCGTTGCAGGAGATCTGTGACCGGGCCCTGCGCCAAAGCATCGCTCATTTGAAACCGCGGTACGTCGTTGGTATTGGCACTTTTGCCCGGAACCGCGCACGGGAAGCTTTAGGGGGCATGGATGTCGACATCGGCGGTATAACCCATCCCAGCCCGGCCAATCCGAAAGCCAACCGCGGATGGGCCCAAGCCGCCGCAAAAGAACTCACCGCCATTGGCGTTAAGCTCTGACAGGACGCTGAGACCGTATGAACCCTGCCGACAGAGCAGACGCCGTTCGATCGGCGCCGATCAAATCGGAAAGATGCGGCGGGGGGCAGGCGCGGATTCATGGTTCAACCGTTCGCACCCTACGGCCGACTGCGGTGGTTCCAACCCTCTTTCTCGGCGCCATCTAATTATGTGCATATAAACGGGAAGCCGGCGGGAAGGGCCGCCGTGTGGGACGGAAAATAAAGAGAGAGGGGCCTGCTTAAAAAAAACGGCGTCGCTTCTTCTGATTCCACCCGCGAAAGGAAGAAGGGATCGCTGGCAGGGAATATTGCGGTGTTATTTTGACCCGGCGCTGCTCGGCTCGAGGACAGCCACCCGTTTGACCATTGTCAATATGGTTTCTTTTAGTTTTTTCGGTGGCTTGACGAATTTGACACCCATGCCGGGATCACCGCTGGTATCCGAATCGTTGACCCAGACGACCTTGGCATTGACGGAAACCTTCTCGATGCTGCCGATGGAAAAGGTCAGCTTGGTAAATTCGCCGACTGCCGGAGCGTTGTCGGTTCGAATGAACATTCCGTCAACAGAAATATCCTTGCTGAAGGAGATAAGATAGTCGCCTTCGTTGATAAAATTGATTTCGTATTTTCCAGGGACGCGAATGCTGGACCTGCGGTCAGCTTCTGACATCTTGATCTCCTTTTACGGTATAAGTATAGTGACAGGCCGCCACCCTTTAAATGAGGTCAGGGTATTTGTTAGAAATTACGCTGGCTAAAGTCAAGAACAATATTTACAATCATTTGGTTATCACCGTCAACTCTCAACAAATTGGAATAGGATCATGACCACCTGGGAACTGGGGCTCACTGCGGCCCTGTTGCTTTACATCGCGGTTTGTTTTGGTAAACTCGCCGCCCGTAACGGCAAGAATCCCTATCTTTACGGACTGCTGTCGATTGTTTCCCCGATCAACCTGATCATTCTCGGTATCTGGGCGTTTTCCGATCCTCGAAAACAGCGGTGATATAAACGTTGACGATTATACAGCAAATGTTGGGGTGTATTGCGAACACATTTTCAGAAGGAAACCCAGCCATGTTTTTTGAACTCATCGAAAAAAGACGCAGTATTCGACGATTTACCCCAGAGCCGATCGAAAGCGAAAAAATCGAACGTCTCAAAGAAGCGGCCCTCAGGGCCCCTTCATCCCGGGGATTGAACCCGTGGGAATTTATCTTCGTTACCGACCGCGGCCTGCTCGAGAGACTCTCCCGGTCCAAGCCTCACGGATCATCGTTTATATCCAACGCCGCCCTGGGAGTTGTGGTCTGCGTCGACCCGAACCGGTCGGATGTCTGGGTGGAAGACGCATCCATCGCTGCGATATACCTTCATCTCGCCGCTGAAGAACTGGGGCTGGGAAGCTGCTGGATTCAAATCCGAAAGCGGATGCACGCGGACAATATCACCGCCGAAGCGTTCATCACCAAAACGTTGAACCTGCCCTCGCATCTGGCCGTTGAGGCGATTGTGGCCATCGGATACCCAGCCGAGAAGAAATCCCCGCACGGAAGAGGAACCCTACAGCAGGAAAAGATTTTTTTGAATCGCTATGGCGTCCCCTTCGATAAGGCCTAACGGCAATTCGCCCGCCAATGCCGCAACGGTCGAGTGAAGGCCATGCAAAAAGTACTTATCATCGCCGGTGTCCTGCTGGTTATAGCCGGCATCTTCTGGCCTTGGCTCATTAAACTGCCTTTCGGCCGATTGCCGGGAGACATCATCATCAACAAACCCGGAATGAAGGTCTATATTCCGGTGACAACGATGATTCTGGTCAGTATCATCGTTTCGGCGATACTGTGGTGGTTTAGAAAGTAATTGAAACGGTGGTATCATGCTGCGAAAAGCTTCGGTTATTATCGGCATAGCAGCGGCACACTTCGTGGCCGCCAAGATCATCGTTACCCTTACGATGCAGATGGGTATGTTCGCCGCCGACGGCAGCCGTGCCTCCGGTGTCATCGGCCACTTACTCGTCTGGATAACACGGGTGCTCTACTTCCCTGTTATTTCCCTTTCGCTCTATTCGCGGCAATGGTTCCCGGGAAACTGGATATCCGTTCCCATGATCGCCAACAGCCTTCTCTGGGGCATGGTTCTCTGCGGGATTTACTGTCTTCTCATTCGACGCCGGCGATAGGAACAGGCGGGTTCGAACATCCGTTAATTTCGATACAGCTGGTGGTATCGGCGGACACGCGGTGACTCTCTGTTGCGAGGCCGATCCCTCTTTGGCTGCCGATCGAGCTTTTGCGCCGACTAAGGCACTGAAAAAGGTATTCCCCGGATATCTGGAGGATCGACGGGTCGGGATGGTTTTGCCGCTGATGTAATCACGCAACGTTGAGTGAAATAAGCAATGTCTTTTCAACCGAGGTGTCTATGACCGTCAATACGGCTGACCTCCGCCATCCGCCGATCTACCTGTCATGGTCAGTGTGGGGGTTGGGTGCCCTCTTGTATCTTTTCGGTTTCTATCAGCGTGTGGCGCCGGCGGTGATGACCTCAGAACTGATGCATGATTTCAGCATCGGAGGAGCCGCCCTGGGGCACCTCTCGGCCTATTATTTCTACAGCTATGTCGCCATGCAAATCCCCACCGGCATCCTGGTGGATACTTGGGGCGCCAAAAGGTTGCTGGCTTTGGGAGCCGGTATCGCCGGGGTCGGCAGCCTGGTTTTTGCCACGGCATCCGATGCACTCTGGGCCGGAATGGGACGGCTTCTCATTGGAGGATCCGTGGCCGTGGCCTGGGTGGGAATGCTCAAATTGGCCAGCCAGTGGTTTGCACCGCGCCTCTATGCTTTTGTCACTGGAATTGCGCTGTTCTGCGGGATCATTGGAGCAGTGGCGGCCGGGATGCCGTTGCGCATTCTCATCCATGCCCATGGATGGCGACCGGTGATGATGTATTCGGCGATTTTTGCTTTCACCATCTGTGCCGGAATCTGGTGGTTTGTCAAAGACGATCCTAGCGATAGGGGTTACCTGAGCTACGCTCCCGGACAGGCCCCGCGGCAGAACCAACGAACGGTATCCGATATTCTCGCCGGCTTCCTCGAGGTTTTCCACTATGCGAACACCTGGCTCCTGCTTGTCATCCCAGGCGGCCTGGTCGGCTGTGTGCTTACATTTTCAGGGCTTTGGGGCGTCCCATACCTTGTAACCCACCACCACATGACCGATACGCAAGCCGCCGGTGTGTCCTCGATGCTTTTAGTGGCTTGGGCGTTCGGCGGTCCGGTATTCGGCGATTTTTCCGATCGGTTCTGCCGCCGCAAACTGCCCTACATCTTCGGGTGCTTCCTGGCGGTTGTCGGGTGGAGTCTCATCCTGTTCGTCGCCCCCATGCCGCTTCACGTCCTCATTCCCATTATGCTGGTCACCGGGTTTGCCTCGGGCTGCATCATCGTCAGTTTTGCATTCGCCAAAGAATCGGTGCCCCCCGAGCTGACCGGAACCGTGTCCGGGATCATCAACATGGGTGTGATCATGGGTCCGACCCTTCTACAGCCGGCTGTCGGCTGGATGCTCGACAAAAACTGGGATGGAGTGATGGTCAACGGGGCCCGAATCTACGATTTGGCGGCTTTTCGAACCGGATTTTCCCTCATGTTCGGTTGGGCCGCTCTGTCTCTGATCCTGCTCTTTTTCACCCGGGAAACCGGCTGCCGCCAAATGATTACCCGAGCCAAACGTGCTTCGCGGAAGGAGACGCAATGACGTGCCGACGATTCTTAACGATAGTCACCCTGGCCATGGGCCTGATTCTGCAAACGGTTTCCTGTACAACGATGTCAGATCCTGCCACCCGGCAGCTCGACCAATTGGCGCAGCAACTTGTCGAAACCGATGAACGAACGGTACAATCGTGCAGAAACCTCGGTTCTGTGAGTCGTTCGGCCGATATGCAACGTCTCTTCCTCTATTACCGTGAGAGGCAGAACATACAGGAGATCAAAAGGCAGGCCGCACAGCTGGGGGCGACCCATATCGTCTGGTTATACCGTTATAAAAACTCGGCTGCCGCCAATGCCTATGCTTGCCGTGACTGAAGGCTACCGTAACAGGAGCAAGCAAGTTCACCATCTCGGGTGCCAGGTGATTCGTCCCGATACGGCCCAGAGCCCTGCGGGTGGCCGCTAAGCTCCTCTGGCACCGACACAGCAGCGCCATGGACAAGAGTCAGTCATACCACCGCATGTGCGACCGAGCGGAAGAGATTCAATGCCTCTGGCAGCCCATCCACGGGGATTTCTACGCCGACTCCAGGGGCAATATCCGCTGTTGGATCGCCACGAATCCGCCCCCCGAACGCTTCAAAAACCGTTTCGGTATCTGTATCAAGAACAGCATCATCCATCTGTCCAAATATACCTGGCTGCCCCGGCAGGACCAATTGATCGAAATGGCGCAAGTGTCGGGGCGACGCTATGAAAGCATCGTCCAGGATTTCTTCGACTGGTCCAAACGACCCTATGGTTCATACTCGGTTAACCCCGGCCGGCTTTTCAAATCCATGGAAAAAATCTGGCTGGCCTTCGTTATGTATCAAAAATTCAACCGGTTGTGGGATGGCCATTCGTGGGTCAAGCGCCCGCTGCCGGCATGACGCCGTTGGGGATCCTGTTTGATAAGGCCGCTATGGGATCGAGTTTGCACTTTGGCGTCGCCTATCTCCCCTTCCGCACTGGCAAATAGGGGGTGATGAGTCCCCCCGTTCTAAAAGACTTGATCAAACCGACAGGGATGTGATTTATTTCAAATCTCAATATCGAACAAACACCCCGGTTTCTCGGTTTTTTAGACCCCAATGGACGAGCAGTCTCGATCTCGAAGGGTGCGGAAAGGATTATCAATGATTTACCTCGGTGAGTTCTTTCATCTGACCAATCAAGAAGAAATCGACGAACGCGATCGACGGCATGGAGAATTCAACCTGATCGTTGACGCCCCGGACAACCAAACGGCAATCACCAAATTCAAGCAGCGGATCATCGAGTTCAGGCAGGCAAGCGAATTTTTCCCGGGAGACTGCAAGATTTTTTTTATCCGCCTGCTTGAATTCGAGAATTTCCCCCAGGCCAAAGCGCTGATGCTCAATTACAAATCAACCGTCGGCGATCCGCTGGTGCCGTTTATCGGCTGCACCATCCCCTCGGACCAGACCGATGCCTGCCGGATTTACAATTGGAAGGACAATGCGCCGGAGATAGACGGAAAGAACGAGAATCTCTTTATGGAATTCAAGGGCAAGATCAAGCAGATCGTATGATGGGTTTATCAGGATAGAAACCGGGCGCCGCACCTTGGCGGGCGAACGAATCAAACGGCAAAGAGCCCGATTTTGTAGAGGATGGCAATACCCGCCGATACCGAACTTATCTTTTGTAAACTTCCCGTCCATTCCCTGCAGATAGATGATCCAGTGTCAGGGATCTCAATTTTTGGGACAACGCTTCGGGAACGGGATGGGGGGCGATACCCCCGCACAGATGGATGGTTGTCTTGAGGGTGGCAAGGCAGATCTTGCAGGAGGCGCAGACCTTGATGTGCGCCTCGATTTCCCTGCGGGACGACTGATCCAACTCTCCATCGATATATTCGGACAATTTTTCAAACATCGCCATACAGTGTTTATGGTCGTGTTCATCAAGATCCATGCTTAAAATACCCTTTAAGTTGATCCCGCAGATACAGCCGCGCCCTGTGGAGCCTGACCTTCACGTTGGAGCGCTTTAATTCGAGTATTTGTGCCGTCTCCGCCGTGGAAAAACCTTCTATATCCCGCAAAACAACGATGACGCGGTATTTTTCCGGCAGTGAAAGTATGGCATCCTTCAGGCGTCGGGAAAGCTCCTCGTTCAACACCTGATCGAGAGGAAGCTGGGCCCAATCGGGGATGTCGCTGGGCCCTGCCGGATCCTCTTCAGGAAAGAATTCCTCCAGGGAGAGTTCTCTTTCGGGCGCGAATTTGGATTTTCGGCGTTTTTTGATACAAATGCTCGCCGCAATTCGATAGAGCCAGTTCCTGAACTTTGTCTCATACCTGAAATCTTTGAGGTACTTAAAGGCGTTTAGAAAAGTTTCCTGGACCACGTCTTCGGCATCGTAAGGGTCCCCGCACATCCGTAGCCCGAAGTTGTACAATTTATACTCGTAGCGCTTTACAAGCTCCTGGAACCGATCGTGGCGACCTAAGTTGATCGCTTCAATCAGTTCGGTATCCTTGTCCTCGATCTTTTTCCGGTTCCGGCTGGGTGTCATGACTCTTTTTTCTTGTCACCTGACAAGCATCGCTCATTCAGGTTGAAATTCCCATTTTCGGCAGAAGATAGGCTTGCAGGAAAACCCACACCCCAATCACAGCCAATAGGATCATCATTTCTGTCATCTCTTCTCCTCCCTATGTATAAGCCGTCCCCTGCCTTATGTCCACCCGGTTTCCTGTGCTGAAACCAGATACAAACCTCTTTTCACTATCCCTGGCGCCGAATATGATAACAGCGGCCGCCGGATGGGCCGCATCTTTGCTTATCGGTGTCCGATATGCCTGTAGTGAACCGCAGATGGCGGATCGGTTACAAATATGTTCAAAACACAATTTTGGTTTTATAGAGCCTCAGGCTGTTCGCGACAACCGAGATACTGCTGAACGCCATGGCCAGAGCGGCCATGATGGGATGAAGCTGACGCAGAAAATACGGCAGGCCCTCGATGGGGTTGAGGATGCCGGCGGCAATCGGGATGAGGACGATATTGTAGCCGAACGCCCAGAAAAGGTTCTGTTTGATCGTCCGCATGGTAGCCCGGCTGACCCGAATGGCACGCGGCACACCCATGAGACTGCCGCTGGACAGAATCACGTCGGCTGTTTCGATAGCCACATCCGTACCGGTTCCGATGGCCAATCCCACGTCGGCCTGGGCCAGAGCCGGTGCGTCGTTAATCCCGTCACCGACCATTCCGACCCTGCGGCCCTCTTTTTGGAGGTCGACGATATGGCTCGACTTCTCCTCCGGTTTGACCTCAGCTACGATATCGTCGATGCCGACCTGCTGTCCGATGGATCGCGCCGTATCCGGATTGTCGCCTGTCAGCATCACCACCTTCATTCTTTCGCGATGCAAGGCGGCAATGGCCGCCTCGGATTCCGGCTTCAGAGTATCGGCGACGGCAATCAGCCCGTAAAGCGAGTTATCCCCGACCACCACCATAACAGTCTTTCCCTCGCTCTGCAATTCCCCTATCTGAGGCCAGACCGGCTCGAGGTCGATGCCCCTGCTTTCAAACCATTTGGGTTTGCCGACCCGAATGGTCACGTCCGCGACCATTGCCTGCACCCCCATCCCTCCGGTGGCTTTGAATCCGGCGGGTTGCTGCAGATCGAGCCCTCTCTCCCGGGCGGCAGCCACAACCGCTTTGCCCACCGGGTGTTCGGATCCCTGTTCGACAGATGCGCTGATTTGCATAAGCCGGTCCTGCTCACCACCGATGGTATCGAAGGCCACAACGTCCGTCACCGCCGGTTTACCGGCGGTGATGGTCCCGGTTTTATCAAGCACGATGGTGTCGAGATGGGTGGCCATCTCCAGGGCCGTGCTGTTTTTAAAAAGAATACCGCTCTCCGCCCCCTTTCCGGTTCCGGCCATGATGGCCGTAGGTGTGGCCAGTCCAAGGGCGCAGGGACAGGCGATCACCAGAACCGCAACCAGACGGATCATGGCCGGCACGAATTGTCCCGTCGCCATCCACCAGACGGCAAACACGGACAGCGCAATGATGATCACAGCGGGCACAAATACAGCAGCGACCTTGTCCGCCAGAGCCTGAATCGGCGCCTTGCTTCCCTGGGCTTCCTGAACCAGACGGATGATCTGGGCCAAAACCGTATCTCGGCCTACCCGGGTTGCAGTGAACCGCAGCAAACCTTCGCCGTTGATCGTCCCGCCCACCACCGTATCTCCGGCCTGCTTATCGACCGGCATGGGCTCACCGGTCAGCATCGATTCGTCCACGGCCGAATCTCCCGACAGAACAATGCCGTCCACCGGAATCCGTTCACCCGGACGAACGATGACCGTATCGCCCACGTTCACCCGGGCGATGGGTATGTCGATTTCTTTTCCGTCACGGATGACGGCGGCCGTCTTTGGCCGCAAACCGATCAGTTTTCGGATGGCACCGCCGGTTCGACCCTTGGTGCGCGATTCGAGCATTTTCCCCAGTTTGATCAGGGTGATGATCACGGCCGAGGTTTCAAAGTAGACATGGGTGCCGACATCGGGCACCAGGAGTACGGCCACCGAGTAGGCATAGGCCACCGTTGAACCCATGGCCACCAGGACATCCATGTTGGCGCTTCTGTTGGCCAGGCTTTTCAGGCCGCCCTTGTAATAGTCCCAGCCGGTGTAGAACTGAACCGGTGTAGCCAGGGCAAAGAAAAGCCAGTTCACCCAGACGGCATGGCTCCAAGCGCCGACAAGCCCGAAGTCACGCGCCATGCTCAAAATAAACAGCGGCAGGGAAAAAATGACCCCGACGGCGAATTTACGGGTTTGATCACGGGTTTCGGCATCCCGCGCCAGCTGTTCGATATCCTCCGCGTCGAGCCCTTCATCGGCCATGACAGCGCCGTATCCCGCCTTTTCGACAGCCGCGACCATATCGTCCGGGCCGGCTAGGCCCGGAATGTAGGTCACCATAGCCCTTTCCGAGGCAAAGTTGACCGCTGCCGACAGGACACCCGGCACCTTTCTAACCAAGGCCCGCTCGATATTCATGGCACAGTTGGCGCAGGTCATCCCCGTCACCGGAAATTCGACCTTGGCCCGGCCGACGTTGAAACCGGACGTTACGATCTTCTCCACCAGGTCGTTGAGTTCCAGTTTATCTGGATCGAAACTGATCGTTGCCTTTTCGCTGGCAAAATTCACGTTGACCTCTGCCACACCGTCCAACCTCTTGACACCGCGTTCGATGTTTGCGGCGCAGTTGGCGCAGGTCATCCCCGTGATCGGCAAAGTGATCTTTTTATCAGACATCTGGTCGATTCCAGGTTTGGGGGGGTCAATTGGAATACACCAAACCGTTTTTGTTCCTCATGGGTAACGGTGATCTTCATCGTCAGATGAAACCCGAATTTCTCAATTGTAATAAACGTCTATCTGCAACGGCGGGCGGCCGCTCAAAGCTGATGGTAACCCGATGGCAGGCGTTTGACAACGACCGTTGGAGAAGAGCTCATCAGCGTCTGACGATGAACCAGGGGTTTAAAATATCGGACCGGTTGTATCGCAGCGGTTCGCCGGTTTTGAAATCGAGCAGCTTGGCCCCGGCCATTTCGGCCACCGCTTGACCGGCGGCCGTATCCCATTCGCAGGTGGGTCCCATGCGGGGATACATGTCGGCTTTGCCTTCGGCCACAAGGCAGATCTTCAGTGAACTGCCGGCGGAGATAAATTCGACCTGGCCGTGTTCCCGTCGTTTTTCCTCGACGAACTTCTTGAGCTCCGGACTGGCATGGGAGCGGCTCCCTACGATGACAAACGGCAGCCGGTGAGCCCGCTCGACAGGCAACTGGGTCGATTCTTGAATAAGCCTGTTGAATACCTTCATAACATCCGACCGGTCGGATGCTTTTTTAATCCAGTCGAGTTGGGCCGGGTTTTCGTTCTTGAAGGCACCGATCGTTTTGGCGGCGAAATAAAGCGCCTGTTTGACCGGAGCGTAAACCACACCCAGAACGGGCATCCCATATTCAACCAGGGCGATATTCACCGTGAACTCATCGTTGCGCTTGATGAACTCTTTGGTCCCGTCCAACGGGTCGATGATCCAGAGTTTTTCCCATTTTTTTCTGTTGTCATATGGTATTTCGCGGCCCTCTTCGCTGAGAATCGGCAGATCCATCTTCGACAGCAAACTCATCAGCAATTCGTGGGATTTCTTGTCGGCACGTGTCAACGGTGAATTGTCGGCCTTGTGCTCAACCGCAAACTCGGAATCGTAAACGTCCATGATTTCCCGCCCCGCCTGCAGCGCTGCAGCGATCGCCTCAACCAGGAAGGCTTCGTATCCATTTTTATCGATCAACCGTCGCTCCCTTCACCTGAATGGTCTGCTCGAACCATAAGCAGATTCCGATTTACGCCTTCTATTCCTGCACATTCATCCGATCATTTGCCGGTGGTCCCGTGTTGAACACCGTGTCCATGGAACCCTTGTCTGCCGGTGGGCGAAGTTCACATGCCGGATCTAGGCCGCCGGATAATTGATGTCCTTGAGGGTCGCCTTGATCTTTTCCTCTGTAACAGGTGCATCCCATTCGACGGTCACGGTCTTCTGTTCCGGACTTCCCTCGACCGTCTTGACTCCTGCGAGTTCACTCAATTCGTTCTTGATGCTCATCACGCAGTGCCCGCACGATATGTTGGGTATGGAAAATGTCTGTTTGGCCATTTTCGCAGTCTCCTCTTGTTCTCTGGGTTTCCGGTTCGGCCGATGCAGCTGAACCATGGGTAATAATTAGAACCGAATAGAGTAAAGTCAAATGTCCGATTAGAGTGACAGCGGCATTGGAAATGTGGTCTTATCGATATTCTGGGTACTGACTACCCACCATTTCCGTTAAATTCATCCCGCCTGTATCGGTTCTACCCACTTGAGGTAAGCGGTCGCCAGACCACATAACTCTGATCTGCTGTGAAATGGCGCCGTTTTATACAAATTTACTATTATTACGAATGATTACAACGACAGGTCTTCCCCCTGACCAAAACCTGGCACGCATCGTGCTCATGATACTGAGCAGAACACAGACAGTGACGTAAAACTTCTATCAACTCATTAAAAAGGAGCAGACCATTATGAAGAACATTACCTTAACCAAAACAATCGTCATTCTGGCCGCCATCGTTATGGTGGGACTCGTTGCAAATGCCTATGCCGGCTGGGGTGGCGGCTACGGTCACATGGGCCGTGGCTGGGGCCACATGGGATGGGGCGGGCCCGGTTATGATGGGGATTACCCGAACCTGACCGAGGATCAGATCAAGGCCATCGAGCAGGAACGACAGGCATTCTTCAAGGAAACGGGTGAGTTGAGACAAAACCTGTACGCCAAGGAACTCGAACTGAGAAGCGAATTGGCAAAAGAAAACGTCGATGTGCAAAAGGCCGCTTCGATTCAGAAAGACATATCCAAACTCGAGGCGGACTTGGATCAGAAGCGGCTGGAGCATATTGTTAAAATGAAAGAGGTCAACCCGAACGCCGGGCGCGGAATCATGATGGGGGGCAGAGGACGCGGTGGAATGATGGGATACGGCCCGGGTAGTGGCAACGGCCGTGGTGGCGGATACTGCTGGGATTGATGAGGGCGGCAGGTCATCGGGGCCTGGTTTCGGGGCGGTTTAATCGTAAACCGCCCCATCGGCATTTCGATTCAATGGAATATTGAATTGAAACCAAAACCGATCGGGCTGACAAACCTGGGAATCGATTCATCGATCACCACCGCTTCCCCCTTGTGGAATATCCTGCCAGTGTGCCAGTGGCCCCTTCACCATCTGACCCATCGGGTAGACACGCAAGGCTTCTAAATTACTGATAAATAGATGACAGCGTCAAGCGAATCCTGCTCCAGGAAGAGCGATCCCGAGCAGCCCGGCTTTGGAGCCGTTCCAACGGGCCGAAAAAGCGGACGATTTTGTGACGAAATCTCCAACCGCTCATCGAAAGGACCTCCCAACGAGGCAAGTCGCCACAGCATATGTGCCGGCCGCCCTCCGTCGTTCCACCTCGTATTTCCGAAGAAAAAGTGTCTCCCTGTGATTTCAACCGATAAGGCACGTGACTTATGACCTATCGCGTCTTATACTCCCCTATTATACATTGCGGATGGGGGGGCAAAAATGCACGCTAAAGCACCATCCGTCAAGGAGGGGCGAATCATGATACAAAAATCGACTGACACGGCAACGGTCATCGACCCGGTGTGCGGAATGGCAGTGAATCCGCAAAGCCGCTCGGTCGTGTCTAGCTATAAAAGCAGTACCTATCATTTTTGTGCTGAAGTCTGCAGAATCGCCTTCGACAAAAATCCTGAGAAATACCTGTTTAAAAAAGACGATAAACCGAAGGGCTTCTGGGCGCGCTATCTCGCGCGATTGAACAAAGCCACGGGAGGCAAGCCTCCACAATGCTGCCAGTGATAAATCGCGCCATGGTTCACTGGGCACCGTCTTCGGAGGAGGTGGAGCATGCCATATAAAAACGGAATCGTCGTCAAAATAGAGGAAAACGGGTGGGTAGAGGTGGTCACCGACAAACTCGATGCCTGCGCTGATTGCGTATCGGCAAGCAACTGCCCGCCAGACTGTATAAGCGCTAAAATGGTGACAAGAGTCAGAGATAATATCGGAACCGCGATGGGGGATACGGTGTCGATCTTTATCAGCAGGCGATCGATGCTGAAAAGCGCGTTCTTCCTTTATGCGGTACCGGTCGTATTTCTGCTGATCGGTATCGGCATCGGATCGACTTTGGCTCCGAGGCTGGGTTTGGGGAGTTCATCGGCCGCCCTCCTCATCGGGCTGGTCGGGCTCTGCTTCGGTTATTTTCTGGTAAAGGCTTTCAGCATGCGCCTGTCAGGGGAGAGTGGGGTTTTCCCTAAAATCGATCGCATCTTGCATAGAGAAGCAGCCGCAGCGAAAACCGAAGCCTCTTCCCCGGATGCCGGCAGAGAGAATCCGATTGCAGGCTGGCAGGAGAATGTGAACACCGGTTCGTCCTCTCACCGGCATTTTGGCTGAAAGATTCCGCACCGCTGGATAAGACGCCAACTGATTCAGTAAGAGGCGGTCTGCTTGCCGAGGCGGCGACAAAAAAGACTCCCTTTTACAAGACCAGTGAATTCATATTCGCCCGCAAGTTCACCCACAGTCATTTAAAGGCTCCATGATCAACTAGTTTTGAAGGTGTCTATGCGTATTCGCTGGAAACTTCTCATCATACTGCTGAGCATATCGCTGGTTCCCATATTTATGCTACGGGTGAACGGGCAGCGCAGCATGGAGAATATGGGCAACGACTTGGCGTCAATTGCCCGTGAGGCCCTCATGCGAAAAGCCGGCCTCGAACTGACCCTGTTGGTGGAAGAACACGCATTCGCGTTGCGACTCGAAAGAGAGCTGATAGAAATGGTCCTTCGCGTTCAGGCCTCGGAACTCGAGAAACGCCTCGCCGGTGCGCACCACCCATACACCTTTCGCAACGGCGCGAAAAGGACGCCGTCCGCACAGACCCATATCCTGAACAAGAATCCCCCCTTGCGCTACCACGTGGCGGGGATGGGCCGCTTCATGCCGCTGGTTGTCGACTACAACAGTTCGAGCCAGATAGTTTTCGACGGTGCCCGCCTTGACAGGGAAGAAATTTCGGCTGTCCTATCCTCGATGGTGCCGGTTTTCCACGACCTTGTCCTCGCTCATCCCGACCTCATATTCTGGCAGTTGGTGGCTATCGACGGCGGCACTCAAAGTGTCTATCCCGCGATGCCCAACTTACCGAGATCGTATAATGCAACGAACACGCAATGGTATCGATCGGCTGTCGAAAAGGAAGGGCTCGTTTGGTCGATACCGTCTCCCGATCCCTTCACAAGTCAATTCAGTTTCACCGTATCGATGCCGATTTACGCCGCCGACGGCTTGGTCCTCGGCGCCACCGCCATATCGGTTCCGGTGAGCGCCCTGTTACAGCAAGACAACCATTTCAGGCTCTTCTCGGATAATGTCAACCTGCTTCTCGTCCGTGCCGAAACCTCCGCCGAATCGGACCCGCCCGATATCCGTGTTATTGCAAGGGAATACACGGTCGAGCAGAGGCACCGCCACTGGCTAGCTCTGCCCGGTGCCGAATACCTCTCTTTCAATGATCCCCAGATCGGACGCAAGATGGCAACGGACATGAACGCTGGGCGTACCGGAGTGGTGGAAACGGAACACGACGGTACTGAAAGCCTGATGGTCTACGGCAACATCGACGAATTCGGCACCGCTTTGCTTCTCATCGTCCCCAAGGCCGATTTTCTCGCCGAGGCCATTGCCATGGAAAAAACCGTTCACGAACGGGTCAACGCCAACATTAAAATCACCGGAATTATCTTGGGTGGCATCATATTCGTGGTTATCGCTCTTGCTTTCATACTGGCCAAGTCGATGACAATGAACATCCAGAAACTGGTAAGCGCTTCTCGCCGAGTGGCACAGGGAGATTTCAGCACGAGAGCGGAGATCCAAACCAGGGACGAGATGGGAGAATTGGGGCGAACCTTCGACCAGATGGTTCCAGCCCTGGAGGAGCGAGTCCGCATCAAACAGACGCTTGATGTGGCCATGGAAATCCAGCAAAACTTTCTGCCCCGGAAGGTGCCGCAGTACAAGGGGTTGGATATTGCCGGACGCAGTCTCTATTGCGATGAAACCGGTGGCGACTTTTTCGATTTTATGGATTTCTGCTGCCGGGAAAATAACCTCCTGGGTGTATCCGTAGGTGATGTGTCTGGTCACGGCATATCGGCCGCGCTATTGATGTCGACCGCTAGGGCGCTTCTCAGAAGCCGGGTCAACCAACCCGGCGATATTTGTGACATCATCGACGATGTCAACAAGATGCTCTCCAAAGACCTCAGTGACAGAGGCGAATTCGTCACCCTGTTCTACGCTGAAATCGATCGGTCTCGATCCGAAATCCGATGGGTCCGGGCCGGACACGATCCGGCACTGCTCTACGACCCAAAAGGTGATTGGTTTGAAGAGCTTCAGGGCGCAGGCCTCTCAATGGGTATCGATCCATCTTTTCGCTACCTGCAAAACGTAAAACACGGTCTGACCGAGGGCCAAATCATTACCATCGCCACCGACGGTATCTGGGAAACCCGGAACGGTCCAGGAGAAATGTTCGGTAAACAGCGCTTGAAAAACCTGATTCGATCGAATAGCCGACTTTCGGCCGACCGGATCCTCAACTCAATTATAGAAGCACTCGAGGAGTTTAGGGCAGAAACCAAACAGACCGATGACGTCACTTTGGTGGTTATCAAAATCAAAGGGGCCGATTGAAGCGGTCCCTATCCATGCCAATTGCTTCGGTTTCGTCCGCATATCTCACGGATGCCGGCATGGCCAATGCGGTAGATGTCCTCAGCTATGGCGGTGTTTCGAGCATGGCCCGATGGACTCATTCGATTTGAAGGAACGCGAGTTTACTATTGAATCCGTAAATATTAACGAATGGTACCGTTTTGACTCTGAAGATCAAATCGTCTATAATCCGGCGGATATAAGCAAACAAAGGATTTCCCCAGCTTGCCGCCATCGTCCCGAGATCTCAAAGCCTGCCGTTTCAATCTGTTCAACGCCTTGTTGACGGGTCTCGCCGTGGCCCAGATCGTGGCCACGGTCCAGGTATACCTGTCGAACCTGCAGCTTTGGCGGGATGTGTCCACCCTGCAGAGGGCAGGCTATCTGCCCATACCCACCCTCAGTTCTCTGGAAGCCTTGAATCCTATAGGCTCAGCCGTTTTTGGCGGGCTGTTCTTTACCTTGAGTACCGGCGCGGGACTTGCCCTGGTCACCATAGCCGCGGTCTGGCTTTGGGGTATCCTGTGGCGCCGGAATCGCATCGGTCTGATCCTGCTGCTTGTTATCTGGGTCGCCGGTCTGGCTATGGTCAACGCCAATGGCTTCAGCCTCTTCGGCTCCCTTTACTTTGCACTGGTACCGGCAGCCGTAGCCATCGTTTACCACCGTTGCCGGCCGGAGACTCCCGGCCGTACCGGTTTGTTGAATCATCTGCTGCCGCTCTACCCGCTGGCATTTCTGGCGATCATCTGGGGCCTCCAGGCCGACAGCCGCCTCTTCGTCAACGTCAGGGATTTTCTCCTGCTCTCCAATCCGCTCGGTAAGTCGATCAACGACTTTTACTACCGCTATACCCTTCACGCGGCCGAAGCGTTCAAATCGCTGGATCAGAAATTGCAGCGTCCGGTCAGGCTGACCGATATCAGGTCCACCGCGCACGAACGCCGGATCGAATCCCAATTGCGGTTTCGGGATTACCTGGTGGTGGATGACGGAGATCCGGTCGAATGGCAGATTAAACAGGCGGAGGGTCAGCTCGACTGGCTGAGCAATGGCCGGCGGATTCTGTCCGTAGCGCCCGAGGCTTTCCTCTCGAACCCGGACACCGTTCTGGCACAGGTCAGCCGCCAAACGGACCGGTCGGCCTTCCTGCGAATGTTTACCTTTCTCGGCATCCTTTTCGCCTTTCCGATCCTCCTCTACAGCGGCATCTACGGCTTGCTGCGCCTGCTGGCGGGCCTTTACGTCACGCCATATCGCGCGACCCTTGTCTCCGGTATCCTCTGCTTTCTGGTCGGGACCATGCTGCTTCTACCGGTGTACCTGGGAAGCCGAAGGCCGGTGGAAACCGCTAATCTGGCTGCTGCCCTGGAAGCCGCCGATTGGCGGGATCGGGTAGCCGCCTTGAAGCTGATCGATCAGCGGCAGTTGGAAATCACCGGTTACCCGTCTTATAAAAAATCGATGACCAGCCGCCACCTGCCCGAGAGATACTGGCTGGCCCATGCATTGGGATGGAGCCACGAGAATCGCGCGATTGACGACCTGATTACCCTCTTGAACGATGCGGAACCCAACGTCGTGTGTCAGGCCCTCTATGCCCTGGGCCGGCAGCGGGGTGACAGATGGTTTGATATCATCGAAATAATTCTTGAAAAAATTCGCTCTACCGACAACTGGTATATTCAGCGATATGCCTATCTCGCCTTGAGGTCTCTCGGATGGCATCAGTCCGCATCGAACTGAAAATCCTGCTGCTCGCGGTCCTGAGCATCTTTTGCGTAGAGATCTTTATCCTCACTGCCGCGACCCGCCTCCCGGCAAACGGGCTTCTGGCCACCGGCATCGCCCGCCTCGTGGAAATTTCGGCCATGGTCATCATCCTCATTCAGGTAAATGGCAATTTGGCCGCCGTCGGCCTGACAAAAGCCTCAGCCATCAAAGGTTTTCTACACGGGCTCTACTGGTCGGCAGGCTTCGGGCTCCTTGCCATGGGTGCCGGATTCGTTTTGTTCATTTCCGGAGTCAACCCTCTCCACCTTATCGGTCCGGCTTCACCATCCCCTTTGTCACGGATATTTTTATTGTTTCTGATCGGCGGTGTGATCGGTCCGGTGGCCGAGGAATTTTTTTTCCGAGGTATTCTCTATGGTTATTTCAGGCGATGGGGGGTGCTGCCGGCCATACTTCTGAGTACCTCATTTTTCGTACTCATGCATCCGATCAGTCCCCTCGCCCTCACCCAGACCATCGGTGGTATCGTTTTTGCGCTGGCCTACGAACGCGAAAAGAACCTGCTGGTGCCGATAACCATTCACGTGCTGGGCAATTGGGCCATATTCGGCCTGACACTTTCCGTGTAACTCCCCGTTCTTGTTTTCGTCCCTGTGTCCCGGGATATCACCTGTCCATAACCGGGCGTCGGCTTTACCGTTGACAGGAACGATGTGGTTCTGCTAAAAAAATCCACCGTTGAATGCCTGAAAATAGTAAGCGGCGCAGGCCGGGTTGAGACCCGCTCCATTGTTCTTCATCCTCCGGTTCTTGATTACGCTCTCTTCGGCAAAGACCCTCGCGCCTCAACTCCGTCGCTGATCATCCCGCCCCGCGCCCGGGGAAACCCGTTGTTCAATTCTTCTCTAACACAAGGAGTGACTGCTGATGCCTTCAAACAGAAGCGGCTCGGTCATGGTGGTCGGTGCCGGCATTGCCGGCATGCAGTGCGCAATCGATCTGGCTGAATCCGGTTATTATGTCTACCTGGTAGAAAACTCTCCCGCCATCGGCGGGCTCATGTCCCAACTCGACAAGACCTTTCCCACCAACGACTGTGCCATGTGAGTAATTTCACCTAAACTGGTCGAGGTCGGCCGGCATCTGAATATCGAACTCCTCACGAACACCGAACTCCTCTCCTTGGATGGCAATCCCGGCGATTTTACCGCCAGACTGCGTGAGAATCCGCGCTTTGTGGATCTCGACAAATGCACCAGCTGCGGCGATTGTGCCAAGGTCTGCCCCATCGATGTCCCCGATGAATACAACAAGGGCCTCAATACCCGCAAAGCCATATTCAAGAAGTATCCCCAGGCGATCCCGGGGGCCTACGGCATAACCAAACGCAGTGTTTCGCCCTGCAAGGCCACATGCCCGGCGCATGTCAGCATCCAGGGGTACATCGCATTGATCAACACCGGCCAGTATGCCGAAGCCCTCAAACTCTTCAGGGAAGACCACCCCTTCCCGGCCGTTTGCGGCCGGGTGTGTCACCACCCCTGCGAAGGTGCCTGCACCCGGGGTGAAGTCGACCAGCCAATTGCCATCCGCGAGCTGCATCGTTTTCTGGCGGACTGGGAACTGACCCAGCCGGAACCGATCATTCCGGCAGTGGCTGCAGCCCGGCCGGAAAAGATCGCCATCGTCGGATCGGGGCCGGCCGGCCTGACCACGGCCTATTACCTGGCCAAGGACGGCTACCAGGTGACGGTATTCGAAAAGCTGCCGGTGACCGGCGGGATGATGGCGGTCGGTATACCTGAATACCGGCTGCCACGTGATATCCTGGCCAACGAGATCGGGGTGATCGAAAAAATGGGCGTCACCATCAAGACAGGGGTGACCTTCGGTCAGGACGTCACACTGGACAGTCTCAAAGAAGACGGGTTTTCGGCGCTCTACCTGGCCATCGGACTGCATGGCGGCCGTGCTCTGGGTGTTGAAAACGAAAATGTCGCAGGCGTGCTGCAGGGTGTTGATTTTTTGCGGGATGCCGCCTTGGGCAAAGAAATTGACATCGGCGAAGAAGTTCTCGTGATCGGTGGCGGGAACGTGGCCATCGACGTTGCCCTGACCGCCAAGCGCAAAGGGGCCCAGAAAGTCACCCTGGTATGTCTGGAACGGCGGGAGGAAATGCCGGCTTGGGAGCATGAAATCGAAGAGGCCCTGGAGAGCGAAATCGCCATCGTCAACAGCTATGGACCCAAAGACTTCTTCATCGACAAGAATAAACGCTTTTCAGGCCTGGAGTTTAAAACCTGCACCGCAGTATTCGACGAATCGGGCCGCTTCAATCCGGCGTACGACGAATCCCAGTGTGAGGCCATGTTTGCCGACACGGTTATCGTGGCCATTGGACAAAGCGCACAGCTGACCGAGCTAAAGAATCAGGGCATCGCCATCACTCCCCAGGGAGGCCTCGAAGCCGATCCGTTGACCTTTCAGACACCAATCGAATGGGTGTTCGCCGGTGGGGATGCATTCCACGGACCCAAATCGGTGGTCGAAGCCGTCGGGACCGGCAAGGAAGCGGCCGAGAGCATCCACCGCTTCCTGAATGGTTTGGACCTGCGGGAAGGACGCGAGAAATCCTGGGAGTTCGAGAAACCCGACACCTCCGGAGAAATCCTGAAAAACCGTGTCCCGGTGCGCTGTCTCGACCCCGAGGCCCGGGAATGCAATTTCCTCGAAGTCTCCTTCGGATACGACGAACCGGAAGCCAAGACCGAAGCCGAACGCTGTCTGCGCTGCGGCATCTGTTCCGAATGCTACCAGTGCGTCACGGCTTGCCTGGCCGGTGCCGTTGACCACGACCAGCAGCCGGTCGAAAAAGATTTGCGGGTCGGGTCCGTCATCTTGTCCACCGGCAGCGAACCATACGACCCGAGTGCCCTGTCTGAGTTCTACCAGTACCGGGTCAATCCAAACGTGATGACCAGTCTGGAATTCGAAAGGATTCTCAGTGCATCCGGCCCCACCATGGGGCATCTGGTGCGTCCCACGGACAACGAGGAGCCGCAGAAGATCGCCTGGCTTCAGTGCATTGGCTCCCGTGACACCAACCGCTGCGGCAATGGATACTGTTCGTCGGTCTGCTGCATGTACGCCATCAAGGACGCCATGATCGCCAAAGAGCACGCTAAGGGCGATCTGGGCTGCACCATTTTCAACATGGATATCCGCACGTTCGGCAAGGACTACGAAAAATACTATCTGCGCGCCAAAGACCGCGAAGGGGTCCGTTTTGTCAAGGCCAGAATCCATACCATCACGCAGGCCGCCGAAAATGACGACCTGATCGTCAAATTTGCCGACGACAGCGGTCAGATGCAGGAGGAAATTTTCAACATGGTGGTTCTCTCGGTGGGCTTGCAGGTCCCGGAAAGTTCGGGCGCGCTGGCCGAAAGACTGGGAGTGGAACTTGACAAGTACCGTTTCACGGCCTCAGACCCCTTTGCACCGGTGGAAACTTCGCGTTCGGGCGTATATGCCTGCGGTGTTTTTCAAGGGCCTAAAGATATTCCCGAATCGGTCACCCAGGCCAGTGCCGCTGCCGGTATCGCCGGAACCATTTTGGCCGAAGCGCGCGACACCGACACGAAAAAACCCCAGATCCCGGAAGAAAGAAATGTTACCGAAGAAGATCTGCGGGTCGGGGTCTTTGTTTGTAACTGCGGCATCAACATCGGCGGAATAGTGGACGTGCCGGAGGTGACAAAGTATGCCGCTGCGTTGCCCGGCGTTGTGCATGCCGACGAGAGCCTGTTTACCTGCAGTCAGGACAGCCAGGACAAAATAAAAGCGGTTATCCAGGAAAAACAGCTCAACCGCGTGGTTGTGGCCTCCTGCAGTCCCAAGACCCACGAAGCGATATTCATGGACACACTGGTGGCGGTCGGGCTGAACAAATACCTGTTTGAAATGGCCAACATCCGCAACCAGGACTCATGGGTCCACGCCAAAGAACCCGAAAAAGCGACCCGCAAGGCTAAAGATCTCGTTCGAATGGCCGTCGGAAGAGTGACGACGCTGAAGCCCCTGGCGGAAAGGACGATCCCGGTCAACAACCGCGCCCTGGTTATCGGCGGCGGTATCGCCGGAATGAATGCAGCGCTGACCATCAGCCGGCAGGGTTTCCCGGTGACCCTGGTCGAAAAGGACGCCCTCCTGGGTGGAATGGCCCGCCGGTTGCACCACACCATCGAAGGTGGTGATGTCGGCGCCTATCTCGAGAAATTAATCGGGGAAGTGCAGGCCGACGAGAACATCGATCTGGTCACCCACGGCACGATCAGCGACTTCGCGGGCTACAAGGGCAATTTCAAGACTGAAATCGAAGTGGGACCGGATCGCAAAATTCGGATGGTCGATCATGGTGTGATCCTGGTCGCCACCGGTGCCGGGGAATATCGGCCGACCGAGCATCTCTACGGAACGGACCCCCGCGTCGTCACCCAACTCGAACTCGGCGATCGGCTCGAAGAAAAAGGAGCCGACGATCTGTCCACGGTCGTGATGATCCAGTGCGTCGGATCCCGCAATGACGACTACACCGAGTGTTCCCGTATCTGCTGCCAGAATGCGGTCAAGAACGCCCTGGCCGTCAAACGGCTGAACCCCGAGACACAGGTATTCGTCCTTTACCGGGATATCCGCACGTACGGCCTGCTGGAGGATTTTTACACCGCGGCTCGCCAGGCGGGGGTCATCTTCATCCGCTTCGATAAAGATAAACCGCCGGTGGCGACGGGTTCTGATGACGGAATTCTGGTGCGGGTCGAGGACCACGTCCTCAAACAGGAGATCGACATTCAGGCCGACCTTCTCACCCTGAGCGCCGGCATGCGGGCCGCCGACACGTCCAACATCGCCGGAATCATGAAACTGGGTCGCAACCCGGAAGGATACTTCATTGAGGCTCACGTCAAGCTGCGGCCGGTTGACATGCCGTCCGAGGGAATGTTTCTCTGCGGCACGGCCCATGGCCCGAAACTGATATCGGAAACGATCTCCCAGGCCCGGGCGGCCGCTTCGCGTGCGATCACCTTCCTTTCCAAACCGGAAATCAAGTTGTCGGCCATAACGGCCCTGGTCAACACTGAAAGCTGCGTCAAATGCCTGACCTGTGTGCGGTCGTGCCCGTTTCAGGTACCCAAATACGACGAAAACGAGCACGAAATTGTCATCGACGAAGCCCTGTGCCAGGGCTGCGGGGTCTGCACGGCCGTCTGTCCGCGTCAGACCATCGGCCTGCGCAACTACGAAGACGATCAGCTCATGTGCAAAATCGATTGTCTTTTGGAAAATTAGATCGGCCGAACACAGTCGATAACGGTTGATCGCCGGTCTTTTACATGGCGACCAACCCTGACTCAAACGATGCCCCCGAAGCGGGTGGGTGAACTCCCACCCGTTTTAATATTGCGAACATGCCTTTTGGTCTTACTATTTATCTGAGCCCTCGGGGATATTTCATGAATCTTGGGGCGGAAAGGGTCATCAGCAATGTCAACGCGCAGATTGACGCACAAAGCCGCCCCCGTTGAACAAAGGATAAAAAAATGAAAAAAAATGCCGCGATAATAACATTCACAATCGTCGTAGCGCTGATTGCCGGCGGTTGTGCCAGTTCGCCGCTTGCCGCCGATGCCGTGCCGCGGATTAGCAAGGAAGAGGTCAAGGCACGGATGGGCGCACCGGACCTAATCCTCCTTGACACCCGCACGGGCAGTGACTGGAAAGACAGCGATCAAATCATCCAAGGTGCTTTGCGTGCCGACCCCAGGGAGTTCAGCCAATGGGCGGAAATCTACCCCAAGGAAACCACCATCGTTTTGTACTGAGCGTGACATGACGAATACACCAGTGCCAGGATGGCACGGAAACTCATCGACAGGGGATACACTAAAGTTTACGCGCTCAAAGGCGGCTGGACTGAATGGCAGGCTGCCGGTTTTCCAATGGAGAAAAAATGATCACCGGCGTTGATAGAAAATCAAAATCGTTCATATAGACAGTCAGAAAATCGGTCTGTGGTATAATTTTTTCCGCCAACCACTTGTATCACCCATCCGTATGTCGGTTTGTATTTTTGAAAAGCACTATAAAACAGGGCTCCCTCTGCTTTTTAATTTCTATCAACCGCCGAAAATACTTTTTAATCTTTCCGGGTTGAACGTTCCCGACACAAGCGGCCGGTCAGAAAGAGCGGCAATTTGATCGGTAAAAGTCGGTTTTTGTTTCTGATAAAATATCCCGACCGGTATCTTGTCATCTCCTTCTCGCGCGGCCAACCTCAAGGCTTTCTCATAATCTTCCGTATCATGCTGACTATCGTCAAGCGGATTGGTGCGCTGCTGGTACCACTGGTAAATATCTTTGGGGTTAAATGAGACACAGGGCTGCAGGATATCAATGATACTAAACCCTTTATGTTGAACACCTGTCTGGATCAACTCACTCAGATGTTGGCCGTCTCCCGAAAAACCGCGGGCGACAAAACTGGCACCCAAAGATAGGGCCAAAAGAATGGGCTTAAGAGGGGAACTTATTACGCCGTTTCGCTGCATTTTGGTGACCATGCCTGTCTGAGCGGTCGGCGACGCTTGCCCTCTCGTCAAACCGTAAACCGTATTGTTGTGAACCAGTACGGTGAGATCGATATTTCGACGGATGGCATGCATCAAATGATTGCCGCCTTCTGCATAACAATCCCCATCGCCGGTATTGACAATGATGGTTAACTCATGATTGGCGACTTTAGCGCCTGTGGCCAAAGGTAATGCGCGTCCGTGCAATGAATGAAAATAATTGCACTTTAAAAAATGGGGAGTTTTGGCTGCTTGTCCGATTCCTGAGACAACTAATATTTGATGCGGCATTAGTTCTAGCTGAACCAGTGCTTCCTGCATAGCTTTCAGGATACCGAAATTCCCGCATCCGGGGCACCACTGGTTGTCAAAATCCGATTCGTAGTCTTTAATACTGACCATGGGTTCACCTCAAATGTCGCTGCACATCCTTTGTAATTTCGATCGGGAAAAACGGTCGCCCATCATATTTTATGACAGCTCCAGCCGCACGAAGGCCTGTTTGCATCTGAATAATCTGCCCTAATTGCGCGCCTCTATTTTGCTCTACCATGAAAAAAGACCGCGCCTTTTGAAGCGCGTCGGTGGCGAGTTGAACAGGAAAGGGCCACAAGTCGCCAAAGGTCACCGCTCCGACGTTTTTCCCATCTGATCTGAGGATGTCGACGGCTTCTTGTATGGCGCCTTGCGTCGATCCCCAGCCAACCAGAAGAACATCGCTATCGCCGTAATAAATCTCGGGTGCCTGCATTTCATTGCGCATGTCCTTAAGTTTGGCGTGGCGTTTATCAACCATTTTTATCCGCTGAATGATGTCTTCGGTAATGTGACCGTCTTCAGAGTGCTCATCGCTACAAACCATAACCAGTGCTTTGCCTCGGCAAGGCAAGGCGCGGGGCGACACTCCCGAGACTGTCGCTTCAAAGCGCCGGTAGCCGGAGGGGTTTTCCATATCGTCGTCGGTGACATAGAATAATTTTACAGACGAAGGTATGTCAAAAGCCCGTTCAATAGTAAACCACGAGTCACAAAGGTATTGGTCGGCCAGGATGATAGCCGGCACCTGATATTTATCGGCCAGTTCAAATGCGCGGGCTGTCGTAGCAAACGCTTCGGAGGCGTTTCGCGGTGCAAAAACAAAACGGGGAAATTCATCTTGCGATGCGTGAATAGCGAAAAGTAAATCTGCTTGCGCTGTCCTCGTTGGCAATCCCGTGGCAGGACCCGGGCGCTGGGCATTTATGATGACAACCGGCGTTTCCGAAATGGCGGCGAGCCCCAAAGCTTCGGTCATAAGACAAAAACCACCTCCCGAAGTGGCCGTCATGGCTCTTACACCGCCAAAGGACGCACCGATAACCATATTTATCGCCGCGATCTCATCTTCGGCTTGCTCGACGACCAGGGGTAAATGGTCAGTCTGGCGAACGAGGTGGCCCATGATACCGGTGGCAGGGCTCATGGGGTAAAAAGCCCCAAAACGACAGTCCGCTGACAAAGCGCCGAATGCAAATGCCTCTGCACCTTCAAGCAGTCGCCCCTCAAATTTGTCGGCAGCATTCTCAAAAATGCCTTCAAAGACCGTTGATTCAATGGCCTGATAGCCCATTTGGGCTGCTTTCAAGTTCGTGTTTAATATTTCTTCGGATTTGTCGGCAAAGCGCTGCGTTAGGACCTCCTCGATCAAACTATTGGGTGCCCCCAGTAACGCCAGGCACGCGCCTGCCGCCACGGTGTTTGACGTAATCTTTCCCCCGGCTTCGCGTGCGAGTTTCTCAAAGGGGACATGTGTCAAATTGTCTTCAGCCCTGTCGGCGTCCCCTTCGATGAGGATCATGCCGCTCGATTCCACTTCACATTTATGAAGGTTATAGGTCTCTTGATCCAGGGCAACCAATATGTTGACCACATGGTGCGGTGCATGAACGGGCTGGTCGCTGATTCGAATTTGCATGAAGCTGTGGCCTCCACGGATGCGGGATTCAAAATCATTGATGGCCATGACGTATAACCCGGCCCGCTGGCAAACCCAAGACAACAGACTGCCGACAGTTTGAATCCCTTGTCCCGCCTCTCCGCCTATTTTAATCGTTATATCAAATGCCATCTGTTAAACCTTTCTGAAGTCAATTGTTCCCGGTCGCATGGCAAAATTATTATTTTTGAGTTTCTTTTTAAAAGGGCGTTGGAAACAGCCACCATCCATACATAGGTATTACCCCACAGTTTAGCAACTGTTTATCTTGCAGGCTTCGAAATAGTAATCAAATTTTCAGGACAGGATTTGCTTGTTCTGCTGCACTACCGCAGACGTACGAAAATGCTGAATGATAAAAAAAGTATGATTACAGTTTTTGGACGCCAATCCCCGTATATACCGCCTTGCATATGCCCGAGACGCCCCCCTTCACGCCGTCAGGATTCTTGAATCCTTCAGTCGTCAGAAGACTATCCATATAGACCTCAAACGAGGCCAATGTCTCATATGACTTGTCGATAGCACCCTGGGGTTCGATCGAAAAGATCCATCCCCGGCCGTATGGATCTTTGCTGATTTGCTCCAGTTCAACTTTAAGGGCCTCATTGTGATGGAAAATTCCGCCAAAGGGCGCATCGATGTATAAAATTTTCCCTGTGATGGCAAAGACTACCGAATCGCCGGATTCAACGGCGGTACCGTCATCGACCAACCCTTCTAAATCCTTGATGCCGCCCAAAAGCACCAGAGCCGGCTGGGTGAATCCGAATACAATACTTTCTTCCGATTTTTTGGCCCAAAGTCCCTGTTTCACCGAATAGCGGAAGTCTTCCGGCACTTCCATCCGCTGGCCCAAGAATTTTTCAATGACTGCCATGTTGTCAGATCTCCTGTTGTCATCCTTTAAATATTTTCTTGAGAAAACCTTTTTCTTCCCTATCCGGAGGCGGTAGTTTCAATTGTCGACAAATCTCCGCCTCTATTTCGTATTGGCCCACGTCCGCACCTTCGATCACGATCTCATCCCCAACCATGACCGCCGGAGCGACTGGCAAATCAAGCTCAAAATAGTCATCGGTCAGGTAATCCGCTTTGGGTTTGGAAGTGACATCGATTTTTATGTCGTATTTGCTGCCCAGACCGGGCATCATTTTTTGAAAATGTTTTCAGGGCCTCCCGTTGGGCTCGTTCAGAAAGAACCGGACCGTTAACATCATTCACCTCCTTTTCTGGTAATTATTGTAACGATACCATTCGAACCAAAAATTCCTCCGGACTGGCAAATTCTACCAGCCGCAAATCCTCTCTCTCTTTGCCTGCGCGGTCCAAGAATACGACCGTTGGAACCCCCAAAACTTTGTAAGCGGTCAATATTCGATCGACATACTGGCCGTTCTTTTGGGTCAAGTCCACCTTCACCATGATGAAATCATCTTTGGAAAGTTTGACGATATCCGGGTGATGAAAGGTGATTTGATCGAGTTCACGGCAGGGTGAACACCAATCAGCGTAAAAATCGATGATGACCGGCTTGTTTTTATGCACGGACTCGGCCAGAAGCTGGTCGGTGTATGGCTGCCAGTGCACGGACGGGCCTTTGAATAATTGATTACCGATCATGGCCGATGCAATCACCAGCAGAACCGTTCCCACGCCGGTTTTGATCCAGGGAAACGACCGGAATGTCGCTGTGGTCCGGTCGATCCAACCCAGGTGAAAACCGGCGGCAATGGCAACAGCCGCAAGAATGCAGAATTGCAGGAAGAGCGGCAGAATCGGCCGCACAAAGTAGGCTGCCATTGCGATGAGAACCCAACCCATCAGTCGTCGTACCCAATTCATCCACTCGCCGGACTGGGGAAGTTTGGTCAGTTGGCCCGAAAACAGTGCCAGGACAAATAATGGTGTACCTAAACCTAAACTCAGGATGAAAAAGACGAAAAAACCGGCCAGCGGGTCACCCAGCGTCGCCACCCAAGTCAGCAACCCCAGAACGAAAGGACCGATGCAGGGCGCGGCCACGACACCCAAAGTAAGCCCCATGAAAAATGTGCCAAACAGGCCGGTATAGGATTTGGATGCCGCCTGGGTGAATCGGAAAGGTAGCTTGAGTTCCCAAAGCCCGAAAAGGCTCAAGCTGAAAAATACCATCACAGCCGCAATCACCAAAAGGATGGGCGGACTCTGAAGCAACGAACCGATAAGCTCCCCGGTAAGCGCGGCGACAACACCCAGCACCGAGTTTGTCAACGCCAGTCCGCCGATGTAGCAGATGCCATGCCCGACCAGGGACTTTTTGGACATGGACTTTCTGCCGCCAAAATACGACACGGTAATAGGTATCAGCGGGTAGACGCAGGGCGTAAGATTCAAGGCCAGGCCACCGGCAAAAATGCCCATCAGGGTCCACAATAAAGACCACCCCGATAGAGGAGGAGATGTTTGGGGCGAAGTGCTAGTGGGTGCGATTTGCCCTTTAATCCGGGCCACCGGCAGCCCTTCGGATTGCCATTGCGGATATCCTTCCGGATACCGATAAACATTTTGGTACCCCAGTTGAACGGCCACCCGGGCCGCCGAGTCGCTGCGCACTCATGCCAGGCCCGCTCAGTAAAAAATGATCGACTTGTCCTTCTCCGGACCCAGGAGCGCTTTCAGTTCTCCGCGCCGTTGCCATCTGGCCCACCACGTAGGCTCCATGGGAAAATTAACGCTGCCGTCGATAAAGCCGGCACGATGCTCCCATTCCTGCCGTGTATCTACCAAGAGTATCTCATCGCGGTTATTGCGATAAACTTCCCGGAGTGATTTGAGGTCAATCAACCGGTACCCGCCGCGTTCGGCCTCCTGCCGAACCTGTTCCATGCTCGATTTCGATTGGGCAACCGGGACCGGACTGTGGGTGATCCAGATACTCCAAAAAGTTGCGGACACGGCCATTATCGGCAACAGGATGGATCGAATCGTTTTCATACTCAGCACCCTCTTTAAAGGGAATGCGTCTCTTCCCCAACCGAAATGGAGAAACCCATGGCCACCCAGTCCTGAACACCTTCCTCTAGTCTGATGGCCTCGAATCCATGCTTGCGCAATATCTCCACTGCCTGAACCGCAAGAACGCAGTAAGGCCCCCGACAATAGGCCACGATTTCCTCATTCCGGGGCAATCGCGATAGTAAATTTTTGAGTTGACTCAATGGAACGGAAAGGGCGCCGGGAATGTGCCCGGCACGGTATTCTTCAATCGGGCGGACATCCAATACGGTCACGGCTCCCTCATTGACCCGATTCAACAAATCGTTCCGGTCGACGGGGTCCATTCCGTCCCGGCCTTCCAGAAACCGCCTCTTGATCATTTCAATTTCAGCCAATCGGTTTTCCGCCAATTCGCGCATGGACCTGAAAAATTCGCACACCATCCGGTCTGCTAGACGATAGGTGACATACAGGCCGTCCTTCTCCGCTTCAACCAGGCGGGCCGCACGCAGCGTCTGGAGATGCTGCGAGGTGTTGGCAATGGTCGATCCGGTTTCCCGGGCTAAAGACTCAACGTTTTTGGCGCCCTGGCAAAGCAGGTCAAGCATCTCCAGACGCTTAGGACTGGAAACGGCTTTGCCAATTCGCGCGAATTGATCATATACGGCGTCTTTGAATTGCCTGTTGGAATTCTTCATCGTTCGCCTTTCAAGTAATCAATTAATCGATTGATTACTTTTAAATCGCAGCGCCATAAGGGTCAATACATTTTTTATTTATACTGCAAGCGTATCGAATTGAAAAACCGGAGCGCCAAATTTGAACTTGCGATCGCGGTGTTAATACGTTAACTTTTTGAACACATAAAATGTAAACTTTTTGAACATAAGGACCGCCGATGGACAGACAGGATCTAAATCAATACTGGAAAACCGTTGTCGACACGATTCAGGACGGTGTGATGATCGTAAACCCTGAAGGCACAATAATTTCGGTCAATCGAGGATTCCAAGAAATTACCGGTTACGGACGCGATGAGGTTCTCGGCCAACCGTGCACGATCCTAAATTGCAGTTCCTGTGAGATCGCCCGTGAAAAAAACGGCTGTCATTGGTGTGTGATGTTTGAACGCGGGAATCTGAAAAAGCAAAAGTGCCTGCTCATTCATAAAAGCGGTCGTTCCGTTCACGTCGTAAAAAATGCATCGGTCATAAAAGATGAAAACGGTGAGGTGACCGGTGCCGTTGAGACCATGACCGATATCACCGACCTGATCGACAAGGAAACGCAACTCGAATCTTATCGCCGAGAACTTTCGGCTGAAGACAAATTTTACGGCATCATCGGCATGTCCGCACAAATGCAGCAACTGTTCGAACTGATAACCAATGCCGCTCAATCCGATGCACCGGCAATCATTTTCGGTGAAAGCGGAACCGGAAAAGAGCTGGTGGCGCAAGCCATCCACGAAGCAGGGCATCGCAGCCATAAGCCATTCGTCAAGGTAAACTGTGCGGCTCTGAACGAATCGCTCCTAGAAAGCGAGCTTTTCGGGCACGTTAAAGGGGCATTTACAGGTGCATATCGCAACCGAGAGGGTCGATTCGAGGCTGCCAACGGCGGTGATATTTTTCTTGATGAAATCGGCGACTTACCATTATCTACCCAGATCAAGCTGCTGAGGGTGATGGAAGACAAGATCGTTGAGCGTGTGGGTGACCAGAAGCCGATAAAGGTCAATGTGCGCACCATCTCTGCGACCAATCGAAACCTGTCGGACTTGATCCGCAAAGGTGAATTTCGCGAAGATTTTTATTACCGGATCAACGTCATACCCATCCGCGTGCCGGCGCTGAGGGAGCGTAGCGATGATATACCGTTGTTGGCCAGATTTTTCTTCAACCGTCTTCGGTTCAAAAGCGGTAAAAATATCAAAGGGATATCCAACGCCACCTTGGATGTTATGTTGCGATATAAGTGGCCCGGAAACGTCAGAGAACTCAAGAGTGCCCTCGAATTCGCTTTTGTTTCTTGCCAGAACGCCAACATAAACCCGGAACATTTGCCCTTTAAACTGACCGGTAGCGACATTCCTCAGGATCAGGAGATGCTCGCCGATAATTTGTCCGACATAAAAAAACAGCGTCTTATTGCGGCATTGCGCTCAACCGCTGGCAATCAGTCTAAATCAGCCAGGATATTACGGCTGTCCCGCACCAGTGTCTGGAAACAAATGAAACAGTTCAATCTAAAACCAGAAGACTTTAAAACCGTCTGAGGGTGGTACGATAATTGCTGTGCATTATACCTGAGTAAGCCTGGCTTTACCTCCATTTTGCCACGAAACTTACTCATTCATCCAAGACCCCAGCCCTTAAGGGCCGCTCCCTAAGGGCTGGGATTTTTATGGCGTTATCGCTTTCCCCGGAAAGAAAGTCACCCGCTCTGGCGATAACGTCGTATACTTTTCAGATTCAGGAGCACATTGAATGCCATCCATATCTCGCAGAAATTTCCTCAAGCATGGACTGGCGGATGCCTGTACCGCCTGTGCCTCGCAGGTTCCTCTACCGGCATCCGCGAAACCGGCAGAGCCGGGGGAACTGGCCACCTTGATCGACATCCGGAAATGTATCGGGTGCGAATCGTGCGTCGAGGCATGTCGCGAGGTCAACGCCTTCAAATACCCTAAGCCGAAAAACCCTTTCCCCAAAATGTATCCGCGTCGGGTCAAGGTGGCGGATTGGTCCGGTGCCGAAAAACGGGAAGTCCGGGATCGCCTCACGCCCTATAATTGGTTGTTTATCCAGGATGCCTCTGTAACCATTGATGGTGAAGAAACGACACTTAACATTCCCCGACGCTGCATGCACTGCCAAAATCCGCCGTGCGCCGACCTGTGCCCCTGGGGGGCTTCGCGAAAACTCAAAAGCGGGATCACCCTGATTGACCCGGATATCTGCTTGGGGGGGCGCAAGTGCCAGGTGGTCTGTCCCTGGGATATTCCCCAGCGCCAGACCGGCGTTGGGCTCTATCTCGACTTGCTGCCCAATTTTGCCGGCAATGGTGTAATGTACAAGTGCGATCGCTGCTACAATCGCATCGCAAACGGTGAACGACCGGCCTGCATCGACGAATGCCCCGAGGATGTCCAATCCATCGGTCCGCGCCATGAGATTGTCGAAGCGGCGCATCGAATCGCAGACGAAGAAGGCGCCTATATTTACTGAGAAACGGAAAACGGTGGCACCAACACCATCTACCTGTCACCGGTGCCGATCGAAATGCTTGACGGAGCCATTGCCAAGGGGAAAGGACGGCCAAACTTAGAAAAAGTCGAAAACCAAATGGCGAATGTGGATAACCTCGCCAAGGCAATGTTAATCGCACCGTTCGCGGGTCTGGCGGCCGCCGTCGCGCGGATTTATAGCGCAACCAAAACAAAAAACACTGACAAGAGAACCGGGGCATGAAATCGACACCTGTTGGACATATTTTTGCTGAGCAGAAAGTGATTAAACCAATCTATCTTTTTCTTCTTTTCCTCATGGGACTTACGGGCTTTGCCCAGATGCCGATTTTCAAAAGATACTATATTGCCGATGTGCCCGGATTAGGTTGGCTGGCTCAATTCTACGTCACCCATGCCCTGCACTACATCGGAGCGATTTTACTTCTGCTTCTCATCGCCTACAGTGCCGTTTTCTATTTCGGGATACTTCGCAAGAGGTTTGGCCTAACAATTGCCGCGTATGTCAATATCGCCCTGCTAGGTGCTATCGTCGTGACGGGTATTTTCCGGGTCCTTAAAAACCTGCCAGGGGTCCTCTTCTCTCCGGAGTTTACCATGTTTATCGACATCTCCCACCTCGGGTTCATGATGGCCCTGTTTGTATTCGGCATCTTTATGATAACCACAAAAAGAAAATGGCTACGGCAATGAAAATACGTAAAATTAACTCTTTGACGGCTTCGCTGGCCTTCATCCTGATGGTGCTGACCAGCATCGTCCTCTACATCGTCCCCCAAGGCCGGGTGGCCTACTGGGCCGACTGGCGACTGTGGGGGTTGACCAAGACGGATTGGGGAAACATTCACATCAACCTGGGCCTGCTGTTTCTTATCGCCCTGTTCCTACATGTTTATTATAATTGGAAACCGCTGATATCCTATCTCAAAAACAAATCCAAGCAGATGAAGGTGCTAACCCCTGAATTCAACGTTGCCTTGATTATCACCGTCGTGTTCATTATCGGTACTTATTTTCTTATGCCGCCCTTCAGTTGGGTCATGGACCTTAACGACCACTTCAAGGATAACGGGGCCGAAAAATATGGCGACCCGCCTTATGGTCATGCCGAGCTGTCGTCATTGAAGACGTTCACTAAGAAGATGAACCTCGATCTCGAAAAAAGCATGGTGCTGTTAAAACAGGCTGGATATCCCGTTGAAAGTGGGGAGATGACTTTGGAGACAATCGGCCGGAAATACAACATTCCGCCCCAGAAGATTTACCAGGCCATCAAACCGGCCGAAATCGCATCGGTGCAAGCCGAGGCAACCACAAGCAACCTGCCCGATTCTCCGCCGCCGGGTACGGGTAATTTCTCCCTGGCCGACTTCTGCGCCCGGTACAACCTGAACCTGAAACTCGTGGTCCGGGGATTGAAAACTCTGGGAATGTCCGCAACAGAAGAAGCAACGCTCAAAGAAATTGCGGTCGACAACAATACCAGCCCGATAGACCTGTATGAGAAGATTAGGGAGATCGTCAACAGGCCTTGACATATGCAGTTGCTTACGACTATCTCTTTATCGCAACCGACCGTAACACTCCGTTTCTCTGATTTTCATGAAAGAAGCATTGAATTGTTTCTTGGAAGGAGAATGCTGCGATTTGATCGAACGATATACTGTGCCGTCTTTCTATGGTCTTATCTCAACAACCGTACCAACAGGCACTAATTTGTAGATTTCCTCAATTTCTTGGTTTGTAACGGCAACACACCCTTCCGTCCAGTCAACCGCTGCATGGGAAGCACCAGCTAACGAGAAACCATTTCTGATGCCATGGATCATTATATCTCCACCCGGAGAAACACCAAGCTCTTTCGCCCGCATTGTGTCTTTTTCGTTTGGATAGGAAATATGAAGCGACAGGTGATATCCACTGTTACTGTTTCTTGAATCGATAATATAGGCTCCCTCGGGGGTTTTGTTATCGCCCTGCCTTTCTTTCGGACCAACCGGGTTGCCCCCCAGAGCTATTTTGTAGGTTTTGATCACCTCGCCCTTTGAGAGCAACGTCAATCGTCGCTCTTTCTTTTCTATCAGAACTTTATCTGCTGGTTCCGTCCGGAGTGCAAAAATCTTTTGTTCGAGCGTTTCAATATTTTCCTGTAGTGTAATTATCTCGTTCTCTTTGCTTTTAGCCGCTTGCCGGGAAGTTTCAATCTGTCTTTGCTGGGTGGTAATTATGTTATCCTTGATGATGACATTATTGATTTGAAATATCATCATCTGGCTGTCCCGCCTGAAAGCACTGTCCGGGTAATCCCTGACGACTTTCTCAAAACATTCCAAAGATTTCTGATAGTCTTTTTTTTCGTTGCCGGGATGGGCATATATAATACCCATCTCGAATAGAACTCTGTCCGTTACTGCGGGATGTTTCTCAATAATTTGCTCGTATTTGCTCAAAGAAGCTTCGTATTTCCCCTGGTTGAAAAAATCATTCGCCTCCTGAGAGAGTGCTCTGGCCTGATGTCCCCCGTCAGTGTGGCTGCATCCGTATATAGTTATCATGATGCCGGCGCAGAAAAGGTGCAGGTATTCGCCTAACCATCTCAGCCGTCTACCCGGACACGACTTTGTGTTTGCTGACAGTGTTCGTGATGAGCCCAAAACCAGTCCTTTTCCAGATATATCCGCCAGACCAAACATGCTAAACGGTGGAAATGTAAGGAAGTGGCGGGTCTAAAAAACCCCTGCCACTTCCTTTCGATTTACTTCTTCATCGATTTCTGGAAAGCCTCTTCAGCTTTTATTGCTTTTTCATCGGCGATTCTTTCTCTTTCGATTGCTCTCCTTTCAGCTTCCTCAGCGCGGGCCACGGCTTCATTCGCCTTTAATACGGCTTCATCGGCTGCTACCTTGGCAGCCTGAGCATCCTGAGCCGCCTGATCAGCTTTTGCAGCAATCGCCTTTTCCCGGGCCTGCACCTCCTCGATGTCACCTTTTGTTGCGCAACCCCCAACAGCTATGACGAGAGCCAGCAACAATGAGACCATTAAAAGAATCTTCTTCATAATGTCGTCACCCCCTTTCTTTTCAGTTTACCTTACCATGATAGCAACTGTAAAATTCCGCGTTGTCCACAGCAGACATCCACGTTGGTTGTTGACCTGAAGCAAAAAGCATGCACTTCCTTTAGGGTTCAACCAATATACCGTCTATTTCCAAATCAATTTTCAAGCGTTTGGCCGCGTCTTTGGCTTCGCTCATATTATTGAACGGTCCGGCAAGAACACGGTGGTGGTCCCCCTTTGACAACACTCTTGCGGGAATTGGGGGCCCCTGATGGTTAATAATTGCAGCAAGCCTCAGAGCGTCGACCTTGTCAGGCAAACTATCAGCCAGAACATACCACGCGTCCGTTCTAAGTTCCGGTATTTCCGGTTTGCCATACAACCTGTCCGGATGCCTGAGTTCTATGGTTTGCGCAACATTCTTTTTATTTCCAGGGCGGATCTCGAATATGGGAACAGGGATTCCGCGGGCCTCGATCACGGCTTCCTTAACCCTCTTCCAGTCAAGCGGGTGGCCTGACTTTTTTTCGATTTTTCTTAATTTTTTATAGGCCGTCTTCAGCTCAGAGGTGCCTGATTCTTCAAAGTGCGTATGAGCTTCCAGGTAAACGATTCCATCACGCTGGCCGACGAGATATGGCTGATTAACAATTTTTACAGGTGTTTTCACCGGGGCATCTTCGTAAAGTCTCTTTATGTCTTCCGGATAGAGTCTTATGCAGCCATTGGTTGCCCTGAGACCGATGCTCGCCGGTTTATTCGTCCCATGGACCAAATAAGCTGACTTACTCAGATAGAGAGCGTATTCTCCCAATGGATTTAGAGGCCCCGGTGGTACTTCAGCCGGCAGCGGATCTCCCTTCTTCCTATGGTCTTCGGCAATCGAGGCCGGCACATACCAGGTCGGCCGGAATTTCTTTCTCGTTACAACCATTCGGCCCATGGGAGTGGGCCGCTCTGTGGTACCGACACCGACCGGGTAGGTCGACACAGCCAGTAGTTGACCATCTGATTTAAAATAATAGAGCCTCATAGCGGCTAAGTTGATCACGATACCTTTTCTGCGCGTGTCTGGCAGGATAAAGCTCAGAGGCAGCAGGATACGCTTTCCTGCTTCAGGCACCCATGTATCTATCCCCGGATTAGCGGCACTGAGACTATTGATTCCCAAGCTGAAGTGTCTTGCAATATCCGGCAGCGTATCTTCCTTTTCTAGTTTAATCGTCGCCAACCGTCCAACGACGTCATCTCCCTCGGCAACAAAAAAGTCATTTCGTTCGATCTTTTCCGCCGGGGAGATAGGAGACGGCAGAGATTGAACCAAAGCTCCTCTCATTTCAGCACAGCCCAGCAAAGATAAGATCAACATCAATAAAATTGTAAGATGACGCCTGTTGTATAAGGGTGACAGAGCGATGATTCGGCGAAGGGTCATGAAAACTATATTGTTTTTTGAATAAAAATTGAAAATCATTTTTCAGCAAAAACAGCTGAGACATGCAAGGTTCAATATTGTCGATGGTTAATAACGCGCTATCTAATGCCCATCCACGAATAGTGGATGGTACAACGGTGTGTCCAATTTATAAATGAGAATTTTTTCGCTGGGCAAGTTGAGTCCCTATCCGTTTTCAATCAGGCAGCGAAATCTCGCTGTGCCTTAGCGGGGGCCGCACCCGCGAGGCGTACGTTATGTACGCAGCAGCAGGAAACCCGCGGATAATCCCGCCATGGCGGGACCCAGCGGAAAAAAGGCCGTTTATGGATGGACATTAGCTAACCCCACCGGCATCTGACTTGTAGGTTATCATACGTGAGTATTCTTCTAGTGCGAGGCAGAAACCCACACCCTGTAGGTGCGGTTAAGTGGGACTCGCTGAGCCGGCCCCGAAGGTTTTTCTATCATAGCCAGATCCTCCTGAAATTTGGTCTGATTCATGGCCTAAAATGGAAAAAAATTGTTAACGTTGAATTCTACCTTCTGTATTTTTTCTCCTTCAATACAGACTTCACAAATTTCCCGAACTTTTTATCTTTTCTCTTTTTATCTAAATATGACATTTCATAAAAAGCAGATTCTTTATTTAATTTTATAAAATTTTGATAACGGTCCTGTGTAATAATTCCATCTTCTAATGCAGCCAATATTGCACAGCCTTGCTCTTGTGTATGGGAACAATCATTATAGCGGCATTGATTTGATAACTCTGCTATTTCATCGAAAGTCCCATGAATACCAGTATCAATATCAAAATTTCCGAGTTCTCGCATGCCTGGCGTATCTATGATCATTGCCCCATTTTGTAACATTATTAATTGACGGCGCGTCGTAATATGTCTTCCTTTTCCGTCTTTTTCTCTAACGTTATCGGTTTTGAGTCGCACTTCATCCAGAAGGTTATTTATTAAGGTAGATTTACCCACCCCCGATGATCCAAGCAAACAATGAGTTTTCCGAGGAGCCAATAAATTTTTGACATGCTTTAGCTTCGTATTGTCTTTATTGCTAAAAGACAATACTCGTATGTCAGGATTTAGATCATGAATTTCATCAATCTTTTTATCAATCTCACTAACTGGAAGTAGATCACTTTTACTCAATAATACAACCGGTTGGATATTGCTCTGATTTATCATAACAAGATAGCGTTCTAATCGTCTAAGGTTATAATTGTTGTCAAGGGATTGAACGATTAAGCCAGTGTCGATATTAGTAGCAATTAATTGAAACTCGATCTTCTTGCCGGATGTTTTCCGCTTCAATAGGGATTTTCTTGGAAAAATCTCACTAATGATTGCAAAGGAATCATTATTAACGTACTGGGCAAGCACCCAATCTCCGGTGGCTGGGTAATCTAATGGAGAATCCGCATTGAATACAAACTTACCAGTTACTTCGGCTTTTACTTCTCCCTTGCCATTGTTAATGGAATAACTATCCTTATTGACAGTGGTGACCCTTGCAATTTGATGATCAATTAATTTTGTAGAATCAATTTCACCAAGAAACCACCTATTGAAACCTAATTGTTTTATATTCATTGAAACATTTTTCATAAATATTACTCGATTTCATAGACTGAAGTGGATGAAACATGTTGTGATTGGGCTCAATATAAAAAAATTGCAGGTTTATTTGAGAATATCACGAATCCAAATTACCTAAAGATGGATTATGGATACCAAGAGGGTTGCCAAAAAAATTTTTATTATACAATGGTTAAAGCTCTCTCTCGGTCAGGTAGGGAAAAGCTAATTTCAATTTGAATGTTACACCAAAACCTGTAAATTTGATAGTGTATGTTTTGGCAAGCATGTCACATGATAGACCTGGTAACCACAAGGTTTTATATGGTGCGGTGAGTTGCCATTAATAGCAGAAACCATCGGTATTACCAATCGTGATGAATGTTCTGGCTATCGCCTCATTCTCTAACCACGGGAGGGGGCAAGGGTTGCACTCGGTAATCCTTGCCCTTCTGATCTTTGCATGACCTGGGACTAATAGCCGCAGCCTTCGCTGAACGATACGGTTCTGATTTGGCCCGATGCCCCGTCCACTGCAACCGATTGACAGCCGTAATAACCAGGTCGCCAACTAGTGACTCGCGCTGTAAATTTGTTCCAATTCACAATCTGAAGGTCGCGGTCACACACGGAAACACCAGCTTTTAAGCAATCCATTATTTTACCCGTTGAAATGAGCGAATCATTCATAGGAGACTTTTTAATTATTGAGGCTTTTGTATTTTCTGTTCTGCTTCAGCTTCAGCCATGGCAGCCGCAGCCGCTCCGGCCTGGGTAACTTTTTCAGCACCAGCATTTTTTTCTTCACCCGGTGGCAGGTAAACCGTCACGTTGCGATGCGCAAATTCAATGCCGTGCTGCGCAAACATTTCCTGTATCATGCGGAAAACCTCCCGTCGGATGACAAACTGTTCGCCAGGGATGGTCTTAAACTTGACCCGCATGATCATGGCGGAGTCGTCCAACTCTCTAACCCCCTGAGACTTGATTTTGTCCAGTAGGATGGGACCCATTTCCGGGTTTTTTTGTATTTCATTGTTGATCCTTTTGATAATTTTACGCACCTTGTCCACATCGGTGTCATAACGAACCCGAAAATCAAGCTTGGTAATGATATAGTCACGGCTGTTATTGGTAACCGTACCCATGCTGCCGAAGGGGATCGTGTGAACCGGGCCCTTGGGGTTGCGAAGTCTCAATGATCGCAGAGAGATATGTTCCACAGAACCTTTTGTACCACCCACTTCGATAAAGTCGCCGACCCGGAAGGCATCATCGATCAGAAAGAATACGCCGGCAATGATATCTTTGACCAGCGTCTGGGCTCCAAACCCAATTGCCAGGCCGATCACACCGGCTCCGGCAATAAGGGGACCAATGTTGACACCCATAGACGCCAGTATGATCAAGGCCACCATGACAAACATGACGGAAAATACAAACTTGCGCAGTAACACCAGCAGTGTCCCCATGCGCGAACCACCGACACCGCCTTCTTCGGCATCCTCGTCGTCTTCCGGCATTTCCTCTGTGAGCTTTTGATCGATTCTGGCTTTGATCACCTGCCAGATAATGAAACTGAGCAGCACAATCACCAGGACACTTAGAACCCTTCCGGCAAGCAGACGGCCAATAGAAAGATCGATTCCCCACAGCCGCAATGCGAAAAAGAAAAGAAATACAACCAAAAAAATACGGAAGAAGCGCCGAATCAACGGAACATAATTCGCAATATCCATTTTGCCGACAGATTCCGGTGGTTTGTCGGGTTTCGGTCTTACATCGCCGCTTAGATCGATCGTTTCACGGGATTCACCTGAGGCGATTTTCAACAGACGCTGGATCCACTGATCCACTCCGATTACAACGGGAATCAGAAAGATGCTGAGGATCAGATTCACCACCGTCACATTTTCCTCGTTGAGTGCTTTGGTTAACCAGATTCCGCCGGCTACCAAAAGGTAGAGGATGGCAAAGTAATGCCAGTTTCTGGCAAAGACCTTTCGCAGGGATCGACCACCTATCCCCGAATCACCACCTTCCGTTCCTATGGCCAAAGCCACTCGCTTGCGGCTTTGCCAGATCATGGCCATCAGAGCCAGGATAATAAAGGCGCCAGCAGAACTGTACATCAATATGTAAAACTGCGTGCTGACGTCTAACATTTGGAAAATTGAGCTGGTTCCGGCAAAGAATCCGGCGATCAGAGCAATTCTATAGATCCAGTTATACAGAAAAGATGCGTCCCTGTCCTCCATAGGGAATAGACGCAGAGAGGGGGCTTTTGGGGCAAATATTATCCTCGCCCCAAAGACGAAGGCCATAATGTAATAGCTGATAATCAAGTAGACGGAAACAATACTATAACTTGGTTTTCCCTCAGAGTAGATTATTACAAAAAGAATAAACGTGGTTAAAACATAAACACCGATGCCGATTGCATCCAGCAGCATGCGGGAGGCGACCCGTCCCAAAAATTGTAATTTTCCCAAATGAACAGCCATTATTAAATTTTTCCGGATGTCGGAGGTATTTCGTAAAAACAACCATCGCAATACCAGACCCATGGTAATAATCACCGCTAAACCCGCAAGTGTTCCCAATAGGTAAAATGCACCCTTTCCGCCCGTTAGCTTTGCAATAACATCGTTCCAATGGACGGTGCTCTTATCCTCCCCGCTAAAAATGCCGCCAACACGTTTGAGAACAGCCGCTGATGACCGGGCCGCTCCATAAAAACTTTCAACGATCTTGTTTTTTGGACGTCCTTTCTCCGAGACAGCTGTTGAGGCAGATTGTTTTTCAGCATCCTGCTTCAATTTTTGAGCATATGCCTGTCTGATCTGCTCATCACTCATACCGGCCAGATGTCTCTCTATCTCCTCGGGAGATATAGGCACCGCTTGCTGGCCTGTTTGAGCCGTTCGGGTGACCTGCGCCAGCAGCTGGAATGGCGGCATAAGTAAAAAAATACCAAGCACAAGCGAGAAGCTAAATAGAATCAGCTTCGATCGATGAGCTCTCTTTGGATTTTTGCTTTTTAATTTCCTTTGAATCATTGACTGTTCCTTATAAGCTGATTGCCTACCGAAAAATGCATCAGCGATTCTTAAGTTGCAGCTGAATCAGGTTGCTGTGCTCATGACTAATTAGTCGATCTGCTCTGGATCCCCGGGCTTCCAGGTCTTGTCGTAGAAAGCCTCCAAGGGGCCATACAGACGGAAAATGGTGTTCCATCCTTTGCCGGGAACGGTTTGAATCCAGTTGTTTTCCCAACCTTTCGGCGCTCTGGGAGCAAAGTATATGTTGAAGGATCCGTCCGCATTTTGTTTCAAACCATGTTTGTTGTTGTCCAATCCGGGAAACCGCTGGTCCGTCTGCAGCATGGACCGCGTCTGGTTGTCGTAAAGGGTGAAGGACCAGAAATCCTTGGCCGGCACATTCGGGGGCAGATGAATCTTGTAGGTCTTGCTGCCATCAAGGGCATTGCCGTCCTTATCGAGATAGGCGATCAAATACTGGGAACCCACGCCGACATTTTTGACCGCCATGGCAGGGGTGATCCCTGTGGCGTAGAAATGCATGTAGATGCGGGAGTCGAGCAGCGTTGCACCATCCATGAGGAAATCGTAACGGCCCTCAATGAACGGGTTGGTCCAGACCCGCTCACCTGGATACTGGTAAAAACGTTCATCTCGCGGGCGGGCGGTGAGCGCCTGAGCGGTCACCGAGCCCACCTTGGCGGCTTCGGTGAGGATCTTCTTCATCCTGGCATCCGGATTGAATTCCTTTCCCTTCTCTATACCGATTGCAGCCAACAGGCCGCGAATCTCGGGATTGAGTCCGGTGGCCGGCTCGGCCTGGATGGTCTCGTTGACTTCCTCCCAGTAGCCGAAATCCATGCGGTGAATGGTATTGTGCTCGGTTCCCGAAACATTGATGAAATTTATCTGCGGCGGGTTGTCCTTCTGTGAATGGGGATAGATGCGGAACTTCGCCTTCGTGGCCTCGACGGCCGGCTTGGTGGACCCATTCACCTGGAAGCCACGCCACACGACCCAGTTGCCATAGGTCCGAGTCCTGGCCACATGGTAGCCTTCCGGCACGTCCCCTTCGTAGTCGGGCGGAACAAGCAGAAACTTGCCTCCCTGGCCCTTGTCAGGGCCGGCGTTGCCGAAATCGGCCACATACTGGAACCAGGCGTCGTCAATGATGCCAAGGACCTTTGGGAGGCGTCTCGATTACTATCGGTTCGTCGCCCAGCTCAACCCAGGCAACCTGGTAGATCGATACAGTATTGGGTGTCAGCCAGAGTGATTTGGAATCCATCAGATTCTCGAAGAGGAGTACCGTCGTATTGGGTGGACCGAAGGAGCGCAGCCCCTTTTCCATCGCGGACATTGAGGCGACGGGCAATGTGGCGAGAAAAGCCTCGGTGGCACGCCGCAGATCGAGGTCGTCATAAATCTTCTGGGTGGTTTCCTTGTCGGGAACGCCGTCGAAACTGGTCAGGGTGCCTAGATGGGTTTCCAGCTTGTCGGGCGTGGCGATACCCTCGGGGATCGGTGTCGTCATCTTCATTTGCGGTGCCTGGCCCAGTGAATCCGTTACACCGATTGCCATAACAACTGCCGCTATTGCTGCGATACGATATAAAATCTTCATGGTTGCTCTCCTATCTGACGGAATTGAAAAACGATTGATTTCAAAGCATTTGATCTTCAAATTTGAATAGCAAATTAGGGCCGTAAATCGTGCTGATCCAGATTCTTGCAATGGATTGATACACCGGTTGCGGCCGGCTTCGCGGGTGGTGGCCGAAATGATGGATCACAGCGCCGATATCCATACGATTGAGAGCGATCGCCACCGAGCGAGCATCAAAGCATGGCGCCAGTCCCGTTGCCTGGTCGTGTTCGATGCGCACGGCCACGGCATCGTCGAAAACCTTAACAACCTCGCTCCAGGATTTTTCCAGTCGTTCGTCCATTGGAGCTGCATCGACGACAGCACGCACTATCGGTCCGCGCTTGTGACACACCTTTACGAAACCGGACAGCGCCTCGGCCAGTTTCGGCACAGGGTTTGCTTTTGCGACAAACCATGGTTGGGCAACTGAAAAAATCTCCTGCTCTAAAATCTTGAGCAGGTTCTCCATTAAATCGTGAAGGTCGGCGAAATACTGATAAAAGCTGGGGCGACTGATTCCTGCTTGTGTCATCAAACCGGCAACCGTCAAGTCACGAAACGAGTTGGACCAGAAGAATTTAATTGCGGTATCCAAGATGTTCTGACGAGTCCGTTCAGCCTTGCGTAGCACCGATAAATCTCCGGGATCGTTTCTCCGTCTAAGTATTTCCAATTTTGATTTCGACATAGTGTCAGAAATTAATGACGTTGCGTATGAATGTCAAGATAACTATTTAAGATTCGCTATAAGTGCAGGGTAGAACACGAGTGAACTGTGTAATATTCGATGCTTGGACATCGAACAAAGGTGAGGAAGTGCAAGGTTTTAATCGGCAGGTGGTAAAAAGTTGAACATTATTGATTTTTAGACGGTTTCTTCGTCATCGAAAGGGATTGCAGGCTGAGTGCCATTGCTAATAGCCCTTAGGCAGATCCAGGATAACATTTAAAATAGGCTCTGGATATGTTAACAGTGTGACATAAAAAATCAATAGGCTTGAGATGGGTCAACAAGAAGATAAAGCCAAGTGTGATCTTCTGCTATACTTTGATTCGAGACGGGATTAAGAGAAGGTGTGCTATTTTAAACGAATACCGCACCTTTTTAATTTTGATACCTTCTTTTTTGACAAATCGACCGAAGTGTTTGGCGACCCAAACCAGCCGAAACAAAACAATATTCGTGTTATTTCATATTGTTATTTAAAACTCCTATCCTTTGACATTCATATTCGGCTTTGCTAATTTGTCATATTTTACGTATGTTTACCAGCACTCTGCCGCAGGAATGCGACGTGGATTTGTCCGTTCAAGAATCGGCACTCACTAGCTTTGTGGAACATAATTTGGATGACTGAAACACAAAATAAACCGACATCAGCAAAAAGTGATTCCGGTCAGTTGTTATTTGATGACTTCAGGCGACTGGCTGACTTTTCCCAGGATGCCGTTTACCATTACGATATCGCCACGCGTCGATTCCTCTTTCACAATCGGAAATTTTCAGCGTTTTTCCATATAGATAATGAATCCGGCACTCCGACAACCTCTCAAGAAATTTTTCAGGTCATCCATCCGGAAGATCGGCAACGAGCACTCGAAAGCCTGAAGGCATCATTGACCGAGGGGCATGAAGAAGGCGAGGTTGAATACAGGGTCCTCTATCCGGATGGCACGATCCGGTGGTTGCATGATCGTTGGATTGTATTGCGGTGCACGGACGGAAATCCCGTTGCCGTCCAAGGTTTTATTCGCGACACCACTCAAAAAAATCTCTCCGAACTGCAACTCATCGAAAGCAAAAACACCGCTCTTATCGGCAGCTATATTGTTCAGGACGGAAAATTCACCTACGTCAATCCACAATTTGTCAGCATTACCGGTTACAGCAAGAAGGAGTTGATAAACAAAGCCTCCATATCACTGGTCCATGAGGATTATCGCGAGCATGTGCGTAAAAATGCCATCTCCATGCTGAAAGGCGTCAGCCTTACACCGTATGAGTTTTGCGTGCACGATAAATCGGGCGCCACGCACTGGGTCATGGAAACGGTCACATCGGTCATATACAGAAACAAAAGGGCCGTTCTGGGCTATTTTATGGACGTTACCAATCTCCATCAAATGAAAGACAATCTGTCGACGCTGGGCCTCATGGTTGGCACCATCTCACATAGCCTAAGAGGGTGTCTGACAGGACTCAATGCAAGCCTCTATCTGATTGAATCGGGCTTCTACCGCAACAAACCGGCTCAGATCGAAGAGGGTCTGGACGTCACCAAACTCATGGCCGACCGAATTCGCAAGCTGGTTCTGGATATTCTCTACTACTCCAAAGAACGGGATCTGGAAATTGAATCCGTGGAAATCTGGCGCTTTGCAAAAGACGTTGTTATTCATTTGGAAAACCGTATCAAGGCTGCCAACATTCAGTTCATCACGGAATTTCCTCAAGATCTGGGGTATTTTTCCATCGATCCGGAAAAAATTCGCGCGGCGCTGATAAATATACTCGAAAATGCTATGGAAGCCTGCATTGAAGATACCCGCAAAATGTCCCACTGGATACGTTTTACGACACGCGCCAATGCTACCACCGTGACTTTCGAAATTTCCGACAATGGGCCTGGCCTGGAAGAAGAACACGCAAGCAAAATATTTCGGTTGTTTAGTTCCTCAAAGGGAAACCAGGGAACCGGAATTGGCCTCTTCGTCACCCGAAAGGTCATTCTCAAACACGGCGGCACCATATCGGTCCATTCTAAACTTGACTCTGGGTCATTGTTCCGCATTAAGTTGCCACGGAAACCACAGAAACATGTCTGATTCGGGTATCATCTTCGATATAAAAAGGTACGCCATTCATGATGGCCCCGGTATCCGTACCACTATCTTCTTGAAAGGGTGCCCCGTCGCCTGCCAATGGTGCCACAACCCCGAAGGAATCGATCCAGCTCCCTTTGTGGCCTACAAAAAGGAAAGATGCATCCGCTGCGGGATCTGCGTCGAAAACTGCCCAGAGAAGGCGCTGGGCCTTGACTCGGAAGGAGTGATTCCTTCCGGCTCACCATGCAAGAACTGCTTTGCCTGCACGGAAATCTGCCCGGCCGAAGCGCGTGAACAGGTCGGTAAATCGATGTCCACACAAGCGCTTCTCAGTGAAATCATAAAAGACACCCCTTTCTACGAAACATCCGGCGGAGGGGTCACATTTTCAGGCGGTGAGCCACTGCTTCAGGTTGACTTCCTGCTTGAATTACTCAAATTATGTGGCAAGGAAAAGATACACAGGGCCGTAGACACCACCGGATATACGAGTCTTGAAGCCTTGATGAGGGTCGCGGAACATACCGACCTTTTTCTTTTCGATTTAAAGATGATGGACTCCGAAAAACATAAAAGATACACAGGCGTGTCCAATCATTTGATTATTGATAACCTGAGGCTTCTGGCAGAACGGGGAGGTGATATCGTCATCCGGATCCCTTTTATCCCGGGCATCAACGACGACTTGGAGAACCTGGAGCGCACCGGATCGTTTCTCAATCGGTTGCCGAATATCACAAAAGTGGATATCTTACCGTATCACGATTTTCAAAAAGGCAAATACAACCATTTCAACATGTCGCACGGCACGGAAAATGTCCCCTTGCCTTCGCGGGAGGTCCTTGCAGAAGCAAAAAGCCGACTCGAAAAATTTGGTTTCGAAGTAGCGTTGGGAGGTTAAAAAATAATGAATGCCAGAATCAAAAGACTGCGGCAACTCAGTTTCGAAGCCGTCCCCAGTATATCGATCGAGCGGGCCATTCTGGAGACTGAATTCTATGAGACTCACTTTGGAAAACACTCGCCGCCGGTCATGCGGGCGCTGTTCTTTAAATATCTCTGTGAAAAAAAGACGATTTATATCGGTGAAGATGAACTCATTGTCGGCGAGCGCGGTCCGGCGCCAAAATCGGTATCGACCTTTCCGGAACTGAACTGCCACACCGCGGAGGATCTAAATATTTTCTTAACGCTCGTGAAATGACCCCGTTTAGGATATCGGAAGCCGACATCAATACATATGAAACGAGGGTTCTCCCATACTGGGAAGGCAGAAGTATGCGGGACCGTGTCTTTGGCCAAGTCCCTGAAGACTGGTCCACTGTTTACAAGGCCGGCTTGTTTACGGAATTCATGGAGCAACGGGCCCCCGGGCACACGACTCTCGATGGTACGATCTACACCAAGGGAATGCGCGATTTCAAGCAGGATATCGCCCGAAGCCTTGCTGCACTCGATTATCTGAACGACCCGGAAGCCGCCGGCAAAGCCGATCAGCTGAAAGCGATGGATATCGCCTGCGATGCGGCGATTACTTTTTCCGAGAGACATGCCGACCTGGCGGAAAAACTGGCAGAATCCGAAAAAAATGAAGACCGCAAAAAGGAATTAATGCAAATCAGCCGGGTTTGCTGCAGAGTACCCGCCCATGCCCCAGGGAATTTTTGGGAAGCGCTGCAAATGTACTGGTTCGTTCACCTCGGCACCATAACGGAGCTCAATGGCTGGGATGCCATGAGCCCCGGCCACTTGGATCAGCACCTGGCACCCTTTTATGAAAAAGGGCTCGCCGACGGGAACCTCGATCGTGAAACAGCCAAAGAACTCCTTAGCTGTTTCTGGATCAAATTCAACAACCACCCGGCGCCGCCAAAGGCCGGCGTCACGGCCAAAGAAAGTGGAACCTACAACGACTTTACGAACATCAACCTGGGCGGAGTGAAAAGGGACGGCAATGGTGGGGTCAGCGAGGTATCCTACATTGCCTTGGAGGTAATCGATGAGCTGCACCTCCTTCAACCTCAATGCAACGTTCAGATCAGTGACAAGACCCCGGAGCGTTTCTTAAAGACGGCCTGCCGTGTAATCCGCAAAGGATACGGATACCCATCGGTATTCAATACCGATGAAGTGATCATGGAACAGCTCCGGGTGGGTAAGACGATCGAAGATGCCCGTGAAGGCGGTTGCAGCGGATGCATCGAAACAGGGGCGTTCGGCAAGGAGGCCTACATCCTTACCGGCTACCTGAACGTGCCCAAAATCCTCGAGCTGGCGTTAAATAACGGAAACGATCCGATGACCGGCCTAAAAATCGGTTTGGCGACCGGCGACCCCAAGGTATTCACTGGCTTCGATGAATTGTATGACGCATTCGTCCGGCAGTTAAACCACATCGTCGCGCTGAAAATTCGCGTTAACAATTACATCGAACAGATGTTTGCCTCCCATATGCCGGCGCCGCTTCTGTCCGTTGTCATCCAGGATTGTATCGCCAAGGGAAAAGATTATTACAATGGCGGACCGCGCTACAACACCAACTACATCCAGTATTGTGGTATCGGTACGATCACTGACAGCCTTTCCGCCATAAAGACCCATGTATACGATCAAGGCACACTAACGATGGATCAGCTGCTGACGGCCATGGACTGCAATTTCCAAGGTCATGAAGTGCTTCGGCTCCGGCTGCAAAATAAAACACCTTTTTTCGGCAATGACGACGACCGGGCCGACCATCTCATGCAACGGGTGTACGCATCTCTATTCGACGCTATCGATGGAAAACCCAATACCAAGGGAGGGCTGTATCACCTGAACATGCTGTCAACCACCTGCCACATCTATTTTGGCAAGATGCTGGGAGCGACACCCAATGGCCGGCTGGCGGAAAAACCGATTTCCGACGGAACGTCTCCATCCCATGGCGCCGATCGTCATGGGCCGACCGCCGTCATTAAATCTCTGGGTAAAATGGACCAGATAAAATCGGGCGGAACGCTGCTGAACCAACGTTTCTTGCCGGATCTTCTGGCAACAGAAAAGGATATCAGCAATCTAACCCACCTCATCCGAACCTATTTTCGACTGAACGGGCACCACATCCAGTTCAATATCGTGGATACCGAAACGCTCAAAAAAGCCCAAGCGTCGCCGGATGACTACCGGGATTTACTCGTCCGTGTCGCCGGCTACAGTGACTATTTTGTTGACCTCGATTCGTATCACCAGCAGGAGATCATTGAAAAAACCGAACACGCTTCTCTTTAGGGCTCAAATTACCAGCCGCATGCCAATACAGGCACCCTATCAATGAAATCCTTCTTTCGAAAAACCACCAGTAATCCGCAACGCGGAATACTGCCCCGGGGCGCTCAGGTCAAGGCATGGCAAAAGGCAAACCACAAGATGGACCTGGGTATTGCTATCGCTGAGTTCGAGGCGATCGGGCCCGAACCGGAGATATCGCAAGCCGACCGTCGCGACGGATTTTCAGGCGTCATTTTGTCCTATGGTTTTGGCGATGACGGTCACGGCCATTCCGATGCCGCGTTGTCCGGACGATGCGCCTGGGATTTTGCTGTCAAACGGAGAAAGCCGAAAACCTGGCAGTGCGAATATATTGATTTCGACCATAGCGAACATTTACGTCTTCGCCCGGCTGCGCCCCCGAGGCCCAAAGGATTTTACTTCTCGAAATTCAGACACGGGGAGCGGTTTCAGTATTTAACGGTTGCCAAATTCCGTAAACGGTTAGCCCTGAAAGACACCGGTTGCGGCCCGGAAGGGTTTCAACTCGTGTTCATCACCCACCCGCATTACGCCGCCATGATGAATTCGCGCCAGATGATGTTCATGACATTTGCCGACTTCGATGTCGCCCCATATGGCTACGGCGATTTCTTCGATGCGCCCCAAATATTCTGCAGCAATGACACCCTGGGGCTGGGTATCGGTCATGTCGACCGGGTCTACCCTCTGTTCGGTATTCCAAGCCTGAGATTCTAGCCCATCACCTCCCTGTATCGATATTACCAGCGGCTCCTTACGGTAGGCAGGAACCAAACGCGCAATTGTAATTTATAAATGGGTGATTAATGAGTGTTGGGTAATCTCTCGCCGGCAGACTAAAAAAAACCTAAAGATCAAAATGTTAATAAAGGATTGATATGCAAATCATCGTAAAAATTATCTTGTTGCTGATGGTTATCGGTTTTTCAGCGCCGGTATCGGCAGTCAGTGCACAAAAGTTAAAGCTAAAGGCAGAACCATCATCACATCAGTTTCCTTTTTTCGACTCGCAAACCTCGGTCTGGACATACAACGGCTCTATACCCGGCCCCATCATTCGCGGCAAGGAGGGTCACAAGGAGGGTCAAACCATCGAGGTCGAATTCATCAACAAACTGCACGAGCCATCAAGCATCCATTGGCACGGATTGATTATCGAAAACGCTATGGGCGGTGTCCCAGGCGTCACCCAAGACCCGGTAAAAGCCGGAGAGAAAGCTTGAACCAGAGAATTTTACGAGGGATACCGTCCTTCTGGGTTCCCGGGAATCCGTCGTTGTCGGCCTTGTGCCGACTGAGCTAGGCATTTGGATGTCTCAATGCCACATCCAATCTCATGCGGAAGCCGGTATGATGACTAGCGTCAATGTGACGCCGAAAAGTCGGAATTGACTTTCTTGTCACAGGAAAATGACCCCCTAACGGGATAATCCTCCTTAATATCATTCTCCTTTACATCATCACCGAAGACAAGAAACAATCTTCACCGCGCCGCGCTTCGAATCCACTGATTTTATTTCTGCACCTTACCATCGCTTTGATACTGTCATCTCTTCCCTTTACAACTGTGCATTTTTTTCGCGCCTATCCCAAAAGGGTTCCCTGAGCGGGTATATTTTACCCGGCTTCAAAACACGAACTCTATCAAGCTTACAAAATAAAATATAAATTAGTCATTAATACGAATTGTTAACTTTATATGCCACATTGTGGTACAATTTGTGCATTTCTTTGGTTAATGACAACCCATTTCATAATAAAGAGACGATATATGAAATCAGAATACCTAAAAGGTGAAATAGAAAATCCCTTAACTGCTGACTGCTGTAACGCTCATTCCCGCAAGGAAGTACGCCCAACTTTGGGCGCACTTAGTGAACATTTTCTCGACCATACTCGGGCGACCTTCACCATACATGGAATGACCTGTGCCGGTTGCGCCAAAATAATTAAAAAGGAAATCGTCATGTCGACTAAATCCATAACAATGCCGGTAACCGGTATGAGTTGCGTCAACTGTGCTCAAAATATCGAGCGCTCGATCGGCAAATTACCGGGTATTGGTGAAATAAATGTGAACTTTGCCGCGGAACAGGCCGTGATATCCTTCGATACTAATCGATTGGATATCCAAAACCTGGTCGACGGTATCGAAGGGGCTGGATACGGGGTGGCCATCGCTCACGCAGAACTTCCGATTACCGGAATGACCTGTGCCAGCTGCGCCGCTAACGTCGAACGTGCGCTGAACCGAAAGCTGCCGGGCGTCATAAAAGCCGAGGTCAATTTTGCGACTGAAAGAGCCAGAGTCGACTACCTGCCGGGGCTGTTAGATGTCAACGACATCGTACTTGCCGTCGAAAAGGCTGGATATGGCGCTATTGCGGCAGAAGATGCACCCGATGCTGCCGATGCAGAGCAGGCCGCCCGTGAGGAAGAAATCAAAGATCAGACGCGCAAGTTTATCGTCGGTATCCTTTTTGCCACCCCGCTCTTTTTGCTGAGCATGGCGCGCGATTTCGGGCTTGCGGGCCCGTGGATCCATGGCGCTTGGGTCAATTGGATGTTCTTCCTTCTCGCGACTCCGGTTCAGTTTTACACCGGTTGGGATTATTACACCGGTGGTTACAAGAGCCTTCGCAATGGCAGTGCCAACATGGATGTCCTTATCGCTCTTGGGTCATCCGTGGCATACTTTTACTCCCTCGGTGTGCTTCTTTTCCCAAGTCTGGGCGCACATGTATATTTCGAAACTTCGGCAGTCATCATCACCCTGATAAAGCTGGGCAAGATGCTCGAGGCCCGGACGAAGGGCAAAACCGGCGGTGCCATCCGCAAGTTGATCGGACTCCAGCCAAAAACCGCCACGGTCCTTGAAGACAACGTGGAAAAGGAAATCCCGCTGACAGCTGTGAAAAAGGGACAGATCATGATCGTGCGTGCCGGTGAAAAGATACCTGTGGACGGAACTGTTCTCCAGGGAAACTCGGCCGTTGACGAATCAATGCTCAGCGGCGAGCCATTGCCGGTTGACAAGCAGCCCGGCGATATCGTTGTGGGTGGTACGATCAACGGTGAAGGCATGCTGCGTTTCGAGGCCACGCGGGTGGGCAAAGAGACCGCCCTGGCCCAAATCATCAAGCTCGTACAGGAGGCCCAGGGGAGCAAGGCACCGATTCAGGCTTTGGCTGACCGAATATCGGGGGTGTTCGTACCCACTGTGATCGGGATTGCCGTAGTGACATTTGGTTTGTGGTGGCTGCTCACCGGTGAGTTCGTCCCGGCAATGATCCGGATGGTGGCCGTGCTTGTGATCGCCTGCCCCTGCGCACTGGGGTTGGCAACACCCACGGCAATCATGGCCGGCACCGGCAAGGGTGCAGAGAACGGCATCCTGTTTAAAAAGGGAGAGGCACTCGAAAATGCGACAAAACTGGATGCCATCGTTCTGGACAAAACCGGCACCATAACCGAGGGAAAACCGGCGGTTGTCGGCATTATCTCATTGGCTGCCGAATCCATTGATTCAGACCGGCTATTGCAGTTGGCGGCGTCCGCGGAAAGGGGCTCCGAACACCCGCTGGGAAAAGCGATCGTCAAGGACGCCATGGCGAAAACCCTCGAACTTTGGGAGCCTTTGAACTTCAAAGCCCACGGCGGATTAGGGGTCGAAGCCGTCATCGACAATCGACGGATACGGATCGGTAAACCCAAGTGGTTCGACGCCGCCGGAACTGGAATGGATTCTGTTTCGGACCGGATCGAAGAGATCCAGCAGCAGGGCAAAACGGTTATGGTCGTCGAAGCGGATGATTGCTTAATCGGTCTCATCGCCGTGGCCGACACGCTCAAACCCGAATCGGCCGATGCCATCAAGATGCTTCACAAACAAGGTCTCAAGGTAGCGATGCTCACGGGAGACAACGTCAATACGGCCAACGCCATTGGCGCCAAGGTCAATATCGACGACATATACGCGGAGGTCCGGCCGGAGGAGAAGTCGGAGCAGATCAAAAAAATTCAGGCGACCGGCGCCCGGGTCGGCATGGTGGGTGACGGTATCAATGATGCACCGGCCCTGGCCCAGGCCGATTTGGGCATGGCCATCGGTACAGGTACGGATGTCGCCATCGAAACCGCCGACGTGATTCTGTCGAGCGGCAGTCTGGCAGGCATTCCAAGGGCCATCCTCATCAGTCGGAAAACCATGCGTACGGTGCATCAGAATCTTTTTCTGGCCTTTGTCTATAACATTATTCTGATTCCCTTGGCTGCGGGTGTATTGGCGCCGATAGAGACGCTGCCGATCATGCTGCAACAACTTCACCCCATTCTCGCGGCCCTGGCCATGGCCGTGAGCAGCATTTCGGTGGTCACAAACAGCCTGCGTCTATACAAAGCCAAGATCGCATAAGAGGAGGTGAATATAATGGCCGAACGAAACGGATTGGTTCTCCACACTTTTGACAATGGCATGGCGGAAGTCGTCACCGACCGCAGCAACGCCTGCGGAGGGTGCGAGCATTCGCATGGATGCCGGTCGTGTTTAACCAGCGCCAAAATGGTCGCTATGGTGAAAAACCCCATTGGGGCCGATCAAGGGGACGTGGTTTCGATCTATCTTAAGGAATCCGCGCTCTGGACCGGCGCCGTTTTCCTTTACATCATCCCGGTCTTGTGGCTGATGGCCGGGGCTTTTATCGGCGCCAGTGTGGGCAACGAGTGGCAGATAGGTGAAACCGGTGCTGCCATCTTGGTGGGCCTGTTTGGACTCACCCTTGGTTTTATGATGACCATGGCCATCTCAAAGTCAGCGAGTTTTGGCCCGAAGCTCGTCCCCCAGATCACACGGGTCATCGAGCGTGCAAAAACAACTGGAGTTAAGAGCGCCACCAGCATCAATACAACCCCGAATGCCGCTTGCTGTGGATAGAGCCAAAACACTATTTATCGTCCAGAACAATAACAGAAATACGCTGGACCTTTTTTCGACAGTCACTGCCGATAACTGAACAAATATGAGAACGCATGTTCCCATCCGTGCCCAAGGTATTATTAAGGTATTATTATGGATGAAGTGGGATTGAAAGATCGCTTGGGAAGTGAGGGCGGTACTATGGAAAAACCGGATTCTCATCCGCTGTTTAAAACCGGTGACATCCTCGATGAAAAATGGGTGCTGATCGAGCGCATCGGCAAGGGCGGGATGGGTGAGGTTTACCGTGCCCATCAGCTCAACCTCAACAGGGATGTGGCCATTATAATCATCTCAGAAGAACTGCTCGAGAGTTTCGAGGACAATCCCGAAGAAAAGACGGCGATGCTCGAACGGCTCCGTCGGGAAGTACAAACCATGGCCCAGATCCGGCACGCGAACATCCTCCAGATTTATGATATCAGTCCGTTGAAGAACTCACGCTGGCGATCAAGGAGGTTTTAGACAATTTCAAATATCTCACCGACAATCAAGCCGATGCAAAAATACCTCCGCAGCGCACCAACATTCACGTCTGGACACGGGTTGGTGCCGGCTTTGTCTTTATCGACTTGATTGCTATGACGCTATATCATTTGTTGGGCAATCCCGGATTTTTCAACCGTTCGAATGATGAAGCGGCGATTCAAAAAGTAGCGCCGGCCGCCTCTCAGCCGCAATCTGGACCTGATACCCTGAAAAATGAAATCCGGGGTCAAGACGCCCGTAAAATGATCCTGATCGAATCGGGGGCAACTCAAAATAGTGATGAGCCTTCACCGGCCCCCTTTTATTTAGACCGGGAAAAAGTAACCAACCATCATTTTATTGAATTTCTCAATGAGCTAAAAGACCAATTAATTGTTTCCGATGGCGTTGTTCGCAACGGTGATCAAATATGGGCGTACCTGGGTCCAGGGACAGCACCCTATGAACAGATTTTTTACAGAGACGGTCGATTTCACCTGCGAGAAGCGGCATATGCACCGAAACCAGTGGTCCGTGTATCCTTTTATGGCGCCCATGCCTATGCCAGTCACTATGGTAAAAGATTGCCGACAGCGGCCGAGTGGCTCATTGCAGCTGAGTGGCTCAAAGAAAGAATGCCGGAAAATATTTCCTCCACCCCGCAGGACGAGCCCCCTCAAAATCAAAACATCCACGCACAAATGATGGGCCAGGCAAACAATCCCGAACCTGGTTCATTGACGCATTCGGGAAATGGCTCTCAGTCAGCGGTGTCAATGCCGCTGATCGATTTTGGTATGCAGCTGAAAGAGTGGACGGGTGAATACAAAAGCTCCGCTGCCAGCACCAGGGCCCGCGAGATCGGTTGGGCGTCCACAATAGCGGAAGAACCTCCGGTTGACCGGTCGCCCTGGGAAGGATTCGAAGATGTCGGCTTCCGGACAATCTTACCATTGAAATAACGGTAACACTAGGTGAAGACATGAATCTGATTGATTCCATTTAAGACAGCTCGAGGGTCTCGTCCGTTCGATAGACCGGAAAATAAAGCAAGCGGCCATCGAGGATCCGGAATGCGAACACATGGGAACCACACTATCGGCGATTGTATTCGCAGGCGATTTTACCGTATCGGCCCATGTGGGCGACAGCCGAATTTACCGGTTCCGCGACGGACGGTTGAATCAGCTGACAAGCGACAATACTTTTGTCAAGGAAATGATCGAGGAGGGTGAATTATCCCCGGATGAGGCGGTTTATCACCCGCTGCGAAACATGCTCACACGGGCCTTGGGTACCCAGGAACCCCTGGAAGAGATCGAAATCGGCAGACTAAACATCGCGCATGGAGACTGTTTCCTATTGTCATCCGACGGACTTCACGGTTTGGTTCCAGTCAATACGATTGAAGACATACTCATGCGCCAACTTCCTCCGAAGCAAACGGCCCTATAACTCCTGCAGACGGCATTGGAAAACGGCGGCAAGGACAACATTACCATCATTATCATTCGTGTCTGAGCAAACAGGCATTCGGAACGATAATCATTGAGCCTGAACGTCACCGAGATCGGATTGATCGCCATATCGCTCGGCTGTGATGCTTTTGCCGTCGGTTTTGGCGTCGGTACGCGCTGTGGTTCACCCCGCCAAGTCTTCCGGCTGTCGTTTCATTTCGGTCTCTTTCAGTTCATGATGCCCCTCATTGGTTGGATGGCCGCCAATTATCTCATTGACTGGGCTCAAAGATGGGGAACCTGGATTGCTTTCGGCCTCCTTTTTATTATCGGTGCCAAAATGGTTCGAGAAGGCATGCTGTCTGGTGAAGAAAAGGTATCATGCCCCGATCCCACAAAAGGCATGAGTTTGGTGATGCTTTCCCTGGCCACAAGTATCGACGCCCTGGGAGTCGGTTTTGGAATCGGTATTCTGGGGCAAAGCTTTTTTTGGATGGCGGTGTGGATCGGCATCACGGCAGCCGCGATGACCTGGCTGGCCATGAAATTAGGTAAAAAACTTTCCGGCAGGCTTACACAACATATGGAAATTTTTGGGGGTCTTCTCCTGATTGCCATCGCATTCAAGTTGCTGCTTGTCGGATGATTCAGCTTCGGCCTTGAGGATAAAGAGGAAAAATATCCAGATAGATCCAATTTACACAGTGGGAAGAAATCCTTACCGATATTATGATGAACCCTCCGGGTCATTCAATCGTTACGTCGTCTCCACATGATAGCCGCTAGTGATTTTGCTGTGGCGCAGAGAATCGTATCCTCCGGACCCTTGATGGTTGATCCGCGGAGTAGTTGGAAAAACCGATTCAAATCCCGTAGACAGGAAAAATCCACTAAAGTTGGATTCCGATTAGCATTGAAGTAATCCTCGATAGTGGCAATTAAAGCCGTTTTATTAAGGTGTGTATTTTATACGCACCGCCTAAATTGATATTCTAAAAAAGTGGGTACAAACTACCCGCTCACCCACCTTTCCAAAGAACCCTAACAGCTCTCCACGTCCGCTTCGTTCCCGATCTGGCCTGTGCCCACCCGTCTCACTACCACTACGTGGTACTTTGGCATGCTATATGCAGATAACATAGTCAAGAGTAATCATTTCGGCAGAAATCTCCTTTTTGAACCATAGCGGATTTCTTTCGTAAACCTTTCAATAATAAGGAGGTGGCAAATGAATACCGATAAGACGCGTATAGAAAATGTGGATCCGGTCTGCGGTATGACTGTGGACCAAAAAACGAAGGTTAAAGCAGTCGATTTTGATGGCCACACCTATTTCTTCTGTGCTGAATCGTGCCGTAAGGCCTTTGAAAATCAACCGCAAAAGTATCTGGTTTCCACTGGAAAGAATAAACGCAAAGGCGTCTGGCAGAGATACCTGGACCGCTTGACCAAAGCCACCAGCGGCAAAACGCCGAGCTGCCATTGATACACGAGTTTAACCTAAAGGGTAGATACAATCTACTCATAACACAGAGGTATCTATAAATGAATACGAGGCGGCTTATCGAATCATTCTCGTTGAAATCACTCAAACAGAATCACGCCTTGCTCATGCTTCTCGGTTGTGCTGTTCCACTGGTTCTTTTGATGTATCTTTCATGGACAGGAATAATAGGCAGTTCCGCATACTTTCTGCTGATTCTGTTGTGCCCGCTGATGCATGTATTCATGCATAAGGGATTTCATTCCACCCCTTTCAATCCTGATGACAACAAATCATGATTGTGAAAATCGTCATAGGTAACATGACCGTCATATGAAACATCAACTAAAACCTATGGAGGTAAACAATGAACGCGAAATCAAAAGGAATAATGATACTAACAGTTTTAGCAATCTTTGGCATGACCACCCTGTCGATTGCCGGTTGGGGCCGGGGATACGGACATATGATGGGGCCCATGATGGGTCCGGGTTGGAATCAAATGGGTGGATATGGGTATGGCCAAGAAGGATACACTGGCAACCTATCAAGTGAGGAGATCGCAAAACTGGATCAACAGCGTGCTGAATTCTTCAAAGCGACTGAAAATACCAGGCAACAACTTTACGAAAAAGAACTTGCCCTGAGAAGCGAGCTGGCCAAAGACAATCCGGACATCGCCAAAGCATCGAGTCTGCAAGGTGAAATCTCCAAGCTTCAAGCTGACCTCGATCAGAAAGGACTGGATTATGAACTTCAGGCCAGAAAATCAGCACCCAATTATAACCGTAGCTATGGAGGATATGGCCCAATGATGGGCTATGGGCCCAATAGTGGCGGCTACAACTGCAGGTGGTAAATCTAAAGGCGCAGTGAGCACTTGTAAGGGGGCGGCAATAGTCGCCCCGTTCATTTCAAAATTATTATACGGCCAGGTAAAACCAATAACAATAGTTCTGTGATCTTGTGAAGATGCTCAAATTCCGGCTTATTTTAGGCATTTGGCGATCTTGTTCAGGGTGCAAAAATGAAAGACAAATACAGATTCCGGACAGTGTTGGCAGGGTCCTTATCCGTGTTGATACCAGGCAACTTATTTTTACCAAATCCCACTTTGGCCCAATCAGGCCGATACAATGACTGGCACATGGGGCGTTGGATGATGGACGGTTGGGGAATGGGATGGTTTGGTATGATTTTTATGATTATATTCTGGGGCCTGATTATTGTCGGCCTTGTGTCGCTGATTCGGTGGCTAATTCAGAACACGAGCAGTAAAGGGCATTCTGGTGTAAGCGTGGGCCCTAAAGCGATTGATATTCTCAAAGAGCGCTATGCCAAGGGAGAAATCTCCCAGGATGAATTTGAAACCATGAAAAAAGACATACTTTAATAGAATTTTCAGGGATTTAAAAATGAAGAAGAAAAATACGGACTCATGGAATGAAGGCAGAAATAACAGAAGACAGTTTCTGAAACTGGCCGGATTCGGAACGCTGGGTATGTTAACAGGTGGGGCTTGGCCCCTATTAAAGGACTCGCTTGCAAGTCAAAATCAAGAGACGAATCCGGGAACGGAATTTAACCCTGACCTTGATATTTCACTCACAGCGCGACCTGGTGAGGCAACTATTTTCCCAGGAGATCCCACACGGGTCTGGCAGTACCATGCGATTGTGCATGAAGGCGATAAAAACCGGGTGATCGAGCTCCCGCGAAGCTATCTTGGCCCGATCATAAAAGTTCATCAGGGAGAGAAAATACGAATTCGTTTTTACAATTCAATCCCGGAAGAATCTATTGTGCATTGGCATGGCCTCCATGTCCCCGCGATTATGGACGGTCATCCGCGCGACGTGATTCCACAAGGACAATCTTACTTATACGAGTTCGAGGTCAATAACAGAGCCGGTACGTATTGGTACCACCCCCATCCCCACGGTAGAACGGGACCACAGGTTTATAAAGGGCTGGCAGGCCTTTTTCTTGTTTCCGATGAGGAAGAACAGGCCGTGGGCTTGCCCGATGGTGAATATGATATTCCCCTGGTGTTGCAGGACCGCACGTTTGATCCGGACAATCAGCTCGTATACACCTCAGGTCACAGGATGGAGCAGATGACCGGGTTTTTGGGCGATTGGATAATGGTTAACGGTATGGTTGATTTTACCCTGCCGGCTTCGACGAGTGCCTACCGTTTACGCCTGTTAAACGGCTCCAACTCTCGAATCTACAAACTGGCGTGGAAAGACGGCCGCCCCCTTACCATCATCGGTACGGACGGTGGATTATTGGAAAGGCCAGTCTTCCGACGGTATGCGTTTTTAAGCCCTGGGGAAAGGTTGGAGATCTGGGCCGATTTTAGTGACAGTCCGATCGATTTTGAGACATCCCTAATAAACCTTCCTTTCGACGTTGGAGGAATGGGTAGTGGACGGATGGGACGCGGAATGATGATGGGCGGAGGAATGAGTCAGAATCAAAGCCTTCCAAACGGTGCTGGCTTTACTGTCTGCAAAATTAAAGTTTCAAAGCGTGTGGTAAAAAAACAGTCGCTGCCGGAATACCTTTCTGAAATTACACCCCTCCGAATAGATGAAGCTGCTAACTATTCCAACCCTCGGCAATTTTATCTCACGATGCAGCATATGCAATGGTCGATCAATGGTCGAGTGTTTCAGATGGAAGGTGTGGCGGATGACGAGATTGTTCAATTAGGCTCAAAAGAGATTTGGGAATTCCATAATACCGGCGGTGGAATGATGAACATGATGGATATGCCGCATCCCATTCACCTTCACGGAAAGCAGTTTAGAGTCATAGAGCGTAGTGGGGTGATGCACGAAGGCTATGTGGATGAAGGGTGGAAAGATACTGTTTTGCTTATGCCCGGTGAACGGGTAAAAATCTTGGTTAACTTTGATGATTACCCTGGCATGTTCCTCTACCATTGCCACAACTTGGAACATGAAGATATGGGGATGATGCGTAATTATTACGTGAAAGTATAAATGTAAAAATCCAGATTAAATCTTGCAGATTAACGATACTGATGCCGCAAATACAAATAGCCGTTGAGCATTTTGTTCACATCAAATCATCACGGTTGCCTGCGAGCTTTCCTGCAGTGTATCGACAACCCAACAACCGTGATTAATTGCGAATATATTTTCTTCACAGCCGACTTGAAATAAGAATCAGGAAGATGGAAGAGACCAAATGATTCGTGATAATACAAAACCTACACGAGGCCACTCCATTCGAATAACTCTATTTATGTCGTTGACTTTGTTATTTGCAGCGGCAGTTGTCTTCGCCCACGGAGGCAAAGCCCACGAAATGGGCGAATTCACTCATCTGGCCGCCCTAAAGAAAGCCACTGAGCTGTACGACAAGCTGATCGACAGCCAAAAATTGGATTCAGCTTGGGAAACCGGTCTTGAAAGGGTTGAAGTCTCTCATCGGCAGAAGGGAAACGACACGGAGGTGGTTGTGGCCTTCCATCGCGCAGAGAGCGACCCGAAATCGGTCTTTATATTTTTTACTCTACAAGGAGAGTATGCCGGTTCTAACTTTACCGGCGAGTAGCATTATGATGGTTTGCTGGCGAAGGACTTGACGCGACCGTCTCCGAACGGGTGCCTCAAAACGTTTGGGTTGAACCTAAAGGGTGCATTTCAAATTTTAAATTATGGAGGAAATCTGGTGGGAAATAACGATGAAATGCATAACTGGCCAACGCTGAGGCATTTTCCGCTGCCGGCTAAGGTGCTCGTGACAGCGATTATGCTTACGATGGCTGTCGGCATGTTCGGGGCCCTGGGGCAGATCGTCATTCACGACATCATACCGAAATTCGCATCAGCCGAGTTGAATCCCGAGGTTTCTAAACCTCCTCAGTCCCCCCCTAAGAGCGATGAGCGGGGCGACCTATTTTCGAACCTGCCGGAAAGCTCCCCTAAAAAGCTTCAAGAACCATTCTACAAAAGCGAACAATTTGTTTGGAAGCTGAAATGGACCCACATTCACCTCTTCGGCATGAGCACTATCTTCATCCTAATGGGCGCGGTGGTCGTTTTTTTCGATATGGGAGCTAACTTGCGTGCCTGGCTGATTGCGCTTCCTTTTTTAGGAGTCTGGATCGACATCGCATCCATGTGGCTGAAGGGCTTTATCTCTCCTGCTTTTTTCTGGCTGCATATTCCGGGGGGAGGGCTCTTCGGAGCGGTTTTTGTCTTTGTTTTATTCCGGGGTCTTTACGAAATTTGGGTCTCGGCGCCCTCATCCATTTCATCATCCCCATAAAAACAGAGGTCAGATATAATGGCTATAAAAGGTTTCTTATTGATGGCGGGTCTGTCTCTGGTGATCGGCTGTGCCGGAAACCCGGTACCGGTCGAGCTGCCGCAGAATCATCCCGCTGATCCAGGAGCCTCCGAATCCCGGTTCATCCCCCCGCCGGACCCGTTTGGCACTGAAATGACGAGTGCCGTCCCCCAAACACAGGAACCCTACGAAAGCGAAGCGGGCCGGCGCAAGTCGCGCGGGGATCTTTTTGAATCGCCGGCCGGTCACTCGGAGCCCTCCGGGCAAGAAAGAAAAGAGGCTGATCGGCCTCCCCTTGAAATGCCTCATCATCATCACATGGAGACGGGGCAATGAAAGCCAACGGCCGAAAATTAGGCATCATCTTCACCGTGATAGGGTTTGTCATTTCAGGGTGCGCCCAGGTACCCCGCAAAGGCGGCTTCCAGGACGTGCAGCGGATGGTCGACGAACGCATGGACTACCGCGTGTCCTGGAATCAGGGCCTGCCGGAAGATCGGGAAGTTCAACAGGTCGTCGAATCGTTGCTGGAAAAGGAACTGACTGTCGATTCGGCGGTTCAGATCGCCCTTTTGAACAATTCCCGGCTGCAGGCAACCTATGAAGAACTGGGGGTGACTCAAGCGGAGGTGGTTCAGGCCGGTTTGCTTAAAAACCCGATCGTGTTCGGAAGCATTCGATTTCCCGATGTATCATCGGCTGCCAGCAACCTCGAATTTGGAATCGTCCAGAATTTCATGGATCTTCTCATGCTGCCTGCCCGCAAAAAAATAGCTGCAGCCCGATTCGAACAGACCAAGGCAATGGTAGCATACGAAGTGCTCTCGATTGTTTCGGAAGTTGAAAAGGCCTATTTTGAAGTTCAAGGAGCTGCCAACATAAGGGAAGTCCGCGCCCAGATCGCCGCGGCATCTGGTGCTTCTCTCGAATTTGCGCGGCGCCTCTATGAAGCCGGCAACATCAGCGAGTTGAACCTTGCGAATGAACAAGGGCAATACGAAGAGATGAGGCTGCGACTGGCCGAGAGTGATATTCTGTTGTCAACCGCCAGAGAACAGCTCACTCGCTTGATGGGACTGTGGGGCACGCACATCGACTGGCAACTGCCCTCACGGCTTCCGGATATTCCTATGCAGGAAATCCCCATGGTGCAGCTGGAAACCCTGGCGATCACCAACCGGTTGGATCTTGAATCGGCGCGCAGAAATATCGACGTACTTGCACAAACTCTGGGAACGACGGTTACCTGGCGCTGGATCGGTGACCTGGACGTTGGGGTCAGCGCGGAGCGAGATCCCGATCGGACCTGGGTCATAGGCCCTGAGTTGGTGCTGGAACTGCCGTTGTTTGATCAACGCCAGGCAAAGATTGCCCAAGGTGAAGCGCTGTTAAGGCAGGAGGTCAACAAACTCACCGCAATGGCAGTAAATATACGCTCAGAAGTTCGAACCTTGCGGAGCAAGTTGGTCATGCAAAAATTTATGATCGATCACTACAAGCGAGTTATTGTGCCACTGAGAGAGCGCATTGTATCCCTGACTCTGGAAAAGTACAACTACATGCTGGTGGGTGCCTTCGATTTGCTTCTGGCAAAGCAGCATGAGTTTGATACATATGGAAATTACCTTGAGGCTGTCAGAGACTACTATATCATTCGGGCTGATTTGCGCAAAGCAGTGGGCGGTCGACTGCCAGTAGCCGCTGCCGGCGGAAGCTTGTTGCCGCCAACGGCGCCAGCCGAAAAACCGGGCGGGAATCCTAAAGACGCTCGCGAAACCCACCATAACAAACAATAAGGAGAGCATGCGATGCTGACGCGACGTCAGTGGTTAATGACTGCCATCACTGCCCTATCCGGCGGAGTCGCCATGTTGAGACCCTCGCAGGTTAATGCCCAGAATACGCATAAACAACATCACGACAAGGTTCGAAAAAGACGATCGGCACCACATGTGGTAACCCCCAATGGGACCACGTTGCCTTTTAAAAAGAAAAATGGTGTGAAGGAATTCCATTTGATCGCCGAGCCAGTGATGCGTGAATTTGCACCCGGGATGATTGTCAAATGCTGGGGTTACAATGGTCAAACCCCCGGTCCTACAATCGAGGCCTTCGAGGGCGACCGCGTTCGCATTTTAGTGACAAACAAACTACCGGAGCATACCACCATTCACTGGCATGGGATTTTTCTGCCTAACGGCATGGACGGTGTGGGCGGTCTTAACCAACCCCACATCAAACCTGGAGAAACATATGTTTACGAGTTCACCCTGCGGCAGCACGGCACCTTTATGTATCACCCCCACGCCGACGAAATGCTGCAGCTGGCCGTCGGGATGATGGGAGTCTTTGTCATTCACCCAAAAGAACACGTGGGGCCTTCCATCGACCGGGACTTTGCCATCATGCTGCATGCCTGGGCGGTACATCCGGGAACATACCGGCCCGACCCGGCCGTAATGTTGGACTTCAATATGTTCACTTTCAACAGCAAGGTTTTTCCGGCCATCGATCCTTTGGTCGTTAGGACCGGCGATCGCGTGCGGATTCGACTGGCCAATTTGAGCATGGACGAGCACCCGATTCATATTCACGGCCACTCCATGTGGGTGACGGCGACCGATGGCGGGGAGATACCGCCAAGCGCACGTTGGCCCGAAACCACCGCACTGATACCCGTGGGCGCTACCCGTGATGTAGAGTTCATTGCCGATGCCCCCGGTGACTGGGCTTTTCACTGTCACAAATCACACCACACCATGAACGCGATGGGCCATGCAATTCCCAACACATTGGGGGCGAGCCAGCAGCAGCTGGAAGAAAAAATCCGAGCACTCATACCCGGCTACATGGCCATGGGGGAAACCGGCATGGCCGAGCACTCCGAGCACATCACACATATGGGTGGACCGAAAAATACGCTTCCGATGATGATGGGAAAAGGACCTTTCGGCAACATCGAAATGGGGGGCATGTTTACGGTCATAAAAATACGGGACCACCTGGCGAGCTATGACCGCGACCCGGGATGGTATAAGCATCCCGGGGGAACAGTGGCCTATCGCCTGACTTGAAGGGGAAAAGTTCGGATTTCGCGAGATGCAGAAGTTGATTCCAAGCTGTCATGGGGAGCCTGACAGATTGACCATTTCACTACTCTGCTTATCTGGAAGAGCGTCAGAATTAGGAATGATTGAATGGTTATCTGCGCGATGAAATTTGCCCTGCACTCCAGTGAGGGGTGTTAACCGACCACACTATTTGTTAGCCCATCTCAACCAGATTGACGCACTAACACCCCAAATGGCATTGAAAACGAGGACGAGGAGAGGCGTGAGGATACCGAGATCTAATCCCATAAACCCCTTGTTTGCTATTTTGGGAAAGACGATGAAAAGTTGTACGATAGTGGGTCCCAGGCTGAAGACCAAACCCCTGTACAAGAGACTTTTCTGCATAAGCGGCAGCAAGAAAAGCGCCCCCCAAATCCCTCCCCAGACAATGCGCGGATACAACCAAGAAGCGGTGAGTTGAGGCGCTATTTTTACGCCTACCGCAGAGCTGATGCCAATTTCGCCAAAAATCCAAACGGCCAAACTGTTCAGCAGGCCACCCAAACAGCCTGCGGCAAATACTAAGCTGAGTATTTTTGCAAATTCCTTCATACGGACCCTCTGTTGCCATAGTCAAACGGAATGAATGCATCTGACTTCCGCATAAAACTGAAGCCGATTAATGCTTTTCAGGTAGAAATTAACAACGGTTGCCATGATTGACAATCAGGAAATGAACAGAATTGATTTCAGCAAAAAATTCACTATCATTCCTGGACCTGCATTCTTTCTAAGGGTAAAATATTAAGGTTCTTTTCTGCCAATAGAAATCACAATGAATGCTATCCCTTAATTCAGGTAGCGCATTTTTATGCAGTGAACGTATATTCGACCCTTTATCAAACTGATCAGACTCGCTGCTATGATGTCCGCGGGCAGGAGATCGGCTGCACGGGAACCGGACAGGATGGTGAAATCCGTGCCGGACGAACCTGGCCAATACCGCGGTTCGAAGAGCAGGGGGCAGTGGTTAAAGATTACCTCAGCGGCTTGATGTGGACGAAAAATGCCACGCCGGCTGAGTTTCCCCAGACGTGGCGGGAAGCTTTTGAATATGTCGAACAATTGAATGCGTTATGCATTCACGGACATGACGACTGGCGGCTGCCGGATCGGCGTGAGCTGTTCAGTCTGATCAGCCACAGCCAAATCAATCCGGCGCTGCCGATCGCCCATCCCTTTCAAAATATTGGTGAAGGGTATTGGTCGTCCACAACGAGTGCTTACGATCCCGCGTATGCCTGGGTTTTATACACAGACGATGGCAACGTGGGGGGGGATTCAAAGGAAAAGCAGATTTTTCTGTCTGGCCCGTCCGCCGCGAAGTTTCATTAAATTCTCGACGAAATGGCCTATTGAGCCAATACATTTAAATTATGATGAATTCGCGCCAGATGATGTTCATGACATTTGTTGATTTCGAAGTTGACCGCAATTATCCGCTGTTCGGTATTCCGTCCCTGCGATTTTGACACGACGACTGCCCAGCTCTACGGCATGTTTATTTTTTCAAGAAAGAATTATCGTACCAAGAGAAACTTCCGCCCATCGATCTGATGTAATGCTGAATAAGGGATCATCGGTTGAGAAAAACAAACAGATTTGAAGCGCCTGTCGCTATCAAAAGACTCATTCATCAGGGGATTGCCCGACTGACGACCTATTGGCCATACCTCTCAGATAAGCTGATTGCGTCATTTAAGCCCCTGGCACTTGCCAAAAGTCCATGGACACCGGTGAGCAAACCGCTGAATGAATCCAAGATCGCTGTCGTTACTACCGCCGGATTGCATCACCGCGAGCAACCCGCATTCAATATGGCTGATTCCTATGGCGACCCGACGTATCGCATTCTCGATGCCGCCAGTATAGAAACCGACTACACGATTACCCACGATTATTACGATCACCGCGACGCCGATAGAGATATCAATATTGTTTTTCCTATAACTCGCCTCAAAGAGATGGCCGCTGCCGGCTGCATCGGTGCCCTAGCCGAACGTCATATCAGTTTCATGGGCCACATCAATGGCCACCATATCGACACGTTGAAAAATCAGACAGCTCCCCAAGTGGCAAAGATACTCGGAAAAGACGAGGTGGATGTGGTTTTGCTGACACCGGCCTGAGGCATCTGCAATCAATCCGTTGGATTGATTCAACGAGCTATCGAATCCACCGGCGTCGCCACCATCAGTATATCCATTGTACGCAAGTACACCGAAGAGATCGCACCACCGCGATCGATTTTTTTACGTTGGCCATTTGGGCATCCGTTAGGAGAAGCCAACAATGTCCCGCAACAGGCCGCCGTACTTGGAAAGGCCTTCGAAGCGCTCTATCAAATAGACGAACCCGGTGTGATCATCGATGTAAACTGGCGGTGGCGCAGCGAAACATATCCCCCGGTTCCTTGGCTGTCAGATCCGCCGGGTTGCTGAAAAACCGATTACGCCTTCACGCCTGACCAAACCGCATTCTCGTTGCCACTGGGATCAGCAAAGTGGAATACGAATTTGGCCCAGCGGAAATCGATATTCAATCCCATCGAAGGAGGGTTCAGCGAACCCTGTCAAACCACAGAGAGCCGGCAAAATAATTATCGCATAAAAAACCCTGATCGGAATTCTGTCTGTGTCCACTTTTGTTGCAAGGTGGTTCCGGCAACAACCCTCTGCGCTCATAGTATCCGATGGTTTCCGAGTTGATTTTGGCTTTTTGGGCCAACTGTCCGATGGAAAGTGTACCCATTTTTGTCCCTCCCGATACACAACAATGCCTGTGCTTGAGCACAGGTCAAGGGAGAGCCACAGAGTTTTAAAAAAGAAGCCCTTCGAGAATACCGATCTCGAAGGGCGGAAGGATTTTTTAACTCTTACGATATTCGGACGCCGGCCAATAAGGTTTAGGGCAGGGCCGTGTTTTCGTGCAGTTCGCAGCTGTTGTTGGGGCAGAAAACATTCAACCAGACCCCTTTGTTCTCTTTAGCCTCAACTCCCGCAGCCGGTACGATGATTCTTCCATCAGTGCTGATGCAAGATTGATCCGGGCAGTCAATCTCCAACCATATGCCTCGCTGACCCGCCTTCTCAGCCGCCTGTTTCTTGTCTGGAGCGATTGAGTCGACTTCGGCATCGCTCAATACCCGGGCTTCCGGGAAGAAGAACGTAAACCTGGAACCGCTGTTTCGTGTGGTCATAGCATGACTCCTTTCTCCGCAAGTCGGATGTGACACCTGCCGTTTTTCGTAGCTCTGTGACTTTGGAAGGTTTACGAACGAAGAGTATATCCGATCAAGTGAAAGTCAACTGGGAGGGGCATTACAGGAGATCTTGTTTGCTGCAGTCATCTCTGCCAGTGTTAATAAGGAAGGGTGGGCCCGGGGTGCCGCAGCAGCCACCGGCTTCTCCTCCCTGACAGCCGGAACTGCAGCCGCACTTATCGGCTTGCTTGAAGCTGCGGTAAAACTTTCGGACCGTGAATAGGACGGCCAGAACAATAATTATGGCCACAGCGATATTCTGCCACATGGTAACCTGCTTTCAATAGCCCATCAGCGATCCCAACTGAAAAACCGCCGTTGCCAGTGAAAAAGCGAGCATCGTGTTGAAAACAATCGAAAAGACTCCCCACTTCCAGGATCCGCTTTCTCTTGAAATACAGACCACGGAAACAAAGCAGGGCGCATAAAACATTATAAAGAGGATGAGACTCAAAGCCGTCAGGGGTCGCCAATCCGGGGCCCGGGCCAGCGTTTCCGAGAGTGAGGCGGTGTTTTCTGGATCTATCTCTCCTAAAGAATACGCCGTACCCAGAGTCGACACCACGACTTCTTTGGCCGCAATTCCACCCAGCAAGGCAATGTTCGTCCGCCAGTCGAATCCGGCCAGACGACTGATCGATTCAATCCCCTGGCCGATGCGCCCGGCGACAGAATACCGAAGTCCGGCTTCAGCCTCGCGGGCATCGATCCGTGCTAAATGATCTTTGAGTTCGCGGGCCTGGTTGGGCGAAGTTTCGACGCCATCGGATTGAATAGCGCGTACAACTGTTTCATCAACACCAGCCAGCAGCGCCTGCCGTTCAGCCTGAAAGGCCTGTTGGTTATATTCAGGAAGCCCAGGAAAACTCATCAGGGCCCACATGATAATTGATATGGCCAGTATGACGGTGCCGGCTTTCTTGATATACTGCCAAGTTCTTTCCCAGGTATGAGTGGCTACCCCTTTTAATGTCGGCAAGCGATAAGGCGGCAATTCCATGACAAAAGGTGTCGCCTCGCCCCGGATGACCGTCGACCGCAACAGTCTAGCCACCAGAAGCGCGCCCGCCCATGCCACCAGTGTAATGCCGAACATCATTAAAGCCTCGTATCGGGCAAAAAATGTGGCCACGAGCAGTGCAAAAACCGGAAGCTTGGCCCCGCAATTCATGAACGGAACGGTGAGAATGGTGGTCAGCCGCTCCCGGGGCGACTTTAGCGTACGGGCGGCCATAACCCCCGGAACCGCGCATCCACCGGCGATGCCGCCGGAAATGATAAACGGCATGACCGCGCTGCCGTGCAGGCCGAATACGCGAAATATGCGATCGAGCATGAAGGCGACCCGGGCCAGGTAACCGGAGTCCTCCAACAGAGCGATGCCGAAAAACATGAAGACGATCAACGGCACAAATCCCATCACACCGCCGACTCCATCGATGACGGCCGATATGACAAGCGATTTGAATACACCATCCGGCAGATGGTCCGATGCCACCCGGCTCAGCTTCGCAAAGCCGGTTTCCAGCCAGGTCACAGGTGTCTCACTGTAAGTGAATGTGAACTGGTAGAGACCGAAAAGAACGCCAATCATGATCAAAGGGCCGAGGAACCGGTGGGTGAGAACGCTGTCGATCCTATCGGAAACGTGCAGATGGGAAAAATCAACGGCACGCGTGATGACCCCCTGGTTCACGATCGAGCGGATATACCCATAGCGGTGATCGGCGATCATCGCCTCGGTATCGGTTTCAAGGGTTTCTTCCAGATGATCGTTTACCCGGCCGACAATGCCGTCCAACCGGTTGGACAACGCCGGATCCACCCTCTTGCCCCGTTCGCGCATTTTTTCATCCGCTTCCATGTATTTCAGCGCAGTCCAGCGGGGTTGATAAGCGTCAGTCAGAAATTGCCCGTTCTCAATCAACCGTTCCATTTCGAGAAGGGCCTGGTCGATGTCCTGACCGTAGGAAATGAGCAGGGGAGAGCGGGTATTGTGTGATCGCGCGATCTCTTCGGCTGCTTCCATCAACTCGTCTTTGCCCCTGCCGCTGCGGGCTATTGTAGGGATCACCGGCACGTTCAGCATCTCTGCCAGACGCTTTTCATCAATATCGATCCCACGCCTCCGGGCGGCATCCACCATATTCAAGGCGATGCACACCGGAAGCCCCATTTCCAGCAGTTGGATCGAAAGGTAGAGGTTTCGCTCGAGATTGGCGGCATCGACGATGTCGACGACAACCGACGGCTTCTGGTCGATAAGAAAATCCCGGGCCACAATTTCTTCGAGGGAATAAGCCGTCAACGAATAGGTCCCGGGCAGGTCGACGATCGTAAATCGCCTGTTATGCTTGACATAAGCGCCGATTTTCTTATCGACGGTAATGCCGGGGTAGTTCCCCACGTGCTGGCGGGCGCCGGTCAGGGCGTTGAAAAGGGTGGTCTTGCCCGAATTGGGATTTCCGGTCAGAGCGATCGTTGCTTCAATGGAGTTCGTCAACATCCACCTCGATAAAATCCGCCTCGTTATTGCGTAAGGTCAGTGTAAAACCCATTAACTGCAGGGCCACCGGATCGAATAGAGGCGCTCGTCCCCGGACCTTGACCCGGGTACCCGGAACAAGCCCCATGTCTCGAATGCGGCGACCCAGTTCGCCACGGGCCCTGATGGTAAAGATGACACCTTCCTGATTGTCCTTCATGTGACGCATATTCATGCACGGCATCGGCAGCCTCCAATTTATCGGTTGACAGTCTGCAATGACGGAGTTAGGTATACCTAACTTTATTTCATGTCAACTAAAATTTGCACGAATCCGGAGATTTCAACCCGGCGCTCGGCTCAGCCGAAACGACTGAGGAGAGGACATGGCGAACGCACTCCACAACATATCCGACAACCTCGAAGATTACCTCGAAACAATCCTCGAACTCGAAAAGACCAACAAAGTAGCCCGCTCCAAGGAGATTGCCGAAAAACTGGGAGTGATGCGGGGCTCGGTGACCGGAGCGCTCAAATCACTGGCTGAAAAAAAGCTGATCAACTACGAACCATACAGTTACATTACGCTGACACCCGAAGGAAAAACCCTGGCGACAGAAATCGCCAGAAAGCACACCGTCATTAAGGATTTCCTTCAGAACGTACTGCTGCTCGACGACGAGAGAGCCGAGAATAACGCCTGCCGCATGGAGCACGCCATGGATCGCACCGCCGTAGAGCGGCTGGTTCAATTCATCGAGTACATCCAATTCTGCCCCCGGGCCGGTGAGGACTGGCTCAAGGCATTCGTGAACTACTATTCGAAACAGGCTGTCGATCGAGAAGACTGCCTGCGGTGCCTGGCATCGTGCGTCGATCGGTTCGGGTAGCTCTATGGAGGCCGACTGAATAAATGCCCCCGGCTGATACAGTCATCTCTCCCTCTTACTGTCGGCAGCGGAATGCCCTTTACCCTCCCTTAACGTCCCCGACACCCCCTCCAAATGCGCAGCCGACCGCGATGACGCCCTTGCAGTCCTTTGCGGTTTGATATATGGTCGACCGAGGTAAAATGCCGGAAGTTAAAATGGATCGACACCCAGTGAAAGATCTGATCTGCTACTGCTACGGATACTCGGTGGAAGATATCCGAAAGGATGTCATTGCCAACGGCCGTTCCTTGATTACGGAGAAGATCAAAGTGGCCAAACAATTCGGAAACTGCCAGTGCGCAACCAAAAACCCGAAGGGCCGCTGATGCCTCCCCGATGTCCGCCGGGTGGTGGAAACGGTAGTGCCGAAATCATAGACAATTTGCCTGGCTTTAGACCGGACGGGTTTGCCGGAAGGAGCGCCTGAAGGTCCTTGAGGTCCCGGGGGTTGAGATATCTCCTTTGGTTCTGGTTATGTTGGCATTCGCCATTTCTTTTTTCACTTCCATAGGCGGTGTTTTCGGCGCCTTTCTCCTGCTGCCGTTTTTAACACCGTATTGCCAAGCGCTATAGTTTTTCAGCAGCCTTGTAATTCCCTTTCTGTAGGATTGGCACAACCAGGGCAGTCAAAATGACATTACGATAACATTTATCTGGCAGGTAACCGCCCGTGCACGTCCACTTCAACGACTTCGTCCCATTTGTTTCCTGGATCCGTGGCTACGGACGACGTTACGTCAAAGCGGACCTCTTTGCCGGACTGACGGTGGCCGTCGTCGCGGTCCCTCAGTCCATGGCCTACGCCCTTATTGCCGGACTGCCGGTCCAGTATGGCCTGTACGCCTCAATTGTTCCCACCATCATCGGCTGTTTGTGGGGCAGCTCGGCGCATTTGATCACCGGTCCAACCACTGCCGTGTCCCTGGTGGTCTTCAGTTCACTCAGCCCATTGGTCCAGCCGGATACGACTCTTTACCTGGAATTTGCCTTTTTTTTGGCGATGATGGTCGGAGTCCTTCAGATAACCATGGGCCTGGCGCGCCTGGGTGCCCTACTCAATTTCGTCTCCCACTCCGTACTGCTGGGGTTCACCGCCGGAGCGGCGGTGCTGATCGCCTTCAAACAGATTCCCGGCCTGCTCGGGATCCAGATCGAAAAAACGAGTGTTTTCTACGAGCATCTTTTCAACATTGTGACCCATCTCCACCACTCTGAGATTATCACCTTTATGCTCGGTGTCACAACGATCCTCGTCATACTGACCGTAAAGCGCTCCCGCCCGAATTGGCCGGGCACGTTGATCGCCATGGTGCTGGTGGGGACAATCGTCGCCATCTTCGATCTTGACGAAAAAGGTGTGGCGGTTGTCGGGGCCATCCCCCGCAGCCTGCCGCCATTCCACCTGCCGGATGTCACGGAAGTCTCGCATGTCGGACAACTGGCATCGGGTGCATTGGCCATCGCCATCCTCGGGCTGGTTGAAGCCGTGTCCATTGCCAAGTCGATCGCCGATCAGACCCGGCAGCGGCTCAACATCAACCGTGAATTCATTGGTCAGGGTCTTGCCAACTTTTCGGCCGCATTCTTCAGCGGATATCCCGGCAGCGGATCATTCACCCGGTCGGCAGTCAATTTCAAATCCGGTGGTAAAACACCCGTCAGTGGCATATTCTCCGGTGTCGCGGTAGCGGCTACGATTTTGTTGGCGGCACCTCTGGCGGCCAAACTGCCGATGTCTTCTCTGGCCGGCGTACTGATGGTGGTGGCCTATGACATGGTACGCAAGGAAGACATCGCCCGTACGATCCGGGCAACCCGCAGCGACGCCGTGGTCCTGCTCATCACTTTCCTGTCCACCCTATTGTTGAACATCGAGTTCGCGATCTATGTCGGTGTGCTCTTATCGATTGGAATGCACCTGGCCGCCACTTCCCACCCCCGCATTCACTCGGTCGTGCCGGATCCTGGGACCGGTAAAATGATCGGCTCGGCCTACGGTGAGACCTGCTGCCAAATGGACATCCTGTATATTGAGGGCTCGATTTTTTTCGGGTCGGCCACTTACGTGCTGGACGATCTGAACCGTCGCCTGCGCAACCATCCGGAAATCGCCAACATTCTCATCCGTATGCACCGGGTCAACACGATGGATGCCAGCGGAATTCACATACTTGAAATTACTCAGGAAGAAATCCGGCAGCGCGGCGGGGGCCTGTATTTTTCCGGTATGAATCACCGTGTTTTCGAGGTATTCAAAAATTCCGGTTTTCTATCTGAAATTGGGGAAGCCCACATACGGACCACAACTGGTGCGACCATTCGGCAGGCCATGCGCGAGTCTTTCTGCCCGGCAGTTTGCGCCGCATGCGAATTAACGGTTTTTAAGGAATGCCCGGAGCTGAAAATTGGCAACTGGGAAATCTTCGGCCCGAACGTACAACCCCGGGTTTGTTCTCTCCCCCGAACGATCTCGAGCGACCGGATAGGCGCCGATCCGGTCGCCGATACACACGTGAACGGCGGAAAAGGAACAGGGGCCATATGATTAAGCTTCTCGTTTATACCGATGGCAAACCGGCGGCAACGTCCGCCCTGCACTTCGCCGCCGTGCTAACGAAACGTTTGTCCGCCGAACTGGCCGTTATTACAGTTCGACGCGGTACTGATACCACTGAAGAACCTCCGCCGATCGGGATGGAAATTTCTTTAGAAGATCGGGATTCCCTGCCTGTGGGACTTCAGATCCTGGCCGATGCCGTCGATGTGCTTGCCACCGAAGACCTGCTGCACCCCCAACCCAACGTTACCATTCGCGATGTCCCCAACGGCCACCTGTTCGTCTGCAAGGCAGTAACCGGGGAACGCATCCTGTTTTATGAATGCTTTGGCCACTTTATCGAAACGATCAATCATGAAATCGATCGCAACGGCTATAACCTGCTCATCATTTCCCCCCCCAGACGCAAGGGGTTGGGACGCCTGGTCACCGGGGACACCACTCGTAAGCTGGCCCTGGACCTGCACACCTCGGTCCTGGCAGTACGCGGTGGCGGACCCGACAGCCGGTACATGATCTGTGCGGATGGCTCACCTTCGGCACGCCGTCAGTTTCCCTTGCTGAAAAACCTGCTACCCGCCATCCGAGAACCCGTGGATCTGGTCTGGGTAAAAAAACCGGATGACGAAAAGGATGCGTTAAAAGCCGCGGCGGAATGCCTGCAACACGCCAGGAACTGGCTCGAAAATTGTGACCGGAACGGAATCGTCCATCGCCTCGAAGGCGACAACCCGGCGGACCTGATCGTCGAGACCGCCGGTGGCAATGCGGTCATCGTCATGGGTGCCAGCCTGCGGCACGACGTGTACCGGCGCATGCTGGGAAGTCTTCCCATGCAGGTGTTGGCCCAAACCGATGCGAGTGTGCTATTGGTCAAGCTTCCGCCCGAGGCGGATTCCGATTTTTTCAAAGACCCCTTTACTTGTTAAGCTGCTGTTATCATTGAGGAGCCATATGTCTGAAACTTTGATCGGTGTCATCATTGGGGGAATCATCGCCAGCATTGCACCGGTTTTCACGCTCGTTGTCGATCATCGCCGCTGGCGGAGGGAATCGAGGCTGACCTATCTGATGTCCGAGAGACAAAACCTCGAGGCATTATACGGCAAAAACTTGAAAAGGTTTTCGAAAGCCATCTCGGAAAACAGTTTTTCATCCGATTTGATTTCCGATTTCCTTTTATCGATGCCCAAAGAAGTCTCCGCAACCTTCAAGGTATTTATGGCCGATCCGGACAAAACCGATAAAAAATGCAGACAATCTTACATGAGCCTTGCCGGGGCAATGAAAAAATCACTGGCCGAAATTGATAATAAAATTAATGCGATCATTTCTTAATCGGCTGCCCGTATTTCTCGAAAAGGGAGATATTATCCTTTCCATACAATGCGCTACAATGCCCGTCAGTTGGCCGTCTCAATAAAAAAATCTCTTGCTTTGGACAAATTTTGGTGCTCTAGGGTGGGGTGATGCTGCCTTGAAGCTGATGTTCAGTTGGAATACTTCGACTTCATACTCGTCCTCTTCTTGCGATACGATTCGTCCTCGACCTCTGTTACCGGCAGCATGCAACCATTGGAGTTATAAACCGGGATACGGCACCAACGTGCTTACAATACATCGGTGCTGACCGGTTTATCTACCCGGCAAACTTTCAACCCGGGTCACCGGATCGGTAATCCGCCGGTGATGAGGAGTTGGGAGTTGTAATCCTGTGGTCGTACCGCAGGAGTTTTGCCATCAATCGGTCGATAATTGAAAGGAGGAGAAAATGAAGAAGTATTGTCTGATTGCCTTAGCCATCATCGTTAGCCTTTCGCTCACGGGTATTGTCTCCGCAGCTGACAAAGACGCCATCAAAGCCCAGGTCGATGAAATCGTTGTGGCCATCGACGGCGGCAAAATGGCTTCGGATTTCGCGGACGCGGCCAAAAAAGAGCCTTACTATGTGTATATTTTGGAGGAGGATGGCAAAGTACTGGTTCATCCCTCTTTGGTTGGAGAAAACCTCAAAGAGAAGGCTGCACCCGCTTATGATGCCGTAGTTATGGCGACTCCGGAAGGCACATGGGTAAAATACGAATGGAAAGGCGCAGAGAAAAACGCCTATGTCAGGAAGACCAAAACCGGCGCCATCGTCGGCAGCGGCTACTAGCAACAGTGAAGCACGGCATGGGGATGAGAACTTTAGACTCGGGCAATAAAGCGCCATAACCGGCTGGAGGGATTCGCCCACCGATATACTGCCGTGCCAAAAAAGTCTACGAAGACGTAAACGGACGCGGGTCATTCACCAGCCTGCGTCCGTTTTATTTTCAACCGCTATTCGATTCTGGTTATTCCCGCTTGTCTGTGCACCCAATCAATTTATTGCGGACATTATAGCTGTTGTCATTAATGTGTTTCGAAATGCGGGCTAGGTTGAGGCCCGAGATATGTTCAATCTCTTCAAGAGTGGCGTTAGCGTATAGTACAGCGCGGCGACAGCCGGCAAGCACACGAGGGCCCAGGCCGCAATCGCCCGCAGAGTCGTATCCCAAAAACGCTGCACGGCTCCCCAGAAATCGGCTCTGAATAAATCGATCAGCTCCTGGCTGGACATCTGAAGCGGATCGATGCCGAAAAGCCAGTCCCCGAAATTGAAAAAAGGAATGAGAAGCGCAAATTGGAGAGGGTATACCAGGTAATTGACCAATTGAACGGCGGCAAGATTCAAGCGCAAAACAATCGCCGCGACAGCGCATAAAACGGTCGTAGCCCCGACGACGGGAAAGATCCCGATTACGATTCCGCAGGCCAGACCGAGACCGACCTTTTCCGGTGAAATACCCTGGCGGAGCAATCGGACGATCGGATCGACAATTCGTCTTCTCAGAAATTTCATCCAACTCGCCCCTTCTATTCAGTGTCCATCCGTAAAAGGCCTTTTTCCCACTGGGTCCCGCCAAATATAGGCGGGATGCGGCCTGCCCCGCGAAAAAAATCCTCATGTATAAATTGGACACCCCATTGTCGCATCCACCATTCTTGGATGGTCCATTTGGCTTTTCAACATTTTCAAAAATGACCTACAGCCAAATCTAAGTATTGAGTTGATTAATTTCAACAAACGACGCTATGTGGGGGGTAAATTGACGGAAAACATGGCAGTGATTCAAGGCGGCAGCAAACTCATCGCCGACGAGACCTGGGAAGTTTATACGCGAGCACTCCTAGAATTTCCCGACTATATAATTAGCGCCATCAGCCAAAAAGGAATCAATACCGAAGAGTATCGCTGCGGTCTGGAAATCGGTGTTGCCAGACAGTTGGATCGTTTCACCAGGATTTATATCAGCTACATAAAGGGCATAGAAGACTGCCAATCGCTTCAACAAAATGGCCGTATCTTAAGTAATGACCTACTAAAGTTGATACAGGATTTTGCAGACCAATATTATGAAAATATTACAGCATCAGATGTTTTAGGTGGATCATAAACCTTGCTTTATCCAAATATAGTAGACAAAAGGTTTAAAGCCGTATAACGGTTGGCTTTCCTTTGGCGGTGATGTCGATACCGACCGTATCACCGGTTTTGAATCCGATGCGTTTAATATTCCGCACCACATCACCATGTCGTTCCGCCTGCCAATAAACGGTCCAGAGGGGATTGCGAACCGTATCGATACCATAGGCGTCGTGACTGCACAAACTCAACCGGAACTCATCCTTTGAAATCAATGTGTCGGCCTCAGATAAAAATATATCAATAAAATACAGATTGTTATGCAGGCATTTTATCAAATCGGCCTGCAACTCGGGCAACTCATCCAAATGGTGACAGGCCACCTGGTACAGGTTGTCCGGATTGTGGATCGATATCCCGAGTACGGCATACCGTTGATGCCTCAATGCAAAATTCTCCATTTCTTTCTCGAAGCCCCTAATGGCTGCCGTGACATCTTCAAGCGTAGGGTTTTTAATGGCGCACTCCTCTATCAAGTCTTCGCATTTGCTGATGATGTTGATGTAAAAAATTCTTGTGTCCATCACGTAGAGGGGTCGCTCGCGGTAATTCCTTCGCTTGCGAATTCGATGAATACCGTCCAATATAATGGATCTTTCGCTTTCAGCCTGCTCCAGGACCTCTACATTGGAGATGTCCTTGGCCTGTACGACATAAATTTCTCCATCTCCGGAAACGACGAACTCAATTTCACAACGAAACCCGAGGGTTTCTTGAATTTTCTCCGAAAGTCTAAATAATTGAATATCATGCGGTGTCTGGGTGATAAACGGTTCGCTCTGCACCCTGTGTGTCCGGTCACGGCAGTAACCATATTCCCATATCCCGCCGATCATTTTGGCCATCACATTGGAGCCATCCACAAACGGCATCACGATCACACCCATCTCTTCAATGTCAACTTCAGGCGCATGATTGAATATCTGCTGACGCCGAATCGTCAGTCTTTTTGTCGAACCGGCGAGTTTCATGATACGTTTTCTGGCATAAATGATTCCAGCAACGTCGGCATATGTTTCAACAGAATCGAAGGTGCCACTTTTAAATAATTCCTCCTTGGGATGGGCGCTGCGGGCAATGACCTTGAAGCTTTGACAGTGCCCTTCAAGAAATCGTTCAAGAGCCTCGAAATCTTTGTGTTGAAACTGCTCTGCGGGCACATATAAGAAATCAGGCACCTTGAATTGATTTTTTTTTAACAGGGATAACAACCGGGCCTTTTCCGGAAAGGGAGTTACATTAGTATTCATCGCGTCAGCCTTATGGGTGTTTATTCGATCCTAAATTGAACGTCGATATAATTTGTATGCATTTTTTACCAACCCTTTACCAGAGCGCAGGGAATGTTCCGCCTGCCAGGCGGGTCCTACCGCAAAAGGATCAAACTTTTTCGGCAGCCTCGAAAGACGCCAGCAGCAAGGCGCATATCTTGTTAGGTCAACAAGTACCACGTTGCCTCAAACCTGAATATATTTATGCGGTTATCCTGTTCTTCAGGCTGCACAGATTAAGTTTGAGTCGCCGGCCACCTTTTCCACTAAGGGTATGATAAATCTATTCCATTGCTCAATGCGTTAATATTATACCACCTGACCCATTTGATCAAATTCCGCTACTGCAAACCACCTCTCGGTAAGAACCGCACTATTATTTTTAAATCCCATTATTTTTCACTTGACAGAATTATTGGGGGAATGTAAATTGTCAAAAACTGACTGAGTGCTCAGTTAATAATTCAGCGCGGATTTGATATGTCTACAAGAAAGAAAAAACGTATTCTCATGGCCGCCACCAAACTTCTGGCGCTAAAGGGATACAAGGACGCCTCAATGGCTGAGTTGGCCAAGATAACCAACGTCGCCCAAGGAACCATTTTTTACCATTACAACAATAAAGAAGCCCTTTTTCTTGCCATTTTAAAAGAAATTGAAAAGGAAATTGTGACCGAATTCAACCAATACCTTTCCGAAAGACACTTTGACTCCGGAATGGAAATGATGGAAGACGTGGTCGGGTTCTATCTTCTGCTGGCCGGCAAGATGGAGGATCAGTTTCTGCTACTCCACCGGCACGATGCCTACGAACTGGCCAAAGGAAATCCGGACTGTCGGGAGTATCTTGAATCCATTTACAACTGCCTTGTCGATATTTTTGAGAAAACGATTGTCGCCGGGCAAACCGATGGCTCTATGGCAAATCTGCCGGCCCGAAAAACAGCACTGATCATATTTACAATGGTCGACGGCCTGGTGAGATTTAACTCATACAATCTATACAATGCGGCCGCGCTCTACGGCGATCTCATCATATCGATCAGACGAATCCTGGTAAACCATCAACCTGCACGATAGGAGCGGCTCATGCTGGTCAGGGTATTTCCTTTCATCAACTGGTTTCGGAACTACAATTTAGAATCCCTTCGGCTTGACGCGTTGTCAGGCCTCACAGTGGCGCTGGTTCTCATCCCCCAATCCATGGCGTATGCACAATTGGCCGGCCTGCCGGCCTATTACGGTTTGTATGCTTCATTTCTGCCGCCGATGATCGCCGCGCTTTTCGGTTCCAGCCGCCAATTGGCCACTGGACCGGTTGCCGTGGTCTCCCTGATGACCTCCGCATCTCTCGCCCCTCTGGCCACGATCGGCAGCGAAGGATACATCGCCTACGCAGTATTGCTGGCCTTGATGGTCGGCTTGTTCCAACTGGCACTCGGTGTTCTGCGATTGGGGCTGGTGGTTAATTTTCTCTCGCACCCGGTCGTTAATGGTTTTACCAATGCAGCAGCCATCATTATCGCTTCTTCCCAGCTTTCCAAGATGTTCGGTGTCTATGTCGATACGGCATCCCATCACTATGAAACCATATTCCATGTCATCCAGGCAGCCATCCACTACACGCATTGGCCGACCCTGTTAATGGGGGTCTTTGCCTTTGCGGTTATGTATGGCCTCAAATGGCTGTCACCGCGCATCCCCAATGTTCTTGTCGCCGTGGTTTTGTCGATCCTTATATCCTGGGCCACCGGATTCGAGCACAACCGCGTCGTGAATCTGGCGGCTCTGGACTCCATCGAGGCGCAACGCTTAGTCGAAACCTTCAACAGGGCCACCGAAAGAATTCCTTCGCTTTCACAAGAACGGACTCGTCTGAATGAAGATCTGAACACGGCGAAGCGCAACCGCAACCAAATCGGCGTACTTGATGCGGAACACGATATCAGTGTCCTGAACATCAGTATTGCGCGTTTGAAAAATGAAGCACATTCTAGCCGAGAAAACCTTCGCAATATACTTTTTGCCGGGATCGAACAGGGCGACGGTTCTTTTAAATTAATTCCTAAGCACGAGGTGCCCGAGGGGCTTAAAACCGACGGGCGAAGTTGGCGCATCAAGGTCGGCAACACTCCCCTCGACACCGAGCACCTGACAATGATGGGTGGCGGAGCGGTTGTCGGCAATATCCCCCAAGGACTGCCGGCGCTGAACGTACCACACGTCGATTTGGGTATCATGATCCACCTTCTGCCCTATGCGGCCATTATTTCCTTGCTGGGTTTTATGGAAGCGATTTCAATCGCCAAAGCCATGGCCGGTAAAACCGGCCAACGACTCGATCCCAATCAGGAGCTTATCGGCCAGGGACTAGCCAACATCTTTGGTGCCATCGGCAAAAGCTATCCAACGTCGGGATCGTTTTCCCGCTCGGCTGTCAACCTGCAGGCCGGCGCAGTATCAGGTCTTTCAAGTGTCTTCACCAGCCTGGCGGTAATCATCGTGCTGCTATTCTTCACACCGCTGCTCTATCAGCTACCTCAGGCCGTTTTAGCGGCAGTCATCATGATGGCCGTCATCGGCCTTGTCAATGTGTCCGGATTTATCCACGCATGGGAGGCCAAATGGTATGACGGCGCAATTTCTATCATAACTTTTATTAGCACGCTGGCCTTTGCGCCCCACCTTGATAAAGGGATCATGATCGGGGTCGTACTCTCCCTGGCGGTATTTCTATATAAGAGCATGCGCCCCTCTGTGGTATCGCTGGCCCGAGCTCAAGACGACCATCTTCGATGTGCGGAAACTCACGGGTTGAAGGAATGCGAATATGTTGCTTTGGTACGTTTCGATGGTCCGCTTTTTTTCGCTAACGCCAGCTATCTTGAAGACAAAGTTACCGCAATCATGACGGACAAGCCCAAACTCAAGCACCTAATCATCGTATCGAACGGTATCAACGACATCGATGCCTCCGGCGAGGAAACCATTTCCCTTCTGGTGGATCGGGTCAGGAGCGCCGGGGTCGATATCTCCATGAGCGGTGTCAACGAATCGGTAATGAAGGTTTTCAACCGTACACATTTCTCGTCAAAACTGGGAAAGGACCACCTGTTTCCAACAATGGAAAGAGCCATCGACACTATCCATCATTACGCTCACAGCGAGGCTCTCGAAGAAACTTGTCCACTTATAACGACTTGCTTATTGGTAAAAAATTGAAAAAGAAGGGAAAGATCATGCCAGTGATCACGATATACAGCGGTGATTTCTGCAACGAACAACAGACCGTCCAGGAAGTTCGCACACAAACCGGTTACGAACTAATTACCGATAATGAGTTGGTTTCCCAAGCGAGCCGCCTATCCGGTATGCCGGAGACAAAAATTCAACGCGCTTTTTCTGCCAAGACCTCCGTTTTCAATAAGTTTACCCACGAAAGGGAACGCTCCATTGCTTATCTGCGCCAAGTGTTGGCCGAGCAACTCTCCAATAGAGATAACGTCATGATTTTCGGATATTCCGGCCAACTTATCCCGAGGGACATCAGCCATGTGCTCTGGGTCTGCCTCATTGCTGACATGAAAACGAGGATTGCGGTAGCCGTGCGGGAGCGAGAAGTCTCCGAGCAGGAAGCAGTTAAAATCATCCGACATGGAGACGAGGACCGCCGTGCCTGGTTGCAAATGTTTTCAGACATCAACGATCCCTGGGAAAATTCTTTGTATGATATCGTTTTCCCGACTAATAAAATGACCCCCATGGAAATTGCCAAGGGCATCCAGGAAAACTTAGACAAGGACGTGGTCCGTCCCACCACACGGTCTAGAAGGGCCATGGAAGACTTTTTCCTGGCATCCAGAGTGGAAACCGCGTTGGCCGAAGGGGGCCATAGCGTCGGTGTCAAAGTCCAATCGGGTAAAGTTACCCTGTCCATTGACAAGCATGTTTTGATGCTCAGCCGCTTGGAAAGCGAGCTGAAGTCGATTGCCGATAAAGTGAAGGGGGTTTCCCAAGTGGAAACAAAAGTCGGTGCGGGATACTACCAGGCAGACATTTACCGCCGCCAGGATTTTGAGGCGCCGTCAAAAATCCTGCTTGTGGACGACGAGCGGGAGTTCGTTCAAACGTTGTCGGAAAGATTGATGATGCGGGACTTAGGATCAGCCGTGGCGTACGACGGCGAGTCGGCTCTCGAGGTCGCCAGGGAGGACGAACCGGATGTTATGATTCTCGACCTCAAGATGCCCGGCATCGACGGAATCGAGGTACTGCGCCGAGTCAAAGAGACTCAGCCAGCCATCGAAGTCATCATTTTGACCGGTCATGGCTCGGAAGCCGACAGAACCGTCTGTATGGAATTGGGCGCTTTCGCATATCTTCAAAAACCAGTCGATATTGACGAGTTAAGTGCCACCATCAAAGCCGCTCATGAACAGATTCGTCGGAAACAGAGTGCATAGAAACGATCCCTGTTAGCGTGAAGTCAGCAAATCAGCGCTTGAAGCGGGGCGACAGATCGCATTTTCCCTCGGCTAATAGACTTTGGAGCCCTTATGTTTGGCCTGGTAAACCTGAAACCGCCCTTCTGGGAAAAAAACGTCCGAATAACAACCCCCGGTGCATCGGAGTATCTCTTCAACTATCGGCGCATATGGAAAGACGCGATTTTGCTGACGGGTATGGTGGCGCTTTTTCCGCTCATTTTCATCACAATGGTCAATTACCGTTTCACCGGTCATGCTATGGGATCCGAATGGTTGTTGCGAACGTCGCGCACGGTCTCTAACACGCAACGGGCGATCACCTTCTTTTTGACGGAACGCCGTTCCGCGCTCGAATTCATTGTCCATGACAACAGTGCCGAGGGCCTGAAAGACCCTACCCGGCTTTACGCAATCCTGGAAAACCTTAAACGCAGCTTTGGAGGGGGATTCGTGGATTTGGGATTGGTCGAACCGGACGGCAAGCAGAGGGCTTATGTCGGTCCTTACGGACTCCAAGACAAAGATTATAGCGATCAGCCATGGTTCAAACAGGTAATCAAGCGCAACGCCTTTACCAGCGATGTCTTCCTGGGATATCGCCAATTTCCGCATTTGGTCATCGCCGTGAAAAAGAAAACGCGTGACGGCTCGTTTTATGTCCTTCGTGCGTCTATCGCTATCGAACCGTTTAATGATCTTTTGTCGAACCTCGAATTGAGCGGTGAAGGTGATGCCTTCATCATCAATCACGAAGGGATTCTCCAGACCAATTCGCGCAACCACGGTCGGATCCTGGAGAAAATCTCCCTGCCCGTCCCGGTATATTCCGAAACCACCCAGGTGCACGAGGGTAAAGGCCTTGATGGCGAACCGCTCTTTATCGGTTACCGATTCATCGCGGAGACCCCACTCATCCTTATGATCGTCAAACAGAAAAATGAGCTCATGAAACCGTTGACCAAGACACACCTGGAAATCATCATCTTCCTGCTGGTCAGCGTTACGATCATCCTGGCCGTCATCGTCGGCATGGTCACCTTCATGGTAAACAAAGTTTACATTGCCGATGAACGGCGCCTCATGATCCTTCACCAAATGGAGTATGCCAACAAAATGGCCTCTATCGGACGAATGGCGGCCAGCGTCGCACACGAAATCAACAACCCCCTTGCCGTCATCAATGAAAAGGTAGGGCTTATCAAGGACCTCTTCACAATAAAAAAACTGTACTCTGGGGACTCAAAGCTCATCGGCCTGGTTGATTCAGCGCTCAGCTCGGTCATGCGGGCTGGGAAGATTACCAAAAGGCTCCTGACTTTTGCACGCAATTTGGAGGCCAAAATCGAACTCGTTCAATTGGAGGAAACGATCCGAGAAGTCCTGAGTTTTCTGCACAAGGAGGCCGAGCACCGTAACATAGATGTCAAAGTGGAAGCACTTGGCGACATACCGTCCATCGAAACCGACCGGGGCAAACTGGAGCAGATTTTCTTAAATATCATCAATAACGCGTTCGCCGCCATGTGCGATGGCGGTCGCTTGAGGATCCAAATCAACCGTGCCGGAATTGACAGGGTGGCCATCCGTGTCTGCGATGACGGATGCGGTATCCCGAAGGAAGACCTACAACGAATATTCGAACCTTTTTTCTCGACCAAAACCGGACAAGGTGGCACCGGCCTGGGGCTATCCATTACGTACAATTTGACTCATGAAATCGATGGACGGATAGAGGTGGCCAGTGAATTAGGCGAAGGGACATGCTTCACCATCACCCTGCCCATAACTATAAACCAAAACCATTATAAAGGGAAAAAGGAATGCGCGTGCTCCTTGTAGATGATGAGGTCGAGTTGGTTTCAGCCCTGGCAGAGAGATTGTCAATGCGTGATATCGATGCGGAATGGTTCACAACGGGTACCGACGCGCTTCAAAGAGCGGAGACCGGATGTTTCGACGTTGCCGTGCTCGATATGAAGATGCCCAAAATCAGCGGACTGGCCCTTAGAGAAAAACTCCATGCCAAATGTCCAGACATGAAATTTATTTTCTTGACCGGCTATGGTTCAGAAAAAGATTTTGCGTCAGCGACCACTCAGGTGAGCAAGGCCGACTATCTGGTTAAACCGGTAGACATCGATGTCCTGCTCGGCAGAATGCATGAGCTGCTTAATACTGAAAGAGGTGGGGCGTGAACCAGAAAGTACAGAAGTCAAATGACAATGGATTGAGATTCTTCGGGAAAGTAACGGCTTCGGTTACCCATGATCTAAAAAACGCTCTGGCGACCATCAATGAAAATGCCGGGCTGTTGACGGACTATATTGAAATGGCGGCTCGGGGACGCTCGCTGGAACCCGCGCAGTTTAGCAAACTGTCCGTGAGAATTATGGATCAGGTCAAACGGGCGGATACCTTGATAAAAACCTTGAACAGCTTCGCCCACAGTGTCGACGACCTCATCAAAACGGTAAATTTAAGCGAAATGCTGCAGTTGTTTTCCTCGCTGTCGGTCCGGGCCACGACCCAACGAGGGATTACCGTGGATATCGGGGGAAATCCTGAATTGATTCATATTCAGACATCTCCGTTTTTGCTGCTAAATGCCTTGTTTCTATGTCTGGAATTTGCCATGGAGGCCGCCGAGCGAAGTCAATGCATTGAATTGAAACCGGAGAAAACCGATACGGGTGTCCGGATTTACTTCTCCCCGCTACCTATGATTGACCGTATGCCGAGCGATTCGTTTCCGTCACCACAGTTCACTGAGCTATTGGAAACTCTCGCGGCGGATTTCATCATCGATACTAAGGCCGAAACCGTTGCATTGGATATCTCCGGTCGATGAGGACCACCTTGAAATAAAAATGAAATAAACTGTCACTTTCAAATGGAAAGGAGCCGAACCATGACTGAGAAAGTGTTGCTCGTTGACGACGAGGAGGATTTTCTGGAAGTTCTTGCCGAACGGATGACAAGCCGGGGGATCGAGGTCTCCACAGCGACGTCCGCCGCCGAAGCAATCCGTATTGCTGAGAACGAATCGTTTGATGCCATCATCGTGGATCTGATGATGCCTGAAATGGACGGTCTCGAAGCCCTCAAACTCATTAAAGAGAAAAAACCGGAATCACAAGTCATCTTGTTGACGGGCCATGCGACTGTGGATAAAGGCATCGAGGCCATGAAACTCGGCGCTGTCGATTTTCTGGAAAAACCGGCCGACCTTTCACAGCTGACGGAAAAAATCAAGAAGGCCCATGCCAAGAAGATGATTATCGTCGAAAAACAAATCGAAGAAAAGGTGAAGAAGGTTATGCGATCCATGGGATGGTGAGCCTGAGAAAGTCATTTCGGAACAGAACGGTCGCTTGGATTGTTTACCTGTATTTTGCGGGTTTCTACCAATGCCTAAATAGGGAAGGAGGTGGTAGAGAAGGCCGCCTTTTATAGGTCTGCAATTATAATAATCGTTTTCGCAGGTTGCTGCAGCTATTTTTAATTATGAAACCGGGAATAAGAGGGCGATCAGCAATAAAAATACTATTTCAGATCTTAAATAGCCCATCCAAGAATGGTGGATGACACAATGGTGTGTCCAATTTATTAATGAGAATTTTTTTTGCTGGGCAAGGCCGCATTTCGCTTATGGCAGGATTTGCGGCGAGGCGTACTTTATGTACGCCGCCACCGGAAACCTTCGGAGAATCCCCTTTGGCGGGACCCAGTGGGAAAAAGGCCATTTATGGATGGACACTGAATAGTTTTTAGAAGAGTTCACCCTATAACCAAGGAGTCCAAAATGAAAAAATGGAATCTTTTTTTGTGTGTGATGTTTCTCGTTGTTTTCGTCTCGATAGGGCCGGCATGTCAACAGTCCGGCGGCCCAGCAAGTATGGAATTGCGCGGGGCCATTCAAAAAGACAATAATAATGGCGGCCTTCATATACGGTCGGGAGGTAAGCTCTATACTATCGAAAGCCAGAAGGACCTTTCAGAGTTGGCCGGCAAAATGGTTACTCTCAAAGGAACCGTTTCCGAAGAAGACGGCAAAAGCACATTCACCGTGGATTCGGCGGTAGAAAAATAGACCAGGCCGGCTCAGCGTCCCAAAACCGGCGAAACAATATTATAAATATCGAAGTAAATTACCTTACGAATACCTTGTCGGGGTGCGTAACGCAAAACGTTGCGGTTGACAATCGGGATAGGCTTGCAACTTCCTCCTCCTGCCAATCATCGCTGGCAAAGGCTGGTCGATAATAAAATTTTATCACCACCTATTTCCTGGATCCCGAGGGAAAGCCAGCCACCCCGCTTAATCCAAACTGGGAAACTGGCCGAAAGCATGACTGTATAGGGTGATGTGTGCCATGCCTGAAAAAGTAAAGACAATAGACCTGGAATTCACCGGAACGAATGGACTATCGTCTCAGGATTGCCCGAAGGTAGAAATTTCGGATGGCACCTCCGGTGAAAAACCACAAGCCTCCATCACGGAGCATAAGAAAGGGGGCATGGGACAATTACCGGCAACGGCCATCTGTGGAAATGATATTACATCGTCATGCCTTTATGTATCGGCCCTGGCCATTTTATACGCAGGAAGATGGGCACCGCTGGTGTTGCTTATCGTAGCCGGCGTTCTGTATCTCTACCGTTCCATCTACGCTGAGGTGGTCGGTGCCTTGCCCTTAAATGGTGGAGCCTATAATGCCCTGCTGAACACGACCAGTAAATACCGTGCATCCGTCGCCGCCTGCCTGACTATCCTTTCTTACATGGCCACGGCCGTTATATCGGCCAGCGAAGCCATGCACTATGTCCATACGGTTTGGGTCGGACTTCCGGTGATCAGCGCAACCATCGGTTTGCTCGCCGTCTTCATGGTGCTGACCATCATCGGAATTACCGAATCCGCGGCTGTCGCTGTCGTGATTTTCATATTCCACCTGAGTACGTTGACGCTGCTCCTGGTAGCCGGAGCAACGTACATCCTTAATCATGGATTGGAAACCCTGCATCTGAACCTTGTGACGCCCGCAGAGGGGGGGCTGTTTACGGCCCTGTTTTTCGGCTTTGCTGCCAGCCTTTTAGGGATTTCGGGTTTTGAAAGCTCGGCCAATTTTGTGGAAGAGCAGGCCGAAGAGGTGTTTCCGCTGACGTTGCGGAACATGTGGGTCGCCGTCACCGTGTTCAACCCCGGGATGGCGCTGCTGGCGCTGGCACTGGTGCCCATTTCCCAGGTTGGAAATCACCAGGAAGCGCTGCTGGCCCATATGGGCAACCTGTCCGGCGGTCTATGGCTGTCCCGGCTGATATCAGTGGACGCGGCCCTGGTCCTCAGCGGAGCCGTGCTGACGAGCTATGTCGGCGTCAACGGACTGGTCCACCGTATGACACTCGATCGCTGTCTGCCGCAGTTTTTTCTTAAAAAAAATCGCAGAGGCACCACGCACCGGATAATCATCGCTTTTTTTATACTGGCTGTATCCGTGTTGATGATCACCGAAGGCGAATTGAAGGCGCTAGCAGGTGTTTACACGATCTCTTTTCTGGCCGTCATGGCCCTGTTCGGCTTGGGAAACATTCTGCTTAAAACAAAACGCTCCGGGCTCCCCCGCCCGCATACCGCCTCTCTTGTGTCGGTTTTGGTAGCGGTTGCCGCTGTCCTAACGGGTTTGGTGGGAAACGCCATTATGAACCCACCCTATCTGGGTGTCTTCCTGGAGTATTTCATCCCGGCGCTGTTGGTGGTATCGATCATGCTCGGGCGCATCACCATTTTGCAGGCCTGCCTGTTTCTCGTCCGTTCCGTGCTCCATTTCTTCATCAAACGCATGACGGGAATTACACAGATGATTCGCGGCAAAATCGATGATATCAATGCACAACAGATCGTTTTTTTCACCCGCGGAGACAATCTTGCCAATCTCAACAGAGCCATGCTCTATGTCCGGCAAAACGAGCACACCAATCGAATAAAAGTGGTGAACGTCGTCCGTAATGAATGCGAGATCCCACCCAATCTCAAGCGGGATCTAGATTTTTTAAATGAAGCCTATCCGAATATCGATATCGAGTTCGTAGCCCTCATTGGCTCGTTCGGTCCGGAGCTTATAGAAGAGTTGTCAAAGAAATGGGAAATACCCACCAACCTGATGTTTATCGGTTCACCAGGCAATCATTTCATATACGGCCTTAAGGATCTGGGCGGCGTCCGTTTGATTATCTGATGCCATCCTTATTGGTCCTGAGGAGCGGCAGTGAACTGCAGCAGAGAGCAACAGATGTGTCTGTTCCCCAGCGGATCAATCCTTTTCACTCCTGCCACCATCGGCCTATGCACTGTTAGAAACCAACACCGCCATAACTTTATGAGCGAGATCTTGTAAAAACGCTCGGTAGTAATATCTGGTTGAAATTGTGGCAAATCATCTCTATCATTACGAAAAATATTCGGAGCGTTGGGTATTGTTACCCAACACCGGTGGGTATCTGACGGTTATTTTCAGTGTATCGAAACGACAGACGGCCGAATATGGGCTCATACCCGGCATGAACCCCTTTCAAGCAAAGTCGATGCTGAGTTTGACAAGGACCTGACCTTGGGCCAAAAAATGGCCGGTGGGCTGGAGCTATGATGGAGAGGTTATGAGCAGACTGTTTACACCACTCAAATTGCGTTCCGTTGAATTTAAAAATCGCATCTTTGTTTCGCCCATGTGCCAATATTCCAGCGACGACGGGATGCCGAACGATTGGCATATGGTGCACCTCGGCAGCCGGGCGGTGGGCGGTGCCGCGATGGTCATGGTTGAAGCCACTGCCGTGTCTCCGGAAGGCCGCATCTCACCGTGGGACAGCGGCATGTGGGCCGAAAAGCATGCCGAGGCCTTTAAGCGGATCACGCACTTTATCGCCCAACAGAATTGCGTTCCGGGCATTCAACTGGCCCATGCCGGGCGCAAGGCATCCACCGATGTGCCCTGGCGCGACGGACGGGCCCTTTCGGAATCTCAAGGCGGCTGGCCGCCGATCGCTCCCAGCCCCCTCGCCTTCGGCGAGGCTTCGCCGGTACCCCGGGAGATGACGCAAAAGGATATCGATCAATTGATCGGTCAATTTACCGCCGCCGCCGGGCGCTGCCTGGAGGCGGGATTTCACGTTCTGGAGCTGCATATGGCCCATGGCTATCTGCTGCACGATTTTCTCTCCCCGCTGTCCAATCAACGCACGGATCAATACGGCGGCGACCTGGTCAACCGCATGCGGCTGCCGCTGCAGATCGCTGCAGCGGCGCGCGAAACCTGGCCCGACCATCTGCCCCTTTTTGCGCGCCTCTCCTGCACAGACTGGGTAGATAACGGCTGGGACCTGGCACAATCCATTGAACTCGCCCGCCGGCTCAAAGAGACGGGCGTCGATCTGATCGACTGTTCCAGCGGCGGCCTGGTACCGGATGCGAAGATACCGGCCGGACCCGGCTTCCAGGTTCCCTTTGCGGCCGCCATCCGCAATCAGGCGAACATTGCCACTGGATCGGTGGGCCTGATCACGCATGCGGTTCAGGCCGAGCAGATCGTGGGCATGGGCCAGGCCGACGTGGTTCTGCTGGGACGCGAAATGCTGCGCGATCCCTATTGGCCGCTGCATGCCGCCCGGATCCTGGATCAGCAGGTGCCCTGGCCACGGCAGTATTTAAGAGCCAATTAAGATTATCCGGACCCGCAACGGCTCACGTCGCATCTCATTTTCTCCGCAGGGCCACCCTGGGGCGGTCCGTCCGTTTTTAAAATCCCGGCCCGAACCCCACTGACCATCGGGTTTACCCCAGGGTATACGCCAAGACAATAGCCTAAAACAGGCCTTTCTACCCCTTTAAAAAAGGAGGCATGTCATGAATTTCAGAAAATTGGGCCGACAGGGCCCGACGGTCTCGGCGATCGGATTGGGATGCATGGGGATGTCCGAATTCTATGGCACGACCGATGATGAACAATCCATAAGCACCCTTCACCATGCGCTGGCGCTCGGCATCAATTTTATCGATACCGCCGACATGTACGGTATCGGCCACAATGAAGCGCTGGTGGGCCGTGCCATCAAGGACCGCCGGGACAAGGTGGTGCTGGCGACCAAATTCGGTAATGTACGCGGATCGGACGGCAGCTTCAAAGGGGTCGATGGAACACCGTCTTATGTCAAAGCGGCTTGCGAAGCCAGTTTGAAGCGCCTGGGTGTGGATGTCATCGACCTGTATTATCAGCATCGGGTCGATCCCGACACACCCATCGAGGAAACCGTGGGCGCCATGGCCGACCTGGTCAAGGAAGGCAAGGTGCGTTTTCTCGGGTTGTCGGAGGCAGCCCCCGGTACCATCCGGCGAGCCTGTTCCGTGCATCCGATCAGTGCGCTGCAGACCGAATACTCCCTGTGGACCCGTGACGTCGAGGCGGAAATTCTGGCCGTCTGCCGCGAGTTGGGGATTGGATTCGTGCCTTACAGCCCGTTGGGTCGGGGGTTTCTGACCGGTCGGATCAAGTCGCTGCGGGACCTGGAAGAAGGCGATTATCGTCGCCATTCCCCCCGTTTCCAGGGGGACGCCCTTCAACACAATCAGAACATCATCCGGCGGCTTGAAGCGATCGCTTCCTCTAAAGCGTGTTCCCTGGCCCAACTGAGCCTGGCCTGGCTCCTGGCCCGCGGCGAAGACATCGTTCCAATCGCCGGCACCAAACACCGGGCGTACCTGGAAGACAATCTCAAGGCCCTACAGGTGCACCTCAGCCCAGAAGACATGGCTCAAATCGACAAGGCGGCACCATTTGGTGCCGCCAAAGGCTTGCGCTACCCCGAGGCGGCCATGCAGGCGGTCAACCGTTAGCTCGAATATATTATGAACCTCTATTCCAAGGTATAGGAGGTGAAAAATAATAACCTGTTAATAAAAAGAAACCGATAAGAGCTGAATAAAACCGAAAGTGAATAACATGCCTATTCAAGGTCTTTAGGCTTCTCGATCCAGGCGATATAAGACGGCAACCAAAACCACGCTGCCGGCCAGCAACCAGATCGGGCCAAACAGCCACAGGGCCAGTGGCACCGACAGGTAGAACCCGCGCATGCCGATGGTGTAATGCAACGCGCCGTGATTGATAACCTCGGTCACAGCCGCCGCGGAAACGGTAGAATCGTTAAGTTGAAACGTGTTGATCATGAACCCAACGTGATTGTAGTAACGGATAGCCAGGGTAAAATTAAAAAAAGTGGCAAAAAACAATATCCCCAGCAGCATCAGTTTGAACATCCACAATGTTTCGGTTTTTGTGCCCAGCAGATTGAGTGCATGCGAGACTTCGATAAAGACACCCGGTCGAAAAGCGGCGCTGAACGAGCCAAGACTAATAAGAAGCGCGGTGGACGCTAAAAAGGTAGCAGCCATCACCTGATTGCGCAGCGTCTGGACCGCCAGGATGTCGCGCCCGTCTTTCATGACGCCATTGACCCACATCTGCCGCGCGTGATTCGTAATGCCAATGGCCGTCGTCAAGGGGTTCCGGCGAAAATTGATATACAGGTGCGTGTGGTAGGCGATGATAATGACAGCCGTTGTTGCAACCAGGACCGTTTCGTACAGTGAAATAATGGACATATTTGGTTTCCGGTATGTAGAGGTGTTGCTCTACTTACTATTTAAAGCGCAGTCCCCGTTCATGTTCAAGTGCTGAAGTAATATCAAATTATGGCGAGTTTGATGAAAAGCTTTGCAATTCATTGCACGCCTCCTGATTGTCCAATGAACATGCGGTCTTAAGCGCTTTGGTCATTTCAACCATCGCATCCATGCCATAGAAGGCGATTGCTTTTGCCAGAAAGACATCACCCCAGGTTGGATATTTTCTTTCAAGATGATTTAAGTAAATAATGGAAATTCGCCATTGTTTATTCCCGATATATCGGTAAGCCCTTGACAATTCTTCTGCTGGAGCGATAACAGCCAGGACAGGTTGCTCCATTTCTTCATTGTATGAAAAACGTGATTCTTTTTTTTCGAATTCTAAGTTTTTAATTTGCGCCTTGATGAAGTCCACACTCGTTACTTCAGAATTTATTTTGACATAATATGAATTGATTTCTTTTTTAAAATTTTCATCAATTATCGATACCTTTATCTCATTTGTGGCCAGACAGAATATTTCGTTCTGTTTATTTTCGTAATGCTCCAACAATCCTTTATGCGTCAGATATTTGGCAGCCAAATTGACAGCCTTGAGTTTCGCACCAAACAAGGCCAGCGCTCTTGATTTTTCCTTTGAATCTTCATCTCCTAATCTATAATTAAATTCTGTAATTACTTTTATTGTATCATCCTTCTTCTTATCATTGGCACTGCAGGGGATATAAAATATTAAAACCAGCAACACAAGCAGACTGATTTTTTTGAAACTGAATGACATTGGTCTAATCCTTTGCGAAAAGAAGGTATACCTATACGGTAGTGATTTAAAAAAGTAGTAAGTATTCACAGGGCACCGCATCGGCTTTTTACCGGGCACTTGAAGTACAAAAGTACGTCTGCTCGCCCGACGCATTGCATCTGCGGCACCCTGTAAACGCTCACAATTCTGCGGTCTGAGGCACATTGGAGGTTGCGATACTGTGAACCGATACAAAAAGTATAGCTAAGACCGAAATCAACAGCTTCCAACGCACAGGCCAGACCGCCAGGACTGGCCCTGATGACAACAATGTCGTATACTGTCATGGTGGACGCCTCCCCGCGATCGATGTTTATTCGAGTGTCTCATGCCCAGCATTCGCATGCAAGGAAGTTTTTGTCAAACAGGCGCCTCTATACAATAAGTGCCAAGAGGGTATTAGAGTAGGTTCTGTGGGAGGATGCATATCATCGAATTTATTAGGTCCATATCGTCAAGTTACCACGGTTGCTAATAACAAATCTGTGGTTGCAAAAAATATTGGAATCGATAATGTAGAATACGTGTGCAATTATGAAAATATCGAATTTTCTAAAAATCGTTAAATTTAAATTTGATATCGCTCGGCTTGGACCCTTAGTTAAAACTTGAACGAATAGACACGTTTAACAAGAAACAACATTCAGAAATTAATTATAACAATTATTTGATTATTACGCTTATTCATGCCAGTCAAATTACGGCATCGCGTCCGAAACAGACCATAAATGAAGCGATCGACATCATTCTGAAGCGCTGCGAATGTCGTAAATTTCGTAAAGGGTTGGCTTGTCCAGAAGATCCTCAAGAAGGGTTTCATTTCGATCCCTGATGTCGCTGTCCTGCCAGCGGATCCAGTCCTCGACGCTCTGCCAGGTGGACACTACGACGACGCAGTTGGGATCGTAATGGTTTGCGAGTGTCTCGCCGGAAATGTATCCCGGCTGCCCCATGGCCGATTTACGGAACTCGTCAAGCATTCGGATTGTCTGCTCGACCCGCCCCTCCCGAACATGCCGTTTGATGAATATTCTTGCTGCCATTTGGTTGCACTCTCTTAGTGAATAGATTCCAAGTGTCCTGACACGACCGGTTCAAACGGTCGAAGATCGCCTGGGTGGATTCTGCCTGCCCTTTCACCGCTGGCCCTGATAAAACTTGAATTCTGGGGAGTAAAACGTCCCGGTGAGAATTCTCGCGGCCAAACCGTCAGGTACGCTATGTTCTGTAATCTCCCCTGCGCCGACCACGCCGCAGAGTGAGAGTTATGCGGGGTGTTTTTCGGTTGCATCACGGACATCGGATGCCCGGATGGCGTAACCGTCTTTAATGGAAACATCCGCAGAGGGTAAATTGACTAGGCCCAGACATCCCCGGCCGTTATCCGACCGGCGCACTCTAAAAAGGATATGGGTATTTCGGAGGTTTTGGCAGTAAACTGAAGTTGCGGTCGAGTGCCTCTTGCAGATCAATGAGAGCATCGTTCAATTCATCACCCTGCGCTTCCCGCTGGATGTCCGTTCTGAAGTGAAAAACCATCGCTGTGATTAGGCAGGAGCGGCCAGCTCATGTTCTCGGCAGCACACCGAAAATTCGTTTAAACCGGCAGAATTCTTGGTATCAGATTTATCTTTAGAACTGAAAAGCGCATCCACTTCTTCGAGCCAACGGGAATAGACCAACCGATTGGCCCGCTCCAGTCGTAGGAAAAAATTACGGTCGGCGACTCCGCGTTGCAGAGCAACTTTTCTGAGCCGTCGTATAATTTCACGCCCATCGACCAGTTGGCTGCAGGCCTCGGTACATCGACCGCAATCGATGCACAACCAGATGGACGGGTTTTCGAGCAATTCATCGATCAAACCCAGGTTAAACATTCTAAACAATGATCGCGGGTCGAAAACGCTTCGTTCGCAGGCAATCGGACAGGCACTGCTGCACTCGCCGCAGGTAAAACACGCCGCTGCCCCTGCTAAAGTATATGTGTTAAAATGGCCGTTCGAACCGTCGGTCATTTTTTTTACGCGGATTGTGTTTCGAGATTCCATTTCCGGTGTCAGAAGCCAATCACACCACTGTCGATCTGAAAGCGAATTCACCTTTTCATGAAGAGTCCGCTCAACGGTATGTTTTCGAACCCTCTGAAATCGCGCAAACAGCATTCGATAGGCTCGATAGCGCTCGATGGAAACCAGGCTTCTTTCCAATGCAATGGAGCGGATGTGGGAAATGAGTTCCGAAGGTTTGACGGTGTTGGGGCAGATCTGCAAGCATCTACAGCAGCTCTGGCAGTACCAGATTGATGGTTCGTTCAGCAACTCTTCGATCAAGCCGAAGTTCGCCATCCTTACCAGCATTTGAGGACGCAGTCGCCCGGTGGCCGTGTTGACCGGACATTCAAAATCGCAAGAGCCGCATGTCCAACAGCGATGGATATCTGCTTTTGCCCGTTGATCGATAAATTTTCTTAAGCCGGCATCGGGTGTCAACATCGATTCGGAATCCCCAAGTGTCCGTGCGGAACGGATGGCCAATCGTCGGTGACTATTGCGTCGCTTATGAACGGCGGCTGATGCTCAGGTCATCCACCACGGATCGTCTGTTTCAGGAGTTGGCTCTTCATTGGATACACTGCGCCTGAAGTTTCGAATGCCCTGGCCAAGTCCGGCGCCGATGGAAGGAAGTTTGCTGGCACCAAAAATCATCAGCATCAACAAAAAGATGATCGACAACTCAGCGAATCCCATACCGGACATATCTGTTCTCCCCGTGGCAAAAAAATCTTTTATCGAATACTTTTATTCAACAAGAAGAGTACATCCCTCTTAACACCCAAACGCTTGCCTGCAGACGTTGTTTTCTAAATTTTCGGCGTACAACCGCGCCAGGATGAATGTACACAGGTTGTCGATATCATCCGGTGAGAATCTCGGGACATCCCAATTCAGGGGCGAACTGCTGACAACTGCCAGCAGATGGTGGTCTTCCTTGCAGACCGGTGGCTTTCGATTTTCGGACCGAAAGACTTCGACCTTTGGTAATTCGGCTCTTTTGAATCCTTCCACCAGAACGATGTCCATCCCTCGCATCAAGGGCAATATTTCCAACGGTTGGTGGTCATGGTCGACGTCCATGACCATTCCAATCTGGTAGGGAGATGTGACTATGGTCGTCTTCGCACCGGCCTGCTTGTGACGCCAGCTGTCTTTGCCAGGTCGGTCCAACTCAAAACCGTGAACATCGTGCTTGATTGTACCAACCCGTAACCCGCGACGCCGCAAAGCCGCTATCAGTCCGACAGTCAACGTTGTTTTGCCCGAACCTGAAAAGCCGACAATACATAGAACCGGTGGCTGTTTTTCCTTTTCGACGTGTTGATCATCAAGGAAATCTTTATTGATATTACGAGAAACGATTTTCACCTTCATCCTCCAATGGCATACATGCCACGATCCGATTTTATTTCTTGGCAATGCTCATCCAATTCGTGCCGTCGGGGTTTTCTGCCAATCGCCTTGCGGATGATCTCAATCAGATCCTTTTTGTTAGCAGCGCTACGTAGCGGGGCTTTGACATCGATCTCATCTGCGGAAAACAGACATGTGCGGAATTTTCCGTCTGCCGTCAGGCGCAGGCGATTACAGGAATTGCAAAAATGCCAGCTCATCGGCGCTATAAAACCGATCCTGCCAATTGATCCGGGAAGTCGGCACAGGCGGGCCGGACCGGAATGATCACCGAACAGTTCGGTGCATGCACGGTCAATTCCGGGAATCCGCTCCATAATTTCACGGATCGGCATGTGCAGTTTTACGTATTCGGAATACCCGCCGTTTCGGAACGGCATCAGTTCAATAAACCGGATATGATATGGCTTTTTAAAGGTCAGCCCCGCGAGTTCGGCAATCTCATCGTCATTGACACCGCGCATGACAACCGTATTGATCTTTATCGGTTCGAAACCGACCGATTCGGCACAGGCGATTCCACTCAGTACCTTATCCAATGCATCTTTACCGGTAATTTTACGGAAACGGTCCCTTTTCAGAGTGTCCAGACTGACATTAATTCTCCTTACGCCGGCTTGCCAAAGAGCCTCGGACAATTCCGCCAACTGGATACCGTTAGTCGTTATAGATAAATCCGAAAGCCCCTTGATACCTGATAACATCTCGCAAAATTGGACCGCGCCCCTGCGTATCAGCGGCTCTCCTCCGGTAATGCGTATTTTCGTTATGCCCGCAGTCACAGCCGCATCAGCGACCCTTACCAATTCTTCATAGGACAGAATTTCCGATTGGGGCAATCGGGGTCGACCTGAAAAAAGCGGCGAGCAGTAAGTACAACCCAGGTTGCAGAAATCGGTAATGGAAATCCGCAGATAATCGATAGTTCTTCCGTATGAATCCACCAGGGCCATAACAGAATGCTCCCACCTTCTTGGTTATCGACCTTACCGATGGTGACCGGTGTCCTTTATCAAAGACCTTTACCAAAAGGGCAGTGCGGATAGCTGCATTCGGGACAATCCTTGCAAAGGCCGCCATGACCGATGAAGGCCAACTCTTTTTTTCCGATTCTTTCCCCGGATAGAATGCGTGGCAGCACAAGATCCAGCACCGTGATCCGATGGTGCAGCCCGCATGCCGGAACTCCTAAAAGGGGTATCTCACCAATGTAAGCCGTCAGAAACATGGCGCCGGGAAGCGCGGCGGCACCATAGTGTATCTGGTCGGCCCCAGCCCGCCGGATCGCCTTGCGGGTCACATCATCCGGGTCAACGCTCATCCCACCGCTCAAGAGCAACAAATCGCATCCTTCGTTCAAAAGCCCATTGATGCCTTCGGCGATCATGTCTTCGTCATCCGGGGCGAAGACAATGTCGACCACTTCGGACCCAAGGTCGTTTATCTTGGCGCTGAGTGTCGGGGCGAATTTATCTTCGATCAACCCCTGATAGACTTCGCTGCCGGTGATTACCAAACCGGCTTTGGCTTTGCGCAATGATTTGACGGAAACGACCCCACCGTGCTGAGCGGCTATGGCTGCCGCTCGTTCGATCGGCGCACGCTTCATAACCAACGGTATCGCCCGGGTAGCCGCTACCAATTCGCCCTTCTTGACCAGCGTGTGGCTGTGGAGGGTTGCGCACATAACCTCGTCCACCATGTTGAAAGCAGCTAATGCTGCCGTGTCCACCGATAGCAAACCGTCGAAGGCTGCATGCAGGCCTATCTTGCCTTCCTTCGGATCGTCTCGCCACTCGATTCCCCGTCCAGCCAATCCTTTGGCCAGTGACGAAGCCGCCTGGTTTTCATGGATCTCGTCATCTTCCAGGTCAATGAGATATAGGTGGTTTTTTCCGAGTTTTTGAAGATGGCAAATGTCATCATTGCATACCGTATGGCCTTTGCGGAACGCCGGACCTTTGAACTCGCCAGGGCGTATTTCGGTAATGTCGTGGGCCAGCTCGGTGCCTATGGCATTTTTGACGTCAATTTTTTTCAACACGGCTGTTCTCCTCGTTGCGAAAGTCCTCAGTGCAGTAAGCCTTCACAGGTCACCGCATCTGCTTTGTTGTCGGACACTTGAAGTACAAAAGTACGTCTGCGCGCCCGACGCCTTGCATCTGCGTCACCCTGTAAATGATTACAAATCTGTTGCTCGGTGCACATTGGACGTTGAAACCCTGTGAACGGCTATTCGGTGCATTTTAACTGGCTGAAATTCATATTTATTGTTCTTATGCGCTTGCTGGTGATTATCCCCTACCGGCGTCCAGTTCATATCCGGCCAGGTCACTTCCCTTGCATGTGAAAAGTAGCAGCCATCAGCGCAGGGCTTACAGAGGATACGCCCATTTTCGAAAACTTCGCGACAATCTCGAATGATCTGGCCGCATCGGCTGCACGCGACCTTACTTTTCGTCGGTCCCGGCATATCGCAGGCATCGAGAGTCACCCGAACTTTCTGCACTCTGAACAGAACACTGTCGGGCATTCGGCGATAAGCCTCCAACTGCCGGGCTGATTGGCCTTCAATTTCCGGAGCGTACATAGCCGCCAGGCTGCGGGATTCTTCAGTAGAGAGGACCCGATAGGCCTTTGCGGTTTCCAAGTTCACGAAAGTGGCCGCCATGATCCCGTAATCCATAAACTTCAGGCTCCGGCGACCCAATTTCACACCGGTCACGTGTGCCACGGCATCGGCCGTGCAACGATCCATTTCGACAAAGACGATCAGCTTTTTGATCTGGTCAAGACGGGTGGGTTCGTTCAGCCCGATCAAGCGGCAGCCCAACATGGCCATCCGCACGCCAACGACCTGACCCGGACAAAGATGCCCGTGGGTCGCAGCCGATTCGTTCAGCAATTCCGAGAAAGGTTTCATCACGCCTACTCCTTTTCCAGAACCTCATTAATCCAACCCATGGCGGCAATCATGCTCGGAAAACCAATGGTAGTCAGCGAGAGTACAAGTGTGTGCATGATCTCCTCGCGGGTCGCACCGGTTTCCAGAGCTTTGCGGGTCTGAGACATGACGGCCCCGCGTGATGAAACACCGATGGCAATGCCAAGGTTGACAAGATTCTGGACCTTCGGCGACAATGGGCCGCTCTGGCGACATTTTTTGCCCAGCTGTTTGAAATCCTCGAAGATCTCCGGATAATTTTCCGAAAAATACTGATATATTTTAGGGCGATGCATGGTGACTCCTCAATGTTCTTCTATTTTTCTACATCGCCTGACAGACTTTCAAGCTCGAGAGATATTCGAGATCTTCGGCGATATAAACCCTGGTCGCAGTGACTAAATTTCGATAGAAATCAGATTTGGTGCCCTGTTCTGCATGGCGGCTAAACTCCTCGATCCAGGCGCCGAGGTGGTCTGTTAAAAATAGTTTCTGGCGATATAGATATTCGCATCCGGCATCCGCATGATCTGAGCTGATGGCATCAATTTCATTGAAAACGAGGAAATACATGAATTCCAATTCTGCGGCGATGTGATCCGGCGGATCTTTGAAGGATTCCGAAAGATTAAGACCACTGTCGCGATAGCGGTTACTCGCATCAACGGTCGATTCTCCCATGATTCTCCTCTCGTCTTCCAGATAAACGGACCCATATGGCGGAGCCGGCAGACTGTAAGGCCCAACAAAAAGACGGGCAAATTCCGACCTGAGTGCGTCCATATCTTCGACAATCTGCAGTTCGCTTCTCATCAAGATGATGTAAGGCAGTGCCTGCGAATCCAGCAAGGCGAGGTGCCGCTCCATTTCTTTGAGGCGATGGCTCAGGCTCAAACTCGAGTCCGGTATATAGTAACAGTCCGATAAACCTTTGTAGATTCCTCGTCTGGCCGTTTCACGTAATAGAAATTTTTCAATGACCATCATATTTTCTCCCGGAGAGTTATATCTTCGCTCCATATCAGGCTGGAATGTCCCTCCCCTCCGGGAGGAGGGAACGTCCGGAGAGGAAGGAATTGCTGGTGGATAGGACAAGCATAAAACGGCGATTTACTGTCACGCCGGCTTGGTTTCCAGCTTGAGGAAGCGTTCGCCCAGCGTGTAGAGCAGCAGCATGACGGCTACGGCAAAGGCAAAGACCAGCCATTCATATATGCTTGGGAAGTAGCTTATGTACTCCGGGTACTGCTCGGCCTTGGGCCCGACCGGTCGGCTCTGTCCGGCCAACAGAATCTCCATGTGCATAGCCAGAGTTCCCACGAAAGTCAGTCCTGCAGCGACCATTCGCGAGGTGTAACTCGATCTGATGGCAGGAATGAGCATCATGATGTAAGGTAGAAACAGACCCAGGATAACTTCCGTGTTGAACTTTCCTACACCTCCGAAGGCCTGCGCGTATTGACGGTAATTCAAGAAATCGGGAATCACGGTCGCCGACTCGATGGCGATCTTAACCAGGGTGAACACAATCACCGTTCCGAGCGCATAAGTAAAAATGCGCGTGAAGTCATCGTTAACCGCCGCTTTGGCTTCCGTCATCTCTGCACCGGCAATTCGACTGTGGAGCAGGGTATAGAGCAAACACAGTGCCGATCCGCTCAACAGAGCCATTACCAGGCAGTAAATGGACATCACCGGTCCGAAGTAGGTGACCCGCGACTCGGTCAGCCCAAAAACCGAACCGATCATTAGGGGTGCAACAAGCGCGGCAACGAACGATATGACCCCAAGAGATTTACTGAATCGGCTGTCCCAGTCCCCGACATGCAGGCGCCAGAACTTCAGAATAAGAATTGCCAACTCGACACTGTAAATGAACCCCATCCACCAGATCGGCGAACTAAAATTAGGAGAGAGCATGATGTAGATCATATGAAAGACGTTTCCCAATTCCAGACCGATGGAGACGAACCCTCCCATCAGGGTGGCAATGGCAAGAAACACCAACCGCTTGGCCATCGGTTGGTATTTCTTGACCCCGAACACCAGCGGAATGGCAGCCAAAATTGTAAGCCCGGAGCTGGTCAGTGCCAGGAAAATGTAAACCCCCAGTGGCAGCGACCAAATGAGCACATCGTTGGTGTCGAAAAGATAATGACCTTTGGTAAACAGTTGAACGGCGGCAAAGAGCCCAGCAAGTATAACGACGCCGAGCAGAGCCAACCACGCGCCATACAACCCTTGGGTGGATTTTGCTTCACTCATTTAAATACCTCCTTTGCTCGGCTGGTAGTTCGCCGGATTGAAATCCCGGATGTAGAAGATGTGCGGCTCGGTACCAAGCTGCTCCCGCAGCCGGAAGGGGCGGAACTTTCCGAGCAATTGGCTCACCTTGCTGTTCGGGTCACTGATGTCACCGAAGACCCTGGCATCCGCCGGACAGGCCTCTACGCAGCGCGGCAGATCCCCATTTTTCACCAGATGGTCGCAAAAGGTGCATTTTTCGACGACTCCCTTGGGGCGGATAGCGGGAAGCGTCGCACCTCTTTCCGGGTTGTAGTAAGGCGTTCCTTTTCCGCCCGTCTTGCTGACCTCTTCCGCAGGAGAGGAGGTGACCCCTTCGATGACCGCATTCTTTTCCTTCCAGAAAGGATGCGGGTTTCTCCAATTGAAGTAGATGACACCGTAAGGACAGTTGAACTCGCAGTACTTGCAACCGATGCATTTGTCCGGGTCGTGCATGGTGATGCCATTGTCGAGCTTGTGCATGGCCCGGGTCGGGCAGCCGCGAACACAGGGTGCATTTTCGCAGTGGTTGCACAGGGTCGGAATGTAGTGATAGCGCACATTGGGAAAAGTGCCGGAGGTCTCGGTTATCTTGTTCGACCAGTAAATGCCTTCCGGCACATTGTTTTCACTTCTGCAGGCGATGCTGCAAGCTCCGCAGCCGACGCATCGCTGCAGATCGATGACCATGGCGTATCGTGGCATTTTTTATCCTCCTACACTTTTTCAATTTTGACGCGGGTTCCGGCATGGCGGACCGTGCTGCCGCTCATCCGCTCGTAGACCGCGGGAATCAGATTGTTGTTGTTGCCGCCCCGGGGGGTTTTTCCGAATTCTTTGGATGCCAGCCGACCGTAGACCCAGTGACCCTGGCCATAGCATTTGGCCACCGTGCCCGGTCGTACGCCCTCCCAAAGTTTGGCAGTACACTCGATATTTCCGATCGGTGACGTCAATCGGATCCGGTCACCGTTTTTAAGGCCGAGCTTCTGCCCGTCTAAAGGATTGATCTTGGCTACGTCGTCCCAGATTTCGTCTCCCGGGTCGAGGTCCTTGAACTCGTAGTACCAGCTGCAATTGGCTGAACGGCCTTCGCGGTTGAGCCGCGATTTGTGGTCCACGAAGAGAAAAGGATACTCTTTGGGATCACCGGCAATATATGGTTCCTCATAGTGGGGAACGAAAACCCTCTCTCCCCTGGCTTCGTAGAAGATTTTCTCCATCACGTGATCAACGGTGGTCTCGTGGTTTTCAGCGTGCTTCTCTAAAGCTTCCTTCAAAGTCTCGCTGTAAAATTCGAACATGCCGGTCTTGGTTTTCATCTTGCCCCAGCGTTTGCGGAAGGGGTATGGGTCCGAATTCCACACACCAACCCTGGTAAATTCCTCCCAGCCGCTGAACTTGTCACCCCCCTCGTGCTTTGCCGGATCCCAGAGGTTCTGGGTGGCAAACTTCAGGGAATAGAGGGCGAATTCTTTTTCATTTGTCGGTTCTTTTCCGGTTTCCGGGTCCTTGTACTCTTTATAATGGCGCAGCAAATTGTCGAATCCGCGTTCGGCCAATTTTTGCGCGAGGAGCCAGGGAACCTCTGTTTCATCGATTTTGTAATCCCACACGTTTTTGACAATGGGTTGCATGATCGTCACATGTCGGTAGCCGTTTCCATGCGATTTTACGTAGCCCCACTTCTCGAACATGTGGTGGGTGTTGGGCAGAACAACGTCGGAAAACCACGTAAATTCAGATGCATTCGTAGTGATGTGCGTAACGAACGGGATCTTGGAGAGCGCGCGCTCCCATCGCTCTGGCTGCCCGCAGGAAAAGGTGAAATTGTTCATGTAACAGACTGCCACTTTGATCTCATTGGGGTCTTCGTTCAGGATGCCGTCGGCCGCGTTGTTGGTCACTACCGCGCTGCCGGGTTTACCGGAATTAATGGCGGGAAATTCGAGCCGACCGCGTTGATCGATTTTTTCGTGTTTCTTGCCCTTCTTGGCGATTTCATCCATGAAATCGTCCGGTTTGGGGAACTGGGATGTATATTCCTTGTTGCTCTTGAGGGTTCCGCCGACATTGTCGACCCCTCCTGTAAGGCCGTTGAGGGCATGACAGATCATGCTGGCGTAACCGCCGCGCACCTGCATAACCGGCCCCCCGCCCACCCAGGAAATGACATGGGGCGCCGCCTTGGCATAATCTGTGGCCACCTGGCGGATCTGATCGGCCGGGATCCCGCATCGCTCGGCGGCCCATTCGGGTGTCTTGTCTTTCAGTTCAATGTTCCACCACTTCACCAGACCATAGGTGTATTTCTCTTCGAAATCCTCCTCGTTGACGTCTTGATTGAGAATGAAACGGTTCTCACCGTCTATGAAGTCACCGACGAAATCCTTGTACCAAAGCCCCTCAGTCAGAATAACGTGGGCAAAAGCAGCGGCCAACGCTCCGTCTTGGCCCGGTTTTATCGGCATCCAGATGTCGGCCTTGGCGCCGGTGGCGGAAAGCCTCGGTTCGATAACAACGATCTGGGCCCGGTCGATCACCGAGCCCCAAACTTGCGAATAATAAGACACCTGGCGGTTGGCGGCCAAAGGATCCGCACCCCAAATGAGCATGTAACGGGTGTTTTCCACGTCATATTGGCGGTAGTCCCACAAGCCTTCCGTATAGTAGGGACCAAACTTTTCTGCCTCGGCGCAGATAGCGCTGTGCGAGATATTGTTTGGAGAACCGATAATCTTGGTCATGCGGTCGTAGAGTATATCGCGCATGTAGGTGTAGCGCCCTCGCATCAGCATGTACTTGTGGGTTTCGTTGTTGTTGCGCAACTCCATGATTTTGTCGGCAATGGTATTTAAGGCTTCGTCCCAGGAAATCGGCACGAACTTCGGGTCTTCGCCTCGTCCCTTTTTCGGATTTGTCCGTTTCATTGGGGTCTTGATGCGGTCCGGATCATAGACCTGCTGAATTCCCAGATGTGACCGCGGACATCCGGCCCCATTGTTAACCTTCGAGTGGGGATTACCCCGAACCTTCACTGCCCGTCCGTCGACCACATACACCTGCTTGGAGCACCATGAGGTGCATCCTTGGCAGGTAGCCGGCAGCCATTGCCCCATGCCGCTAGCTGCACCACCGTCGGATGCCGCCAGCGCCTTCAGCTCCGGCTTGAGCCCTGTACCGACAGCCACTGCAGCGCCGGTAACCGCCGACGCCTTGATGAACGACCGTCTCGATAATTTGACATTGTCGAGAAAGCCCTCCATCAGACTTTTGCCTTCCTTATTGATGTCGTCCATGATGCCTCCATGTCGTGGTTCAAATAGGGTCTGTTTATGTTTTCGGCTTCGGCGGCAAGTGGGTGGTCACCGCTGAATGTGTGTCTGAAACTCAGTTGTCACATTCTCGATCCGTCATGCCTGAGTGCGGGATACCAGGTCGTTGTCGCGGATACACTTCAACCAGAATTGCAGTTCCTCCGGATCCAAGGGTTTACTCAAACAGGCATATATATGCTGTGAAAGGGCATCTTTCAGATCAGGATGAAGCCGGTGCTGCGATGTGCAAAAAATGCTGACTTTTGAGAATCGGGTCTTTATTTGACGAATCATCCTGTTGGTTACCGCAATCGAGTCGACATCCATAATTGCCGCAATACATTCGGTTTCGCTAAGCTCCTTTACGAGATCTTTCAAATCCTGAAAAATCCTGGCCTCGAAATCCCTCTCACATAAAAGGGAACGCAGCTGGCGATTCTGCTGCTCGTCGGTGCTTAAAATGCAAATACAGTCTCCCACGAAATAACCTCGTCGAACGAACATAATTAGATAGCGTTGACTGACTTGACCGACCGGCCCTACCACATTGTAGCAATCAACATGCCACACGGATAGGGAAGCCTCCAACGAGAGCGCTGGCGGTTCAGTAGAATATCCGATAAGGATACAACCAACTGAAATTTATTATTTATTATACCAATGGGCCATGGCGGACGTGGGGGGCGGTTTAATATAGAGGATAGGAATGGCAACGCTTGAAAGACGCCACCAGGCCCAAAGCGTCCGAAAATCGGACGATTAAATCGACATCGATAGAAATCGTATGCAATAGTAATGAGTTAAGGTGTCCGGAACTCAAACGATGTTTGTCGACACTTCCGGACAAAAACGACGAAATCGTCTGCAGAGTCGTTCTTTAGCCTGAACACTGAAATAAAACCGTGGGAGAACTGCTGAAGGAGAATCGGCATTATTGGGGAATTATTCTTATAATAAACAAAGATTCATAAGAAGACCCATGGAGGCGCCGTCCGAAAAGATGGGATGGGAGCGCTCAAGTGTTCAATGAATGGTGGGTTTGTAAATCTGATATTTTTTCAGTTTCTCATAAAGGGTGCTTCGGCTGATTCCCAAGCGGGAAGCAGCCGTCGTTTTGTTCCAGTCACAACTCTCCAATACGTCGCGAACCAATTGTGCTTCGTTTTCAATGATGGTCTGTTTTTGTATGTCGACGTTCAGCTCTTCGATGGTATCCTCAATGACGGACGCGGGCAGATCGGACACCTCGATCTGCGAGTTTTTAGCGAGGACAACCGCATGTTCGATACTGTTTTCCAATTCACGCACATTCCCCGGCCAGGGATAACCGAGAAGCTTGCGCATGGCCTCCGAGCTGATTTGCTCCACGGGCTTACCCTGTTCTTTGCCGAACTGGTCGATAAAGAAACGGGCCAGCAGTGGTATGTCGTTTGCGCGCTCCCGGAGAGGGGGCAAATTGATGGGGATGACGTTTAATCGATAATATAGATCCTCGCGAAAACGACCTGTTTTAACCTCCTTAAGTAGATCCTTGTTGGTGGCCGCCAGCACCCTGACGTTGACATGTATCGACTCCTCCCCGCCGACGCGCTCAAACTTGTGACTCTGCAAAACCCTCAGCAATTTGATCTGGGCCGAAGCGGATATCTCTCCGATCTCGTCTAAAAATACAGTACCACCGTCGGCCTGCTCGAAACGGCCTTTTTTTCTGCGCAAAGCACCGGTGAATGCCCCTTTTTCGTGACCGAACAGCTCACTTTCCAGTAACGTCTTCGGATAAGCAGAACAATTGATGACCACAAAGGGTTTGCTGCTGCGATGACTGACGCGGTGGATGGCGCGGGCCACCAATTCCTTCCCGGTACCACTTTCCCCCTGAATCAATACGGTGGCATCGGTTGGGGCAACGTCCTCAACAAGCTTGTAAATGACCTGAAGTTTGGGATCTCGACCCACCAATTCGTCGAAGCCGGAGATAGTGTCCGCGCGCCCTTTGAGATTGCGCACTTCTTCTTCATTCAGAGCGGCGCGGTGAATAGCCCCGGCGGTTTGCTGGAGGATGAGCTCGATGACCTCGAGGTCCTTATTGACGCACTTGCATTCCCCCGGGCATCCAATTAGCAAGGCGCCTGAAGTCTGCCCACGATGCTGGAGGGGAAACGCGGCTATTTTTTCTGCTTTTTTCATGTTTTCCGGCAACATCATGTCAGGGAAATCTTCCTTTCGGAAAAATCCGACCGAGATGAGTGAGCCAATTTTATCGACAACCGGAGCATAAGAGTTTGCAGTTGTGGTCCCAACTTTTTTCCCGGCTGACAGAAATAGGTCGACATCCTCACCGCTGAAAACCATCAGTGCCATATTGCGGCATTCAACGATATTGCCCAAAGCCTTCATGAGATAATCGGACAGGTTGCTCAGGCTTGGCAGGGCGGATACTTCCCGGGAGATCGAAAGGGCCGTGGTCATGCGCTGGTGGGCCTTGTCGAGGTCGCAGTGTTGAACTTCCAAACGGCAGTTGGTGTCCTGAAGCCGTACAGTGTAGTCGTTCAGGCGGACCAGCATCCGATTAAAGGCTGTCGCCAGTTTCGTCACCTCTGTTCGGCCTTGCACGCTGATTTCGGAATCGAGATTACCTTCATCGATCTTCTCGGCCGCATCCGCCAGCTTGATAAGAGGTTGGGTTAACCGGTTTATGAACAGGTGGCTGGCCAGTAGGGAAAGCAGCAAGATGCCGAAGGTAATCAGGCTCATCTGGAACCACAATTCCCTCACTTGCGCCCGGTAGGGTGCCTCTGAAAGACCCAGCCGAAGCACACCGGCATTGCCTCCGAATATCGGCCAGGCAATGTCGAGGAAGTGGTCATCACTATCGGAAACAAACTTTTCGAGGTGCCCGCTATCGCTGTCTAAAAATGCATTAGCGTCTATAAGCTGCACCGGTACCCCGCCGGTAAATGTATGGCTGAGCACCCTGCTGTTTTTAACCACAAAGATATAGGCGATATCCGGTGTGCTGATCATTTGGTCGTCCAGGAGTCTTTGCAAACCGACACGATCATTGAGTAGGATCGTATCGGCGGCATCGAGACTCAAACTGTGGGCGATATTCTCCGCCCGGGCGACGGCCCCTTCGATCAAGCTGACGCTATAGCGATGGGTGACGATCTGCGAGATAATCATCCCGCTGATGACCACAAGAATCGCTACGGTGAGGAGAAGCGTATTTTTAAGACTTTTCGGTTTCATCATGCTGATTAGAGGGATTCGAAAGCACTTGCCGGTAAATCTCCTTAACGGGTTCATACCAGGAATCCTCGGGCGCCATGAATCGGTCGATCATGAGTTCACCCAGAATTTCCCGCCCATCGGGCTCCTGGTGCATGGCCAAAAGAAGTTGTCGAATTTGTTTCTTCACATGATCGGAAAGATACGCGGAGGCCACTAAAGGAGGGCTCCCGAAAGGTCTCGATTTTTTAATGACGCGTGTCATCGAGGTGTAAAATGGATTCCTCTGGTTGTAATATTCCCACAAATGACCATCGACCGCTGCACCGTCGACAAGCCCTTTGGCAACGGCCAGAATCGAATTGTCATGGCTGTAGGTATAATTGATTTCTTTGAAAAAAGTTTCGGGGGTTTGATTAAGTTCCATCAGCCAGAATTTCGGCACCAATGCACCGGTGTTTGACTCCGGATCGGTGAAAGCGAACACGTGTCCCTCCAAATCCGAAAGGCTCTTAAAACCTTTGTCCTTATGGACAATGAGATAACTCTGGTAGAAGGGTTCTCCCCGTACCACAGGTGTTGCCAGTGCATCGAATCCAAACACTTCCCTGCCGAGGGCGTATGGTCCCGTACAGATAAATGCCAGGTCGATTTCCCCTTTGGGAAAAAGCTCATTGATTTCACTATAGGTTCTGCGCTGGATCAATGTGATGTCGGTACCGAGTTTTCGGCCGATATAATCGAGAAGATCCCGATAATAGGATAGGGTTTCCTTCGGGGAGATCATGGCGGCAACGGCCACACGTAATTTTGGATTATCGCTCGCGGGTGGTTCAGGTTGATCGTCATTCACTGTCTGGGAGAAGTCGATCTGTTTATAACCGGTTTCGCTGCCGCACCCGAGGTAAAAGACCAACAGGAAACCGGTTAAAAGAAGAATAGGGGTTCGAGAGCGTCTGCGCGCTAAAGATAGCAATCTCATGGAGCGCTCCTTTTAACGGTGCAGCGGGTAGGAAAAGCAGAGGAATAAGTCCAGATGCCGCGTGGGAAGGCATATGCACCGTTTCAGTTCGGTATGTTGCGCTGAACAGTGATGGTTGATTCGAAACCGGTGCGAACTTCTCATTTTGGATCGAGAATGCCCTTCAGCTCGATCATCTGCTCAGCAACCTTTAATTATGATTTATTTTTACCACTATGTGGTGTCTGGTCAAGAAAAAAACCTCCGGTTGGATTTGACGCAGTCATTCACATCCATAGATCATCAATATAATTTTTAATTGACAGAATCGGATATTAAATCTATATATAGCCATAAAGCTATACAGGAGCCAAAATGAAACCATTCATCAAAGTCATGAAAGCCTTGTCCGATCCGAACCGGGTCAAAATCGTCAAACTGCTCCAGCATAAAATGATGTGTGTCTGTGAGTTGCAGGGTGCCCTGGGTGTATCCCAGCCCACGGTTTCCAAACACTTGAAAATTCTCGAAGAGGCGGGTCTCGTCGGTTACAAGAAAGACGGCCTTTGGGTGAATTATTACCTGACCGATGGCCAAGACAACCCATACGCAGCCAGCCTTCTTGGAAACCTGCGCCACTGGCTCAACGATGACCCGGCGATCCGTGATTTGACGCATAAGCTGCCGCAGTTCAATCGCTTTGAAATTTGTGGCAAGGGCTAGTCTTTTTGGCCTAGTTATATTACTATATAGGAATGTATGGTTTTATTGCATTCTCGCAAATATGTATGCAGCATCTGCGTCATCGAAAAATAAAAAGAGTATCGTGGAAGGAAGAGTCATGAGTAACGGTCTGTCGAAAACAGAGGACAAAAATACTTTCAGTGGATCTGAACCCGCAGCCAAAAAGGCATCCGAACCCAGCCTGATCGACTGGAAAATCATTTGGAAGCCTCTGAGCATCATCACCGGTATTTTTATGGTCTTTTTCTGGTTGCCGCTGGAGAGTAGCCGGTTCACCGGGGCGATAATCGAATCCCTGGCCCTGGCCAAGTGGTATGCGCAGGAGCACGTGCTGCTCTGCCTGGTGCCGGCCTTTTTCATTGCCGGGGCCATATCCGTATTCGTCTCCCAGGCGGCTGTAATGAAATACCTCGGCGCAGGTGCCAAAAAAATCATGTCGTACGGGGTGGCTTCTGTGTCAGGTACCATCCTGGCGGTATGCTCCTGCACGGTGCTACCGCTGTTTGCTGGGATTTGGAAACGCGGCGCTGGTCTGGGGCCGGCCATCGCGTTTTTGTATTCCGGTCCGGCCATCAATATTTTGGCCATCGTGCTCACTGCTCGGATCCTCGGCCCCGAACTCGGTCTGGCCCGGGCCGTGGGGGCCATCGTCTTCAGTGTGATTATCGGGTTGATCATGCACTGGCTTTATCGCAAAGAAGAGCAGGCCAAAGCCGAGGCCGCCCTGCACATGCCCGCACCCGAGGTGGAGCGTCCCTTGTGGCAGAACGTGATCTATTTTGCCACCATGGTCGGGATTCTGATCTTCGCCACCTGGGGCCGTCCGGAAGAACAGGTTGGCCTATGGTACAATATCTATTCGGTCAAGTGGCTTATGACCGGGTTTTTTGCCGTTGTTCTCGGTGTGTTGCTCGTAAAATGGTTTAACGTCAAGGCTTTCAAAGTGGTGCTGGCAGCCGTGATGGTTCTGATTTTGGCGCTTGTCTTCCGGCACGAACCGTTGATCGCCTTTTCGGCCGGCATTATCGCTTTGGCGGTTTTGACCACCACCACCCGCGGAGAAACCGAATCGTGGTTTATGGCTACCTGGGACTTTGCCAAACAGATTTTGCCATTGCTGTTGGCGGGCGTTCTTGTGGCCGGGCTGCTGCTGGGCCGACCGGGCGCAGAAGGGTTGATTCCTTCCACGTGGGTCAGCGGCCTGGTAGGCGGCAACTCTCTGTGGGCCAACCTTTTTGCATCGGTTGTGGGTGCCTTCATGTACTTTGCGACCCTGACCGAGGTGCCGATCCTGCAGGGATTGATCGGCGCCGGCATGGGCAAAGGCCCGGCTCTGGCCTTGCTGCTGGCAGGTCCGGCACTGAGCCTGCCGAACATGCTTGTGATCCGCAGCGTACTGGGTACCCAAAAAACCGTTGCTTTCGTTAGCCTTGTGGTGGTGATGGCCACGATCAGCGGCCTGATCTTCGGAGCAATCTCATAAGAACGGGGAGAACACAATGACATCAACAGAAGTGACGCAGATCATGATAGCGGGACACCGCACCGGCATCATCGACCTGAACAAGGTGATCGAGGAAATTGCCGGAGAATTTTCCGGAAAACCGGATGATGAAATAGCCGATGAATTGATGACACGACTGTCAAAAAAAAACTATATGGTACCCAAAGCCAGGGCGGACTACCGGACCGCCTTTTTAAGAGAATACAAAAAGTTTGTGGGCGAACCCTTCGAGGAACCCATCAATCCAGACTTGGTGCAAATCAAGGTTCTCGGGCCGGGATGTCCTAACTGCGAACGCCTGGAGCAGGATATCATGGTCCTGTTGGCGGAATTGCAGATCAAAGCCGACCTGGAACACGTCCGTGACCCGGTCCAGATCGGCGCCTACGGGGTGATGGCCATGCCGGCTCTGGTGATCAACGAAGAGGTAATGGCCGCCGGAAGAGTGCCCCCGAAAAATACTCTGAAAGATTGGCTTCAGAATGCTGGGAGCCACAAGGTATAAGACACGCACAAACGTAAATTTTCACTGATTTTATAGATAGATGAAAATTTAAATCCAAGACCTACGGCATCAACCACTACCCCAAATCAATTCATAAGGAGAGACATAATGGAAATCAAAGTGCTGGGCCCTGGCTGCCCCAAATGCCAGCAGACAGAAAAAGTGGTCAAGGAAGCGGTTTCCGAATCTGGCGTCACCGCTGATATCGAAAAGGTTACCGATGTAATGAAAATTGCCGACTACGGCGTGTTCGGCACCCCCGCGGTGGTAATCGACGGTGAGGTCAAATCGGTGGGCAAGATACCCAAAAAGGAAGAGGTTCTGGCCTGGCTGAAAAAGTAAAAACAAAAGTCTACTATATCATGGTGTAAAAAATATGGTTGGAAGTCCAATTGATTCAACCTTGAGGAGCCAATATCCCAAAGCACCATGCTGCGGCTGATCAGGCAAAGGAGAATGGACATGCTGCTGAAAGACTACCGCCTCGAGATTTTCAATAACGCATGCATGCCGGGAGCCATGACGGTGCAGTGTATCGCTCATCTGGCACAGAATGTCAGCGTTGCATTGCCCTACCTCAACACCGTGCTCGGTGGATTTGAGTATGTCGAGCACCCACCCTCAGTAACCTTTAAAGTACACGGTAAGTTGATTACTGTGCATGGCCGCAAGATCGCTGTTAACGCCCTGAAGGACGAAGACGAAGCCCGTAAGATCATCGAATGGTTGAAGCGTGAGATCAACGGAGCCTGGGAAAACCGGGACCGCATTTCTCCCAGCACAAAAGGGGCCCCACGGCCGAAAATCATCGAAATTCTCAAACGACTACCCAAAACCAATTGCCGTGATTGTGGTGAGCTCACTTGCATGGTGTTCGCCACCCGCCTGGCGGAAGGGGCCAAGGGGGTCGACGCCTGCCCGCCGTTAGACATGATGCAACGCAGGCAGCTTGAAGATTATATCGGCCGTTTTGATCCGGCAGATTGATTTTTGAAAGGATAAACAATGGATCAGCGACAGGTTACCCCATAAAGGTGATTCCCGATCCGTCACGATGTCACCCGACGACCAGAATAAAAAGAGGAATCAGTCCAGATATGTTCGACCAATTTTTACTCACGGTAAACCAGTGGATGACCGGCGGGCTGGTTTTAGCCGCCATGGGTGCCTTTACTTGGGGCATGGTCAGCGTGCTATTTTCCCCTTGCCATCTGGCCTCCATCCCATTGATCGTGGCCTACGTGGGTGGCCAGGAATCCGCTGTCCACCCTCGGCGGGCCATTTGGTATGCCGGGGCTTTTACTCTGGGGCTGTTTATCACCATCGCCGTCATCGGCATTGTGTGTGCCATGTTGGGTCGCATGTTGGGCGATGTCGGCATCTGGTGGCAGGTCCTTGTCGGCGCAGTTCTGGTCTGGGTAGCCCTTGGCATGTTGGGTGTGCAGGCCTGTTCCATGTCCGGCACGATGCTCTACCGGTTGAAATTGCGGGGAATCCATGGCGCCTTCGGGTTGGGGCTGGCCTACGGTATCCTGTCCGGTTCTTGTACCTTTGGTTTTATCGCCCCGATTCTGGCCATCGTCACCGTGCAGCAGAAGGTCGTCGTCGGTTCGGTAATGATGATCCTCTTTGCGCTGGGTCACTGCCTTCCGATCGTCGTGGCTGGCAGTTCTACGGCCATGGTGCGAAGGCTTACGGAAAGCAGCGCCTGGCAGGGGGCTGGAGTGTGGTTCCGGCGCAGCGCTGGTCTGGTCATCGCGCTATTGGGGGCCTATTTCATCATCAGTCCGTTTTTCGGCAGCGCCTGAATCGTATCGGACGAATACGCGCAGCAGGTATTGGCCTTTGTCCGAACCGTTCTATCCAAAAAAGTTGATAACGCACTCTATCGTCACTGAGTGCCAGTCTTCGAGGTTTTTTAAGACTCCGGCCCCAAAAAGGGCAGTGGTAGAAAATAAATTTCTTTAACTCAATAATACTTCATATGAAAATATGGCAAGGAGGATCAGTTGATCCGGTTATGTCGTATGCTCGTGATGATCTGTGTATGCATTGCGTTTGTTAACGGCCCGGAAGATATCCGTTTGCCATTGATCATCTGCTCGGACACGGTTTCAGTCAGCAGATTTCAGAATATCCCATTTTCGGTGGTTGACCTTAAACAGATGCTTGAGAAACTTCTTTAGGGTGAATTTTTCTGACGCTGTCCTGTGCAGTAGACAGTCCCGTCCTGCTGCCTGAATGCGACAAACCTTTGAAAAAAAATTCGAGGCCTTCACTGAACGTCTGCTAAATGTCATCCAACAAACCGATAAGTCTGATTCACACGCTTAAGGAGGACTGATGACCGACGCCACCATACGTGAGTTAAGTTTTCTGGACCGCTTTCTCACCCTGTGGATTTTTTTGGCCATGATTGTGGGTGTTGGGAGCGGTTATCTGTTTCCGGAAATCAAGAGTTTCATCAACCGTTTTTCCGTGGGCACTACCAACATTCCTATCGCCGTGGGCCTGATATTGATGATGTACCCGCCGCTGGCCAAGGTGAAGTATGAAAAACTGGGTTTCGTGTTCCGCGATGTCAAGGTGCTGGTTCTGTCCCTGGTGCAAAACTGGATCATCGGCCCGATCCTGATGTTCCTTTTAGCTATCGCTTTTTTATCTGGGCACCAGGAATACATGGTGGGATTGATACTGATCGGTCTGGCGCGCTGCATCGCCATGGTCATCGTCTGGAACGATCTGGCCAGCGGTGACCGGGAGTACTGCGCGGGCCTGGTGGCCTTTAACTCCATCTTCCAGGTACTCTTTTTTTCAGTTTATGCTTATATCTTTATAACTGTGCTGCCCCGTTGGATGGGCCTGGAAGGAATTGAGGTGGACATCTCCATCGGCCAGATCGCCGAAAGCGTCTTTATCTATTTGGGCATTCCTTTCATCGGCGGTGTGCTTTCGCGGTTAATCGGCTTAAAAACCGTGGGGGTCGAACGCTACGAGACTCAGTTCATTCCCAAGATCAGCCCCATGACCCTGATCGCCCTGCTCTTTACCATTCTGGTGATGTTTTCCCTAAAGGGTGAATATATCGTTCAATTGCCCTTAGATGTGGTGCGGGTGGCCATCCCGCTGTGCATCTATTTTGTCATCATGTTCTTCGTCTCCTTCTGGCTTTCCATGAAAGCCAGGGCCACGTACGAACAGGCCACCACGTTGTCCTTTACCGCTGCGTCCAACAACTTCGAGCTGGCCATCGCCGTGGCCGTGGCCGTTTTTGGCCTGGATTCGGGCCAAGCATTTGCCGCCGTGATCGGCCCCCTTGTAGAGGTGCCGGTACTCATCTCCCTGGTAAATGCCGCCCTGTGGTTCAAGCGCAAATACTTCCCTTACGCATTGGAAACTCCAACCGGTGTGTGCCACGTGACCTGCAAGCCATAGAGGAAGGAAGAAGAATGAAGAGAACGATCATGATGTTCTTCGGCTGGATGATTCTCGCTTTCTGGACGGCGTCACCATCATTGGCCGGCGACTCAACGAACGCTGTCATACCAACGGTACCTACCCCGGGTGTTGCCACCATGGTGGATCTTGGTGCGAACAAATGCATCCCCTGCAAGATGATGGCCCCCATTATCAGAGAACTTCAAAATGAGTATGCGGGCCGTGCCTCCATTATCTTCATCGATGTCTGGGAGCACCGGGAACAGGCACAACGTTTCAGTATCCGTGCGATTCCAACTCAAATATTTTATGATAAATCGGGCAAAGAGGTCGAACGCCATGTGGGATTTTTGGACAAAAAGAGTATTGTCGCTACATTCAAGAAACTCGGCGTGCCCGATGGGCCCAAAAATGATTAAAGTATTGTTCCCATTCATTTACTGTCCTTACAGCAGTTCAGATTTTCAGCGGATCTTAACCTCGGTGGAAATCATAGTGACTCAGACAAACGGAAGTGTACTTTCGGTCTTGACCATTCCCTTAAGAGGTACGGGGCAGTGATTGCCAAATCCATCAGTTATTTTATTCTGGCTGGTCTTTGCGAGATCGGCGGTGGGTATTTGATTTGGCTGTGGCTAAGGGAAGGCAAGCCCATAGCATACGGCTTGGTCGGTTCAGTGGTACTGGTCTTGTACGGTATCATCCCCACATTTCAACCGGCAAACTTCGGCCGCGTCTATGCCGCCTATGGTGGAATATTCATCGTCTTATCCATTATGTGGGGTTGGAAAATCGACGGCATAACACCGGACAGGTTTGACATTATCGGAGGGATTATTGCGTTGATAGGTGTAGCCGTAATCATGTACTGGCCGCGGGCGTGAGATTCAAAACAACGCAGTCAAACTGGCCTCTTTTATATACGTTTTGCATAAATTCGAGCCTTGGGCAATAATGATCTCTCCGACCAATGAATACTCATCAATACCTTGATGAAAGCTCAGCGGCTTTACGAGTAAAAGGATGGAAAGTTTCGATCCAGAAAATAAGATTCGCGAAGTGGTGGACGCATGCACGGACTGTGACGTCTGCCGGCATCTTATGGACGCCGACTGTCTCTTCTTCCCCGAACTCTATCGGCTCTGGGACCGGGAGCAAGAGACCGGGGAATCGATTACTCCACAGGCCCTCAGGCAGCTGGTCGATCGGTGCAACTTCTGTGCACTGTGTCCCTGCCCGAACATCCGAGCAGATATCATCGCGGCCAAGACCCGATTTATCGATCATGACGGGCTCAAATATGGTGTGCGCACCATCGAAGATGTGGAACGTATCGGCAGAACCTGCGGAACCTTTCCCGGTTTGTTCAACGCAGTGCTAAACCATAAATCGTCAAGCCATATCGTAAAGAAATGGGTCGGAATTCATCCTGAACGAAGATTTCCTGAATTTCCCCGGGAAAATTTTTCCGCCTGGGCCGCCCGACACCGTCTAAATGTCAAGACCAACCCGGGAAGAAATAGAAAAGTCGCTTTTTTCGTCGGATGTACCGGCCGCTATCTATTTCCGGAAGTGCCGAAAGCAGCGGTGGCGGTTCTCGAAAAAAACGACGTCGACGTCTATTTCCCCAAGCAGAAATGTTGCGGTATGCCGACCCTGTTGGAAGGGGACCGAAAATTAACCTTAAAGTTTGCGGAGACCAATTTATATTTATTGAAAGAAGCTGTCGACGATGGATACGACATCGTCTGCTCATGCCCCACCTGCGGGTTCATGTTTAAGAAACTGTTGATTGAAGGCGCTTACTATTCGGCTGAATACCAGGAAGCGGTTGGTGGCGACAGGAAAGTTCTGAAACTTCCTTCCGATGGAAACCGCGATAGCGATCCCGGAAATACCGGATTCGTTACACTGCAAACGTCGATTTACGGCAAAATTTTGAAAGATGAGGGCTACTTTTCCGGATTCAGCGCCAGGGACCGTGTCCGTGTGGCCGAACACACCTTTGACCTGGGTGAATATCTGAAGTTATTGCATGAGAACGGGGGCCTCGAACCCGCTCCGCATCGCGTCTCCGGCCGGATGGTTTACTTCGCGCCCTGCCATGGAAGAGAGCAGAACATCGGCAGCCCCTACATTGAGTTGCTGAACCTGATACCGGAAATCGAATTGGAAGCCATTGATGGGCAGCTTTACTGTTGCGGCATGGCTGGAATCATGGGTTTCAAGCAGGCGTTTCACGATTCGTCCATCCGCTTGGGACAGCGCCTGATGGATCGGATTCGGGACATCGATCCAGATCGTATAGTAACAGAATGCCTGAGTTGCCGCTTGCAGTTCAACCAGTTGCTGACGTATCCAGTGGCGCATCCGGTCGAAATCTTGAAAGAGGCCTATGCGGGGACATCTTGCGGATGATGAAAGCATTATAATATCTAAAATAAAGGTATCCGATGAATCGAATACTTATCATCGGCGGCAGCGACGCGGGTATCAGTGCCGCGCTGCGCGCAAAAGAAATCGATCGGACGTTGGATGTCACCGTTGTGGTGGCGGACAGGTTTCCCAATTTCAGCATTTGTGGACTGCCGTTTTATTTGAGCGGCGAAGTACAAGACTGGCAATCTTTGGCTCACAGAACCACCGCGGACCTCGAAAAAGAAGGTATCCGACTTCTGCTGGAACATCGGGCCGAATCGATTGACACAGCAAAGAAAACCGTCCGCATAATAACTAAATATGGACAGAGTTTCGATCACACTTACGACCGTCTGCTGATCAGCACAGGGGCAATATCAGTTGCACCGCCCATCGAAGGGCTGGATCAACCCGGTGTTTTCTTTCTGCGCTGGATGGACGACAGTTTCGCAGTTCACAAATACTTAACCGAAAATAAGTCGCGCTCGGCGGCCATCATTGGTGGCGGTTATATCGGCATGGAAATGGCCGATGCCCTCACTCACAGGGGAATGACGGTAACGGTCATCGAAACGACCGGCTCCGTGCTCACGACCGTCGACCCCGAACTGGGCCTCATCGTCCGTCGAGAACTCGAGAGGAAAGGCGTCTGCGTCGAAACCGGGCAAGCCGTCAAGTCCATCGTTACCCGCAACGGCGGCCTCAGGGTGACAGGAATATCCGGCCTGGACGTGGCCGCCGGAATGGTGCTGGTGGCCGTCGGTGCCGTACCGGAAACAAAACTGGCCGAATCGGCCGGTATTACAACCGGCATTCGGGGCGCAATAAAAGTTGATCGGTGTATGCGTACAAACATTCCGGACATTTTCGCTGCTGGAGACTGCGTGGAAACCTGGCATCGCCTGCTCAAAAAATATTCCTACCAGCCATTGGGCAGTACGGCCCACAAGCAAGGCCGGGTAGCCGGAGAAAACATGACCGGCAGCCGAGCCGAATTTCAAGGGACCCTTGGTACTCAGGTGGTAAAAATATTCGATTTGGTGGCGGCGCGAACCGGCCTGAGAGACAGCGGGGCCATATCCGCCGGTTACGACGCCCTGACGATGGATCTCAAGACCTGGGACCACAAAGTGTACTATCCGGGAGCCGAAAAGATGAGTATCCGCATCACAGGCGACCGCCAGACCGGTCTCCTGCTGGGCGCTCAGATCATCGGTCACCGCAAATCGGAGATTTCAAAACGCATCGACGTCTTTGCTGCCGCCCTGTACAATGGCATGAAGGTGGCCGAGCTGAACCACATCGACCTCAGCTACACCCCCCCACTTTCCAGCCCCTGGGATCCGGTTCAAATGGCGGCTATGCATTGGTGCACGGCGCAATAAGCAACAGAAGGACTGTACATAATTGTATAGTCTTTTTAAACTCCGATGAAAATCTACTGAATAAATCATTGGTCATATATCGTACCGCAAGAAAGCGACGTCAAACCAAATATGATTGAGAGTAATAAATGCTGAAATCCATCCCCCCCCGGCTAAGACAGTGCTTCGAAGACCATCAGCTATGGATAGAGACAATCGGTGAAAACGGGCAGCGTGCCATGTTAGACGGATTCGACTTATCGGACTTGGATCTCCAGGGAGTCAAACTCAAAAGCGCCTGCCTGGTCGGTGCGGATATGAGCAGGGTCCTGTTACGAGCAGCCGATCTAACCGACGCTGATTTGGAGGGTTGCCGTTTAAAAAACGCGAACCTTCAATGGGCGAATCTCGCGGGCGCGAACCTGTCCAACGCAATTATTTCCGGAGCCCATTTGCAGTTTACCAATTTTTCCAAAGCAATCCTCGAATCGACCGATTTTGAAAATGCCCATTTGCACAATACATGGTTCTGGCAGTCAATTATCGGAGGATCGAACTTCAGCGGAGCCCGTTTCCACTTTGCCAGTTTTGCATCTTCTCATCTGAAAAGAACACGGTTTAAAAGGACCGTCTTGAAGAACACGGAATTCAACAACGCTGATTTGCAAGAATGTGATTTTACTAATGCAAGCATCGCCCTGTGCGACATGACAGGCACCAGGCTGCGCCGGTGTGATTTTACGGGGGCGAAGCTGGTGCAGGTTGAGCTTCCTGAATTCAACCCTAATTGAAATATCTGAGCCCTCGGGGAGTTTTCACCATCCGGTAGCGGAGAGAATAATCAGCGACTTCAGCGCGCAAACTCATGCATAAGGCAACCTAAGGAAAGAACAGATTTCATAATGATATAAAACTTTTGAGCTCAGTTCACTTATTGTGATCCGAATCTGATAACCGGGGTTTCCGCTGTTCTTTCCCAAAGCTCCCTAATGCATTCGGACAGTGCCCGCTTTCGCTGCTGATCACTCCCTCCGCTCTGGTTCAGCATTTGCGGGAAAAACTCCCCGACCCCTGAAATATCTAAAAGACATTGCGCATGGAATGGTGAAATAGGCAGACTAATGTTCAAGGAGTGCGTCGATCTTGGCTTCGATCTGTTCATCGGTGCTGTGCTTGAGGGTGATGGCCCTGGCCGGGCATTCGACGATGCAGATACCGCAGCCCCGGCACTTGGCCGGTGGTATTTCCGACACGCCGTCGGCGTTGATAAAAGGGGCTTCGAATGGGCAAGAGCGCACGCAGGCCAGGCAGGCGGCGCAGAGGTCGGGATTGACCTCGGCCACGGTCGCCGGTGTCGACATCCGTTCCTTGGAAAGAATTTTAGCGGCTTGCTGGGCCGCCCCGCCGGCCATGGCAAGGGCTTCGGGAATAAATCGGGGGCTGTGGGCCAGACCGGCCAGAAAAATACCGGGAGAGGCAAATTCGAGCGGCTGCAGTTTGACGTGAGCCTCCAGGAAAAACCCCTCATGGGTCCGCGGCAATTTCAGGACCGGTGCGATCTGGTCGGCACCGGTATTGGGGCGGATGCCGGCACTCAGCACGACTAGGTCGGATTCCACCCGAAATTCCTGATGGGAACTGCGGTCACTGAAATCGACAGTCAATTGACCGTCCGTCTCGTTTGTCACGAGGGGCGGTTCCTCGGGAATGAAGCGGAAAAACATGATCCCCATCCGACGGGCTTTAAGATAGTAAAGTTCTTTGAATCCAAATGTTCGCAGGTCCCGGTAAAGTATAACGATCTGGGCATCGGGGTTGCATTCCTTTATGGAAATACTGTTCTTAACCGCGGCGCTGCAGCACACCCGGCTGCAAAAAGTAAAATCCTCATTGCGGGAACCGACGCATTGTATCATGACCACCCGCTCAAGCTGCTGAACCCAGGCTGGGTCCTGCTTGATGCGGCGCGAAAGATCGACCTGGGTCATCACCCGCTCATCCTCCCCGTAACGGTGTTCCTGGGGTTCGTATGCCCGGCCGCCCGTCGCCACAATCACGGCCCCGTAATTGATTTCCCGCTTCCCGCCCTTTCCGGCGATCGTACCAGTAAAAGCGCCCACATGTCCTCGGTGGGCTGTCAAACGACTGCTCAAAGAGAGGTCGACCAAAGGGTGGCGCTGCACCTTGTCTGCCATATGGCGAACGAGTCTTAGGGGCGAATCCCCCTCCAAGGTCTCGGTCAATTCTCGGGCAAATCCACCCAATCGGGTCTCTTTTTCAACCAGGTGGACGGGATACCCCTGATCGGCCAGCTTGAGTGCTGCATGCATTCCCGCCAGCCCTCCTCCGATAATCAGGGCCTGATGCGCAACACGGTAACTTTGGTCTTTTAACGGTTCCAAGTGGCTCGCCCTGGAGACACTCCCCCGGATCAGATCGAGTGACTTCTCGGTCGCCTTGAACGGCTGACTTCCATGGACCCACGAGCACTGATTGCGGATATTGGCCATTTCAAACAGATAGGGATTCAACCCGGCTTTTCGTAAGGTCTCCCGAAAGAGCGGTTCATGGGTCTTCGGCGAGCAGGCCGCCACGACAACGCGGTTCAAGCGGTGTTTCTTGATCAGCTCGATCAACGGTTGCTGGGTCTCGGCCGAACAGGTGAAAATAAAATCAGTGGCAAATTCCACATTGGGCATTTTTTCGATCTGCCGCATCAGGCTGGGAATGTCGACCACCCCGGCGATATTCGACCCGCAGTGGCAAACAAAAACACCGATACGGGGTTTGCCATCATCGGACCGCTCCGGGATCTCCTCCACAGAAATTGTGGCCGTATTCCGGCCGGATTGGATGACCACCGACGCCTCGGCGGCGGCGGCGCCGGCCTGGATGACCGTTTCCGGAATGTCCTTCGGTGACTCGACGCCACCGCAGGCAAACACACCCTCCCGGGAGGTAGCGGCGGGATCATCGAAATCGGCTGTTATGAAGCCATAAGGGCTGACGGTCAGCCCCAGTCGATTGACAAGATCGCTCCAGTCGTCGGAAGGCTTGAAGCCGCTGGAGAGAACCACAAGATCGTACTCTTCTTCCACCTTGCGATTGCGGTGATGATCGAAGGTTTCGATGATCAGGTTCTCGTTATCCGGGTTGAGATAAACCTGCGAAATCAACGACCGCCTGTAGCGGACACCGTGCGTGTGACGGGCCCGTTCGATATAATCGTCAAACCCTTTCCCATGCGCCCTGATGTCCATGAAATATATAGTCGTTTCCGTCTCCGGCTCATGGCTGCGGGTCAACACGGCCTGCTTGGCGGCGTGCATGCAGCAGACCGAAGAGCAGAAAGGCCGGTTGCGGGCGATATCCCGCGACATCACGCACTGAATCCAGGCGACTTTCTGCGGCGTGTGCCCATCGGAGGGCCGCTGCAGATGCCCGGCGTATGGCCCGGTGGCAGACAGTATCCGCTCATACTGAAGTGACGTCACGACATTACGGTAACGGCCGTATCCATACTCGCCCTCCCGGGCGGTCAATGCCAGCTCAAAACCGGTCGACAATACAACGGCACCAGCTTCGAGGATAATCTCCTGCGGTTGTTGGTCGAATTCAACCGCATCTGTGGGACAGATCTTCTTACACAGGCCGCAACGTTTGCGGGTCAGGTAGAGGCAGTGCTCGGCATCCAGAGCATACTTCAACGGTACGGCCTGGGGGAAAGTTAGAAAAGCCGCTTTGCGAAACCCGAGTTCGCCGTTAAAAGGATCGGGAACTTTTTTGGGGCACTTCTGGGCGCATTGTCCGCAGGCGATACATTTCTCAACATTGATGAAACGGGGTTGTTTTTCAATGCGGGCCGTAAAATGGCCCGGCTCACCCTCCAATGCCAGCAACCGGCTGGAGGGAATGATCTCGATGTTGGGATTGCCGGCCGCCTGAACCAGTTTGGGGGAAAACATGCAGGTCGAACAGTCGTTGGTGGGAAAGGTCTTGTCCAGGCGGGCCATGGTCCCGCCGAGGGTATGGGCCTTGTCGAGCAGATAGACATAGAAGCCTGTCTCGGCCAGGTCGAGGGCACACTGAATTCCGCCGATGCCACCACCGATGACAATGACCCGTCCGACCGATCCGTGGAGAGTCGATGTTATTTTCGTGAAATCGTTCAACTCAGCAGATCCTTTGATTTCAATAGAGGCACCGGATTGGTGATGTGCATCCGAAACCACTTTGGCGTTCCTTTGGCGGCATCGAATGCCAGGCGCAACAGTTCGGTGAAATAGAAAATCGGCAGGGGCGCGTCAGATCTCCCTTTTTGAATCATATCGAGGTTGGCCTGGCACAGGGGGCAAGACACCACCACGGCATCGGCACCGGTCTGACGGGCTCTATCGACCAATCGCTGAGTAAGATACTCCTGAATATCCCGGCGGCCAATACCGATGCTGGCACCGCAGCAGGTGGTTTTGTAGGACCAGTCCAGCACCTCGGCACCGGCGGCGGCGGTCAGATCGTCGAGTGTCATGGGGTTTTCGTAGTCGGTATAACCTGTGATTCGCGGTGGCCGGACCATCTGGCAACCGTAATAACTGACGATCTTCAGACCTTTCAGTGACTTGCGAACACGGGCCTTGATTTGCGCGAGCATGTTCGGTTGGGCCAGAAAGCGGGTCATGTCATGGATGGCGATATTTCCGGTCACCGGCCAGGGAACGTCATAGATTTTTTTTTGCAGCATGACCTGGGAATACCGCAACCGGTTAAAACAGTTGGCGCAGGGCGATATGATATCGAGTCCCATTTTCTCCGCAGCAGCGATATTTCTGGCGGGAAGGGCGACAGCCATCGATTCGCTCAAGCTATGGGCCGCCGTTGCACCACAGCATGACCAGTCTTCGATTTCCACCAATTCAATGTCCAGATGCTTGAAAACCGCAATGATCGAGTGGGCATAGTCATTGGCCATGCCCTCCAGAGAGCAGCCCGGATAGAATGCCAGCTTCATAGGACGTTTACCGCCTTACCTTTTGTTGTATATGTCCCGAATCTCTTTTATGGCTTTGCTGCGACGGGGTAACAGTTTCAGCTTACCTTTGCGCCAGAGCGTCAACCCCAGTTCGAGTTCTTTTTTCAGCTCCCCGGATTTGAGCTTTTCCCCCAGGATACCGGGTTTGCGGTTAAGCGCCGCCATCAACCAAACCTCATTGACGCGCCCAAGGCGCTGAAGTTCTTCGAGAAACGTCTGGTGAAATACCGCCAGCTGCTTTTCCTTAGGCGGGACAATGGAGCGGGCGGCCATGCTGCGCAGGTGCAGGATGGTCTCAGCCACGCTGACCTCATTGGGGCAGTAAGTGGTGCACATCTCGCAGGAAAGGCAAACCCAGATCGTTGTGGACTGCAGCAGCTCCTCGCGCCAGCCCAATTGGACGTATCGGATCACCTGATGGGGTTTGACGTCCATATAGGCCGATACCGGGCAGGAGTTGGTGCAGCGCTCACATTGATAACAGGCCGAGATGTTGGCGGCAGTCTCTCCTTCAATCCGGTTCAGAAAATGAGAACCCCGGTCCCCGATCAAACGCCTCCGGGAAGATTTTTTTTCTACCTCGGGAGCGTCATTCCGGTTTTCGCCCAAATCCACCTCCTATCAATGCCCTCTGCGATGCCCTTTAAAAGCAAACAACCGTCCTGATCCGTCGTTTCCTGAATGCTTTCCAGTGGCAAGCAGATGACATGAATATCCCTTTAATGTCAGCCCGTCGTCTGGAAAGAAACGGACGCGTCTATCCGTTTGTCAATTGATAGACGCGTTGAGAATAAATGGTCATTGGTATCACGCTGTTTCGCGAACTGTCAATGCGGTGCCGTTTGCGAAGCGGCAAGACGGTTTGGCGGACAATGGCTTCCTGATCGCCTCGGTTCACAAAAGAGCTGTTGACATCGTTCCCCTTTTTAATATTATTTTCCCGGGGCGGAATCCCGTTGTCATACAGCTTATGCCGAAACGGTTTCCGAAAAAAATAGAGGAGAGAGAATGAATGTGCCTTTCGTAAATGGGCCCGGAACCCTGCCGGTTCGCCCGGCAGCGGCTCCGAGGTCGGATTCGGCCAAGCGACCGATGGTTATCCTGTTCCTTTGCCTTGTTTCGATGATCGTCCTCCCGGCCGGGCGGGCAGAGGCCGTCACACTTGGAGAGTGCATACGTGAAGCCCTGGATCGCAATCCCGACACCCAAGCCGCCGCCATGCGGGTCGAAGCCGCCCAGGCGTTGATCCTGGAGGCCGGCTCGGCCTATTTCCCGCAACTATCGGTGGCCGGAACCTATGCGGCGACAGACAACCCGACGCAGGCATTCATGATGCAGCTCAACCAACGCACCTTGGACATCAGATCTCCGGAATTCGATCCCAACGATCCCGGCAACACCGACAATTTTCGTATTTCGGCGGCTCTTAAATACCGGGTCTATGATTTCGGACAACGCCGGATGCAGACTGAAAGTGCCGAACTGGGTGCCGACGCCGCCGACTTTCAGCTGCAGAGTGTTCGTAATGAACTTGTTTTTCAAGTCACGCGCGGGTATTTCGGAATCCTGCAGGCCCTCGATTTCGTCACGGTCCAAACAGAGACCATTTCCAGTCTGGAAGAGAGTCTGCAGATGGCCCAGGCCCGATTCAAGGCCGGAGCCGCCGTCAAAACAGACGTGCTGAACCTGGAGGTCCAACTGGCCCAGGCCCGGGAAAACTTGATTCGCGCCCGCAACAGCACGGATTTAGCCATCGCGGCCCTGAACGCCGTCATCGGCCACGAATTCGTATCGCCGCAGAATCTGCCGACAACCACGAGTGAAACGCTCAATCCGCCGCCAGCTGTTTTTGACCTCGATGCTGTCGAGAACCGACCCGAATTCAAGGCCACCAGCAAGATGGCCCTGGCCAAGGAGAAGGAGTTTCTAAAATATAAACGACTGTATTTTCCAATAGTTAATGCTTACGGGTCCTATGATCTGGACAGCGGTGATCTGGATTCTTTCGAGGGCAGTTATCTGGTGGGAATTACCGCCGAGTGGGACCTGTTTACCGGTTACCGCAATTCCGGAGCCATCCGCAAAGCCAAGGCCCAATGGAACGCAGCGCGACAGCAGGAACTGAAAGTTCGCAACGACCTGAAGCTGGACCTGAAGCAGGCCCAGCTTCAGGTCGTTGAATCATGGCAGCGAATGGATGTGGTTCGCAAAAGTGTCGCAAGTGCGGAAGAATCCCTCCGGATCACTCGGGTCCGCTACCGGGAAGGTGTGGCCGGACTGACGGACCTCTTAACGGCCCAGGTCGGGCTGACGGCCACCCGCACGCGAAATGTTGCCGCCTACTACGATTACACCGTCGCGATGTCCAATCTGCAGAGGGCACGCGGGGAACTTCACACGCTTTACAGCCCATCGGACTGAAAAAGCCGAAGCCCCTTTAGGTCCGATGTCTTTGGCCAAGCCTCAGGCCTGCCCTGCCGGACCGGCCGCCAATTCGCAAATGCGATGCGTCGTAAAAACACCCTCCCGATAAATACTGACAACGTCTGCGTCCTTTTGAAGGGCTCTCAGACAACCGCCCGTATCATCGTCAATCGGAAAAGCTCCGGCGGCCCAAGCCGCCAGTCCCCGGTGTGCGGGTTTGGCGGATTGCATGTAAGCACGGAGAAACGGGACAGCATCGGCCGCATGGGCAGGCCGGGCATGGGCCAGGCGGCCGATGCCCCAGAGAACACCTGTCTGCAGATCCTCATGTTCGAGATAATTTCCATCCGGACGGATGTATGACACCAGGATGGCCGCATACTGATCGGCTAAAGACTGGCTGAGCGCCATCGTCTCCCCCATGGCTTCGGGCGATCCCCAGCCGATCCCTCCAGATTCGTCGTTCAGGTTCCATATGAAGCGCCGCATGACGATGCGGGCCGACTCCATTTCCTCCTCGGCCAGCAAGGAGATCACCGCTCCCATAGCGCTGACGGTACGCCACCTGACCGTGTTGTCGAGACTGTATAGAAACGAAAACAGCGGGTTGACGACACGACGATGGGGAAGTCGGCATATCTGCTGGACGCTGGTGTCAAACTCCGGATGTTGCAGCAGCTCAAATACCGTCTTCTTCAACTGGCGGCCTGATAATTTCGGCGTCTTCATATCATTTAATGGGTTGAGAACATGCGGAATGGCTCTTTCCGCAGGGCCGCCCCGTTTAGAAGGTCACAACCTCGAATCCCTGGTCTCGGTAGGCCGCCATTGCCGGATGTCCGCTCATGTCTTCTAGTAGGGTCAACCCTTGAGCAAGGGCAGCTTCTACTGTCTCCATCTTTTTCGAGCAGGCTTTGCAGGCACCGTGCACGAGACCGGCGGATTTGGCTTTATCCCACAATCCATGCATGGGATTGTCGGCCTTGGCAAGTTCCGGCAGAAGCCTGGTCGCAGCACCCTCGACAACGATTTTGGCGTCATACCCTCTCTCCTTCATGTCCAAGGCGTTCAACAGAACGTGAATGAAACACATCGGATCGCCATTGAAGACAAATAAAACCACTTTCTTCATTTACTCCTCCCTGTAAAACCGTGAGTTGGCCCCATTTGTTGGGACAAGTAATGAACATCAGGATTCGGCCCAATGGATACAGTCAGCCGGGCAGTTCTTGATGGCGTCTTCGACCTCGGGTTCTGGATAAGCCGCAAGGTCAGCCACTTCGATGTATCCGGCATCGTTTATTTTGAATACCAAAGGGCAGGCTGCCGTACAGACTTCACACAGGATGCAGTCACTCAATTCAACTACGGGTACTTTCATGACATGTTCAAGCCGCTGTGATCATTAGTATTCGAGATCGGGTGGCGTCACCGGTTTAACAGCTGTTGAAAAACGATTGCGCTTGACGATACGGTGTTAAAATCCTCCTTAAAATGCTCATTTACCACACTTGAACTCCGCATTTTCGTCGGATTTTGCCGTGTCTTGCCGGCGCTCATGACGTTTTTCAACACCCTTTGTTAAGCGACCACCGCTTTGCCAATCTTTCGCCCGAAGTCCGCGCAGGTCCCCAAGGCATCGTTGCCGGGAACGTATTGAACACGGAGGCCCGGCTCGACGATATCGACATTCATCTCCGTTAGTTCTTTTTCGAGTAATTTGACCGCCTCGCCGCTCCAACCGTAAGAGCCGAAAGCCGCACCGATCTTGCCCTTCGGTTTCAGCCCTTTCATATAGGTCAGAAAATCGGCCAGGGTGGGAAACAACCCGTTGTTGAGAGTCGGCGAACCAACGACGATGGCCTTCGCATCCAGCATCTCGGTCATAATGTCACTGCGGTGCCACTTCCTGAGGTACATCGGTCGCACATCCACACCTTCCGCACTGATGCCGGCGGCAATGGCGTTGGCCATCATTTCAGTACTGTGCCACATGGTGTCGTAGATAACCAGCGCCTTTTTCTTCGGCTCCTGCCGGCTCCACCGGACATAGGCATTGATGATTTTGACCGGATCTTTACGCCAGATCACCCCGTGGTCCGGGCAGATCATGTTGATGGTAAGACCCATTTTCGTGACCTTGTCCACCAGCTTGAGAATCAGAGGGGAGTATAGCAGCAGTATGTTCGCAAAATATTTCTTCGCATGGGGCATGATACCATCTCCGATCTGATCGTCGAATTTTTCATGCCCGGCATAATGCTGCCCAAACCCGTCACTCGAAAACAGGATGCCGTCCTCTTTCAAATAAGTAAACATGCTGTCGGGCCAGTGAAGCATTCGGGTTTCGAGAAAAGTGAGCGTCCGTTTTCCAATGCTCACCTCTTGAGCGTTCTCCACGGCCTGGTAGTTGAGTTTCTGGCGAAAATGACGCGCCAGATTCTTCTGCCCCATCTTGGAGCAGTAGAGCGGTTTTTCTTCGCCGATGCGGTGCATGATTCGGGCGAGTCCACCGGAGTGATCCAATTCTGTATGATTGCTGACAACCAAGTCTATTTTTTTAGGATCCACGACCTTGGAAATATTGTAAAGCAGTTCATCGGTGAATTCGGACTTAACCGTGTCGATGAGAGCTATTTTTTCATCTATGATCAGAAACGCATTATAGCTCGTCCCATAAGGGGTCGAATACCCGTGGAAATCACTGATATTCCAGTCGTTGACGCCAACGTCGTAGATTCCTCCGGCAATTTCAATCGGTCTCATTTCATCATCCTTCTCAAATACGCCGCATTCAATGACTTCCGTCATAGCCGGTGGAATAATTTGTGACCCGCGCAAAAGAGCAGTCTTCTCGTACCTTTACTGCAGGCCAACAGCCGGTCAATTAATACGTTATAACAAACGGATGCCGTATCCACATCGCTCTTCCTGGTCTCGCGAGAATGAGGCCTGAAGTGTCGATGCCCTTTTTGCCGCAACTGCAAAAAGGGCATCGTGTAGGGGCTATGGTAAAGTTTTTTCTTTCACTGGCCAACGTCCCCAGCGGTTGAGCGCGCTGGCTAAGGCTATCCAGATAATGTCATAGACAGCTCTTCGGGACGGCAGAAGCGCAAGGTCGTTGTTATTCCTCTAATTCGAAATCATCTTTACCGGCACCGCAAACGGGGCACGTCCAATCGTCTGGCACGTCATCGAATTTCGTTCCGGCAGCCACGCCGTTGTCCGGATCACCCTGGGCTGGATCGTATACATAACCGCAGATCGTACAAACGTATTTCGCCATTCTTTCTACCTCCTTTGTTTAGGTTTACTACCTTTCCGAAGCCACTTCGCTGATCGGTGCGGCTTATCCCTCCGTCAATCAGCATTTGCAATGTTCTGACTGGACGGATCCTTCCCCGGCAAGGGGTTTGAACATTTTCTTTCCCGCACCGCAAACGGGACAGCGCCACTTTTCATCAAGCTCGTTGAAGCAGGTGCCCTTGGGCACTTTGCCTCTCCGGTCGCCACGATCCGGATCATATAGGCAGCCACAGTTGACTGTCTGGCACTGGTAAATTTCTTCCGGTTTGGCCATTATATTTCCCCTTTCAAATATTGAACGGTACGCCGCTGCAGCTCGAATACCCCCTTCTGGGATTACACAGCCGTATCGACGAACTCTTTTACCCGATTTTCTATTTCATCACGTATGCCGCGCACAATCTCCAGGCTTTGGCCACGGGGGTCAGGAAGTTCCCAGTCGAGTCTTTGGGCTCCGGGGATTACCGGGCAAACTTCACCACAACCCATGGTCACGACGTAGTCCGGCGGCCCGATTTCCAGTGCCGCCTCGATCGACCTCGGCTTTCGAAAAGCCATATCGATGCCCTTTTCCTGCATCGCCTCAACCATGACCGGATTGACCGCTTCATTCGGTTGGCTTCCCACCGGTAATGATATCCAGGCGATCACCGGCTATGAGCTGGGCAAATGCGCCGGCCATTTGGCTGCGGCCGGCGTTTTCGCGGCAGGCAAACAAGACTTTCTTGCGGGCCGCAAGCGGTTTCACCACCTGCTCGATCGCCTGTCTGACATCGTCCAGAACCGTCGGATGGTTCGCCATATCCGTGGGACCTTCTATGCCCCTGTAGGTCAGGCTGCCCAAAAATTCGGCCCCGACGGCATCGAAGAATACTGGGCGGTCAGTTTCATACCCTCGAACAGATTACGCCCCTGGGTTGCCCCGGTTGCAAGCAGGTAGCCTTTGCGGAATTTGCGTGCCGGGTCGGTGAGCTTCAGGCGGTATTTGCGCGCCCAGAGGGTCTGGCAGCGGTCGATAAGGGCTTTGAGCTGGGCGCTGACATTGTAGAAGAATACGGGACTTGCCAGCACAATGACGTCGGTATCGCGAAGCAGCGGATATATCTCGTGCTTCATGTCGTCATCTATCGGGCAAAATCCTTTTTTTTCCCACAACAATGAGCTCTTTGCACGGTCCGATATTGTGTGCTCGACTACCCGAATGAAACGGGTTCGGCCCCCACGCGCTCGGCTTCGTTCAGGAACGCCGACAGGAGAAATTGAGTGCTTCCCTTTTTTCTGGGGCTGCCATTTAATCCGAGAATGTGCATCGACAATCAACTCGATACGTGAAAACGCCTATCGAGCGTGCAAGTTTGCATGTAATGACGTTTATACGGAATCAGACACCGCCTTCGAGGGTGGATACGGGCAAAATCGATTTCTTTGCCGCATTTCGCGCGCATTTGTCGAGGCCGAGTCGAACTCATCTGAAAAAACTTCCTTCTCGGCGCCGCACTCCGGGCATTCGCACATGAACGATTTGAGTGTTTTAGAAATTTGCGAACCCTCGGCAATGCTGAGGTGTTGACGGCATATCGATCTCCTTTCGATTTTCATACTGTCTATCGACTTCAACATTCGGTTACAGATGCGGTCAACGACTTGGCCCCCTCGCCGTTCCCGTAATCCTGGGCCATCTGGATACCCCCCCCGAGGTTACTTGATTTCAACATCAGGGGCTCTTCGACCATTTTCATCTTAAAGATGTTTTCCATCGTTCCATATATGCGCCCTGGAGCTTCTCCGCTCCAGCCAAAGGCCCCGAAGACAGCACCAACTCTACCCTCGAGGCTTCGCTTTTCGGCCAGAAAGAGAAGCGTCTTCATCCCCTACCATCATATTTCGCCATGGTAGGTCGCCGACCCGAAAATGTGGCAGTCATAGCCCCCAGGTCGTCTTCCTTCTTTATATCTTCGTCATTGACGACATTGGCATCATGGCCGGATATGCGGAATTGTACCCCTCTGCAATCAGCTCGCCGATTTTTCGGGTCTCACCGGTACGCGTCGTGTACACTATGAGTGCCTTGGCCATGTTTATTTCTCCTTCGTTATTTGATTCGCTTGTTCAACCCCGTCTGCTGCGCAGTCGGGTGTGTAGCAGGTGTTGTCCAGAAATTCACATTTCTCTTTGCATGATGGACACGTGTCCGGCGGCGAATCCCGGAATCGAACGTATCGCCGCAATTATGGCATTTCCAGCTTGGCATTTGGTTCACCTCCCCCCAAACTCTTGATTACACTTCCACAACCCATGCAGGTTGCAGTATTCTCTTGCCGTGACGGTGGTCGCATTCATTTCGAAAGTCGCCTCCGGAGCCTGTCCGGGACGAAGGGAACTCTCTGTAGGCCTTGCCGTCGGCGATCGATTTCGACCCATTCGATGAAATGCTTCTCCTCCATGGGATGCGCCACACTGCCGACCTTGACCTTGTACGCCGCCATCGATTTTTTCGATAACCGGCACGTGTTTTTCCTTGGCAGCATCCACCGTATTTTCTTTCAAAAAGACCATCGGTTGCCCGCAACACACCAATTCGCCCTCACCTCCATGCAAAACTTCGACGATGTTGCCACAAAGCTCACACTTGTAGACCTGCAAACTCTCCGCCATTTTTCCCTCCTTGATTGTGCAATTGAAATGATGAATGCGCTCACTGACAGCAAGAGCGCTCACTCGGGCGGTCGCCTATCCGTCAATCGACCATCCAAAGGCCTTTTTGGATATGCGCCACTTTTTCCTTTTCGGCCAACTGCCTCAATTTGTAAGCCGAATCGCGTAATATGCCGTCAAAGAACCCCGCAACCGGTGGCTTCCCCGATCCGCGTCTCCTCTGTCGGCGAGATCGATCCATTTCCTCGGTGAGTTCCGGGCTCTGATAATGTGTTCGTCGCAGGCTCTCAAAGGTCTCGATGCTCCAAACTGTCACATTTCAATAGGGCTGTAAAGACCATTTTCAAATATAGATTTCAATATGTGTGCCAAAGCCTCTAAAACCTATTAAATAATATCAGTTATAATTCAAGTATGTTGTGCGATTTCCTGCGGAAGTGGCGGCCTGCGCATCGACATTCCCTTCGGCGATTTTAAAGCCTATATGTATCGAATACTTACCGGATTATTCCGGTTGGCCCTAAGTGTTTGTATGTACAGGATAAAAAAGCCATAACCCCTGTCTCATAATAAACCTGAAACACTTATGCCTCACAATACAGTGGTGAGGACACCCATCAGGGTGTTACCGCCAACTCAAACGAAAAGGGAAATCGATATGCAGAGGTGAGGATCTGACTCGAAGTCGCTGTGCCCGCTCGACACGAAGCGCCCGATTATCTGTCGTCATGTTCACTAGCGGGTGGAGAAGAAAGCAGGCGGTGTCGGCCACGAAGTTCGGCGGTCACTCAAATCTTGCGGCAGAAAAGGGATCACGCCGACTTCGTGGTCTCGGACTGTCGATACCTTATCCGGCAATCCGGTTACTCGGCTTCCACCCCGGTGTATGGCCTTTGGTGCTGACCACGACCTCTTCGACCGGAATGGCGGCTCCGGAAATTTCCAGGCCTTTCTTGACGATCATCGGCAACCCGGAACAGCAAGGCACTTCCATCACAGACCGTGGTGATGCTTTTGATGCCCGCGCTCCGAAACACCTGTGCAATTTATCGATATACTTTTGGGCATCGTCGAGCTTCGGGCATCCCACGTGACCGGCCTTGCCCTTCAGGAAATCCCGATGCAGGCTTGGAAAAGCCACCGGCACACAGTCCGCGAGA
>CAWBYM010000003.1:0-519141 GCA_963792945.1 uncultured delta proteobacterium | reverse complement strand
TAATCTCATCGAGTAGGGGGAGATCTCACGGTCGCCTCTTTCACACCACCGGGCGGAACAATGAATTGATAATATTTTTTATATTTTGCTATTTCTCGTTGTCTATCACCTCACTCATTAATTTCGCGCCAAAATAACATCCCACACCCTAATTATTCACACACAACAGTTCGGATGGCATTGGTACTATACTTGCTAAAGGCCTGGCTATCATTAACATTTAGAGAATGCGAATTTATAAGGAGAAAATTTGAAATTCTCAACGAATCGGAAAACAATGAGACTGCCTTGCTATCAGCCCATTCAGATGCTCATTTCGCAAAAAAACAACACGTCCTCATACAAGGTGATCAAGGCTGTTATTACAAATGCGACAAAACATGGGCTTTTCATTCAAACCTCTTCGAAAATCGAAAAAGACAAAGTTTTTTTTTCCTACAAAGATGAAAAATCAACAGATACACTTTTTTTTAATGCGATGTTTGAACGGATCTCAACGGAATCGCCGTGACCTACCACCTGCAGTCCGATTCGGATCAGGAGCAAGCCAATTGCCTCTATAAAAGGAACCCGTCTCCAGTCAGTAAAGGGCGGTTTTTTGATTGCTATCTTTAGAAATCGATTCATCATTCAGGAGCGACGAGTTGAACAAAAAAAATTGTTATGGCGCAAAGATTGAAGCCTATGATCAATCCGCTGATATAATCTTATGCTTTGACTGCGCTGGACTGTTGGTCAATGAGTTGGGAGGCTGGAGCAACATTAATTTAGGAAGAAAGAATCTATCGCTTACATGAGAAATATGAGAGTCTGTGCTGTGACGTGTGCAGTCAACCGTTTATTGTTGATCGCAGATGTGACTCAGATCGACGAGAATATGATTACCACGCACATGTACCGGAGCGGCGTAAGGCGGGACGTCGTTCAACTCGATAGAAAACCTATCATCGATAATTCAAGGACTTTCCCAAAGTGGATAGGTCCCTGGGATTTGGATCGATAATCATGGCACCCTCGAATACGTGTCTTAAGCAGATGGGGCGCTGCTGCCCATGGTCTCACGCTTTTTCACTAATTTTACCTGCCGACCAGGGAACCCTGGAAATCAAATTGCCGTAACGATCGTACTTCTCAAAGAAAATCTTTTTCGATTCTCGACAACATATTTCGACGGGGTTTGCGAGATATCTCTTGTTGTGGTCAAACCCGTTCTCTCGGCTCCACGGTTTGAAGGCTTCTGATAGAAAATTGAAACAAGCGTATTGTTGATTGGGTTTAAAGGTTCACTCATAGAGACACCCCGATTAAGTTTATCGGCAATACGCAAAATATCTTGAGCGGCATTGGATCACATATGATTTACAATGATCAAAACCAAATTTGATTGCTGATTTGCCGAGAATTGTCGATTGATTTGGGAATTCATCGGCCATATGATAATCTAAAAAATGAAACCGCAGGTCCGACATGAAATCACGTGATTGCGGATGCGGTGGCACCACTCAGATAACACAAAAAATTGAGAGGGGCGGCAAAACGGTTTCCTGCCCTCTGTGTCAACGCTGATTTGATAATGTCTGTAAGGAATTTAAAATGTGGTCAAAGTTAGGTATAGGATCACTGTGTCTTGCCATTATTGCTTTAGGATATCCGATAATTGGTGGGATCATTGGCTTGGGATATACTGACAAAGTCGAATTCCTCCCCAGAGCCTGTTAGAGATTCGGGGGAAGATAGTTTCCTGGGGTAGAAAATATCCCGGTAGGTGTGATTCGATCTGCCGTAATTATTTGGTTAACCTGCCTCTTTTCCTCTGCTATTTGGCATTAGCATCATCTTCATATTGATCCATTTCATATCACCCGAAAAGGATTAAAGGACTGGATGCCTCTCACGAACCAAGCTGAAAAGCCCAGCACTTAATTAAAAATGAACCCTCTCAACATGCCTACTTACTAATGGGGTTAAATGCCACCCGACATATAGAAACTTTAAACCCTTTATTAACGCTCACAGATGGAATGTAGTGTCGGGTAGAAAATGACCCCCTTAGTAATTGAAAATGAGCCCCTAAAATTTCCGAACCATACTCAGGTATGTCTGACTCTCTGAAACCTCTCAAGACATAATCAAATTCCCCACCAGATAGACATGCGATGCATGTTCTGATATAATCATTGGAAAAACAACGATAAGGCCAAACTTGCCGTGAGGCATGGACGGAAAGCCACGGACCTGTTAGCAGGTAGCCGGGTTGCCAAGGGATAAGCATGGAAGCCGAGTTGCCGTAATGGTGGCTCGGCTTTGTTGATTAAAGGGGGAAATATGGACAGGAATCGAATTGTAGGTTTGATATTCGTGATGCTGTTTCTGTTTGCACTGACGGTTTTGACAGGGTGTGGCACCAGTGGAGGAGCCGGTGTGAAATGGGGTGGAGGCAAGGATGTCGTCTACGAGGAACCAAATGTTGCTAAGAAGGGTCCTCCACCTTGGGCACCGGCCCATGGACATCGGAAAAAATACAAGTACCGATACTACCCGGATTGTTCCGTATACTATGATACCGGTCGGGGCATATATTTTTACTTTGAAGGTGACAACTGGACTGTCGGTGCTTCATTGCCCACTTCTTTGTATAACGACCTTGGTGGCCATGTCGAAATAAGCATGGATACCGACAAGCCATACACGTCTTACAGTGACCACAAGAAAAAATATCCACCGAGTAAGACCAAAAAGGATAAGAAGCAGAAATGGGCTCACAAGGACTATAAATGAACATATCCATACAAGGTTTTCTCACAGCCTTTGTATTTTGTGCCCGGAGCAGTTGAATTAATCCTCGGATTGAAGCTATCCCGAGCAGGTAAAGCAGACCATCAAATATGGATTCCATCGACGGGTGAAAATCTCAAAGCTTGAATCTGTGGTCTTGCCGCTATGCCTTGAGTTATCTATTTCGTGACAACGGCTGGGCGTCGATCGTATTTTTGTGGACATCCAAACCAACGAATAATATTTTTTTCTTGGTCTGCCTCCTTGGTTATGGCTCTGAGCCGTTGTGACACAATTAGGTCGCACAGCTTAACCCACGCCGCAAGGGACAGACCATTCACTTTCAAACATTATGTCTATGTATATTTACGTATCGATTCAAAGGGTTGCAACGTCCAATGCGCTTCAGGCCACAGAATTGTGCGCGTCTACAGGTGCCGCGGATGCAGGGCGTCGGGCTCGCAGGCCTTCTTTTGGACTTCAAGCGCCCGACAACATCGCCGATGCGGTGCCCTGTGACTGCTGACTCAAAATTATTCTTGCCATAGCCATATCTATCATTTAAGCATAGGTTTATGATCCGGTTGGTTACCGAATTCCCTCCCGGGTTCCCACCAGATACAACCAGTGCGCAGAAATTGAACAGCCTGGCGGATGACTTAGACAAACGAACATAACCGCGCGGCTGACTGTATATCATTTTGCTCCCACGGCAGTAATTTGTACCTCCTGAACCGTGACGTCGCTGCCACCGAATTTGCTGCCGGTCTCTTTATTTCATCAAATGCAGGAATGCGTTCAAAAATCGACCTTAAAATACCGACCATAAGAGGAGGTGAGGAATCTATCCATGCTTAATCTCGAAAAGATTAAAATCGACTACTGTATGGAGCAGTTAAAAAACACATATAAGAAAAATTACAGCGAAATGGAGACGGAAGTCGGCAATGTGATCGTCTGGTCATCGCACCTGGCCCTCGAGATCATCGCCAACTCCGATGCCCTGTACCACAACGTCGAGCACACGGTGATGGTGGCCCTGGCGGGGCAGTCGATCCTCGAAGGAAAACATCTCTCCGAAGGCGGCGTCACCCCCAAAGATTGGGCCAATTTCATCATCGCCCTCCTTTGCCACGACATCGGCTACGTCAAGGGTATCTGCAAAGGTGACACAATGGATCGGATCTCTACCGGAATTGAAGATCAAAGTGTCGCCATTCGAAAGGATGGCACGGATGCCGCTCTGGCGCCGTATCATGTCGACCGGAGCAAACTTTTCGTCCGCGAACGATTCGGCAAGGGCATGTTGTCCCAAGACCTGGTCGATGCCGAACGGATCGAGGCCTACATCGAGATGACCCGCTTTCCTGTCCCCGACGACCAAATACATAAAAATACGACCGGCTATGAGGGGCTTGTAAGGGCCGCCGACTTTATCGGCCAACTCGGCGACCCCTATCGCAATCAGAAATGCACGGCCCTCTTCTATGAATTCGAGGAGCTTGGCCTCAACGAGGAAACTCGGCTACAAATCTCCCGGGGACCTGCGTAAAAGCAACGCCAAGTTTTACTGGGATCACGTGAACAGCTACATCCAGGACGGAATGCGTTATCTGCGGGTCACGCAGGACGGCAAGCAGTGGATTGCCAATCTTCAGGCCAACGTGTTCGGGGCGGAACACGGCTGCAATATGTGGCCCTTCAGCTGTTCAGGCACAGACTAGTCCAGTGCCCATTCACGAATGGTGGATGCCACAATGGCGTGTCCAATTTATAAATGAGAATTTTTTTCGCTGGGCAAGGCCGCATCCCGCCAATGGCGGGATTTGCGGCGAGGCGTACTTTATGTGCGCCGCAGACGGAAACCTGCGGATAATCCCGCCTTTGGCGGGACCCAGTGGAAAAAAGGGCACTTATGGGTGGACACCAGTCTATCCGCCGCACTGTCCTTGCTAACCCTTGCCGGGAAAGCGACAAATGCCGAAATCGTTAAAATCAGTCCTGTCCATAAGCCCAACGTCCATCACGATCGCCACGATACTCCTCGTTGCCACCCTGTTTCTGTCCCAAGCCCCCATTCTGGAAATGATCGAGCTGAAGACCTACGACCTCCGTTTCCGATCCCGTGGTCATCTGCAACCCACGCCAACCGTGGTCCTGGCGCTGATAGACGAGAAGAGCCTCGACACGGAGGGACGCTGGCCCTGGCCGCGAGCCAAGCTGGCCCGCCTGGTGGACATCCTCTCACGGGATGGCGCCAAGGTGATCGGGTTTGACGTCGGTTTCTTGGAACCCGATGAAAACTCACGGTTGGGTCTGGTGAACCAGTTCGGCCAGGAGGTGAATTCACTCAACATCGACAATCCGAAACTCGACGCATTTATTGAGCTCAGAAGACTGGAGGCCGACAATGACCATTCGCTGTCGAAAGCCATCAGTAATTCATCCGCTGCGGTCGTGCTGGGATATTTTTTCCACATGAACGAAACCGACCTCGATTACAAGATCCTGCCGGGCCAGATAGAGCGCCAACTCGATCGGATCAGCGGCTCAAAATATGCGCTTGTAATGGACAACCGCCGCGATGGCGCTTTCGACCCGTTCATCACCGCTTTCACACCGGAAAGCAACCTGGAAATCTTCACCCGCGTGGCCGCCGCATCGGGATACTACAGCGTAAAGAGCGACCCGGACGGCGTGGTGCGCTGGCTGCCGCTCATCATAAAGTGCAAGGGGCAACTCTTTCCGCCCCTGTCGGTGCTGTGCACCTGGTACTTCCTGGACAAACCCCAACTGATGGTGAACGTGGCCGATCACGGGGTCGAGGGTGTCCAAATGGGCCCCCGCTTCATCCCCACCGATGAGAGCGGCGAACTGCTGATCAATTACCTCGGCCCGGCGAAGACGTTTCCGCACATCTCCATCAGCGATATCCTCAGCGGCCGCATATCCAAGGGCACATTCACGGACAAGATCGTGTTGGTGGGGGCCACCGCCATGGGGACCCACGATCTGCGCACCACGCCCATCAGCCCCCTGTACCCCGGGGTGGAGATTCACGCCACGGTCATCGACAACATACTGACCGGGGACTTTATCACGCGCCCCAAGTGGTCGAAGATCTTCGACCTGCTCGCCATCATCACCATGGGGGGCCTAACGGGATTGGCCCTGCCCCGCATAAGTGCAACAAAAGGCTTGGTTTTCGCGACGGCGCTGTTTGCCATTTACATCCTGGCGGCGCACTGGCTTTTCGTTGGACACCGGATGTGGCTCAACATGGTCTATCCCCTGCTGTCCCTTACAATGACCTACACCGCGCTGACGGCCTATCACTACGTTACCGAAGAGCGGGAACGCAAGAAAGTCAAAGGAACCTTCCGGCAGTTCGTGGCGCCCCTTGTTATCGATGAGCTTCTCGAGGCCCCAGAAAAATTGACTTTGGGCGGTGAGGAGAAGGAGCTGACCGTCCTTTTCAGCGACCTCGAAGGGTTCACCACCTATTCGGAGAAGTATTCCCCCAGTGAGATGATCAGCATCCTCAGCGACTACTACAACGTCATGACCGAACAGATCTTTCTCCATCGCGGTACGCTCAAGGAATATGTTGGGGATGAAATCATGGCCTTTTTCGGCGCCCCGATCGACCACCCCGATCACGCCCAGAGAGCCTGCCGGGCAGCACTGGCCATGCGGGATCATCGTCAGGCCATGGGCATCGAGTGGGCCAAGATGGGCCGTCCCGTCCTCAGGGCCCGCACCGGCATCAACTCAGGGCCCATGCTGGTGGGAAACCTGGGGTCCAAATACCGCTTTGCCTACGGGGTTTTAGGGGATCAGGTAAACCTGGGCTCACGGCTGGAAGGCCTCAATAAGATGTACAGCTCAGAAATTCTCATCGGGGAAAACACCGCCCGCCTGGTCCAAAACGAATTTCTGCTGCGCAAGATCGATGTGGTGAGGGTCAAGGGGCGGGCCCAGTGCGTGGATGTCTTCGAGCTCGTTTCCGAAAATGGACATGCGATACCCAAGGGGCAGGAAGAGGCCTTGAGGGACTACGCTGCCGGTTATGAGGCCTACTGTCACCAGCACTGGGACGAAGCGATGAAACTTTTTGAACGGGCCCTTGAATTCTGGCCGGATGACGGCCCCTCCAAAACCATGTCCGCCCGCTCTCGAATGTATAAGGAGGCCCCGCCGCCTGACGGATGGGATTGCGTTTACGAGCCGAAAACCAAATAGGGGAGTTTATGACCGTGCCTATAACGTCCTGGTCTTCCTGAGGAGTCATATTACATGAAACGATTGAAGTTTTCTATTTGTACGGTGATATTCGCAATAGTACTGTTTATGCTTGCGGAGCCAGTATGGGCCCAAAATCAGGGCGGTGGAGAAAATGCAGGCTATCGTTTTTCATTTTCCTATACGCCTATCTATCAATTTGAAACCGACCTTGACAATGGCGGTAATTTCGATGTCAGTCGTCACTACCTGAACGTTAACATCATGCGGCCGTTTGGTCAAAACCTACGCATGGGTCTGGGATTAAGTTACGAGTTCGAAAAATGGAATTTCAACGATCTGTCCAATGTGGTCGGGGCAACCCCTTGGAGCTCGATTCATCGGCCCGGTATCAGCCTGCCGATCTTCTACACTTTTCCGGATAAATGGACCTTAGGATTCACACCGGCAGTCGAATACTCCGGCGAGTCCGGGGCCGAATTCGGTGAGAGCTTGAACTATGGCGGTGTGTTATCTCTGGCTCACCCCTTTAGTCGAAATCTGTATTTAGGGCTTGGATTCGGGCTTTTCAATCGGCTGGAAAAAACCACTGTATTTCCCGTTTGTCATCATTGATTGGAAAATAAACGACAATTGGCGACGTCTGCCAACCCGCTCCGGGCGGGACCGGCCGGGCCAGCCGGACTTGAATTGGTGTATTCACCCATCAGAAAACTGGGAGATGGGAGTCGGCGGTTCGTATCGATTCTACCGCTTCAGGTTGGACGATAAAAGTGCTGTGCCAAATGGTATCGGTGATAATAAATTTCTGGTGGCATTTCCTCGGGTGCAGCGGAAGCTGGGGGCAAAGTTTTCCATTGATCTGGCTGGTGGCGCGCTTTTTGCGGGGAAATTGTCCATTGAAAACGCGACAGGTGACAAGCTCGGATCGGATAAATACGATCCGTCTCCCTTTTTGGCGCTTACCTTGGCCGGCAAATTTTAACAATTTTTCAAAGATTTGTGTATTTATGGGCGTGCCAAATATCGTGGGCTCGATTGACTTTTCCTGATTGACATTTCTATTTACAAACCTTAGAATCTTTTTGATCATAAATGAATAATTTCGAATACAGGAGAATTAAATGCCCAAAACGATTACGATTAGATTGAAAGATGACATTTATAGGTTATTTGCAGAGGCAGCTCGAGCTGATAACCGCACCATATCAAACCTGATCGAAACGGCCGCACTCAACAAAGTATGCGAGCAGCAATTCGTGGATGATGCAGAGATGGCCGAGATTATGTCCGATAACAATTTACTGGCAAGAATAAAAAAGGGTTCAAAGGAGGCAGCAAACCGAAAAGGACGATTTGTTGAATAATTACAGAATATTTGAAACTGAGCAACTCCTGAGAGACATAGAGAAAATTGTTTTTTCCGGCCAGCCGAAAGTCACTCGAAAGCTGGTCCAGTTCGTTTACCCTCGCTGCGAGTACACCCTCATTTTGGACCAAATATAAAAAAACTAAAAGGCTTTGATCCTGTAACATGGAGGTATCGAATCGGGGCCTGGCGGTTTTTTTATGAAATCGATGAAGCGGAAAACATTGTCTTCATGCTGGCTGCGAAGCACCGCAGCAGTGCCTATTAATTCTCCATTTTAAAAGGTTTTTAGGTTCCTACATCACCTTATTTGCATCTGTGCCTTCTCCACCGAAGAAAGCGGCGGAGCCGCGTTTCATAAATTCACTTGCGAGGTTCTCTAAGTAAGAATTATTGGTTGACATTTTCTTACACTCTCCGTATTTTAATTTGAAGATAACTTAAAAATTAGGTTGGACAAATGGAAACCGCATCATCCAAAGTCACATCGAAGGGGCAAGTGGTTATCCCTAAAAAACTGAGGGAAAAGTACGGGATACGAACGGCTACAGCCGTTCGTTGGATCGAAAAGGATCAGGGTATTCTGATGGTGCCGGAATCCGAAGATCCGATTGTGGCGGCCCGAGGAATGCTTAAGGATTCTGGAATATTGAAAGCCTTTATAAAAGAAAAAAAGCGCGAAAAACAGAAGGAGAAAAAAAGGAGTGCGAAGTCCTAATCGCTTTGTCTTTGACAGCTATGCATTGATTGGATTTCTCGAAAATGAATCGTTTGCTGACCGGGTCCAGCTGTTTCTCGTTCAAGCAATGAATAGAGAAGCCCTGCTATATATTCACGCCATTCACATCGGTGAGGTGTATTATATAACCATGAGGGAAAAGGGTAAAAGTATTGCAGATTTGGCCTATGCCAGAATTAAGGCGTTACCGATAAAGGTGATCGAACTTATCGATGAAGAACTTCTATTGATAGCCGCCGGTTTAAAGGCAAAATATCCTATTTCGTATGCAGACTCTTTTGCCGCAGCATTGGCAATGATCAAAAGCTGTTCCCTTCTGACAGGCGACCCGGAATTCAGGTCCCTTGAAAACCACAAAGAAATCAGCATTGAGTGGCTTGCTTAGGCAAAATAAAATAGCGGTTGCGAATAGCCCAGCCGGTGTTTTATCAGAGCTGCAAGGCGCGACTAGGGGGACGCCCATTAATATATAAATAAGTTGACGATTTAATCCTCCAGTGGTAATCAAAAACTATGCCTCGCAAAGCACGTATCGATGCTCCCGGAGCGCTTCACCACATCATTGTGAGAGGTATTGATCGCTGTCGGATATTTCGCGATAACCATGACTTCGATCAATACATCGATCGACTCGGAAATATTCTTACCGATACCGACACTCCCTGTTATGCGTGGGCATTGATTCCAAACCATTTTCATCTATTACTGAAAACTGGAATGACACCCATAGCCACTGTCATGAGGCGTTTGTTGACCGGTCATGCCGTATATTTTAATCGCCGCCACCGTCGCCATGGACACCTCTTCCAAAACCGCTACAAGTCGATCTTATGCCAGGAAGATTCTTACCTACTCGAACTTGTTCGATATATTCATCTGAATCCTGTACGCGCTAAACTGGTCAATGACACGGGGATATTGGACAGATATCTCTACTGTGGTCACAGCGCGCTGGTTGGGAAAATCAAAAGAAATTGGCAGAACGTAGATTATGTTTTAGGATTTTTTGGCAACAAAAAAGCAGTTGCCCGTAAAGGCTACCGTCGATTTGTAGAAAAAGGAATCAAACAAGGTCGAAGGCCCGATCTCATCGGCGGCGGTTTGCTGCGCAGTACCGGTGGATGGGCAGCACTGAACACCTTACGCAAGGAATCAGATAGGATTAAAAGCGACGAGAGGATTTTAGGAGATAGCGAATTTGTCAATATGGCCTTGCAAAAAGCCGATGAACAATTGGAAAACAGTTACCGTTTGAAGTCTGAAGGCTTCGAATTTGAGGATATCGTCAAGCGAGTGGCTCAAGTCACGGGGTTGCCTTTGGAAATTGTGGAGGAAAAGAGTCGGCGCCCCCAGGTCGTTCAGGCCCGCAGCCTGCTATGTTACTGGGCCAGCAAGAAAGTTGGAATAAGCATGACAGAAATTGCAAATCGATTGGATTTAACGCAACCAGCTGTTAGCATTGCAGCCAGGCGGGGAGAAGCGATTGCCAAAAAGAGCGGATATACTCTTCTGGACGGGTAGTTATTTATATATTTATGGGCGTCCCCATCTCCTATCCCTATCCTTAGCCCGAGAGGAAGTGAGTAAACAGTAAAGATTTTATTCACCTAACGAAAGGAGGTTAATTATGACAATGGATAATTCAAAGTATTTGACAATAAAAGTGGATATGGAAGCAGGCAAGATAATAAAAATAAAAGACGGAAAAGAAAGGGAGGCAACAAGGGTAGAGCCAGAGGAAATTGACGCGATTATGCAAAGTCCAAATGGATTCAAGTATGTCGGCTCCATAATACACGCCCACACGAATCCCTATTGTATCTATGTAAACCTTGGTGGTTGGTGGGTCAAGCTTTGTTTCGGAGGCCCAGAGTAAATAAAGAGCTCTTGGGTACTGTTTATATATTTTCGCACCTTTTATACGGCGCTATAAAAGTCTCTACTATGGGGCAGGCTGTGCCACAAAAAACTTGGTAATGAGGATAAGAGCGGCAGGATGTCAAACCGGTCTGGTTTTATCCCTGCCGGTTGAAAGTCATTGGCAAGATAGGGGAAGAATTGGCTCTTCAGCAGATGTGTTCTCTTTTGAACAAGCAATGATTCGTATTTACTTATTTTCTTAATTCTTTTTTCAAATAGATGACCCCGAGTAAACCCGGGGTCCTATCGGTCAATGACCCCTGAGGATCAAAAGTCACCTCTGCAACCCAGAGGCGAGGAGTGATTCAATCATCCGCGGGTAAACCCATGGTGTTCTGTCTTCGACCAAATAAATGCCTGTGTCAACCGAGAACAAATATCTACTAATTTGTTCTCGGTTAACTACAGGATTTTCGAGAAATACTTGTTATGGTTTACAACCATAAGGTATTTTAACATACGTACCACCCAATAGATATACTGAGCAGGTACCAGTACCGTATGCAGATGAAAATTCATCGCATTTGCCAGGGCTATTACCTTCCCTTACAGGTCCTGATTCAGGAACCCCTGTTTCTTCGTCGGCAACCGTAATAGTGATCTCACCCTGAGGTAATTGGGTTAATTCATATTCCGCGCCGTTGACAAGTGGATATTCCTGAAATGCCTTGTAAGTGCAAGTTTGATAATTTATTTCAAGCCGCACTCTTGAATCACCGAAGAGCTGCCACTTAATGGTCGGTTTGATATAAGGGGTATCAAGAAAGTCAGGCCCGGCTATGGCACAGCTGTCTTCTAGATTCCCAGATTTAAAATACAAGCTTGTCCACCCAACCCCACTTTGATTTACTGCATAACCAAATTTTGGCGGATTCCCAGACGGATTTGATGAAAAATCTATAATACGCCTTTCATGTATATTTTCGCCAAAAGAGGCTTTATTTATTGATGTTCCTTCTGCAGGTTCACGAACAGATATTGATGGAAAGGTGTTGTCTCCCACGTATACCTCAAAGTCTTCGGGTCCCAGACCAGGCACTGATTGTGCGTATAGGGAAGGCGTTGGGCCACTTGTGATCTCGTAAGTGTATATCCAACAACGTACACCTTCGCAAACTGCTTCTTTTGGAGAATCTGCGGTCAATTCAACATGCGCACCGAGAATATCACAGGATGTCGGTGGTGTCGCCTGCTGGGCACTAGCCATAGTGGCAGTAAGGGTCAAGATGACTGCAATTAGAAACGTAGTTTGGCATATTCTGTTATATTTCATTTTTTTCTCCTTAAATGACTACAAAATCAACATGATTAATAGAGATATTCGCTTTCGTTCATCTCAGATGTGCACCACCTCCTTCAAACCATAAAAATCCGTTAAGATTTAAGGTAATGCCAGCGTAATTTTACCAAAAAAGTATCGCCCCGGTTGAATCCGAGGGTTCTTGGGGTCGGTATCAAAATAGTTGAACTCCTCGTCAAATATGTTCTTCATTCCTACCGTTAGGAAACCAAATCGTTTCGGAAAAACATAACTGACAGCGGCATCAAAAAGCCAGAAATTGTCTTTACCGTCTTCGAACACTCCTATTTGATTGGCACGTTCAAAACTTCCCCGCTGGCTGATATAACTTCCTTTGACGGTTGCGCTGAGCCCGTCAGGGTGATAGAAATTAATCCCCAAAGGAAGAGTGCTTGTTTTAACTGTTCTTGCGCCAGCAGCGAGCTCTTCGTCCCGATCGAACTGTTCCCAGTAGTAGTCGGCCGTAAATGCCAGCATTCTGTGAGGAGCCCAGTACAGGTAACCTCTGAACAGTTTTTCATCCCAGTTGGCAACTTCAATTTGCTCGGGAGCAGGATTATACGGGACTTCAAGATCCCTTTGGGAGTACTCGACTCCACCGTACAGGTTTTTAAAAATTTTCTGATCGATGGCTGCGCCGTACCGCCATGCATCAACGGCATTTGCATCGTCAAAAAACTGATTGAATCCGGCCACCTGAGTCGGCTCAAGTGTCTGGTCGGTCACTAAGGTTCTCTTTAACGTACGAAATGCGGCTGCCCGCACTGTTGTTGAAGGAATCGGGTTCCAGGATATTCCCACCTTAGGATTGAACTGATTTTCATCAGGTGTGTCGGTATTGTCACTTTTAAAGAAGTCACCGCTGGCCCCAAGTGTAAAAGTTAAATTATCAAGAGGTTTGATGTATGAGTATAGATAGAGATTAGTGTGCTCCACGCCTCTATCGAAAGTATCTTCCTGCGTGATAGTTGCTGGAAATGGAGGCGGCAGTCCAGTCGAAATGTTGACGGTAAAAAAGTCCTCGGCATCGATGTCAAAATATCCGATCCCAGACACAACATCGAAGTAATGAGATCTGTGAAGATACTGAAGTTCACCACTTAATGCGGTTTGGGGCAGATCACGGTCGAAAGACAAAAACGGAGCTGGTTGATCCCCCTGTTTCAGATCGCTGTCTTGGTATGCAAAATTACCCAAAAGAATGGACGAAGGTGAAAAGGCATGCTTAATACCAAGACGTACGTTCGAGGTTTCTTCATTCTCTTCTAAATTAGGCCTGAAATCATCTTCCAGGAACCTCAGTTCCAAGTCCCCATTCGTTTTGGTTCTGCGTCTGTATTCCGCTTGGATGCTTGTTTTGTAATTGAATTCGTACTGAGCGAAAATATTGGCGATGTCATCGTCTTGCCCAGCATTGACACGCCAACCATCCGTCTCAAAGTGCGAATAACCAGCGCTCAGGGAAAACCTGTTGTAAACGCCGGAGGCTATACCCTCGGCAGCCCAAGTTGTGTTGTCGCCTACGAGACCGTTGAGCGTAAGCGTCCCCTGGTTGCGGTTGAACATCGGGTTAAAGGTGTTAAAGCCGCCAGCGGAGGGTCCCTGGCTGCTTATAAGGAACAGATTGCTTTCTGCCAGAGCCGGTTGAAGGGGAGTGATATTTGTCGGCTGCAGCAATTGTGATTGTAACAACTCACTAACCCGGGCAACCTCGTGCCGTGGCAATGCCGAGTATGTGTCGGACAGGAATCGGTGTGCTGAAAAATTTGATGGGTCCGTATTGACCGAATTCCACCCCTCGACCAACCCGCGCTGCTGAAACCCGAGATTGTTATAAATCCGTGCCAGGCTTGAACTCCTCGCCGCCAAGTCCGAATCGAGCAACAATTTGGAGCGATAAACGGCGCGGTTGTCGTTGAGCTCGATCGCCTTTTCCATATCCTGTAGCGCTTCCACCGGCCGGTTGGTGGTTTGCTTGGCGATGGCGCTGTAAAAATGAGGTGTAGGATCGTTGGGATCGAGCTCTTTTGCAATATCGAATTCCTTTTCATCCAACCCGATCCTTTTTTGTTCGTAAAAGGTTTTGCCTAAATAACTGCGTACAAGTGAGTTGTTAGGATCGAGGCTGGCCGCCGTCTCGATCTCATGTCCTCCGCCTTTCAGATCCCCGGCACGGATCTTCGCCAAGCCTAATCCCAGTCGGGCCATAGGCGAGGCTTGGTCGAGAGCGATGGCCTTTTCGAATGCCGCTTTGGCATCATCTATCCTGACTTGGGTCAAGTTGGCAAATCCCAATACAGCTTGGGTCAAGGAAAGATCCGGCGCCAAAGATTCGGCTTTCTTTGCGGCATCGAGGGATTTGCCCAAGCGACCGAAGGACGCTTCGATTTCAGACAAACGAGCCCAGGCCAAGGCGTTATTGGGCGCCACTTTAGTGGCCTGCATGAGTGCAGCGCGAGCACTCTCCAGATCGAAACGGGCCTGCTGAGCATACGACAGAGAAATCAATGCGGTGGCCGAATTGGGGTCAGTATCGGTAGCCTTTTGGGCCAGTTCGAGCGCCTTGTCGTTGTCGTTCTGCACGATGGAGATGATCGACTGCAGCGCCAGGGCATCGCCGTCGTTCGGGTTGATCGCCAGGGCCCGATCGAGATTTTTTGAGGCCTGCTCGACCCGACCGACATTCAGGAATAAAGCCGCCTGCTGGGTCAGAAGCTTCGGGTCGGTGATGGATTCGGGAGACTGGTCGATGAGGTTGGCCGGAGCGTCGTAAATGACCGGCGGGTAGTAGAGGGCCCACTGCACGGCATCCCGGGGCCTTGCCACCACCCGCAGCACCGGGGCCTTGTCCTTCTCGGCCACGGCCGACTGGCCGCTGGTGAGGTTGAGCTCGCCGGCCTCGTTGGCGGCCAGAACGTTGCCCTCGAAAATCGACAGGAAGGTTTGGGTGTCATCCACCTGGATGAAGAATTCGGTGCCGCGCACACCGGCGATGGTGTACGGGGTGCGCACTTCGAGGCTCTTGGGCTGGCGGCTGAAGAAATGCGCGGCGCCCTTGAACATGTCCACGACGGAACTGCGCTTTTCCTTGAACTCCTGGAGGGTGAAGGTGCTGTCCGCGTCAAGACGCATGACCGCTTCACTGGCCAGAGCGAGGGCCGCACGGCTGTTGGCCCCCGTCCGAATCGTGTCCCCGGGGCAGAAGGTGTCGTTCAGTCCGGCCGGCTGCCACCCGGACCCGCCGGCCTTTTGGACCTCGACGGTCCCTTGCACCGAGACTGCCGTGGCCACGGGCGGATCGCACGGTTGCGCCAGAAGTGGGACTGGGCTAATCAAAGCAATGAAGAGACTGATGCATGCGATTACGCTCCCCAACCGAATCGCTTTATCTGCCATATCCTTCCCTCCTTCAGTTTTCGTTAAATTGAACCTCCGCTGACACCCCCTGCCGAAAAATGATTTGCAGAAAATTCCCCAACAATAAGCAATGGTCAAACACCCCGGGCAAAAACGCCGAGAAAGGCCAACTCTCCCCTCCCCTCCGATCCCGGATCAAAATATAACCCAACCTTCAGTACCCGGTCATTTCTCGCTCAAAGGCGTGAACAGAGTGCTGAATAATCTATCCCCGCCGCAAGCAGCGGGAATTTGTTCACGATTGATGATTATCTCAGCGCAACAACCTGCGGGGAATTGGCCCTGACAAGATTAAAACAAAAACGAGCCTGCGAATCTATATGATCAACCGTTGCACTGTCAGAGGGAAAAAGCGTTCTTCATGCCAAATCATGTATTTAATTCGTCACAAATGATCGGCGGGGTCATGATCACAGTGGCGAGTCTATTTGAATGGAGCGATTCAGCGTCTGCCGTCGGTAGAGAATGCGGCGGTGAATCTGTAATTACAAAAACAATAAAACCTCAGTATCCTCGGTAAAGATTTTGATATTGAGGTAGTATTCTCCTTATTTTACTGATATACCAAGTAGTTATGCAAGAAACGTACAAATTGATCGAATTGCTTAAGGAAAACTATTCATTATATATTCAGTTGGTTACAATTTTCTTGAACCGAGTCCCCCTGAATTCTATGTAATGAATGTCACACTTGTCTGTAGTTTATTGCGCAATTCACCGAAAGATGAAGGCAATTCGAGCAGCGGCAATCGAATCGAGCAAGGATGGGCAAAAAAAGCGTGGCACCTCAGTAAATGCGCTACTTCAACAAAAAGAATAATGCAAGAGTTTTTTTCATTTAAGATATTTTCTTTGACAATTTCATCGGTATCGGACAAACTTCGATTAGATAATTATGCTGCGGTCTCAGTGAACGGCTCGGCTCCCCCCTGAATTATCGATCAGCCATACACATGCCCTCTGCCTACTCTGCCTGCACATGGTATTACCACCCGTTCACCGGCTTGGCGGCATCGTTGGTCGTTTTTCCCCGGCGCCAAAAAAGAACCGTGGCGCATGGTATTCGATTCATAGTGGCGAAAACATACTGTGACCCTCCCTGGGAGAATCATTACCCCGAGGAAGGACCACTCACAAACGAAAAAGCGTAGCGAGCTACCCTCATCATTAAGCCGAGATATCCTCATGTATGAAATGGACTCTCTCCAATGCGGTGACATAGTCGACCGCTACCAAATGATCTGCGAACTCGGCCAGATCGTCACCTCGGAAATGAACCTGGATTCCCTGTTCGATCTGATCATGGAGCAGACCACCCGGGTCATGAACAGCGAACGGGCATCGGTATTCCTATACGATCCGGTTAGTGATCAATTGTGTTCCTGGGCCTCCACCGACCTGAAGAACAACGCCGTCCGGATATCCTCCCACTGCGGTATCGCCGGCTGGGTCTTCAGCCATCAGACCGCCCAGATCATCAACGACCCTTACAATGACTCCCGCTTCTTTCCCGGTGTCGACAAGAAGACCGGCTTCAAGACCCGCAATATTCTGTGTACGCCGCTGGTCAACCGCAACCGCGAGTGCATCGGCACCTTGCAGACATTGAACAAAAAAAGCGGTGACTTCACCGAGGGAGACTTGGAGCTACTGACAGCGGCTTCCTACTATGTCACCATCGGTCTTGAAAACGCCCGCCTTTACGAGGATCTCAAAGCGTTGGACAAGGCCAAGGAGCGCGTGATCAACCACCTGTCCCACGAAATCAAAACGCCCCTTTCGATCCTGAACGGCGTGCTGCACCTGGTGAAAAACAGGGTTGCCGCCGGCCACCTCGATGGTCTCGAAAAAACTTTGGCCAGGGGCGAACGCAACGTCAACCGGCTGAAAGCTTTGCAAGAGCAGATCGACGATATCCTACAATGTCAAAAGGTTGGAAAGGACTGCGAATCAGACGCCTGCCGGGTGGCCCGGAATCTGCTCGAGGAAATCATCGATGAAAAAAGCGAAACCCAACCGGAAGGCATGACGGAGCTCATCAACCGGCTGCGGTCTCTGGAAAAATGGAAGACCCTGCAAGGGGAAAAGATTTCCCTGACCGGTTTTTTACAGAGGATCTGCGAAGGCGCCAAATCCGGTATGAACAATCGCAAATTGTGCGTCATTCAGGAATTTGACGAACAGGCCCAACTCCATTTCGACCGCAGTGTTCTGGAAAAAATCTGCACCGGCCTGTTGCGAAACGCGATCGAAAACACGCCCGACGGCGGAATGGTGGAGGTCGGCGTCAAGCAGGGTGAAAACGAAACGCTGATCACCTTCACCGATCACGGCGTAGGGATAACGCCCACGAACCAGGATATGATATTCAGCGGGTTTTTCCACACCCAGCCCACGGCGTTCTATGCATCCAAATCGCCCTATTCGTTCAACGCCGGCGGCACGGGCGCCGATTTGCTGAGGATCAAATCTTTTGCCAAGCGCCTGGGATTCGAGGTCACGTTTTCGAGTACGCGCTGCCCGTTCATCCCGCGGGACGAAGACAGCTGCCCGGGTAAGATTTCGGAATGCCGGTTCGTTTCATCGCCACAAGAGTGCCTGGCCAGCGGGGGCAGCACATTTACCATCCGATTCCCGCATCAAACTTCGGGAAAAGCTTGATCTCTTTTCAGTTTTCGTTGGCCATGCACGGCCCCATGCTGTAGCCGTGTTCCGCGCCAAACACATTGGCCTGCAGGTTGGCAATCCACTGCTTCCCATCCTGAGTGACGCGCAGATAACGAATCGCATCCTGTATGTGACTGTTCACATGGTCCCAGTAAAATTTGGCGTTGTTGTCGCGCAGGTCCTGCGGGATTTTGTATCCGAGCATTTGATTGAGACCAAGCTCCTCGAATTCATAGAAGAGGGCCGCGCATTTCTGAGTGCGGAAGGGATCACCGAGTTGCCCGATATAGTCCGCTGCACGCGCCAGCCCGGGATAATCCCCCGTGTCTATTGACAGATCGGCTTCGGGAACGGGAAAGCGGGTCATCTCGATGTAGGATGCGATCCGTTCCGCATCGATCAAACCGTTTGCCAGCATCCCCCTGCCGAACCTCTCGCGCACAAACCATTTACTCCGATCAACATGAAACGGTCCGAGAGCGGCATCCGTGCCCCCCCGCGCAAGAGTTACTTTCTCATTACCAACGCCGGTGGCTATGGTGTCCTGATTGTCGCCGTTGCATATTCCCTTGACATATCCGATGTCATGACACAAAAGCGCAATCATGAAATGGGCCCAATCTTTGGGCGAAACCCCCCCTTCGGACAGATGCTTGCCTTCCAGTATAGCCTGACCCGCCAGGGTAACCATCATCGTGTGATCGGTGTCATGGTACAGCGCATCCGAATTGGAAATGATCTCGAATGCCAGGTGCGAAGACCACACAATAACATTGCCCAGTTCTCGCTCCATGTCACTGTAGTTCCGCGCATAAGCGTTTCTAATCTGCGCTCTGCAATAATCGATTTTCACTGTTTCGAGATTCAGCATTCTGATTGCTACCTTTTTAAGTTCGTTCTGTTCAATTCCATCTCATCCAAATAACGCTCCGCTTCCAGATATTGTTTTGGTGCGGGAATTCCGTCGATTACAAGATATCCCCGTGTTCTTTTAGACAAGTGAACTCCTTTAAAAACTCTTTGTGTTTCGTTTTCCAATCCGGACCGAATCTTCTATCAAAAACCGGAGCCAGTTTGTCCCACCAATTGACCTCTTTGGGTGAATGATCAACCCTGCCTTCGAGTACCTCGGCCAGATAACCGTCGATGTTGACCATCTCGTCTTTCGGAATGTAAGCGCAGGCCCCCTTTTTGATGGATGCCACCAGATGGTCCGCACTCAGAGCGTGGGCCGTCAACATAAGGACGGGGATATCTTTTTGCCTGCAGAGCTCCAGGAGGCCGTAGCCGTTGACACCCATGATATCCAATATGGCCGCATGGTAGGTTCCGCCGGACAGGCACTGTTGGGCCTTTTCGAAACTATCGGCGCTGTCGATGACGCACTGACTCAACAACTCTGTGAGCATTTCCAGGACATCCGCTTCGTCATCGACGATCAACACGCTTTTACCCGTTAGGATATCCGTCATCTTTTTTCCTCCTAAAGGCTCAAAGGCCCGCCGACTCTGAAATCGGCCGTTCTGACCCCTGAATTATTAAAGCACATTCGGTGCCAGCAATGGGTTTTGCCCGAAAATTCGACCTCCGCTGAAAATATCTTATTGGAATTCATGATGATATTTTTTTTGGAAAAACCAGTGAAGCCGCCCCTTCCCGGCTTCAAGCTGGAAAGATAGTTGACATATTTTTCGGACAGGTGCCAACTTAATAGTCATATCCGCGCTTCGCATCAAGTAAAAAAAAGATGCCAAACAACAGTGCCCAAAAGGGTATGGCTTTTGCTCCATCGGGTTCATTTGGCATATTGACAATCTGCCGTTGGTTCTGTTATTTCAACGATATCGGCCACTTTATTAAATCAGCCGATCCGGTTGGATGTTAAGCGGTATTTGAACCAACGGACGACTGTCGTCATATTCACTGCCCCAACTCCGACTTCCGAATGATAACGTTGGGGGAAGAGTCTTGGTCATCAACCTTGATGCGGCAGCCTCACCTGTGCCGGTTTCCTTTCGATACTTCTGCCCCCGCTTTTGATTCGTCCCGCGGCAGAATACAACCAGCAAATTGTGCCACAAATTCGTCGGCTGCCGCAGACTGTCCTTCTCAATAGCGGAAGTTCACTTGAAGCTCACGGCTTAAGCTCAGGGAGGTTGAAATGAATCGTCGCGAAAATACCGCCGATTTTGCTCCTCCCCGATCTCACCTTTCTAGCGCTTTATCCCTGATTGTCGATCGACCGTGGTGGGTCCTTCTGGTCATCGCTGCGATGACGGTTGGCTTTGGCTGGGCCTTGCCGCGGCTTCACATCGCCACAGCCGTCCAAGACTTGATTATCGAAGACATACGTGAAAACGCGCATTATCATGCATTCAAACAAGTGTTTGAATCCGATGAACTCATCCGCATCGTCATAAAAAATGAAAACATATTCGATCCGGAAATCTTCCGCGAGATCGCCGATCTATCCAGCAAAGCGGCCCAAATCAAAGGGGTCAGAAGAGTCATCAGCCTGGCTGACGTCAAACAAACGATAGATCCCTCTGAAAAACTAACCCTCAAAGAGTTTTCATCCCTTATCGCCCCGATCAAACTTTTCGACCGCTATCTTGTTTCTACCGATCATCGGTCCACCATCGTCACTCTGATTTTGGAAAACAATGCGCCGAGCGATCAGGTAATCGATGCGACCCATGCATTGATCCGCAACGCTCCTGTTGGACGTCAAATTTACCAAACCGGCATGCCGTTGGTTTCACGGGCCCTCGCCGATTACACCTTATCCGATCTAAAACGATTGCCGCCTTTGACGCTGGCCATCATCGCCGTTATTCTTTTTGCCCTTTTTAGGAACATCGCGTGCCTGGTGTTATCCCTGTCAGCCGTATTGACGGCCCAGATTTGGACGTTTGGCCTGATGGCATGGCTCGGCGTTCCGATTTCAATGCTGACGATGATCGTACCGGTATTTATCATCGCCGTCGGAACGGCCTACTGCCTTTACATGTGCTCAGAATACATGTCGGCCACCCAAAGCGCCCCCTCCCCCAAGGAGGCTGTTTACAGAACGTTCAACAAGTTAACCTTCCCGACGATTCTGGCGATGATAACGACACTGGTCGGATTAGGGTCATTGACCATCAACCGCATCAGTGCCATTCGGGAATTCGCTTTTTTTGCCGGCTTCGGCATTCTGAGTATAACCGTAATTTTGCTGACGGCCTTTCCGGCAGCCTTGACTCTGTTCCCTCTTCCGCCCGCCAAATCGGTTCGTACCGGTCCGCTGGATCGATTGCTGAAAAAATTTCTCGAAAATATCGTGCAATTGAACCTGAGGCATCAACGGGTTGTCTTGGCAGCCTTGGCCATCTTATCGGTTTTTTGCCTCATTGGGATCGCCCGCATAAAGGTGGAGACCAACCCTGTTGAATACTTCAAAGAATACACGCCGGTCAGTCGCAATTTCCACGACATCTACAAAGATCTTTCCGGTAGTTTTCCGCTGAATATCGTAGTGGCCGGCAACACCGAGAGCTATTTTGAAGATATCGCCAATCTAAAAGAATTGGATCGTTTGACGACCTATTTGGAAACATTACCCGGTGTCGACAAGGTCATCACTTTTGGCGAATACCTGAAACTCGTCAACTATACCCTCAATCAGTTCGATGCTCAATTTTATGTTTTACCCGAAGAGGAATTCGAACTGCGGTTATTGATCAACAACTTCGATGTCGTTCTCGGAAACGATACGCTCTCAAGATTCATGACATCTGATTTTTCCAGAACGAACGTGATGCTGTTGACACACCTTTCCAGCTCACGGGTCTTTCTCGAAACCAGAGACAGGATATTGACCGAAGTCAGAAACGCGTTTTCTCCGGATTGGCAATGCGACGTGACCGGATTGGGCATCGCGATATCCGCCAGCAGCGACCAAATAGTCAGCGGACAGGTGAAAAGCCTTATCCTGACGTTTGGCCTGATATTCGCCATGATGGCGCTGTTGTTCTTCTCCAGCAAAGTCGGCTTTATCGCGCTCTTGCCTACTGTCTTCCCGATCGTTCTGAATTTCGGTTTCATGGGTTGGTTCAACATACCCCTTTCTTTTGCCACCAGCATGATAGCCGGCATCGCTATCGGTCTCTCGGTGGACGATACGATTCATTATCTTTTCCGCTATAACACCGAGTTTAAAAAAGACCTGGACAAGGACAGGGCCTTAAAAGACACGCTTCTCAGTGTGGGGCGGCCGATCGTTACGACGTCGTTAACCATATCCTGCGGATTCGCCATTCTGATGATTTCTCATTTCAAACCCACAGGGCTTTTCGGCCTCTTAATGGTCGTGACGATGATCTCGGCCCTGGTGAGCGCTTTGATCTTACTGCCGGGTCTCATGCTCAAAGTCGAACTGATTACGGCATGGGATCTTTTAAAATGGATCCCCGCCCTCGGCGGTATCCCTCCGGGTATTGCCCACGAACTGAAACAACCCTTGAACACCATTAAGGTCGGCAGCGAATTTCTGAAACAAACGGTTGGGCAGAAACAACCCTTGAACACCGAGCAGCTGTCCCGCGTTGTCACACAGATAAGCAGCCAGGTGGACAGAGCCTCGGCAATTATCAACCGGTTGGTTGAATTGGGCCGTAAACCCGGCACCGAAACCGCATTGATAAATATCAACCATCCCCTCCAGGATACCCTCTCAATGATCGAAAACGAGCTCCGGCTGGACGACATTCAACTGACCGTTGCATTGGCAGAATCCCTGCCCTTGATTCGTGCCAACGATCAGCGGTTGGCTCAGGTATTTTTTAACCTGTTGACCAACGCCAAGGAGGCTTTAGCCGAAAAGCCACAGCCATCGTCGTCGGCTTTGGAAAAAACGATAACGGTTCGCACAGCTAATGAAAAAAACTCGGTGACCGTAAAAATTTCAGATAACGGGATCGGCATCCCCCCCCACCTCAAAGACCGCATTTTCGAACCGTTCTTTTCGACTAAATCTGAAGGCGGGGGTAAAGGGTTGGGATTGGCCATCTGTAATCAGATCATTATCAGCTATCGCGGACGGATCTCCGTGGAAAGTCAAGAAGGGGTTGGAACGACTGTCATCTTGACCCTGCCCTCGACGGGATAATGCTTGACAAAAAAACCGCCGGTCATCATCATCGGTTACAGGGGGAAATCCTCCCCTCAACCGAAACCGGGAGGGAAGTTTTCCGTTACGAACACGGTTTTCAGGCAAAAAGACCTAAGATCCCCATCACTCTGGTACCTCTATTTTAAGGAGCGGTTATGGCAACAACATTGTATTGGCTGCAGGGAGGAGGGTGCGGCGGCGATACATGGTCGTTCTTCAGCGCCGAGTCCCCGGATATTCCAGAGCTGCTCAACTTGCTATCGATCGACCTTCTTTGGCATCCTTCTTTGTCGAATAAAGATCCCGAGCGACTCGAAGATTTGAACGCGGACATCATATCCGGCCGACAGCCGCTCAACATCTTCTGCCTCGAGGGATCCGTCATCCAGGGTCCATCGGGCAGTGGTTTCGCCGACACTATTTTCGGCCGACCCAAAAAGGAGCTTATCGCCGCACTGGCGGCCAAGGCCGATTTTGTCATCGCGGTCGGAACCTGCGCCAGCCATGGTGGGTTCGGTATCGATACAGAAGCCGATACCATCGGCTTACAGTACAACCGAAAAGATTTCGGCGGATACTTGGGTGAAAATTTCAAGAGCCGGAGCGGCATGCCGGTGATCAACCTTCCCGGGTGTCCCTGCCACTGTGAAGCGATTACGGGAACGCTCACTTCGCTGATCAATGACACGCCGCTTAGGTTAACGGACCAGAATACACCGATCGATTGGTACGGCGTCATGGTTCACCAAGGGTGCACGCGCAACGAGTACCACGAATACCGTGTTGAAGAAAAAAGATTCGGGGAGAAAGGCTGTCTCTTTTTTTACATGGGCTGTCACGGTCCTCTGGCGACAGGTTCGTGCAACAAGACCTTGTGGAATCGACGCTCGTCGAAAACCCGGGTCGGAGTGCCCTGTTTCGGATGCACCCGACCGGATTTTCCACAACCGTATCCGTTCTTCAGGACAAAGAACATCGAAGGGATTCCTATTGAACTGCCGGACGGCGTCAGCCGGGCACACTATATGGCCTACAAGGGCATGGCCGCCGCCGCTGCACCCAAACGACTCATAAAGCGAAAGTCCGGTGTTTGAGATGTCCGGCGCTACCGTTGGGAAAACAATTATGCATGTGCACATATGGCGGCGTACCCGCATCGACTGCTAACGTGTTTCTGAAGGCATGGCTATGGGAACAAAAAAAATTATTCCTTTAAATCGCGTAGAGGGTGACCTCGAGATCCACCTCCAAATAGACGACGGCCGGGTTACGGAAGCCCATAGCGTCGGTACGATGTACAGGGGTTTCGAGAACCTGCTTGTCGGCCGGGCGCCCTTGGACAGCCTTGTCGTTACACCGAGAGTCTGCGGCATATGTTCGACGGCGCATCTATTGGCTGCGGCCTTGGCCCTTGATATGGCTTATAGTGCCGCCGTCCCTGGAAATGCCTGGCGAATCAGAAACGCTACATTGATGGTGGAACAGTTGCAGAACGATATTCGCCAATCGTATCTGCTTTTCATGCCCGATCTGGCCCTTCCCTCCTATGCCGACAACCCGCTTTTCGACGAGGCGGTGCAGCGTTATGAGCCAATGAAGGGACAAACAGTCCTCCAGGCCATCGGCGAAACAAAAAAAATTCTCGAAATCATTGCCATCCTGGGGGGGCAGTGGCCCCACTCTTCTTTCATGGTGCCGGGTGGCGTGGTCTGCGTAACCTCTGTCAACGACATCAATCTGTGTCGCAGCCTTCTGGCTAAATTCCGCAGCTGGTATGAGAACAGAATCCTTGGCTGCTCGATAGACAGGTGGCACGAGGTAAAGACCCACGAAGACCTGGCGGTGTGGCTTGAGGGAAAAGACGATCACTGGGAAAGCGATCTCGGTTTTTTTATCCGATTCGCTCGCTCGACCGGCCTGGATAAAATTGGAAAAGGTTGCGGGAACTTCCTCAGCGTCGGTTCACTGAAAATTCCCGAAGGCTCAGGAGTCTCCGGTTTATCTCCGGGTGAGACCTTCTTCCCGGCTGGATTCATGCGTGGCTTGACAGCGTTTCCGTTTGATCAGGAAAAAATTGCAGAAGACATCTCCTTCTCTTTCTTGACCGGCCTTTCCGATTACAAAGCCCCCAGACATCCTTTTGACGGTTTCACGGTAGCGGTCAAGCCCAAGCAGTCGAGTGAAAAGTACTCATGGGCCAAAGCCCCGCGATACGACGGCTTGCCGGCGGAAACCGGTCCGCTTGCGGAACTTCTCGTGGCAGCACACCCCCTTATAACCGATCTGATGAAAAAGGAAGGCCCGAACGTGTTTCTTCGGCAACTGGCTCGAATCATTCGGCCGGCACTGATTTTCAAGGCCTTGGACGGGTGGCTGAGTGAAATTGCGGTCAGCGGTGAAAATTTTTTCCAAAATTTCAGGCCGCGGGAAACCGGAATGGGGTACGGTCTCACCGAAGCCCACCGGGGCGCCCTGGGGCATTGGATGAAGATAGAAGACGATAAAATCAGCCATTATCAAATCATCAGCCCGACGACTTGGAACGCTTCCCCCAGAGATGCGGCCGGGCAAAGAGGACCATGGGAAGAAGCTCTTGTCGGCACGCCAATTCACGATGCTAAAGATATGGTCGCGGTGGGGCACGTGATCCGGTCCTTCGACCCGTGCCTGGTCTGCACTGTGCACGCTATCGATATCGACACCAAACTCGAGTCAATCACCATTTAACCCTTGCACGGCAATATGGATGACATTCGATAGGTAAGTCGTCAAGATTACGGATCTTAAAACAATGAATCCTCTGACCGAGCGCTCAGTTTACCCCGACAACAGGTTGCGCATTCTGGAACTGCTCAGGGAAAACGCCATCTTCAGAAACGAAATTCGCGTGGCTCGCGAAGCCGCGGAGATAACGGCGACCTTGGTGGTCAAGCAATTCGAAGAAACTGAACGCATCCTCCGGAAATTTCAAGACGCCAATGCCCAGCGTAAAGCCGTATTGGACTCGGCGACCCAAATTGCCATCGTTGCGACAGAAAGAGACGGGATCATCACCGTATTCAACACGGGTGCGGAAAATTTACTCGGATATCGCGCCAAAGAAATCATCGGGGTGGCCAAGCCGGACATCTTTCATGATCCTCAAGAATTGAACAAACACGCTCAAAACCTCCAAGATTGCTCGCAGAGGCAGATCGAGGGTGTCGATGTCTTCTTGGAATATGCCCGTTTGGGAAAAACCGAACAGCGGGAATGGACATGGGTAGATAAAGAAGGGAACAAATTTCCGGTTTCACTATCCATCAATGCACTTAAAAACCCCGAGGGGATCGTTGACGGGGTCCTGTGCATCGCCATGGACATCACGGAGAAAAAGCGTTCCGAAAAGGCCTTGGCCGAAAGCGAGCGTAACTATCGATTACTGATAGACAACATACCCAACATCGTTTTCAAGGGTTACGCGGACGGTTCAATCGATTTTTTTGACGACAAAATCGAAGCCTTGACGGGGTACGACAAGGAACTCTTTCTGACCCGAAAGATGAATTGGAACGACCTCATTTACAAAGATGATCGAGAATCGGAGCGGCGTGCTTTCATGAAGGCCCTTAAGGGAGACAAATTTTTCATCCGAGAATACCGCATCTCCAAGCATGACAACGATTTTGTTTGGGTAGAAGTCAGTAGCCAAATCGTCTGCGACGAAGAGGGGAACATCGAGTTCATCACCGGAGCATTTTTAGACATTACCGAACGCAAGCTGGCCGAACAGGCGCTGCATGAATCCGAAGAAAAATACCGCTCGTTATTCAACAGCGGGCCAAATCCCATTTTCGTGCTGGATCAGCAGAACCTAGAAATCCTTGACGCCAACCCCAGCGCAGAGGAGACCTACGGGTATACCAAAGACGAACTCGTCGGCAGGTTTTTCGAGGAGTTGGGAACCTTTGAATATGAAAATCGGTCTTTTTCGCTCTTGCCTGAAGGGCAGTGGTTTCAGGGCTGCATCGTCAGTCAGAAAGTTCGCCATTACCGCAAGTCCGGTACCCCCTTTTACGCCGAGGTCAAAGCCTGTCCGGCCGTTTACCAGGACAAACCGACCATTATCCTCGCCGCCACCGATATTACCGAAACCATGGAGAAAGACGCGCAATTGTTCCAGGCCAGTAAAATGACCACCTTGGGAGAGATGTCCGCGGGGATCGCGCACGAACTGAATCAACCCCTGAACACCATTAAAATTGGAAGCGATTTCTTTAAGACAATGGTTCAAAAAGGACAATCGATTCCTCCCGAGAAAATGCTTCAGGTGGTGACGGTGATAAACAACCAGATCGATCGCGCTTCGGATATTATCAATCGCCTACGCGAATTTGGGAGGAAATCTGATTTTAAAAAAGAAATCGTCTGCCTGAATACCACCATCGATGAAGTGATGGCCCTCATCGGCCAGCAGCTCGTCTTACAGAACATCAAGGTAGATTATGGACTGGATCCTACCTCTCCTAAGATTCTTGCCAATAAAAACCGACTGGAGCAGATTATTTTCAACCTGGTGACCAATGCCCGGGATGCGATCCAGCATTGCCCGTTGGGGGGAGATAACGCAGAGAAATGTGTGATCAAGATACAAACCCGCACGGAGGGCCACACGGTTGTTTTCAGCATCACCGATACCGGCATCGGAATCCCGGAAGACACCAAGGAAAAAATTTTTGAGCCTTTTTTCACGACAAAGGATGTCGGCAAAGGCATGGGGTTGGGCCTGGCCATCACATACGGTATTGTCCGGGATTTCGGCGGAACCATCGAGGTGGAAAGCCGCCCCGGAACTGGCACAAGTTTTATCGTCAGATTCCCTCGCGCCTTGGTTTGAACAAAGGAGAAAATTCGCCAATGACGAAAATACTGATAATTGACGACGAAGTTCCCACTTTGGATATGCTGCAGCTGTTTTTAGAGGCTTGCGGATACACGGTGCTGTCCGCAGAAAATGCGGTTCAAGGAATTGAAATTTTCAAGTCAGAAACCCCGCCTATCGTTTTGACTGACATAAAAATGCCGACAAAGGACGGCTTTTCAGTATTGAAACAAATAAAGTCGATGAATCCTGAAACCGAAGTCCTCGTCATCACCGGACACGGTGACAAAGATTTGGCGCAGCAGGCTTTTGAATTAAACGCATCCGAATTTTTCAACAAACCGCTCGATACAGATGCTTTGCGTGCCGCACTCAAACGCGCGGAAAAACGGCTTGGCTTGATTGACGCCGATTGAACACATTATCCGACCCATGCCGCTCATTTGATCCAGCAGCGACAATTCAATGAGAAACGTCTCGTCGGCCGCAAGCACAACCGCCGCGCCGGCAAATGTCTCGTCGGCCAGCTCACCCGTAATTCGAAGGGCATGATACATTGAGCTTTTCGGAAACGGTTCGGTATGCACCCGGAACATCGCAACCTGGCGGTTGTCTTTATGCATCTTGCGTAAGGATTTCTCGGCGCGTGAATCGGCATGAAGATCAGGTTTGTAATTCAATGCTCTCATGTGATAGCTGAACAACAATTATCCCCTGATCAAGGCGACACTTTCAAAAGGAACTGATGGATGAATAAAGATGCCATAAACAAGTGGGTGCTGCTGCTTATCGTTTTTTTGATCACCTCGGTGTTCCTCCTGATGATACGCCAGTTTTTGATGGCGATTCTACTATCCGGGATTTTCGCAGCACTATCATATCCCATCTATGACCGATTCGTGAGATGGTTCGGCGGCCGCAGAGTTCCAGCGTCACTGGCCACCATTGTACTCATCCTTACCGTCTTTCTGGTGCCGCTGGGCTTTCTGCTCGGCGTCATTGCCACCCAGGCCATAAAAGTTGCCGAAATAGCCAAGCCATGGGTCAGACAGCATTTGTCAGAACCCGGCACGTTGACCACAACTCTCCAATCCCTGCCTTTCTATGAAACGATAGAGCCCTATCGCAACCAAATCGTGACCAAACTCGGAGAACTGGTCAGTACGACAAGCGGATTTATCGTGGAACGATTGTCCTCGGTAACTTTTGGTACGGTGCAACTCTTTTTTATGGCCTTCGTCATGCTCTACTGCATGTTCTTTTTTCTCATGGACGGGCCCAAACTGCTCCACAAGATTCTCTATTACCTCCCCCTGGAGAGCAAAGATGAGGAGAGCATGCTGGGAAAATTCACTTCGGTCACACGGGCCACTCTCAAGGGCACTATCGTCATTGGTCTCCTGCAGGGCGGACTGGCCGGGGCCGCTTTTGCCGCCGTCGGTATTCCCAGTGCAGTTTTCTGGGGAGCCATCATGGCCGTGTTGTCGATCATCCCCGGTATCGGTTCGGCATTGATCTGGGGGCCTGCCGCAATCGTTCTGATCAGCACCGGTCAGTTGGCCAAAGGAATAGGGCTCGGATTCTTTTGCGGTGTCGCCGTGGGCAGTTTGGACAACTTACTGCGCCCGATTCTGGTCGGAAAAAGCACGCAGCTGCATGAATTGATGATCTTTTTCGGCACTCTCGGTGGAATTCTGATGTTCGGCGTCCCCGGAATCATCATCGGACCGATCGTAGCAGCCCTGTTTGTGACGGTATGGGATATTTACGGCATCGCATTTAAGGATGTCCTGCCGGAGGTGGAAACCGCATCACCGGATTCGGAAAATTCAAAAGAGTGATAGAAGGCCTCGGATTTACAATTGAACCCTGCAAGTGGCATAGATCGGACGAGTTGGAATCAGCAAACCCTGGCTGAAGCGAGAATTCCGGGTCCGATATTTTCTAATCTTCGCCGCAAGTCCTGAGCGACAAACCCCGTTTAGCCAGGTTATCAGGTGACATGGCGCGATTAAGTACCAGACCGGTAGGTGGTGATTGAAATGCCGAAACACATGAAGACGATCATTTTGCTGGCCGCCGCGGCGGGACTGTATGCCACCGCGTGTTTTGCCGAAAGGATCTATCACTGGACCGATAAATCCGGGGTTGCCCATCTCACCCAGCACCCGCCGCCCGCAGAGGGGCAGCTTAACGATATTATGGACTATACCAGCAGCGACCGAAAACCGGCAACAGTAGAGCCAATGGGGCGCAGACACGAATATGGCGAGATCGAAGAGCCGATGCAGCCGGGCACCGATGCTGATCAGAGCGAAAAGATGGCGGAAGCGGTTGCCGAAGACAATTACTGTTACCTGCAGGCACCGGACATCGATGTTTACGTCCGGATCTGGGAACCTGACAGCTATGGTGATAAGGGACCTAAACTATGGAGCGGCCTCATATCGAAAAACCAGCAACAGAAAATCGCTTCCCCAAACGGCCGGGTTATCTATGACTATCAGAGAGAATACAAAGGGCCTTTCGGGGGAGGCTCATCGGCAAACTGCAGCGGTGGCGGGGTCATTCAGATTTTACGATAGAGCGGGATTGCTGGGGCGGGCCTCCTTCAAGGTACATATACTTTCCCTGGGCGGCCGCCTCTCGAAGCGTTAGGTGGTTGATCTGATGCAACACTCACGCGTTATCTGTCCGTCCTTATGTCTTCGACGATGCTCTTGAATCTTTTTTTCTTCTCTCCCAACAGCGCGAGCAGCTTCACGCCGCAGCGCCTGAATTCCACCGGCATTTGATAGATATCTTCATCTTCGATCTTGATATCATATACGCGTTTGCATTTGATGTCCGGCAGATACGATCCATTGCCTTGCTTGGGAAAGATACTGATGACGCCTTTTTTCCCCATATCGACATCGGCCGAGATATACTCGAACGACAATCCACCGTCACTGATGTCTATTATCCAGCCGATGGCATTATGGTCGTTGTCGTATACTTCATAGCGATATTCCCATAGTGGATAGCGAGTCGATTTACGCCGCTCCATAATCCATCCGCCCTAAGTTTTGGACACCGTTTTCGGATAGCTTGGCTCTCCCTGTTTCACACAATATAATGTATGTCAAGTATTTTTTTATACAATATAGCGTATTTTTTACCCGGCTACGGCCCGATCGCTGATCACCGGCCCGAAGGCCGCTTATGCGCTTGCGGTTTCTGGCGCACGATAATCGACGCGATCGTCCGCAGCGACTGCTCAAGCATCGAATTACACTTGACAAAACGGTTCCAACCGAATAAACATACCAGCTTCAATCCCAAAAAAGGCAAGTGACGGGTGGTAAAAAAATTGCCACGAAAAAATAACATTGGATGAAAGGAGACGAGAGCACATGTCGAAATTAATCCCACCACATGGCGGAAAAGGATTAACCAAATGCCTGCTCGAGGGCGCTGAACTCGCAGCGGAAAAGAAAAAAGCTGAGGGTCTCAAGAAGGTCGCGATTTCACCCCGCGTAAAAGGCGATCTCATCATGATCGGCATTGGTGGGTTCAGCCCCCTGACCGGCTTCATGACCAAAGCGGATTGGAAAAGTGTCTGTGACAAATGCCTTATCGCTGACGGCACCTTTTGGCCGGTGCCTGTGACCCTGGATGTCACCAAAGCCGATGCGGATGCCATTAAGGTTGGCGACGAAGTTGCCCTTTTCGACCCCGAAAGCAACGAAATCATGGCCACCATGAAGGTTTCCGAAAAGTACGAATTGACGGCCGCCGACAAGAAATACGAATGTGAAAAAGTCTTCATGGGTGAAGGCACACCGACGGCGGAAGAGTTCTGGAAGATTGCCGAAGATGATCACCCCGGCGTCCAGATGGTCATGCAGCAGAAAGATTTCAACCTGGCTGGTCCGGTCAAAGTGCTCAGCGAAGGCGAGTATCCCACAAGATATGCCGGCGTTTACCACCGTCCTGAAGAATCCCGCAAGATTTTCGAAGATCGCGGGTGGAGTGAAGTCGCCGCACTGCAGTTGAGAAATCCCATGCACCGGTCCCATGAGTACCTGTGCAAGATCGCCGTTGAGGTGTGCGACGGTGTCTATATTCACTCTCTGGTCGGCAACCTCAAACCGGGCGATATCCCGGCATCGGTACGCGTGAAATGCATCGATGCTTTGGTGAAGAATTATTTTGTCGAAAAGAACGTGGTCCAGGGCGGTTATCCCCTGGATATGCGCTATGCCGGTCCGAGGGAAGGACTGCTGCATGCCGTCTTCCGTCAGAATTACGGCTGCTCGCGCATGATTATCGGCCGCGACCACGCCGGCGTCGGTGATTTCTACGGCATGTTCGAAGCCCAGACCATTTTCGACAAAATTCCGTACCCGAAAGAGCCCGGCAAGGCTTTGGCCTGCAAGCCGTTGAAAATCGACTGGACCTTTTACTGCTACAAGTGCGATGGAATGGCGTCCTTGCGGACCTGTCCCCACGGCAAAGAAGACCGCGTCCTGCTCTCGGGCACCATGCTGCGCAAGCTCCTCTCCGAAGGCGGGCAGCTGCCGGATCACTTCGGACGCGACGAGGTCGTCGAAATTCTGCGCGCCTACTACGAAGGCCTGACCGAAAAGGTTGAAATCAAGACCCACAAGGCCGCAACGGGTGATTGATAAACAGTTCAAATTGAATTGAGCTGAACAAACAAAAAGGGGTCACTGCGATTGGAGTGGCCTCTTTTTGTTTTTGTGTTTGGTGTGTCGTGTTTGGTGTTTTGCAGGGACGGCATTCCAAGCTATTTTGACTATTATTCGGCTCGCGGATAGACCTATAACCCAAACTGCCCCGAATGGCTATACTGCAACGTCAACGGTCTGATTGAAAAAATAATGTACGGATAAAAATCTCTCCACCAAACACTAAACAACCATCACCAATCACAGACGCCCCTCAAATAGAAAGAGGGGCCGCAGCATCAGCCAGCCCCTCTTGATAACTTCCTTCCACGAAATCGCGGTGCGGGTTTATTTCCGGTTCGTATACTCGGCGTAGGTCATGGCCGTTGTCCGGTAAACCAGGTGAGCCAGTTTAGAAAACGGCGTGTAAGCAAACAGGCTCCAGATGAACATCAGGTGCAAGAAATATATGAAATAGGTGATACCGGAGAACCCCATCAGCCGGGCGATTTCTGTTCCCAGCCCGGTAACCCCCAACGCAAACGCCAGCACCACCAGGTACCAGTCCCAATACGACGAGCCCTGGTCCTTATTGGCCAATCGCGTCCGCCACAACAATATCGATCCGACGACGAGGGCGACCCCGGCGATGTTGCCGAGCCATTTGACCGGATTGAGCTGACTGTATGGGCCCTCGATGTGCAGGACCCACTCGGCGAAGAAAAAGCAGTTGGTTACGATAAACAGGCCGATGAAACTGAACAGGACGAGCATGTGGGCAGTGGCGCGACCTTTGTTTTCCCCGCACTCGTTGAATTTTCGGTGGGTCAGGATGGTCACGACGGTGCGCACCAAAGCCGCAACGACACCGCCCATATCCAGAGGTTTGTCCTCGGCTTTACCGGTTTTAATCGCCTGCTGATGCATGTCATTGAGGAATTTTTTCAATCCCAAGGCAAACACACCGATGGCCCCGAAAAAAGTGGGAATCATGATGATGTCAACCAGGTAGTTGTTGATGAAGTGGGATTGCCAAATCTCTCCGGTATCCGGCGAAATATTAAACCAGTTGATTCCCAAAGAATTGAAAATCAGGCCCATCACGATAAAAATAACCGCCGGGACGGCAAACAGTATGGGCAGCATTTTGGGGTTGGCCACCGCCTTGGCCAAGGCTTTTGGGGTGGCATATTCTCTGACCGCATAGGCGCGCAGGGCCCCCAACACTTCCCCTGGTTTGGCTCCCCGGGGACACAAGGTGGTACAGTCGCCGCAGTTGTGGCAGAGCCAGACGTCATAATCGGCGATCAGTCGATCTTTCAGACCCCAGGACGCCGCAATCATCTCCTTGCGGGGGAAAGGTTTGTTATCCGGTGAAATCGGGCAGGCCACCGAGCAGGTCGCACATTGGTAGCACTTTTTCAAGTCACCGCCGCCCAGTTTGCCGACTTCTCTGATAAATCCAACATCGGGTTCAAGCGTCATGGTATCCGCCATTGGTAACCTCCTGAATCAAAGACGGCCGGCAGCCAGGTGGCGACCACCGCCCGTCTTTCCTTGTGTGTTAGAATCCCTTGAACGGGTTCGGTCCGAGCGCTTCGATTGAGGCCACAAAGTCGTTTATCATCTGTGGAATTTTATCGTACTCATCGATGGCCAGGGTGAACTGTGCGACGCGTTCGTTTTCCAAGGCCAGGCTGGCCAGGGCGTCACCGATTTTCTTGATGCGGATATCGGCCAGTTCACTCCCTTTGATGAAGTGGCACTGGTAATCATCGCCGTGCTTGCACCCCAGCAGAAAAACCCCGTCCATACCCTGGGAAAGCGCATCCTTGATCCAGATGACGTTCATCGAGCCGAGGCAGCGGATGGGGATAAAGCGCACGTCGGCCGAGTACGAAAGGCGGTTCAAGCCGGCGATATCCAATGCCGGATAGGCATCGTTTTCGCAAACCAGGCCCAGGACCCTGAACGGGGGCTCTTCATAGTCGTCTTCGGAGGGGACTCCGATGGATTTAACCATGGAGCCGATGCTGTCGATGTTGTAATCGGCAAAACCGATGATCCGTTCCGGACAAGCCCCCATACACGTGCCGCAGCGGCGGCAGCGGGCCGGGTTGGGTTTTGGCGTCCCCTTGGCATCGTCGTCGAGGGCACCGAACGGACACTCTTCGGTGCAGCGCTTACACTGGGTGCAGCGCTGGAAGAAGAAATCCGGAAAGGTCATATCGCCGGATCGCGGATGGACAGACACTCCGCGATTGACCGACTCAATGCACTGAATCGCCTTCAGCGCCGCTCCGGCGGCGTCTTCCAGCGAATCTTCCACGGTCAGGGACCGTCGAATGGCGCCAGCGGCGTAAATTCCGGTGCGCTGGGTTTCATAGGGAAAGCAGATGTAATTCGAGTCGACGTAGCCGTCGAACAGGCCGATATCACGGAAGGCCGGGCCCTGTCGGTAAGCCATGTTGACGATCGGATCGTCTTTGGTCATCGGGATCATACCGGCCGCCAGGACAACCATATCGGCTTTGACCTTTATGTTGTCCCCCAGCAGTGTATCCTCGGCCTCCACCACCAGCCCCTCGCCATTCTTGGAAACGCCGATAACGGTGCCTTTGGTCATGAAGATGCCCGGATCCTGTTGGACGGCCTTGTAAAAATTTTCCGTCAACCCCTGGGTACGCATGTGCTGGTAGAAGATATACGCCTTGCCGTTTTCAGGAAAGTCTTCACGCACGTACTTGGCCTGCTTGAGGGCAACCAAACTGGTGACGGCACCGGTGTAGGGAAAATCCTTGTCGTCTTCCTTGCCGGGGCTCTGGATGAACACCACCGACCGGGCTTCCTTTCCGTCGGAGGGGCGGGATATTTTACCGCTCTTGGCGATCGACTCGAATTCCGTGTTGGTCACCACGTCGGCCAACTCGACCCCAAGATGGGCGTAAGCATCGCCCTCGACTTTGGCCGGCCGCCAGCCGGCGGCCAGTATGACGGCGCCGAATTTTTCGCCGTTGGTATCGAAGGTCAGAATGTCCTTTCTGCCCTTGTTGTACTCCATGTACTTTTCGTGCAGCTGCTCGGCATTGAGCTCCTTGCCGCTCTCGTCGACCCGCATCTCCTCAGGCAGCGGGTAAGGGACATCGAATTCGATCTTTTCGCCGGGCTTCTTGAAGGTCGCCGTGAAGTTTCCGGGCTCACCGGCCAGTCGCGCCAAGGCGGTCCCGGTCTTAACCGTAATGTTTGTATGCTGCTGTACCTCTTTTATGGTCTCGTCGATGATCGGCGCGCAGAGCGTGTCATAGGGTGTCCCCAGCGGCAGCTGCTTGCGCCAAGTCTTGGCATGGCCGCCAAGCTCGTCGGCCTTCTCGACGATGGTCACCTCGTAGCCGGCATTGGCGGAATCCAGCGCGGCGGACAAACCGGTGATCCCGCCGCCGATGACCAGGATTTTTCGGCTGAATGATTCCACTTTGTACGGCTCGGGCAGGCTGACCTTCTTGACGCGGATCATGCCCATCTTCAGGTAGTCTTCGGCCAACATTTGAACGCGGTCGAAGTGGACCCCGTCATCCTTCTGCTCCTCGGTGAGGGCCGGGAATTCCGAGCGCGGATGGGACCAGACCACCTGCTCTCTCAGGTTCACACGATCGACGATACAACCGTCGAAACGAAAAACGTCGAAGTTGACCCGCCGCGAGCAGGCGGCGATGACCAGAGTGTTGATCCCTTTTTCGGCAATATCTTTCTTGAGAATCTCCACTCCCGCCTTGCCGCAAAACATCTCGTGGGTTTGGGCCGGGAATCCCTCTTCACTTGCCACGCCTTTGAGTGCCTCGATGTCGAGAGACTCTCCGATGCCGCAGCCTGTGCAAAAATACACACCATATTTTTTGTCCATGGTTTAAGCCTCCTGCTACTTGTTCACCAGGGTTTGAATCGCCTTCAGGGCCATACCGGTCGCATTCTGGTTGGACGTGACAACGTCCAGGGGCTTGTTGGCGCATCCGACGGCAAACATCCCGCCTTTCCGAAAGTCGTTGATGATGAAGCCTTCGTCGCTGTACTTGAGGTCCGCGGGAAGCTTCACGCCGGCCGTTGAGGGCTGCATGCCGGTGGCCAGCACCGCCATGTCGACCGTTTGATGGATCTTTTCCCCGGTCACAGCATTTTCGGCAACCACAGTGACATTTCCGCCCGAGGCATCATTGATATCGGCCACTTTGCCTTTGATGAAAACGATATTTCCGTCTTCTTTGATCTTCTGGTAAAAATTTTCGTAGCGCAAACCAGGCGCCCGCATGTCGATGTAGAAAATATAGATTTTCGCATCCGGGAATTGTTCCCGCACATAAGTCGCCTGCTTGAGCGATGCCATACAGCAGATGTAAGAACAGTAGGGCAGGTGGTTTTCGTCACGCGAACCGGCACATTGAACGAAAGCCACGCTTTCAGGCGCCTTGCCGTCCGACGGCCGCTTGATCTCTCCTTTTGTCGGCCCGTTGGGCGAGGCCATGCGTTCCATCATCATGTTGGTGATGATGTTCGCATTTTCGCCGAACTTCAAATTGGTCATTTTTTTGGCATCGTAAGGCTCCCAGCCGGTGGCCCAGATGATCGAACCCGCCTGCAGGTCAATGGTTTTGGGGGTCATGTCGAAATCGACCGCATCATATTTACAGGACTCTTTGACCCGCTGGGCGTCGGCTGGCGAATCTTTGACCGACTGGTGAATGACGAACCGGGCGGGAAAAGCCATTTCAAAGGGCAAGTGCGCCCCTTTGATTTTCTGCATACCGAAATCGAAAAAGCTGTCGATTTCTGTCTCGCAGGCCGCGGTACAATCCCCGCAGCACGTGCAGTTTTCGTTGACATAGCGGGGATTGATCTTGAGACTGACGGTGTAATGGCCAGGGGTGCCCTCGACTTTTTCGACCTCGCTCATGGTAAAGACCTTGATGAGCGGGTTATCCTTGATCCGCCGAAAATTGATCTCAAGGCCGCAGGTGGGTGGACACAGCTTCGGGAAATACTGATTCAGCTGCGCAACACGCCCGCCTAAATACGGATTCTTTTCAACCAGGAAAACTTCATACCCCACTTCGGCGGCTTCGAGGGCTGCGGTCAATCCGCTGATCCCGCCGCCGACAACCATGATGCTACCACTAGCCGGGGCTGCTGCGTTTTCTGTCATGCTATCCTCCAGTTGATATGCTGTGGCTATTGTTTCGGATGGTCTTCAGGCGATATCCTCTCATTCAATGCTCGAAACTCGAAGCTCGCGACCGGCAATCCGCCGGTTGGCTTGGCGAGGCGTGCTTTCAAGCTCCCAGCTTCGGGCATCGCGAATCACGGCGGATATCGCCTAAAGGGCTCAATCGTCAAAACCGAGGGGCCATATTTAATAAAAACCTCCAGGCGCCTCGCGACGCCTGGAGGTTAATGGTGCTCATCGTCTAGTCAAACCTCGAACTCCGATTAGTCCGGGATGATCTTGATGTAGTCTTTCTTGAACACATCCCATTTTCCGGAATCCGGATCGTACTTGGAGTTGACGAAGCAGAACCAGTTCTGGTCATCCTGGCCCGGATGATCGGCCTGGTAGTAGAATCCCGGATAACGGGTTTCTTTGCGGAACTGGATATGGCGCAGGTGGGATTCCACCGTCCAGATGCGGTGGGTGATTTCCCAGGCGCGCATCAGTTCGTGCAGGTCTCCGGCGGCCAGTTTTTCGCAGTCTTCGCGCATCGTGGCCAGCAGATCCATGACGACCTCGAGGTTCTTGGAGGTGGTCATGTAGTAAGTGGCCGTCCCGCCGCCGTACTCGTGGGTGGCTTTCATCAACCGGTACATCATGCCCTCGGGTTTGAGGTAGTTGGGGTTGATGTCGATGGCCGTGGTGTAGTCCTTGAACTCCAGGAATGTCCGCACCGGTTTGTAAACCAAGTCGACCAGTTCCTGTGCGGATTGCTTCAAGGTCGGGGTGAAGTCGGCGTGGTCCTTGGCATAACGGACCATCTGCTTGGCCGCGAGACGACCCTCGGCGTGTGAGCCGGAGGAGAACTTGTGGCCGGAGCAGCCGACACCGTCGCCGGCGGTGAACAGACCGTTGACCGTGGTCATGCGGTTGTAGATCTTGCCGTTGTCAGCCTTGATCTTGTAAGCATCGGGCACCCAGTCGTAATCCGGACCCGACACCCACAGACCGCAACAACCCGAGTGGGAACCCAACAGGTAGGGCTCGGTGGGCATGACTTCGGAGTTCTTCTTTTCCGGTTCGGTATTGGTGGCGCACCACAGGTTGGCCTGACCGCAGGTCATGTCGAGGAAGTCTTCCCACGCCTCGGACTCGAGGTGCTTGAGTTCCTTCTTGTCCATGGTCTTGCCAAGCTCGGCCAGGGCAGTGACCGTATCCATGATGATCGGGCCGCGGCCTTCCTTCATCTCGAAGAGCATCAGGTGGTTCCGCAGACAGGTCGGGGTAATGGCGGCGGTTCCGTACGGAGCGTATCTTTCCAGCTCTTTCTTGGCCGCTTCGCTGGCGGCAAAGTTTTCACCCAGACCGTTGAGGGTCTTGGCCTTGAACAGCAGGAACCAGGCACCGACCGGGCCGTATCCGTCTTTGAACCGGGCCGGGGTGAAACGGTTTTCCATCATGGAGAGTTCGGCACCGACCCGCATCAGCATGGTGTAGGTGGAGCCGGAGTTCCATACCGGATACCAGGCACGGCCTTTACCTTCACCGACCGAACGGGGCTGGTAGATGTTGACCGCGCCGCCGCAGGCCACCATCATGGTTTTGCACTTGATGATGTAGACTTTGTTCTCGCGCACTGAAAAACCGACCGCACCGGCGATCTGGTTTGGTTTGTTGGCGTCCAGGAGCAGTTCGACGATGAAGACGCGCTCGAGGATGTTTTCTTCACCGAGAGCCAGTTTGGCGGCTTCGGCAACGACCCTCTTGTAGGACTCGCCGTTGATCATGATCTGCCATTTCCCGGTCCGGACCGGTTGGGCCCCGGCTTTCAGGGTGCCCATGGTCTGCCCCTTCTTGCCGTCCAGGTTTTTGCCGTCATCGGTCTTCTTCCAGATCGGCAGTCCCCACTCTTCGAACAGGTGGACAGAGTCGTCGACATGGCAGCCCAGGTCGAAGATCAGGTCTTCGCGGACGATGCCCATCAGGTCGTTACGGACCATGCGGACGTAATCGTCGGGGGAGTTCTCGCCGATGTAAGTGTTGATGGCGGAAAGGCCCTGCGCAACCGCGCCGCTTCTCTCCATGGCCGCTTTGTCGCACAGCAGCACTGTTTGTCCATCGGCCATCCATTTTTTGACTTCAAAAGCCGTTCCGCAAGCAGCCATACCGCCGCCGACGATCAGAATATCAACCTCGCGCTCTTCGACTTCCGGATCCTTTACGGCCTTAGTTTCACCCAAGGGTTTGTTCGGTAATGCCATATTTCTCCCTCCTTAAAATTAGGTATCGATTCTTGTGTCGTTCTGGGATTGAAATCTAATGAGTCATACCGGCCTAGACGGTCGCCTTGGGCAATGGAAGAGTGTAGCCGTCGGCTTCCTGGGTGGAGAGCAGGCCGCTCTCGATGTCTTTGCCTTTCAGATCCTTGTACGCATTGGCTTGGCCTTCCGGAGTGGTCCGAATGGGGAACTTGAAGCGTTTGATGACGCCGTTGCGGAACTTACAGGTCCACATCACGTCTTCGGTACCCAGCATCGGCATGATGCTGCTTCCCAGCGGCACGAAATCGGCATACCCGCGGACTTCTACAGCTTGTGTGGGGCAAATCTTGACGCAGGAGAAACACTCCCAGCATTGATCGGGCTCCTGGTTGTATGCTTTCATTGCATTGGGATCCAACACCATCAGATCGTTGGGGCAAATGTACATACATGCAGTTTTGTCACCGCCTTTACAGCCGTCACATTTTTCCTGAATTACAAAACTTGGCATTGACTATACCTCCTCGTTTAGTTTTGGATCGATTTCGAACATGAAACGTTCTCCAATGTTTTGTCCTGATGAAACAGGTCCCCGATACACCTCCCTTCTTTACGGCCAAAAATGTTGGGACCATTTTGGCTCTGCTTTTTTCTAATCCACGGTATGCGTTACCGTTGAATCCGAATCCCGGCGATATGCTGCACCATGTCCCGCTGGTACAGCCGCAGAATAAAATTTTTCTTGTGATTTCAGCAAGATAGAACCTCAGCAAAGTAAAACTTTTATCATTCAGCGTTTTCCTTGTCAAGAATTTTTGAGTAAACAAATTTTAAAATAGTTAAGCCCTTAGCCCCTCTCCGTTAAAGTAACAACATCTTGACGATCTCGTTTCAAAAACACACTATATCTTGTGGCGATTGGCCGCACGACCACAGATACCCGACCGTCTGCCCGGTGCTCGGGCGGTCGAAAAGGGTAACGTATTGCCGTTTTCATACGGCCATGATACATGATTCGATGTTTTCGCGTCCGGAATGGATAAAAGATCCGAATTTGACAACCGAACATCGACTATGGAACCACAGATCATCCCGTTGACCGCCGATGAGCCGTTCAGTTTCCGTTGCTCACCGACCGTCCCCTGCTTCAACGCCTGCTGCCGCGACCTGAACCAGGCCCTGTCGCCGTATGACATCCTGCGGTTGAAAAACGGCCTGGGGATGTCGTCCGGCCGTTTCCTCGAAACCTACACCAACCGGCACGTCGGCCCGGAATCCGGCCTGCCGGTAATTACCTTGAAGCCGGATCACGACCACGAAAGACAGTGCCCGTTTGTCACCCCCGAGGGGTGCCGCGTGTATCCGAATCGTCCGGCCTCGTGTCGGTTGTACCCCTTGGCAAGGGGCACAGCCCGCGATCGGCAGTCCGGGAGGATTCGCGAACACTTCGCCCTGATTCGAGAACCTCACTGTCTGGGATTCGGCAGTGACGCCGGCCATACGGCCCGGTCCTGGATCGTGAACCAGGATCTGGCCCCATACAACGAATTCAACGATCTGTTCCTGGGTCTCATCAGTTTGAAAAACAGACGGCTCTCCGGACCGCTCGATCTTGTGGCCGGGCACCTTTTTCACCGCACACTTTATGACCTCGATGCCTTCAGGGACCAGATTCTCCGATTGGGCCTGCCGGAGGGCATGAGTATTGATGCGGCAGAACGGGAAAGGGTGAAAACCGACGATATCGCGCTGCTGCGTTTGGCCCACACCTACGTTGTCGAGGCTCTGTTTTCCGATGGTGCTCAACGATAAAGTCGCCCTCGTTCTGGGGGCGATCAAGGGGATCGGCAAAGGCCTCGGCCTGGCATTGGCTGCGGAGGGGGTTTCCGTGGCCCTCAATTATTACGATTGGGAAGAGCACCTCGAAGACCTGCGCAATGATTTCACCGCAACAGGCGCGCCGCATTTGATCGTCCGGACGAACCTGCTGGATACCGACCGTATTGAAGGCCTCATATCGGAAGTGATCGGCCGCTTCGGCCGCCTCGACATCCTGATCAACAACATCGAACGGGGCGGATGGCCGATCGTCCACGGTCCCTATACCCGCGGACAGTGGGATCTCGAGTTGGAAACCACCCTGCGGGCCAAACAGTGGGTTTTCGACCAGGCCCTACCCCACCTGAAGGCCACCGGCAACGGGGTCGTCATCAACCTTTCCTCCATTGCCGGCGTTGTCGGCCGATCGGGACCGGCCAGTCTGGTTTTCAACGAAGGATACGCGGCCGCCAATCGGGGTCTCTCGCTGCTGACCGAAACCTGGGCACGCATGGGAGCACCGGAGGTTCGGGTGAATGAGGTCATGCTCGGCCTGTTCGAAAGCCGTCACGGACCGGGAACCCGCGGGTGGAGTCTGCTGTCCCCCCAACAACAGCAGGCGCTCTCCGACCACACCCTTTTGGGCCGAACCGGCACCATCGAGGATGTGATCAAAACGGTCCTGTTCATCGTCAGAGACGCCCCTTTCATGACCGGCAGCGTCATCAGGCTGGATGGCGGTTACGTTTTGGGCGGCGAACCGGTGGCATCCATGCCGAAAGGCGTCATCTAGCCGGCCGCCCGGCGTCCCCGTTGTTTCGCGCAACCCCTGGCGGATAATCACATCCGCCGCCGTAAGGCCCTGTGCACCGCATTCGAACAATCATCGGGGACGGATCTTTTTGCTGGGCAGGCCCCACACGAAAAGCCTGATCCAGTCGAATCCAATTTTCAGCAGCTCGGTGTCATCGGAGCGTATCTTCTTGACCGTCGCCGATTTTATTTTGAAACGTTTCAGAAAACTGCTCTCCAATACGAATTCTCTGAAACGATCGATATTGTACGCGGCCATGAAGGCCATGCGCGCCCTTGACCCTTCAGGCCCTTCACTACCCCAGGGATCCCTTTGAAAAAGCTGCCTGATTTCCGCCCATCGGCTCGTCATTTTATTGTAGACGGCCGCCTCCTGGTCTCTTGACCAATTCTCTATCGTCCACTCCGCCTTTTCCCCGGGACCAAGGCAAAATCCGGGAGGTCTGAAATAGTAAACCGGTTCGTTCCTCCCGGTATGAGAGTCGTATCGAAGGCCGTGTTCCACCGGGAATGTTCGACAGGTGTCGGGTCGGTCCGGATAAACACCGCACCCGGCAGCGGTCAAAAAGGGGCAGGTACGGTCTTCATTGTCGGCCATGCGCAGGAGGACATCGGGAAAAAAATTGAACTTCCGCATGACGATGTCCACGTACTGGTCCAGGAAGCGGTCTGAATCGACCGCTAAGGATGCCCTTAGCCGAACCACATCGTAAGGATACAGGAATAGATTCAAGTTGCGGCAACACTGGTTGAAGCAGGGAATGCCGGGATGGCAACGAAAATTGAATGTCATCCCGGGCGTCAAACGGATGCCCGGAAGGTTTTCCAGGTCCTTTTCATCTACGTATTTCATGGTTCATCGATCCTTACCCCTCGATTTTTTCGGCGCCCCAGAAGGCCAGGATCATCTCCGCCACCGTCATCTTGATCCTTGTCTCTGCGCCGATCAGCTGCCGCAGTTCCCCTTCGAGCCGTGCCATGTCACGGTAAAAGGGCGTCCGATCGAATGCAACGGGAGCCTTATCCCGGCAGTGGCTTTCGAAGTCCGTGCATCCCGGGCCTTTCACGATACGGCCGTCCGGTCTGCGCAGCAGATGCGGCAGGCCGTGCATCCTGCATATCATAGGCCGCTGTCGGTACAGGCGGCAGCGGCCATCGCTATTGAGCGGACACATCAGGCGTGGCGGTTGGTCGCCCTTTCCGGTTTGCGCATGGCTCAAGGCTGTGCAGACCGCGTCAGCTTTATCCCGGATGTCAATCCGTTCCCGCCGCTCGAGGCTCCGGTAACCTTTTAGCAGATAGAGAAATTCGAGGAAGGTGTGGTGATGAAAGTGTGTCAGACAGCAATTGTCTTCACACCCATTGCAGTGAAAGCCATAACGGTCTGCCACGCGCGTGTATGCCCGATCCATGGCCGCGTATATCTGCTTCAGCCGGCGCAACGGGTCCCGGTAGTCTTCCGGTTCGAGATGCAGGCTATCCGGAGACGGCGGCATATTCTCCACGTTCGCACATGACCGGTGAGGGAAAGAAGAGCTTTTCATAAAGATCCATGGCGTGGCTGTCGGTCAGGCTGGCAATGAAGTCGCAAACCCAACGGTCGCGCGGCTGGTCGATGTGATTGCAGTGTCCCATGCCGAGTTTGTTCAGCTCAATTTCCAGCCGGTCGGCATGATCGAGAAAGTAGCCGTAAAGTTCGATGAGGATTTTTTTAGCTTTTATGAACTCGTTGTGAACCATCGGCGCACGGTAGACATTTTCATATAAAAATTCCCGCAGGGTCGACATGGCCGCAAAAACCTCGTCACTCATCTGAAGGACCAACTCACCATTGTCGGATCTGCTGTTGTAGACCAAGTCTCTGATCATGACCGTGGCCCGCTCAGGATGGGTGCGACCGATTATTTTACGGCACTCCTCAGGCACCTTCTCCTCCGTTATGACTCCACTGCGAATGGCATCGTCCAGGTCATGATTCAAGTAGGCCATGATATCGGCAATTCTCACGATCCGACCTTCCACCGTAACGGCCATCTCGCTGGGGTCGTCCGGGATAATCTTACCGTACCCCTTGGAATGCTTGAGGATGCCGTCTCGAACCTCATAAGTCAGGTTCAGGCCTTCCCCGTTGCGCTCGAGAGTGTCGACCACTCTCAGGCTTTGGGCTTTGTGGGTAAAATGCTTGGAGAAGACCTCCTTCAGTGCCGTTTCACCGCCGTGTCCAAAGGGCGTGTGCCCGAGATCGTGGCCTAAGGCAATGGCTTCCGCCAAATCCTCATTGAGCCTCAGGGCCCGTGATATGTTCCGGGCCATCTGAGCCACCTCTAATGTGTGCGTCAGGCGGGTTCTGTATTGATCTCCCAACGGGGCGAGAAACACCTGGGTTTTGTGCTTCAAGCGCCTGAAGGCGTTCGAGTAAACGATACGATCCCGGTCGACCTGAAAGGCGGTCCGGATCGGACAGGGCGATTCGGACCGTCTTCGGCCCCGTGATTCGGAACTCAGACAACCAAAGGGCGACATGAAATCGCGTTCCCGTTTTTCAAACTCTTCACGAATGGACAGCATAGATCTCCCTTGGCATACGTGTCACTGGCAATTGATCCGCGACGGGCAAGAGGGGATCAGTGAGCCAAAAGAGTGAGTTATCTCATATCTTAGTGTCATGTAAAGCTTTATTCACTCCGGGAATGCCGGCCCCGACAGGCTTGACACGGTCAGCATATTCGAGTACCGGTTGACAATCGGCATGCCGTATGACCGCATCCGCCCGTCAGATTGGATTCAACCGACCGGCCATCGTCGTCCCGGCGGCCGGTTTCCAAGCTTCGAGGCCGCAAAATGAACGGTCACCATCTCGTGCTTGGCGAGCTGAGCGATTACATCACCGGCGAAACCCTGCCGGACACGCACGACGAGCGCTATCGCCAGGCGCTAGCCCGCCTGCTCGTCGAACACAAGGGCTACGGCAAGGACGCCATAAAGCCGCGGCAGCCGTTGATTGTCCGCGCAGGCGATTGCCGGGCCGTTATCAGAATCGACTACGTTGTGACGTTTTCCGGTCGGCTGGCCATGGTCATTAAATACGGTCCCGGTTCCATTGTCACGCGCCACCGATCAGCCCTGGCTGTTTCACGCCTGCTGGCCCCTTACCAAATCCCCGTGGCCGTCGCCACCAATGGGGAAGACGCAGATGTTCTGGAAGGGGCTTCCGGCCGGATTATCGGCCAGGGGCTGGGGCAGTTGCCGGAAAAATCCGTCCTGAAAGAACTTATGAAAAACGCCTCTCTTGAGCCGATCTCCGCCGAGAGGGCCCAGATGGAATCCCGGGTGGCTTACGCATATGAGGTGGATGGCAGCTGCCCGTGCGATGACACGATCTGCCGCCTTTAACCTTGACGGATAACCACGCGGCGTCCGCCAGCCGGAAACGATCGCCGCGATGCCGAAAAGATCGACTATGAACCATGAACGCTTCATGAAAAAAGCCCTCGTGCAGGCCCAAGCCGCCTTTTCCGACGGTGAATTCCCGGTCGGCTGCATCCTGGTCCATCAGGATCGGGTGGTGGTCACCGGCCGGCGAACCGGCACGGCCGGTGACCGGATCAATGAAGTCGACCACGCCGAGATGGTCGCTTTGAGACGGTTGGCGGAAATGGAAACGCGTTTCGCCCCTGGGAGCATCACCCTTTTCAGCACCCTCGAGCCGTGTCTGATGTGCTATGGCGCCATCATCCTGAGTGGCATCCGCACCATCGTTTACGCCTTGGAGGACGTGATGGGCGGAGGCACCGGCTGCGACCTGTCGACTCTCAATCCTTTGTACCGGCAGGCCGGGGTGTCGATCGTGCCACACATCTTACGCGCGGAAAGCGCCGAGCTATTGAAAGCGTATTATCAGAACCCCGACAACGCCTATTGGAAAGACAGCCTGCTGGCGCACCACGCCCTCAACCTATAGGGGTCCAGGCCCCCATCCTGATACATCACTTGGGGCGGCAGCGAGGCCCTCATTTGCCCATGGCGAGGCAAAAGGCTTTTTTTTGCTTGAAAATTTTTCTTGCATTCCTTATTTTAATCGATTAATCGAATACCAGATTTTTACCGGTTGCCGGATGGCAAACGAGGTGCCAGGCTGCGGTTGGCCTCAAACAACAAGCCGTAATTACACAGACAATCAAAAAGGTGGAGGTGCCGGCATAGCTCTAAAAGGACGTATATTCAAATCACGACCAAGCGATCGAACGAACATCAATCAAGGAATCAGAGCCAGGGAAGTCAGGGTCATCGATCCCGAAGGCAATCAGATAGGCATCGTACCAATTGCACAGGCCCTGCAGAGTGCTGCAGAATTCGGATTGGACCTGGTCGAGATCTCTCCCAATGCAAGCCCTCCTGTCTGTAAGATAATGGATTACGGCCGGTATAAGTATGAGCAGACCAAGAAGAAACAGGAGGCCAAAAAAAAGCAGAGCACCTTCCAGCTGAAGGAAATAAAGGTCCGCCCCAATACAGATGACCACGACCTTCAGGTTAAGGTCGGCCACATCAAGAAATTTATCGACAACAAGGACAAAGTCAAAGTCACCGTCATGTTTCGCGGCAGGGAAATAACCCTTTCCCAACGCGGGCGCGACATGCTCGCACGGGTGGCCCAGGAGACGGCCGATGTGGCGGTTGTCGAACAGATGCCAAAATTTGAAGGCCGAACCATTATGATGGTACTGGCGCCCAAATAGTCCCGGGTTTTTTGTTTGTTTAAAGCCATTCGGTGCGGATCACAGACGCGGATCGATTCCCGGGATGTTTTCAGTAAACGCAACGAGGAGGTGGCGTGCGGCGGAATTGAATGGATTCCCACGCCATTTATTTTTTTGTTTCATCGGTCGGTGATCCCATTTGTATTCGGAATCCGGCGGCCGATGACCGTTTTAATGATGAGAAGGAGCATAAGATGCCAAAGATAAAAACAAATCGCTCGGCGGCGAAGCGCTTCAAAAAAACCGGGACCGGAAAATTCGTTTATTTCAAGTCGCACGCCAGCCACATTTTGACCAAGAAAACGACCAAGCGCAAACGTCAGCTTCGGTTGGGCCAAATAATAAAAAAATCCGACCAGAAAGAGCTGCGTCTGCTATTGCCCAACGGATAGGTAAACCATACCGGGTGGGGGCACAGCGGATAGAGACGCCTGCCTTTTCCGCTGTTGAATTCAACGATACCGTGTCGATAGCAACGGGCCATTGGGCGGGTTGATTTAATAAGCACTCAAAGTGAGCTTAGGTTTTCAGGAGAACGATCATGCGTGTAAAAAGAGGATTCAAGGCGCGCAGGCGCCGCCAAAAAGTATTGAAGCTTGCCAAAGGATATCGTGGCGGTCGAAGCAAACTTTTCCGCACAGCCGCTGATGCGGTCGACAAGGCATTGATGTATGCCTATCGCGACCGGCGGCAGCGCAAACGCGATTTTCGGCAGCTATGGATTGCCAGAATAAATGCCGCCGCACGGATGAATGACCTTTCGTACAGTAAGTTCATGAACGGCTTGAAACGAGCCGGAATCATGCTTGACCGCAAGGTGCTCGCCGAATTGGCCATTTCAGACCCCACTGGCTTTGCTCAGATCGCGAAACTGGCTTCCCAGCAGATCTAATTTCTTCGTTTTGACCACCGTGCACTGAATCCGTGGTTGGAAGCGTGTTGAATCGGATCGACCGCAACAACGATCGGGTATGCTCCCGCCCAACAGCAGAAGGGATGGCACTCGGGCCAATAGTTCAGTGGATACATCAATAGAGAACATATTCGAAGAGGCTCTCAAATCCATTGAAAACGCCTCAGACGCTGAAGGCGTGAAATCACTCGCCGTTCACTATCTGGGTCGAAAGGGCGTTGTTACGGCTTTTCTGCGGAATATTTCCAGTCTGCCGGCAGAAAACAGGGCGAGCATCGGTAAAAGGGCCAACGAAATCAAGTCGGCCCTGGACAAGGCTTTCAAGGAATCGGTCCGAGAATTCGAAACCTCACGCGGCGGGCCGGGGACCCACATTGATGTCACTCTGCCCGGACGCCCCATTCACAACGGCAGTTTGCACCCCATCACCCGGATAACCCGGGAAATCTGCGAGATATTTACCCGACTGGGATTCGACATCGTGGAAGGACCGGAGGTCGAGAGTGACTGGTACAATTTCGAGGCGCTCAACATTCCCCCGAATCATCCGGCACGCGATATGCAGGATACCTTTTATGTGTCCGAAAATATCGTACTGCGAACCCATACCTCTCCGGTTCAAATTCGAACCATGGAAAAACAACAGCCACCGGTTCGTATCATCGCCCCCGGCAAGGTTTACCGCTGCGATTCGGACCTGACCCACACACCGATGTTCCACCAGGTGGAAGGCCTGCTGGTCGATCGCAGCATCTCCTTCGGCGATCTCAAAGGTGTTCTGACAACTTTTGTTCACCAAATATTCGACGAACGCACCAGCCTGAGGTTCAGACCCAGTTTTTTCCCCTTCACGGAACCGAGTGCCGAGGTCGACATTCAATGCGTCATCTGCCGCGGCTCCGGATGCAGGGTCTGCTCCCAAAGCGGCTGGCTCGAGATCCTCGGTTCCGGAATGGTCCACCCGGCGCTCTATGAAAACGTTGGCTACGATTCATCCGCATTCACCGGATTTGCATTCGGTATGGGCGTGGAGAGGATAGCCATGCTCAAGTACGGAATTGATGACATCCGAAAATTTTTTGAGAATGACATTCGGTTTCTAAGGCAGTTCTGACATGCGCGTCAGCCTCAGTTGGTTGAAAGAATATGGTGCGATCGAGATGGACATCGATCGGCTGGTGGAAGCCCTGACCATGGTCGGCCTGGAAGTCGACTCGGTTTCAGACCGCTTCGCCTATCTGAACCCGGTTGTCGTCGGGCAAGTCCGCGACACCGCCCCCCACCCCCAGGCTGATACGCTGACACTCTGCCAAGTCGACATCGGCAGCCGGGTCCTCGGTGTGGTTTGCGGCGCACCAAACGTTGCCAAAGGCATGATGGTCGCCACCGCCCTCCCGGGAACCGTTTTACCGGACGGCACGCTCATAAAAAAAAGCCTGATTCGGGGAGAGGCTTCGGATGGCATGCTTTGCAGTGAGATGGAATTAGGCCTCGGCAGCGATTTCGCCGGTATCATGGAACTTCCGAATCACTCCCCATTGGGCCAACCCCTGTCGCAGGTTCTCTCTCTCTCAGACACGGTGATCGACATCGATTTAACCCCCAACCGGGCCGATTGTCTGAGTTTGATCGGCATTGCTCGTGAAATCGCCGGGATTCAAAAATCAACGCTGACTTACCCCGACAGCCGCCTAACCGATTCCGACCAGGCGATTGACGATCTGACCTCAGTCACCATCGAAGCACCGGACTTGTGCCCGCGCTATGCGGCCCGGTTGTTGACCGGCGTCACGGTCGGGCCTTCTCCATCATGGCTGCAGGACCGGCTCCTTTCCGTCGGGATGCGGCCGATCAACAACATCGTCGACGTCACGAACTTTGTCATGATGGAGCTCGGCCAGCCGCTGCATGCTTTCGATTACGACCGATTGGCCGGACACCGGATCGTGGTGCGCACAGCGCAGAAGGGGGAAAGTTTCACGACCTTGGATGATAAGGAACGCACCCTTTCACCGGACATGCTGATGATTTGCGATGCCGAAAAAGCCGTTGCGGTCGGCGGTGTCATGGGCGGCCTCAATTCGGAAATCGATGCGTCAACGACCCGGGTTCTCATCGAAAGTGCCTGCTTCAACCCGACGAGCGTTCGAAAAACGGCCAAGCAGCTCGGCTTGATTACCGAGGCCTCTTTCCGTTTCGAACGTGGAGTGGATCCCCAAGGCACGGTGACCGCGTTGAACCGGGCCGTAAAACTGATGGTCGAGGTTTCCGGAGCCACTCTGGTGGAGGGACTGATCGATGCCCATCCGAGACCGACGGAAAACGCCGTTATCCGCCTCGGCGTCACGGAAACGAATCGGCTTCTGGGAACGGCACTGTCGGCCGAAGAAATCGGCGGCCTGCTCCGATCCATCGGATTCGAGACCGAGACGGAACCAAACGATCACCTGACGGTGGTGGTGCCAAGCTTCAGGGTCGATGTCACCCGGCCGGAAGATTTGATGGAGGAAGTTGCGCGCCTTTACGGATATGACCATATCCCTCTGACCTATCCAGCCGTGCCGGTCAAGGGGCGTGCTCCGCTGCATTCCCTGACAACGCGCAACCGTATAAAAGAAATCATGACGGGTTACGGTTTCCATGAAATCGTCACCTACAGCTTCATCAGCACCGAAGCCAGCGAACGGCTGCGGCTGACGCCCAAGGATGCCCGGCGCCGTTCGGTTTCAATTCTGAACCCACTGTCCGAAGATCAGGCTGTCATGCGAACGTCACTTGTGCCCGGCTTGCTGGAAACCATGCGGCACAGCGCCGCGCGACACGAGAAGAACCTAAGACTGTTTGAAATCGGAAAAACGTTCTACGCCAACGGCAGGGGTTCTCTTCCGGAAGAGACCGAGATGCTGGTGGGGCTCTGGTGTGGCGCCCGCAGTGACGAATCTTGGCACACCAAGGCCAAGACCTGTGATTTTTACGATTTGAAAGGTGCCGTTGAAGCTCTGGTGGGTCGTTTAGGCATTAGCGGCCTTCTCTTTGCCGGCTTGCCGGAGGAAAACTGCACATACACGCGACCTGGGTTCAGTGCCCGGATTCTGATCCAGAACCAGGAAGTCGGCTTGATCGGTGAAATTCATCCTCAGGTCCGACGCAACTTCGATCTGAAGGATACGGCCTACATTTTCGAATTGACAATCGACCGCTTGCGCTCATTCATCCCCGAGGAAATATCATTCCAACCGATCCCCAGATACCCTTCTGTATCCCGAGACGCGACCCTTATCGTCGGAGCCGACGTCGAATCCGGAAAAATTCTAAACCGGGTTGAACAGTTGAATGAGGAGTTGATCGAAACCGTACAGCTCTTCGATGTGTTCGATGGAAAGCCGATTCCATCCGGAAGAAAGAGTATTTCTTTCAGAATCGTCTATCGCTCGCTCGACAGAACGCTGGAAGATGAAGAAATCAACCGGCTGCATCGAGAAATCACCGGTCATCTGCTGGAAGAGTTCAAAGCGTTGCTTCCAGCCTGACCCCTCTCTGCAGCCCTATGCAGACGTCCGGGGGCCATAGGGCCTGACAGCGCCGTCTGCAGACATGGCCTTTCAACAAACGATCCCACAGCGATGCATACAAAGCCACAATTGCCGGACAAACTTTATTTTAAGATCGGCGAGGTGAGCAAACTCACCCGGCTGCCGGCGTATGTTCTCAGGTTTTGGGAGAACGAGTTCACCTGTATCAAACCGAAGCGGACGTCTTCCGGGCAGCGGCTCTACCGTCGCGGAGACGTCGAGATGGTTTTCAAGATTCGACATCTCCTGCACGAAAGAAAATTCACGATTGAGGGGGCCCGGCAGTATCTCTCAAAGCAAAAATCCGGTCAGCCGAAAAAGGAGCCCCTGCTCAGCATCAAAGAGATCGAGACTGAACTGAAAAACATCCGCAACCTTCTGGAAGACAGCTGAACCCGGTGGACGGCAGAGTTTGTCATCTTCCATGAACCCAGGTGGATCAAGCCCGGATATCGGAGTCTACAGCGCCCGGTGCAAGGTCCGCTTCGGATAGCTTCCGCTCATCGGTTGTCGACATATGCCGTCCCTTCTCACCAGCCACATCGAAAACTTGGATGGGCTCCAGCTTTCCTTTGGCTTGCAACGGTTCAATTTCAATCGCATCAAAAAGGCCATCGAGACAGGCGTGGGTGTTTTCCGCAATAATAATCTGACCCGGCTTGGCTGCGGCACAAAGGCGCGAGGCCGTGTTTACCGTGTCACCGATAACTGAATAACTCATGGTCTGGGACGAACCGATGTAGCCGGCAACCACAGTACCGGTATTGATCCCGATTCCTATTTTGACCGCCTGTCTTTGCTCTGCAGCACGCTTTCGGTTGAACTGTCCCAATTCGTTCCTGATCTCCAACGCCGCCCGCACGGCTCTTATCGGATCGTCGTGGTGCACGACAGGGGCACCCCAAATCACCATTATTTCGTCTCCCATGAACTTGTCGACCGTCCCTTCGTAGCGGAAGACGGTTTCCACCACCATTTCAAAATATTCGTTGAGCATTTGAAGGACATCTCCGGGTGGCGTCTGTTCACTCATCGCGGTGAACCCGCGAATATCGACGAACATGACGGTCGCCTCCCTGGAAACCCCACCCTTCTCGACTTTGAGCCTGCCGGACACGACCATTTCGGCTAAATCCGGCGACAACAACCGCTGAAACCGCTCACGCGTGATCCGGTCCTGCTCCAGCTTCCTGGCCACCTCCCGCCGTTCGTTGATGGTAAACTGTGCGTGGGATCCAAAGATGACGAACAGGCACAAGACGATCAGCCTCGTCCAGACATCCCTCAGGTCCGCTCCGAGAATCCGGGTGAGAATCGGCCCCTCCGAAGACAGGAATATCGCCACGATTGAATCCAGCAGCCAATATACCACGGCGATTCCGCAACCGATCAGCACCATCTGGTCGGTGAAGCGGACCCGGTTTTTAAATTTTTCATCGCTCTTCTGCCGTTGAGCCTGGCGGGAACTCATCATATGAAAAAGTCCATTGTGATCGATCGGTGGTACTGGATACCGGCCGAAAGGAACGGGTGAAAATGGGCCTTGGGGGGCTATCCGAATCGAACCTCCCCGGATTGTCAAACGGCGCCATGGTAGCAAAGGCCATTGAAATAGTCCAGCGGCGGCTGCCTCTCCCGGTGGACCGGCGATTTCAGGCCCCACCCCCTCGCCTCCGCTCTTTATTGTGACCAGCCAATCAACAACCGGGGCCATAGAATTCATGAATGAAATTTATTGACAAACAGCAAGTTTTGTCCTAACTATTGTCTGTGCTGGGCGGGCATAGCTCAGTTGGTAGAGTACAAGCTTCCCAAGCTTGGTGTCGCGAGTTCGAATCTCGTTGCCCGCTCCAATTCTTCTCCGCCTTTACTTCACAGAAGGCTGAGTGAGGGTAGAACCATTCTTCATGGTTCATTGTCTTATAAAAGGTTAATATCATGAACCGGTAATATTAACACTCCTAAAGACGCACTCGGACTTGAAGAAACGGGCGGAAGCCCGTTTTTTGCTTTTTACGTTTTTAAGGAATAGAACCGAAGTGGAAAAAAAAACGGTCGGGAATTCACAAAAGACCAGGCGCGCGCCAGCCGAATCGCCCGGCCTAAACCGGTCGAAACGCATCGCCCAGCAGGTCTTTCAGATCGCTGAGCCGCTCTGCGCATCGGAAGACGTGGAATTGGTATTCGTGGAATACCACTCTGAGTCCGGCGGAAAGGTGCTGCGCATCACCATCGACAAGCCGGACGGTATCACCCTGGATGATTGTGCCCGCATCAGCCGCCAGTTAAACGATCTTTTGGACGTGGAACTCGGGGATGTCGGAGCATACAACCTCGAGGTCTCATCTCCGGGGCCCGAGCGTCCCATAGGAAAACGATCCGACTTCGACCGTTTTCGTGGTAAGAAGGTTAAGATCCAGACCACTCAACCGATAGACGGTCAGAAAAACTTTACCGGTCTTCTGAAAGGTATCATTGACGAAAGGGTCACTCTAACCATTGATGACAAAACAGTCGCCATCCCCTTCACCGCAATAAATAAGGCGCGACTGGTCGATCACGGAGATTGCCGATGTACATGTCAGACATAAAGCGGGTTGTCGAGCAGGTGAGCAGAGACAAGGGCATTTCGCGTGAAGTCCTTATTCACGCACTAGAAGAGGCCTTGAAATCCGCCGCCCGCAAGAAATTCGGCAACAAAATGGACATCGAGGTCCAATACAACGAAGAACTGGGCGAGATAGAGGTTTTCCAATTCAAGGATGTCGCAGAAGTGGTGACGGAACCTGCCCTGGAAATCAGCCTCGAAGAAGGCCGAAAACTCGATCCGGATTGCGAGGTCGGTGACAGCCTGGGCACGAAAATGGACACCTCAACCTTCGGTCGAATCGCGGCCCAATCGGCCAAACAGGTCATCATACAAAAAATAAAGGATGCAGAAAAAGACGCGGTCTTTGCGAGTTTCATCGACCGCAGGGGGGAAATAATCAACGGCATCGTCCAACGCATGGACCGCGGAGACATCATTGTTAATTTAGGTCAAACCGAAGGGGTTGTGCCGGTGCGCGAGCAGGTTCCCAGAGAAGGGTATCGGCGCGGCGACCGTATGCGCGCGTTGATTCTGGATGTATTGCACGAGAGCCGTGGACCGCAAATCATCCTGACCCGCACCCACGCGGATTTTCTCATCAACCTTTTCAAAGTCGAAGTGCCGGAAATCTCGGAAGGAATTGTCAAAATCATGGGCGCCACCCGCGAACCCGGGGTCCGGGCTAAAATATCGGTGGCCTCCAGTAACGCCGACATCGACCCGGTCGGCGCCTGCGTTGGAATGAAAGGCAGTCGCGTACAAAATGTGGTGCAGGAGCTGCGGGGCGAAAAAATAGACATCATTTCATGGCATATCGACCCGGCGCGTTACGTATGCAATGCCCTGGCGCCGGCTGAAATATCCCGCGTCATTATCGATGAGACCAACCGGACGATGGAGGTCATCGTCCCCGACGAATTTCTTTCGATCGCCATCGGCAAGCGCGGCCAAAACGTCCGTCTGGCCTCGAGGCTTACCGGCTGGCATCTGGACGTCAAGAGCGAAACCAAATACAGCGAGGCCATGCGCAGCGGGTACGATTCCCTGCTGGCGTTACCGGGCGTCGGCATCAGCCTGGCTGATTCATTGTACGAAAAGGGCTTGTTTTCGGCTGAAGAGATCAGCAAAGCCTCCATAGACGATTTAACTCAGATTCGGGGTATCGGTGAAGAAATTGCCAATAGATTGATCAAGGCCTCGCAGGAAGTATTGCAGGCAAAACATGACCGAGAGACGGCGGCCGAAACCGACGTCACTGAAGAACTCGCAGCCGCTGATGCTGAAGATGACAGCGTCACTGAAATTGATGCTGCCGGTGAACCGGCCTCCGATCACGATGCCGACACTCCCGAAACGGAAACCCCGGTCGAGGAGTAATTCTGACATGGATGACTATTGACGCCGCGCTGACACTGCAGCAGCCGGAACCGGCATCTCGGGACGGCCAACGGGATGTCCGGAAATCACTCGTATAAAATTGATGTTAGGGGGATTGATGGCAAAGATCAGAATATATGAACTTGCCAGGGATCTGAACATGACCAACAAAAGCCTGATCGAAAAGATACAGGACATGGATATCGACGTCGAAGTGAAGAGCCATATGAGTGCGCTCGACGACGATGTTGTGGCGCAGATCAAAGCCGATCTTTTCGGACACAAGACCGAAACCGTCGTTGAAACACGGGTTCGCTCTACTGTCATTCGGCGCCGGAAAAAAACCGTTGTGGTTGAAATGCCGGAAGAAGTCCCAGGAGACGACGAGGCCGCAGCAGATGAAGAAGTCATGCCTGCCGAAGAAGCCATCGAAGCGGAAAGTGAAGACCAAGTTGAAGAGATTCCAGCGGTAGAACCAATCGCAGCCTCCGAATCGGTCGAAGAAAGCCCGGCGCCGATTGAAGCCGAAGCGAGTGATGCCGACTTGGCGCAGGTGGATACAGAGCCGACCACGAAACCCCTCCCCGAGGAGGAAGTAAAAACCCAGAAAGCACCGAAGAAGGCCAAGAAAAAAAGTCAGGCCGCCAAAATTATTCGCATGCCGATTGCTCCTGAGGTCAAAGAACCTGTTGTTGAATCAGCAGGAGACACAGCTCCGGTACAGCCTGCAGAAAAAGTCGTCAAGTTGGCCCCGGAGGCGCCTTTCGCCAAACCGGCCAGCGAAGACCCTTCGAAAGACAAGAAGAAAAAGAAGAAAAAGAAGCACGGGGAAGAAGAAGCGGATACCGACAACAAGTTCTTCAAGAAAAAGATCTCTTTCCGTAAGAAGGAAGTCGTCGAAGGCGCAGATCTCTACGGATCCCGCCAACGCCCCCGCAAGGGCAGGAAGGCGGTCAAAGCCAAGGCGGCGACTCCGGCACAAAAAACTCAAATCACCACAGCCAAAGCTATCAAACGTAGAATCAAAATCGATGAAGCGATCATTCTCTCCGACCTGGCCAAACGCATGGGAATAAAAGCCGGCGAAATGATAAAAACATTGATGGGTATGGGTGTCATGACGACGGTGAACCAAACCATCGATTTTGATACGGCGGTGCTGGTGGCATCCGAATTTGGTTATGAAGTCGAGCGCGCCACATTCGAGGAGGATGTTTTTTTGAAAGTCGAAGAAGACGATCCCACCAAACAAATCGAGCGATCTCCCGTGGTCACCATCATGGGCCATGTCGACCACGGTAAAACCTCTTTGTTGGACGTAATCCGAAAAACCCGTGTAACGGATATCGAAGCCGGAGGCATCACCCAGCATATCGGTGCATACCATGTCGCCACCGAAAAAGGACAAATCGCCTTTCTGGACACCCCGGGACACGAGGCGTTCACTGCCATGCGCGCCAGAGGTGCGCAAGTCACCGATATCGTCGTCCTGGTGGTGGCCGCCGATGACGGGGTCATGCCCCAAACCGTCGAGGCGATTAATCATGCCCGCGCCGCGCAGGTTCCGATCATCGTCGCCGTCAACAAAATCGACAAGGACAATGCCAACCCGGACAGGGTCTATCGCGAACTCTCCGAGCAGGGATTATCTCCTGAAAGCTGGGGGGGGGACACGATTTTCGTAAAAGTTTCCGCCAAACAGAACACGGGCATTGACGAATTGCTCGAAATGATCCTGTTGCAGGCCGAAGTCCTCGAATTAAAAGCCGATCCCGAAAAACGCGCCAGAGGATACGTGGTCGAATCTAAAATTGACCCGGGCCGCGGCGCCGCGGCCACGGTTCTGATTCAGGAGGGGACCCTGCGTATCGGCGATCCCGTCGTGTGCGGCATCCATCACGGCAAAGTGCGGACGATGCTCAACGATTTAGGGTATCAAGTGGATGAAGCCGGACCTTCGATCCCGGTTGAGGTCATCGGTCTCTCCGGAGTTCCGATGGCCGGTGACGAACTCAATGTCGTTGGCGATGAAAAGGACGCCCGGCAAATCAGCGAACACCGGTTACAAAAACACCGGTCCAAGGAACTGGCCAAAACGAGCCGTTTGAGCCTGGACAAGCTTTTCGAACAGATGAAACAGGGCGAAGTCAAAGATTTGAATCTGATCATCAAAGCCGACGTACATGGTTCCAACGAGGCCTTGGGCGATTCACTGACAAAATTGTCCAACGAAGAAGTCAACATCAACGTCGTCCATTCAGCCACGGGGACGATCACCGAATCGGACGTATCGTTGGCCACGGTTTCAGATGCCATCATCATCGGGTTCAATGTCAGACCTACCACCAAGGTTCAGATGATGGCCAACGAAGAAGGCGTAGACATGCGCTTCTACAATGTCATTTACGATGTCATCAAGGACGTAAAGGATGCCATCGCGGGAATGATGTCATCGACTTTTGAAGAGCGCATTCTCGGCAGGGCGGAAGTCCGTGATACCTTTCACGTGCCTAAAATCGGCACTATTGCCGGGTGTTATGTCACGGAAGGCAAAATGGAACGCGGGCGCTTTCTCAGGGTACTTCGTGACGGCGTCGTACAGTATGAAGGGAAAAATTCATCCCTGCGCCGTTTCAAGGATGATGTCAAAGATGTGCAGAGCGGATACGAATGCGGTGTCGGTGTTGAAAACTACAACGATATAAAAATCGGTGATATTCTAGAGTGCTATTTCCTGGAGGAAATACGACCGGAATTGTGAAGATGTCGATTGGCTGAAGACCACCTGCATGTTAATCGATTGATAGGGATTAATCTGTTTCTGGCAGATAAAGCCGCCGCTGATACCGGGCCTTTATCTGTCGTTTAAGAGAATTTTCGATGGTCGTGGGGATCGGAATCGTCACCTTCAGGCTGCACGACTGCCACTCTTTGAAAGGGAAACGCAGAGTCGTCAAGTCAATCATCGCCCACGTCCGCAACAAGTTCAACGCATCCGTCGCCGAGGTGGGAATGAACGATGTCCACCAGCGCGCGGAAATTGGTTTCTCTCTGGTGGGAAACGACCGGCAGGTCATCAATTCCAAAATCGATAAGATATTCAACATGATCGAGGAATTAGGACTGGCCGAAGTCATCGATTCTGAAATGGAGATCATTAATATATAATGCCGTATTCACGTGCCGATAGAGTCAGCGGCCTGATACAACAGGCACTTTCAGACATTCTGCTTAAAGAAGTCAACGATCCTCGGCTCGAAATGGCAACGATAACCCATGTAAAGTTGACTAAGGACCTGCGGATCGCTCGTATCTATTTCTCTGCACCGGGCGGCCCTGAGAAGATAGAAGCCGCCCGAAACGGTTTCAATAGCGCACTTGGTTTCGTTAAGGCGTCTTTGGCCCGACGGATCGGCCTTCGATATATGCCGGATCTCGAGTTCTATTACGATGAATCCTTCGATTACGGGGCCCATATCGAAAACCTTCTGGATTCCATTCGTTCGAAATCATGATGCATCAGATCATTCGACACCTAAACGACAGCCGGCACGTTCTGGTCGCTTCCCACGAGAACCCGGATGGCGATGCCATCAGCTCTTTGGTGGCGGTCGGGTTGGCCCTCGAAAAACAGGGCAAGATTGTCACCTTTTTCAACCCGGATCCGATTCCGGCCGTCTATCGTTTTCTGCCGTCAACCCAGCGTATCACGGCTAAAATTCCGACCGGTACATACGATACGGCAGTGATACTTGACTGCGGTAATCTGGAGCGCATCGGCAAAGCCGCAGATATCGCGCGGCATATACCGATACTCGTCAATATCGATCACCATGTCACCAACACGGTTTTCGGCACGATTCAACTTCTTGACCCTTCGGCTTGTGCGACTGCGGAATTGGTTTACCGCATATTGAAAGCGATGGCCATTCCGCTCGACAGAGACATTGCGGCGCTATTGTACACCGGTATTTTGACCGATACCGGGTCATTTCGCTTTTCAAACACCAATCAGGCGGCGTTCGATATCTGTCGCGAGATGGTCGAAATAGGCGTACAGCCCCACAAGGTCGCCCAATATGTTTACGGAACTTACTCCATCGGCCGCATCAAACTGTTGAACCTGGCCTTGGATTCGATAGAAATATCGGCTAACGGTAGAATGTCGATTATGACGGTAACCCAGGACATGCTCCGCAAAACCGGTACCCAACCCGAAGATGCCGATGGCCTGATTCATTATGCGCGTCGAATCGAAGCCGTAAAGGTTGCAGCGATGATACAGGAACTGCGGAACGGGCATGAGACGGAAAAGGCGCGAAATCGATTTCACGTGAGTTTACGGTCCGACGGTAGCGTCGACGTGGCTGCCTTCGCCGTGACTTATGGGGGCGGAGGCCATCAGAGTGCGGCTGGATTCGGTATCGAAGCATCACTTCCCGAGGTGAAAGAGCATATGGCCCGCCTCGCGGAAAAACTATAACTATAGTAGCGTTTTGGGGCATGGATGTTTCCCCGATCAGCGGCGTCGTTGTGCTGGACAAACCACCGGATGTCTCCTCGGCCAAGGTGGTTGCCGAAGTAAAAAAAATCCTTAAAGCCCGAAAAGCAGGACACACAGGCACGCTGGACCCTATGGCTACCGGTGTGCTGGTGTGTTGCATCAACCAGGCCACGCGAATCGCGCAGTTTCTTATAAACAGCAAAAAAAGATACTGCGCCACCTTGCAACTGGGAATCGAAACCGATACCCAGGACGCCACCGGAAAAGTGATTTCCGACACCGGTCCCGTTTCGGTCACAGCTGGAGAGGTCGAATCAGTTATCCGGCAGTTTGAGGGGCCCTACTTACAGTCGCCGCCGGTCTACTCGGCCTTAAAAATGAAGGGCATTCCCCTGTACCGCTACGCGCGTAAAGGGCACCCGGTTCAAAAGCCGGCGCGACAGGTACAAATAGACGCCATCGAGATCCTGTCATTCGAGCCGCCGTTCATTCGGTTTGACGTCTCTTGCTCTGCAGGGACCTACATTCGCACCCTCTGCAGCGATATCGGCCGGAAACTTAAATGCGGCGGCCACCTGAAAGCGCTCAGGAGAACCGCCAGCGGCCGATTCACGACCGACGCGGCCTTAACCATTGCCGACCTCAAGGACCTCGCCGATCGAGGCCGGCTTACCGAACGATTGGTGCCAATGGCCGATGCCCTGCGGGACATGCCGGAGGCTGCGGCAAACAAAGCTTTGACTCTGCAGATAAAACATGGCAGAGTGCTTCATACGCACGATATCAAGGGGTTATCTTTGCCTGGCGCCGATCGATTTCAGGGAGAATCGACACATGTGAAGATTCTCGACCCAAATCAGAACCTTTTGGCCGTTCTTCGCCATGAACCAGGGAGCGATCGGCTGAGTTATGTGTGTGTATTCAACGAAAACATCGATTAAGAAGCGCACGTTGCTTGCACCCAACCGAAGACATGGGCTGACTTCGCCTGCGACGGCTCGAGCGCAAAGGTCAATATTCAAGGAAAAGGAGGAATAAAGAAAGTGGTCTTTTCTACGGATGAAAAAAAGAAACTGATAGACAAATTCAAACTGCATGAAGGTGATACCGGCTCACCAGAAGTACAGGTCGGTCTTTTGACCCACCGGATATCATATCTGACCGAACACCTCAAGACACACAAGAAAGACCATCATTCCCGGCGCGGGTTGCTGATGCTAGTCGGCCGGCGTCGTCGCTTGTTGAATTACGTTAAGAACAAGGACGTCAATAGATACCGCGCCATCATTGACGCCCTCGGTTTGAAGCGCTAAAACCAAACGGTATCCCCGGCATCCTTCAAAACGGATTTCCAACCGCACCTCTGTGGTTGACGGTGATCCGGTTGGTGGTGGAAACGGAGACCCAAGCGAACATGAACGTATTAAATACAATAACAGTTGGTTAGGCGCTAAATTTTTAGGAGAACAATATGGAAGTAACATTAAACGCCCAACTCGGTGGAAGAACACTGAGCATCCAAACCGGCAAAGTCGCCAAACAGGCCTCAGGGGCCGTTGTGGTCCGCTACGGTGATACGGCAGTGCTCGTATCGGTCGTCGCTTCGCCGGAGGAAAGGCAAACGGATTTTTTACCTCTCACCGTCGAGTATCAAGAAAAAATTTACGCCGCCGGCCGCATCCCAGGCAACTATTTCCGACGTGAAATCGGACGCCCCAGCGAAAAAGAAACGTTGACGGCACGCTTGATCGACCGACCTATCCGCCCTCTTTTCCCAAAAGGCTACCGCAACGATACCCAAGTCATTGCCATGGTTTTATCCATGGATCAGGAAAACGAGCCGGACACTCTTGCCATGATCGGCGCTTCGGCCGCCTTGGAGGTCTCTGAAATTCCTTTCTCCGGACCGATAGCCTGTGTTCGGGTCGGCCGCATCGACGGTCAATTCGTCGTCAATCCCGCCATCGAAGCTCTGGAGCAATCAGACATCAACGTCATCGTTGCCGGCTCAAAAACAGGTATCGTCATGGTGGAAGGTGGCGGTGACATTGTCACGGAGTCGGATTTACTCGAGGCGATTTATTTCGCTCACAGCGAAATGCAGCCGATTATCGCTTTGCAGGAAAAATTGCGTGCCGTTGCAGGCCTGCCCAAGCGCCCCTTTCTTCCGCCTGAAAAAGATCCAGACTTGGTTGCCCGCATCGAATCCGAATTGAAGGACAAATTGCGCGAAGCGATTTTAAGTCCCGACAAAATCACGCGCAACAAGACCGTCCGTGAAGTCAAGGACAACTATCTCGCTCTTATAGGAGACGCTTACGATGATCGCCGGGCAGAGGTTCTGGAAATCATCGGCAACGTGCACAAGTCAGTTTGCCGTGATCTCGTCTTGCAGGAAAATCGCCGGATCGATGGACGTCAATTCGATGAGATCAGGCCGATCAGCTGTGAGGTGGGTATGCTACCGCGTCCCCACGGCAGTGCCTTGTTTACCCGGGGGGAGACTCAGGTTCTCGGTGTCTTGACTCTCGGATCCGGGCAGGATGAACAGCGCGTCGAGACGCTGAGCGGAGACGAATTCCGGCCCTTTATGCTTCACTACAATTTCCCGCCGTTTTCCGTTGGAGAAACCCGGCGCCTTGGCGGACCTTCGCGAAGAGACATCGGCCACGGCGGTCTTTCAACCCGCGCGTTGGAAAAAATTCTGCCTGACAAAGACAGTTTCGACTACACGATCCGCATTGTATCCGAAGTTCTCGAGTCGAACGGGTCGTCTTCCATGGGAACCGTTTGTGCCGGTACCCTGGCGATGATGGATGGCGGGGTGCCCATCAAAGCTCCGGTGGCCGGAATCGCCATGGGATTGGTCAAGAGCGAGGACCGCGTGGTTGTGCTCTCCGACATTCTCGGAGACGAGGATCATACCGGAGATATGGACTTCAAGGTGGCCGGGACCGCAACCGGCATCACCGCTGTGCAAATGGACATCAAGATTCGCGAGCTTTCCAAGGACATCATGAAGGAAGCTCTGGAGCAGGCGCGTGTCGGTCGCCTGTTCATCCTCGACCGCATGCTCGAAACCATCAGCGAAGTCCGTAATGAAATTTCCCCATACGCCCCGAAGGTTCTTTCCATAAAAATCAATCCGGATAAAATCAGAGAAATCATCGGTCCGGGTGGTAAAACCGTGAGAGCCATTCAGAGTGAAACCAACACCCGTATCGAAATCGACGATGCCGGGATCGTGAAAATCTCCGCCTTTTCTGCCGAAGAAGGTGAAAAGGCGAAGCAGATGGTCGAAACCATCACCAAAGAACCGGAGATCGGCGCCATTTACGAGGGCACCGTCGTCAAAATTACCGACTTCGGCGCCTTCGTACAGATTTCTCCAGGAACGGACGGGCTGGTGCATATCTCACAGTTGGCCAACCATCGGGTCACTAACGTCTCCGATGTCGTCAAGGAAGGTCAAACGCTTAAAGTCAAAGTCCTCGAAATCAGCCGAGACGGCAAAATACGCCTGAGCCACAAGGCGTTATTGGACTAACCGATGAGTCGCGGATCAGTCCAAAAAACCACGCTCGAAAACGGCGTCCGTATTTTGACGAAATCAATGCCGTTTGTACGCAGCGTCTCCATGGGGGTCTGGGTCAACGTCGGAGCACGGGATGAATCCGCATCCGAGAATGGCCTTTCCCACATGATCGAGCACATGATCTTCAAAGGCACCCGCAAACGGACGGCCTTTCAGATCGCCAAGGAGTTCGACGCCATCGGCGGACACACCAATGCTTTCACCAGCTTTGAAAATACATGCTATCACGCCAGGGTCATGGATTCACATCTATCGACGATGGTTGACATATTGGCCGATATTTTTCTCAACTCCGTATTCGCCGAGGAAGAATTGGCGAAAGAGCGCCCTGTCATCTTTCAGGAAATTGGGATGGTGGAAGATAACCCGGAAGAATATATACACATCCTCTCTAGTCGGGCCTACTGGGGCGATAACCCGCTGGGGCGATCGATTCTCGGCACGCGAGAAAATATCCTCGAGTTTTCAACCGAGAACATTAAAGCTTTCTTCCATCGATTCTACCAACCGGCCCATATCGTCATCGCCGCTGCCGGCAACATCTCCCATGAACAGATCGTCGACCTTGTCTGTCCGTCATTTTCCGCTATAAAAAAAGGCGAACGGTTCCCCAACCGCGAAACGCCTGCCGGCTTTCCGCAGGTCAATTCAAATTTCCGGGACCTGGAACAGGTGCACGTCTGCCTGGGAACCCGAGGAGTGTCAATCACCGATCCCAGGCGATATGCGTTTTCGCTCTTGAACACCATTTTCGGCGGCAACATGAGTTCGAGGTTGTTCCAAAAGATTAGGGAACACCACGGCTTGGCCTATTCAGTCTACTCCTACATTTCTTCTTACCAGGATACCGGTATGTTTGGCGCCTATGTCGGCCTCCAGCCCGATAAAGTCCGTCAAGCCGTCACCCTTATCGTGGAAGAAATGCGCATGCTCAAAAACCAGCATGTTGAAGCAGGAGAATTGATCGATGCCAAAAATTATACCAAGGGGAGTTTGATGCTGGCTGCGGAAAGCGTCGACAATCAAATGGTGCGTCTGGCGCAGAATGAAATCAATTTCGGGTACCATCTCCCTTTGACGGAAATCATCGACGGAGTGAATGCGACCACGGTAGAAGACATCAGTGAACTGTCAGCTGAATTGTTCAGGGAAGACCGCTTGGCCCTGACCACCCTCGGCCCGGTGCATGAAGGTGATAACTTCGAAGATATACTGCTGATATGACGGCCGCTTCAAACGACAATGCGGATCGGCCGGAAGTCAAAATTCGCCGTCTTCATCCGCAAAAAGACGCGGACATTCCCCTGCCTGGCTACATGACCCCTGGCTCCGCTGGAATGGATCTTCCCATAACCATCGATGCGCCGCTGGTTCTCGCCCCGGGTGAATTCGGCCTGCTCCCCACCGGAATCGCGATGGCACTGCCCTGCGGTTACGAAGCCCAGATCCGCCCCCGCAGCGGCTTGGCAGTCAAGCACGGCATCGGCCTGATAAATTCACCGGGCACCATCGACGCGGATTTCCGCGGGGAGGTCAAGATTGCCGTGATCAACTTCAGCCGTGCGCCATACACTTTCCAACGCGGCGACCGTGTCGCCCAAATGATCATCGCCCGCATTTGGCAAGCCCAAATCAGGCTGGTGAAATCGATAGGGAAAACAGTTCGGAACAGTGGAGGCTTCGGCCACACCGGAAAATAATGAAGCCGCCGTTTCGATGTCACTCGCCCCAGACACTGAGAAAATAATTGGAATTGACCCCTGCCGTTGGCCCCATGCGAAAAGACCCTCCCGGACCAGATGGAACCAAAACGTCAGACGCAGATGAAATTTGCATTTGCGTTCTGGCCAGCGGCAGCAAGGGCAACGCGATATACATATCGAACGGCCCAACCGCCGTCCTTTTTGACGCCGGTCTGTCCGGCATTGAAATCGAAAGGCGTCTCACGTCCCGTGGCCTGAGGACGGATTCACTCAAGGCCATTGTGGTGTCTCATGAACACTCCGACCATGTCCAAGGCGTCGGTGTGCTCTCCCGCCGTTACGGTTTGCCGGTATACATCAACCGAAAAACCGACGGAGCGGCGGCAACGATCGGAAAAGTCTATCAGAAAGTCTTTTTTGAATGTGGGGCGGGCTTCACCATAGGCAACCTTACGATCCACCCGTTTTCCCTCTCCCATGATGCAGCCGATCCGGCGGGTTTTACGGTTCACCGCAACGGAATCAAAGTCGGTCTTGCTACCGATCTGGGGGTCGCGACGGCATTGGTCGCGGAACACTTGAAGAATTGTCGCGCACTGATTCTGGAAGCCAACCATGATCCTCAAATGCTGATCGAAGGGCCGTATCCCTGGCCTCTGAAACAGAGAATCCAGGGGCGGACAGGCCACCTCTCCAATTCAGACTCAAAATCCCTTTTAAACAAAATCACCCATCAAAATCTCGATCACGTGATTTTGGCCCATCTGAGTGAAACCAACAACACACCTGCTAAGGCGATAAAGTGCATCATGCCAGCGCTCGCCCACTTCGACACCCAGCTGGAAGTCGCCCATCAGGACCGCTGTTCCGGCATCGTCTATCTGCGGTGAGAACCCTGGGGGCACTCCTTGACATGCCCCATCGCGCTTATTAGCATTTCCCCCATACGGCCATTGCCGACAGAGATCCATATCTGTCGGCTGAACGCGCGATCGGACGGGTGAGCGAAAGGGTTCTATACATGCAATGGAAGCAGGAAGCAGAAGAACTGTTGAAGAAAGTGCCTTTTTTTGTCCGAAAGAAAGTGCGGGCCCGGGTGGAAAAGGAGGCCAAAGAGGCCGGCAAAACGACCGTCACAGCGATCGAGGTCAAAGCGACCCAAAAACGATATCTGGCCGGCATGCAATCCGAAGTCCGAGGCTACCAGATTGATTCGTGTTTTGGACCGCAGGGTTGTCCCAACCGAGCCACCGCCGGCGAGCACCTGATGGATCGAATAGAAACCCTTCTCAAGAACGCCGATTTGCTCAACTTCTTGAAACGTTCAGTGGAAGGCACGCTTAAATTTCACCATGAATTCAGAGTGACCTTGGCGGACTGCCCGAATGCCTGTTCCCAGCCTCAAATCAAGGACATCGGCATCATCGGCGCAGCGGTTCCTGAAACCGGCGCAGCGGAATGCACTCGATGCGCCGCTTGTGTGGACGCATGTAAGGAAAACGCCGTTGCCCTGGAAAAGGATCAACCGGCGCCCCAAATCGACTATCAGCGATGCCTGGGTTGCGGCCGGTGTATAGCGGTTTGCCCGAGCGGTACGCTGCAGCCTGACTGTCGAGGCTTTCGGGTTCAGCTGGCCGGAAAACTCGGCCGCCATCCGCAGTTGGCCAAAGAGCTTCCCGGTATCTATAGCGAGGACGAAGTCATTCAGATTGTTAATGACTGCCTGGACCTTTACAAGCAGCGCAGTATCGGAGGCCGTCGATTTGCCGAAATTTTCAATGAAGACGATTTTGACATACTCAGTCGACGTTATACCGGCAGCTACATGCCGGTTGTCTGCCGACAATAGGCCTCCGGGTTGTCAAAGCGCAATCCTTTTTCAGCCGCCTGTTAGGTCAATGCCCAAGGCCAGACAGCCGAAAGATAGGCCAGGCTCGGGTCCAATGCATCTTCGGTATGAGGCTCCAGGGTGATAACGGGGGGCCATTCAGGGAAGTGCAATTCAAGATAACGAAAAAGGATCGAAAAATCGATATGCCCCTTCCCAAGGGCAAGGTGTCGATCTTGATCCCCACAATTGTCGTGAAGGTGCACTTGACCTAAATTCCAACCGAGTCCTTTGAGCCAGGAGGCAAGGGAGCTCTGACTGAATGCGGATTGATGCCCGGTGTCCAGGCAAAATCCGACGTTGTGAGGCGCCAGTTCATTGAAAAGCGGCGTCAGTTCTTCGGGACCGGCTTCATATACATTCTCCAGCATCAGGCGACTGCCCCGCCCGTTGATTCCTCCCGCGAGCCACTGCCAGGTCTCGAGACTGTGGTGAAACCAATCCTCGTAATGATAACCGTATCGCTTCCCTTCATAACCGGCATGGCAAACAACCGATAACGGATTGAACAGGGGGACCACTTCAAGCAGTTGTTCGAAACGCTGGCGTGTGGCGGAACGTATCTTCGGGTCTATCGAGCCGGCCGAAAGATCAGCAAACGGGCCGTGCAGTGTGACCTTTCGCCCGGCAGCCTTGAACCGCATGGCCATCTCCCTGAATTCGGCGGCAGAAAAACGGTCCAACGCAGCGGCATCGATGCCAATCTCGGGATTGAGTCCGCGCGCGAAGAAGTCCTCGGCATAGCGATCCCAGAGCATGGCGAAAGGTATATTGACGTGGACTCGGCGAAGTATATGTTCCATGATGAGTTTTCTAACGATTCGGGTTTGGTACGGCTGCGCTTCGATGAGCGGTGCGCCGATCACCTTTAATATTTTTGATCCTGAATCGCAAACAAACCTTTCCCCTTGAGCCAGTTGACGATTTCACCGATAAGAAGCCGGTAGTACGCTTCAGAGCCTCCCAGACCCTGCCGCCCGAAAAAGTAATTGATTTCCAGGAAATAAAACTGCGGTTTTGGGGATCCAGACACGAAGAGGATATCGAAACCCGCCAGATTGATCCCCGTGCTGCGGCAGAAATCCTTGACAGCGGTGACGGCATGGGCCTGGAGTTCGGGATCGGCTGCAGCGTCGATCAGAGCCCCATGAGCCACACCGGTCAAAAAACCGCCCGGCTCCGGCTGCACCCGCCAGTAAGACCGATAGCACTCTCCGACGACAACCACCCTGAGGCTGCGGGATCCGGCGTCAATCATTTCCTGCAGCAGAAAACCTTTCTGGCCCGAGCGCTCGAAGATCGCAGCCGATTCCAGCAGCGCCATCAAGCGCGCCACCGTGTAGACCGGAAAAACGGTGTCTCCCCCCCCCCCCCAGTCGAATTTAAACACGCACGGCAGTCCGAAATTCAGGTCTTCCGGAATGCGTTTGACGCGACGTCGAAAAGCGCTCGTGTCACTGAATTCCATCGATTCGGGATGCGGAACGCCGACCCGCCTGAACAGGGCTATTTGTTCCATCTTGCCCTGATATGCGAACCGGGCCTCATAGTTGGGAAAAACAAGCGGACATTTTCGCCGGGCCAACTCGTATAGATCCTGTCGGCAGCCCTGGGGCAGAATTATGGCCTCGGCTTCTGCCGCGGCCTGCTCATCATCCGGTCCGGGTGGGCGACCGGCACAGATGATGTTCTTGTCTGCTGCAAATAAAGGATGAAAAGACAGTATCATTTGCCGGTCAATAGCCGAACTTTTTTAGTGCCCGCGTGTCGTTGCGCCAATTCTTCTGGACCCTGACAAAGAGTTTTAAAAATACCTTGGTGGCGAAAAACCGCTCCATGTCAAGGCGGGATTTCTCACCGATGGTCTTTAACATCCGCCCGCCTTTGCCTATGATTATCCCCTTTTGAGAGAGGCGTTCCATATGAATGCTGGCATGGATCTTCAGCAGCGACCCATTTTTTTCTTCCTTGAAGTCGTCAATGGTGACGGCTGTGCAATAGGGTATTTCCTCGCCGGTAAGGCGGAATATTTTCTCACGGATCATTTCGGCCGCAATAAACCTTTCGGGCTGGTCGGTCAGTGCGTCTGCGGGGAAAAATGGCGGTCCCTGCGGAAGTCTGTTTTCGAGTACGGCGATCAACGGGTCCACCTGCGTCCCCTTGGCCGCCGAAACCGGGAAAATGTCAGCAAACGAATACAGTCGGGACCAATGATCGATCAATTTCAAAATTTCCGTTTTACCGACTAGATCGATTTTGTTGAGCACCAGAACCACCGGCTTTTTTTCGGCTCTGATTTTCTTGACCATCAGTCTTTCTGCGTCGGGATCCGGCCGGGAGATGTCGACGACCATCAAGACGATATCCGCGTCGCTCATGGTTGCCAAAGCTGTTTCCACGATCCTGGTGTTGAGCGGGCTGGTGGCGTGGTGCACCCCGGGTGTGTCGAAAAACACGATCTGCGACGAAGGATTGTGCCTGACTCCGAGTATTCGGTTGCGGGTGGTCTGGGGCTTTCGGGAGGTAATGGAGACTTTTTCGCCCAAAATCCGGTTCAACAGCGTCGATTTGCCGGCATTGGGCGCCCCGACAAGGGCCACAAATCCGGATCGGAAATTTTCAGCGTACGGTAATTCCGGATGGTCATCGTGCATGGGTTGGTGCCTGTTACTCTCAGATGAGGGGACGCCGCGACTGCCATCCGTATCCGTTCATAGCCTAAGCCGTGCGGAATGTCTTCAAGCGGTAGGGGCTTAAACCTTGCGTGCCACAAAAACGATTTCAGCTAATTGACCCCGGTTCATTATGAACTCAAGGCTTCGTGTCTATATCTCGCTTCGATCCTGTAATCGCGGCGGTCACCCTTTAGCGATACTTTCGGCTTTCACCAGCCTCTCAATGGCTTGCCAAACGCGGTCGCGCCCCAAGCGTGTCTTGGTCGAAAAAAGAATAATCTCGCTGCACGAATCCGAAAAGGTTTTTTCGGCATGGCGTTGTCGATCCAATTGTTTGGCACGTGAGAGTTTGTCCGCTTTGGTCAGAACGAGCACCGTCGATATTTGGCGCAGGGCGAGCCATTGCACAAAATCCAATTCCACCGGACCCGGTTTGCGGCGGATATCCATGATAAAAACCAGGCCCTTTAAAGACTCACGCGTTTCCAGGTAGGTTTCGATCATGGAGGCCCATCGCTTTCTGATCATTTCGGGAACCTTTGCATAACCGAAACCGGGAATGTCGACAAAAGCCAGGATCCCGTTGATATTGAAAAAATTAATCAGTTGCGTCCGCCCCGGTGTGGAGCTGGTCTTTGCGAGCCGTTTGCGGTTAATCAAGGTGTTTATCAGAGAAGATTTGCCGACGTTTGAACGGCCGGCGAAGACAATTTCCGGCAGATCGGCCGGCGGATAATCTGTGGGCTTGACAGCGCTCTTGACGAATTCGGCGGACCTGATGATCATGACGTTAAAGACTCAAACACAGATTCATGGTGGGACGTCAACCGGATAGGTGCAAATACCTTTCGAGTCGATCCATGCCCTCGGTTATTTTTTCCAGGGAACTCGCATAGGAAAACCGCAGGTAACCTTCTCCGTTTTTCCCGAAATCGATGCCGGGCGCTACCCCCACATGGGCTTTGTCCAAAATGTCGAATGCCAGTCGATAGGAATCGTTTGACAAATGCTTGGCGTTGGCAAATACGTAGAAAGCCCCGGTGGGTTCCACAGTGATGCCGAAACCCATAGATTTTAATCGTTTTATGATATATTCTCGCCGTTCATTGTAGATGGATTTCATCCGCGCCACATCAGCACCCGCCTCGGTCAAAGCAGCGATTCCCGCCCACTGCACCATTGAATTGGCGGATATAAAGAAGTTCTGATGGAGTTTCTGAATGGGCCGAATGAAAGCTTTGGGCGCGATCAGGTAGCCGAGCCTGAGACCGGTCATGGCAAACAGCTTGGAAAATCCGTTGAGTACAAAGGCGTTGTCCGTATACTCCAGGATCGAGTGCTCCCGGCCTTCGTAAACCAAGCCGTGATAAATTTCATCCGATATGATCCACGGCCCCAGACCTGCAATTTCACTCATGCGCTCCCCTGACAATAGATTCCCGGTGGGATTGGACGGCGAATTGATGAAGATCGCTCTGGTTCGATCGGAGATTTTGCTCCGGATCGCTTCGGGGTCATATTGGAACCCATCGGCTTCGTAAACTTCCACACATACCGTCTCGCCCTCCAGGTAACGGATGAAATTGGGATAGCAGGCGTAATGAGGGTCGGATATGATGACCTGATCACCCTTATCCAGCAAGGCTGAAAACAACAGAAGCATGGCCGGCGATGTGCCGGATGTCACGACTATCTGGTCCGGGGCGACGGCAACACCGTATTGGGTGCGATAGTATCGGCAGATGGCCTCTCTCAATTCGAGCAGCCCAAGGCTATGCGTATAGTGCGTCTGCCCCCCATCGAGGGCAAGGCAGGCGGCGGCCTTGACGCACGGCGGCGTGTCGAAATCCGGCTCCCCCACCTCAAGGTGGACGACATCGATCCCCCTCCGTTCAAGGTCGTGGGCCTTTTCAAGTACGTCCATGACGATGAAAGAGGTAATTTTTTCGGTACGTTTAGCGACCACGTTTCCCCCTTCGATACGATCCGGCCTATGCCGACGGATGTCTTTCCATAGCCGTTAACGGCTCCGGGCCCCGATAAAAGCGCTCGGGCCCTTGGGATCTTCTGGATAGCCCCCTGATCGAGACGCGTCGACACGGATGCGGCCCTCGCGTGCAGGGTTGTCGAACACTATTCGAGCAGTGCCCCACAATGCGTCACCGGGCCGGACCGGGCTCAAACCACCTTGTTGAGTGGATACTCTATTATTCCTTCGGCTCCGGCACTCAGCAGCTTGGGAATGAGATCCCGCACCACGCCTTCGTCCACAACGGTTTCGACCGAAAACCAGTTTGAATTGTACAGGTGGGCCACGGTGGGCGCATTCAAACTTGGCAGAAGCGGCATGATGATCTCGATTCGCTCCTCGGGCACATTCATTTTCAATCCCACCAGCTTCTCTCCGAGAAGGGCGCCCTTCAGCAGCAGAGCGATCTGTTCGACCTTGGTCCTTTTGGCGTCGTTGTTCCAGGCGTCGTGATTGACGATCAATTGCGTATTGGTTTGCATGAGTTCGTGGATAATCCTCAACCCATGGGCCTTTATGGTACTGCCCGTTTCGGTCACTTCCACGACGGCATCGGCCAGACCGGAAACAACTTTGGCTTCGGTGGCTCCCCATGAAAATTCGACGGTGACGTTGATCTGACGTTCGGCAAAATAGCGCTCGGTGTACTTTACCAGTTCAGTGGCGATCTTGCAGCCCTCCAGGTCTTCCAAACGGCGGATGTTGGAGTCGAACGGCACGGCAAGAACCCAACGGGCAGGTCTGGCACTGACTTTGGAATAAACCAGGTCTTCCACCACCCGAACGTCCGACATGTTCTCCGCAATCCAATCCTTACCCGTCAGTCCGGCGTCAAGAGTCCCGTTTTCGACGTATCGGGACATCTCCTGGGCCCGGCAGATGGCACACTCAATCGATTCGTCATTGATTTCAGGAAAGTAGCTCCTGCCGTTTACGTTTATCCGCCAGCCCGATCTTTTGAACAGATTGATCGTTGCCGTCTGAAGGCTTCCCTTGGGGATTCCCAGCTTTAAGTAGCGTTTCATTGACCGTAGATCTCCTTTGGATCAAACAAAGGGGCTCCGTCGACCTCCGCATTGCCTTTGTCATCCACTATTTTTTTGTGAAAACAGCTCCTGTGTCCGGTATGACATGCCGCCCCGCCAACCTGTTCCACCTTCAGCAATATGGCGTCGTTGTCGCAATCGACCCGGATTTCCTTGACCAACTGCACGTTACCGGAGGTGGATCCCTTTATCCAGAGCTTCTGGCGGCTGCGGCTGAAATAGGTCGCTTTGCCGGTCTTCAGGGTTTTCTCCCAGGCGTCTCGGTTCATGTATGCCTGCATGAGAACCTCGCCTGTCCGCTGGTCCTGGGTAATGGCCGGAATCAGACCGCCTGTTTTTTCAAAATCGAGAGTGACCATCCGTATCATCCTCTGGTTAAAGAGCATCTGACGGCAGGCCTCGGGCCCCTTCAGATGGGATCATGCGCGAAATTGATTGAAAAATGCGCTTTGCCCTGCGCTTAAATTTTGATAAACTATGTTCGATAACGATAAAGGGTAATAATGTCAAACTGTTTTTTAACTGCCGCCATTTCCCATCTTGTTTAGAGACATGAAATCTGTTAGACGTCTGGTGCGTCGGTTCTTGCCGGGTTGGCCGTGCCCCAGCAGGCAATTACACTATCAGGAGCATATGAATAAGGATTCGGCGGGCGCTGCCGAACACCTAACCGCCCGAATCATAGACGTCTCTACCTCACGACTGATGGATTCATCCCTTCAGGACCTGCGGGAAACCGTGCCTTTGAATCCTTCCGCCAAATTGTCGACCCCACATTCGGGAAACAGCGATCATTTCCCGGCCTTCAGCTTCAGACGGGTCAGGATATAAGGAGCCCCAGTCATATGACCAAAGTGAAACGAACGTCCGACATTGTCGATCGGGGCGAGAAGAAACCCCCGCGCGGAATCGGACGCATCCTTTTTCGAATTTTTATATGGACGGCACTGATTGGGGTAGTGATAGGCGGCCTCGGCGCATTCGGCCTCTACACCTATATCAGTCGGGACCTGCCGAAGATATCGACATTGAAGGACTACCACCCGCCAATTATAACCACCGTCTATGCCGACGACGGCCGCAAGATCGCTGAATTCTACAACGAGAGACGGATCGTCGTCCCGCTCTCGGAGATGCCGGAAGCATTGATCACCGCTTTCATTGCCGCTGAAGACTCCCGTTTCTACAAACACCAGGGGATCGACATATTGAGCATCATCCGCGCCTTCATGAAAAATTTAGAGGCCGGCACGATTGTCCAGGGCGGCAGCACCATCACTCAGCAGGTAACCAAATCTTTCTTGCTGTCACCGGAAAGAAGCTACACCCGTAAAATGAAAGAGGCGATTCTGGCCTACCGTATCGAAAAAGCATTCCAGAAAGAGGATATCCTTTTTCTCTACCTCAACCAGATCTATTTAGGTCACGGCGCCTACGGGGTGGAAGCGGCTTCTGAAAATTATTTCGGCAAGCCTGCCAAGGATATGAATCTGGCCGAATGCGCCATTTTGGCCGGCCTCCCCCAGGCCCCCAGTCGATATTCACCCTTCAAGTATCCGGACCGCGCCAAACAACGCCAGATCTACGTCCTTAAACGGATGGTCGAAGAAGGCTACATCACGAGCAACGAAGCCACCGACGCCATAAACACCATCCTCGACATTCAACCGCGTCGCAACTGGTTCATCGAGGAGGTTCCGTTTTACACCGAGCACATTCGGCAATACATCGAAAAAAAATACGGGCCCGACGCCCTTTACAACGATGGCCTGCAGGTACATGCCGCTGTAAACATTGACATGCAAAAGATCGGTCAGGAAGAGCTGGAAAAAGGTCTGCGGGACCTCGACAAACGGCAAGGATACCGGGGGCCGATGCAACACCTGGAGCCGGAAGCCATCGAGCCGTTTATGCAAGACCTCCAGAACGAATGGGCGGCGTCCGTTCCGGGAGAGGGAAGCATCGTTTCCGGCGTCGTCGTTCGCGTAAACGATGACGAGGGTGCCGTCACCATTCGATTAGGCGAAGGCCAGGGAATCATTGACATTTCGGATATGAACTGGGCCAGAAAACCGAATCCGGAGGTGCCCTACCACGACAAAATGATCACACGCCCCAGTGACGCCCTGGGCAGTGGCGACGTGGTCCAGGTTCGCCTGAAAAGCAGAGGTTCCGAATCCGACCAATGGGAACTCAGCCTGGAACAGGAGCCTGTGGTGCAGGGGGCATTGGTCAGCATCGAAGCGGATACCGGTTTGGTCAAAACGATGATCGGAGGTCGTGATTTCAAGAAAAACCAATTCAACCGGGCCATCCAATCTCGGCGGCAACCCGGGTCGGCATTCAAGCCGATCGTCTATGCCGCTGCCCTCGACAAGGGCTACACCACCGCCACCACAATCATCGATTCTCCGATTGTTTTCAGGGATGAAGAGCAGGATTTCAAATGGAAACCGAAAAATTACGGTGAAAAATTCTACGGGCCGACCCTCCTCAGACAGGCTCTGGCCAAGTCGAGAAATGTCATTACCATCAAAATCCTTCAGGACATCGGGATCGATTATGTTCTGGACTATGCCCACAAACTCGGCATTTCTTCCAGCCTGAACCGGGATCTTTCCCTTGCTCTGGGCTCTTCCGGTGTTTCCTTGATCGAACTCGTCACCGCTTACTCGGTGTTCAACAACCAGGGGTATCTAGTAACGCCCGGATTCGTTACCCGCATTCTCGACCGCGACGGCAATGAACTGGAGAGTTATATCCCCGCCCGGGAAAAAGTTCTCGAACCCAGTACAGCCTATATCATGACGAGTTTGCTCGAGGGGGTTGTGCAAAACGGAACCGGATGGCGGGCCAAATCTCTCGAGCGTCCCGTTGCCGGTAAAACCGGCACCACCAACGATCTCTTTGATGCCTGGTTCATGGGGTATACGCCGGAATACACCACGGGGGTATGGGTCGGTTTTGACGAGGAGGCCTCACTGGGAAAGATTGAAACCGGATCAAGAGCAGCCAGCCCGATCTGGGTTGACTTCACGAAACGCGTGCTGGCCGATAGCCCGGTGAAAGTCTTCGATGTGCCAGAGGGTGTCGTCTTCACCCAGATCGATCCCAAAACGGGCCTTCTTCCCATCGCTGAAACCGAAGAAACGATTTTCGAATGCTTCAAGGAAGGAACCGAGCCCACCGACTATTCACCCAAGCCCGATACGGTGACCGAGCCGGAACAATTCTTCAAGCTGGATATGTGAAACCGACGGGCCCGTATGAATCGATTTATTCTTCTTCGGGCAGGCGGACCAACAAGACCGGCATTTTCGCCTCGCGGAGCACTTTGCGGGCGGTTCCACCCATCATCACATCTTTGAGCGCACCGTATCCATGGCTGCCCATGACGATGACGTCGATGTGGTTCGCCGCCGACACGTCCAATATTTTTTGAGCGGCATCGCCCCGTTCGATGAGCACTTCATCGGTCTGAAAAACCTTCTCCTGCTCGGCCTGAACATCCTCGCACAGGCTTCCCAGCACTTTGTGAATGGCCGTTCGGCCGGAACGCTGTTTGCCGATCAATGCCTGACGGGCCTCCTGGAAATGCTGCTGCTTGATTTCCTCCCATTTGTCCGGTCCCATGAATCCGGCCAGCCGCTGTTCCAAATCCGGATCTTCCGCAATCACGTGCAGTATCGTCAACCCGGCTCGGTACTGATTGGCCAGGCTGACCGCATAGGCAAACGCCAGGCGTGAGTTTTCAGACAAGTCGGTGGCATAAAGAATTTTTTTGACATTGACTTCGGGCAGAATCATTATTTGGCCTCTCTTCTACCGGTGTTGGATTTTTGCGGATGGGCCACAATAGGCGCTGTCGTCTCTTTTCCTATTTGGTGATAGAAAGGGATAAAACAGAAAACAACATGATCGCGGTGTCGGGTGCGAATCCGTCCACCGGGAAAAACCCCCGCAGCAATGATGATTTAGGCTTTAGCCGCCGTTAATTTTTCCTTCTTGAGCCGTTTCCGCTCGTCGATCGCAAGAATCAGAGTCGGATCCTTGCGAATCCTCATTTTCTGCATGAAATAAACAACGACCCAAAGGCCGATTCCGGCAGCGTCGATGATAAATGTCGGCAGATCGACGCCGATGGCCCATTTAACCATATGGGGGAAGAAAAGGATAACGGTCGCGACGGCACAGATGATCCACTCGATTGTTTTTGTGGGGCACAAGAAATACCCCATGGTCAGGCTGCCGAACGCGATCGTTCCGAGGACGATGGTTATCATGGTGGAAATTACTTGATACCATGGCATGATGTTATCCGGTCCGCCTAAAAGGAATCCTGGAGAAAAGGCAAAAAGAAGGGGGCCGATGTAAAGCATCTTGGCAAACTTAAACGCGGTCCAGCCTGTCTTCCAGGGATCGGAGCCGGCAATGGCCGCTCCGGCATAAGCCGCCACGCAAACCGGCGGCGTGATGTTCGAATCCTGGCTGAACCAGTATACGATCATGTGTGAGGCGATGAGCGCCCAGCCGACTTTGCCCAGAATAATGTCACGCTCGGGGTCCCCGGGCAACAGCTCGCCCAAGGGCAGCTGAAGCTCCATAAACCCGACACCCCACTGGCTGCGGACGATCATGTCAGAAAGTGCGCCGACGGCCAACACCGCCGTGATCAGGTAGGCCGCTGTCACCGGAACCCCCATACCGAGCACCAGTGACGCCAACCCCACCAGCAGGATGGCGATGATCAGGTTGCCGGCGGAGAGTTCGATAATGATCTGTGAAAACTTCAAACCAATGCCTGTCAGCTGAATTGTCCCGACGATAATACCGATAACCCCGACCGTCGCACCGATGATCAAGGTGGCGCGTGCGCCCTCGTTCATGGCCGCAAAAATTTCCTTGATGCCCATGCGGCTGTCCGTTGTCAACCAGCTCACGCCGATGCAAGACAGGATCGACCAGAAAGCGGCGTAACCCGGTGAAAATCCCATGAGCATCATCACCACGATGATAAGCAGGGGGACAGACATGAACCACTGTTGCTTGAGAATCATCCAGGCGGTAGGGGCGTTATCCTGCCGGATGCCCACCAATCCATAGCGTTTGGCCTCGTAGTGGATCATTACGAACACCGACAGGAAGTAGATCACGGCCGGAAAGATGGCCATGAGCATAATCTTCACGTAGGGAATTTCGGTCATCTCGGCCATGATGAAACCGCCGGCGCCCATGATCGGTGGCATGAACATGCCGCCGATGGAGGCGGAGGGTTCGATGGCACCGGCCACATGCGGCCGGAAACCGGCCTTCTTCATCAACGGTATGGTGAAGGCGCCGGTCGATACGGTGTTGGCAATGGCCGATCCTGAAACCGATCCGAAAAACCCGGAAGCCAAGACCGCCACCTTGGCTGGTCCGCCGACCGCCTTCCCGGCCAGGGCCATGGGCAGATCCAGGAAAAAGCGGCTGGCTCCGGAGAATTTCAGGAAGGAGCCAAAGAAGATGAACAGGATCACGTAAGTCACCAGTACGGTGGCCATGATGCCGAAGACGCCTTCTTGCTTGTAGTATATGTGGTTCAACGCGCGATCGATTTTAAATCCCGTGTGAGCAAACGCATCGATAACCGGGATGCTGTGAAGCAGATCACCGTAAAAGGCGTAAAGAAGGAATCCCACTCCGACCAGGGTCATGGACCACCCCAGGACCCGCCGGGCCACATCCAGTGACACCAGAATTCCCAGGAAACTGACGGCCGTGTCGAGGGGGGTTTCCGATCCCATGCGGTAGTTAATGGCCGCATACTCGACAATGTAATATCCAACCGTGAAAATTGATGCCAATACCATGAGGAGATCCATCGCTATTGGGGCATGTCCCTCGTCCTTGCCCCAATAGCGAATCGGTAAAAAAAACACCCCGGCGGCAACCAGGCTTACGAGCCCATAGGACCAATTTATTCCGCCAAAAGGTTCTTTGGCTCCCTTGGTGCCGAAGAAAAAATGCTGTGAAAAATAGACAATGAGAAAAATGGTCAGAAAGGGAATGAGGCTGTCCACGTAATACCTAAGTTCTTTGGTCGACTTGGAGGTGAACGGGTAGCTGAGAAATACCATCACAAAGGTGACCAAAACGTAGATGCCCAGGAAGTATTGAGTATCCACCGGCGTGGCCGCACAATACATGTAGAAAGCCACCATGCCGACGCCCAAACCCGAGCACAGCCAAAGCCAAAAGCCCGTCATGGACCGACCGGCCTTGGAATCCTTGCTGACGATCTTTTTCAATTTTTCTTTGTCGGCCGCTGATGCGGGAATTTCAGGCTCTGTCATCTCGTCTTCCTCTTGGTGTCGTCTCGGCTTGCACCCATATGATTTGATGGTGTGGTTAAAAAGGAAAACGGGGAAGCACGATCAGCGTACTTCCCCTCGGAACAAATTGGATCAAGAAAACACTATTGAGGCATCAGTTCGGGGGGAATTTCCTTACCCTGCTCCTTCCAGAATTTAGCTGCACCGGGGTGCAAAGGAACGGAGGCTCCGCTGAAGCCGTTTTCAAGTGTCATTTCATTGAAAGACTTTTTCGCCATCACCATGGCCTCCATCCCTTCCTTGGACCACAGTGTCTTCATGATCGTATAGACCAGTTCCTCAGACATGTCCTTGTTGGTCGTCAATATGCAGGCATCTTGGAAACTCTTGGTCTCAGGCATGTCTTTTCCGTAAGTCCCTGCGGGAATGACCATCGGCGAGTAGGCGAACGCCTTATAGAATTCGGTCTTCTCGGCATCGACGCCCACGTCCACCAACGCGATCTTGACCTGGACGGCGGCTTCGATGATAGACCGGTTCGGATAGCCCACCAGAACCCAGAAGGCATCAAGCTTGCCGTCCTGGAAGGCGCTGGCGGCTTGGCTGTATCCCAGGAAGTCGGGGTTAAAATTGTCCCACATGCCGATATGGCGAAAGAAACGCTCGGCACTGGCCGCCGCGCCGGACCCGGCATTGCCGAGAGCCACGCGTTTGCCCTTGAGGTCCATGGCGCTCTTGATACCGCTGTCGGCCCGCACGACCAGCTGGGCCGGGGCGCCGTACAGATATCCCATCGCTCGGATGTTGTCGTACTTGGCGTCATCCTGCGGCAATTTGCCGGCATAACCGAGCGCGCTGTCCACGGCGTAGACAAGGCCGAAATCGGACTCACCGTTGTGCACGCGCTTGAGGTTCTCGACCGAACCGCCGGACCCCACTGACGAGGCCTGGATGTTGGGGTTCACCTTTGGAACGTAAACGGCCATGGCATTGGTAAAGGTGTTGAAGGTGCCGCCCGTGGGCCCGCCGCCGATTTTGATGCTGTAATCAGCAGCCCCAACCGGAGCCACCATCAATGCTGCGGCGATTAAGGCCAAAATTACGATTGAAAAGTGTTTCTTCATGTTTGCTTTCTCCTTTCTTTAAGGCAACCTAAGCACTTTGTTTTGTTTTATCAAGAACGCGCCGATGAGATTATTTCTCGAAGAGACCCCAAGAATGCAGCGCATGGCCTACCTCTATCGTCTACTAGGTCACACGATAGTTGTAAACGGATATCTTCTGAAACAATCGTCCGAATTTTAATGATTTACCTGTCGGTATTTTTCTTACAACTTAACCAGCCGGTTCTGGATGGCAAAGCGGGAAAGCTCTGCATTGTTGCGCAGGTCGAGCTTCTTGAGGAGGCGAGAACGGTAGGTATCCACGGTTTTGATGCTGATACTGTACATCTTGGCGATCTCGCGGTTGGTATGGCCCATGGCCAGTCGGCGCAAAACCTGCAGTTCGCGCATGGAGAGCGCGTCCAGGGCCGTCTGGCCCTGCTTGCCCTTGGCGACCTTGAGGGCCAGGGCTTCGACTGCCGCATCGGTAAGGTATCGGCTGCCGCCCAGGACTTTGCGGATGGCATTGACCAGTTGCTCGGGAGCGGATTGTTTGGTGAGGTACCCCATGGCTCCGGCCTCGATGGCCCGCACCACGTATTGGCCTTCTTCATGCATGGTCAGAACGAGGATCGGCAGTTCCGGACTATCGCAGTGGAGCCGGCTGATGACCTCCAGGCCGTCCAAACCGGGCATGGAAATATCGACCACGACCACATCGGGCTTTTCCTTGGCTGCCAGACGCAGGGCCTCGCGCCCATCGGCCGCTTCGGCGATCACATGCATATCGCCGCTGTCTTCGATCAAGCGACGCAGACCGGCACGAACGATGCTGTGATCATCAGCAAGCAGGACTTCAATCATGATCCTATTTTCAGGCGGTCATCATGCCCTCGAACGGCACCTTGAGGCTAACCCGCGTGCCTTGGTTCAAAGCGGAACAAATTTCCAGCCGGCCACCGACAAGCACGGCCCTTTCGCGCATCCCCGCGAGGCCCAACCCTTCGACGTCATCGAGATCGGCCATATCGAAACCCTTACCGTCGTCGACAACCTCCAGAACCAGAAAACGGCCGCTCGGAAAAAGTTTGACGATCACATGGCCCGCATGGGCATGACGAGCCACATTCGTCAATGTTTCCTGAGTGATGCGATAGGCTGCGGTCGCAACGTCATCGTGGATCACCGGCACCTCGGAACGATCGAAAACGCAGGTGATCCCGGTCCGTTTTTCAAAATCGGTGGTGTACAATTCTAGCGCTTCCACCAGACCCAGGTCGTCGAGAATTCCCGGGCGCAACCGAAAGGCGAGGCTGCGCACATCCTCGATGGTTCTATCGATCAGCTGGCACATTGTCAAGGATCGCTCGGCCGCTCTGGTATCACAGCCCTTGAGGTGCTTCTGAATCCAGACGGCATCCATCCGCAACGCCGTCAAAACCTGCCCGAGTTCATCATGCAGTTCCCGGGCGATGGCCGCACGTTCGATTTCCTGATTTGCCAGAATGCTGCCCGATAATCGCCGAAGCTGGTCTTGAGCTTTTTTTACAGCCGTGATGTCCGTGGCGATTCCGCAGACTCCGCTGGGGTTGCCGAGTTCGTCATAGACCGGGAATTTAACCGACAGATAAGTGTGTTCTCCGTCTTGCTGAGGTATCCGTTCTTCGACCTGGCGGGAGCACTTTTCTGCCAGGACATGGAGATCATGACGACGGAATTGATCGGCCACATTTTTCGGCAGAACGTCGTAATCGGTTCGGCCGCGAACCGATTCGTTGGTTACGTTGAACAGCTCTTCATACCGGGAATTCACCAAGAGATAACGCCCCGCGATATCCTTGAAATAGACGACGGCGGGCGTATACTTGAGAATACTACCGATCTCCCGGGTCCGGTGCTCGACTTGACGCTCCAGATTTTTTGAATAACGGCTTAACTCCTCCTTGGCTTTTTCTAGCGCGAATTCCGCTCGCTTTCGATCTGTCACATCGATCGATACCGCCAGGGTGCGCACGATTCTGCCGTCTGCCGCCCGATCGGCGATAGCCGACAGAAGAATATCGATTATACCGCCGCCTTTGCGGACGTACTGGTAGCCGACATCCTTGCAGAATCCGGATTTGAAGAAGGTTGGCAACACCTCCGTTTCTGCGTAACTCCGGGATTCTTCCGTCATGAAATCGGTCAATTTTCGGCCGACAACCTCACCACGGGCATACCCGAGAGCCTCAGCCCAGTAATTGCTGACACTCAGCAAGCGGCCGTTGACATCAATAGAATGGAGCATGGCGGGCGTGTTATGGTAGAGGGAACGGTACCGCTCCTCGCTGTCCCGCAGGGCGCTTTCCACCCGTATTCTTTGGGCGATTTCTTCAATGGCTTTGCGATACAATATAAAAACCGCCGCCCCGATCAGAAGGCATAAAAGAAGGACTATCGGCCCCGTAATTTGGATGAACGGATCATAGAGTGACTTTGATATAGCGGCGAAGCTTCGTAAATGAATGACTTTCCAGCCTGGAAAATCTTCTATTTCAACCTGATGGACCAAATACCTCTCCCCGGACAGCATCGCCTCATTCTGGTCCTCGTCCACTTCCAGACCGATCCATTCCCAAGGACCGGTACCGAACTGACGCTCGGCGGCAATCTCGTCCAGGTCAGCCGGCGACACTTTCCAGGCCATCTGAAACAGCCATTCACCACGATTCGAAATGAATATGACTCCGTTGGGATCGGTGACCAGGACGATATCGTCACTCGTCAATCCGAGGCGGTTTTCGATCACCTCGATCGAAGACTTGACCACAACGACGCCGACGGGATCTTCGCCCACATTGGCGTAAATCGGGTAGCTGGTGTAGATGCCCCTTTTTCCGGAAGTAACGCCAAGGGCCAGATAAGCAGTCGGCCAGCCGCGAACGGCATTCTTGAAGTAAGGCCGAAAAGAAAAGTTTTGCCCCACAAAACTGTCGGAATCATACCGATTGCTCGAAGCGACGGTATATCCTCGAGGGTTCATCAGATAGCAGACGTCGGCCTCTAGCGCTTCGTTAAAATGGTCCAATACCGCATTGGCGTTCTCAACCACCAGCGGGTCATCACCGACGAGCGCCATCAAAAGTTCTTCCATCCCGGCCAGCACCCGAACCACTTTGGTGTTTTCGAGCAGGAAAGTAGAGATACTTTTTGACAGGACCTCCAGGCGAATGCCTGCTTGTCTTTCAGCCTCGTTGAAAGCCGCGGCACTGATGGCTGAATAATAGAGGTACCCGCCGATTGAGGCTGACAATACCACCAGCAGGGAAAGGGTCATGATAATCAAGCGCAGTCGCATGGTAAATCATCCCGAATAGTTAAACTGGGTCAACAGGTACAAACCGATTGAAGCGCACCTTGTCGCATGCTCAAGCCGGGTCGGTCCGTCCTTTAGATCGCGGCGGCTCCATGGCCAAATTAGCGTAAGTTAGGACACCCCCCCGATCACCGAGTCGAAGTCCGTCTTCCGGCACTTCAGGATCCGGCGCCACGTTCAGGTCTTCTAATGCAAAGTCCCGGGAAAGGCTCGCGGTGTTGCTCTGTTTCAGCCCCTTCATTTTAGAAATACTGCGCGGATGCGTATAAAAAAGGGCCCTCTTACCATAATGCCCTCCATCGGATAGCAGCCTGCGGCCCATTTCCTGGAACAAGGCCGCATGCACCATATGTCCGAAAGCGGGGTGATAAGGGCCGGCCACTAAAGCGTCTCCGTCCTCCAGCTCCGTTGACGCCTGCAACCCCATCCGGACAACCGGAATGCCCCCTCGGTGAAAAATCAGGTAGGCGTACATGACTATTTCCACGGCCTCTTGAATAGAGAGTGGCCGATACCGGCCCTTGCGATAGAGGGCGGCCAACCGGCTATTTTGAAGCACGACCGTCGGATATATCCTGACAAGGTCTGGCTGCAGTTCGGCCAGCCGGCGGGCGGTTTCCAATGACCGGTCAATCGTGTCTCCGGGTAATCCGACCATCATCTGAAGTCCGATGCTGTAACCTTTTTCTTTGAGCTGCCTCACAGCGGAAGCCGTTTGAGCGCCGGTATGCCCCCGGCAGGTGAGCGCAAGAACACCATCATCCATGGACTGGGCGCCGATCTCAACGGTTCGGACCGAATATTCGGATATTAATCGGAGGCGATGCTCATCGATGGTGTCCGGCCGCGTCGAGAACCGGATGCTGTCGACGCGGCCTTTGCGGACAAACTGTTGCGCCCGTGACAGCAATTCGGTCACGCGGGTGTCACTCAAACCCAAGAAATTACCCCCGTAAAATGCGATCTGGATATCCGGGGGCCGGTCGGCGGCATACCCCAAAAACCGGTTGATCGTGTTTTCGAGCTCAAACGGTGTCGACGGGGCGGTGACACTCGATACGGCAAACTGGTTGCAGAAAATACATCGATGGGGGCAGCCGGCGTGGGGCAGAAACACCGGAACGATAAAAGGGTTACGGGTCCTATTCATCGGGTTGACTGTTGGAAAAGTGACGGCATCCGGTAACAGGACTATGCCCAGCGGCAGGTCCCGCATACGGCCCCTTTGGGGATTTGGGGGGGTCACTTTTTAGATTTGTGGAGAATGGCCAGGGCCTGCCTGGCCGCATCCTGTTCGGCCAATTTTTTGCTTTTCCCACGCCCTTCCGTTTTGACATCAAAGACCTCTAGCTGAACGCAGAAAGTTTTATCATGGTCCGGACCGCTTTCGTCGACGACCATGTAAACGGGCACCTTCTGTTGGCTGCTCTGAACAAGTTCCTGCAGCTGGCTCTTGAAGTCCTGGCTGACATCAAGCGAATTGAACTCGTCAAGGATAGGGGCCAGGTTGGTTTCGACAACATTGAAAGCGGACTGGAACCCGCCATCCAGATAAACAGCCGCCAATACCGCTTCGAAGGCGTTGGCTAAAATGGAGGTTTTTTCGCGGCCATTGCTGAGAATTTCTCCTTTGCCAAGATTGATCTGGTCGCCAAGGTCGATCGAACGTGCGATATCGGCCAGGTGCGACTCCTTGACCAGACTCGCCCGTATGCGCGAGAGATCGCCCTCGTTTAATTCAGGGAATCGATCCATCAGCAGATGTCCGACAACCAGGTTCAAAACGGCATCACCAAGAAATTCCAATCTCTCGTTGTCGCGCATCTCCCTGTCGCCCTGTTCGTTGACGAAGGAGCTGTGGCGCAATGCCTCTTCGATCAAGGACGATTCGCTGAAGCGATATCCCAACTTGTGCATGAATGCGTCGATGTCCATGGTATATTCTTTAACTGGTAGAGTCGGGCGGCGGCCCTTGATCGATTGAGGACGATTGCGTTCAGGCCCTGCAGGCAAGCGCAGCGCACAACCGCTCATAAAGAACGAAGGGAACGTGAAGATGTCCGGTTCCCGAACCCATCTGAATTTCGGGCTTCACCTTTCCATGGTAATCCGTGCCGCCGGTCATCAACAGGTCGTATTTCTCGGCAAGCCCCTCATAGAGCGCAGTAGCCTGCGGGGGGTGTTCCGGATAATAAACCTCTATTCCCTCGAATCCCATCTTTTTGAGTGAGGCCACGAGATGTTCCATCTCCATGGGATCGTTCAGCTCGAGAAGAATCGGATGCGCCAGCACAACGACCCCACCGGCGCCCTTGATAATATCGATTGCCTGCTGACATGAAATGCGGGGTTTATCCACGTAAGCCGGCTGCCCATGCCCCAGGAAACGGTCAAAAGCATCGTCGATGGACGCGACGTAGCCCAACTGCAGCATAGCCCTTGCGATATGAGGGCGCCCGATCTGACCATCGCCGACAATCGCGGCGACCTGATCCATGGTGATATCGAACCCGAGGTAATTGAGACACTCGATGATGGCTGGGTTTCGGTTTTCCCTGGCGCGTTGTAAAACCTGAAGCGCCTGGGCCAGAGGAGCATTTTCCAGATCGATGCCGTAACCCAGAATGTGAAAACTGCCGGCGTGCGGCAGAAACGGCGGAGGGGCGGCGCTCAGTTCAACGCCCGTGAGGAACTTGAGGGTTTTGGGAATACCTGCTTGAAGCGCTCCCTTGGCGCCGTCGATCGTATCGTGATCGGTTATGGCAATGGCCCCGAGATTCTGGGAGCAGGCCGTTTCCAGGATTTCGCCGGGCGAGAGGGTGCCGTCAGATGCAGACGAGTGAATGTGAAGGTCTATCCCCACATGCCGACTACAATCCAAGGGCTTTCTCCAAAGCCTCTTCTTTGGATTTACATTCGATGCATTGAGAAGTTACGGGTCTGGCTTTCAATCGTTTGATTGAAATGTCTTCACCACAGGACTCACAGATGCCGAACGTTCCGTTCTCGATGCGCTCAAGGGCCTTTTTTATCTTTTTGATAAGCTTGTGTTCCCGGTCTCTAATGCGGAGCATGAAATTTCTATCCGCTTCTAAAGAGGCCCTGTCGGTAGGATCCGGAAAGTTTTCTTTCTGCGCCGTCATCCCCGATACAGTGTTGCCCGCCTGGTTGAGCAATTCACCCAGTCGCTTGGTAAGAAGCTCTTTGAAAAACTCGATATCCTTATTTTTCATCACTTTAGCCCTTTACCGTTGGTTGTGTTGCTAAAAAGGGAAATATTTATCACAAGCGTCAAACAGTGTAAAGGACAAAACACGAATTTAAGGGATTAAAAATATACCCCTCACCGTCCTTGCCGCCGCTTTTTCATTTCTGTCAATCGAACGGAAATCTTATCATCAAGGGGCTTGATTGAAACCAGTCAGAAACTCCTGCCACTCCATCGGCAGCAACTGTTTCTTCTTGTTGTTGCAGTTCTTGCAGGCCGTAACAACATTGCCTTTAGTACTGCGGCCGCCACGGGCGATCGGCACGATGTGATCCATCGTCAATTCACCGGGCAGAGTCTGGCGGCGGCAATAATGGCACACTCCTTTGGCCAGGCGTCTTTTCCACCATTGGCTCCCTCTGAGCTCGCGGGCCCTTTGGCGTTCCCGCCTGATTTGGGCGTCATCCAGGTCGTACGCGTAGGGTTGAGTGGTCACTGTTCCCTCCGGTAAATTTCATTGCGCTGCCCGGGCCGCTGGGCTGTCAATTCGCCTGATTTTGACGTTCGATCGCCGTCAAGACATACGGCAACATGTTTTTGACGACTTTGCGGTAACCATCCGCCGTCGGGTGAATCCCGTCGGGTTGATTCAAGTGGGAAACGCCGGCCACCCCTTCGAGCATGAAGGGCATGAAGACAAGACTGTTTTCGGCAGCGGCAGACGTGTAAACTTCTGCGAAGGCGTCGGCATAGTTCGGCCCCAGATTGGGCATGATTTTCATACCCAATAGGATAACAACGATATCGCGAGAGATAAACTCCTGAATCATATACTGAATGTTTTTCCGAATCAACCCGGGATCGATTCCACGCATACCATCGTTCGCTCCGGTTTCAAGAATGATGATATCAGGTTCCAGCGACAGCACCCAATCGATCCGGGCCCGCGCGCCGCTGCTGGTTTCGCCGCTCACCCCCGCGTTCACAACCCGGAAAGCCATCCCTCGGGCCTGCAGGGCCTCTTCCAACAATCTCGGATAAGCGGCTTCCTCCGGCACACCCAGGCCTTCGGTAAGGCTGTCCCCCATGGCCACGATTGTCCCTTCGGGTCTGGCTCCTGACGGCCTGTCGAGTGTCGGCGGCTCTTCTCGACCGCAACCGCCGCCCAGCAGAAGAAAGAAAATTATCGGGACGATGGCCACACGCCCAATTCTTCTCAACATTGAAACGTCACTCCTGGTTTTGTTCTCTCAAAAAAGACAACGGCCTCTGCCGCAGAATCGGCCATGATGGAACCAGACCGCATATGACGACCAGGACGCTGGCGGAAAGGATCATGACAAAAATGGGCCCGACGAAAGGTGCATATACGACATCGAACACCCGCGTGACGACGACCCAACCGGCTACCTGTGATACAACAAGCGCAATCAACCCACTGAAGCTACCGATGAGGAAGTTTTCCAATCCGAATATTCTCAGAACAAATGAATTTCTGGCCCCCAGCACCCGATAAAAAACCGCCTCCCGTGTTCTGGACAAACGGGTCGCGAAAACGGAACTGACGGCAATCAACATGCCGGCCAAGATACTGAAGGCAGAAAAAAAACTTATCGTGTCGGCCAGTTTGCGGGCGACCGCAGTAAATGTCGCGATCGTATCGGTCATATCGAACGCGCTGACATTGGGAAATTTTTTCACAATGGCGTTTTGAAGATCAGCCATTTTGTCCTTATCGACCTTTACGGCGGTAAATATGGTCTGCGGCGCTTTTATCAAGGTATCCTCCTCGAACACGAAATAAAAAAACGGTTTGAAGGAATCCTTAATCCGACTGCGGATACTCGAAACCCGCGCTTCAAGAGGAACGCCCTGGATCCTGAAAACAAGTCGGTCGCCGACCGTCATATCATGCATCTCAAGCACGCTATCCAGGACAGAAACTTGGGGCTCCTGCCAGTCTGAACGGAAAAGATTGCCGCCGGAAACGATGATTTCGTCGTCGAGAAGGTCCGCGCGATAGGTCAGGTTAAACGTCCGGGCAAGGTTGTCGCCGCGATGTTTTGACTGCTCCTTCTTCCGGTCGATTCTTTGTCCATTGATCGACACGATCTTGGCCCGGACAACCGGAAAATACCGCGTTTCCATACCCAGCGCACGGTCGAAATCGATCTTTTGCTCCGGTTGAATGTCCAAAAAGAACAGATTGGGTGCATCCGGCGGATAGGAGCGGACGAAGGCGTGGTCGAGGTTTTTCTCAACAACGTGAATAGTGAAAATTACGGCCAACGCGGCCGTCAAGGTGATCATGATCGGATGGGTCGCATTGTCCGGTCGGAAGAGGCCCTTTATCGACTGGCGCCACACCAGACTTTTGACTTTGATATGCTTGAGGATCAGCAGTATCGCGTGTACGAAACCGGCCGCGAGAAGGAGAAACCCACCGATGCCAATAACGAATTGAAGTCCGCTCCTTATGTCTTGAAGCTGCCAAAGGATGATCCCGGAAAAAAATACGATGATGCCCATCAAGGACATGTGGTGAAGCCATCCGCTTTCCTTCCGCCGCGTTTCCTTTCTGAAGATTGATGCCGGTCTGATGTTTTTCAAACGGTCGAGTGGTCGAGCCGCAAAAAGCGCCACCCCGACCACACCCACGATGAAACCTTGAAAGGTTCCGGCCCAGGAGAAATTCAAACGCGCTTGTTGGGGAATAAGACCTTCGAAGAAGATGGGTAGAATGTTCTGGGCGGCAAATCCGACGGCCAGACCCAGGAGCGTCCCGATCAGACTGAGCAGCAGCAAACCGACAGTGAAATGGGTAAAAATAAATCGGTTTGTCGCCCCTACCGTTTTCATGATGGCGATGGTCTTCTCTTTTTCCTTCAAGTAAGCGGTCAGGGTGCTGTGTATGCCAATGCCGGCGAGCAGTAGGGTGAAAATGCCGACCAGGTTGAGAAAATCGATAAAGTTGTCGAAAAACCGTTTGACCCCTGATCGCGCAGTGCGGTAGGTATCGACCCTCTCCTGGACCGGATCGGCGGCTGCGGTCAGCTTATCGGTCAACTGCTTCAGGTCGGCCGGGTCGACCGCTTTGATTTGGATTCCGAACCGAACGCGGCTTCCTTTTTGCACAAGGTCGATGAGGGCCAGGTCGGCCTCCGAAACGAAAACCCGCGGGCCTAAGGCAAAGGCCGTTACCGGCCGATCGGATTCCCTAACCACGATATCGGCAATCATCAGTCTGGCCCGGCCGATATCCAGTTGATCTCCGATGTCCAATCCCATCCGTTCCAGCAGGTTCCTCTCGACGACAATTTTCCCCGGAAGGAGTACTGCGGCCAAGGATTTTCCGGAGGCCAATTCGCAGCTTCCGTAAAGCGGATACGCCTCCGAAACCGCCTTTATGTTCGACAGCAGCGTCCCGCTGCCGTCTGCGGCTTGAACCACCGAGTAGAACTCATAGGTGCGCGAGCTTTGAATCTGCCCCTCCTGTTTCATCCTGTCGAGGGTGCTGTTCAAAAGCGGGGAGATTGGCTGGCGTGACTGAATGATGATATCCGCGGCATGCAAGGCGCGTGCGTCATGCATGAGCGCAGCGGTGACGCTGCCTGAAAACCCGTTCACGGCGACCAGGGTAACGATCGCCAGTACGACGCAGAGGATGAAGACGGCCGCCTGAGAGCGGGATCGTGACAGATCACGAAGGATGTATTTACCGTATGGTTTCAAGCGGAATTTCCTGTCGGCCCCCATCGACATGGCCGTCTTTGAGGCGCACGATACGATTGGCCAGAGCGGATATCTCACGGTTATGGGTCGCCATGACCAGTGTTGTCTGCTTTTCCCGGTGAAAATCCAACAACAGATCGAGTACCGCCCGACCGCTCTCGGAATCCAGATTACCGGTCGGTTCATCGGCGAAGATAACTTGGGGATGGTTGATGACCGCCCGACAGATGGCCACCCTCTGCATTTCTCCACCGGAGAGCTGGTGGGGAAAATTGAACGTCCTGTGTGACATTCCGACCCGCTGCAGCAGCGACCTGGCCCGTTCCTCAGCTTGGGGATCGCGCCTGATTTCGGCCGGAAACATGACGTTTTCAAGCGCTGTCAGTGCCGGAACGAGATGAAATGACTGAAAAACGAATCCAAAGAGGACGTTGCGCAAAGGAGCCAGTTCATCTTCTTTGACATCGGTGATGTCCCTTCCGCCGACGATGATGCGGCCGGCCGAAGGTTTGTCGAGGCCGGACAGCAAACTCAACAAGGTGGTCTTGCCGCTGCCGCTGCGCCCCTCCACCACCAAAAAGTCTCCCTTGCCGACGGCCAGCGAAACGGAATTGAGAACCGTCATTTCACGATTTTCGATATGATACGTTTTGCTTACTTTATCGGCGATTAGAATACTTGTCGGCTTTTCGCAACCGTGCACGATATGGATATCTCCCGCTTTGGAATTTGTGAAACGGCTCAGCCCGTTACCGCTGGCATATAAAAGGCATGCTAAGCATAAACCGGTCCAGGATCAAGAGCTGGCCATGATCCCGGGACCGGTTGAAGATAAAAGGCTTGAGAGAGCGGGTATAAAACCCGGGGGGGACGGGGTCATTTTTTCGATCGGTCGGCCAGTGCCTCTTTCAATTTTTCACCGAGTTGCCCCAGAGGCGAAGATTCTGCAGAACTGTACCGGTGCCAGTCAGCGGGAGCAGCCCCATCGGCGGGGGATAGCCTGATTCTACGTTTTCCGCGGTCGACGGATTCAATAGCAACCGCAACGGTATCACCGGTTTTGAGTTTTCCGATAGGCAGAGATGCGACCGCCAGATCCTCTCTTGGTTTGGGCAGCAGTCCGGTGATCCCTGGTTCGAGGGTAACGAAGGTGCCGAATGTTTCCGTTTTTTCTATGGTGCCGGAGACGACACGGCCGACGGGGTATTTTTCGTCGACCTCAAGCCATGGATCGCCTTCAGCGTCACGGATGCTCAAGGAAACCCGCCGTTTTCCTTCATCGAACGACTTAATCATGACGGTCACGAGGTCGCCCGGGGCAACCAGGTCTTCCGGTTTTAGGACCCTTTTGACAAAACTCATCTCACTGATGTGGACCAGCCCTTCAATGCCTGGTTCGATTTCGATAAAAGCCCCAAAATGCGTACAGCGCCTAACCCGACCTTTGACAACGTCCCCGGCTTGAAAACGATCCCCGGCACTCTCCCAGGGGTCGTTTTGGAGCTGTTTGACGGAAAGAGCAATTTTCTCGGAACCAGCCCCCCCATTTTCGTCGATACTGAGAACCCTCACCTGAACGTGGTCACCCGTGCTGACGATTTCGGCCGGATTTTCTAATCGGGACCAGCTCAGCTCCGAGATATGAACCATTCCCTCGACACCGGGAATCAGTTCCACGAAAGCACCGTAAGGCATCAAGCGGGTTACGGTGCCACTGAGAACCATTCCGGTACTCAGGGCGCCGATAAAGTCCTCCCGGGCTTTTTGTCGTTCCTGCTCAAGGAGCTTCCGTCGGGAAAGGACAATATTGCGCCCCTTCTCTTCCAGTTGCGTGAGGTAAAACAGATAGGTTTGTCCGACATAATCTTCCGGTGTTTCCACATATTTGACATCGATTTGACTGAGGGGGCAAAAGGCCCTCTGCTTCATGACTTCGACGCTGAACCCGCCTTTGCAAACTTCTGAGATCCGGCCTTCCACCGGGATACGATTTCGAAAGGCGTCCTGCAGCAGTTGCCTTCCCCCGATGCCGGACAACGCCTTGGAAAGTCTTATTTCGCCCTCTCCAGCCATAACCACGAACAACTCGAGCCGGTCCCCCAGGGCGTAATTGAACCGGCCCTTGGCATCCAGCAGTTCCTTTTTATCGACCACGCCATCGGTCTTGGTTCCGGTGTCGAGGAAAACGGAATCTCGGCCAATGGCGACAATTTCCCCGCTGATTTTGTCGCCTATCTGCAATTGTTCATTGATGCCGGCACTGTATGATTCGTAAAGTGCGCTGAAATCTTCGGATTCTTCCAGACGGTTCTCTTCGTTGGAAGGGTTCGAATCTGTCTCTTTTTGATCATCTCCAAATGGCATGGCTCACTCCTTAATCTATAGGATTACCGGCCGATGGCAGCCGATGCTGAGACGGCGATCATTTCAATCCGACGGCTATGTCGGTCCGGCTTGTCACCAGGAAAAATCAGCGGTGGTATGATATAGTTAAAATTTAAACATCACACTCGTAAAGGCTTCGATATAAAAATAATCGTTAAAATCGGTCAAGCAAAATCATTCACTCCTGTTACGATAGCCGCCACGGAACCGGTATTTGGGGATTGACACAGCGGAATGGGTTGCTGTAAACGACGGCCGTATTTAATGACGGTCAAGACGCCAAGGATTCTGCGAACTATGGAAAAAACAACTTATTTGATGGAAGGCGGCGAGGAAGCCATCCGTTTGGATAAAAAAACCAACCCACAACTGGTAGAAGCCCAGGCTCGCTGGGCTGATGTTGCGCCGGGAATGCGGATTGCCGACCTGGGATGCGGTTCGGGTAAGACGTCATTTATACTCAACCAGTTGGCCCAGCCGAACGGTGAAACAGTCGGTGTGGACATCGCTGCGCAGCGTGTCCGGTTTGCCCGGGACAAGTACAAGGCCAAGGGTCTCAATTTTATCCGAAAGGACATCCGAGAATCACTGAATTCTCTCGGCGAATTCGATTTGGTCTGGATCCGCTTCGTGCTCGAATATTACCGATCCAGCAGTTTCGACATCGTAAAAAATATTGCCAAAATTGTAAAACCCGGAGGTACTCTTTGCCTGATCGACTTGGACCACAATTGCCTGAATCACTATGGGCTGACGCCAAGGATTGAAAAAGCCCTTGCAGGTATCATGAACCGCCTTGAGCAAAATGCCGATTTCGACCCGTTTGTCGGTAGAAAATTGTATGCCTATCTCTACGACCTCGGGTTCGAGGATATTGAGGTCAGCTTGACGCCGCACCACCTGATATACGGCGATCTATCCGCGGCCGACGAGTTCAACTGGGCCCAAAAGGTGGAAATCGCCGCCAGGCATTCGGGCTACCCCTTCAAAGAATATGAAAACGGGTTTGACGGGTTTGCTGAAGAGTTCAAACAGACGTTCACCGATCCGCGCCGATTTACCTACACACCGGTAATTTCCTGCCGGGGACGAAAAGCGGGTTAAAAAGATTGGGGACGGCCCGCACGGAGAGGGAAGGACGGTGCCGCTAGCTGACCAAGGCCCTGCATTCTGTCTGGCGGGCATGATCGCGCGCATAATATCGGCAGAAAGCATCGACCACTTCCTGATCGAAACGATTCCCTGTGTTTTCAAGCAAAAGATCGAAGGCTTTTTGCCGTGACATCGGGCCGCGGTAATGTCGTTTGGCCGTTATGGCTTCGAAAAAATCGGCTACTGCAATGATTCGGCTGCCTAATGGTATGGTACTGCCCATCAGGCCATCGGGATATCCGCTGCCATCTAATTTTTCGTGGTGACTGCCGGCGATGTCTGGAACAAGACTGTAAATCCCCTCGAAATTTATGCGGCCGAGAATCCGTCGGGTCTTCTCGGCATGGGTCTTAACGATTTCATACTCATCATCCGTCAGCCGTCCCGGTTTTTTTAAAATTGTATCCGGTATACCGATTTTGCCGTAATCGTGCAGCAGCGCCGCAATGCGAACGACCTCGCAGTAGTCAACCGGAAGCCCCAACTCATCACTGATTCCCATGGCATATTCGGTGACCTTCGCGGAATGCCCTGAGGTCATCGGATCCCGAGCATCAATGCTTGCCGCCAGGACATGCAGGATGGAACGGAATTGCTGATCACTCGCAGCCAGAAGAGCGGCGTTGCGAATACTGATTCCCAGTATGGATGCAATTCCGGTCAAGAGGCTCATGTCGCTCTGAACCAGCTCTTTCTTCGTCCTCAGGTTGTCAACCGCCAGGATTCCGATCGACTCGCCGTCACACACTATGGGGCAACACATAAAGGCTTGACTGCCCAGTTTATCGGCTATGGTCAGGCTGCGCAACGATAGGTCAGCCTTAATTTCCCGGATATCGTTGATTAGAAACGACTGCTGCTGGCGAAATGCGACGACAAAAACACCCTTTGAGTCATGCCGATCGAGGTGGAAAGATGTGCGCTGCAATAGCTTCAATTGTTCTTTACTGTAACCGTAGCCTGCCCGAAAAAACAAATGCTTTTTTTCCTTGTCCGCCAAGAGAATCATGCACCGGTCGTAGTCGAGCCTTTTTTGGAAAATTTGGATGACGTTCTGCAGGACGTCTCGATGGCTCGCCTGCCGACTGATGGCCTGGCCGACGTCATTTGTCAGAAGAGCATTATTGTAGTTGATGTTGATTTGCTCAACCAGTTGATCGGTCGAAAATTGAAGCAAATTCAAACTCTTTTTCAATTCCCGTTTCTCGATGTTTCCGACCATGAGCATGATCAGGAAAAGAAGGGCAGCAGCAGCGGGAACAATGGTCGTCAATGTCAATGTCGGATGCCCAAACGCGAAAAATAGACACCCGGTTGTCATAAGGATCGCAGCAAAATTTCGTACTTTTTTCAAGAAATCGCAAAGCGACTTTTCCCAGGTGATGATATAGCGGCAACACTTTCCGCCATCGAAGACACATTCGGGATGCTCCAAATTGGACAGCCTGCCGTTGAAGGCACCCGTAATGGCTTCCAGGTAACCGATTCGATTTTGGCATTGAAAGGGTTTTTCCCTGACACCCGCTCGCGGGGTGACGGTGATTTCTACTTTATTGGGTGCCAACTTTTTGGAGGCGAATCGAGCCGATCGGGTGAAATTGGCAGAGCCTTTTCCGATCATTGCATAGGCGTTCGCCGGTCCGACCATACCGAGGACCCACTGCCGCATCACTCCGTTGGCTTCGGGTGCCGCCGCAAATCGCCCCGCTTCTCGAGCAATGTTTTTATTATTGGTGAGTTGGGAGAGTTTTTCGTGAAATCGATCGATCTGTAGTTGCGAAAACCAGTGCCCCTGGTCGGCAATCTCGTAATGTTGCATGCCCGAATAACAAAGCAGCTCGTTGATGTCTATGTTGTCATATTTCTTTTGAATGAGCCGGATATAGTTATCGATAATGCGACTGTTGTAAAGGGGATCGTTATCCATTTATGGTTATATGGTAAATGTCAGTTGTGTATTAAAAAATGATTTTCAGACATGTTTTAAAAGACGTTTCAAATAACGGAAGTATTGGTCCGTGTAGCGTATACTGAGAACCCACATATTGTACAGTTTCTCATATGACAATTGTAAGGCATCCGCGAAGGATACTGGATAAACCAAAACTGTCAGTTCTTCGAGGCGAATGGAATTTTTAATATGATCGATAACTTTAGTGAATACTTCTTTGGTGAGACCCTCTCTGTCCATTACAATGAATTTTATACTGTTGGTTAGGTTCGATAGATTTAAACCTACATCGGATACATCGACGCGTATAACTGCCTTGGTCAAACCATACAATTTGAGCGCAAAAATGTGCTTCGCCTTTTTGAGCCCGATTCGGCTAAATTCCTTTTCAAGGTTATCATCACCGGCCAGTTCCGGCACCAAGTCCAGGGCGTCGAGCATGAGTCCGCCAGACTCACCTTCGTAAAAATCCGCTAGTTCCGTCAGTTCTTCCGTTTGGGCCCGGACCAATTCCCAACCGTCGGAAATGTTTTCGGCATTGGAATTTGAGAGGGGAATGTTTATATAAGCAAATGGATCGATCGAGCAGTATTTCCGGTCATTGAAATGCGCCGCAGCACCGCCGAAAACCCGGCTGGGGAATTTGTTGGCCGGCCGGTAAAAGATAATCGCATACCTCAGGTGACTGGCATTTATCCTGTAAGAATCATAAATAAAACGACCGATTTGCTTCAATACGATCAAACCGGCTTTGTTAACAGACGATTTCCTGGCCGCGTGGTGGTGGATCAGCCATGAGTTTTCGTAAAAACGGACCATGGCCATGTGGCCCATGATGGTCCCTTTTTCCTGGTAGATAAAATGTCTGGCAATACTGGGATTCTGCGTGTAAAGCTTTTCATATAAGTTTTTAATATGCTCTTTGTTGGCTTCGATGTGAAGGTATTTCTCAGGGTAGATGAAACCTGTCTCAAAAAAGAAATTCCATAGTTCATTCAAATCGACATTGTTGCAGATGTAGGAGTAACGATTACTGGCCTGATGATGCAGAGAGAGCAGTTTGACATTGTCATCCAAGTCCATATCGAGGATGGCCAAACCGCACTTGGTCCAGGAATTTTTTGTTTTCTCCTCGCAAACCTTGCGATAGACGACCTGAGCTTTGCATTTGACCGTTACGTTATTCCCAAAGCAGACCTCCACATCGGGGATTACAAGTCCGGTTATCAATTGGGCCTTACTTTCTTCTTCTTCGACCGAAAAACCCGACCCGGATAGGTCAATAACTTTAAGAGAAATTCTCTTCTGGGTCAACGGGTGGTTAAAGTGAATATCCGGTGAAGGCGTCAACTCGATGCGATCGCTGCGAAATTCTTTTTGTTTATAGCGACTGATTTCCCGGGTGATGGATTCGAGAACATAACGCCGTGTGCCACGACACCGGCTGTGTCGTAGTATTTTGCACTCTCCCGAGTAATAGGTGAGAAGGCCACCGGATAGAATGAGGACGACGGAGTTGTCTGGGTTAATCCACTCGAATGCCTGGTGGGGTTCGGCTTTAAGTTCGATTCGGAAAGACAAAGCATTAAAATCAAGCAGTCTCCCGCGGAAAATCGAACTGCTTTGAATCAGCTGGGCGTCGACATTCCGGCCGGTTAGCCGGCTCAACTTTCTGTTGCTGAACTGAAAACATGTCTCAGGCAAACGCAGACTGAGGCCGGTTTCCTGTGAAGACACCGTCTCGGGTTCGATCTGAATCAATGTCTTACCGTCGTTGATGAGCAGGGATTGTAGCTGATACGGCTGGAGCTTCTTGAAGGTTCGGCTTTCCGGGGGCCAGAGGAATTCAAGCACCTCACCTTGACAAGGCTGTGGTTTTAAATCCAGCGTGAGTGTTCGATCATATTTAGCATGTTTGAATTTTAGTACGATGCTTCGGTCAAAAAAATTGAGGAAATTGATTTTATTTATCAAATAGGCTTTGGAGAGGGGAATCCGGTTGTCTTCGCCTGACGATTCAAGGGTCTTCTGAAATACTTTTGATATTTCTTCTCTTTCCTGCGGCTCGATCCCCCTTGAGTGCATCGGGTATTCGGAAGGTTCTGATTCGGAGTAACTCTTTGTATTCAATTCGACCAACGGAGTTCTATTTTTGGCGGTCTCCATTCACAGCACCATTAGTCCGGGCAACCTTCAGCCGGTTAAAAGAATTATTGTGGAAACATTCACGGCAGAGGAGAACAACAAGGGACAATAGTCACATCATTATTTAATGGTATCGCAGCCTTCTAGGCTGGCGTGGCTTCCCCTGCGGTTTCCATGCGGGTTCGATCGTATCATATAAGATAATCTTATACAACGCAGACCATAGAAATTTTCGAGATTATTTTAACGATAATAGGGACTTTCATCACAGGGGTCCTCGCCGGCAGATGGCCATAGTCCCGGTTTTCTGGTGACAATCACAAGATGTTGTGGGGTTACTCGGCTGACCCCCAAAGATATGCGATGCTATCCTTGTTGAAATATCCGAAACCGGATTTATTTTCAGAAGGGTTAGGGTACTGTTCCCTCTGGGTGGATCGTCTTGTTTACTCGAGAAACGGGCTCGATCGACCTTATCGGATCACCGTTCTATAAATCGACTACCGATCCGGCAGCGGCACCCTGCCGGATCGAACATCGAACACCGACAAAAAATGAAGAGGAGAATGCATTAATGGGCAACCAATTGAAAACGACGCTACTGCTCACCGCTCTGACGGTTATTATCGTCTGGGTTGGACAGATTTTGGGGGGGCGACAGGGAATGGTCATCGCCCTGTTATTTGCGGCTGGCATGAATTTCTTCAGCTACTGGTTTTCAGACAAACTGGTGTTGAAAATGTACAAGGCCCGCGAGGCATCTCCGAAGCAGGAACCGGAGCTGTTCGACATGGTTGACCGGATGACCCGCAATGCCGGACTGCCCATGCCGAAAATCTGCATTATCCCCTCCGAGGCTCCGAATGCCTTCGCCACGGGGCGCAATCCGCAGAACGCCGTGGTCGCTGTAACCGAAGGTCTTATGAGGATCATGGATTCTCAGGAAATTGCGGGGGTACTGGCTCACGAACTGGCTCATGTCAAAAACAGGGACATCCTGATCGGATCGATAGCGGCGACTTTGGCTGGTGCCGTTATGCTGCTGGCCAACATGGCCCGGTGGTCAATGATTTTCGGCGGGGGCCGGGATGATGAGGACGGCGGTGGCAGTATCGTCGGATTGATCGCGATGTCGATTCTCGCCCCTTTGGCAGCCATGGTCATCCAGACGGCGATCTCGCGATCACGCGAGTTTTTGGCGGATGCATCGGGTGCGGCCATCTGCGGAAATCCGGAGTGGTTGGCCCGGGCCCTTGAAAAACTCGGATATCACTCGGGCCGGTTGCCGGTGAATGCCAGCCCCTCGACGGCTCACATGCTGATCGTCAACCCTCTAACCGGGTCCAAACTGGCCCATCTTTTCTCCACACACCCCCCGTTAGAGGACCGGATCGCGCGGTTACGCGGCGGCTCCCGCGGCAGACCCACGTCCATCAATTCAGATTCTGACGGCAGAACCAAGGCCAAGTCGGCCTGGGATGAACTTTCCCGGTGACAGCACGATCACATCAGCGAAGGCCGTTGCCCAGCGGGTTTTCATCTTCCTTTTTGGGGTGAGGAACCCCGTCCAGATCGTTTACTCTTTGCTGCAGGACCGACTCTGCGGTGCGGCAAGGAAAAGCATACCGGTCAAAAAGGGCGGAATGGCCAGTATCACCCCTGTTATGGGAAGCACGCTGATCCCTAAAAAAAGGAAACCGGCCGCCACCGCCAGAAACATTATCCCGGCGACCACTCTTGTGGCTCGTTCGACGAGGCAGTTTCCGCTGTCCATCTTCCAACCCTTTCTCATACTGTGTCAATACGCGCCTTAAATGAATGACTTATCGCAGCAGGTAACGTCAAGCAGCGGCCAACGGCGGGTTCCCGGCTTTCGTTTAGCGCTGCAGTTTCTTGCGCGACATTCTTTAAGGACAAGGGCGCTCTCATTGATCTGGTCGCTCCGGCCGAGACATACGGTACATCGGTCATCGTTGCACAGTTGGCAGTAGTAGCATTGTTCACAAGGATGTTTTTTCGGAAGATCCTTACCCCCTGAAGGGACGAAGACTTTGCCCCTGATGTCCGGAACGGTTATGAAGGCCACTGTATTTTGTCCTCATAGGTGACATCAATCTTGGTCGGCGGCAACGGTGCTCCAGCCGGGAGCCCATTCTTCACCCACTTGCTTGGACCGTAAGCACGGACCCGGCGTTTTTCAACACTAGGGGAGGGAATTCAGTATATCGGCCGGAGGGAGGAGTCCGACAAGCCAGGCGCCCCTTATCGGCGATCCGACGGGCATCGCGGTCGTTATAGAAATCATGATGACAAGATGTTTCAAACCGGCATTAGGAGACTCCTTGCAGCAGATCGGCCGGAAGTTCGCAGGCATCGGCACTGGTGGCCTTTTTAGCCTCCACAAAATGGGCCGCGGCCAATGCCGCGGTGGCGCCGTCTGCAGCAGCGATAACGATCTGCCGGGCGTATTTTTCTCTTAAATCACCGATAACGTAAATACCGGGGGTGTTGGTCTGACATTTGTCGTCCGTGACGACATAACCGTCGGCATTCATTTTGGTGCCGGCCGGCACCAGCTGGTTGTTGGGCTCGAAACCAATAAAGATGAAGATACCGTCTGTCGCCAGGGACCTTTTTTCCTGCGAGTTGACATTTTCAAGCTCTACGGAAGTCACCCCGCTCTTATCGGCCCTGATGGCATCGACAACGGTGTGCCAGAGAATCTCTATCTTGCACTCGGCTTTCACTCGCTGCTGGAGGATCATACCGGCTCTTAACTGGTCCCGCCGGTGAACGAGATAGACTTTACGGCACAACTTGGCCAGATAAAGCGCTTCTTCGGCAGCCGTGTCTCCTCCCCCCACAACGACCACCGTCTTTTCCCGGAAGAAAAACCCATCGCAGACGGCGCAGTAGGACACGCCTTGGCCATAAAATTCCTCCTCGCCGGGGACCTCGAGCTTGCGCGGGCTGCCACCGGTGGCCAAGACAACCGCATGGCCTGTCAAAACCTCACCACCGTCGATTCGGACCCTGTGGTAATCGAGTCCCGGTTCAAGGGCCGTGACTTCACGTGTGATAAATTCCAACCCATACGACTTGGCGTGTGCGACGAACTTTTCCGACAATTCGGCACCGCTGATGTGTTCATAACTGGGGTAATTTTCCACCTCGGCCGACATCGCCACCTGTCCGCCCGGCAACCCTTTCTCAATCAGCACCGTTTTCAAGGCCGCGCGCATTCCATATATCGCGGCCGACAAGCCGCCCGGGCCGCCGCCGATGATAATCAAATCGTAGATCGTCTCTTCTGCCATCTTCAGCCTCCTTTAACGGCCAATTTGTCGGATGACCGACCGTCGGTTCTGCAACGTGAGCTTACATCTCGCTCTTGGCTTCAGGATTTGTTGCACTGGCAGGCCATGGTTGAAATTGAGCGGGTGGGCGAATCGGTGGGTATTCACCCCTGGTGTCTGCCTGGGCAACCATGACCGAAACCCGAGGGTGCCACTGCATCCGATGTCGTGTGGGTGATTGTGTCGAGAATATCAGGAAAATTAAATATTACAACCAAAATCAGCGGGAGAGCTTGTGTCACCGGTATTGACATCATTGGCGACATTTGTGATGTTCGCAGACACCATCCTGGATGTCTCAAGGTCCAGCGACAGGACGCCGGTGCTTCTTTTAAAGGAGAATGCAATGACCCAGACGTATTATCCTCACATGCTGGCCCCCCTCGATCTCGGTTTCTTGACACTTAAAAATCGTATTCTCATGGGATCGATGCATACGGGTCTGGAAGAAACCCCTCATGGTTTCCAGCGCCTGGCAGCGTTCTACACCGAACGTGCCGCAGGCGGCGTGGGGCTGATCATTACCGGCGGTATTGCCCCGAACGATTCGGGTCGGGTCGCCGAAAATGCCGCCAAGCTGACCACCAAATCTGAAATGCGGGAACACCGGGTCGTCACCCAGGCGGTTCACGCGGCCGGCGGCCGGATTGCCATGCAGATCCTACACACCGGGCGGTATGCATTCCATCCGAAATTGGTCGCCCCTTCTGCCATTCAGGCGCCGATCAATATGTTCACCCCTCATGCTTTAACAAAAGATGAAATCGAACAGCAGATTCAGGATTTTGTCCTCTGCGCCACCCTCGCCCAAAAGGCCGGTTACGACGGAGTGGAAATTATGGGGTCGGAAGGCTACCTGATAAACCAGTTTACCGCCGAATCGACCAACCGGCGCTCGGACCGTTGGGGAGGCTCTTTTAGAAATCGCATACGCTTTCCGATCGACATCGTCGCGCGGACCCGATCGGCTCTGGGGCCCGAATTTATTATTATCTACCGTTTATCGATGCTTGATCTGGTCGGCGGTGGAAGTTCCTGGCCGCAGGTTGTAACGCTGGCCAGGGAGATCGCAACGGCCGGTGCCACCCTGATAAACACCGGCATCGGTTGGCACGAAGCGCGGATACCGACCATAGCCACTATGGTCCCTCGGGCAGCGTTCTCATGGGTAACGAAAAAATTAAAAAAAGAAATATCAACGCCCCTGATTACCAGCAACCGGATCAATACGCCCGAGGTCGCCGAAGCGGTTCTGGCCAGGGGGGATGCCGATATGGTGTCTATGGCGCGCCCTTTTTTGGCTGACGCCGAGTTTGTGTTGAAAGCCGCCGGGGGGCGCGCGGATGAAATCAACTCATGCATTGCCTGCAATCAGGCCTGCCTGGATCACATATTCCAAGGAAAAGTCGCTACTTGCCTGGTCAATCCCCGGGCATGCCATGAAACGCAACTCCATTACCGGCCGGTTGCCCGTAAAAAAAAGATCGCTGTCATCGGCGGCGGGCCGGCCGGTTTGTCTTGCGCAGCAATTGCCGCCGAGCGCGGCCATCAAGTGACTTTATTTGAACAGGCCGATACGATCGGTGGACAACTCAATATGGCGGTACGGGTTCCAGGCAAGGAAGAATTCAAGGAAACCTTGCGTTATTTTAAGCATCAGCTGAAAATTCATCGGGTGGATACCCGTCTGGGTGTTCGCGTGTCGCCCCGGGAGATTCTCTCTGCCGGTTACGAAGAGGTCGTCGTGGCCACGGGTGTCGTTCCGCGGAAGGTGGACATCCCCGGCATAAGCCACCCGTGCGTCCTCTCATACCGCGAGGTGCTGACTGGACTTCGAACCGCAGGAAAAAGGGTCGCCATTATCGGCGCCGGCGGCATCGGTTTTGATGTTGCCGTATTTCTGACCCATAATGCTACCGGGACCGGCCCGGCAAGAGAAACGTTTTTTAAAGAATGGGGGATCGATGTCTTCTACCGGGAACCAGGCGGGTTGTCTGCCCTGGGCCGGAAAATCCTTCCGCCGGACCGCCAGGTCTATCTGCTGCAAAGAAAAGGCTCTAAAATAGGACAAAAACTGGGCAAAACCACCGGCTGGATCCACCGGAGCACCCTAAAAAGCCGCGGCGTGGTCATGCTCAACGGTGTCACTTACGAACAAATAGATGATCGTGGGCTGACCATTTGTCGCAGCGATGAACGGCAAACCCTTACCGTGGATTCCATCGTCATCTGCGCCGGCCAGGAATCTCTCGACACGCTCTACCGGGAACTGAAAACCAGCGGGATATCGCTCCATCTGATCGGCGGTGCCGAAAGGGCGGTGGAACTCGACGCCCAACGCGCCATTGACCAGGGCTGCCGTCTGGCAGCAGCCCTCTGAGAATCGCACGACTCACAAAGACAAGATAGAGTCGCCTCGATCTCTGCCAACTGCTGGTGCTGTTGACACCAACGTAAATTTTCGTCATAGTGCAACAACCGTCAACCATGACGAAACCACACGGCCTCCGTTCTTGTCTCACAGACAGGCCATCTAACCAATCGGTCGCAGCAGCAGGAGGAAAGCACCTTGAAATCCGGTACATGCCCTAAATGTGCATCCAGGGCCGTATTCTCCGGGGCCAGCATCCCGCTGAAAAAAGGCCCCTTCGGCAGCAATTCCATTCCCATCAGCCTGACATCCGTGGCCGCACTGGACAACTACGTCTGTTCGGAATGCGGTTATGTGGAAAGCTATGTCAGCCATTCGGAAAGGCTCGCTGAAATCGCCAAAAAGTGGGTCCAAGTCAAGGACGCCGCCACAGCGACAGATACGGCCGACAAAGAATGAGCATATCCAAAAGCGCCAGCAGAGTGCGGGGTTTTAAAAGGTTCGCAGGGATAACGCGGATTCTTGCGAAACACGGGCTCGGCGACCTCTTGGACCGTACGGTATTCCGCGGCAGAATCTCCTCTCTCAAATTTGACAGATCCAATTCTATTTACCTGTCTCCATCCCGGCTGCGAAGGGTTCTCGAAGACCTCGGCCCCAGCTTCATTAAGTTGGGACAGTTGATGAGCACTCGCGCCGATCTTTTTCCACCCGATTACGTTTCTGAATTGAAAAAACTCCAGGATCGGATTCCAGCTATTCGATTTGAAGAAATCCAAGCCGTAATCGAGGGCGAGCTCGGCCGGCCTGTTGCGGACATTTTCCTCGAATTCACCTCTGAACCACTGGCAGCGGCTTCCGTCGCCCAGGTTCACCATGCCAAGCTGAACAGCGGTGAGAGTGTCGCCGTCAAAGTTATCCGGCCCGGAATCGAGAAGAAGATACGGGAAGACATTCAGCTGATGTACTATTTTGCCGAAAAGATCGAGCGCGCCTTTGACATCGGCCGGATCATCGGTGCCGTCAACTTGGTGAAAGAATTTGAAAGAAACATATTCCGCGAACTGGACATGTTCACCGAAGGCGGCAATATCGAACGTTTTGCCGCCAACTTTAAAGATAATGAGGATCTCTACATACCGAAAGTTTACTGGAGCCACACTTCCCGCTCGGTTCTAACGATGGAGCATATCGACGGCATAAAAATGGACCAGGTGGATGAGATCAAGGCTTACGGAATCGATCCGCAAGAAATAGCCATGATCGGATTACGCTCATTCTCCCGTCAGCTGATGGAATTCGGTCTGTTTCATGCCGACCCGCACCCCGGCAACACGATCGTCATGTATGACGGCCGGGTTAGTCTGGTCGACTTCGGAATCACCGGCTATCTCGACGAAGAAACCATGATGCAGATCGCCCACATATTCCTGGGCTACGCCGAACACGACTATGACTTGATCATGGATGCCTTCGAAGATGCCGGCCTAATCGACGCCGAAACAATTGATCTACGTGCCTTTCGAACCGACCTGAAGGACACCAGTGAACCGTTTTACGGCCGGACGCTGCAAACGATTTCCGTCAAAGATGTATACGATCAGGTGATGCAGCTGGTCCTCAAATATCGCATTCGCCTGCCGCGCAACCTGTTGCTACTCTTAAAAACCTTCATTCAGACGGAAGCATTGGGTAAAATCCTCGGCAGTGATGCCAGTATTCTAGAGGTAACGCGGCCCTATGCCAGCAAGTTGCTTCAGCGCGGCTACGAAGCTCAGAAAATTATGCGCAATTTTGGTAATGAAGCCCGGAGATTGGGCGGCTATATGCGCATGATGCCCAAGTTCGTCCATGACCTCCTGCGTGCCGCAGCCAGCGGAAAACACCGACTGGAAATTTGGCACAGCGGATTTCAACAGCTCGACTCCAAGATCGAAAAAGGCATCAATCGGTTAACCGTCGGCATTGTCATCAGCGCCTCGGTTATCGCCGGATCGCTGATCATGAATTCTTCGCAGAAGGTCATCGAGTTCACCGTGAACGTCTTTGGTATTCATACCATATCGATCACGTCCCTGCTGGGCATAATGGGCTACACACTGGCGACGGTTTTGGGATTCTGGCTCATCATCTCGATCATGCGATCCGGAAAAATGTAATGAGTAATTGAATGGAAACGGACATGTTTTCGATCGAGCAATTCAATCGCGATTATCAAACCGAGAGCCGAAATGTCGTCATTGATGGCCGCACCTATACCTTCCTGGTACCGGAATCCATCGACCGCTTCATTGATCCGGAAAACCCCCTGCAGGATTTTCCTCTATGGGCCAAGATCTGGCAGGCCGGTGTCGTTCTAGCCGGATATTTGAGTCGCCTGCCGGTGGAAAAGGGCAAGCGGATCCTTGAGATCGGCTCTGGTTTGGGATTGGTAGGTATCGTGGCCGCCTGCAACGGCCATGATGTCACGCTGACCGATTACAATATCCACGCCCTCAACTTCACCCGCGCAAATGCTCATATCAATGGGTGTGGAAAAGTGCGCGTCGAGCGCCTCGACTGGAACCACCCGCATCTGGATGGTGAATACGACATCATCATCGGATCAGAGATCGTGTATAAAAACGAAGACATCGATCAACTGGCCGTGCTGTTCGATAAATACCTACCCTCCGATGGGGCAATTATTCTAGTTGAAGAGATGCGGCGAACATTGACTGAGTTATTCAAACGGCTCGATCCCCGCTATCACATATCTGTAAAGAAAAACACTCTGAGGGCTGCCGACGAGCAGTCAACAGTGCTGCTGATCCAGATGCGCCCCCGGTTTGACATTCTTTCTAACAAACAATAGGTTATAAAAAAGGGGCCGGAATACGCCATAACCTTTAGATTCAATTTGGTGACCTCCATGCCATCGGTATATTGTCTATTGCTGACGATCATCGCTGTGGCAATTGCCACACAGTGCCCCGCCGGAAAGCTCTACACGTGGACGGATGCCCAAGGGGTCACCCATATCACCGAAGCACCGCCGCCGCCTGGTGCCAGCAGACAGGACGTTATTGAATATCGTCCTCGCTCCGACGCCGAACTGAAGGCCCTTGAAGCGGATAAAAAGGCTTTTGAAGAACAACTTGAAATCAAAGCCGCCAAACAAAAGGCGATGAATGCCCACCGCAAAGCCAAGGAAAGCCAGGAGCAGGCTACCGCAGCCGATGCCAACGCTGATGCTGCACAAAAAAAGGCAGATGAATTTACCAAACGGGCCAGCACGAATTGGCGCCGGTACCAACGTAACAAGTCAACGATAATAGGGCTGGAAGCCGACGCCAAGGCTGCCAGAAAAAAAGCCGAAACGGCGAAAGACTCGGCCCGTTCGGCTTTAGAAATGGCTGTCGAGGCTGATGAGCGGGCGGGCGACACTCGCACCCGGAACGCCGCCACAGCCGAGAACCCTTGATAGAATACCGATGAAAAGTGACGGCAGCATCGGGGCTTCCCGTCCACCGTTTGCACACGCGTTGGCTCTCAATTTTGTTCTTCGCTTTCAACTCTATAGCCGGATACGGCCGTGCGCAGGCTCTGGTTACGCTGCCGGGGCCGTATCCGGGTTTTCCCTCAAGTCAGCTCTCCCGGAATTTGGATCGTCTTCGCTGCGGTACCCCGCAAAACAAGGAAATACTCATGCCGCTTTATAGTTTCAAAGAGTTTCTCAGGCTGTCATCAGTCTTGAACTACAATCTAAGCGCCACCTCTCTGAACCGATACAATCTGCTGCTGTTCATCCTCGGCGAGAAAAAACTGGTCCCCAGAGACAAAGACGGGCAATCAGATCTTGAACAACGGGGGCTTGTCATGGAAGCGCTCAGCTACCTTTTCAACGTATACAGCCATAAGCGCCGCCGGCTCGGTCCAATGGCCGTATTGCACCCGCTGAGAACGGCCGCACATTACGCGCGATCGCGTGAGGATATCAATGTGGTGTCGCTGCTGAGCGCTCTTTTCCACGACACACTGGAAGACATTGACCCGCTCGAGTTCGAAAGGCATCGCTGGCATGCGCTTGAGGAACAACTTTCCACTCTTTTAGAGAGCTTGAGATCTGAAAACGAGGCCCCTCTTATAGAGCGGCTTCACTTTCTCACCCGCCTGAAAGGTGAAAACTACTATCAATACGTCGGCCGGCTGCTCGAAAAATCACGTCATGCGCCGGATTTGATAGAGATTAAATTGGCCGATCGTTTGGACAACACCCTCGACATGCGCATCGACCTTCATGATCCCATTGAAGATGTCGACTTCTTTCAAACGATCTTCCAGATTCTATTCGTCAACAATTTTCCAGGATACAAACCAAAATCCGAGCACCCCCCTTCGGCCGCCTTAAACGGTTCCAAACGCCTCTACCAACTCTTTAAAAACGCCGTCATCCTATCCCTGGTGCGTCAAATGGCCGATATTCACGACAACGCACCGGCAACAGCCCTTTTCGAGGCTCTTTCTGAAGCCAGCCTTCTCGAGGCCCAGCGGACCCTTATCCACCTTCTCGGATACCACCTGCGGGATCCCGTCAGTCAACGCGCCCTCCTCATGGAAGCCATGGCGTACTGTTACAGCCGGCGCACGGACATGGTTACCGAATCGAACGCTGCGTGGAAGCTCGACGGTCTGTTTTCCTCTTATTTCGGCGAGATGTCCTCAGAATTGCGCAACCGGCAGCTCGCTCATCTATACACGAACAAAGAATTGATGGTTGAAGCATCCATAGCATTTATCGTCATTTTCCTCAGTTTTCTGAACGACCCCCACTATTATGTCAAAGGGATCAGCGCATCCGGCATCAACCCGGCCTGACCTTCATCCGACCCTCTTCATCGAAAAACGCTCTCATGACAACCATCGGTGGTTTCCGGTCAGGGCACCCGTGTCGTCACCTCCCTGAATCATCAATTGACAGGAACATTGCGATCGATATATTCTATGTGTACGATCAGGGTATTCAATGCAAGTCCGCTGAGCATCGGCTGTTGTGTTCGCGACCCGATAACTGAAGGGGACCACTGATGAATCTATTTAAGCGCATGCAAAAACCGACCCTGCTGAGCCTTTCCAAGACCTGTGGCTGAGCGGCAAAGATCAGTCCGGTCGGGCTGAATGAATTACTCGAAAAACTCCCGGCGAACCAGGATCCAAACCTTCTGGTGGGGTATGAGACCAATGATGATGCCGGCGTTTATCGTTTGACCGACGAAATTGCCATCATCACGACGGCCGATTTCATCACGCCGCCGGTAGATGATCCGTTTATCTTTGGACAGATCGCCGCAGCCAATGCTCTCAGTGATATCTACGCCATGGGGGGTCGACCGATCACCTGCTTAAACCTGGCCGGGTTTCCATCTAAAAAACTCGAGCTGGATATCCTCAACCAGATCGTGGCCGGCGGCTTGTCAAAAATCACGGAAGCCGGAGCGGTCCTCGCCGGAGGGCATACAATCGATGACGACGAACCGAAATTTGGGTTATCCGTAACCGGGGTGGTGCACCCTCAAAAGTACTGGACCAATGCCGGAGCCCGGCCAGGGGATTCCCTCGTACTGACAAAACCGATCGGCAGTGGCGTTATTTTCAACGCCAATCTGAAAGGCTGGGTCTCGCCTACTGCTCTAAAGGCGTGTATTGAGACCATCACCGCCCTGAACCGGGTGGCGGCCGAAACGATGCAGTCCTTCGAAATTCATTCCGTAACGGATATTACAGGATTCGGGCTCGCCGGACATGCGTTCGAAATGGCCCGTGGGTCTGGCGCACGCTTGGAAATTTCATTAGATGATGTGCCGGTCATGAAAGACGCCCTGGAAATGTACGCAAGAGGAATGTCGACCGGGGTGAATCCATTTAACCGGCATTTGGTCGAGAATCATATGCGATATGAAAAGGACGTGCCGTCCTGGCATACCGAAATCATATATGACCCACAGACCAGCGGCGGGTTGCTGGTTGCACTGCCGGAACGGCAAGGAGGGCGTCTTGTCAGTGCTCTGCAGTCTAAGGGCGTTGTGTCGGCCCGCCTGATCGGTCGCGTCGAGACCCTGGTGGATGACATCCTTCTGGTCATTAGATAACACCACTTCGACGAATGAGCTGCCGATCCTGCCGACAGGGGGCCATACGAGGATCTGCCGCGTCCATTGTAACCTCCGGTTCGCTTATCATTCAAAAAACTGCTGTAATTGTTTTCGTCGTTTAAAATGGCGACTGGCTTCTCCGCCTGCCGCCCCTTGACAAACAAACACCCCCGACCGTTCGAATCGCATTTTCCCTCGTTTCAATCTACGGCAATATCTGCTATACAGGAACATTTCTTGAACCGGTACCACGGTTACCGGGGTGTTCTTATCCCACTGCATTATAATCTGAATGGATTGCTCTCAAGTAGCGGAAACAATGAATGGTGCCAGGTCGCATCCCACTTTTGAGATAGGCGGCAGCATCATAGTGGAGATCGGAACGCTCCGACAAGCGGGTGATGGCCCTCCTGTGGCCCCAAAATAAACCAAAAACCATCCACATATCGCCGGCAATGAAAGACAACCGGTTCCTTTCACCACTGTACAAGGCTTATAAGCGCTTTCTGAAAATTCGCGGGCAACCTCGGGAAATCGCCTTGGGTTTTGCTTTGGGCCTTTTTGTGGGCATGACACCGTTTATCGGATTGCACACCGTCATCGCCGTGCCGCTGGCGGCGCTGTTAAAATGGAACAAGATATCGGCCGCCATTTCCGTGTGGTTTACCAATGCGGCCACAGCTCCGCTTATCTACAGCCTGACCTATCTGGTCGGTGCACGGATTATCGGTATCCAGAATAATTTCAGCTGGGCGGACAGCAAAAGTTTTTCAGCCGTTTACAACCTGATCCTCAAGGCTCCCGAAATTGTATGGGCAATGACCGTCGGCGGGGTCATCCTCGGTTTACCTTTGGCTTTTGTTGGCTATTATGTCATTTTCCTGGTTCTGCACCGATACCAGGAAAACATTAGACTTAAGCTGGAAAAATCCAAGCAGAAGCTCGCTCAGCGAAGCAAGCGGCCGAAGAAAAAGAAAATGAACCGCCCCAGGGTCATCAATCCGCCCCCACCTCGAATAGACGACTGACGACTCTCTCATGGACACCCCTCGTGGTCGAAACCTTCTGGATCACAGCCTTGAAGTTGAAACCGACCGCCGGACGAGTGTTTACAATGGCCAGAAAACCGGGATCAGCAGCGTTCCCATGATCAATACCAGGATATTGAGCGGAATTCCGAGTTTCAGGTAATCGCTGAAGCGATAGCCACCGGGGCTGTAAACAAGCAAATTGGTTTGGTAGCCTATCGGGGTCGCATAGCAGGCGCTGGCACCGAAGCAAACGGCGACGATGAATGCTTTTGGATCGACCCCCAGCCCCACAGCGGAAGAAATCGCTATTGGCAAAATCAAGATGGCCGTGGCGTTGTTACTCAGCAACTGGGTGCTGACACTGGTGAGCAAAATGAGACCGCCAAGAACGAAGATGGGATCGGATCCGGAAAAAAAGGACAAAAAGGCCTCCGCATAGTACTGTGAAGCTCCAGTTTTTTCCATGGCTTTCCCCAGGGCGATGGTTCCGATGATCAACAGCAGAACATTTCCCTGGAGGGTACGGTAAGCGTCGCGTAATTGCAGACAACCGGTGACAACCATCAGAAAAACGGCGGCCAAAGCACACACCATGATATCCGCCAGACCGGTGCTGGCGGCGACAATCAAGCCGGTAAAGATCAGAAAAGCCACCGGAGCCTTGTGTTTGTGCACAATTGTATGGTGCACGTCTTCGGCAATGATCAGATCGGCCTCTGATCGTAATTTTCCAAGCGTGCTCTCCGGGCACCAGATCAGCAAAATATCTCCTGTTCGCAGATGGATATCGTTGATGTTCTTTTCAGTATAGTGAAGGTTCCGGCGCTGGATGGCGATGACATGGACGTCGGGATCCTGGTGCATCCGGGTCTCCTTCAGCCGCTGGCCGATAAGCGTCGATTGAGGCGGTATGATAAGCTCGACCACCAGAGATAAATTTTCAGCGCGCTGGTAATCCAACCCTTTGGCCGACAAGGGTAGCTCAACTCCCTCAGATTGAATGATTTCAATCAACTCACTGGCGGATCCCTTGACCAAGAGGAGGTCGTCCGGAGCAATATCCACATTGTCCCGCCCCGGGTAAAAGACATGCGAATAGCGAATCAGTTCGAGGACTTCTATGGTTGGATGGTCCTTGTGAAAGGCGTTTTCAGCATTGAATCCAACCAGCGGGCTGTCTTTGGGTACGGCCAATTCGGCCAGATAACGTCGGTTTTCACTATTGCCCAGTTCACAGACAGGTGACAGGTGGCTCGGCATCAACCGCGGCGCGGCGATCATCAAGAATACGATCCCCAACACCGCAATGGGAATCCCAACGGGGGTCAACTCGAACATGCCGATCGGACCATAGCCATGCGCGGCGCTCAGATCGCTGACAATGATGTTGGTCGACGTACCGATCAACGTGCAGGTGCCCGCCAGGATCGACGCGTATGAAACCGGTATGAGAAATTTAGACGGACTGAAATCGAGTTCACAACTCAAGCTCAAAACAATGGGAATAAACAGCACAACCACCGGCGTATTGTTGATGAAAGCCGATGATACACCGACGATCAGCAAGATGACCAAAATGGCTAGGCGCGTGTTGCCACGGGCCAGTAGACTCACTTTTTGTCCGATGTATCCTACGGCTCCCGTGCGGATCATGCCCTGGCTGATCATGAACATGGCCCCCACGGTGATCACCGCCGGTGAAGCAAAACCGCTGACGGCTTCAATCGGCGTCAGAATTCCCGGCAGGACGAGGGCCACCATGATGCCGACTGCCGTGAGGTCCACAGGTAGCTTTTCGGTCATCAACAAAACAAGGGTGGCAATCAACAGTATGGTGACAAACCAGAATGTCATGGTATTCTTTTATCTCATTTTATTCTTCTGCTTCAACAAACAGCAATTTAAGGGTTGTAGCTATCAAGTCAACACACGGGGACGATGTTGGCGATCACTATAACGAGGCCCTCTATGAACATTGAAAAAAAGTTGACCCTTCTCAGGAAAATTTATCAAATTTACGACAAGTTTGCTGAAGGGCTGGACTCGGCATGCAAAAAATACTGTGCCGAATGCTGTACGACCAATGTGAGCATCACCACCCTGGAAGGCTACAACTTGATCCGGGAACTCAATCCGGGGCAACGCGAAGGATTAAAGCTATCACTCGAACAGCGGAGCGACAGAGGACGATTCCGGCCTCAATTAACGACAAATCTAATTGCCGACCTTTGCCGGCAGGGCAATGAAGTGCCGGATGAAAAGTACGGTGCGGAAAGCCAGAATTGCCCGTTGCTTGAGCAACGGGCCTGCCAGATATATCCATTGCGCCCATTCGGCTGCCGCTGTTTCGTATCGAGTATTCCCTGCAGGACGTCAGGCGCTGCCAACATGGACGATTTCGTTCTCTCCGTCAACACGGTATTCTTGCAGACTATCGAGCACCTTGATCAAAACGGTTGCACCGGCAACCTGATTGATGTTTATCTTTGTCTACTCTCTGCACCTAACCGAAACGCCTATCGGTCGGGTCATCTCGACTGCAGTTGCGTCGGCCTGATCGGTAACACGCCCCTCTCCGCCTTGATGGTCCCTCCGGAACACCGTAAAGGCCTGAAGCTGATTATTTCTGCTCTTAATGCGCTTTAGTCGGCCGTCAATCGGCGGGATAAACAACCCATAGAAGACGTGAAGGCTTGATCGAAATTCCGGGCAGAATCGCAAGAATAGTGGAGGCTGACAGTTTGGATTCTCTTAATGGTGCCGGGGCGCGCGGGGCGCCGCGCTCAGAAACCAAGCAATCGGGCGGCATTCCGCCCACTGATATTTTCGATATCGACTTTGGCCAACCCTGTTTGTTCGAGCTCTTCCAGATACTTTGAAGGTGGAATCAGGGGATAATCGCTTCCTAAGAGTATTTTTTCCGAACCAACCAATTGGCTGGCCACAGCATAAATTCGGCTATCGTAGAGGAAAGGAGATGCTGCCGTATCGAAATACACATTGGTCAGGCTTTCGGCGACCTCCTTTTTAAGCAGGTTGTAAAAGAATATACCGCCCCCCCAGTGCCCGAGAATAATATTGTTGGCCGGAAATCGGCGGACCAAATCATAAATTTGCCGTAGCGTGTTCGGCGATTTGCCGGGATACACATGCCCAACGGGTTCGTTGGTGTGTATAAGTACCGGGAGATTGCTCGCCCGGCAAAGCGCCATGATCGGCTCCAACCGGTCAAGGGAATGGGTATCGATGCCGCAGGTGTAAAATGCCAGTTCGCCAATGCCGCAAAGCCCGTTTTCGATGCAGCGCCGGGCCTCCTGCAGGGCGAGCGGATGACAGGGATCGAAACAACCGAAACCGATCAGGCGATCCGGAAATCGTCGGACAGCCTCTATGACGTAGTCATTATTCTGGATGAAGGTATCGGCTGATTTCCAAGGAAACCCGAACGTAACGGCTCTATCAACGCCGCAGGCATCCATGGCCTCAATCAGTTGAGAGGCTCCCACCATCCGTGACTTTGGAGAACTGTAGAGCAGGGTAAATTCCGGCTCCGGCAAATAGAATTTTTCCCGGTGGCTTCGAATGGTTTCCGGAAAAATATGGGTATGGATATCGACCAGCATATTTTCGGGCCGTGTGGAACCTCACGCGAATCAACGGTTGCACCCCAACCTGCCGCAGGAAGGCCCAGATCCGGCAACTGTTGATTTTGCGTGATGGTTGTGGTTGAGTCAACGACCGCCCGCAAAGCGGGTGGCTTGGTTTTCAGGCCGTCGGCCGGATAAACAAAAATACGTCTTTGCGTTAATCGTCGCGGTTGTCACCAGGGCGCATGGCACCCGGTTTGAAAGAGCAACCCAACATGTCGGTGAACATCCACTGCGTATACACTCGGCCGGGTACGGTCTGGTTCCTTAAAATGTCCGATGGTTGTTTTTGTACGTTCAACCGGAAAGAAAAGTCAACATCGTAATGATGACGGTTTCAGATACGGCTGGAAAAATCGAGCGGCATGTGGTGCTGGTGGCTCCGGAGATCCACTGGAACACCGGTAACATCGGGCGAACATGCCTGGCCGTCGGCGCCGAACTGCACCTGATCGAACCGCTGGGCTTCTCACTCGACAGCCGTGAAGTCAAGCGCGCCGGCCTCGACTATTGGCCTGAAGTCGTACTCCACCGCTGGCAAAGTTTTGAAGATTTCGAGAGGCAGATGCAGATTGGAGAAAACGAAGTCATCCTGCTGACGAAAAACGGCTCAAGTGTTTTCTGGTCCATGCCTTCACCCCGTAGGCTGTTTATGATATTTGGATCGGAAACCCAGGGTCTGCCGGGGTCCATTATCCACCGATACCGAGCAGCGACGTTCCATATCCCTACCCGGGCGGCGATTCGCAGCCTCAATCTATCGACAGCGGTGGGTATCGTATTGTATGAGAGTTTACGAAAGGACAGACCCGCACATGCTTGGCCACCCGTAAGCCGGCCGAAAATATAAGAACACAGAAAATCATTCGCATAGGCTTCCCATCCATGCATCTCCCCCGACTCGTCATTACGGCGCTCATCTTGCTGTTCACAGCCGTGCTGCTGCCCCATACGCCTTCCGGCAGCATGACAGCCGAAGATTCCGGCCTTCCGTCAATACCCGATACGATCAAAGGGGGTGTCGTTTCCGCCTGGACGGCGTGGCCTGTCACCGCCACCCGCCCCGGAGAACGGTTGATTCTTGCGCTGGTTCTCGATATCGAAACCGGATACCACATCACGGCCGATGCCGCCCAGATTATTCCGACGCCAGAGTTCAGGCCGTATCCCACCACGGTGACGACGCCGAACCCTCCCGATGACCTGGTGATTGAAACTCCGATTTTTCCGCCGGCGCACGCCGCAGCCGTCGAGTTTACCAGCAAGCCATTGATGGTATTCGACCAGCGGGCCATCGTTTATCTGCCCGTGACCGTTTCAGCGCAGACACTTTTACAGGAGATTCGATTAACGGTGGTTGTCAACTACCAGGCCTGCGATGTTCAGGTCTGTTTGCTGCCCCGGGAAATTGAGGTTCCAGCCATTTTGCCGATATCACCAAACGGTGACGGTGGGAAAATCGTCAACCGGAACCTTTTTCTCGACTATCGGCCGACGACGACCGGCATTCAACAAGAAACCGTCGGCTTTTCTGTTTTCGGCTTGAACTTTACCATCAATACCGTCGGCGGTTGGGGCCTGACCTTGTTATTGGTCACCGCTGGCCTGGGGGGAATTCTGCTCAACTTCACGCCTTGTGTTCTGCCGCTGATTCCGATTAAGATTATTAGCTTGTCAAACGCCTGCTCGAATCGAACCCGCTGCCTCGCTTTGGGATCCTTCATGTCCTTTGGGGTACTGTTTTTCTGGCTGGCCCTCGGTACCGCGATCTCAGCGGTCAGCGGATTTACGGCCACCAATCAACTCTTTCAATATCCGGCGTTCACCATAATCGTCGGCCTCGTAATTGCCTTTATGGCCGTTGGTATATTCAGCCTGTTTTCCCTTCGGCTACCGAACTTCGTCTACCGCATGAATCCGGAGCAAAATACTCTGCCGGGCTCTTTCGGAATTGGTGTACTAACCGCCATTTTGTCCACCCCTTGCACTGCTCCATTTATGGGCGCAGCCGCTGCCTGGGCAACCAGCCAACACCCCCTGACGACGGTGGCTGTATTCGCCGCCATCGGTATCGGCATGGCGCTCCCCTATCTCATATTGTCGGCACTTCCTGATCTGGTGGGCAAAATACCGCGCACTGGACCGGCCAGTGAACTCATTAAACAGGTTATGGGCATTTTCATGCTTGCAGCGGCCGCCTATTTCATCGGATCAGGAGTCAGTGCCCTGCAGATGACGCCCCCGGCACCCCCGGGAAAAAATTATTGGTGGATTGTCATGGGATTCGTTGCATCTGGTGGAATCTGGCTGGCCTATCGCACAATGAGGACCGTGTCGGGAAGGGCGGCACGAACCGTCTTCGCCGTCATCGGCATCTTGATCGCCGCCGGTTCGGTATACGGTGGAGTCCGGTTAACAGACAGGGGCCCCATCGAATGGGTTTACTACACCCCGCAACATTTTCAGGAGGCTCGTGCGCAAAACCGCATCATCGTCCTGGTCTTCACGGCTGAGTGGTGTCTGAACTGCAAAGCCTTGGAACAGAGTGTTCTGCACAGCGATTCGATTGCTCGGCTGTTGGCCGAAGAGGACATTGTTCCGATCAAGGTGGACATAACCGGCCGCAATGAATCCGGGAGGGCGAAATTACAGGAACTCGGGCATTTGACCATCCCTCTGATGGTCATTTTTTCTTCATCGGGCAGGGAATTATTCAAAAGTGACTTTTATACTGCGGAGCAGATTATCGAAACGATCCATCACGCCCGGGGTCATTAGCCCCTTTCAGATCCCGGGACACGTATCTCCCCGCAGACGGGCAGCCGATAGAACGGCCGGCACGATTGGGATAATGACCTTTCTTTGATCCCGTAGCGGCGAGTGGCACAGTCGAGTCGACGAGAAACCTTTGGGCCGCACGGTTCGTGAAAACGCTTTCCCACCTTATTGATTCATTGATCAGACAGGAAAGCCTCGATTTTTTCAGCTAAATAGGCTTTGGATCTTTGACCCATCAATTTTTCGACGACCATTCCGTCTCTGATGAAAATGAAGAACGGAACCCCGCGGACATCATACACATCGATCGCCGCCTGGCCCAGCCAATATACCGGAAACCTCACCTTCAATCGGTTCACGATGGGCTGCATGGCGAGCGGTCCTTCGATATCGATGCTGATGCCGATCATCCTCAAGCCGCGGGCCCTGAACTTATCATAAAGAGAGTTCACATCGGGGAGTTCCCTGACACACGGCATGCACCAGGCGGCCATAAAAACCAGCAGACAATCTCCGCCTTCCTTGACCATCCGGTTCAGTCCTTCGGTATCGATCGTCAGGATCTCGTTATGGTGAGAGGCCGCGGCAATCGATAGTACGAGAAAATACAGCAGCAACGCACAAAGTATCGGTATCGAAATTATCGGTTTTCGGAGGCACATGTTTATTTGTTCAGTTTTTTCAGTTCCACGGCACAATACGCCAGATCCGGCCTGACGTTTATATCCGAGACGTATAGTGATCGAATGATCCCTTGTTTGTCGATAACGAACAGCGCCCGTTCCGAAACCCCATCCGATCGAAGCACGCCATACATGTCAGCAACCGCTCCGTGCGGCCAAAAATCCGATAAAACCGGAAACCACAAAGGGGCACCCATTTTTTGAGTCCAGGCATGGAGCGTGGGAAGATTGTCCACCGTAATCCCGAGCAATATGGCGTCGTTTTCCTCGAATAAATTCTTGGCCAAATTGTAGCCGGGCCATTGGTCGGAACACACCGGTGTCCAGGCGGCGGGTACAAAAGAAATCACCACATTTTTTTTCCCGCGATAATCGCTGAGAGTAATTTTTTTTCCTGCAACCGACGGCAATGTAAAATCCGGTGCCGGTTCGCCGGCCTTGACTTTCAATTGGCTGTCGAAAGGTTTCAGACGTCCGGGGTCGTAAACGTAGTCCCTGAAAGCATCGGAGAGGCCGAAAGAATGGTCAACCGCTAAAAAAATCCCGATAATTAAGCCTATCGATAAAGCGACATACTTCTGCATGGTTTCCTTTTCGGTCCAACCGATTTTTTTATGGATCGCTGCCGTTGATCATCTCAGGGGGCAAGCCGGCTTTCGCTAGGACTCTCTCCAAAAACCGTGCGGCATCACCGGGACCGCCAAGATTTGAATAGAATAGGTGGTGGCTCCCGTCCGGCAATAATCTGACACCGAAAAAATAGGGGGTCATCACCTCGCCCAAAATTTGATGAAGAACAAAATCACCATCAGAAAACAGTGGAAATTCGATATGATAAGTTTTGCGAAAAAATTTGACTTCAAAATCCGAATTCCCGGCGCCGATACCGATGAGCTTAACTCGTCCCTTCAATTTCGGGTTTGAATTCAGTTTTTGGAACACCTGGTTGACAACGGGAGCCTCCCGTTGACAGTGCGGTCAGTACATGCTGAAAATTTGAATGATGACCACATCCGCATCGATCTCTGCAATTTTGAATTCTGGTTTATTATCCAATCCCAGGTACTCTCGGTAGGGCTCATTTTCTGGGAGGGGTAATGAAAAATCCGGCAGGACTTCACCTTCCAGCGGCGGTTCGGCGAACGCCTCCCCGGCGGTGGCAAACAGGAAAATCACCAGTAACAACACCGAAGCGCCATGGCCGCTATGCATAACCCCGCCTCCTCTAAATTACAGGCAATCCCTTTAACAAGGATCGACCTGAGCGGATACCGATAAACGGACAGTCAATGTCAGGCTCTGCCCCATGTTCACATGCCATGTTTTCACCCCTGCTATTTTTAGTCAAACAAAAACCCTCCACAACCATTGACGATTGATGCGTCAAGTGACCCGTGAGTAAGTCATTGACATGAAATTAGGGAACTTATACAATATGTAGCGTAACGATTGCCTACTTATACCTATATATTCCATTTTTGCTGGCCCCCTATCTGGGGGGACGGAACAATGCGGACAACAGATTAAGGTTCCAGTATATGATAGAAAAAAGGCAAATCATACGGTATCCAGTGATCGACGGTGTCGTCGTGGCCGTCAGACCCTATTCCGACATACACGGCTACATGATCGATCTGAGTTTAGCAGGACTGTCTTTTCGTTACATCGACTCAATCCTCGACCCAAAATCGTCCTCTGAACTGACCATTCTCGTGTCGTCCGCCCGATTGCATTTGGATCGCATCCCTTATCGCACGGTTGCCGATTTCTCTCTGCCGGCTGAGTTTGCCTTCAGCTCGATTCGGACGCGGCGACGATGTGTAGAATTCGGTCGACTGGATGCTCAACAACGTCACGCCATAGAAAAACTGATCCTGACCTGCTCCATACACACCCCCAGGCTGACCGCAAACCGTCCGGTGACATCTATGGGTACGGCCAGCTTACAATCAATCTAAAACAGACGGCCGCAGGTGGACGGTCAACCCAACCTATGAGGATCAGCAAAGATCCATTCTCAGAAGGTGAACCCTTCTACCTGTTGCCCGCTGCTGTGTTGGCATCGCAGGTCAACCGCAAACCTTGAACCGGTCTTTCCAGGGGAATTCCCCCACCTATGAAATCGACACTCAGCAAATTCGTTAGCGTTGGGCATGGGATGCGAACGGTTTTATTGCTGGAAAGCACGATACGACGCAATCAAACAAAAATCTAAAGCGTTCCTGGGGGATCAACTTAAGATTCCAGGGCTTTTTTCTGAACACCGCGTTAACGGCCTGGTAAAAGATGTCACTTTTCAACCCAAATTACAACCTTCCATTATTTATAGAATTCATTACCAAAATACTTGACAGGTATAAAGTAATGGATACCTTTCCCGTTGAAATACCTGTATATTATGAGATAATCCCAATTTGCGGTATGGATGGCACACAGGAGCCCCCTTAAATGCGACTAGACAAATTTACGTTAAAATCCCAGGAAGTTATTCAACGCGCCCAGGAAGAGTCCAGGCTTCACAAGAACCCTCAGATTGAACCTGAACACATACTGGTAGCCATGCTGGCCGAACCCCAGGGAATAGCAACGACTATTTTCGACAAGATGGGCGTTTCCACCGGTCCGGTGAAAACCGATGCCGCCGGAGCTATAGACCGGCTACCCCAGGTCAGCCATGGTACCGAGGCATATATTTCTCAGCGGACAACAAAAGTTCTGGAGGCCGCCTTCGTGGAAGCCGCCAACATGAAAGATCAATATGTCAGTATAGAACATATCCTGCTGGCCTTAACCGAGGAAAAAGGAGGCGAGGCGTCTCGGATCCTGGCGAAGTTTGGCATCAATCGAGATGGCCTGTTGAAAGTGCTGATCGATATTCGTGGGTCCCAAAGGATCACCGACCAGAATCCTGAAGAAAAATACCAGGCCCTGGAAAAATTCAGCCGGAACTTGACGGACCTGGCCCGTCTCGGCAAGCTTGACCCGGTTATCGGCCGCGACGATGAAATCAGGCGTATCGTTCAGGTTTTATCGCGTCGGACAAAGAACAATCCTGTCCTTATCGGTGAGCCAGGCGTCGGAAAAACAGCCATTGTTGAAGGATTGGCGCAACGCATTATCAGTGGTGACGTATCGGAAAGCCTGAAAAACCGCCGACTGGTAGCCCTGGACATGGGAGCCCTGATCGCCGGAGCCAAATTCCGCGGGGAATTCGAAGATCGACTCAAAGCCGTCATCAAGGAGGTTGAAAAATCGGAAGGCGAAATCATCCTCTTCATCGATGAGCTGCACACACTGGTAGGGGCAGGTGCGGCAGAAGGGGCCGTAGATGCATCCAACATGCTGAAGCCGGCCTTGGCGAGGGGTTCGTTAAGATGTGTCGGTGCCACCACACTTAATGAATACCGGAAATATATCGAAAAGGATGCTGCACTGGAACGTCGCTTTCAACCGGTTTTGGTCAAACAGCCATCCGTGGAAGACACGATATCGATACTCAGGGGACTCAAAGAAAAATATGAAGTCCATCATGGGGTGAGAATTAAAGACGCCGCAATCGTTGCTTCGGCAACGCTGTCCAATCGTTACATTACCGACCGATTTCTGCCCGACAAAGCCATAGACCTGATCGACGAGTGTGCTTCCAAGCTCCGCATCGAAATTGACAGTATGCCGACGGAAATCGACGAGATTCAGCGCCGGACAACACAAATTGAAATCGAACGGGAGGCGCTGAAGAAAGAAGGCGATCCATCGTCCCAAATTCGGCTGGCCAAGCTCGATGCCGAGCTGAAAAGACTCAAGGGTGAGTTGAGCGAGATGAAGCGGCACTGGCAGAGCGAAAAGGATTTGATTCAGAGTCTCCGGATCAACAAGGAAGAACAGGAACGGCTCGGCATCGAAGCGCAACAGGCGGAACGGAAGGGAGATTTCGCCCGGGTGGCCGAAATCCGCTACGGCCGGATGATAGAACTCGACAAGCGACTTCAGGAAGCCAACCAGAAATTGGCTGAGCAACAGAAGACTCACCGGATGCTCAAGGAAGAAGTCGATGCAGAGGATGTGGCGGAGGTCATCTCCCGGTGGACCGGAATACCCGTTGCCAAGATGCTGGAGGGTGAAAAAGAAAAATTGATCGAGATGGAAAGCCGTATCGGCCGCCGCGTTATCGGCCAGCAAGAGGCCATTAAGGCTGTCTCCAATGCCGTGCGCCGCGCGCGATCCGGCCTTCAGGATCCCAACCGGCCTATTGGCTCCTTCATATTTCTAGGACCGACCGGAGTCGGTAAAACCGAATTGGCCCGGGCTTTGGCAGAGTTCCTCTTCGATAGCGAGCAGGCCATCATCCGCATTGATATGACCGAATACATGGAAAAGCACGCCGTTGCCCGACTGATCGGAGCCCCGCCTGGCTACGTCGGATATGAGGAAGGCGGTTATCTGACCGAAGCTGTGCGCAGGCGTCCCTATTCTGTGGTTCTCTTCGACGAAATTGAGAAGGCCCATCCAGAGGTGTTCAATGTGTTGCTCCAGATTCTTGATGACGGTCGCATGACTGACGGTCAGGGAAGGACGGTCGATTTCAAGAACACGATTATCATCCTGACATCCAATGTCGGCAGTCAATGGATTCAGGATCTAGGCGGAAAACGGCCGCAGGAAATGGCCATCCGGGTCATGGAAGCCCTGAAGGCCCAATTCAAACCCGAATTCCTCAACCGAATCGATGAAACGATCCTGTTCCAGAATCTGACTCTGGATCAGATCGGCCAAATCGTCGACATCCAGATCGGCAGACTTCGGCAACGTTTGGCAGACAAGCATATCGAGCTGGAGATGTCCGAAAACGCTAAAACTTTTCTTGCCGAAAAGGGGTATGACCCGTCTTATGGGGCCCGACCATTGAAGCGCGTTATTCAAAAATATGTCGAAAACGAGCTTTCCCTCGAAATCTTAAAAGGCAACATCCGAGAAGGAGATTGTGTCAGTGCTGATGAACGAAACGGTCGGATTACCTTTACAACCTCCTGAAAGCCAAACCATCCTGCCCTTCCTGTGGGTGCTCTCCCTTCTTTAGTGTCCCCCAACGCAAGGAGGGGGTCATGACATGTCCTCAAGGCCTTCCGGTCTCGAGCTCCGGCACTCATCGGGGAAGTCACCGTGTTTATCATGCCGACCGAAGATGTGTCCCACACAACACAACCGCTTCACAATGGGGGTAAGGGATGGATGACGCATTGAAAGTCGCCAGGCCCCGGGTGCATCAGGCGACGCTGAGCGCTGCGGAGCGGCAACAATTGTATTGAAATATGGGCACGGCCAACGTATGATTAGCTGTCGCGAACACAAGGAAACTGTGCTTTAATGCCGCTTTCAGCCACCGAAAGATTACGACGCTTCCAGCAGCAATTCGAGAGCAACGATTCCGTGCTGGTCATCATTAACGCTGATCCAGACGCCATCGCCAGCGCCATGGCCATCAGCCGACTCCTCTGGCACAAAGTCGCCGGGGTAACTATCAGCAGCATCAATGATATCAAGCGCCCCGATAACCTCGCCATGATCCGGTTGTTAGGGGTTAAAATGACATTGCTCGAAAATATCGACAGGGACCAGTATCAGCGGGTGGTCATGGTCGACTCCCAACCGTCGCACAGCGAACTTCTGACAGGCATTTTTCCCCACGTCATCATCGATCATCACCCTGACTCGGGTGCCAAAGCACCGTTCCTGGATATTCGTCCGAAATACGGTGCCACCGCCAGCATAATGACCGAGTACTTGCGGGCGGCTAAGATAAAACCGTCTGTCAAGCTGGCCACCGGTCTTTTCTATGCCATCAAAACAGACACCAGTAACTTCGAGCGCAACGCTCTTATTGAGGATATCCGCGCTTTTCAGTTTTTGTTCAGGCATGCCAACACTTTTTTGGCTAGAAAAATCGAGATGTCGGAGATACAGGTCGATTTCCTGAAGTATTACAAAAGAGCCCTGGATAACATGCGAATGAGAAAGAACCGCTTGTTCGCCCATCTTGGAGCGGTCACAACCCCAGACGTCTGTGTGCTGGTCGCCGACTTTTTCATGCGAGTCAATGCCGTCACCTGGAGCATCGTTTCAGGGATATGCGATCGCAAATTGATCATCATCCTCCGCAATGACGGCATCCGGAAAAACGCCGGTACCGTAGCGGCCAAAGGGTTCGGGTTTTTGGGATCCGCCGGTGGTCACAAAAGCATGGCCCGGGCGGAAATTCTGCTGGAAAATATCAAAACCCACGTTGACTATAAAAACGGGAAGAAACTTTCCAACTGGATCGTGGCGCACATCGAACGGCGGACCGATCGATCGTGAGACTGTTCCAACGCTGCGCTGCGATCAGCCGTCCGTTAGTTATAACCTGTGATGAGGGATCGATCGATAATGCCCGGAACGATGACGGTAACAATCCTGGGGTCCGGAACCTGTGTCCCCTCCCTTGAACGCAGCTCTTGTGCCGTTCTGGTCACGGTTGGGGAATCAACCATTCTTTTGGACAGCGGGGCCGGAACGATGCGGAGATTGCTCGAGACCGGGCGATCGATCTTCGATCTCACACACATCTTGTACAGCCATTTTCATCCGGACCATACCGGAGAGCTCGTACCGCTGCTGTTCGCCACCAAGTACCCAGAAAATCGTCGTCGCCGCAGTCCTCTCTCAATTTGCGGCGGCAAAGGTCTCGGCAAGTTCATGAACGGTCTCAGACGTGTTTTCGGGGGTTGGATTGATCTCGAGCCGGGAATCCTGAATATTTTCGAAACGGATGTTAATGGCCCCGACTTTCTCGTTTTCGATGATTTTACGGTCAGAACCTTTCCAGTCAAACACAATCCAGAAAGTATCGCCATCCGAATCGACTCGGCCGTCGGTTCTTCAGTCGTCTATTCGGGGGACACCGACTTCTGTGAGAACCTCGTTACCATCGCCCAGGGAGCCGACCTTTTAATTTGCGAATCCGCAACGCCTGACGATCAAAAAGTCGACGGACATCTGACGCCATCTCTTGCCGGTGCCATTGCCTCGCGGGCCGAAGTCGGTCAGCTGGTGCTCACACACTTTTACCCGGAATGTGATCAGGTGGATATGATTCAAGAGTGCCGGAAAACCTTCAACGGCCAGCTTCTCCTGGCACAGGATTTGATGACCATTGAATTGTAGGGGGGATTTGGGTTGATATGCATTATTATCCGGTAAATCTGGATATCGGTGATCGCCACTGCCTTGTCGTCGGTGGAGGGGCTGTTGGCACACGCAAAGTCCTGGCGCTCATGGAATGCGGAGCGAATATAACGGTTGTCAGCCCCCAAGTTTCCGAACGGCTTTCAGGTCTTGCCCTCGAGGGCAAAATCCGCATCGCGCTAAGATCGTTTACCCCTTCAGACCTGGAGAATGTTTTTCTGGTCATTGGTGCCACCAATGACGAGTCGCTCAACCGCCGGATCCACGGACACGCTGAAAAGCGTGGGCTGCTATGCAATATCGCTGACCGGCCGGAAATCTGTAATTTCATTCTTCCGGCCGTTCTCCGCCGAGGAGATTTGACCATTAGCATTTCAACCTCCGGCCGCAGTCCGGCGTTGGCCAAAAAACTGCGTAAACAACTGGAGCGCCAGTTTGGCGAAGAATATCGCGTGCTCCTGCAATTAATGGGCGCCATCCGCCAAAAACTTCTGGCACAAGCCCATGCACCTGAAGCGCATAAACCTCTTTTCGAGCATCTCCTGGACGCCGGTCTGATTGATCTTGTCCGCCAAGGCCGACGCAAAGAAATCAATCGTCTGCTGGCCGATGTTCTCGGAGCTGAATTCACCTACGAAATTCTGATGGAACCCATTGACACTTCGACGGCATAAGGTAAAGCAATCATGGAAGTTTTCGTCATCATCACCGTCCTATGTTATATGCTCAGTGCCGCAGCTTATTTCGCATACCTGTTTTTTCAGAAAGACCACCTTCAACGCTCCGGGTATTTCTTGATATTTGCTGGCCTTGTCTCTCATTCGCTTTCGATTGTCGCCAATGGTATCGCCGCCCATGAATTTCCGGTTCGTAACCTTCACGAAACCCTGTCCATTGCCGGATGGTCTGTCGCCGGCTTTTTTCTTCTTTTACAATCAAAATTCAAAATAAAGATTCTGGGCATTTATGCCGCCCCCCTGATTGCTTTTATCATGATAGCCGTCTCCCTGGTTCCGAACACTCCCACCCAGAATCAAGAGATTTTTAAAAATTTTTGGTTGATCGCCCATGTCATCACCGTTTTCATCGGCAATGCCGCTTTTGCGTTGGCCTGCGGTATCGGGGTACTTTATATCCTGCAGGAACGGGCCATTAAAAATAAGAATCCCGGATTTTTCTTCAAACGTTTGCCGTCGCTGGACTTGCTCGATGCTACCGGTTATTCGTGCATCGTTGTCGGTTTTACTCTGTTGACCTTCGGGTTGATCACCGGATTTATATACGCCAAGACTGTCTGGGGACGGTTTTGGGGTTGGGATCCCAAAGAGGTCTGGTCGGGTATCACTTGGTTGTTCTACGCCGCCTTGCTGCATGAGCGGCTGACCGCCGGTTGGCGGGGGCGACGGGCCGCCATAATGGCGATTATCGGTTTTGCGATCCTGCTGTTCACCTTTTTAGGCGTTAATTTTTTACTCAAAGGACATCACAAGCCCTTTACAGCTTTTTAAATCGCATATCGTACTTATAATAAATGGGTTCGGTCGCCAGCTTTGCTCGGGCGTTAAGCATTGCACCGAAATTAATTTGACTTTCTAAAGGAGATGCGGGCTCGCAGCGAATGTTACGCCCCTTTTGATACTGAACTATGTCCGAAATCGTTCTGCTCGGATTAAACCACAAAACGGCACCGGTTGAAGTTCGAGAGTGCATTGCCTTCACTTCCGACCAAACTGCGGCGGCTCTTGATACGCTCAAAAGCGAGCCGACGATCAGTGAAGTCATGCTCTTCTCTACCTGTAACCGGGTCGAGGTCTTGTGCGTCGCTCCGCAAACATCCACCGCTGTAGCAGCAGTCAAAAAATTTATTTCCCGATTCAATAAAATTCCTTTAGATGATTTTGAGAACGCGCTCTATGTCCATACCGGCAACGATGCCGTCCGCCATATCTTCAGGGTGGCTGCCAGCCTGGACTCGATGGTCGTCGGCGAACCCCAGATTTTAGGCCAGATAAAGGAAGCCTATCGTCTGGCCACCCAGAAAAAAGCCTCGGGCGTCATTCTCAACCGGCTGCTTCATCGAACGTTCTTCGTCGCCAAGCGTATCCGGTCCGAAACCGGTATAGGGGGACATGCGGTTTCAATCAGTTACGCAGCGATAGAACTCGGGAAAAAGATCTTCGGCAGTTTAGACGGAAAAAAAGTCCTGTTGATCGGTGCCGGCGAGATGGCTGAATTGGCAGTGGAGCATTTGATCCGCAACCGCGCCCACAATATACGGGTCGCCAACCGTACCTTTCAGCGGGCGGTAGAATTAAGTGAACGATTCAAGGGCTCTGCAATCCGGATCGAAGAGCTTGTCCCTACTCTGACGGACGTTGACATCGTCATTAGTTCAACCGGTTCGCAGGAATTCATTCTTCACCGCGATCAGGTCAAAGCCATCATGCGTAAAAGGCGCAACCGGCCTCTGTTCTTCATCGACATCGCGGTTCCGCGGGATATCGATCCTGCCATCAATCGATTGAGTAATACTTATGTCTATGATATCGATGACCTGAAGGGTGTTATCGAGGAAAACATCGAGGACCGCCAGCGTGAGGCGGTGAAAGGCGAGAGAATCGTAGACGAAGCCGTCGTTCGTTTCCATCAGTGGTATATCAGCCTCGATGTCGTCCCGACCATTATCGCCCTGCGGCAAAAGCTGGAGTCCATTGCCGCGGCGGAAATCAGCAGAACGCTTCATTCTGGAAATATCTCAGATGAGGGCCGGCAGGCCTTAGAGCGTATGACCCAGGCGTTGGTCAACAAGTTTCTGCACGATCCGACCGAAGTTCTCAAACGCAACGGTTGCCAGGGCGGGCGGTCGTTGTACTTGGATATGGCGCGTAAACTTTTCAAGCTCGATGAATGAACCGCACAACGCACGATCTGGATGGAGGGCCCTGTTTTGAAAAAAACGGCATTCTTGTTTCCCGGGCAAGGGTCCCAAGCCGTCGGGATGGGGCTGGACCTATATCAGGAGTTCGACTACGTGCGGGAGATGTTTGACATGGCAGAGGAGATTTCCCAGGTTAAACTCTCGCGACTCTGCTTTAGCGGGCCGATGGAAGAACTCACCCAAACGGTCAACCTCCAGCCGGCCGTTACGATCGTCAACCTGGCGCTGCTGGCGGCTTTACAACGCGAAGGCCGCCGCCCCGAACTGACGGCCGGCCACAGCCTCGGTGAATACAGCGCCATGAGGTCATCTGGAATCATTTCTGACGAAAATACGCTCCGGTTGGTGCACAAACGCGGCGAGCTCATGCATCGCGAGGCTTCCAAAAACGTCGGCGCCATGAGTGCCGTAATCGGCCTTGCTATCGACGCCGTCGAGGAGATCGTTAAAAAAGGCCGCGAAAAGGGGGTGGTTTCCGTAGCCAACCACAATACTGCACAACAAATTGTCATTACCGGCGAACCGGCCGCCGTCAATAGCGTGTCGGCTTTGGCAGCCGAAAAGGGCGCCAAGTCGATTGCCCTGAAAGTCAGCGGTGCCTGGCACAGCGATCTGATTCGTGGTGCAGAAGCGGACTTCCGTCGCTTCCTCGAATCGATTGAGTTTTCTAGCCCCCAAACTCCCCTCATTTTCAATGTGACGGCCCAGGCCGAAGCCGATCCTGCCCAGATCCGGGAGCTCATGTCCCGCCAACTCTGCAGCCCCGTCAGGTGGTATGAATCGATGCAGCTCCTTGCCGGAGAAAACATCGAGATCTTCGTAGAAATCGGACCTGGCAAGGTTCTTACCGGGCTGTTACGAAAAATTCTACCCAAGGACTACCCTGCTGAAATTTACAACGTTAACGATCTGAAAACATACGAAAAGTTTCTTTCAAGCACGCTATAAAACGGAACTCCGCGGAAGACTATCGAGGCCTTGCCGCCACATATCAAGGCCCCCGATCTCTAATTAGGTCGATTCAAGAGCCCTGTTGCATCACTATCACCAAGGCCGGCAGCCGATTCCAAGTGGTAGTGTCCAATCCCGCTGCTGTTGTCGGAGATTCGTGGTTTGTTTTGTAGGAAAATTTCTGAATATTTACATTGCAGCTTCTTAAACATTGACTTTTTTCGACCGGTGTGGTCGAAAGAAAGTTTAAATTCGTTTCTAAAATACCATCAACCCCCTGGAGGTTCCCGTGTACGGTTTCGATGCAATATCTGCGTCCAACGGCTGGACTATGGCTATTGCCGGCACACTGATCGTCATGACAGGCTTGTCGGTTCTCGCCTTCGTCATCTCCCAGCTTAATAGAGTTGCGGATTTTTTGGAAACAGGTTTCAAAAAACGTCCGGATGAAATTCTCCCGCCGATGAAGGAAAGAGACAAACCGCCCCCAAACAGTCCACCGTCCTTCAATATCGCAGAAGCCAAAGCGGCCCTGGCGCCCCTGGCTGCCAACCTCGGAGAAAATTTCGACCTCAAGCGTCTTTATGAAAGCGCTGCCGCCAACGATCTCCCTCACGTCCATTTATCGATCAGAAGTTTGAGGGAATCCAACAACATCGTCCCGGCCACCGAAGGTCTGTTTCGGTGGCAGAACTAAATTGACCGGGGGGAGATTGCCGCTGTTCGTCCGCTTCACATGCTCAGAAAAGAAGGGATCATCCTAATGGATCTGCTGATACAGTTCTTATCCAACACAGGATACTATCTTGTGGATTTCCGTAATATAATTATGCTGGCTGTGGGGTCATTATTTGTCTACCTCGCCATAGCCAAGCAATACGAACCGCTGCTCCTGTTGCCCATCGGCTTCGGTGTTTTGGTCGGCAACATCCCGTTTTTCAAAGGCTTCGGCCTCGGGATCTATGAGTCCAACAGCGTCCTGCATTACCTATACTTTGGTGTGACCTCCGGCGTATACCCCTCCATCGTCTTTTTGGGCCTTGGGGCAATGACCGATTTTTCTTCCTTACTGGCAAAGCCAAAGCTCATGCTCCTGGGCGCCGCCGCCCAAATGGGCATCTATTTCACCTTACTCAGCGCCTTGGCCCTCGGTTTTCTGCCCAAGGAGGCGGCCTCGATCGCCATCATCGGCGGTGCCGACGGGCCGACCTCAATTTTCTTAACCGCCAAACTGGCCCCCCATCTCATCGGCCCCATCGCCATTGCGGCCTATTCATACATGGCCTTGATTCCCATCATACAACCACCGATCATGCGGCTCCTCACAACCAAGCAGGAACGCCGGATTCACATGCCGGATATCAGACCGGTTAGCCGGGTCGAGAAGCTGTTATTCCCAGTGGCCGGGCTGATCCTTTGCTGTTTCCTGGCACCGGCCTCCATCCCCCTTCTGGGTCCCTTCTTTTTTGGAAACATCCTAAAAGAATCCGGCGTGGTTGAACGCCTGGCCCAGACGGCTCGGACAGCGATCATCGACACGGCAACCATCTTTCTTGGATTTACTGTGGGAGCCAGTACCCAGGCCGATGTTTTTTTAACCACAAAATCGGTGGGCATTTTCTTTCTGGGTGCCATTGCCTTCAGCATCGCAACGGCTTCGGGTGTCTTGTTTGCAAAAATAATGAACCTGTTTTCGAAAGAGAAGATTAACCCGCTTCTGGGTGCCGCCGGTGTTTCTGCCGTACCAGGGTCTGCACGTGAAGTACACCTCGTTGGCTTAAAATCTGATCCGACCAATTACCTGCTCATGCATGCCATGGCGTGTAATTCTTCAGGCGTCATCGGGTCCGCCATATGCGCCGGAATCCTGTGGAGCTTTTTGGCCGTTTAACTGGCAGGGTATAAGGTTACCGGGTCTTCTCAGGTCCGGTGACCCTCTTTCCTGCTCCAACCGGTCATGTCACGTCCTGGTATGGCCTGTCGACACAACTCGCGTGGCGGCAGATCAGACCGACCGGTCAGCTTATATATCACCCTCCCCCCCAGGCCCAGCCTCTCGTCAACCGGTGCCTTAATTTTTCTTGACCGCGAACGGCCTACATGTCATGAATAATTGTATCGTCGCCAAACACAGTTGACTTCCTCTACTTTAAATCCATCCCAAAGCAGAACCGCTTGCAGGCGTCTAACAAACAAACACGGCCGCGGGGTAATCACATGATCGCAAAAATTTACATCAAAAGAAAATTTATACGGGGCAATGCCCCTGAAATAATATCCCTGCTGATGCAACTGCGGTCCGGGGCCATGAATCAACCCGGATACATATCAGGCGAAACGCTGTCAAGCTCGACGGACCCTCAGAGCGTGGCGGTCATCGCGACCTGGCAGAGCATGGATAATTGGCTGAAGTGGAAAGAAAATCCGGAACGACAAAGAATTGAAGCCATGCTGGAGATTTTCCAGCTTGGGCCGACCGTCTACGAAGAGTTTTTCCTGGGAACCACATTCAAATAAAAACGGTGAAAGAAAGAGTTTCTGCCGCCTCCCTATTCGGGGCGGCAAAACTCCCATCACCTTACACAGAGACCCGACGCCCGCCTTCAGTATGCGCCACCGTCCTCATTCGACACCTTCTTTGCGCAGCAACTCTCGGTACCAACAGGAAAAATCGTACATCGCGATGAATCGTTCGTCTTCGTTGACAATGCCTAACGCGATCTCGAGCGCCCCCCTAGAATAGGCATTGTTGCAGACCTCATCCGTCCGGGACTGCAGGAATTCTCGGACCAGCATCTGGGTGGTCCGTTTCGACTTGTCCCTGCGGATTTCAATAGGATCTTTTGGTTCCTGAAAGGGGTCCCATTTAGGGTATCCCTTTTTAAGAATGTGCTGCTGTCGACGGTGCGACATGGCATCGAAAACCGCCTTCTTCCGCTTCTCTACATCTTCCGGTGAAAATTCCGTCATGGTGATCTCCTTGCTGCCGATTACTTCGACCGGGCATTGTCTCCCTGGGAATCGACATAATCGATCCCCAGGTACTCCTCATCGTATAGTGTCAGGAGCGCCATGGATAGCGGAACGAGGATGTCGGCCAGCTTGATGAATTTGGACTCCATATCTCTGACCAACTCGGCGCTGATCTGTTGCAACTGTTGATGGATACGGTCAAGGTTGACGGTGGGATACTGTCGGCCTTTTTCAAAGCCTGATTCACCGCAGGTGTGTCCCACCCCGCCAATGGCCGTCGGAACACCGTAAAAGCGGCAAGTAATCGGACGATAACCATATAGATCACAAGAATCCTGGTCATTGAGGAGCGGGCACCGGACACGTTTTCGGGCAAGCTCAGCCAAGATATCACGTTCGCTGATGCCCTTGTTCAAATTATCAACGGCCTGCCGTTTGATGCGGGCAACCTGACGATCGGCCGTATTGGCTTTATCGAGCAACAACTCTCTTTGCGGCCCCTTAAACTTTTCTTTAAACTTTTGATTGATATAGAGGGCCTCTATCAAGGTCAGGTCGAAAAGAGCATGGCAGCAATCCGCACAACCGATCTTGCAACTGATGCATTGGGAATGGTCTTTAGCTACCCGCTCGAAGGCCTGGTCAGCCAGCCGCGCCAACGCCTCATAACGCCTGAAATAGGGCGCGAGGTCAAATTCCATTGAAATCCTCCTTTGATTACCAATTTGCGAGCCGGGAACCTGTGGCCAGAGTCACGCAGCGCACACCCGGTTCTGAAATATAATTGTTTCACGTGGAACAATGCTCACTTCCCGATACAGAATCGGTCGAAAATTCGATCGAGCAGATCTTCGTCGATCCGGGACCCAATTATCTCATCGAGTCTCCCTATCGCCGCGTGAAAGTCAATGGCAACAAGCTCCATGGGAGTATTTTCCTGCAGGGCCTCTATGGCACTCTTAACATTTTGATGGCACTTTTCAAGAGCTTCATGGTGCCGCAGGTTGGGAATAACCTTATGGGAGGTGGAACCCAGGGGGTTATCGACGACAGCCGCATAGATTAAACGCCGTAAGCGATCGATGCCGGTTCCGAAAAGAGCGGAAATCTCGGCCTGTTCCGCCGTTTTCCAGTTCTGCGGCAACGCTTTTGACTGGTAGGCTGGATCCGGCACCAAATCTATTTTGTTAATCACATAAATAAGTGGTTTGGATTGGCAGCATTCATAGGCCTGCTGATCCGACGGACCCATGGTGCCCGAACCATCGATAACGAAAAGGATCAGGTGGGCCTCTTTAATCCTTTCCCGGGCTTTCGTAATGCCGACGATTTCCAATGGATCTTCGGTCTCATGGATGCCGGCCGTGTCGGTAATATTAAAAGGGATCCCCTGTATTTGGAACGTGCCGTCAACAAGATCCCGTGTGGTCCCAGGTAGCGGGTTGACGATAGCCCGGTCCTTTTCAACCAGGCAGTTCAACAAACTCGATTTACCGGCATTGGGGCGACCGACGATGGCCAACTCGAATCCATCCCGGTATATGTGCCCTTCACGGTAGCGGCGCATAAGTTTTTGGATCGGATCGGCAACCCTTTTCTCCAAGGCTTCCAGCATCAACTTGTCTCTCCCCTGCTCCGTCACCTCGTCTGGAAAATCGATACCGGCCTCGATGTGGGCCAATATATCACACAAACTGTTTCGAATGAGATCGACGTCAGATCCTAATCGCCCGGAAATTTGGCTTGCCGCGGCGCGCAAAGCGGCATCGGTTTTAGCGTTGATCAGATCGATGACGGCTTCGGCCTGGGTCAGGTCTATTCTTCCATTCAGAAAGGCCCGCCGGGTGAACTCTCCGGCTTCAGCCAGTCTCGCCCCCTGACGGAGAACGAGTTCCAAAATGTTGCGCATAACTGCAGGCCCGGAGTGCGCCTGAATTTCGACAATGTCTTCCCGGGTATAGGAACACGGCGCCCGCATGACAAATAGCAGAACCTCGTCTAAATCTTCTTCATTTTCCGGATCGTGGATGTGACCGTAATACAGGCGGTGCGACTGGAGTTTCTTTTGGGGTATTCCGTCACTGCCGGAGACATGCCGGCGATGGAAAGTGCGTTCAGCAATACCGATGGCGTCGGGACCGGAAATTTTTATAATGCCGATCCCTCCGCAGCCGGGAGGGCTGGCAATGGCAGCGATTGTCGGGGTTTTCATCCCTGGATGTTTGAGGAAGCCGTCTGGGCTCCATATGGACATAAAGTGTCTGGCTACCGGCTATGAAGAGCGTCGTTTGTTATCGGCACTTTTCCGGGGAAAAATGACCAGCTTGCGCATGTATCCCTCTCCGGTGCTGTGTGTTCTGACTTTATTGTCTCCCCGCAATGCCAGGTGGACGATTCGGCGATCGTGAGCATTCATGTTGCCCACGGTAACCGGTCGACGGATAAGTTTGCATTTCTGAGCCATTCTCTCGGCATGCCGGATCAGCTGATTCTTTCGGTTTTCCATATAGCCTTCGACATCCACCTGAACCCGGATTCTCTTCGTATTGTTTTTGTTGATGACCTTTTCCACAATGGATTGCATGGCCTCGAGTGTCTGTCCGTGTCTTCCGATCAGTACAGCCGAATTGCCGCCTTCCACGTTGAATCTTATTTTATCCGATCCTTGCTGCGTGGTCACCTTGGCATCGGTTGTAATCGCATCGACGATCCGCTGCAGCACGGCATTACCCAAAACCGTTTGATCTTCTGCGCTCGGGGAATCGGTTTCATCGTTCGGTTCAAGGTTTTCTTTAATCAAATCTTGAACATGCGTCTTTATTTCAGGGCTTTTCTCGTCCGTTTCGTCGGCGGCGTATTCAGGCTGACGTGAATCGTCGCCCTCCTCCGGCAGCAAGACACGAATTTTGGCTTTTTTACTCTTTCCGAGACCGAATATTCCGCTTGATCCGTGCGAAATCACGTCGTATTTGAGTTCATCCCTTGGAATTTCGAGTTTTTCACACGCTAATTGTATGGCTTGTTCAACGTTTTTAGCCTCAAGCTCCAGTATAAACGCCATGAAGTTCCTCCAAGACTAAGCATGCTTTTTCGTGATGTAATATTGCTGTCCAATAGAGACAATATTATTCACAAGCCAATACAAGACAAGACCAGATGAAAAGTTGATGAATATGAAGGTAAATACCACGGGGAGCAACATCATCATTTTTGCCTGGGCCGCATCGCCCATCGGCGGTGACATCCTCTGCTGCAGAAACATGGTTGCGCCCATGACAAGCGTGAGAACGGGTATGCCGTAAGGGGGATCCATGAATGGTATTGAAAAACCAAAGTTAAATAGCCGGTCCGGGGCCGACAAGTCGTTAATCCAAAGAAAAAACGGCGCATGACGGAGTTCTATGGCTTCGTAGAGCATACGGTAAAGGGCGAAAAAGACCGGTATCTGAACCAGCATGGGCAGACACCCCCCCATCGGGTTGATTTTGTATGTGCGGTATAGGGCCATCGTTTCCTCATTCACCCGCTTTCGGTCATCGCCATATTTTTCTTTGATCTCCTTTATAAGCGGTTGCAGCTTTTTCATCTCGCCCATCGACTTGTAGCTTTTGGTACCCAATGGCCAAAGAAGTACCTTGGTGATCAGGGTAATGATAATGATCGCTATGCCGTAATTGGGTATCAAATTGTTATAAATAAAGTTCATCAGCCACAACAGCGGTTTGGCAAGGAAATCAAACATACCGAAATCAAGGGCCTTGCCTAATTTATTCCCATAGCTGTTCAGCAGGCTCATGCTCATCGGCCCCTGAAATATATTAAATTGGAAGCTTTGGTGCGTGCCGGGTTTGATGTTAATTTCAGGCAGGATGTATTGGGCCGCCAAAACATCTCCTGACTTCTGGGCCAGATGGAGCGTCGCTTCGGTGGGGTTCTCGGGGATCAGGCTGGATATGAAATACCGGCTTTGAACGGCGATCCAATCGATAACGCCGTCATACCGATCCTTGTCTTCAATGTCTCCCAGGTCTATCTGCTCGAGGCTGTTGTTGATATAGGCAGACGGTCCCTCAAATCCATATGCCCTTTTTTCCTTCCTGACGATCTTGTTCAGTGTAATCGCCAAGCGATCGCTTATGGGCTCGCTCGAGCCGTTCTTGACGTCGATTGTCAATCCCACCAGATAGGATTTGGGATCAAAACGAAAGGTTTTATCGATGACGACCCCTTTGGCGGTGTGCAGTGTAAACGTCAGATTGACGGGTTCGTCGGTAACTTCAATATGGGTCTCTTCAGTTTGGGCGTTAAATAGGGCATTGCCCAGTTCCGGGATACTGTTTTGAGCAAGTGTCAGCAAAACGGTTCCCTGTGTGTTTTCGGGCGCCACCATCTGTTTCATTGGAGAGTTCAGGGCCACGTATTCACGATATTTATTGAGCACAAAACTCTTAACAACCGCGTTTCCTTCCGTCAGCTCCGCACGATAAATCGGCGTGTTAACCGTGATGGTACGCCCGGTTTTCACCTCGGCGGTTACCGGTTGTGAAACGGCAGCCGGCGCGGGTTGCGCTCCCTTCACATACGGTTTTTCCTCGGTAGTCTGATTCTCAGTTGTTCCGGTCGGGTCGGAAACGGTCGTCTTTTCCGTTGGCTTCTGAACGGGAGCTTCGGGCGCAAAAAGAAATTGCCAGACAATGAAAACGAGGAAAGACAAGGCAATGGCTAAGATGACGCGTGTGTGTTCCATTAAAGACTCCTAAATGGGCGCCCGATACGGCAATTTTCCATTCCATGGCCAGGCGGTTACCATATTGGATATCCGCTCATAAAAATAGCGGCTTCCGCTGGGCAAAGGGGTAGTTTGGCGTCTAAACATTCAATTGGTTGCGGACACAGTATTTTTTGAAAAGAAGGCTGATATGAACCCCGGATCAACAAGCCATACGCACAACGGCGGCAACCGATCATCGTGAGTGCAATGATTTCAAGGCACGGGATCGATTCCGCCGGGGTGAAACGGATGACATCGCAACAGGCGTCGAGTTGCCAGGTAGAAGCCCTTGAAGATACCGTAGCGGAGGATGGCCAGGTACGCATATTCTGAACAGCTCGGATAATATCTGCAGGCTGGCCCCAGAATCGGAGATAGGATTAATTGGTATCCCCGGATCAAGACCAGCACTATCCGCTTGGTGAATCCTTTACTTTGGTTCAGCATACCGGTGAATGCACTCGAAAATTTGGGCTAAAGAAGAGTAAACTTCTTTGTTGGCAAGGTCTGTCGCGCTTTTTTTGGCTATGAGGTTGATGTCCCAATTACCGCGCAAAGTGTGTCGGTTTAAGCGAAAAAACTCGCGCGCGAGACGCTTTATTCTGTTTCGTCGCACCGCACGGCCGACCTTACGGCTGACTGTGATCCCGAGTCTCGATCGGTCCAAGTTGGACTTTTTACAAAAAAGAATAAAGTGCCTGTTTTGAATTTTTTTCCCGTTCTTAACCAGTGAGAGATACTCTGGGCGTTTTAATATTCTGTCAGCCTTCTGGAACGAATGCAGTCCCAACAGAGAATCACCTTTATTCTGAAAACTGTCGTTCTAATGCATCATCCGTAAAACAGGCATAGCCCAGCGGCACGAACGCACCGCTCTCAACCGGCAAAGTATAGGCTCTATCGTGTTCAGACAGCCAGTCGTTTGCGACCCCTGGCGCGGCGGCGGTTTATGACGCGGCGCCCGCCTTTGGTGGCCATTCGTTTTAAGAATCCGTGCTTTCTTGCACGTTTAAGGACACTGGGTTGAAAAGTTCTCTTCATGATCAAACCTCTTTAATCAATACCCCATCCAGTTTTCAGCAGGGCTCATAATCGGGTCCAAAGTTTGGTTAATCCATAACCGCGGAAATAAATCATAGACCTATACGTATGTCAAGTTTAAAGGTGCCAACGCTAAGGCCCAAAAGATTTTAAACCTAACCTGGCAGCGCTGCAAGCGGGGGTGTTGGGCGGGTTATTGCTGCAGGGTTTCAAAAATTTCAAATTCTTCGATGTGAAAATTTGGATTGGGATAAATGACAATCTGTTTGCCGGTAATGCTCTCAATGTTGTTGATCAGGTGATTCTCTTCACCATGCAAGAGCTCTGCCAGTTGGGGACTGACCTTTAGCGTCAAGCGCTTGTTGGTGGATTCCCTGCTGTCTCTGAGCAATTCCCGGTAAATAGTATGGCATATGGATTGTTTCGAGATCAGAAACCCCTCCCCTTCACAGTAGTGACAGGGTTCGCAAAGCATGCGGCTCAGCGGTTTCTTGTTTCGTTTGCGGGTCATTTGGATAAGCCCCAGCTCAGATATCGGCAGAATGTGGGTTTTACTGCGATCTCTGTTACAAGCTTCTTTGAGTTCGTGAAAAACTTTTTCCTGATTTGACTTTTTTTGCATGTCGATGAAATCGATAATGATGATTCCGCCGATATCCCTCAAGCGGATCTGGTAGGCGATTTCCCTGACTGCCTCCAGATTGGTTTTCAGAATAGTCTCCTCGAGGTTGTGTTTTCCAACATAGCGACCGGTATTGACGTCGATGGCCACAAGCGCCTCGGTATGCTCGATAACGACGTATCCTCCGGATTTGAGCCAGATTTTTTTCTTCAATGCACGAGTTATATCACCTTCCAGGTTATAGGCGTCAAAAATCGGCTCAGCGCTATGGTGCAGCTCAACATTTTCTTTCAGCCGCGGCATATATACATCAAGAAAACGCAAGATCCTTTCATGCCCATCATTAGAATCGACCACCAGGCTCTCGGCTTCATTAATCAACAAATCCCTAACGGCCCTAAGGCTTAAGCTCAACTCTTGGTGCAAAAGGAACGGTGCCGCCACTGTCCGGTTTTTTTCTTTGATGTTATTCCACAGGTTGCTCAAAAAGGTCATTTCAGAGGCAATTTTTTCTTCGGGTATACCCTCGGCTGCGGTGCGAACGATGTAACCGAAAGGCTCGCGCCGCAGATACTGAACGATCTCTTTTAGACGGCATCTTTCTTCAGCATCCTCGATTCGACGCGATATTCCCACATGGGTGGACATGGGCATGAGAACTAAAAATCGACCCGGTAACGATATGTGTGAAGTGACCCGGGCGCCTTTGGTACCGATGGGGGATTTGGCCACCTGTACCATAATGTCCTGTCCCTCGGTAATCAACTCTTCGATATGGGCCACGGAGGCGCTCTCCGAATCGCCCAAGGGGATCTCTTCCCCCTGTTTTTCCAACAGCGCTTCCGCCTGTTCACTACCGTTTTCATCGTCGAGAAAATGCTCAAATCCGTTAATCCGATCACTGAGGACATCATCGACATAAATGAAGGCCGCCTGATTCAAGCCGATATCGATAAATGCGGCCTGTATCCCCGGTAAGACCCTTTGGACTTTTCCTTTATAGATGTTGCCGGCAATATCCGATTCGTCACCGCGCTCGACAAAAAGTTCGACGATATTGCCGTCTTCAAGAAGTGCCACGCGGGTCTCGTGATGAGCTTCGTTAATGACCAGTTTTCGATGCATAGTCTTTGTGTCGGGCAATTTAAGGTGTCGGTTTTCTTCAAAAACGAAAAATGAATCCGCCTTTGAGCATATCCCGAACTGGTGACACATATTACAGTTTTTAACAAGAAGATTTTACGGTCTATTTACGGACTGTCTGGTTGAGTTTCTTCGGATTCTTCGGCCCTTTCGATGCGGCTCGCCATTTTAGACGTTCGGAGACGCTTGAGGTCGTCCGACGACAAGCCAAACAGGTAGGCCGCAATCTCAGCGGGACGGACAACAAGACCAGGGCTGGATAGGAGGGTCAGCTGCATTTCAGATGTTGACACCCATTCAAGGGCGTGCACGGCTGATCTCAAGTTAATCCGCCTGATTTTTCCTTTACGGTTTTTCCTTTCAATGTTCCATTCGGTCTTTTTCAGGCCGGCCTCGAACAGTTTCTCGTTGAAGTGATCGGCATCTGAAACGACCCGGTATTTGGATATGAGCGTTCCCGGCTGTCTCTTCCCATTAATCATGCCGCAGCAATCTCGAATGTTGAGGCCTTTGGGCAAGCTCGAATTGAGACGAGAAACGAGTTTGTCGGCGGCAACCTCTCCCGATGTCGTAACAACAAGATACTCCTGAAAACTTTCCATTCCAACGGGCAAGGCGTCAAAGAATGCCATTTGGGGTTTGGGGTGATACCCTTCTGAAAATTTCAACCGAATGCCCGACCTGCGGAAAGCACGAATAAACACGTTGGCCATTTCAAGGTGACCGAGGAATCGGGCTGGACCGGTTTTTGAAAAAGTTATAAGCAGTTTTTGATTGGTCATTTGTCTGGTTCGGTTACCGCTGGGTAGCGTTTTGTCCACCAAGTCAACATCGCATCGGGAAAACAGGACCGGTGCAATTTTTTTAAAATCGCAGACACCGCACTGATGACATGCACCTAAACGGCAGTCTTCACTGAGCTTTCCGGATAGAGCTCTGCGGTATTCATTTTGTAAAAATTCCTTACTCACCCCCGTATCGATGTGATCCCAAGGCAACGGTTCCGACAGGTCCCGCTGGTGTTCGTTAATGGATTCAATGCTCACCCCTTGGGCATGACAGGCTTTTTGCCACAAAGCATGGTCAAAATGATCGCTCCATCCGTCGAAACGACAGCCGGACTCAAAGGCTTTCACAAGCAGTCGGCTCAATCGCCGATCCCCTCTGGCCCAGAGACCCTCGATCTGGCTGACCTCCGGTGGTTGCCACTTAAAATGAATACCTGGGACTCTGAGTCTGTCATGCAACCTCTGAACTTTTTGCCTTGCCACAGCCAGAGAATTTTGACCCACCCACTGAAACGGTGTGTGTGGTTTGGGGATAAACGTTGCCACGCTTACGTTGATTCGCCCTTTGCGACCGGCCGGTTTTTTAACACGCCGCAACTGCTGCACGAGTTCGACGATCGCATCGAGGTCTTCATCGGTTTCTGTCGGCAGGCCGATCATGAAATACAGTTTGATCACCTGCCACCCCAACGCAAACGCGTTTTCGACTGTTTCGACGATTTCTCTCTCGTCGATATTTTTATTGATTACGTTGCGCAAACGTTGACTGCCCGCCTCTGGTGCTATCGTAAAACCTGTTTTACGGACTCTTTTGATCAGGCTCATCAGTTCCGGAGTCAAAGTTCCGGCCCGTAAAGACGGCAAGGAGACGGCGACGTGATCCGTAGAGCAACGGTCCATCAATTCCTGCATGAGGATGTCGATGCAACCATAATCGCCGGTACTCAAGGACAGTAACGAAAGGTCTTCATAACCGGTTTGTTTCAAAGATCTTTCTGCAAGGGACAACAAGTTGACCGGTGAGCGCTCCCGAACGGGCCGATAGATCATCCCCGCCTGACAGAATCGACATCCACGGGTACACCCCCTGGCCACCTCGAGGCGCAGGCGATCGTGAACCGGTCGGCCGAAAGGAACGATTGGGCTATCGGGAAAGGCGGATTGATCCAAATCCCGGACGATAGCCCGCTTGACGCGGGTGTACTTTTCACTTACCGGCTGCAGGCTCTGCATCCCCGACGGGTCATACACCGGTTTAAAAAAGGATGGGATGTAGACTCCTTCTATATGAGCCCATTGTTCGAGCAAATCACTCTTTTGGGGGCGCCGCCCCTTACGCCACGCCATCCAAAAATCCACCATTTCGATCATAACCATCTCGCCATCGCCGATAACCATGGCATCGAAGAAATCGGCGACAGGTTCCGGGTTACACGTGCAGGGGCCTCCAGCGATTATCAAGGGATCCTTTTCATTTCGCTGGTCGGCCAGGAAGGCGATTTGAGCCAGATCGAGCATACTCAAGATATTGGTGTAATTAAGTTCATACAGAAGGCTAAAACCGATGATGTCAAAATCTCCCAAGGCTCGCCCCGATTCCAGGCTGGCCAGCGGTATCCCGGAAGCCTTGAGAGTGGCCTGCATGTCGATTCCCGGGGCGAATACCCTTTCCGCCAGCGTGTCTGAGCGTTGGTTGAGCATATGGTAGAGAATTTGCATCCCGAAATGTGAGGTACCGATGTCGTAAAGATCCGGAAATGCCAGGGCCACACGGAGTTCGACCTGGCTGAAGTCCTTGCGGATGACGTTCGTCTCCGTACCTAAATATCGACTGGGTTGTTCGATTGTGGACAGGATGTCTTGAATGGTCGGTTTTCTCATGCTAATGATTCAATTTGATTTTTTTGATAAGTGCCGTATCGTTCGGCGATCTTCCCTGTAAAGATCGCAGTGCTAATCATTCTCACTCCAGAGTAGAAAATGCCATTCAGATTCCGTTGCGCATTGAGTGTTGTGTTTTTCCTATTAGCGGCTGGTTTCAGTCTCTCCCCAACCGGGGCTTATGGCACCGACAATAACCGCGAAAGCCCCATCGTTTTGGCCGTGCGCAGGGTCAGCCCGGCAGTCGTTAACATAAGTTCGGTCATTTCCGTTCGCAAGCGCACCGGTCCTTTTTCGGGTTTCGGGCTCAATCCTTTTTTCGACTCTTTTTTCAAAGATTTCTTTGACCCTTACTTTGAACAACAACCCGAACGGAGCACCCTGGGTTCCGGGGTAATCATCGACGGTGAGAGAGGACTGATCATAACGAACGCCCATGTGATCAGCAACGCTGGCACAATAAAAGTGACTCTCCAGGATGAAAGAGAACTCGAAGCCGAAATCATCGGAGCGGATCCCGACTTCGATCTGGCCGTGCTCAAAATTACAGAAGTCGATGGTCTTCCTGCAGTTCCCATGGGGAGCAGTGAGGATCTGATGATCGGTGAAACAGTGATTGCCATCGGTAATCCCTTCGGTTTCTCACACACGGTTACCACAGGTGTGGTCAGCGCCTTGAACCGCAGTATCCGTACCGACGATCGTATATTCCACGAATTCATACAAATAGATGCATCCATCAATCCCGGCAACAGCGGGGGCCCGTTGCTGAATATCAACGGTGACTTGATCGGGATCAATACCGCCATTTATGCCAAAGCTCAGGGGATCGGCTTTGCCATTCCGATCAGCAAGGCGCGCAAGATTATTTCCGACCTGATCACCCATGGCGAGGTTATCGAAGCTTGGATCGGGATTATCGTACAAAACATTGATGCTGGTCTGGCCCGTTACATGGGGCTGAAGGATATATCCGGTGTCTTGGTCAAATCGGTTGAGAGCGGGAGCCCGGCGGCCAAAACAGGTGTTCGCGAGGGGGATGTCATTGTGGCCCTTGAAAACCGCAAAATAACGACAGACGACGACTATCAGGCCGTCATGCGCAGCCATTCCGCCGGAGATTCTCTGAGTCTGAAAATCTGGCGCAATGGCCAGTTGCTGAAACTCTCTGTCCAGGCGATGTTGTTTCCGATGGAACAAGCCAAAAGCCTTGGTTTCCGGCTCCTGGGTTTGCAGGTTGAAAATCTTACGGCAACCAACCGCAGTCAATATGCTATCTCGGCCGAAACTGGCGTCATGGTGGCCAAGATCAACCCTCAATCGTATCTGGCGGAAATCGGCGTCAAGGCCGGTGATGTCGTCCGCCGTATCAACGATTTCACCATTCAAAATGCGGCTGATTTCGAACGCGCCGTGGTAAAGTATCGCCACAAAAAATCGATCATCATTCTGCTTCAAAGAGGTGATCAGGGGTATTATATTACCGCTGACATTTAGTTGCCGGCCATGCGCCGGCGCCACCGGTCAATGGAAAACACGCTATGAATCGCCAAAAAATTGTCGAAATTATCAATTCTTCTGGTGCCATCGATAGGGTTCATATAAGAGGATGGCTGCGGACCCGTCGTGATTCCAAAACTTTCTCTTTTTTAGAGATCAATGACGGTTCCAGTCTTAAAAACATCCAAGTCATCGCTAATGACGACCTGGACAACTATGCGGATGTCAGACAACTGTCAACCGGCTCGGCTGTGTCGGTAACCGGTTCTTTGGTCGAGTCCGGGGGTGCGGGGCAGTCTTGGGAAATCCGTGCCAAAGAGATCGGCATCATCAATCTGGCCCCAGACTCCTATCCCCTTCAAAAGAAGCGTCACAGTGACGAGTTTTTACGAACGATTGCACACCTTCGGCCCAGGACCAACAAATATGGCGCGATGTTTCGAATCCGATCCGCAATGTCCTTCGCCATTCACAGGTTTTTCAAAGAGCGCGGCTTCATTTATTTACATTCCCCTATCATTACCGCCTCCGATTGCGAGGGTGCCGGAGAAATGTTTCATGTGACAACCCTCGACCTGGATCACCTGCCGATAAAAGAGGGCAAAACAGATTTTAACCAAGATTTTTTTGGCCGGCTTGCCGGATTGACCGTATCCGGTCAATTAACTGCCGAGATGTTTTCTTTAGCGCTTGGAGACGTTTATACCTTCGGCCCCACTTTCCGCGCCGAAAACTCGAATACGCGCCGACATGCCGCTGAATTCTGGATGGTGGAACCAGAGATGGCTTTCTGCGATCTGCATGGAAACATGGATCTCGGTGAGGATATTGTTAAAAACCTTGTCGGTTGCGTTATGAAGGAATGTCGCGACGATATCGAACTGTTTGCAAAATACGTGGACAAAACCCTCATACAGACTCTTGAAAATATAGCTGCGTCGGATTTTGTGAGGGTGCCGTATATCGAAGCTGTCGATATCTTGATCCGCTCCGGAAATACCTTCGAATTCGATGTGGCGGTTGGCAATGACCTACAGTCTGAACACGAACGCTTTCTAACCGAAGAGCATTTCAAGAAGCCGGTAATTATCCATGATTACCCGAAGAGCATCAAACCTTTTTACATGCGTTTGAACGATGACAACGAAACCGTTGCAGCCATGGATGTTATCGTTCCCGGGATCGGTGAAATCATCGGCGGCAGCCAGAGAGAAGAGCGCCTGTCCTTTCTCGAATCACGAATGGAAGAACTGGGGATGCCGACAGAGCCGTACTGGTGGTATTTGGATTCCCGTCGATTCGGATCTGTCGAACACAGTGGGTTCGGAATGGGGTTTGAACGACTGTTGATGTTGGTAACGGGAAGCACCAATATTCGTGACGTTATCCCCTTTCCTCGTACCCCTCGCAACATTGAATTTTGAAGAACGCTAATATTCTTTAAGATGGATACGGGGATGAAGGGCTGGGGAGTCTTTCACCGAATTATAACTGAAGAGCAAACCCTGGTCTATTCTCTTAAACACCGAAGTTTGGCAAGATCTTCGGCATAGCCGTAGAGGTGCAATCCTTTGCTTTCAACGATCATTTCACCGTCTCTGACACCAATTTCCGCAGCCATATATTCTTTCAAATTTTGAATACCTGCCAGGTTTGCGGGCATACCTCCCCAAAGGTCCCAGGACCTGAAATATACGATGAAATGAAGGGTATCATCTTGAATGCGGGTATCGATAGAGCGCAAGCAGGGCGGATCGAGCAATGTCAAATCAGTGGGGTGGGCCACTTGCAAAACCAATTGATTGTTGCGGTGTCCATAATTCTTATACGTGTCGATGACCCATTCGATTTGATTCAGATATAAGCGACCGTCCTCTTCGAACACCACTTTCGCATCGACCGGTCGTTTATCTATGATGTCGCTCTTTCCGGAAGTCCACCAATGAAGCTTTTCTCCATCGATAGACGCCCGGGTCAACCTCTCTCCATAAGTATACGACTCCCCAGGCTCCTTGTGGCCTGTCATCAAATATTCTATATAGGATCTCTCATATCCGGGGCCGCCGTATATATAGGCATCTTCAACCGGGTTGGGAATTCCGCAGGATGGCGGTATATCCGGAAGCAACGGCTGGGTGCCAGGATACCGCACATGCGCACTGAAGAAATCATATTCGAGTCGGGTTTGTCCGGCATAACTACCACGATCGATATGGAACCGACGTCCATGATCTAATATGTCATGAACAGCCTGAAACCAAAGATCCGGTAAATCCCTTGATTCTATTGTATGTATTTTCAACATATTCGCCTTTTCACAATCAACCTCTCAGGCGTGAACTATATATCCAGCGTTCCGACCTCCAATGCATTGGATTGAATGAATTCACGCCGTGGCTCGACTTCTTCCCCCATCAAAACCGTGAATATCTCATCCGTATCAACGACGTCTTCAACTCTAACCTTGAGAATCGTTCTTTTGTCCGGATTCATCGTGGTTTCCCATAGTTGGTCGGGGTTCATTTCCCCAAGACCTTTATAACGTTGGACAGCCAGCCCCTTTTTGCCCTCTTCGATCATATGGTCGAGCAGACTTTTTTTATCTTTGATAGCGATCGCCTCGGCTTCTTTTTCTTTTTCAACAACGCTGAACGGCGGATTGTCATATTTGAAAATTTTTTTACCCAAGACAACCATGTCCTGGTAACCTTTGGAATATATGAGTCCCCGGCCGATAACCACCCTTTTTGTTTCCCTGTGTATATCGGTCATTGAATCCGTGGAATGCTTGTTCTTACGGGTCAATATCACTTCCAAGTTGTACGCGTTTCTTTCTTCACTCCATATTACCTCACCGGTCCTATACCCCCGAGACCTGAGCTTTTCATTTAACTGCAACATACGCTCTTGGCTTTCTAAAATATTTTTATCTTCCACTCCTTCCTTTACGAGAAATTCAATAAATTCAGGATCTATACCCTGCCTTTCCATTTTTTCCTTTACGAGCATATATTCCGACAGATTACACAGGAAAACATAGAGTTTATGCCCGCTTATTGTTTCGTCCGAACCGGTTTGAATATTTTTACTCTCACAAACGCGTTTTACCACATAATCATTAAAGTCCGTTTCGTTTTTGAGATAGACTTCATTTTTTCCTTTGCCTACTTTCAACAATGGCGGCTGTGCAATGTACAGGTACCCGTGTTCAACAAGTTCTGGCATTTGTCTATAAAAGAACGTCAGCAAAAGGGTTCGTATGTGGGAACCGTCGACATCGGCATCGGTCATTATGATGACTTTATGATAATTTATTTTTTCTATATTATATTCTTCCTCTCCTACCCCGGTCCCAAGTGCCGTAATGATATTCTTTATTTCTTCACTTCTCAGTATTTTGTCGAATCGGGCCTTTTCAACGTTGAGAATTTTGCCTTTGAGCGGCAATATGGCTTGAAATTTGCGATCTCTACCCTGCTTGGCACTGCCACCGGCGGAATCACCTTCAACCAAGAACAATTCCCTCTCTTTAGGGTCCGGGTTCTGACACTCGGCCAATTTTCCAGGCAGCGTGGAGTCAATGAGCGAACCCTTACTCCTGGCAATATCTCGTGCGCGGCGGGCGGCATCCCTGGCGCGGGCGGCCTCGACACCTTTGGCTATAATTTTCTTGGCGACAGCTGGATTCTCCTCAAAGAAAATGGCCAATTTCTCATTGACCAATGATTCTACCAAACCTTTAGCTTCACTGTTTCCTAATTTGGTTTTCGTCTGCCCTTCGAACTGCGGATTTTTTATTCTGATGCTTATAATGGCCGTTAAACCTTCGCGCACGTCATCTCCGGTAATTTTCGCCTGCAGATTCTTGGGCAGATTTCCATTGGAACCATACTGATTAATGGTTCTTGTCAAAGCCGCCTTAAACCCTATCAGATGAAAACCACCTTCGGTGGTGTGGATGTTGTTTGCAAATGACAATAGTTTTTCGTTATAGGTATCATTGTATTGAATGGCCGCTTCAATTTGAACTTCGTTTCTCTCGCCTTCTACAATAATCGGTTTATGAATAGATGTGTGCCTTCTATTCAAATACTCCACAAATTCCCGAATACCTCCCTTGTAGTAAAATTCTTCATTCTTCTCCGCTCTTTCGTCCTTAATTACAATTTTGATCCCTTTGTTGAGAAAAGCCAACTCTCTGAGCCGCCGGACAAGTATATCATAAGAAAAATCTGTGTTTTCAAATATTTCCGCATCGGGAATGAAATGGACCTTCGTTCCGCGTTTCCGCGTCTTTCCCGTTATTTTCAGTTCGCTGGTTTTTCGCCCTTTCTCATAGGTCTGATGATAAATTTTACCATTGTTGTATATATCAACTTCCAAGAAAGAAGACAGCGCGTTTACGACGGAAACCCCCACGCCGTGCAATCCTCCCGAAACTTTGTAGGAGTGATCGTCAAATTTACCTCCGGCATGCAGTTTGGTCATAACGACTTCCACAGCCGGTACACCCTCGGTTTTATGAATTCCGACGGGTATTCCCCTTCCATTGTCCGAAACACTGACACTGTTATCCTCATGTATGATAACATCGATATGGTCACAGAATCCTGCCATCGCTTCATCGATGCTGTTGTCCACGACTTCATAAACAAGGTGATGAAGTCCGGCGATATCGACGTTGCCGATATACATGGATGGACGTTTTCGAACGGCTTCGAGACCTTCGAGTATCTTTATATTGTCTTCGTTGTAATTGAAATTGTCTTTATTTTTTTTCATATTCTCATCGGCATAATTACGGTTATGAAGTCCTGATCACCCTCCGCCGTCAATTTGCAGGGCATCTCATCATCGATTATGTGCAGATTTACCGTTTCTGCGTCAATAACGTTCAGGGCATCGATAAAATAGCGCGGATTAAACGCCGCTTCAATATTATCATGTTTAAAATCGATGGGCATCTCTTCCTTTGACTCTCCAATGTCGGGATTGGTGGATGTAATAACCAGTTTGTCTTTCATAAAATTGAAAATAACACTTCTATAATCTTCGGTCGACAAAATCGACATCCTTTTGAGCATCATCAAAAATTGCTGTCGGCTGAGTTTGACGGGTATGGCGGTCTCTTTGTTGATTATGATATCTTTGTATTCTGGAAAATCACCCTCTAAAAGCCGGATGATAAGGGTTTCTTCCTGCTTCTTTATTACCAAATTGTTGTCCTTGACGCCGATTCTAACCGAATTTCCCTGGTCGAGAAATTTAGCCACTTCGTATAAACCCTTTTTCGGTATCAAAATTCCTTCACCCGTCGCCAAGGGCGCTTCTCCCTCGAATGAAAAATCGTCCTTGGCCAAACGACTGCCGTCTGTCGATACCATTCTAATGATACCGACTTCTTCTTCCCGCAAGGTCTCCATGTAAACCCCTATGATATGGGCCCGTTTATCATCAGTGGTCCCGCTGATATAAACGGTTCTTTCAATCATATTCCTCAGTCCATCACTTTTTATATCGATGAAAGAAAGATCCTCAAATTTGGGAATCAAGGGAAAATCTTCGTATTTCATGCCGACCAAGTGATATTCAACATTCTGGTTACCTATTTCTATCCAATGATTTTCAATTTCATTGATATGAATTTCTTCGCTGGGAAAGTCTCTAACTATTTCAAACATCTTCCTGGCATTAATGGCGATGGTTCCTTTTGATTCCACTTCGGCAGGAAAATGGCCTTCAAATCCTGTTTCGAGATCGGTCGCTCTGATAACGATTTGTTTGTCCACAGCTTCAATTAGGATATTGGTGGTGATCGCCAAATTTGTTTTTCGGCCAGCAATTCCTTGCACCTTGGACAAAATGTTCAGAATGTCAGTTTTTTTGATGGTAAACTTCATAGGGTCATCCTCATATTCTCATTTATGAATTAAAGATAAAAAGTAATAAAAGAGGGTGACAATAACAGCAACAAGACCATAACGTATTAAAATTAATGTCGATTTATATTGTAAAAAAAGACTAATTCTAATATTGACATTATTCAACAGCAGCTTGGATATGAACACAAAAAAAGATGCTGTTCACAAGTTGTCAAGATATTGACAACTTGTGAATAGGGTATCAGCTATTTTATCAACAAAAGATATATTTCTATTCATGGGCCTGATTTACTGGGATTTGGATATCCACCCTTTTACGAGCGGAACGAGCTTTGTATCCCAACTATCGGATAATCTATATTTTATAAAAAGTTGAAAAGATCGTTCAATAAATTCGACAATTCTGTGATACAGATATATTTTTTCCAGTACGGCTCCCTCGATATCCTCCTTTGTCTCGACGATGCCGGTATCCGGGGTTCTTAAACTGCTTAAATTAAGGCTTTCCCCCTTGATGGTGAACTGCCAATCCTGGTCGCCGCAGCGGTAGATAAGATTGATTTCGTTTACTAGTGCCCCTTTTTTAAGTGCGATAATTCCTTCTTCGAGGCTGGCTTCGTCGCCTTTTATCGTAATCGTTTCGAGACCCTCGCCGTGACGATTTTCGAGGACCATCCGGTTGCCTATTTCAAGGGATGTAAAATCTTTATCCAACTGCTTCATTTTATTTCTGTCGTTTTCAATAATAAACCAGAGCCAGGTCAAATACTCATTTCCAAGAAAACGATAACGGTTATAGGCTATAGCTATATCGATCATCTGTGACTCTATAAAGAGAATGTGGTTGGTGACAACCGGGATAGTCTGTCCCGCTCCGGGTCAGTCAAATCAGCCGTCAGTTCGGCAGCTGTATACGGAAAGAAACGGATGAGTGAAAGCTTGAAGGCTTCCGAAAAAAGAATTTCGAAATCTTCATTCGCCGCCTTAAGGTTTGTAAGAAACCAGAGTTTTCCTTCTTCATAATTCCAAATCACGTCATAGACATTCGGTGTTGCCGGAATGCGAAGGCTCAGAAAATGTATGATTTGTTCCTTAACGAGTTTTTTTTCGTTACGGGATATGAATTGACGGCCGCTTTCTGCCAGTCTCTTGGTTTCTTCGAGCGAATAATGTTTTTTTAAAATTTTGGAAGGAATGCTCTTTTTGTCGATGCGCATTGAAAATACGAGGTAAGTTCCGAAAACGAAAGTCGATCCTTCAAATTCTGGGCTATAGGGTTTTTCAAAAGATGTCCAACCACACGATTTTTCGACGGCATCTCCGTCTATATCCGATATGGAGTGTTTTTTTAGTGTATTTTCTATGGTGTCGATCACCGGATCGTTCAAACGGCCGCGAACGATGTAACGCGTAATCGAAACATTTGGTGACAGTAAACCCATGGAATGATATCCTATCGAGGATATTATTGGTCATACAACCATATATGGTGGTTTTATTAAATAAAAGTGGATATATATAGCGTAATTACCCCTCCATGACAAGATCATTTTTCCAATCCGGATCCCGACCGTCAAATCAAAGGGCTCATTTGAAAATAAAATGAAATTCAGTGCTGATTTTCATATTCATTCCAAATATTCACGGGCAACTTCTAAAAATCTCGATTTTGAGCAGCTGCACATTGCTGCCCAATTGAAAGGCATTACAGTGGTCGGTACGGGTGATTTCACCCACCCTGAATGGTATGACGAAATCATTAAAAAATTAGAGCCGGCTGAAGCGGGATTGTTCCGCCTGAAAAAGGAAATATCCCGCCACTGTGACCGGCAGGTTCCACCCTCCTGCCGGCAGACAGTCCGTTTTATGTTGGTGGCAGAGATCAGCTGTATTTACAAGAAAAACGATCAAACCCGAAAAAACCACAACCTCATTTTTTTGCCAGACCTAGCATCTGCAACCCGGTTCAACAGGGCCCTTGAAAAAGTCGGAAATCTTAGATCAGACGGTCGGCCGATATTGGGTTTGGATGCGAAACATTTGCTCGAAATAGTGTTGGATACCGACGACAACGGCCATCTCGTGCCGGCACACATTTGGACGCCCTGGTTCTCGGTCCTCGGATCCAAATCAGGATTCAATTCTATCGAAGAATGTTTTGAAGATTTGACGCCGAATATTTATGCAGTGGAGACCGGACTCTCTTCAGACCCCCCTATGAATTGGCGCATATCCGCTCTGGACCGATTTAAATTGATATCCAATTCAGACGCCCATTCTCCCCATAAACTCGGTAGAGAGGCCAATCTTTTTGACACCGATCTTTCCTATTTCTCGATATTTTCGGCAATACGATCACCTGATCCGGGCCGGTTTTCAGGGACAGTGGAATTTTACCCTGAAGAGGGGAAATATCATCTTGACGGCCACCGCAAATGTAACATACGCATGCAGCCGGAGGATACTGTGCGACATGACGGCATGTGTCCCAAATGCGGTAAACCGCTGACATTAGGGGTTCTCCACAGAGTTGTACAATTATCTGATAGAGAGGAAAATTTCCTCCCGCCGAACCACCCGTCCTTTTACAATCTCGTTTCATTGAAAGAAATATTGTCTGAAATTCTGGGCTTCGGTCCGGAAACCAAAAGGGTCGTGAAATCCTACCGGTCATTGTTGAACATCTTCGGTTCTGAATTGAACGTATTGTTGTATTTGGATGTATCACAACTTGAAATGGGAGGGGTTCCCTTGCTGGCGGAAGCCGTGAAAAGAGTGCGGCAGGGTCAGATCGATCTATCACCAGGATATGATGGTGTTTTCGGCAGGATAAAAATTTTTAAACCCGGCGAAAAGGATCAATTGTTGGGACAATCCCCACTCTTTGCCATCAATCGATCATCCTTCCCCCCGTTGTCCTCGGCTGTAATTCCTTCGACAGGTTTAAAAAAATGTATTCCGGACAATTCCGAGATTCCTCAAGAAAACTCCGACAGCGTTAAAACCGATGCTTCTAAAGAAGGTGTAAAAAAATCCGTCGCCGATATTTTGGAGGATTTAAACCCGCAGCAGAAGCTTGCGGTTACTCACGAAAAGGGGCCGACAGTGGTTTTAGCCGGGCCCGGTACTGGAAAAACCCTTACCCTCACGCGCAGAATCGCATACTTGATAGAGAAGAGAAAGGTGCCGCCCGAAAGCATTTTGGCGGTCACCTTTACCAATAAGGCGGCCGAAGAAATGCGGCATAGATTAAGAAAATCGCTGGATGTTTCTTTGAATATGCCGACAGTGGTCACTTTTCACGCATTTTGCTTCAACCTCCTGAAAGAAATTCATGGAGAAAAGAGCATTTGTGTCGTTGACGACGCAGAAAAAAGCCAGTGGCTGGGCAGAGCGTTGAAGATGGCCATTAAAGAGGGCGGCCCCGTCAATCGGCCGGTAAAAGAAATTTTCGAAGAGGTGATAGCGGCCAAGCAGAAAATAGTGTCGCCGGATGACATCGGGGGCGCCGAAGACGGCTCTCCAACGTCACGAACGGTTGCTATGGTTTATAGAAATTACCAGAATCTGCTTTCGCTTCAGAAGAGATGCGATTTCGAGGACCTGATCTATCGGGTAGTCCGGCAATTTGAATCCGATTCAGACACATCCGCGGCATATCAACAACGCTACGATCATATCCTGGTCGATGAATTCCAGGATCTCAATTTCGGACAGTACCGCCTCCTGCGTCAGTTGTCTCCATCAGGAAGGAAACTTTTTGTCATAGGAGATCCGGATCAGTCGATTTACGGATTTAGGGGATCAGAGCGACGTTTTTTCGAGCGATTTCTCACCGATAATTCCGAAGCAAGCATCATCAGTCTGACCCGAAATTACCGATCCACCCAGACCATATTATCGGCTGCCCACCAGTTGATTTCGGCGGCCGAAAGAAATTCTGAAGCGCGAAAAGACCGTACCCGAGTCCATTCCGACATTGAAGGTAAAAAACACATTTACATCCTCGAAACACACTCAGATCGCGCTGAAGCGGTGGCTGTAGGAAAAAGCATTGAAAGGCTGGTGGGAGGCATCGCCTTCCATTCTCTTGACTTCCAAAACGTCGACGGAACGCCATCCCGACGGTCTTATGCTTTTTCCGATTTTGCCGTTCTATTCAGAACCCGAGACCAGGGAAATATCATTGCCGAAATCATGCAAAAGTTCGGTATCCCCTGCCAATCGACGAGCAAAGAGAGTTTAATAAACAGGCAAGAAGCCGTCTTGCCCCTGTCCTGGTTGAAGGTCGTCCACGGGGTTGGATCTTTTCTGGATTTGGAACGACTGGTGTCGGGTCTCGGCCTCCCCTTGCGGCGGCTGGCCCTCGACCGATTTATCGAATGGTCGATTCAGCTTCGAATGGACCTGGCCGAGGCCTTGCAGCGGATAGTGAAAATACCCCTGAAAACTATAAAAAGGGAAGAGCAGATCTGTTTGTCAGATTTTTCAAGGCAGATTCAAGAACTTGGCCTTAAGGTAAAAAACATGACTTTGGGTGATCAGCTCCGATATATTTTCAGACACCTACCGGAGGGATACACCCATGATAGCACCGGTATTGGTAATGAATACGAGCGCTTGGTCGAGCTGGCCGACAGCGGCAGGCAAGACCCCGGCGGGTTTTTTACCCGGTTTGATTTACAGACCGACACCGATCTTTACGATGAAAGGTCCCAAAAAGTTGCTTTGATGACCATGCACGCCGCTAAAGGGCTTGAGTTTCCGGTTGTGTTTATTACCGGTTGCGAAGCCGGTCTCATTCCATTCAAACCGGTAAACGGACGTATCAGCGACAGAGAAGAAGAGCGACGGTTGTTTTATGTCGCCATGACCAGGGCCAAGGAACGACTCTATATCACCTATTCCCGTAAACGGCGTATTTTCGGCCGCTATCAACAGAGGGAACCCTCACCGTTCATTGATGACATCGACCGCCGGTTGAAAGCCCATGAAAAACCGGCAGGGCGATCTTTGGCCAGCAAAACGGCGGCGGCCACGCGGCAGGTTCAACTCAAGCTGTTTTAATTGATTTTATTTACTCATTCATAAATGTCACCGGTAGAGAGAGAAAAATGGAGATATCACCGGGCTGCACGGCCCCCTATGCGGCGGGCGGCCCTTATTTGAGCAAGGTATCAATCGGAGACGATTGTCTTATCTTTACAGGAGGTTTTGTTCATTTTCACTTGAGCAAGACGGATTAAACGTGTATGATATATGGATAAAAAGTATCGAGAGTCTATTCAACTGTACGATGATTGAAAGCCGAAACAGTATCGCGATATGATCAGAAGAGATAGATGGAAGCTGTTTTTCATCGGGGTTGCGGCCGTTGTAATTTTAATCGGAACTCGGCCATTGATACTCTATGCCGATATTTATATGTGTATTGACAAGGATGGTGTCGTTCACTTTACCAATGCACCGACCACATCCGATGGAAATTTCCGCCTATACATTAAAGAGAAGAAAGTGTTTTCCTCTGAAGTCTATTCACCGAAAAGCTTTGACGGCCATATTAGAAAGGCTTCCGAAATATTCGGGGTTTCCTATCCGTTACTCAAAGCCATAATCAAAGCCGAATCAGGCTTCAACCCGCGCGCGGTGTCGAAAAAAGGTGCTTTGGGCCTGATGCAACTCATGCCGGAGAACATCAGGGCCATGAATATCAGTGACCCTTTCGATCCAAAGGAAAACATTTTGGGGGGAACCCGGTATTTCCGGGAAATGCTCGACCGCTTCAATGGACAACTGCCCCTTTCTCTGGCCGCTTACAATGCCGGACCGTCGGCGGTTGAACGCTACAACAATTCGATTCCTCCCTACAAAGAGACCGAGGCATATGTCGAGCGGGTTTTAAAGTATTATCAATCCTTCAAGTATTGAACCAGTCTTCCTCTGCTAAACCGAAAACCGTTAAATCCCTTTCAAAAGGTCAATCGAACGGCTCAAGAACGAGTCCGGTTCTACTGGGCAGATAGAGACTCAGCCGTTCTCTTTTGCCGGCCCCTTCCTCTTCGGTGGCGGTAAAATGAACTTGGTCCGGCGCCAAACGTCCATGTCCGCCAAACTGGAGGTCGTCACTGTTCAAAATCATGCGGTATTTCCCACCCGGGGCATCGATCTTGTAGTCCGGGTGAGATCGATCGGGATGCAGGTTGAAGACGAAGACCAAATTACCCCGTTCCAGCGCAAGAATTTTGTTGTCGTTGTGTTCGTATAATAGCTTCGGCCAAGCGGAATCAAATATTTTGAAGGTATGAACCAGAGAAATCATCTGCCGGTCGAAGGCGTACAATTGGTGATACTTAAGGTTAACGTTGTCTGCCAGATGCCACTGTCGACGGGCATAGCGATAAGACCAGTTGTTACCCTGCCGGGGAAAATCGATCCATTCTGGATGACCGAACTCGTTTCCCATGAAATTCAAGTAGCCGGCACCAGCCGTGGAAAGGGTCATCAGTCGTATGATCTTGTGCAGGGCCAATCCGCGAGCTACTCGCGGATTGGCGTCTGAAATCTGCATGTGCTCATACATTTCGTTTCCGATTAATCGGAAAATAATCGACTGATCCCCTACCAAAGCCTGGTCATGGGATTCGGCATAACTAATGGTTTTCTCATCGGACCTGCGATTGTTCAATTCAAACCACAGATGCCCTATTGACCACGCCTCGTCTCTGGTGTCTTTAATCAATCGGATCCAGTAGTCCGGTATTCCCATGGCAAACCGGTAATCGAAACCGAAACCGCCTTCCGTGATGGGGACCGCCAGTCCCGGCAAGCCACTGACATCTTCGGCGATGGAGATGGCATCCGGCCGCACGGCATGGATGAGTCGGTTAGCCAAACCGAGGTATGTGAGGGCGTCTTCATCCACCGAGCCATCAAAGTAGTCGTTGTACGAAGTGAACGCTTTTCCAAGACCATGGTGCAAATAAATCATACTGGTGATGCCGTCGAATCGGAATCCGTCGAAACGAAATTCATCCAGCCAGTAACGGCAGTTCGACAATAAAAAATGCAATACCTGGGGTTTGGAGTAGTCAAAACAGCGCGAATCCCAGGCTGGGTGTTGCCCGCGTTTTCCGGCATGAAAGTATTGATAAGGGGTTCCGTCGAATCGGCTGAGCCCTTCGACTTCGTTGGATACGGCATGGGAGTGGATCAGATCTATGGTCACCGACAAGCCGTATCCATGGGCGGTATCGACAAGTATTTTTAAATCCTCGGGCGAGCCGAAGCGGGATGACGGCGCGAAGAAATTGGATACCTGATACCCGAAGGAACCATAGTAGGGGTGCTCCATTATGGCCATCAATTGCAGGGTGTTGTAGCCTGCCGCCACAATACGGGGCAGGATGGTCAGGGTAAATTCTCTGTAACTGCCGACCTTTTCTTCCGCCTGGGCCATGCCCACATGCGCCTCATAGATGAGAGGCGGCTCCTGCGGGCACTGGCGTTGGCCGTATTTCCAAATATACGGGGTTGACGGGTGCCACACTTGGGCGTTGTAGATCAGGCTGCCGGGATCCTGCACCACCCGCCGGGCGTATGCTGGAATGCGGTCTCCGGATCCTCCCGGCCAGTGGATCCGCAGCCGGTAATGGTCTCGGTGGGTCAGCCTGTCGGTCGGCAGGCGAAGTTCCCATACCCCTTCGGCATCGCTTTTTTCGAGAGCAAAACGCTTTCTCTCCTTCCAGTCCGTCATGTCTCCGACAAGGAAGATGGCCTTGGCGTTCGGCGCCCACTCACGGAACACCCATTCATTGCCCCGAAAATGTAATCCGAAATATTCGTGGCCGCAGGCAAATTCAGCCAGACTGGTCTTCACGCCCACCAAACGGGACATGGTTTCAGCGAGGCGTTCCTGCCTTTGACGCAGTTGATCGGTGTAAGGCTGGAGAAGCGGATCTCTTTCGATCAAGCTTTGCACAAGCGATTCGACAGTTTTCATTTCAGGGTCCGAAATTTGGAGAAAGGACCAAAGGGTAATCTTCTGACGTTATGCCGTATCAAACCCCCGAGGGGACTCTCGGGGTCGATGGTGTCGCTTCCGGTTCATTGACCAGCGGCCGTTTCAACATTCTTTCGTACAAATCGGTATAGGCGCGGGCGGTATTCTCGTGCGTGAAGGTGGCGGCACTCGTTTTCATGATACGGGCAATATGTCGGGCTTTTGTCTCAGGGGGCCGTTCGTAGAACTTCATGGCTTTGCCGATGGCCCACAGGAGACCGTTAGAGTCGAACACATCGAAAAGAAAGCCGTTACCGCAGTTGTTTTCGATGTCCAGGGTCGTGATCGTATCGTGTATACCGCCGGTGTTATGAGCTATAGGCAAGGATCCGTAGATCGGAGCGATCATCTGCGGGAGTCCGCACGGCTCGTAAAGCGAAGGCATAAGGATAAAATCCGATGCGCCATAGGAAAGATGCTCAAGCTGGGCGTTGAAGTCACAGACAGCCACCCGTTTTTGAAACTGGTGCTGGTTGACGATGTTCTGAAACACTTCCTGATAGGGACCGTCGGCCACGAATACGATTTGCAGGTTATGGCGCCAATAGGTTGATACCAATTGATAGAGGATTTCCGCGAGAACTTGACATCCTTTCTGGATGGGATCCAACCGCGACGGCCAGAAAAAAAGAGGCGCGGTCTGATCTTCGATCAAGCCGAGGTTGCGCTGTAAGAAGCGTTTGTTTTCTTTTTTTCCTTCCGGGTGGTTTTCAGGCCCATAGACCCGTTTGAGGTCCTGGTCCGTAGTCGGGTCAAAGACGGGATCGGGCGCGTTAAGGATACCCGTGGCGCACCCGGCGTGGCATTTGTTGATGATTTCCTGTCGCAAATTGGGTTGCACGAATGTGTGGCGACCCTCGATGATCTCTTTCAAAAAGTTGGGGCTGACCGTATTGATGAAGTGGGCGGCGAAGACACCGCTGACGAGCAAATCGACCGGGATGGACCCGCGCACAGACTCGTAGCTGGTGGCCATCTGTTCAAAAAAAAGGTTTTGCCAGAAAAAGGCCCCATCGATACCCCTGTCTTCGATTTGCGCCAAAGTAGCCTTGACAGAGTAGAGGTTGTGGACCGTAAAAAGACAAGGAATTCCCATCTGTCGGGCCATGGCGGGCACCAGTCCGGTCATCCAGTCGTTGCAATGAATCAAATCCGGTTCAACGCGCGGCACGATATTGTTCATGACCTCCCGCTGGAACGCCAGAGCCAGCTTGATATTCTCCTCACCGTAAACGGAGTAAACGCGATTCAGATAGAAAAAAGCCCGGTCCTCTGCCAGATGAATCCGTTCGGCATCCATTTTGCGACGCATTTTATGCAGTTCACTCTTTAGAAAAGGTGTGACGCGGTCGCTGAAGATGGTGCGGTAGTTGGGAATGGCGATGTGGACATCCACCCCCTGGTCGGCTAAAGCATTGATCAAAGCGGCCGACACGTCTGCCAGGCCGCCGGATTTGGCCGTAAAATAGTTGGCCAGGCTTCCCATACGATCCGGTAGATAGGTAACCTCAGGCGTGACGATGAGCACCCTTGGATTGGACGCTGAACGCGGTTTCATCAACATGATCCTTTCTTCAACTTCGTGCTGGACGCATCAAAACCATCGATGCCTTTAATCGGGTGATGGATGATCATTAAGAAGATGCCCAAGTCAATAAACCGGGTTTAAATTTAATCCGTTGATCGCCCCGGGGGGTTACCCTGGTAGTGAAGCCGAATCTTCCCGAGGTATCACAGGTTACCGAACATTCATAACGAAAGAACCCCCCGCCCCTCTCTTCTTCTACGGTCATCATTTCGGCCTTGCTGACAGTCAGCGTATCAACGGATTTCATGCTTCCATAGTACAGCTCTACATCGACCTCTTCCGGCCGAAGTTCACCCAGTTCCACTACCGCCGTAACCCGGACGAAGTCGCCGACTCTAAAGGGTCCGGCTGCTTTCATTTCCGGCGGTTGAACCCTGATGTCCTTCCACAGTTTACTCAGACGTTCGCTCTGCTGGTGCAGCCTCTGCGCCGATTCGGCCGAATTCTTCAACAGTTCAAAATACTGTTTGGATGCATCCGTGTAAAAGGTGTCTTCGTAGCGCTTGACCATGCACTGGGCACAGAAATCCTGCATGGCCATTTTCATCGACGCTTTCATCATTTGAATCCACCGGGATGGGGCATCCCCGTTCTTTCTCTCGTAAAAACAGGGGATCACTTCGTTTTCCAAAATGTTGTAAAGGGCTTGACTCTCCACAGCATCCTGATAGAGGTGATCATCGTATTCTTCACCGTTGCCGATTCGCCAGCCCCGGTTCTCTTCGAAACCCTCACACCACCAGCCGTCCAGAATACTCAGATTGAGAACACCATTGGCGGCGGCCTTCATGCCGGAAGTGCCACAGGCCTCCATCGGGCGGCGGGGATTGTTCAACCATACATCCACACCCTGAATAAGGTGCCGGGCCAGGTGAATGTCGTAATCTTCGATAAAAACCACACGGTGCCGTATGGAAGGGCGTCGTGCAAAACCGACCAGGCGCTTGATCAGCTCCTTGCCTTCGTTGTCATTCGGGTGCGCTTTTCCCGCGAAGATGATTTGAACTGGCTGGCTGGTTGAGGTGAGAAGGTTTTCAAACCTTTCAGGATCCTGCAAGAGCAAGGTTGCCCGCTTGTAAGTGGCAAAACGCCGGGCAAAACCGATGGTCAGAACCTCCTGGTCCAGAACCGATTCGGCGGTTTCCATCATCGAGCGCGGTGCATTTCTCCTCGCGTACTGTTTGACCATCATGCTGCGGCATGTCCGGATCAGGCGCGAGCGGGCCATTTCGTGGGAACGCCACAATTCCTCATCGTAAATTTCGTCGATACGGTCGGACATGATCTTGTTCCATGTCTGCAGATACCATTCCGGACCGAGATAACGCTCGAACAAAAGCGCGTTTTCTAATGATATCCAGGAGGGAATGTGAATCCCGTTGGTGATGTGGATGATCGGCACCTCGTCTTCAGGCCTACCCGGCCAAACGTGGGACCACATTCTCCGAGCCACCGCACCATGCAGTCGACTGACGCCGTTGCAATACTGTGCCAACCGTATACCCAGGACGAACATGGAAAGCGGACTTTCTGTTCCCGACCCGGGCGCCTGACCCCAAGAGAGAATTTCTCTTATGGTGGTTCCGAGTTTTTCCTCGAACGGTGTGAGATAGGGGCGAACGCTGTCAATCGGAAATTCATCGTGGCCGGCCGCCACCGGAGTGTGAGTGGTGAAAACCGTTGAACGAGGGATTATCTCCAAGGCGGTCTTCAGGTCAAGGTTGTGTTTTTTTATAATGGTGGCCAATCTTTCCAGTCCGGCAAATGCACAATGACCCTCATTCATGTGGCAAACGCTCGGTTCGATGCCCAACAGGTTCAAGGTCCGCATCCCTCCAATGCCCAGCAGAATTTCCTGGCTCAAGCGGAGCTTTTGGTCTCCGCCGTATAGGCGGGTGGTGATTTCGCGAATCTCGGGGGAGTTTTCAGGGGTGTTGGTATCGAGCAGATAAAGAGGCACCCGCCCGACCGTGATCAACCAAACGATGGCATGAATAGGGCCGGCTGGCCCCTGAACAGTCACTGAAACTTCGTTTCCCGATGGATCCTTTGCTCGTCGTAAAGGGAGATGGTAGAGATCGGTTTCGGGGTATTCTTCCTGCTGCCAACCGGACGGGTCGAGAAACTGGTGAAAATACCCCTGCCGATAGAGAAGACCGACGCCGACCATGGGTAGCCCCAAATCGGATGACGCCTTTAGGTGATCGCCCGATAGAACCCCTAAACCGCCCGCGAACAGCGGCAGACTCTCATGGATGCCGAACTCCATGGAAAAATAAGCGATAATGGCTTCGTTATCATAGATGGATTTCGGTCCTTCCATCGGCTTCAATACTTGGTTTTCAAATTTCTTTTTAACCCGATCCATATGGGACAGAAAACTGTCGTCTTTTGCAAGAATTTCGAGTCGGTCCTGTCGAATCATCGTCGAAAAAACGATGGGATTTCGGCCCGAGTCTTCCCATAAACGGGGATCGATCCGTCGGAACAGTTCAATGGCATCCAGATTCCAGCACCACCATAAATTGCGGGCCAGGGTTTCCAGAAACAGTAGCGGTTTGGGCGTATTGGGGAATACTTGGTAGGTTTGAAATCGGTTCATATCCTCTCAATCCTTTTAAATTTACTTGCCTTTTTTGGTAAAAACGACCTCTGCTGAAAAAGGGTTATACGATTAACCAAACTTGATAGCATTACACCGCTTTCGTAGAAAGTAAAGAATCGTTTGCGGAACGAATCAGAAGGTCTCCCGGCCGATCTTTCGATAAGCGATGTGATCCAACACAGGATGGGTGCCGATTTTTATTTGTTCAGCCAGGCGGCTTTAGAGACTTCAACGGAGTGAACCCTTCCGCCGGTCGCCGATGTTGCCGGACGAAGATGAGGTGAGAAGGGTCCAGACCCGCAGCAATTCGCTTACACCCCAGGCTTGGGCATCACATCCCCTTTGAGTATGGGGGAAGTTGCCGTCCAAGATCTCCGGCACATGGCCGATGCATCCGCGGTTGAGAAGTTGGATGCCACTGCCGAGCCAGGCCAAGGCGGTTTGGCGTCCTGCCTCCCCATACGACCTGAACCAAGCCTCACTGTAAGAGGGGAACAGCCATGTCCATGCGGTCCCGTTGTGATATGCCGGTTTTCTCCGGGTATCTTCATCCCCTTCATACCGGCCCTGGTAAGGATGGTGGGGGGTATTGACGGGCTGTCCGTTGTGCGTGATGGCCAGGGGAACGGCGACTTCTCGATCGGCAAGGCTTCTGATTGCCCCCGGCACCAGCAGTTCTTCACAAGCCGCCAGAACCGAAGAAGCGATGGTATCACTATCGATGGCGTTCAAGGTCAACACCAGTAGTTGATTGGGCCTCAGGGCGTCATCGGGTTGGGCGGAAAGCGCCGGGGTACCCGGAGACGCATGGAGGCAGTCGGAAAAATACCCCTTCTCGTCGATGAAGAACAGATCGGCGATCGAGGAGCGGACCCTCAGGGCACGCTCCTGCCACTGTTGGCGGTTGGCAGCGTCTATTTCGGCAAGAAATATCAGAGAACGATACCAAAGGGCCTGGATCTCGATCGGGTAGCCCTCGCGTGGCGTGCCCGCAGGGTGACTCGTGTCCATCCAGGTGAAGTGGGCCGGGCTGAAAATCAACCCCGACGCTGGATCCATTCTTATACCGTTGGGGGTCCCGATTATCATTGCCTGGGCAATAGAATGGAGGATGTCGCGGATTTTGCGTCCATCCCAGAGGTTTTCCAGAAAGGCTTCATTTCCGTCGCGGAGAACCAAGTCTTCGCATGCCACGAAAAACCAGAGGGGTGCATCGGATGTGTCGCGGTTTCCGGCATTGTTGCCGTGAATCATGTTGGGGATGGTGCCGTTTTTTTCGTATTGCCCGAACAGCTTGAGAACGGCCCGGGCTTCCTCTCGGCGGTCGGCCGCTATCAATCCCCTTACGACGATGAGAGAGTCGCGGCCCCAGTCCAGAAACCACGGGTAGCCGGCGATAACCGATTTCAATTCTCCCCGCCGGACGATGTAGTGATCCAAGGCTGCTCTGAGAGCCTTGATCGGCGTCACCGGTTTTGAAATGGGGGACTCCGCATTTTGATTTCGCTCTTCGGTCCCGTCGCAATCCGGTGTTTCTTTGCCGCTTCTGCCGGTATCTTTAGAGTGTTCGATCATTTCCGCTGACAGGGTTCCTGTACGGCCGCCGGCAAGATCGAAGGCGAAATAGCCTGGACTGAACAAATCCGAGTCGGAATCTAAGCCACGCTCGGATTCCAGGGGTCGATGGACCATGTAGTACCATTCGGGTTCTGACACGAAGTTTGCACCGGGAAGCCTCACCTGCAACCCGATGCCTCCCTGCGGAGCGAAAGCGAAACCATCCGGTCGAGGTTGGACGGCATCCGGCCAGAGTTTTTCCGGCCCTAGATAAGCCTTGGTGGTTTCATGAAAACTGCGTGTTTCAATATCCGGTCGGAGGATTATCTGAACCGGATGGCGATCAGGCAGACGCCGGGCCACCGATCCGTTTGATCGGCGGTTAAAGGACAATTGAACCTTGTTTTCACCGGGGATCATGGCGATCGAGATGTCCAGGCGGATAGACTCTCCTTGACCGGTTGGGATACGATACTGCCAATGTCCCGAAAGCCCGTAGGAGTGCTGAAAGGTGACCAGGCAATCGTTGCCGATTTCCTGGGAGTAACCCTGGTATACCACCCATCCCCGGCAGCGGCTGAAAAGGACCCTGCGGTCTTCCGGAATTTTCGGGTTCGGGTTTGCAGCCAGAAGGGCGTCATACCGGCTTCTGAGTTCACCCCAGCTGATGCCGGTGCGCAGCATTCCCCCGCGACCGTTTGTACCCAGAAAGAGATAGGACCTTTTCAATACATCCGGTCGACTGAAAATACGTTTTACCCTGACATCCTCTGGTCTGGGCAGGCAAAGCATGGGGGCCTTGACATGTCGTGTGCCTTCACGATCAAAGGCGCTGATCTTCAACGACAGGGACCGTTGTCGGCGAAAGACCGGCAGGGGGCTGAAGAGCGCGAAATAACCGCCATCTTTGCTCGGGAGGCTTTCCTCTCTACTGTAAGTGACGTCCTTGTCGATGATTTCAGATCGAAAGGGGGCATCGATGCGAACCAATAGGAAATGACCCGGAGGCAGCATGACTTCGCGATGCTGATCCTGCGGCCAGTTCCAGCTGATGACCTTGGGCTCTCCCCCTGCCGGGTTGAGTTCGCGACAGTATGCTTTGGGGTCGCGGCGAAGGCGGCGGGCAGCCGATTCCGGGTCAAAAGTCCCAATATCCCCTTTGTTATGGTAAAACAGATACACATCCAGGGCTTTGGCTCGACTTCTTTGCTGCAACACCCGTTCGGGTTCGTGGGCAAATCCGCGGGCGGCATTGTCGGCCAGTTCCAGATCGCTCTCTACCTGGGAGAGACATAGAGCCTCTCCTGGCTCCAACGGCATGCTGAACCGATTTCCCTTAAGGTCGACCCCCACCCGCTTCCCGGTAACAAGGTCAATGAACCGTGGTTCTGTCATTCCGGTTTCTTCAGCATTCCACGAGGCGCCGACCGGGTTTTGATCATCAAGATTGACAAGGATGACCAGTTTTTTACCGGACGACCGATGGGATCGCAACAGGGCCAGAAAATTGCCTTCACCTTGCTGGATCATCCTGGTGTCGACATCGACACTGAAGGCGGGGTGGGCATAGAGCAGGGCATTTATCCGGCGAATGTCACCGACCTGGTTTATGACGGCGCCCCAGTTCAGAGAAGCGGCATTGTGGACGTCGATTTTCTCTGTTGCGAACCATTCCACACCGTTGGCGAAACCAAAGGCGCCCTTGTGCGAAAACAATGCGCAGAAAGCTGTGCGCATGCGGGCATAGGCCTTTGATCGTTCAGCCAGCCGTAGGTTGTCATGGGTTTCGGCAAAATGGACCATCAACCCGTCACGCTCAGAAATTTCGTCGACTTCCGGTAAAAACTGCTCGATCTGTCCCCGGTCATAATTTTGAAAAAGTTCCGAATAGGCCCAATTGAATCCGGCCCGATTGAGCAGGTCGCGGGTGACCGAGAGTTTGCCGCCCAACCCTTCAAGTAAAAATATCGTATCCGGAAATTGCGTGCGAATACAAGCGATAATGTAGACCCAGGCCTCAACCGGAATCATATATCCGGCATCGCAGCGGAAACCATCGACCCCCCGGCGGCACCAGGTCAGGAAAACCTCCGCCATATAGACCCACAGGTCCCTTTGGGAATAGTCGAGTTTGGCCAGGTCTTCCCAGCGGACACCCCAGGCACCTGGGACTTCGATATGTCCTGAATCGTCCCTGGCCAGCCACTCCGGGTGGGACTCGTGCAAACTCGCGGCCCAACCGGTATGGTTTATGGCGATGTCTATGATAATTTTGGCATGGCGTGCGTGAGCTTCATCGACGAGCTCAATGAATTGCTCCAACGGGGTGGCCGCCGGATCGAATTCGGCCAAAGCCGGGTCAACGGCGGTGAAACTCAACGCGGCATAAGGACTTCCGAAACGACCCATTCGACCATAGGTGGTCGGGGTGGGATGTATAGGCAAGAGTTGCAGGTACCGACAGCCGAGTTCGCCGATGATAAAGTCCAACCTGGCAATCATGTTGCGAAAAGTTCCCGATGGGGGAATAACGGCATAACCTGCTTGATCCAAGGCGGAGATATCGGCAGAGTCCACCGCAGGGTGAAACGTGCCCGATATGTTGGGTCCGAACTGCCGTACAAATGCGTTGTAGATGATATTGGCACAGCAGGTACCAGCCGGCTCCACATTGACGGTGGTGTTTTTCCCGGGGGGCCAGGCCGGTTCCTCATCGCCTTCTTTCTTAAAGAAGCATTTGGCTTCGAAATGTCCCACCTCACACAACGCTACAGTGATGCGAAATAGCTGTGGGGTGACCATCTCCATGGGCAGGTCGAACCAGTCCCGCCCCAATGGGGCTTCTTCACGATGAACGTTGCGGATGATTTCCCGGCGGGTAATCGATGCCGATCCGATGTTGGTTCTCAGCCAGGCGTGCCCCCGGTGTGGCTGAGAGAGATTCAGAATAAAACTTAGTGTATCCCCCCTGAATTTCAATAACCGACAACCGGGTTCCGGATTTTGATCGAGCCAAGCATGTACGGTCATGGCCTGTGGGTTTCCTGTCTGCGACTCAACTGCTTACCGGCAGGTGAGTGAGGCGGTCGTGGTCGGCAGGGTGAACCGTTGCGATTGTAGATGTCAAAAGACGAGATCCCGGTCCACGATGGCACCGCGTTTGATGATCGCCGGCGTGTTGCTTCTGTTGGTCAGGCAGACCCGACCGGAAATAGTGACCTCTCCTTCAAAGTGCACATCACCGATAACGGTCAATGAGTCACAGGTAACGAGGGAGGGTATCCCTTTTTTGAAGTGACTTTCGAAAAGATCGAGTTTCCCGTAATACGTGGGGTCAAGATCGATCTGGATGATGTCGTCTCTTCCCGTGTCGACGCGTTTCGGGTTAATGCTGAAACGCCCGTCGTTTTTATCGAACCGAAAACAATCCGAGCGGATGGCCAAGAGGTCGTTGCATTTTTTTACCGGCAGGAACCGAGATCGCGGCACTTTGACCGCTGCGGCGCCTGCGAACAGAGATATGGCCGCGCCCATGGCCGTTTCGATCTGATAGACTCTGGGGCTGTTTTCGTCCCGCGGATCGAGTGTTTTGGGGTTGATGATCATCGGTAGGCGGACGGTTTTTTCTCTTGAAATCAGATCGTTCAGAAACGCCAGATTGACCCAAATATTGTTGGTGTTGAAGAAGCAGAAACGTTTAATGTCCATACAGGCAGGAAGTTCTTCCTCGGGACATTGGGCGATTTCTCTCAGGACAAGTCGGCCGTTATTATGCCGGGCCAAATGTCCCCCCTTGACATCGGCCGGTGTTTTTTCCGCAACCTCCATCATGAAGGGGAAATTGTTATCGACAAAGAAACCCAGAAGATCCGGATCCATGTCGGCTCCGAGGTTGTCCGAATTCGAAATGAACGCATAGATCATGCCCTCGTTCAACAATTGTTGCAGCAGGCCGGAGGTGTAAAGTGCCGTGTAAACGTCACCATGGCCCGGTGGATTCCATTCAAGGGCCGGGTTGGTGCGCCACACGGCCGGGGCCAGGTCGTCCTGCAGGATTTTGGGAAATTTGTGCTGCATAAATGTCATTGTGGCTGCGGAAGGGTCGAGAACTTTCAGGGCGGCGAGGGTTTCCGAGTGAGTGCTGAAACTGTTCATCAGGGCCAGTTTGACACCCCGGGATCGGGATTGATGAACGATGATATCGAGAAATGACCGATTGTCTTTTACTTTCAGCAGACTTTTAGCCCCGGTCAGCCCCATACTGGTCCCCAGACCTCCGTTAAGGGTAATCCGCACGGCTTTTTTAAAGTTCTTATTTCCCAGAGTACGGAATTGTCTGAGGTTCTCTGATGATTCGATGGCGGACGGAGCTACCGGTTCGATGTCATGTTCGTAGATCAGGCCGGTTTGGCCGTCGGCGACCTTGCGGTAGTAATAATCGAATAGATCGATGACCACCTCAGGTAGATCGGCATTCTTCATTTTGGCAGTGAAAGCGGGTAGTTGATTCATCGCCGGTGTCGGTTTCATCTGATGGCGCACCCTTCTCTAAATCTATTCGGGCCGTTGCCCTCCGGTCGATTCACAGCACCGCTTCGATCCATCCCATAGGATCCGTGGTCCGGCCATACTGAATGTCGGTGATGGCCTTGAACAACTTTTCGGCCATTGGGCCGACATGACCGTCTCCCATTTTGTAAACCTGATCGTCGTACTTTATTTCGCCCACGGGCGAGATAACGGCGGCCGTGCCGGAGCCGAAGATTTCACTGAGCTTTCCTGTATTGTTGGCTTTGATCAGTTCCTCGATACTAATCAGCCTTTCGGAGACGGGCAGGTTCCAGTGCTGGGCCAATTTGACAACTGAATCCCGCGTGATGCCCGGCAGAATGCTGCCGTTGAGGGCCGGGGTAATGATTTCTCCGTCAATGACGAAAAATATGTTCATGGAGCCGACCTCTTCGATGTATTTTTGCTCAATACCGTCCAGCCACAGGACCTGGGTATAGCCTTCGTCGTGGGCTTTGTTTCCGGCCAGCAGGCTGGCGGCATAGTTGCCCAGCGTCTTGGCTTCACCGACGCCGCCCCTGACGGCCCTCACGTAATCCTTGGTCACCCAGATGGTGATCGGGTTGAAGCCCTGGGGATAATAAGCGCCCACAGGAGAGAGAATAATGAAAAGCCGGTAGGTGTGAGAAGCTCTCACCCCCAGGAAGGGATCGGTAGCGATAATGGCCGGACGAATATAGAGGGATGTTTCCGGCGCGCGGGGTACCCAGTCTTTCTCGACGGATATTAATTGCTTCAAAGCACTCAGCAGAAAATCTTCATCGACCTCTGGGATGCAAAGGCGGCGGGCGGACCGGTTCAGCCGCTTGATGTTGTCCCGCGGTCGAAATAGCTGTACCCCTCCGGCATCCGTCCGGTAGGCTTTGAGCCCTTCGAAAACCCCCTGTCCGTAATGCAGCACCATCGTTGCCGGATCCATGACAATCGGGCCGTAGGGTTCGATGCGTGGATTGTGCCATCCCTTGTCAGGCGCATAGTCCATATTGAACATGTGGTCGGTGAATATGGTGCCGAACCCGAGTTTGTTGTCATCCGGCTTGGGCTTCAGATGGTCGGCCTTTTTGACGGTCAGTTGCATTGTCTCCTCCTTCGGGCTGACCCTCTGTGCGCATCAATATCAAAGGGTTCCCGGTATCAAAAGTTGAGTATAAATAATATCAAGCGATATAGTAGATTTAGCTTTTAAATCAAGAGCTAATTTAGCCGAACGGGTTCAGGTCAATGCCAACCATATACAGAATGGTCACCCTTAATCCATACAATACCCCGCATGTCGCTCAAGGTTGACATGGCCCCATGCCTCAGTTAATGTCCTTTGGCATGTGATGGTTTTTTTAGTGATATTGCAGATATTTCGAGTGAAAGGCCGATCATGGAAAATAAGGAAGGCAATGCCGGGATAGAGCCGGTTCACCTCAGTCTTGACAACCGGTTTAAATTCAAATGCCATAAAGATGTCGCCTGTTTCACCAAATGCTGTCGCGGCATCAATATCGTCCTGACCCCTTACGACATCATTGTTCTCAAGAATCGCTTGCAGTTGCCGTCAGACCAATTTTTGTCGATATACACCGAGATTCAACTCCTCGAAAAGACGGATCTACCGGTGGTGACACTCAAACTTCTGGATGATGATCAGCAGTCCTGCCCCTTTGTCAGGGAAGACGGCTGTATGATCTACGAAGATCGGCCGTCGGCCTGCCGGTACTATCCGCTGGGCGTGGCTTCCCTGAGTTACCAGGAGGGTGCCGACCAATCCGGGTTTTATTTCTTTGTTAACGAGCCCCACTGTCTTGGATTCAATGAGGATCAGGTTTGGACGGTTCGTGATTGGAGACAGGACCAGGGCGTCGACATCCGGGACGAAGTCAACGCCGAATGGACCGATCTGGTGGTCCGGAAGAGATCCTTTCCCCCCAATGTCAAATTGACCGATCAGACCAAGAAGATGTTTTTCATGGTCAGCTACGATATCGACAGGTTCAAAACGTTCATTCTTGAAAGTTCATTTCTGACTCTCTACAAGGTTGACCCCTCCACACTCAATGCCATCAGGGAAGATGAGGTCGCACGGCTGAAATTCGGATTGAAATGGCTGAAATGGCTGCTCTTTAAAAAGGGGGATTTCCAGGTCGATGCTGAGGAAGCGGCCAGACGGAAGGATAAAAGAACCTAGCGCCCCTTCACGCGGTTGACGCCGCGGTGCTGGGTATCATCTCCTCGCATCATGGAAGAAGATGATATCATCCTTTTCCGGAGCATGACTTCCGGCCTTCGGCAGCGGTCATAAAAAATTGTCCCACCGGCAGACGTCGATGGGACAATTTTCTTCTGGATGCAGCAGATTCAGATTTTAATATCCACTGTAACAAAGGTTATCCCCAATGGTGGGATTTTCCAATCGTTGCGATATATCGACCTTGAAAAACGATTCCACCGGTTCAAATATTTCAGGGTTGTTTGTTTGGATGGTTCGTGCCGCAGCGATGACGGTGTCGATGCCCTTGCGGGTCATTTTGCCCAGGGGCTGACGGCATCCTCCCGAGGGCATTCCCAGAATGGTCATCAGGGCTTTGATGGCCAGAGGGTTTCGGGCGCGGCAGACAATATCTCCGAAAGGGGTCTTTTCAGTGGTTTTGACCGTCACGAGTCCAAAGAGGGGCTCTAATGCGGCGGCCAGTTTTCGGGCGTTGTCTACCTCTCCCTGCTGGAGCAACTGCACCAAGCGGGAAACGGCACCGGGGGCGACGTTGCTGGCAACCGAAATGACCCCGGCGGCTTTGATCTGGCTATCGGTCATCATGTCGTAAGTCATGCCGTCGTCGCCGGAAAGAATGGTGAAGTCAGGGCCGCAACAGACCCGGGTACGTCTCATGTTGTCGAGGTTACCGGTGGCCTCTTTTACGGTTCTGACGTTTGGATGGGCCTTGTTGAGTAAGGCCAGGTCTTCCGGCAACAGCTGGGCGCCCGTTCGTCCGGGAATGACATAAGGGATGACCTGGACCGCCGGGAAGGCTGCGGCGACCGGGGCGACGTACTCTTTTCTAATTTCGAGGGAACTGGGGCCATTATAGTAAGGGTCGACCAAAAGCACGGCGTCGACGCCGGCTTTAACGGCATGCTCGGTGGCTGCCAGTGCCTCACGCGTGTTGTTGCTGCCGGTACCGGCGATACATCGGCATTTGTTTCTGGTGCGGCTGGCAATGGCTTCGACGACACGATTGTGTTCCTGCCAGGTCAACACCGGACTCTCCCCGGTGGTTCCCACGGCCAGAACGCCGTTGATACCGCCGGCGATCTGAAAATCAACAAGTCTGTTGAGACCCTCGTAATCGACATCTTCACCGTCGAACGGTGTGACGATGGCTGTATAACATCCCTCGAGCATGGTCTTCCCCCTTTCTGTGCAGCGTGACGGGATTTTCGTTACGGTAGAGAAAAGGCATGTGCTTGTCAAGGTAAAATACGCCTGATTAAAAAGGGTTAGCAGGCTCGAGAGTATTGTTACCGACCAGCAGGCATTGACATTTAGAACCGGGTATAATAAAAAGCCCCTTTCCTAATTTCATGGTGGTCGATCCGAACGGAACGCTCGACGGATGGGGCGCCTTGGTAATTTGACATTAAGGAGAATCATGATGACACAGGCAAAAAATGTTCAGGAATATATTGCCAAGCAACGGGCGGCGATATCCTCCAACCCCGACTGCGGCGTTTCGCATTACAATCTCGGTGTGGCGCTGGCTGGCCAGAAGAAGTATGACGAGGCCGAGAAGGAGTTCTTTAAAGCCATCGAGTGCAGTTTCAACTTGGCCGAGGCTTACGTTCAACTGGGTGGGATCAGCCTGCAGCGCGGCGACATGGAAAAATGCCTGGAATACAATAAACGTGCGGTCAAGGTGCGGCCGGGTTTTTCAGAGGGATACGGCAATATCGGCTTCGTCGAGCTTCAGCGGGGAAATATCGACGAAGCGATCACGGCATTGGAGCGGGCGACGTTTTTTAATTTTCGGTTCGTGCAGGCGCTCACCACCCTGGCCAATGCCTATTTAATGAAAGGCCGGGTCGATGACAGTATTGAAACCAATCTGAAAGTTATCGAACTGCAGCCCGAATTCGCTCCGGCACACAACAACCTTGCCATCGCCTACCTTGAAAAAAAGGAGTTCGAAAAGGCGGTATCGCATTGTGACAAGGCCATCGAACTGGGCTATACCGTCGCGCCGGAGATCATGAACGAGATTGAGCAACACCGCCAGTAGTCATTACCGTAGCGGTTTGCCGGGCGGGGCTTGCCATGACCGTATTAAAAGGCCGCAGATTTGCGGTCTCACCACCCCCGAGAGGCATGCCGGTATAAATGACATACCCCTACCCCCACGTCGCGACGGCACTTTTGTATGATACACCCTATTTCGGATGGCGGTGTTAACGATGAGGGATAGGCCTCGCCGCCTGATGGAAGCGCAGTGAAGACTACACCGAGATGCCTCTATGCCGTCTGTCACATATTTCCTATCCACGAATGACACTCCCGTTACGGCAGAAGACCCAATTTGGAAAAGAGTCCTACCCCTTTCCCCCAGTATGCTGGCCGACCCGGATGCCTCCGACAACCAAGCGACCATAACCTACGGCGATTATTTCCTAGCCGCGCATCGATTTCTCGAACAGGGTCGTTATGCGAATCTTCTTCCAGCCGTGTGCGGGTGCACGCAACGGCTTGTCGATCCCCGGGAAATCGGCGCGGTCAAGATCACCCTTGAAAAACACGGCCAGTTCTACCATCCGTTGCGGTTAACCCTGGACATCGACGGAAGCCGATTGTCTTTTGTGATCAATGGTGCCGTGACGACTGACGGCTGCGCCTACCTTCAGAAGGACTTCGACAACATCCGGTCGCTCAACCGCAGATTCCCCTTTGGTTTTTTACCGCAAGTGTATCGCCGGGGTACCGTACACCTGCCGGGACGGTCAGGAGCGGTGGGGATGTTTATCGGACAATGGCTGGAGGGATTTCACGAGTTTCATCTATCCGGGGAACCAGTCGAAGACAACGATCGGCTCCTCGTCTGGGATCCGCTCAAAGGGGCCTACCGCCTCTCTGACACGGCCCGGCGCGATATTTACCGTCAGGCGGCCCGGATCCTAACGGTCTTCTATGACCTGGAAACTTTCGAGCACATTTCCGCCTGGCACCACGCTGCCGGTGATTTCATTGCGAGAATCGACGGGAAGTCCACCGAGGTGCGCCTGATAACGGTCAGAAATTATGGCCCTCTTTTTGCCGGAGCATCCGACGATGCCGACGTCATCCTTCAGGCGCTTTTGGTGTTTCTGCTCAACCTCTCGGTGAAAATGCGGCTGGACCGAGTCGACGGCGTCGGTGCGGTGGCATGGGCGAGCGACGATGTCGTTGGGGCCACGGTGGCGGGATTTTTCGACGGACTCACCCTCCAGGCCGACGGTGGCCGGATACCGTTAGAGCTGCGGGATGTTTTTGGGGTTTACTTGAAATCACTAACGGCTGTTGAGCTCGATGACGTGTTGGGTGCGATGTACGAAAGGACGTTCAGACAGATGCCAGAAAGTGAAACGGTTTGCAAACACCTGAAACATCATGCCGAAGTACTTCTAAAAACCATTGGATGTATTGGGGGATCCCGGGAATGACCCCAATATAAAGTGTATAGTCTGTCGGCCCACCACAAAAGGGGACAGTATGAGGCTCTTATCAGCGAATCCGAACGTTGAGCCCTGTAATCCCGAGGTTTTTTATTGACAAGGACAGCCAATCATTTTATATCTGCCCCTTGCAATTTATAAAAAAGAACAGTCGAAAGACAGACGAAAAATAGCGAGAGGAGGTGAAAGCAACGGCCCGCCCGGGCACCACAGCGTTGAAATAGAGGCTTAACGGTTAATTTTCTTCTTTTAATTCAATGGAGGTAAAAAGATGGCGAAACATCAAACCCCTTTGCTGGACCAGCTTGAGTCTGGGCCATGGCCGAGCTTCGTTTCGGACCTGAAATTCCAGGCCGAAAAACGGGCCAAGAACGCCGAAGGCATCGAATTCCAGATTCCCGTCGATGTCGTCGATGACCTCATGGGACTGCTGGAGCTCTCCTTTGTTGACGGTGAGACACACTGGAAACACGGTGGCATCGTCGGTGTTTTCGGCTACGGCGGCGGCGTCATCGGGCGCTACTGTGACCAGCCGGATAAGTTTCCCGGCGTGGCCCACTTCCACACCATGCGGGTCGCTCAACCGGGCGGTAAATTTTACAAGACCGATTTTCTGCGTCAGTTATGCGACATCTGGGACCTGCGCGGCAGCGGCGTCACCAACATGCACGGTTCCACCGGGGATATTATTTTCCTGGGAACCACCACCCCGCAGCTAGAAGAAATATTTTTCGAGCTGACCCATAACATGAACCAGGACCTGGGCGGATCCGGCTCCAATCTGCGGACTCCCGCCGACTGCATCGGCCAGGCCCGCTGCGAATACGCCTGCTACGATACCCAGGCCCTCTGCTATACCCTGACCCAGGATTACCAGGACGAGCTTCACCGCCCGGCTTTCCCTTATAAATTCAAGTTCAAATTCGACGGTTGCCCCAACTGCTGCGTGGCCTCCATCGCCCGGGCGGACATTTCCTTCGTCGGGACCTGGAAGGATGACATCAAGATCGACCAGGAAGCGGTTCAGGCCTATATCGGCGGCGAGATCGCCCCCAATGCCAACGACCACAGCGGCCGCGACTGGGGGGCTTTCAGCATCAACAAGGAAGTCCTCGCCCTGTGCCCCACCAGATGCATGTGGATGGAAGACAAGAAGCTGATGATCGACAGCAAGGAGTGCAACCGCTGCATGCACTGCATCAACGTCATGCCGCGGGCGCTGAGAATCGGCGACGAGAGAGGCTTGTCGATGCTGGTCGGCGCCAAGGCGCCCATCCTCGACGGGGCCCAGATGGGCTCCCTGCTCGTTCCCTTTGTGAAAGTCGAAGAGCCTTATGACGAGATCAAGGAAGTGATCGAGGCCATCTGGGATTGGTGGATGGAAGAAGGCAAGAACCGCGAGCGGCTCGGTGAACTCATGAAACGCCAGGGCTTCCAGAAGCTGCTCGAGGTCACCGGAATCCAGCCGGATGCCCGCCATGTGATCGAGCCGCGCTCCAACCCTTATATCTTCTGGAAAGAAGACGAGGTCGAGGGCGGATGGGGACGCGACGTTAACGCATTCAGAAAAAAACACAGCAGATAGGAGGGGCAATCACCATGGCATTCATATCATCTGGATACGATCCCAAAGAACCGATGAAAAACCGCATCAGCGACATCGGTCCGCGAAAATACGACGAATTTTACCCTCCGGTCATCGCCAAGAACAAAGGGCAGTGGCTGTATCACGAGGTTCTGAAGCCGGGTGTCCTGGTTCACGTGTCCAAATCCGGCGACAAGGTCTTTACCGTCCGCTGCGGCGGCGCCCGTCTGATGAGCACCTCTCTTATCCGCGAGATCAGCGAGATCGCCGACAAACACTGCGGCGGATATGTCCGCTGGACCACCCGCAACAACATCGAGTTCATGGTCGACGACGAATCCAAGGTCGATCCGTTGGTCAAAGACCTGGAAAGCCGTAAGTTTGCGGCCGGCAGCTACAAGTTCCCGGTGGGCGGTACCGGCACATCCATCACCAACATCGTCCACACCCAGGGCTGGCTCCACTGCCACACCCCGGCCACAGACGCCTCGGGTCCGGTTAAGGCCGTCATGGACGAAATGTTCGACTACTTCAAGGCCCACAGTATGCCGGCCAAATTGCGAATTTCCCTGGCCTGCTGCCTGAACATGTGCGGCGCGGTCCACTGCTCGGACATCGCCATTCTGGGCTACCACCGTAAACCGCCCATGATCGACCACGAGTATCTCGACAAGATGTGCGAAATTCCCCTGGCGATTGCGTCCTGCCCCACGGCGGCCATAAAGCCGTCCAAGGTCGAAGTGGGCGGTGCGAAGCTGAACAGCGTCGCCGTCAACAATGACCGCTGCATGTTCTGCGGCAACTGCTACACCATGTGCCCGGCCCTGCCGCTGGCCGACAAGGAAGGCGACGGCATCGTCATCATGGCGGGCGGCAAGGTATCCAACCGCATCAGCGCGCCGAAATTCTCCAAGGTCGTCGTGGCGTTTTTGCCGAATAATGCCCCGCGCTGGCCCGAGACATCCTCCGTCATCAAGAAGATCGTCGAGACTTACGCCGGCGATGCCCGCAAATACGAAAGGCTGGGCGAATGGGCCGAGCGCATCGGTTGGGAGCGGTTCTTCGAGAAATGCGAACTCGAATTCACCCATCACTTGATCGATGATTTCCGCGATCCGGCGTACTTCACCTGGCGCCAAACCACCCAATTCAAGTTCTAGCATAGAAACGGCAGCTTAATATTTCGGGGGGCACACACCGTGCCCCCCGAAATCTCTGAAAAGGGGTCAACATGGAATACGAAGAGGCGAAACAGAAAATCGTCGAAGCATTGCAGAAGAAACAAAAAACCAAGTCCAAGTTCTATTTCAACGATTTGGCCAAGATCCTCGAGGCCAAACCGCGGGATGCCAAGAAAATCATCAACAAATTGGTTCAGGAGCAGGTACTGGAGTATTGGTCCAGCGGCAGTACATCGATGTACGGCCTGCCCGGTACCGGCAAGCAGGCCGCGGCCGAGCACGAAGAGAAATAAATAGCGTTTTACAGCCAAAACCCTCAACATTCTAAAGCTTGCCGCAGTCTGCCTCTTGAAATTCACCGATGCAGCAGGATGGTGTTGTGTTCCCCAGAATATTGGTGTCGGCCCTGCGCGGCGGTTCGGGAAAGACCATCCTTTCCATCGGGATCATCGCTGCCCTCCGACAGCGCGGCAGAGCGGTATCGCCGTTCAAAAAAGGTCCGGATTACATTGATGCGGGCTGGCTCGCCTTGGCGGCCGGCCAGCCCTGTTACAATCTGGACACCTACATGGTGCCGCCACGCCGTGTGCTGGCATCCTTCCTGGCCCGTTCATCCCAGAATTCCATTTCCGTTATCGAAGGCAACCGCGGCCTTTACGACGGCATCGATCTTGACGGTTCCACCAGCACGGCCGAATTGGCCAAACTCCTTCGAACCCCGGTACTGCTATGCCTCGATGCGACCAAGACGACCCGCACGATGGCGGCCGTTGTGGCAGGGTGTTGCCAGTTCGACCTCGATGTACCCATACGGGGTGTGATTCTGAACCGTGTGGCCGGTCCGCGACATGAAAATATCCTGCGGCAGAGCATCGAAACCCATTGCGGGATCCCGGTTTTGGGTGCCGTACCCAAGTTGAGACAACAGGATTTTCCGGAACGTCACATGGGGCTGATCCCGACACCGGAGCACGCCTGGGCACAGGAGTCCGTGGAGGCCATCGCTGAGGTGGTTGAAAGACACGTCGATGTGACGGCTTTGATCGATATCGCCGGCAGGGCCCCGGCGGTTCAACCGGCGGCGAGCGGATCGATCGATCTATACGGATCCGGTGATCGGGAGGATTCGTCGTCGGACGATAGGATCGTACCGACGATCGGCGTTATCCGGGATTCCGCTTTTCAATTCTACTACCCTGAAAACATAGAAGCCCTTACTGCCGCAGGGGGGAAAACGATTTTTTTCAGCCCCTTGGAAACCGATAGGGTTCCGGCGGTCGACGGCTTGTATATCGGCGGCGGTTTTCCGGAAACCCATGCCGAGACCTTGGCGCAAAATGAACAGTTTCGCAATGAATTGAAGCATCTCGCCGACAACGGCCTGCCGGTCTATGCCGAATGCGGAGGGCTCATGTACCTCGGCCGCGAATTGATCCTGAAAGAGCGTTCCTACCCGATGGCCGGAGTGCTGCCGATCAGCTACGGGTTCTCGAAACGGCCTCAGGGTCACGGTTACACTATTATTTCCGTCGAAAAGGAAAATCCCTACTTTCAGGTCGGTCGCGAACACCGCGGTCACGAATTTCATTATTCCCGCGTTCTGGCCTGGCAGGGACGGGACGAAGATCTCGTGTTTCGCATGAAGCGCGGCAACGGGATTTGGAAGGGACGCGATGGGGCCCGCCACAAAAATGTATTGGCCACCTACACCCATCTCCATGCCCTGGGAGTCGATGATTGGGCGGAGGGCATCGTTCGCGCCGCGAGGGAATACCGGTTTCTTTCGAGCCATCACGGCCCCGGTCATGGGACCGAGACCTTATAATCGGCCGTCATCTCATGAACCTTTCCAACCCACTGATCCCAACCGCTGAACCGCGGAGCAACTCATCGGCATCCCTGCCTATATCCAAAAAGTCATTTAATGACATTCGTACCGTCGCAGTTGAGTATGTGGCCGAAAGCCTTCAAAAGGTCAGCCCCGTTGCACTGAAAAAATACCTTTCCACCCGTTTCGAAATGGCCACCCGAAAGGCCCAGCGGACCGTCAGTCGCCTTGTTGCCGAAGGTGATCTGTCCTACATTTACGACTACGGCAGCAGCTTCCTGGAGGTGCCGCAGCATTGTCCGATCAGGATCGGCGATCGATTGGTCCTTGTGCCGCCGGCCTGGTCGGAGGCGCCTGACGGGGACAGGATCATCCTGCGGGTTCAACCCGGTGCCGCGTTCGGCTGCGGCCGGCACCCGACCACACGCCTTGCCCTTCGCGGTCTCGAGTCGGCGCTTTTAAAGCTGGCGGGCCGGCGGACCCCATGCGGATCGGCCCTGGATATCGGCACCGGTTCGGGTATCCTCGCCATGGCCGCCCTTAAACTGGGCATTGAACATGCGGTGGGCGTCGATCGTGATGCCTGTGCCCGGTCCGAGGCAGCTGGCAATGCACTGCTGAACGATCTTGTATCGCGTTTTGAGGTTAAGGACACGCTTATGACCGGGCGAAAAAATTCCCTGCCCTACACCCTGATTTTGGCGAATTTGCGCACACCGACCCTTTTAAACTTGAAAGAGACAGTGGCGGGCCTTCTCGCACCCGATGGCGCATTGGTGTTTTCAGGGGTAAAGAAGAGCGAAATGACAGGCCTCCTTGCAGCCTATTGTGAAATGGGACTGCATCGCTGCTGGTTGGAGGAGGAAAAGGGGTGGGTCGGGGCGGTTCTGAGGCGGTCGCCGCCGGTGTGATCCCGCCTGCAGGATAAGATGGTCTTTTTCCGCTGCCGTAAAACAGATCCGCCGGTGACTGGGGTGACGGTCGACCGGCGGATCTGTTTATACTGCGGCGAACAGGGGCTATCGATACTTATTAATTGGTCTTCGGATGGCACTTGGTGCAGGTGGTAGGCGCATCCTTGGTGTTGTTCGCCTTATTGAACGCTTTGTGGCACCCCCGACAGTTGTCGTGAATGGCTTCGGCGTGATACGCCAACTCTTCTTGCTTTGAAAGCTTGGGGGCGTCTTTGCCCTTGGGTTTCTCGCCGGGCTTGCTGTGGCATTCGAAACAACTCTGAACCTCATCGCCGTCTTTCAGGTTGGTCAGGGGCTTGCCCTTGTCATCGTGGTGGCAGGCGCCACAACCGTCCTTGTAGAGGTCGGGTGCTTTTTGGGCGTAATCGACCACGTGCTTCTTGTGGGTAAATTCGACGATCCCTTTGGTGTGCTCCTTGTAGGCCTTGTTTTCCATTTTAATGATCTCAGGGGCTTGGGTTCCGGCGTAAATGCCGGCGGCGAAAAAGATGACCGCGGCCCCGATGACGATGGAAATCAACAACGAACGCGTTTTCATAGATGATTCAACCTCCTTTCTCATAAGTATATCCTACAGACCTCATACCAGACAGAAATACGCAGGGCGGATTGCTCAAAATTGATACAATGCGCCCTGCAAGCCTCTTTACCCTAACTCTCTATTAGACGATTTGAATAACAAGCAGGAGTGATCTTGTCAATGCCAATTGCCCGGCATAAGGGATTCACCTCCTGCACGATTAGACGCCTCAATCAACGATCGGGTTTACACAAACGTTTGAGCGCGGCAAAGTCCGGATGGGCGGCGCCGGTTGCTCGAGGCAGCCCTTATTCACCGGCACCGGAGGCCTCGGCATCATCGGTTTCAGCATTAACGGCCGTTTTCTTGCGGCCGAACATGCGCGCTCCCAAAATGCTGATTTCATATAGAACCATCAATGGCAGGGCCATCATGATCTGGGTGACCACATCCGGCGGCGTCAGTATGGCGGCGCCGACAAAAAAGAGGAGCAGGGCATATTTTCGGTTTTTCTTCAGAAAATCGACGGATACCACCCCGAGCCTGGCCAGAAATGTGATCACCAGGGGCAGTTCGAAAACGAGGCCGAAGGCCAGCAGCATTTTGGCTGAAAATCCGAGATATTCCTTCATGGAAGGCATGGGGCGGATAGTTTCGGTAGCGAACCCAAGGAAGAACGTGAACCCCCAGGGGAAAACGATGAAGTAGCCGAAGAGAGCCCCCCCGATGAAGAAGAGCGAGGAAAGGAAAACGATCGGTATCATCAAGCGCTTCTCCCGATCGTATAAACCGGGTGCCACGAACATCCAGAACTGGTAAATGATTACCGGTGCAGCCAGCATCAGGCCGGCGAGAAAGGCGACCTTCAGGTAGGTGAAGAAGGCTTCCGGCAAGCCGGTGAAGATCAGGCTGTCACCGGGTTGCATAACTTTCACCAAGGGCTGGACCAGGATTTGAAACAGATATTCCTTGAAACCGTATGCAAGAACAAAACCGATTCCAACAGCGATGAAGCTGGTGATCAGCCGTTTCCGCAACTCTTCCAGATGGGCGGTAAAGGGAAGTTTCGAATCGTCATCCATTGTGTTCCGATTCTCCGTCTTCTTTCCTCGTTTGCCGGTCTGGGTTTGCGATTGTTGCCGGTATCTCCGAGTCCGTATGTTTCTCTAAAGGGGGGGGAGTGTATTGCCGGTCGGGGGATGCGTCATTTTCCTGCTTCCAGTCTTTGTATGACTCTTCGAGGGCGGCCACCTTTGGATTCGACCTTTGAAAATCTTCATTCTCGACGGACGGATCCTTTTTTCCCTTGATCGAGCCTTTTATATCACTGCCGATGTCAGTAAAGCTTTTCTTGACGTCTTTCAATTCGTCATCGATTTCCAGCGACTCTTTCAGTTCGCTGGTGGCTTTCTTGAATTCACGCAGGGCCCGCCCTAAAGATTTGGCGAGATCGGGCAGTTTTTTGGGGCCGATGACGATGAGTGCAATGGCCAGAATCAGAAGCATTTCCGGCATGCCGATACCAAACATGGGAGTCTCCTTGCAGGACGCAGGCCCGCGCGGCCAGAACCACGAGTTCCGCTGGAATTTTTTGTCGATCCAAGGAACGGGAAGTGATTGTAAAAAGCATTAACTAATACTGGGTTTCACAATCACTGTCAAGACCCATAGAAATGCCGCAGGGAAATTACTTGATTGAAAAATAGTTTTTTTTAAATTTATAGGGGTTAGAAATAATCGGTATCACAGGGAGGCTTTTCTTGTCATTGATATCGGACAAGGAACGACTGGGATGATACAAGCCTTTGACCAGGACCAGTTAGATAAAACGGAGTCCGTGATCGAGGATGATCTGATCGCCAACGGAGTGAAAATTACTCTGATGGTTGATCTGTCCGGCCACATTATAGCGAACGGCTGCAGTAAAGACGCTCACTGCGACGTTTATTCCCTTGCGGCACTGGCGGCCGGAAACTTCGGTGCGGTCGACGCCATGGCCAAGATCGTTGGAGAGGATGAATTTTCCCTGCTTTTTCACATGGGCAGGGACGAGAACCTGTATTTCAGTAAAGTCAATGATGACATGTTGCTGATTACCACCTTCGGCAACGACGTGTCTCTCGGATTTCTTCGGTTGAAAATCGCCGAAGCCATCGAGCGTATCCGAAAGCTCTGGTAAGACCATCCCCGACATTTCGGCCAGAGTTCTTACCGGGGCGTTTCCGGCTTCAAAATCATCAAATACAAATTGCCACGCTGTCGCATGTGACCTGCGGCCGCCTCCGCGTATGGACCGTTTCCCCAGAAGAGGTCGGCTCGCGCCGGGCCGCGAATGGCGCCACCGGTGTCCTGGCTGACCACGAAGCGACTGAAAGGTTCCCAGCGGATGATATCTCCCCTTCCATCGAGGATCGGTTTCGCGGTTTCGATGTAGGATATGGCGGGCAGTGGAAACAGGCGATAATCGAGAGCGATGGAACGGCCCGGCGTCAGTTTGACGTTGAGGGAGCCGAGAGGGCCGTCTTCTTCAAGCTTGAAGAAGACATAGCTGGGATTGTGGTTCAGGATGTCGTTGGCGCGATCCGGATGAGCGGTGAGATACTCACGTATGCGCTGCATCGACATCTCTGATAGAGAAATTTTGCCCTCATCGATTAGAAGCCGGCCGATGCTGCGGTACGGGTGCCCATTGGTTGAATCGTAGTGCACGTTCAAAACCTCGCCGTTATCCAGCGAAACGCGTCCTGATCCTTGGATTTGAAGAAAAAAAAGGTCGACCGGATCTTCCAGCCACGCCAGCACCGGGGCTCTTCCTCCAAGATCGCCCTCCCCTTCGATGTCCTTGCGTTCAAAATACGGCACCACCGTTCGGTCGGCCAAACGGCCGGTGAGCTTTTCACCGCCGTACTTGGGGGAAAATGCTGCCAGGTCGACGGTGACCAGGTCATCCGGCCGCCCAAGGATAGGGACTTTGTGCCGCTCGTCCGGTGCCCTTTTTGCCGACAGGAAAGGCTCGTAGTAACCCGTGAACAAAACGTCGTCGTCCGGGCCGCTGCCTACCGATCGGTAGACGCGATAATTTTCGCGAATGAATCGATTCAACTCGAGCGCGGTCGGCCCGGTTTGGATAAAATCGAGGAAGGTTTCCATGGAGCGGATCATGTCCTCGGCACTGTAAAGGTCGTCTTCGAAACGAAATACCTTGTCGGGGGCGACCCGCTGGAGGTAGGTGAGGCTCTGATGAATGCTGTGCGTCAACCCGTCATACAGCATGTCGTCATTGAACGCGGGATGGTTGTCGCCAGAGAGAGTCAACAGGGTTTGCTTTTCAGGGGCCGCACAACCACCCAGCCAGATGAAAAGTGCGATCAGGAGGGTCACCACCCAGGTAAAGCTCTTGAAGGCGTGGATGTTCAGGTGAACGTTCCGGCTGCCAGATCGGCGACTGGGCTGGGTCGACATTGTAGAGACACAGAACATCTGTTTCACCCGTCAGAACAATAGATCCCGATCAACTATAGTGGATGGGGATGGTTTATTTTTATCTCAGATAGTGACCGCTTTTGCCGCCCGATTTCTCTGCCAGATGAATTTCGGTGATCGTCATTCCGCGGTCAATCGATTTGCACATATCGTAAATGGTCAGGGCAGAGGCTGCCACGGCTGTCAGGGCTTCCATTTCGACTCCGGTTCGGCCGATGAGCCTAACAATGGCCTCGATCCCGATCGAGCCGGTTTGACGGTCCGGGAAAAAATCGACTTGGATGAAGGTCAACGCCAGGGGGTGGCACATGGGGATGAGATCGGATGTCTTTTTGGCTGCCATAACCCCTGCTATTCTGGCTGTTTCAAGCACATTGCCTTTTGTCACGCTCCCTGCGAGAATCTTTTCGAGGGTGGACAATTGCATGATAATTTTGCCTTTTGCAACGGCCGTGCGCTCCGTCTGTTTCTTTCCGGTGACATCGACCATGCGGACCTTGCCGTCGACATCAATGTGGGTAAATTGAGTCATACCGCCTCGGGAGAATTCGACTCCCACAATTGTGACCCTATCGATTCGGCCTGGATAAGATCGGAGGGCGTGTTAATGTTAAAAAACGAATCCAAGTGCGGGTCGACATGCCTCAGCTTTCCTTCTGCAATGTGCCGCACACGCATTTTCCTGAAAAACAGCTGGATTTTCAACTGGTTTTTTCGCAGGTGGCGTTCAACTGATTCCAGGCAACGTGTCGAATAGACCGCACACAGGGGTTCCAGGCCTGCGGCCGTTTTCGGTATGACCACGTCGATGTCATCTGAGAGAGCGTCAACAATGGTAGCCACAACTTCTTTTTTAAGAAAAGGAGCATCGCAGGCGGATATAAATGCGAAGGGTGTCCGGGTAAAATAAAGGCCGGTATGAATACCGGTCAAGGAACTTCGGATCGGAAAGAGGTCGCTGACGATGAGGGCGTCCCATTCCAGATATTTCAACGGGTCGTTGGTGACGATGATGACATCTTCGAAAATATCTTTATAGATTCGGTAGAGGCTGTCCAAGATTCGTTCACCGCCGACGGTGATGAAGGCCTTTTCTTTACCGGAGAACCGCGTATTGAGGCCGCCGGCCAGTATGACACCACTACAGGATTTACGCATGTCAAACAGACCTCAAGACAATCAATTTGATTTGAGGGCGATTATAGCATAGGTTATGGCTCAAACCCACCGGCGGCCAAAGATCCCGGTCGGTCGGCTGTCGCACCAGAAACGGCAGGGCGGAAAGCGATCGAAACTCCAGTTGGAGGTATTTGAGACCATGGGTACGCATGAACACAAAAAAGATGGTCCCCCTTCGGTGAGCATCGGCATCCTAACGGTTTCGACGACCCGGACGATTGATACGGACGAAAGTGGCCGGTGGATCGAAGAGCAGGCTTTGAGCGCGGGGCATACACTTGCCTGTCGACGACTTGTTAGGGATGACGCCGAGGCGATCACCAAAATGGTGAAGCGTATCGTTCGGGAGGATCGGCCTCAGGTATTGTTGGTTACCGGGGGCACGGGCGTAACGGCCGAGGATGTGACCATCGAATCCCTGCGACCGCTTTTTCGCAAGGAGTTGACGGCCTTTGGGCCGTTGTTCGCTCAGCTCAGCTACGGGGAAATCGGCTCGGCAGCGCTGCTGTCCAGGGCAATGGCCGGCGTCATCGGCGACACCGTCGCCTTCTGTCTTCCGGGCAGTCTGAATGCTTGCCGGCTGGCCTTCAGTAAGCTCATTTTTCCCGAACTCGGCCATCTCGTTTACCACACCCGAGGGCACTGATGCAACAGACGAACAAGCTGTTGACCGCCATAGTGGCCAACAGATCCGGCGACATATTCGAACTCGACGGTTATGCCGCCACGGGTATGGCCGGAGAACACCTTGAACCCCTGTCTTTTGAAAATACGGTCGCTCTGCCGTACGGCAGCGAATTGATGTACCTGCCCGACCGGTTTCCGATTCTCTTCAATATCCGAGAGATGAGGTTTGAACCTCTTTTCGAGAGTCCCTTCCAAGCCGGAGATCCGCTCTTCCCGGTGGCTGTCTTCAACTCTCCGGGTTTTGTCGTCCGTTCGATCAGTGCTTACGGGGAGAGGGCAAACGCCGGATTTCTACCGCTCTTTTCTTATGGGGCCACCGGATGGTCTAAAGGTGGATTCCGATCGGCGGTGTTCCGAATCGATCGAGAAAAAAGACAGGACCTGCGCCTGATGCCCCAACAAAGGGTCTCCGCTGGCATTCAGGACAAACGCCGGCAGATGCCTGACAATCGGCTGCGCCTGCACTTGGAAACCTGCGCGCAAGAATACGGTTGCCCGGCGGCGAAAAATTTTTTTCTTCAACGATACGAAGCGCCTCTGCCGACAGCGAGACAATGTAATGCCAATTGTCATGGGTGCCTATCGCTTCAGTCCGACAAGAATATCCACCACAGTCAGGAGCGGATCGGTTTTACGCCGTCACCGGAAGAAATCGCCCAGGTGGCTCTATCGCACATCAAGAATGTCAGGCGTGCGGTCGTCAGTTTCGGACAGGGGTGCGAAGGGGAACCGCTTCTGGCTGCCGATGCAATTGACCCGGCCATCCGCATGATTCGACGATCAACCCGGCAGGGAACGATTCATCTCAATACCAACGGCAGCCGTCCTTCGGCATTGAAGCAATTGATCGATGCGGGTTTGGACAGTATGCGGGTGAGTCTCAACAGTGTCCGAGAGGAGTGTTACAATGCCTACTTTCAACCCCATGGGTACTCCTTTGCCCATGTGGCCGAAAGCATCGATCTGGCCCGACGGAACAAAGTGCATGTCGCACTCAATTACCTCAGCCTGGCCGGATTCACCGATACACCAGAGGAAACAAGGGCTCTGGATAGTTTTGTTAAGCAACACGATATTCAGATGATTCAATGGCGAAACTTGAACTACGATCCTCTCCGGTATTGGAAAACAATGAACCAAGTGTCATCAGGTGGATACCCTTTAGGAATGAAGCCACTTGTCGAAGACATGCGACGAAAGTTTCCCGCCTTGCGCCACGGGTACTTTAATCCGCCGAAGGAAAAATTCAGGCGACTCCATCCGGCTGAGAGTTGAGCAGCCGGTGAGCCGCGATTAAATGCGATGCTCGTACCAAACCGATGCCGGCTGACAAGGCCGGATTCTCGGACCATATGGAACTGAACGCTGTATGAAATGGATTGAAGCTAAAATCGTAATTCACGGAGTTCATGACGATCACTTGACCGACGTCATTGCCGGGGTATTCTACGACATTGGGTTAAAGGGGGTCCTGATCGAAGACCCAGACTTGTCTCCGGCTGAGGGCTGGGGGGATGATAGGATAGCGATTCCCGAGCATGCGGCCGTCACCGGCTACCTGCCGCTGAACGATGATGGCCACCGCCGGCTCAGCGAATTGATCGAGCGCCAGAGCGCATTGAACCGGGATCTAAATCTCGATCTCCATTGGCAATCCCGCGAAATCGACGAAGAAGACTGGGCCGAGTCTTGGAAAAAGTTTTTCAAGCCATTGCACGTCGCTCGCGACTTGATCATAAAGCCCTCCTGGGAGCAGCTGGATACCGAACCGGGAACAATGGTCATCGATATTGACCCGGGCATGGCATTCGGTACCGGCACTCATCCGACCACGGTTCTGTGTCTTCGCCTGATCCGTGAATTCCTGGTTGAGGGCGGCAACTTCTTGGATATCGGCACCGGTTCTGGAATTCTATCTATCGCAGCGGCGAAGTACGGAGCCGGATCGATAGTCGCGGTTGATACCGATCCAGAGGCCCTGGCGATTGCCTGTGGAAATCTGTCCCGGAACGGCATCGCGCCGGAACGCTGCCGGTTTATATTAGGGCACCTGTTGCATGATGTGACGGGACGATTCGATGTGGTGGTCGCCAACATTCTCACCGACGTTATATTGGAGCTTCTCATCGAGCTGCCACAGGTTCTCAAACCCGGAGGGATATTTATTGGCTCTGGCATTATTGCGCAACATAAAGAGCGGGTTTTACAATCTTTGTTCAATCACCGACTCGACATCATGGCGCTCGAATCTCTCGATGGTTGGATCGGGGTGGCGGTCAGACGGGGTCGGGAGGTTCGACTTGAAAGGCCCGCCATCCGGGTGGCCGAATCCTGAGGTACGACGGATAATCCCATCGTTCGCCTCTCTGTCACAGCGGGAAGCATTCAGCGCAGCCGCTTATTGTGCTGTTGCACATTTGTCTCCGAGGGTAAATTTGACATTGATTTCAAATGTAAAGCATCCTATATCTGAGTTTGGGGAGTCGCGGGTTGTAGGGGCGATGGCCATCCCTAAAATTGAAAAAGAATCAGATGAAGATAATGACCAACTTAAAAGTCGGGCGAAACGATCCATGCCCCTGCGGCAGTGGCCTCAAATACAAAAAATGTTGTCTCGGTAACAGCCCGGAAAGACAGAACGGCTATGGACCGGTGTACGAGAGGAAGTATAAAATTCGCCTGAAGGATAACAACGGAATCGAGGGTATCCGCGCCGCCGGTAAACTGGTGGTCGAAACTCTCGATCTGGTAGAGCACATGCTTCGTCCAGGCGTCGCCACCGATACCATCAACACCCTGGTTCATGAATACACCATCAAGAAAGGCGGGATACCCGCACCGTTGAATTACCGAGGGTTTCCCAAGAGCGTGTGCGTATCGGTGAACGAGGTTATATGCCACGGGATACCTGACCAGCGTGAGCTCCGGAACGGAGATATCGTCAATGTCGATATTACAACGATCCTCAACGGTTTTTATGCGGATGCCAACAAAACTTACTTTGTCGGCGCTCCCGGACCGGATGCCGCCAAGATAGTTTCAGTGGCCCGAGAGTGTCTTCGGCAGGGTATAGCGCAGGCATTGCCTGGAAATACGCTCGGTGATATCGGTTTCAGCATACAAGACTATGCAGAGAGCCAGGGATGCTCGGTGGTGCGGGAGTTTGTCGGGCACGGTGTCGGCTATGATTTCCACGAACCTCCTCAAGTCCCTCACTTCGGCCGGAAAGGTGAGGGCATTACCCTGGTGCCAGGTATGGTTTTTACCATCGAGCCGATGATCAACCTCGGTGAAAAATTTCTCAAAATATTGGACGACGGCTGGACGGCGATAACCCGCGATGGATCGCTCTCGGCTCAATTTGAACAAACCATACTGATAACCCCTGATGGATCCGAGAGCCTGACCCCCTATGATCTGTAACGGCGCCATGCGACCCGGCGGCATACTATCGGTTTGCCGGGAGAGCCGCCTTTCCAATGCATCGATACCGGAGCGACGTTGACGATTTCACGCCACCCACTCCAAACACACGCCCCCCCCAATCATTCCGTACCGACGACGGTCACTGCAGACACGAATCCAAGGAGGTCAAATGGCGGTAGAGCAAGGTTATGGACTTGAAGAGTTCACTGGATTTGCCTTAGACATTATTCATGAAGTCGGCGAGAAAGCCCTCTCCTTTTACGGCAAAGGACAACGGACCCTCCGATTTGACGAAGATTTGATCACCACAGCGGAACTTCAAATGTCTCAATTTTTCGAGAATGCGCTGCAAAAGCGTTTTCCAGGGCACCACCTATTCAAAGACAATTTCGAAAGCACCGATTATTCACATGAAAAAGAACGCTACCTGTGGATATTCGACCCCCTGGACGGCGTTGCCAACTTCCAGGCCGGTATCCCGATTTGGGGAAGCTCCATCGCGCTGATCGAAAACTTCTGGCCGGTATTCGGTGTTTTTTTCATGCCTGCAACCGGTGATCTGTTCCATGCTCAGGCCGGTAAGCATGCCTATTGGGGCAATGAGCGGATTCAAGTTTCAGAAATCGATACCATCAATGACGAAAGTCTCCTGTTGACGTTTTCGAGGTTTCACAGTCAGTTCACCACCACCTTCCCCGGTAAGATCAGGTCCCTGGGATGCACGTCGGCCCATGTCTGTTACGTGGCGATGGGGCGAGCGGATGCGGCGATTGTGGCCAATGAGTCTTTCCAGGATCTGGCAGCGGCGCGGGTCATTATCGAGGCCGCCGCAGGAAAGTACTGCCGTATCGATGGCCGGGAATTCTTCCTCGACGATTACCTGAACGGCCAAAAGATAGAGGGCCATCTTTTATCGACATCTCCCAATAAACTGTCTCAGATACGGGCCTGTTTGAAGCAGATACCCTAATCAGAATCCATCCATTTTCGGAAAGCGATTTGTTTCTGTCATCAGCGTACACTGCCGATATTCCGGCTGCGGCGGAGAGGAAGAGCTCCTGCCGTCGCAAGCTTTCGGGTGGCGTATTCTTGACGGACGCGGGCGTATTTTTGGAGTGGGCTCACGATAATTGGTCCATCGCCGTCCGCGGGTGAATGCGCATCTTCGCTGGCCTGATAATTGGCGATCGAATTCGATATCGGTTGCGCGATGGTTGTCGATGTGATATCAATCCAATATAATATCAATGTGTTGAAATAGCGGAACAGTCTGGCCGCCTGAATGTTTTGCTGTAACTTTGTCGAACTGCAGGATCCTGTCAACGCTAGCGCTGAACACGAATAACGGTCGTAGCATTCTGGAGGGTTCAATGTACAAGGATAAGAAGACCATCAAAAGGGAAATCCTCGACAAATTTCGCTCGATGGGCATTGAAAACGATACATTGCCACCCCAATGGTTGGAAACCGATTATTTCGATAGTTTGGATATCCAGGAGAAAAAAGTCTTCAAGAAGGCCGTTAAGGAACTCGTATCGAGTGGATTGGTCGAGCATACGAACGGAACGGAAAACAATCTCCGCCTGACCCAAAAGGGTGCGGACCTCATCTACTGACCCGCCGCAGGGGTGGGGGGCACCAAAAGATAAATAACTTCCCGACCGACCGGTTATACGGACGGAGCGCCGTCAGCTCCCTTCTCTTCTGTGTCAAGTAAAACCCGGTGTTTCCAAAGTAAAAATCTTGATCACACCCGCTGACGTTACGCCGGTTTTTCGGCCAGCGAATTGCCTCTTCAGCCGCAGGCGCTTCAGGAATGAAAGGATTCCGCGCGGTATCATCCCTTTGCTCTCGGCCTGTCAGCGGGCGCCCTGACGGGTCTTGTCGAACGGGCCTGGGTGAAAAAGATGCCGGACAAGATCAAAAGCGCCGCAATGTATTGAGACGGTGTGAATTTCTCATCCAAAATCAGCCAACCCATCAAAACGGTGAAGACCGGGATCAAGTTGATAAAAGCAGAGGCTTGGCTCGCGGGCACGCGGCTAAGCCCGAAATTGTATAGTCCGTAGGCTCCGAAACTGATGAATGCACCGAGGTATGCCACGGCTATTGATCCTCCGAGATCGAACCGGACCGGCAGAGTCGTGGCCGGCAGAAATAAGATCGGGAAATAAAAAAGACTTCCGACAAGCGCCTGGAATGCGGTCAGAAGGAAAGGTGAATAACGGAAAGTCAGTCGTTTTAGCGTGACGATATAGCCGACGGCGCAGATCATGGCGATAAATTCGAGACTGTTTCCGAGAGGGGGATTGGGTGCCTGGAGGGTCGGTACTCCAGCCGCACTCATCCATACGGCGCCCGTGACGGCTATCAGAAAGCCGCACAACGTTCTAAAGGTTATCGTTTCTTTCAAAAAAATTCGCGCGGCGACGGCCACCATCAAGGGTAGCAAGGCGGAGATCATGCCCGCTTGAGATGCCGTTGTGTGTTCAAGAGCCTTGGCTTCGAAAAGAAAATAGAGACAGGGTTCACATAGGGACATGAAGAGAATCGGCTTCCAATCGCCTTTGTGAAGTTTAGTGTCCTTAAATCGCCGGATGAAAAACATGAAGCAGCCGCTGGCGATGACCAGCCGGCCAAAAACCACCACCATCGGATGATAACTGCGAAAGGCGAGCTTTAGGGCGATAAAAGAACTGGCCCACAGAATCATGGCTGCGACGATAGCCATCAAGGGCAACCAACGCGATGGGGTTGAATTCAAATGACACGTCTCCATTGGCGGGCATTCACCGCGGGAATACGAGAAAATTCCGGGCCAAACCGATGATGAGACCTTGGGGCTGCAGATAGAAGTTGACCGCTGTGTAGCATGGTTTAAACTAAAAAGACACCATCGGCAAGAAGGCCTTCCTAATCAAGGTCGAGGGTTTGATTATCGGCGAGCTGAATTGTCTTTCGCGGCCGATGAGAAACGCTGGGCAGTTGACCCCATCCGGGTCACAAGATAGAATGGCCGCATTGGGTATCGATCCAGATAGGCTGTTTTCGATTTTCAATGAACACGAAAGGATGACAGACTATGGCAAAGCGATTATCGACGCGTGAATTTTCTGAAATGACGGGACTGCCGGTGTCGGCGGTGAGCCGGATGGTGCGAGAGGGTAAAATCGATGGGATAAAAGAATCTGGAAAGTGGTTGATCGACCCTGACGGATTAAAAGCCAAGGAGGTTGAAGCACTTTCGAGAAAGACAAATAGTCAGCGGACGACTCAAGGCGCCGGTCAGGTGCCCCGTGCCCCCAAAGCGCCTGGCAAAGAAGGGGCAAAGCATGTTCCAAAGCCTGCGGGCAAGACCTATAGCGTGTCCGAATTCAGCGACCTCACCTATCTGACTGAAAAAGGCGTCGAGGATTTTTTGAAGACTGGACGACTCCAAGGGGTCAAAGACGATCGCGGCATTTGGCACTTGAGTCATGAAAACCTTAAAAACCCTAGCATCCGTCACCTCATTAGATGAATGGTGGCGAACTCAGTTATGAACAGATTTAGAAAGGGGAAGAGCGGCGTTCAATTCGTCGATGTTGTGCTGTTCCAAGGCGTTGATTTCATCGATATGCATCTCAAGGATTTGGGTCAGGCGGGGCTCGTAAAAACGGTGCAAGCTGTAATTTGCGACCGCCTCGAACCCGCGACGAACTTTGTGGGGTGATCCGGCCCCCGGGTCGAATCGCTCGACACCGTTTGCGATGGCCCACTGGATGGGGCTGTAGTAACAGAGATTGAAGTGCAAGTGGTTGATCATTTTCGAGCATCCCCAATAGCGGCCGTATATTCGATCCCCCTTAACCAGCAGAAATGAAAGTCCCACGGGAAGATTGGCACCGGGATCGTCGTAGGCCGCCATGAGCAACACCCGATGGCGATATCGATGGTAGAGACCTTCGAAGAAGGTCTTGGTCAGGTATTTACAGCCCCAAGGTCCATATTTGTGGTTGGTACGGGAATAGTAGGCATACATCAAAGAAAATAATTCCCGTGAAATGTGGGCGCCGGTCACGGGCTTGATCAGAATGCCGGTATTCTCTGCTGAGCGGCGTTCCCTCCGGATGTTGCGGCGCTGGTTGGCATTGAACAGGGCCAGGTAATCATCGAACGTCCTGAATTTCCGGTTATTCCAAGCATAACTCTGGTGTTGCCAGGTGATGAATCCCATGGATTCCATTTGCCTTTTCCACTCCGGGTCGACGAACAAAAAACTGCAGCCGCTGATTTTATTGGTACGGCAGAAATGGTCTATCGTTTTGATCATCAAGCGGGTTATCTGTGACTCATCCTCGCCGGGATCGATCATGAACCGGTAGCCCATGAGGGGCGAAAAAGGGCTCATTCCGACCAGTTTGGGATAATAGCGTATACCCAGGCGCTCGGCCAGACTGGCCCAAGCGTGATCGAAGACGAATTCACCGTCGCTGTGGCCTTTGATATACAGGGGGGCAGCAGCCACAAGACGTGATTCCAACCATACTGTCAAATGAATCGGCAACCACCCAGTGGTTAAGCCGACACTACCGGAGTCCTCGAGAAGGCGAAGCCATTCCCATTCGAGAAGGGGTGTTTTCAGCGGCTGTGCTAGCCTGTCCCAGGCCTTTTCATCGATTTCGGCCATTTTAGACTGCCAGGATATCGTGTAGCGTGTACCCGGTTTTGGATTGATCCTCATTTGAGTCTGTCGCTTGTGGGGGTTGGAGACGACGACAGGGTCGGGGAACCGCCCCTAACCCTGCCTGTAAGCATAGTAGGTATCTGAAAAAACCTGTCAAGGCGGCGTTTTGCAGGACAGAAGTCGTTTAGGATACAAACCGGAATGCGATGGGTGGCGGGAGTTCAGGGGAACTCAGAACCTTTCGATGATTTTTCCCTTGTCGATGAATTCGGTGATGTTTTCACGGGCGCTCACCAGGTGAACCATGGCCCTTTCAAAAACATCGAATACCGGATCTTCCTCTCCCAGGGACTCTCGCCCATCTTCCAGGATGCGCTCACCCGCGGATAGGAAAAGGTTCACCCGCTCAAGCAGTTCTTTGCGCATTCGGTGCTTTTCCTTTTCCTTTGAAATTACCGGCATCAACCGCTGGATCGAATATTCGACCAGAGCGTCCCGTGATGCCTGGTAGTTTCTCGCGGCCTTTTCAAGGCAGTCCAGCGTGCGACGGCTGAGCACATATGTTTTTTGAACCCGGCTGGGCAGATCTGACATACCTTCCTGGACTTCGCGGGCGATGACCTCGAGAGCCCTTATATCCTCGACCAGATGATCGAATATCGATTTTTGTTTGATACCCAGATGAATGGATACGGCACTCATGGTTTCAATGGCTTTGGATGTCAGTCTGAATGTGGCTCGAACCGACTGTCGACCCCTGAGGTCGCGCGACGACGGATGGGGCAAATCTGAATCGGACTGGAAACGGTTGTCTTCGTATGTCATTCGGCACCTCATCGGGTGATGAATCGGTTACTGGGTTGATTACTTAAAGTAAATATGAATTCGAAGTAATGCAACAATTATTTTCATTTTCGATACGGCAAATTCCGAACGCCTTGCACGTTCTTCACTTATCCTTTAAGATCCGACTCGTAAACCAACATGTGCGGTATTTATGGTGCTACGATCCTATCGTTCAGCCGGATTGCCAGCACCATATAACATAATTTGGAATGATCGATGATAGCAAAATATATTATTAATGTTACTACTCGTTGATTCTATTCCATTGAATAATGACATGCCGGACCGGGACCTTTGCTTGTTTCCTTGTTTTCGGTTGATCAGTGGTTACGTTAGCGTCCAAACGGAGACTGTTTCATTTACTCTTCTGTCCTATCGGAGAATGCTCTGGCAACGGTCGTGATGCCCCCCCGTCTGTTTCAGTCATTCTATTGTGGTATCCTCCATCGGATATTAAGACTTCATGTCGCATTATAGTTATTTCAACCTATAGGAAATGCATCGATGATGACGATCTTCTACTCTATCGGAAAAATGCTCCGTTGGTTTTGGCGCGCAGTGACGACCCTCCGACAGGTCGTTTTCAATTTGATTTTTTTAATGATTATTTTTCTGATTATGGTCGTGATGGTGTCGAATCTTGTCAAAAGCGTACCGAAAGATGTGGCTTTGATCGTCGCCCCGGCCGGAAAGATCGTCGAACAAGCCACCGAACCCTTGCTCATCGATCGCCTATTTGATGCCACGCCGAGCACTGAAACAGTCCTAAGGGACATCATCGATACGATTGATCACGCCCGGTTCGACAATAATATCCGGGCCATTGTCCTGGAGTTGGAAAACTTGGGTCAAGTGGGGGTCAGCCAACTCCAGGAAATCGGCGCGGCCCTCACCCGTTTCAAAGACAGCGGTAAAACCGTCATTGCCTACGGGGCCAGTTTCAACCAGCAGCAGTATTATCTGGCCGCGCACGCCGATAACCTCTACCTTCACCCCATGGGACAAATATGGCTCAGTGGATTTGGCGTCTACCGACATTACATCAAGGGCGCGCTCGACAAACTTCGCGTCGACGTTCATGTCTTCAGAAAAGGGACCTATAAATCCGCTTTGGAGCCGTTCATGCGCCAAGACATGTCCCAGGCGGACAGGGAATCCCTTACAGACTGGTTGACGAGCCTTTGGGGGGCCTATTCCTCTGATGTTGAGGCCTTGAGAGGGCTGCCGGAGAATTCCATAAATGACTACATCAACAATATTGACACCCACCTGAAAGAGGTTGACGGTGATACCGCCCAAATGGCTCTGGCATTGGGACTGGTGGATGGATTGAAAACCGGAGACGAGGTGCGGGCCGAACTGGCTCAACTTGTCGGCGAAAAAGAGGATGGCAGTGGCTACAGAAGTGTGCGGCTTGGGGAATATGCGGAGACAGTACTGCCTTTGGTGCGACGGATTCAACCCGACCAGGATCGCGTGGCCGTCATCGTGGCCGAAGGAATCATCATGGATGGACAGCAGCCGGCCGGACGGATCGGCGCCACTTCGCTGTCCGATCTCATCCGCCAAGCGCGAGACGACGAGCGCGTCAGGGCCGTGGTACTAAGGATCAACAGCGGCGGGGGCAGTGCCTTGGCTTCTGAGATCATTCGCAGAGAACTCGAATTGACCCGGATCGTCGGCAAACCGGTGGTGGTTTCCATGAGTTCAATCGCCGCTTCTGGAGCCTACTGGATTTCCGTGGCCGCCGATGAAATCTGGGCGATTCCGACGACAATTACCGGTTCTATTGGAATATTCGCCGCCTTGCCCACTTTCGACCGGTCGCTTGAAACCATTGGCGTCACCTCTGATGGCGTGGGGACAACCCGTCTGGCAGGAGCGTTCGAACTGACCCGGCCTCTCAATCCATTGCTGTCGGAAGCCCTGGAGCTCGGAATAACGCAGGGTTATCAGCGTTTCATCGATCGGGTCCGCACCGGTCGTCAAATGTCGGCCGAAGACGTGGAGAAAGTGGCCCAAGGGCGAGTATGGGCGGCAACGGCGGCCCATGATCTGGGCCTGATAGACAAGCTGGGCGGCCTGGCTGAGGCCATTCAAAGTGCGGCCCGGCTGGCCGATTTGGATTCATACGGTATTGTATATGTTGAGAAGCCCGTCACCGCCAGGGACCGGCTCCTGCGCAGAATCAAACGGCTGGCTGCCCATTCCATGGGCGAAAGCTTCCGACCGGCGGACGTCTCCGCCGTTCGCCGGTTTTTTCCCGGCTTGATCGATCGCGAACTCAACGCGATTCTTCAACTCAATGATCCAGGGTACGCTTACGCCCTGTGCCTGCCCTGCATCGCTTTCGGAAATTGAAAAGGCAACCCCATACGAGGAGCGCCACCGATGAAATGCCCCCTTTGTCAATCTGAGTATTTTTACATCAAAGATCCCGAAGACGAGTATACCTACTTCAAGTTCAAGTGTTCCGAAGGTGAAATCCAGTTCGACTCGGAAGTGGATGCATCCGAGGTGCCTGACATCCGCGATGAATCCGAAACGTACTGCATCAATTGTGCCTGGCACGGTCAGTTCGATGTTCTGAAAAAGTCGCCGTCCTGACCACCCGGCCATCGGCGTTAACAGGCGCGGTCGGTCAGCCAATCATTGCGGAAAAAACCGATCGCATAGCGGTGTCAGCGAAGCGCGATCTCTCTGAATGGCACGCCAAGTTCTCGGGCCATAAGTGACAGATCTTCCGCCAGGGTTCTTTCCGTTGTCGCATCCTTTTTGACCGTGATGTTCTTGTCCCCGACGACGAAAACCTGAAGGGATGCCGGATCCAGATGGCGTTGGGCCAGGTTCAAGAGATCGGAATCGGTTGCTTCGATGTAGGCATCCTGAATCCTGCCCAGAGTGTCCAGAGGTTCACCGCGCATTTGGTAGTTGCCGTAAGTCTGCGCCAACATGATGGGTGTATCGACATTGAAGATAAAACTGTTGAGTACTTCGAGACGTTTCCGTTCCAATTCGCCCGCTGGAATCTGTTTTCGCAGTGCCGTCATCAAGTGGATGGATTCTTCGACGGCGATACGGGTCTGATCCCCCCGGCAACCGATATAGCCTATCAGCAAGCCGGCATTCCACTTGTAGGTTTGGAAAAAACCGGCGGAGTATACCAGACCCAAATCATCCCGCAGCCGGGTGTACATCAAAGAGTCGTTTCCCCCAAGGATGTCCGCCAGAAGTCGCAGTTTCCAAAAGTCCGGATCCGTGCGCTTAATGCCCGGCAGTGCCATTATCACCTGAGACTGCACCTGCCCGGGTTTGTCGATTAGGGCGACAACGGGCGAGTTGGGAACAGGATCCTTCAGTCGGCGTTCGGGGGCTGGTTTCTGGGGCAGTGCTTTCATAAGTTTGTCGATACCGGATAGGGCTTCATTTTTAGTAATGTCACCGGCCACGGCCACCACTATGTTGGCGGGGACGAAGTAGGCCTCAATAAATTCGGTCAGGTCCCTTCGGGTTATCGTTGGTATCGTATCCAGGCCCAGCAAGGGATCCCTTCCATACGGATGCCCGCTGAAATGCCAGATCAGACCCTCCCGCATGGCGACGGCCTGGGCGTCCTCCCCCTGACGTTTGAGCCTAACCAGATTTTGTTCCTTTACGACGCCGAGTACGTCGGCATTGAACGCCGGATGGGTAAGGATATCTTCAAGGATGGCCATCCCCTTGTCCCAGTCGTTTTTGAGAACCGAAATCTTGAGGGTTGTCTCCTCCTCTCCGACAGATACGGATGCATCGATCGCATTTTCATCCAGCACCCGGGCGAGCATTTCCGGTGGGTACGTTTCCGTGCCCCCGTCTATCAGCGTTTGGGTGAGAATGGCTTCCATGCCGGTTTTTGATGGGTCGATATCCACCTCACCGGCTTTGATCAAGATGGAAACCTCAATCAGCGGCAGTTCCTTGTCCTGCATGTAGACCATGGTAGCTTCGCCGACGGGAATGATTTCGGCCTCCGGATAGGTGACCTTGGCCGGTTTGCGTTCAAATGACAACGGATGCCGCCAGTTTTTAGGGGTCGGGTAATCGGAGATGTTCTTAAAACGCGCCGGCCGGGTGAGTCGGGCCACGGCCGATCCACCGACAGACCTCACTTCGCTGTAGGAGGACGGGGGTTTGTCCGGTTGACCGCCCGGGATAACATATACACTGGTCTTGTTTTCGGTGCGGATATATTTCTGGGCGATGTGCCGAACATCTTCGGCGGTGACAGCGGCGACATTTTCCAGGTATGTGTTCAGGTAGCGCCAGCCAGATTGAACCTCAAGGGTTGCAAGGGTACCGGCCAAGCTTTCATTGCTTCGCATCCGCTCGATGAAATCTTTCTCGTTCAGTTTTTTTATCCGCAAGAGATCTTCTGGTGAAACCGGCCGCTCCTTCAGCAGCGAAACTTCCTCGAGCAACAGGTTTTCAAGATCCCGGCACGCCTCAAGATACACCCGACGTTTTTCCGCTTCGGATAACGGTTCGGATTTCAGGGGCTCTGGCTCGTTGGCTGAACCTCCGAGAATGAACAGTCCGCCGTAGCGGTTGTCCGGGTTGGCCGCCCAGGCCTCGGTGGCCAAGCCTTTGTTGATTATATTCTGGGTCAACCGGGCGCTGCGCCCCTGGCCGAGCACCATGGTCAAAACATCCAGTGCATAGAAATCTTTGGTGCCCATCCGGGCTCCGTGAAACCCGATTCGCACCAAAGGTGTCCTTGCCCCCTTGAGATAGCGGACACTCTGCCGAGGGCCCTCCTGCGGTGGCTCTGCGGTGATCGTTTCGGGACTCCTGCTGCCGGCGGGGTAGCGGCCGAAATAGATCTCGGCCAAGCGGCGCGCCTCATTCACCGTCAGGTCGCCGACCATAACACAGACGGCATTGGTCGGGTTGTAATAGCGGTGGTGAAAATCCATGGCGTCGGTGGTGTTGAATTTTTCCATGTCGGCCGGCCAGCCGATGGTTGGATTCCGATAAGGATGGGCTGTGTAGGCCGTTGCTTCGAGATCGAGCCAGGCGGCACCGTTCGGGTTGTTGACGTACCGATACGCCCACTCTCTTTGAACCACCTCTTTTTCCACGTAAAACTCCCGCCAGGATGGTTCGAAGAGCTGTTCGCTGATGATTGAAAACCATTGTTCCAGCATATCCGATGGAACCGATGCGATGTACTGGGTCTGGTCCTCTGAGGTGAAAGCATTGATGCCGACGGCGCCGTTCTTCCCTAATTGTGAGGAAAAAACTTGCGGGACATATATTTTTTGAACCTCCTGCCGCAAGGTTTCCATTTCGGCCAGCTTGGCCCTGATGAGATCCTTATCCGGCTGTCGAGTTCTTTCCTCTCCTAGAATGGCTTGGTAGGCGGCCTCGATTTTTTCCTGCAAAATGCGGTCCTTATCGACATCCAGGGTGCCGAAGTTCTTGGTCCCTTTGAACATTATGTGCTCCAGAAGGTGGGCAATGCCGGTTTTGCCCGCTTCTTCGTGCGCCGAACCGGCTCGAATGGCCAGTCTCACGGCCACCTGGGGCGTGGTCGAGCGTTCGACAACCAGAAACAGCATACCGTTATCGAGTGTGAACTCCTTCACTTCAATGTTGAAATTTGAAATCCGCACGAGCGATCTGGTCTCAAAACCAGAGAAGCGATCAGCGTTATGAGCAGTATGAAGAAGTCAATCGTCGCATTCGATCAATCCTCCCGAATATTACAGAAACATGACAAGCAGGCCTATTTTTCCTTCCCTGGTTTAAACAACGGCGCAATGGCACTGAATTGTTCGGCGGACAAAATGCTGCCGCCGAGTAACGGCGTTTGAGCCTAAGGTAGCTCACTAAGGGGGCTTTGTAAAATCGCCGTGTGCCTGCCAGGTCGGGGCCGACGGTCAATAGGTCGGCCACCAGTTCAGGTTTGAACTTTCCTCCGATTCCCTTTTGAACGAACGGAACCAGCTTGGCGCGGATGGCTTCGCGTTGAAGGGGGACACCGATCAATAGAGGCTCCAGTTCCTTTCGGTCATTAAAGTCCGCAGACTTCTTTCTCGAACTGGAGGGCGGCGATGTGTCCGTTTTTAACCTCGATAGAGTACACTTCTCGGGCCGGATGAATCGCAGATCCGTCGATTGAGTTGGAAAACCGGCGCTTTGCCATAGTTCCAGGCCCAGGTACGATATTTATTTCTGATCGGCGAGTCTACCGACGGCTTGCCATTGACATCATTAAGATCAATGGTTTTCAACCCTCCGAACTGGTCTGCCAAGTATCTCGAGCAATCGCCTGCGAAACGCCTGTAAGGCCGTATGAATTTTCTAATGCGCATGAAATATTGGTGACCGGGCTCGGAACCGATTTTCGAGCTTTTGACGTGATGTGGTCGGTACGTGTATTCAGAGCCCGCTCTAGATGATCGAGATTGCTGTCGAAGCAGAAGCGTCCCATGAACGAGGATCCGCTTCTGGTGTCTGAAAACTGGGCATTGCCGGAAATTTTCTTATCCGCAATGAAAAGATCGTTTTTGTGATTGAAGACAGCAGGGATTTCCATTTTCGCTCAGGGCCGACTGTATGGGTGATATCGTTTGGCGAATGTTTGACAGGCTCCGGTGGGTAAAATCTCTGAATAAACGCAAAAATTGAGATTGCCGAAATCATGGTAAACCGCCCCTCCTCCCGTAATACGGCGCACAATCGGCAAGCCCGGTCGTTCGTGGCAAAACGAAGATCGACTTCTTCGAGAATATTTTGATGCCGTCCGACGATCACCGACGGTTGGTTGACATACATGATAAAATACGATCGCCCGTAGGAAAGGTTTCGCAAGCAAAACTCCTCCATCGCCAGATTGAGGTGCGGGTCATTGTTTTCCCTATGGTCGATCAAATAAATCATTGCCGAAAATATTAAACAATATGTTTCTCAGTGTCAAAATTCTCATCCGGCTTTTCTGCCCAGAGCGATAGACTGTGTGAGATGAGGCGGTTCTTGAACAACCGACCGTATGCGATTATCTTTAGTAAAATAAGCACCGGCAAGGAGTGTGAAGTTGAAAAAATTACTCTTAATTTTTTCAACTTAAAGCGAAATAAAACCGATGGAGAGACTAAAAATGAAACGCTGGCGGTGTGTCATTTGCGGCTATGTTCATGACGGAGATGAACCTCCCCTGAAATGTCCGATTTGCGGAGCACCAAAAGAGATGTTCGAGGAGATCATCAAAGCTTAATTTCAGGCCCACCTTCCTTGGAAAACTTGCCTGCATCGCAATGTTAACAATCTTATCATTTCGGAACGGGTCAAAATGGAAGGCATTATTAGCATCAAACTGATCGTGCCGGTCTTCCGGCGCAGAATTGCCAGATTAAAAAATTTTATTCTGTTTTTACCGATTAAAAGGATTATAATTCTTGACAATCGATATATATAAGAATAATTAACGGCCAAGAGGAAATTACTAGAATGCCTAGATGCTGTGATCTCACCATACTTAAAATACTGCAGGAAAAGGCGCGCAGCCCCAATGTGGAGGTGGCCCGTAAGGTGGGTATGGCCCCATCGGCGGTTCTGGAGCGGATCCGGAAACTTGAAAAACAGGGGATCTATCGATGGGTATGAAGTCCGATCAATGAACCCGGTGACATTTTATGCCCGGACGTCGTCGCTTTTAATACCCGAAACCGCAGAGACGACAGGATGAAACCGCGTTGCGGTGCGGTTCTGCCGCACTGGGAGAGCCGTCCAGGAAGTCCATTGCGTGGCCGGAAAGGATGGGATGTTGCGTAATAGTGCGGGTCGCCTGCCTTGCCGGAACTGAGCGGCCGATTTATTCGGGATAAAATCAGTGCCGTTGAGGGCATTGACCATCCGCCGCTTCTTCTACCTACAAAGAAACATCCCGTATTCCGATTGACAAGGATGGCTCATTAACAACATATTGCGCCACCTGCCGAAATGTTCACCCACGATTCGGCCGATTCGCAACCCATTCATCGATAAGCCACTGTGAGGAGATGCGATGATCACCATCAACGAAAATTACCTGAAACTCAAGGCATCCTATCTATTTTCGAATATTGCCAAAAGGGTGGCGGCATATCAACAGGCCCATCCTGAAAAAGACATAATTAAACTCGGCATCGGAGATGTTACCCGTGCGCTTCCTGCGGCTTGTATAGAAGCACTCCACCGAGCGGTGGACGAGATGGCTGGGGATGCCTCATTCCGCGGATACGGTCCCGAGCAGGGATACCCTTTTCTGCGGGAGAAGATAGCCAAATACGAATTTCAGGATATGGGGGCCGACATATCTCCGGATGAAATCTTTGTCAGCGACGGCGCCAAGTGCGACACTGGAAACATTCAAGAGATTTTTGCGACCGACATCAAAGTCGCCATACCCGATCCGGTTTATCCTGTCTATCTCGACACCAACGTGATGGCCGGCAGGACAGGTATGTATAACGACGGCCGCTACAGCGGCATCGTCTACCTCGAAGGCACCCCCGCCAACGGTTTCATACCCGAGGTTCCGGCCGAACCGGTTGACCTGATCTATCTCTGCTTTCCCAACAATCCCACAGGGGCAACGATAACCAAACCAGCGCTCAAAGAGTGGGTTGACTACGCGCGGGACAGTAAGGCCCTGATTCTTTTCGATGCCGCTTATGAGTCATTTGTCCGCGATGACCGTCTTCCCCGATCCATTTTCGAGATCGACGGTGCGAGGGAAGTGGCGGTTGAATTCAGAAGTTTTTCCAAAACGGCCGGCTTTACCGGTACCCGCTGCGCCTTCACGGTGGTTCCCAAATCCTGCCGGGCATTCACCAAGTCCGGTGAGGCTCATAGCGTCCACACTTTGTGGAACCGACGGCATACGACCAAGTTCAACAGCGTGTCTTATCCAGTCCAGCGCGCGGCTGAGGCCGTATACAGCGACGAGGGCCGGAGTCAGACCAGGGAGTTGATCGATTACTATCTGGCGAATGCGGATATCATCCGGCGGCAGATGACTGCCCTCGGCTACGACTGCATCGGCGGTGAGAACTCTCCCTACATCTGGGTGGACGGACGGACCGACTCGTGGCGGTTTTTCGACCTGCTGCTTGAAAAGGCAGGCGTCGTATGCACGCCCGGCGCCGGGTTCGGCAAGTGTGGACAGGGGTACATCCGCATCAGCGCCTTCAACTCCCGGGAGAAGGTTAACAAAGCCATGCAACGCGTAAGCGACGCGTTGAAAGGAGCGCTATAAACCATGCCGATGTCACTGTCTTTTGAAAATCGTCTGTATCCAATCTTGAAGGAAATCGTCGGGGAATTCGATACCCCGTTTCACATATATGACGAAGCCGGCATCCGTCAGACTGCCCGAGACCTGAAAAGCGCCTTCGCTCCCTTCGAAGGCTTTCGTGAATATTTTGCCGTCAAGGCCCTGCCGAATCCCGCCATTCTGAATATCATGCGGCAGATGGATTTCGGTTTCGACTGCAGTTCCCTTGCCGAGTTACACCTGAGCCGTCGCATTGGTGCGCGTGGCGAGGAGATAATGTTTACGTCAAATAATACCTCAGCCGAAGAATTCGAAACCGCGGCCCGTGAAGGCGGATGTATATTGAACCTGGATGACATCTCTCTGATTCCCAAGGTGGCCGAAATGCCGGAACTGATCTGCTTTCGCTACAATCCGGGGCCGCGCCGCACAGGCAACAGCATCATCGGCAATCCAGTGGAAGCCAAGTACGGCGTGGCTCACGACCAGATAATCGATGCGTACCGCCAGTCGCTGGACAGGGGAGCACGGCAGTTCGGTCTGCACACCATGCTGGTGTCCAACGAACGGGATTATCGCTACATGGTTCAAACGGCTGAAATGCTGCTGGATATTTGCGAATGGATCGGACGGGAGTTGGGCATCACCTTTGATTTCGTGAACATCGGTGGGGGGTTGGGGATACCATACCGGCCGGATGACTCACCGCTCGATCTGGCAGCCATGGCCGAAGGCATTGCGCGGTCGTTTTCTGCCTTCAAAGGCCGCAACGGATATGGGCCTAAGCTCTATATGGAGAGCGGTCGCTACATCACCGGTCCCCATGGGGCCCTTGTGACAACGGCCCTTAATCGTAAAGAGACCTATCGAACCTACGTGGGGGTGGATGCCTCCATGTCAGCTTTGATGCGGCCGGCCATGTACGGCGCTTATCACCACATCACCGTTCCCGGCAACGCGAGCGCTGTGGACTTCGAAACCGTGGATGTGGTTGGTTCTCTATGTGAAAACAACGATAAGTTTGCCACGTTGAGACGGTTGCCGAAAATTAAAGACGGTGATTTCCTTTGCATCCATGATACCGGCGCACACGGACATGCCATGGGATTTAACTACAACGGCCGCTTGCGGCCCAAAGAGCTGCTGCTGCACGCCGATGGTAAGGTAGAATTGATCCGTCGAGCCGAAACGACCGAGGATCATCTGGCCACACTCGACTTCGAACCCCAGGTGCTGGTTCCGGCCAGCGCGAATTTGCGAGATCTGAAAAATTGAGCCGATTCGTTGACGCGACAAACAAAACCGGGCTAGTCACTGTCGGTCATAAGCCCAATTTTAGGCCGGGATTATTCCTATCCGTAACCCAGTGATATCAACGCTTCCTCACTAAAGCCGAGGAAATGTGCGACCTCGTGGGCCACCGTTATTTCGATTTCCCTTTCGAGATCCTCTATGGTCGAACACATCTCAAGCAGCGGTTTCTGAAACAGTAGAATCGTGTCCGGGTAAAGCGGCGGATCCGCAGCAGAGCGTTCCGAAAGAGGCACACCTTGGAATACGCCAAGAAGTGGCTCGTCAGGAGGTAGGCCCATATCGCGCAACAGGTCTTTCCGCGGCCGGTCCTGAACGGAAATCATGATATTTTCGAGGTGGCTGCGAATCTCAGGCGGTATGCGGCGTATGGCCCGCTTGACAATACGGTCGAATTCCCGGTTGTTGAGTTTCATGACCATAGAACCGTCGTCCCATTCCTCCGCGTTGCACTAGAGAGTTTTCAAAACCGCCCGGGATTCGTCAATATGGAGTTGGACATGCTCATACGCCCAGCGGATAAACCTTTCAAGCGTCCCTTGTCCGTGAAACACATGCCAGCCTTCGCGATCGAGATCTTCTTCCGACATCTCTTTGACCATTGAGATCGTATCTGCACGCACGGCTTCGAATTGCCGGATCAGTTCCGCGAGGGCAAGAGCGCCGAGTTTTTTGGGCTGGGTGCGGTTGAAACGATCGATGTCAAAGTCTTTCGGTGACCCCGGACCTCCCGAAAGCATGTTTTTGAACATCCAATGCATGGAGCGTTCGATGGTGACGAAATGAGCCAGAATCAGTTTGACTGTCCAGTCGGTGTCTTCCTGATAGATCCGCACTGCGAGATTTTCGGGCGTAAGTGATTGGAAAAATTCGACGGTATGATGCCGGTTCGCTTCGAGCTTTTTAATGATGTCCGGTTTTCGTTCATCCATATCTATCCTCCCGATTTAATTTCGGATAAACGTTAAAGATCGGCCGTTATCGTGGGAGTCTTTTACATTTAGACATGCGGTTGACGGTATCGCTTCCCTCTTTCCTTCAATGATGCCGGCGATATTTGTCAAACCCCATTTCGACACTAATAAAAGTCATGGATTGACCTTGATCGATTCCCAATCGTATTTAAATGGGCCGAAATTGTTAAAATCGCGGTATCAACAGTGTTTTCGACTCATGAGGTTTGCCGAAAAGCGGCCGTGAAAATGCCAGCACCGATCAGTGCACTGCCGCCACAGCGGTTGAACCAGCGCAGAACAGCGGGATTCTGAAGTGTCTCGCGTAATTGGCCCGCAAAAAACCCATATAAGGCCGCATTAACGGCGGCAAGAATCAAAAACGTGAGGCCCAATAAAAAGAGTTGGAAAGCGATCGGGGCCGTGTGATTGATAAATTGTGGTAAAAATGCCACGAAGAAGACGATGCTTTTCGGGTTCAGGGAGGTGACAACATAAGCATGGGTGAAAAGCCGGTGGCTTGAGGCGACACTTACAGTCGAACGCAAGGCAGTGGGTTGGGGGTCGGAGCGCCAAAGTTTGATGCCCAGATAGACCAGGTAAACCGCTCCTGTCCACTTCAAGATGGAAAACAGGGTCGCCGAAGCCGACACAATGGCCCCGAGGCCAAGGAGTGACAGGGACATGGCCGTAAAATCACCAAGGGTAACCCCCGCCACCAGGGGCCATACCGCCCGGCGTCCCTGGCAGGCTGACTGGCTGATCACCAGTATAATGGTCGGCCCCGGTATGATCAAGACGATTGCCGCGGCAAGAAAAAAAGCGCCATAGGTTTCTATTGTCACAATATAAGTTCCTTTTCATTGCAACGATATCTACTGGTAGAAATCACTTGTAAATTGTTATGTCAATCACTTAGATGCTGAGCGGCGTGGCCTATCGGTCCGAATGCCAGTGTGTTCTCAGCCAGTTAACCGCTTTTCGGATGGGAAGGGACTCGGCGAACTCGATCAAATAAGGGATTTTTGCGCTGCCGTCCATGGGGACCGATCGACCCGGCGGGAACACCGGCGCGAGGCGGTGATATCTGTCGCCCAGCATCTGTTGGCACTGGTAGTCGGCGATTCCGGATGTCCCATCCAACATAAGGTTGATCAAGGGTTTGACCCACTGGACGTAACCCCAATCATGCGAGCGGCCCTTTATATACTGGAGACTGGTTCCAGTTCCAACTGAAAACAGGATGACCTGGTCTATCGAGGGGGTGGGGCTGTATCTTCCATCCTGGGTCTGCGCCAGGGCACACATGCTGGGATTCGAAGCATAAATGCCCCCATCGATGTAACCGTCGACTGATGGGAAATATGTCGGTGCGGCGCTTGTGTAAAGACCGACCTTGAAAACCGGAATGCTTCTGTCGTTACCGCGGCCGATAAAATTGTGGAATAGTTTCGGTTTCCAGCTTCGGCGGTGCGGACCCCCATTGTCGAGATCGAAAGATGTGATCAGCACCCTTTTTTTCAGTTGTCCCAAAGTGGCAGATCCGAAAAGCTTTTGCAGTTCTCTGCGCAAGGGCGTTATCGAGTAGTCTGCGCCGCCCAGTTTCCCAAGATCCACAAGATCATCCAGCCAGGAGTCATCGAAGATCTTGGGGCCACTGTTGATAAACAGGTTCCGAATGACCGTCAGCTTCATCGGATATGCGATAGCTAGCGCAATGAGCCCTCCCGATGAGGTGCCAGCCACAAGATCGATATCATCAAACAAATTTTCCAGGCCAGGGGTCGAAACGATTCGTTGCAGCAGACAGGTTGACACCAATCCGCGAATTCCTCCGCCGTCGATGGCAAGAACGCGATATGTTTTCATTTCTTTCTCCCGGGAGAATGACTTATCGTTTTGAGTTGTGGACGGGATGCGATTCGATCGCCGCACCGTTGGAAATCGGAGCCCTTTTCTCCTGAGGGTCAGGCCGAGGCTTCTCAAGGAGTTGCGTGATTAAACATGATGCCATATGGATCATGCCGGGCAAGGATCCGGAAGGAATCTTTGTTACGATTATTCTCGGGATTGCCGGGGCAGTGGTCGGAGGGTGGCTCGGAACCTTTATTGGTTTCGGTAAGGTAACCGGCTTTGACTTGCGCAGTTTAGCCATAGCTGTCGGTGGGGCTGTCTTGCTCCTGCTCGCCTATCGCAAGATAAAGAAGTGATCAGCTGCTTTTCTGTTGTGTTGTCGGTGTCCCGTCAATGCCATGCTCCCGGTCGGATCAATTGATAGACGGTTTGAATGCGGATCAACGCGTGTCGGAAAGGGTTTGAACAAAATAACAAAAATTGTATAAATGTCAATAGGTTCAAATCTTATTGGTTGATTTTTGACCCCATTTCAGGTTATAATTTTTTAAATATACTGGCAGTTTCAATCATCTCAGTGACCATGCTATGGACGGGGCGAATCGGTTGGATTTCGCGAGAATCCACTGATCCGGGTGAAGCGAAAAGGCTCCGATACCAAATGGTTTGTAGGGAATCGCCAAAGCCCTAATCTTTCAAGGCCCACAAGTTACCCAATGACGGTCAGCAACATCCTATCCTTTTTCAAGAACCTTTTCATCCCAGCCTACGTGACGCGTGAAGATGGCCTGATGTACTGGCGTGAGCTCATTTTACACGCTATGCTGGGAACCGGCGTCATTCTTGGCCTTGTGGCCCTCGTCCCCGTGGTGTTTTTGGCCATAAGTGAAAAATTGTGGGGCCTGCTCATCTTTGACCTCCTCATGTATATGACGACGGTCATTATTGCGGTCTTTCGAAACTGGTCCTATGAACTGCGGGCGGCGACCATTTTATTGGTGTTTTATTGCGTTGGTATATGGGTAACTGTCCATGTGGGGCCCCTGAGCGGCGGTCCGGCCTGGATGTTTGCCGGCGCAGTGTTTACCGGACTGTTGCTCGGCTTGAGGGCCGCTTTTGTGTCAGTGCTGGTGAACGGGGTTTCTCTGGGCATCATCGGGTGGATGATACTCAATGGCCACCTGGCCGCCGATTTTCCGTTTTTCAGCAGTGCGGCACGGGCCATAGCAGCGGGCGCGAATTTTTTGGTCCTCAACGCCGGAGCCGCCATTTCGGTTTCGGTGCTGGTTCGTGGACTTCAGGAATCCGCTGAAAAGGAAAAATCGGCCAATGAGATCATAAAACGGGAACAGGCCGATCTTCTGAAAGCAAGAGAAAATCTCAGACAAGAGATCGAAATACGCAAAGAAGCCGAGGAGGCCTTACGGGTTGAACGGGATACTCTCGATCGAATCACCCGAAGCATCGGCGCCGGTCTGGCTGTTATTTCAAGGGATTATCGCACCCTGTGGGCCAATGCCGTATTGAAGAAAATGTTTGGAGACCTAGAGGGCAAACCCTGCTTCGAGGTCTACAATCAGCGGTCTGATATTTGTGTGGGTTGCGGTGTCAGAGAGGTCTTTGAAGAAGGGAAAGAGGAGGCGGTCCACGAACAGATGGGGCGGGATTCTCATGGTAACGTGGTCTGGTCTCAGATCATCGCCACCCCTATCCGGGACGTTAAGGGAAATGTCACCTCGGCCCTGGAATTGGTTGTTCCGATTACCGAACGCAAGCGGGCCGAAGAAGAACGGCGTTTGCTTGAAAAACAGCTCGAAAAAGCACGGAAGATGGAAGCCATAGCGACCTTGGCCGGTGGCATCGCCCACCAGTTCAACAACCTGCTTTCGGCGATTTCGGGAAACATCGAACTGTTGAGACTGGACGCCACTGAAAATAAACACTATCATCGATATTTCGCGCCAATGGAAAATTCCATTGATCGAATGGCGCACTTGACCGGTCAGCTTTTGGCTTACGCCCGTGGGGGGAAATACCAGGTAGGCCGTATTCCTCTGAGTGATTTTGTTCGCGACACTCTCCCGATTATTCAACATTCACTCAAGCCCAATATCCAGGTAGAGACCTCGTTTCCTGAAAAAATCACCAGCGTCGACATCGATATCACTCAAATGCAAACCGTCCTGTCAGGTATTCTGTCGAATGCCTCCGAAGCCATTGATGAGAGCGGACGGGTGCTGATCACCTGTTCGGACACAACCGTTACCAGGGACCAGGCCAGTGCCGAACCCGGCTTGATTCCCGGTAAATACGGTCTCCTGACCGTCATGGACAACGGCAAAGGGATGGACGAAGAGACGCGAAATCGCATTTTCGAACCTTTCTACAGTACCAAGTTTCAAGGGCGAGGCCTTGGGATGGCATCGGTTTACGGAATAGTCAAAAACCATGATGGATGGATTTCGGTTGACTCGACGGTGGGCGTAGGCACTACCGTAAAAATTTATTTACCGGCAGTTGACGATGGGTCTTCAAGGTCAATAACCACGCTGCCCCAGAGGGGCGTATCTGCAGGCACGATATTGGTCGTAGAAGATGAAGAGATGGTGCTGGATGTGACCCGCTCGATGCTGGATAAACTTGGATACAATGTTTTGGCTGCTGGGAACGGTGCTGAAGCCTTGCGCCAGGCGGAAAATTTTGATGGGGATATCGACCTGGTTCTGCTTGACATCATGCTGCCAGACATGGGAGGCAGGGATGTCTGTGCGGGACTTTTGGAATCCCGGCCGAATATCAGCATTATCGTATGCAGCGGATATTCGCTAAACGGACCGGCCCAGGAGATACTGAATCAGGGGGCGCGGGGATTCCTTCAAAAACCATATACAATGGCGTCGTTATCCGAAAAGCTGGCGGCCGTCATGCAGCAGAATCAAAATACGACGTAGCTGATCGTTGCCACGTATTCGAGGTGGATTCGCCCCTGTATGAGAATAGTCCATTCTGCTGCGAACCATTGTGCGGTGCTGCCCGATTATATGAAGTCGGACATAGACGGCACAATGCTTCCCAACCACCCGTGGTCGGAACCCCATTTGCCCCCAATAGATGGGCCATCTCTCCGGGAGGGACCGTTCTTATCGGCTCTATTCACTATCAGGCTCCCGGCCTTCGAATGTTTTTGCAATCCTCTGGAAACGGAGCGCTTCAGTTCTGTTACCGCGATTTGCATATATACGACTGACATTTCTGTAGTAAATCGGCGCATTGGCCGGGTCGTCGCGCACCAAAGATAGGAAAAGCTCGAGGATTTCGATCGAATCATCACCGGCTGCAGAACTGAGTTCGGCATACCGGCGCCGAGTGAAGGTATCGATGTGAGCTGGATAAGTCGATGACGAGGCGCAAAGACGGCAGCGCTGTATAATTTCCCCATAGAGATCGCGGGCCGATCCCGGTTGGTTGGCGGACTCGAGGGTGACCGCCAGGGCCCGAGCCATATGTTCATGCCAGCCATATGCCTTCAAGGCCGTCCGGTACCATGCGATCGTTTCGGAATACTTTCCCTGCCGATAGAGGGACTCGCCTTTCATCAGAACAAAAGCCTGCGAGTCCTGCAGATCCTGCGGGACGGAAGCCAGCAGACTGTCAGCCTGTTCATATTGGCCGTTATCCCAGAAAATTTCGCATAACATTCGGTAGGCCGGTAACGCATCGGGGTGGCGGCGGAGAAAGGGTTCCAGCAAGTTGCGGGCGGAATCGTATTGCGTTAAATTCACGTATGCTGTTGCCAGTTCAAGCGCAATATAGCTGTCGCTTGACGGATGTTCCGCTTGCGCTTGGATCAATGCCTGCGCCGCCGTTTCAAAATACCCCTGGTTCAACGCGATGTAGCCCTTCCTGAACGGTTCGCCGTATCCCATGTAAATTTCGCCGAGCTCCCCTGGAAGGGTGTTGCACAGGGCCATGAAGTACATCTGGTCATCGTCAGTGGAGAACTCCTGTTCGGCGGTTTCCTCCGCAAGTTCAAAATCGGTGAAGGTTGCTGTGTCAAATTGGCCGATTTTGGTTGATTCTGTTTTCTTGATGCCCGTCTCCAACTGTAAGCGCAGCTGAGCACTACTGGCCAATTCAAGACCCAGAAGGTAATATTCCCGGGCTTCTTCCGGGTACCCGGCCTCGAGCAGATCGTCACCGCTCTGGCAATGTTGACGTGACAGCTCCTCTTTGCTGTTGCCCAGTTTCTTCATCAAGCGCTCGACCTGACTTTTCTCTGCGCCGCGATCCTTCTCCAAAAGGGCGATGGCCGATTCGTATTCGAGCTTGGCTTGGCCCCACGCCCCGGAAGCACAGCAGAGATCGCCTTTCTGTTCATGCTGCAAAGGGGTCTTGCCTCTGAATAGAGTGAATAACCGCATAAGGGTCGCATCCGTCCACAGTCGCTTTTTTCGGCCTACGGGCCAAATTTCAGCAATTCTTTGATCCGGTGGGAAGAGGCGTCATTCGGCTCAGGCTTCTAAATATTGTCAGGTAGTCGTCTTTTCCCATAGGACGAGGGTTGTCCGCATTGCTGCCATTGGCGGCGCTGTTGCAGGCCAGCTCATCGAAATCAGCCTTTTTTACGCCGAAATCCTTGAATTCCGGCAGTTTGATATCCGATGCCAGTTTCTTCACCGCTGCAATCGCTTTCTGAGCCCCGCTGTGGGCGTTTCTATAGCTGAACCCCATTGCCCTTGCAATTCGGGCATATTTTTCGGTACAGGAATCCAGATTGTACTCCATGATTGCCGGAAGAACGACGGCATTGCAAACCCCATGTGCCAGGTCGTATTTTCCGCCGAGTGCCTCGGCAATGCAATGGACGGCGGCCACATCAGAATGGCTGAAGGCCATAGCGGCCAGAACACTCCCCAGCAGCATGCCCGACCGGGCCTCTATGTTCCTGCCGTCAGATACAGCCGTTTTGAGGTGGCGGAAGATCATTTCTACCGCGTAGAGGGCAACGGCGTCTGCAATGGGTTCAGCGGCCTTGGCCGTGTAAGCTTCTATGGCATGGGTCAGTGCGTCCATGCCGGTTGCAGCGGTGAGTGCCGGAGGCATGCTCACCGTCATTTCGGGGTCGACGATGGCTACCTGTGGAGCGATTTTAGGATCTTTAATGCTGAATTTATAATGTTCCCGGGTATCGGTAATCACGGCACTGAAAGTCACCTCGCTTCCGCTGCCGGCAGTGGTCGGAATAGCGATCAGCGGTAATACGTCATCGGTAATTTTACCCTGGCCCTCATATTCTCGGACACGACCGCCGCCGGGTGCCACGACACTGATCGCTTTGGCACAGTCGATCGGACTGCCACCACCAATAGCAACCAGGCATTCCGGCTTTAAAAAGGCGGCTTTTTGAGCCCCTTCCTCAACATTGTAATCCTTGGGATTGGCCTCAACTCGGGTGAATACATCATAGCTGATCCTGTTTGAGCCCAGATGGGTTGTAAACCGGGACAGAAGACCCGACGATGCGAGACGGACATCGGTTATCAGCATGACATTTTTTACATGGCGAGATAATAGCTCTTCGGCGAGTTTTTCGACCGCACCGACGCCGTATTCGATCCTGGTGGGAAGCTGATAACTAAACGATGATATAAGATTCATAACGGTATCCTTTCCAACATAAATTGCCGTAACATTTACTTCAGGTCCTTGCTGCCTTCCAAGGCCCGGCGGAGGCGATCTCGCTCGGCACTGACTTTACGGAGCCGATCCAACAGTTCCTCCCTTTTTGCCGGCGAGGCGGCATGGAGTTCGCTTTTCAGTTTTTCTACTTCGCCGATGAGGCGATACAGGTCTTTGGCTATCAGGCGGACAGACATGCTGCGATGAGCCTGTTAAAAAGGGTTCTTGGATCGGCGTAACACAAGCGAAGGCGTCCGGCTCCATGATGAAAAGAAACATCTGCTGGGCTTCAGCAGGATCACGGGATCGGCCGGCTCGCCGGTGGCGTTGGTTGATTTGAGATGGCACGGCTTTTAGGCAAAACCAGCCCCGTGGCTGTAACGGTATGCAACATAGCTTCAGGGGATGTTTTTCGTCAATCGGAATCACCTTTAAAGTTGAATTTTGTTATTCACGCCTTTCAATCAATAATATTGTAATTGATGTTTGACATGAACCGGATGATGTGTTTATTTTGAAGGTTAATCGAAAGAATTACGGATCCGAAAGGTTTTCATCCGGTCGGCTTTCTAATTGTTCGATTGCCAAAAAGTATTCAAGACTTTAATAAGCAATGAGGTCTTAATCATAGTGCTTCAACCGACGCGCCCAGTAACTGGTTCGAAAAAGTATCCAAAGAGCGTGCAGCCGGCATACCAACCCTATCATTTCAGTGAGAACACCCACAGCGGACCGGAAACGGGGCCGCTTCTTTTTTTGGAGGTGAATTATGATGTACTTTGAAGCCATTTTCCAACCATCCAGCCTGACCAATTACGATTCCGATAACGTTCAGAATATCGTCGGGAAGAAAATCGCCTTGCAGGACGGCTGGGTTCTCGAAGAGGGTCCACATAAAGGTCAGCAAGGATACTATCTGCCGAATTCCACCGTTGGTCTCATTCCAGCCAGTGATCTGAAAGAAATCAAGGTCATCCCCTACTCCCAGTGGAAAGATATTTTTAACAATACCAAGCCCGAAGCCCTTTAAGCTACAGAAGGGCTTTTGCTGAGATCGGTGCGGAAAAACCACCGATTGATACTTGGAGTCATTTATATTAAATTTTTGTTGCAATAAATAAACGTTCGTGTTAACTTATATGCCCAAAAGAAGGGAAAACGGTTCATCCGAAAATATCCCTTCGATCGAGGCGTTGGCCTTGATCGCTCACTGTTAACGGCTGCAGGGAGATCATTTCACTGGAATTCGGCTATTTCGAGGGTTCACATCCAACCGCCTTTGGATAGTGGGGGACGACAGGTGTCACCGACAAAGTTCGATTCTTTTTTAAAGCGGGTGTTTTCGGCAACCGGTATCGATTCTCAAACCGAGTTGGCCAATGTTCTGCGGATCAACCGATCCGCCATCACCCAGGCTCGCAAAAAGGAATCCATTCCGGCCAATTGGATTCTGCAGCTTTTTCGCCGCTACGATCTCAACCCCGACTGGCTTGAAAACGGCAGCGGCGAGGCCTATCTGCGATCGGGCGCCGAAGGGATGCATCCCTTCAAAAATGTTCCCAAGGTCAAGGCACGTCTCAGCGCTGGAGGCGGATCCTTCGAGGTTGGAGCGGAAATTCAGGGGTATTATGCCTTTCAAACAGAATGGTTGCGAACCAAAGGAAACCCCGAGCGCATGGTGTTGATGGATATTTTCGGTAACAGCATGGAACCCGAACTGAAAGACGGGGACAGTGTCTTGATCGACGAATCCCAGAAGGCTATTTTGGCGGGTGCGTTTTATGCGGTTGGGGTCGATGATACCATAATGGTCAAGCGGGTTGAAAAACACCCCAACAAACTGGTCCTGTTGAGCGAAAACAGGGATTATGCACCAATATTTCTGGGGAGAAACGAGTGTCAAAATGTGCGTATCATCGGCAAGGTGATCTGGGCGGGCCGAGAATTCCGGTAGGCAAAATTTTTTACCCGGTGTGTTTATTTTTATAAACATCAGTTAACAACTATAAACATGGGGGGATTATGCAACGCAGATTTTGTTCCTGTGGTTTTTCGGTATGGGTCCAGTATTTTTTGTCTGAAACAAGATGTCGCACGCTTTTTTGGCCGACGGTCCGTCCTGTGGGTAGCGTTCTTACCCGTTGCCCCCAATGCGGAAGTCACTTTCACATCGATGAGCTTCGCTGATCGACTGGCACCGGTGGTTCGATACAGCGGCGGCCTTGGCAATTGAGGCGTTATTATCGGAAAGGAGAAACAGCAATGACGCGGTTCACAACCAATACATATTATGACGAATTCTATGAGTATTTCGGTGGAACAACTATTCTTCGTACCCGCAGGATAGCCGATGAGACAGTCCGGCACGACTGGTTGCTCTTCGACACCGTAGAAGCCGCTTTCGAATTTTTCAATGACTGCTGCAGCGTCTGATATGACCGGTAAAGGCGAAGACCGCCATACCCCATTTAGCGGGGCGGTGCGGTGATGAAACGCTCCTCTTCGTGGTGGCTATATTACCGCTCACCGCTTATGAATGGTGACATTCAGGCATAGGTCACGACGCGAATCACACCGATACTGGCGCCAGAATCATCCGAAGTCGTCGTGTCGCTGACCGACACAATCGTCGTGATGTTGTTCTGCTCAATGAACCGGTTGACGGCGTGATCGAGCTGTTCCAGTTCTTCCTTGACGTGGAACACTTTGAGCGGGCAGGTGAAAGTTTTGACCTTCATCATCGGCGGTTCCTTCAGTCCAGTGAATGTTAAAATTGATGCATGTGAGAGAGTGCCAGCGGGTTCCTAACCCATATTGTTGATGCAGCCCCTACCATTGTCAAACCCTAATTTGCGGCATGGATCAATCGGGCCGGTAAGTTCCGAGGCTGATGGAACGGTGAAATTCTTTCTCGATGGCACTTACCGAGTACATCCGTCCAGGATCAAGAAAGGCTTTGTAGAGTCGATCGTTCGCTTCGGGCGGGCGGGCGCCCAGTTTTCTTTCTATTTCATGAAGCGCTTCAACCGACTTGTCGCATACCGGATACCCTTTGTCGTCCAAATGGATATCCGAGGCCAGCGAGATCGGCGAGATATTATTGATGTCGACGAGCTTGATGTCTCCGGAATCAGTGAGAACCAGGTTGCCGTCTCCCGCCAGATCGGGAATTAGGCCGGCTTTGAATACCATTTCTTTGACATGGCGGACGAACGCCTCGGCACTTCCCCGTATGCGGGTTATTAGCCGGTTTTTTTCAGTAGCCGACGGCCCTCGGCTGCCGAGTCGTGGACGGAGGAGGTTGTCCGCCAAACGCTCAGGGTTGAGATAGCCCCACGGTTCAATATTGAGGCCTTCGATGTATTCCTGCAATCCGCAGAGCAGGACCTCGTGTCGATTATTGCAGAAGTAGCTGACGAGAAATTCGTTTGAACGGGCGTATCCAGAGGGCTCAAGGTAAGAGGCGACGGTGAGCACACGTCGGAGTTCTTCGTGAGCGCTTTGGAGGGATCCAAAGCGCGTTCTGAAAATGCGCAACATTTTTTTCGGTTTGGCTCTCGGAAACCATTTGATCCCATCCGATACAATACCGTTTTTTTCCAGGGCGACTTCGTCCGGATCGAGGACTTCCATGATGTGTGATCGGAGACCTTGGCGGTAGTGGCGTCGGAATACGTACCGACCCGGGTGGCGAATGAAGTTCAAACGCAGAACATCGTCCGCATTTAATGATTTTTTTTCCCTAACATCCTGGATCATTGTCACCGGGTCGTTTGGTGGCGGGTCCTTTTTCGAACACCGGCCATAGTCGCAGATGGGTCACCATAATTCAGGTGGTTTGATATTGGCAAGGGAGTATATCACAATTTTACCGTCGCGCAGGGAGGCTCGGAAAGAGGGCGCATACGGGGGTACTCGGAGAGGGGCGGTTATGAGCCTTAGGCTATAAGGGTCTCTTGGGGCCGCCCGGGCACGTTATGGTCTTTACCCCTTCATGCGGTTGTCCCAATCATACTCGGGTCCGGTGACAACATGCTCCATGTTCTGGATCCGCCGTTCCAGCCTGTCGAAACGCTTCTTCAGGCGTTGCACCGCCCTGTGGCGGTTACCTGTATAGCTGTCGTAAAACTCTTGTTCATCATCGCCGGTAACTGGTATCACCGGCTCGGGTTTCATGATGATCGCGGCCAAGACATAGAGCCCGGTTACCGGCCACAAACCTGTCAGCACCAGAGCGACCACGGCGACCGTTCGAATCCAAAAAGGAGAAAAATCAAAATATTCTGCAGCGCCGCGGCAGACGCCGAAAATGAGGCCTTTCCGGGAGCGATACAGGCTGTTAGTCTGATGACCTTCTGAACGTTTCATGCTCAGTTCCTTTTCTATGATCGAGCAAAATGGTTTCCAGCGCGTCAACACGCTCTTCGATCCGGTTGAGTTCGCGATATATTACCTGAATGATCTTGGTGTCTTCAGAATCTTGTTGGCGGTGTTTTCTTGATACGCCACCCTGGATCAGGCGGAGGCCCAGCAGGAGCGTGACACCGATCACGGACAGTGACATGACAATGCCACCAAAGACGATTGCTGTGATGAATGCCCCTTCCATAAGCGTCTGCCCCTCCCCTCCGGTAGTCCAATCATGCAGGTTCTCAAAAGCGGCGCAATGATGGGTGTTGTTATTGTTGATCCCAGGTCATTTGTGGTCCGGCTCGTTTCCGCCTTCCGAACGAGTTTTCAACGCCCGCAGTTCAGCTTCAATTTCCGCATCTGCCGCAAACTTGTCAAGCTCTTCTTCGAGTGTGTTTGGTCGGCCAATGTTTATCAGGTCAGCTTCTGACTCCATGCGGTCGATGCGTTTTTCGAATTCCTCGAACTTGACCATTACCTCAGTGCTGTCGGCTCGTCGGATTTCATGCTGAGCGTCCATTTTTCTGCGGGCGTGAACATGCCGCTGAACCAGCAACCTCTGTTTGTCCCGAGCCGATTTTAAACGGCCTTCCAACTCGTGGATGTCTTCATGGTATTGTTCGACCAGCATGCCGAGCGCCTCGCGGTTCTGTTGCAGCTCTTTCTGGCGCTCGGAGAAAAGCCGTTTTCGAATCAGGGCCTCGCGGGCCAAATCATCTCGACCATTTCGGACAGCCAAAGTGGCCTTGTCTTCCCAGGCTTTCAACCGTGCGGCCAGTTCATCGATGTTGCGCTCGGTCTTCTTTCCGTCCGCCATCACACCCGCACAGGAGGCCTTAAGTTCAACCAGGGTATCCTCCATTTCCCTAATCATCAGTTTGAGAAGTTTCTCTGGATCTTCGGCGCGGTCGAGCATGGCGTTGATATTGGAGCTGACGATGTCCCGAAACCTTGTGAATATGCCCATAATTTACCTCCCTCAATCGTTTGAGGAGGTTATAAGCACCAAGTGTGCCAATAAAGAAATGCCCCATTATTGAAGACGTTAGCAAATATTGATTGACAAATGGAGGGGTATGTTGACATATTTAACCATATTTTGGTAAATTTGACTTTTTATAGGTTTTATTTACTAACTGGCACCGGAATAGTTCCCTCGAACAACTATGGAAGCCTTGGGGCAATCGGAAATTTTCCTCGATTTTCAAGAACGTCTTTCACGGGTCGCTCCCATAAACCGGCCGGTACTTCTTATTGGAGAACGTGGCACCGGCAAGGAACTGGCGGCCTCGCGCCTGCATTACCTGTCCAAACGGTGGCAAGGACCCTTTGTCACCCTTAACTGCTCGGCTCTTTCCCCCACTCTGATCGAGGCCGAGTTGTTCGGATTCGAAAAAGGGGCCTTTACGGGAGCGACCCAACGCCGGAGGGGAAGATTCGAAGCTGCAAACAACGGGACGCTCTTTCTGGATGAAATTGGTATCGTTCCGCTGGAAGTGCAGGAGAAAATTTTGCGGGTAGTCGAGTACAGTACTTTCGAACGGGTAGGGAGCCCTGAAAGTATCGAGGTCGATGTGCGGATTATCGCCGCAACCAATGCTGATCTGCCTGAACTCGTCGGGGCGCATCGGTTCAAGCAGGATTTGCTCGACCGCCTTTCTTTTGAGGTCCTATTTCTGCCTCCCTTAAGGACGCGGGGGGAAGACATTCTGCTACTATCCAATCATTTTGCGGCGCGCATGGCGTTCGAACTGGAGCGTGAAACGCTTCCGAATTTCAGTGTCCGTGCGGCCGAAGCTCTAAAAGCCTATGCCTGGCCGGGAAATATACGGGAATTGAAAAACGTCGTCGAACGCGCTGTCTACCGCGCGGAATCATCCACAATTACAACCGTTGTTTTCGATCCGTTTCGATATCCTTTCGATAAATCGACCCCTGAGGCTTCAGCTCAAGCGGTCGGTTCCGAGGGAGCGGAACCGATGGAGGCCACCATTGGGTCGAAGAAACCGTTTGAAAAATCTGTGGAGGGATTCAAAATCAAATTATTGCAGGATGCCTTGGAGGAGGCGCAATTCAATCAGAAAAAAGCCGCTGCAGACATGGGCTTGACTTACCATCAGTTTCGGGGGCTCTATCGGAAATACTTTTCAGTGGGCCGGAACAGAAATGAGACGTAATGGCTCCAGGGTTTGGGCAGGACGCTGATCGGGACAATTGCCATTTCGGGTTTTATAGCGGAAGGGTAAGCGGGCTGCATGAATCTGTAAAAACGGCGGAAGTCTCCCCGGCCGACTCGCGATGGTTGGTCGGCGTCATGCGGCCGCCGGGGGCAATCTCGTTACGGCAGCTTGTTGAGCAGCGACTCTTTGATCATTTTCCCTGCAATTTTATCCGGTTCGATTTCATAGGTACCGTCGTCTATCTTTTTTTTCAGCCGGGCAACGAGTTCGCTGCGGGTGTCGGGCAGCTCGGTCAGTGCCGCCTGGGCCAGTTTGAGGTCTTTGACATTTTGAGACAGGTCGACGCTGTCGTCACCCGGATTCGTTTGCTTTTTTACGTCGGCTGACTGAGGTGAGGTTTTGTTTTGCAGGACCTGGTTGACATACGGATTTATTTGTACTGTATTTTTTTCAGAAATTTCCATTGTTGAACTCCTTTCACAAGGATTGGGCGTGGCACCCTTTATCCTACTCCGCTGTATAGGCTACCTCAAACATGCGGTCATGTCAATTAAGCGAGCGCCTGATTCTGATATCGGTCGAATCCAGTCGGACTTTAGAAGATTTTGCCAGAACACCTCCGTCCCTTGGGGAATTATCCCTCTTGGCTTGGGGGGGCATCGATTCGGCGGGAATCGAAAATGGGAACATCGATCTTCAAAGCCGTGTGCCTGGCTTTTAGGGCGATGAGTCGGTTATCTGGGGTTATTTCGAATTTTTCCAGGTATTCTCGGCTTTGAAGTTCCCGCAGGCCGCCGAGTATCTGAGACCGCAGTCGCTCGGGGGGCCGCTGGGTATCGAGATTGACCGATCGAGCCAGACGGATGAGGTCAACCGTAATTTTCTTTTCATACTGCCCCTGGAAATACCGGTAAAAGGCCTTGCTGACATCGTATTTCAGCTCGGCCCGGAAGCGCAGGTCGATGTTGGTTACGAAACTCTCGGCATACATCTCGATAAAATAGGGGTTGATTACCGCTCGAACAATGCCGCTTTCTCGATCGAGATCTCCGTAGCTGAGTATGGAGCCGGTCATCTCCTTCAGGGCGCGGCGCTTTTTTCCGCTGCCACTGGTGAGTTCCAGGTCGATTCGGGTTCCTGCCAACCGCTGGATGCTTTTCCAGATGGCGGTGAAATTGGCGGCCGTGGGAGAGAGGCCGGCGATGCCGCTGAGTTCGACCAGGGTCGATTCAAAAGCGTCGTTCTGGTAGCGGCCCATCAAGCTTAAGAGACTGAAGAGGACCGTTTCGTCGAAAATGATCAGAAGTTCGCCCACCACACGCATCCTTCCCCAGGTTTTTACATCACCCGAATCGAGCCTTACGAGAGGCCACTCCCTCAACTTTGTGCGGTTTTTGAAATGAAAGGGTGACACCCGGGTCAGCATGGTGGGCATGAAGCTGAAAAACCGCTGGACGGGTGGTTGGCGGCTGATGTGACGGTCGACGTATCGGGCGGCGTCCCGGATCATTCGGCGACCGATAAGCTGCTTCTCGGTCGAAGACATTTTCCCTTCCGCTGTCGATGCGGCCGACGGATGAAGTTGGTCGGGAGGTTTTTTCATCTTTGTCACCGTTGCGGCAAGTTCAGAGGTTGTCATCATCATAGTGGAACGCCAATGGTTTGTCAAAAAATAAAGGATTTCGGAAGGCTACAGGCCTGGTGCAATTAATTGCGTTTGGTATCCATTGCTGGATTTATTTTTATACCGTATTAGATTATACCATTGAAACAGGTCGTGGCTGATGGGGAAGAATTACCCAAAGATCGAGAGGAGGTCGGCATGTCCAAAGCCATAATCATGAACGAGGTCGGAGGTCCCGAAGTCCTGCGTTGGGTGGATCACGATCCCGGCCAACCGGGCCCAGGGGAAGTCCTGCTGCGGCACGAAGCGGTCGGATTGAATTTCATCGATGTTTATCACCGCACAGGATTATATCCCCTGCCGGCCCTGCCGGCCGTACCGGGGATGGAAGGCAGCGGGACGATAGAGGAAATCGGCTCGGATGTCGGCGGACTGGCAAGGGGTGATCGAGTGGCCTACGCCGGATTACCGACCGGCGCCTATGCTCAAGTTCGCCGTATTCCGGCCGACCGCCTGCTGAAGCTTCCTGAGGCTATTTCCTGTCAACAGGCGGCAGCCATGATGTTGCAGGGCATGACCGCCCGTTACCTGCTCAAGGGGTGCTACAGCGTCAAAGCCGGAGATACCATTTTGATCCATGCGGCTGCAGGAGGTGTGGGCTTGATCGTTTGCCAATGGGCCCGGGATATCGGTGCCAGAGTCATCGGTACGGTTGGGTCGGATCGGAAGGCGGAGATGGCCTCGTCCCATGGGTGTGAGTATCCAATCCTTTACAATTCTGAAGACTTTGTGGCTCGTGTAAAAGATATCACCGGGGGCAAGGGTGTCGATGTGGTTTATGATTCTGTCGGTCAGGCCACATTCGATAAATCACTGGATTGTCTGCGACCGATGGGGATGATGGTAACCTTCGGCCAGTCTTCCGGGCCGATTGCCCCGCTGAATCTTGGCGTTCTGGCCGCCAAAGGGTCGCTGTTTCTAACACGCCCATCGGTCTTGACCTACACCGCCAGAAGAGACGACCTGGTTGCCCATGCGGCCGATCTGTTCGAGGTCGTTGAAAAAGGTGCCGTAAAAATAGATATTCGGCAAACTTACCCCTTGTCGGAAGCGGCGCGGGCGCACCGGGATCTTGAAGCACGAAAGACGACCGGATCGAGTATCTTCATTCCCCAATAAGCGCCGCGTGTCGGTTGTGAGCCATACGACACCGGGCACGGGTCGGCATGGGAGGGTTTCGGTAACCGGCCCCTCTCTTTTGTGTGCGAAGCGGGTCGACAGCTCCTCAGACCGGTGGAGACAATTTTGGTGAAGCCGGCCGTTCAGAAGGGTGGCACGCTTTCTGATCGGAAACCATCCATGCCGGATTCGTACATAGCCACCCGATTCCTGCCGGACTGCTTGGCCACATACATAGCCGCATCAGCTTTTTCAATCAGTTCCTCGATGCCGTTTCCATCAATCGGGTAGACGGCAATGCCGAGACTGATGGTCACCGGCGGCAGGCCGTCTGCGGTCAGTTGCATCAGCTTTCGGCGGAGCCTTTCGGAAACCGTGACGGCTTCCTCCCTGTCGGCTTCCGGCAGCAGGATGACAAACTCCTCGCCGCCGAATCGGGCAATGATATCGACATCACGGATATTTCGCTGCAGAAACTTGCCGACGATTCTCAATACCCTGTCACCGGTGGAATGGCCATATGTGTCGTTGACGTCTTTGAATTGATCCAGGTCGGCCATCACTACCGATAAATTTTTCTCATACCTTTCAGCCCGGTGAAGTTCTTCCTGAAACTTGACCATGAAATAACGCCGCACAAAGAGACCGGTCAAGGAATCGGTTACCGCCATCTCCCATAGCTGGGCCTTGTTGATGGCAACGGCGGCCTGGTCGGCGACGGCCTTCAGAAGCTCCACATCCTCGTCTTTGAACCCCGTGTCGTCCCGCTTGTTGGTGACGTTGATGACCCCGACGGGATCGCTGTACACTTTCATCGGGATACAGGCGATGGAACGGACGTAGGACGAGGCCGGTTCGATAAAAAACTCGTCCTCACTGGCCTTGTCCACCACCATCGGTCGGCCGAGTTGAAATACCCGGCCCGCGATCCCTTCGCCTGGACTGAAGCTTCGGCATTCAATTTCGTGGTTGTTGACTTTATTTTGGTAGGCCTTGTCTTTGAGACCGGCCAGGACCCTGACGCTGAGCCGATTGTGTTCGATATCGTAGAGCATGATCGAACCTTTTTCGGCCCCGGTAATCTCGATCGCCTGGTTTAGGATATACTGCAGGAGGCTTTTGAGATCGCTGATATAGGTCATCGCCCTGCCGATGTTGTAAAGGAGCGACAGGTTGTATAATGTACGGTTCAGTGCTTCTTTTTCTTTCTTGCGCTGCTGGTAAAGGTGGCAGGTGTTGACACTGACAGCGGCTTGCGCCGCTATCTGGCGCAGGAAATAGACATCGTGGTCATCGAGTTGCGGGGCAGGTCCTATTCCGCCGATGGCCAGAAAACCGATGACCTTGTTTTGCATCATCATCGGAGCCAGCCAGTCGGCATGCAACAGGTCAAAATGGAACCGCTGATTCAGTTCTGGGTGCAGGGGCAGACCGGAGTCATCACGCAGCCGAAAGGGGGTGTTGCCCAATAGACGTTGCCACAGGGGGGCCATGTTCTCGAACATATATTCCCGATGGATTTCGCCGTCGCCATTTGTGTACACCAAGTGAAACGTTTTGGATTTTTGGTTATAAATGAAAATAGAGAACGTATCGGCAGCGATTTTTTGCCTGACAATATCTGAAAGCAGAGTGTAGAGTTCATGCAGGTCGAGAATATGACACATTTTTCGGCTGATATGGAGCAACCCTTCGAGTTCACCAATCCGAATGCTGAGTGCCGATGTTCCCTCCCTGGGAAAAAGGGGGCGGGCGGCTGAATGATCCTGATTTTTCATGATGGCAATTGTAGCTGTTTCAGGCCGAAAATGCAATGGTGATTTTCGGCGTATAAACGCAATATATGGCTGATATTATAAAAATTTTTTGTTATTTTGATGTGGATTGCCCTCGGATGTCATGCAGCGCCACCGGCGGGATGAGGCCTAATGTCATCAAATGCGAAGAGGCTGCGGATAAACGGCCCCTCCAATAATCCTTTTATTACCCTTGACAGAGTGACCATTCGGGTCCGGGAGCAGAGACTGTTCAGCGGCAGCTGTTGGTCAATCGGTATCGGGCAGGATTGGGCGGTCATCGGACCGAACGGATCCGGCAAGACGTCACTGGTTCGCGCTATTGCCGGCTGGCTGCCGATTGTGGAAGGAAAAATCCACTATCATCAGCCATCAATGGCCCCTCAGGACATCGGATATCTGTCATTTGAATCTCACCGAAACCTGATATCACGAGAGGAAAGGCGGGATGAGTCCCGCAGTTTCAGCGGCCAATTCAATAATCATCTCACTGTTCGGCAATTATTGAAGATTGAATTCGACGGCCAAACCGCGCCGTCGACCGGCAGTGGGGGGGAAATCGACCAACTGGATTTGGCCGGACTACTCGGACGCCAGATTCGGGGACTTTCCACCGGCGAGGTTCGGCGGGTACTGATTGCTCAACAAATCCTCAAACGGCCGCCACTGATCATTCTCGACGAACCTTTCGACGGGCTTGACACCCGGAGCCGGAAAAAGTTGACTTCCATACTCGACCGGCTGATGGAGGGAGAGACCCGGATCATTCTGGTGACCCATCGTCTGAGAGAGATTCCATCCCGAATATCTCATATTCTGGGGGTTAAATCCGGCCGTGTTGTATTTCAAGGTGAACGCAGAGGGTTGGGCAACGGCGATCTTCTTCGAATTTACGGATTCGGTAACCATCCAATCGCTCCATGGCCGAATCATAGACGCACCAATTACCGCAAGCAACGGAGAAGCGGTCGGAAAATTATCGATATGCAGGATGTGACGGTAGGCTATGACGGCATGACGGTTATCAGCCGCCTGAATTGGACCGTTCGATCCGGTGAAAACTGGGCCATATTGGGACCAAACGGAGCCGGCAAGAGTACCTTGTTGAATTTAATTGTCGGTGACCATCCCCAGGCCTATGCCAATTCCATCAAGCTTTTCGGGCGGCAAAGAGGGTCCGGCGAATCGATCTGGGAAATCAAGCGGCACATCGGCCTGGTATCCTCGGAGTTCCAGATACGGTACCGTAAAAAGCTCCTTGCGGGGGAGGTCGTCTTATCGGGTTTTTTTGATTCCGTCGGATTGTACCGGAGCGTATCCGGCAGCCAGCGGCGCATGGCCACCGTTTGGATGGAGCGATTGGGGTGTTCCCACCTTGCCGGCCGCTGGTTTCAGCTCTTGTCCCAGGGTGAGCAGCGTCTCGTGTTGCTGGCACGTGCCATGGTCAAGTCGCCGCGATTGCTGATATTGGATGAGCCCTGCCAGGGGCTCGATCGGACGGCGAGGCAGCGAATTCTTCATCTGCTTGATGGGCTGGGGTTCGATTCGAAAACGCAGCTGCTTTACGTGACGCATCAACCCGATGAGAGGCTGGCCTGCATCACCCATGTCCTGCAGCTTGAGGAGACAACATCGGGTCGGGTGCGTTCGGCAGGGCCGTGCCAAGGTTAAACTGACAGCTTGGCATCGATCATTCCGTCCTCTTCGATGTCGGAAATAAACGCTTCCACCAAATCCCGGCACAATTCCCGTTCGCCCATCCGATTCAAAATGGCAAAGGCCTCATCCCGGCTTTTGCCATTTTGGTAAGGGCGATCGGTCGTTATGGCATCGAAGCAGTCAGCTACGGCAATGATTCTGGCCCCCAAGGGGATATCATCGGCGGTTAAGCCGTAAGGATACCCAGATCCATCCAAACGTTCATGGTGTAGGCGCACAAGGTCGAGAACGGGTGCCAGGCTGTCGATATTGCTCAGAATGGCCACTCCCATGTCGGGATGACGGCGAACTTCATCCAGCAAATCACCGTACAACCGGGTGGTGCGGTGGCTGAATATCCGGTCGCTGAGTCCGAGCTTGCCGATATCATGCAATAAACCGCCGATACCGATGTGGCCAGCCTCTTCAGCCGAAAGGCCTATCCGGCGAGCCAATCGAACTGAATAAAGCGCGACCCGATGAGCATGCCCTTGGGTGTATCGATCCTTAAAACCCATCGCGGCATTGATGTCACTTAATTTTTGAATATCTGAGGCCAGTGATTCCAAAGAGACGTCTTCCAACAATCGATCCGCTGTTCTGTTTTCCTGTAGCGCCTTGCAGCAAAGGATTTTTCTTTACAGCCAAACGCGCACTCTGCCGGGATTTCGACCGTCAATCAACGTACGATTCGCGCCTGGAGTCTAACTCCTGAAGAAATCGGTTTATAGAAATCCCGGGCGGGGATGTCAACCGAATTTATTCTGAGGCTGGTCCCCTCGATTTTGTCATATGGTGCGGTGAGGACGGTTACCCGCCGGACAGATACTTTTTCAAGTGGTGAGCCGTATGGGATTTTGCGCTATGACGCAACAGTTCGCCGGGAGAGCCCGAGGCCACCAGGTGACCGCCCTCATCACCGCCTTCGGGACCAAGATCGATGATGTAATCGGCACTTTTTACCACCTCGAGATTGTGTTCAATGACGGCCACCGTATTGCCGCCGTCCACCAGGGCCTGCAGCACATCAACCAACCGTTGGATGTCTGCCAGGTGAAGGCCGGTTGTCGGTTCGTCGAGAATGAACAGGGTGTGCCCCCGGGTGGGCTTGGCCAGCTGCCGAGCCAATTTCATGCGTTGAGCTTCACCACCGGACAGCGAGGGGCTGGGTTGCCCCAGACGAAGGTAGCCGATGCCGATGTCGCAGACAAAATGGATTGCCCGACGGATGGCCGGAACGGCAGAGAAAAATGGCAGGGCCTCCTCAAAAGTCATATCGAGCACTTCCGCGATCGTTTTGGCCTTATAGCGAATGTCCAGAGTTTCCCGGTTGAAACGACGGCCGCCGCAAGTTTCGCAGGGAACATAAACGTCAGGCAGAAAGCTCATGGCAATTTTTGGATGCCCCTGACCGCTGCAGGCTTCGCAGCGTCCGCCCCGAAGATTGAAGGAAAAACGGGCGGCCTGATACCCGCGGGTGCGTGCTTCCGGGGTCATGGCAAACAGTTTGCGGATGTCGGCCAGAAAACCGATAAAAGACGAGGGGACCGATCTTGGGGTACGGCCGATGGGTGTGTGGTCGACTTCGAGCACCTGGTTCAAGGAATCCCAGCCTGAAATATCACGACAGGCAACGTCGGGCTGGTTCGGATGGCCCAATCGGTGCTTCAAACCTTTGTAAAGCGTTTCTTTGAGGAGAGAGGACTTCCCGGAACCGGAAACCCCGGTCATGCAGATCAGGGTGCCGAGGGGGAATTGTACGGTAATGTTTTTCAAGTTACGGGCAAATGCCGAATGAATCGTCATCATCGGCGCTTTCCGATAGGGTCTCCGGCGCGAGGTGATCTGGCGGGGGTGGTCATCCAGATAAGCACCGGTGACCGAACCGGGCGCTTTTTTCAGCTCGGCCAGACTACCGACCACCACCAGGTTGCCACCGTTATTTCCGGCACCCGGACCGAGGTCGATAATCGTGTCGGCAGCCAGGATCGTATCGATATCGTGTTCGACCACCATGACCGTATTGCCCCGATTTTTTAGAGTTATCAAGGCATCGAGCAAGATGCGGTTATCACGGGGGTGAAGTCCGATAGTGGGCTCATCCAGTATGTAGCTAACGCCGGTGAGGTTCGACCCGAGGTGGGCGGCCAATCGCACTCTCTGGGCTTCTCCACCCGAAAGGGTATCGCCGCTGCGTCCCAAAGATAGATAGGAAAGGCCCAGCTGGCTCAGCAGATCGAGCCTGATCAGAGATTCTTGGATGATAGGCGCGCCAACTGCTTGTTGCGGTTCGGTGAAGGTCAAGCCGCGCAGCATTTCGGCCAACCGGCCTGCGGGCTGCTGAACGAGGTCCCAAATGGATCGTTCCGAGATCTTGACTGCCAGAGCTTCCGGGGCCAATCGGCTCCCGGTGCAGGACGGACAGACCGAGACTTCGGTGTCGGCATGGCCGACGTCGTTTTCAATCACCCCCAGCCCGCTGCACACCGGGCATGCTCCCAGTTTGGTGTTGAACGAAAAGAGCCGTGGATCGAGTTTGGCGACGCCAACGCCGCACGCCGGACAGGTGCCGTAAATACTGAACACTTCCTCGCTTCCATCGGAATCGAGAATGATGAGACTACCCTGACCCGCTTTGAGGGAGCGGCCGACCAGAGCGATGATTTCTCGTCGTTGCCGTCCGATAACGCCGATTACCAGTTCAATGGTGTGTTCGTGGAAACGGCTGAGGGCCATGCCGGGCTGCAGTTCCGTCAGCTGGCCATCGATCCGGGCGCGTGTGATACCGCTTTTTAATGCTTTCGCCAGCACGGTTTTATGAAAGCCTTTGCGGCCGGATACTTTCGGTATCAGGACCAGTGCTGGGCGATTGCCGTAGCGCCGCAGGATGTCTTCGGTTATGTGTTCTTCTGACTGGGCGGTCAAGCGCCTATCGCAGCTCGGGCAATGCTGTGTTCCGAGTTTGCTGAACAGCAGGCGTAAAAAATGATAGACTTCTGTCAATGTGGCCACCGTGGAACGTCGGCTTGAACGGCTGACCCGCTGTTCAACGGCTACGGTGGGCGAAAGACCGGAGACCAGATCGACATCGGGCCGTTCCATGACCCGGACATATTGCCGCACGTAGGGGGCCAGGCTTTCAAGATAACGGCGTTGGCCTTCGGCGAAGAGGATGTCGAAAGCCAGAGTCGATTTGCCGGAACCGGACACACCGCTGAAGACCACCATCTGGTTGTGGGGGATGTGCAGAGACAGATCCTTCAGGTTATGTTCTCTGGCACCTTGCAGTGAGATGACCGGGCGGGGGCCCCGGTTGGTGTAGGCGGTGGAAGATTCAGCGATCAGGAGTGGATCTTTCCCGGCTTTGAGGCGGCCGCTGCTCGACAAATACGATTTCAGGAACCTTCCGGTATGAGACTGTGGGCATTTCGATGCGGACTCCGGGGTTCCGGAGGCGACCAGGTATCCGCCCTCCACACCCCCTTCCGGGCCCAGGTCGATGACCCAGTCGGCGGCCTTGACAACGTCCATGTTGTGTTCGATCACCAAAACGGTATTTCCATCATCGACCAACCGCTGCAGGGCCGTAAGAAGGGTTTCGATGTCAGCGTAGTGCAGGCCGGTAGTCGGTTCATCGAAAATGAACAGGCGGCCGGCACCGGCGTCGCGCTGGAGGTATCGTGAGAGTTTGAGCCGCTGGGCTTCTCCGCCCGAAAAGGTATTGATCGGTTGACCGAGCCGGATATATCCCAAACCGACATCGGTCAGGGGGCGCAGGGAATTCTGTATCGCTTTGTGGGGGCGCGATGATCCGCTGAAAAAGGTCAGTGCTTTATCAACGGTCATGTCGAGTATGTCGGCAATACTGCGCCTGCGGTAAGTCACGGCTAATATTTCAGGCTTGAACCTTTTCCCGTGACACTGGGGGCAGGATACAAAGACGTCTGAAAGGAATTGCATTTCGATTTTCTCGAATCCGTCTCCTTTGCAGGCTTCGCATCGCCCGCCCTCGACGTTGAAAGAGAAATGCCCCGGTTTCCACCCCATTTTTTGGGCCGTTGCCGTTCCCGCCATAAGATGGCGAATGGGCTCCAGGGATTTAGTGTAAGTCAACGCATTCGCGCGCGGAGTGCGCCCGATCGGACGCTGGTCGACGAGAATGGTTTCGGTAATTGATTCCAGGCCGGAAATTGACCGGTGTTGACCTGGTTTCGATCCGGCTTCGCCTGCATAGCGCTGCGTGGCCCGGTAAAGTATATTCTCCGCCAGGGTCGATTTGCCGGAGCCTGAGACACCCGTCAGACAGACGAAAAGGTCAAGGGGAATGCGCACGTCGATTTGTTTCAGGTTGTGGGCCGCCGCACCCTCGATTGTAATCCAGCGGTTGCGCTGGGGCTTGCGGCGATCAGTCGGAAGCGGTATCTGCCGGTCCCCTTTTAAATACTGGCCTGTCAGCGAACCGTTGACACTTGCGGTCGGGCCAAAATACATGATTTGGCCGCCATGCTCACCGGCCCGGGGCCCCAGGTCGAGCAAAAAATCGCTTTCTCGAATAATTTCAGGGTCGTGCTCGACAACCACTACCGTGTTGCCTTGGTTTCGCAAATTTTTTAGAATGTCAACGAGGCGGTGGCTGTCGCGGGGGTGCAGGCCGATACTGGGCTCGTCAAGGATATACAGGGTATTGACCAGATCGGCGCCCAACGCCGAGGCTAGGGCCACCCGCTGTACTTCTCCACCAGACAGGGTTCGTGACTGGCGGTCGAGGGTCAGATAGGCCAAGCCAACGTCTTGAAGGTAGGTGAGCCGCTTGCACACCGCTTCTAAAACCACCCGACCGGCTTCATCACCTTCGGGCAGACGGAGTCCCGTGAAGAATCCCACAGCCGATGCGACGTCCATCGCATATACGTCCGCAATGGTCTGGCCGGCCAGCCGATAAAGGAGAGCCTCCTCCTTGAAGCGGGTTCCACCGCAGTCTCTGCACGCATCGTAGCTTCGGTATCGCGAAAGGAATACCCGTACCGTCATCTTGTACGTTTTGGTTTCAAGCCACTGAAAAAAGCCCCGGATACCGTAATAGTCCTCGGTGCCGTCGATAATGCTCCGCTGCTGAGAGTCTGATAATTGTTGAAAGGGTGTCGCGGTCGGGATTCCTTGGGATCGGCAAAAATCGATCAATTCGTCATACTCGGAGCGGCGATTCGCGGGTCCGCCCCAGGGTTTGACGACGCCGTCGGCTACACTCAATTGTTTGTCCGGCATAACCAGGTCGAGATCGACATCTATGGTCCGGCCGAATCCGCGGCACGTTTCACAGGCACCCAACGGGCTGTTGAATGAAAAAAGATTGGGCAGCGGCGGATGATACCTTAGAGAGCAATGGGCACATTCCAAGTTGCTGCTCAACGCCAGATGCCTATCACGGTTCAGCCAGACATCCAGCCGTCCCCGGCCGAACCGGAACGCGAGTTCGGCCGAGTCGACGATCCGTTTGCGGTCCGAATGTCTCAGCGCAATGCGGTCGCACAATACATGAAGGGCGTCGTATCCCGGTGCGGCATGCCATTCTGTCAGGGGGCGGATATCCGTCCCGTCGAACCAACGATCATACCCTGTCCGGAGGAGCTCACGGCGGATGTCTTTGGTGGGAGTATCTTTGACCTGAAAAGGAAAGGTGAGAATCACCTCCGTGCCGGCTTTTTGCTCCATGAGCATTTGCCATAGGTGATTGGGGGTCTCCGCCAGAACGGGCTGCCGGCAGGCCCTGCAATGCAGTTGGCCCATACGGGCGAACAGGAGCTTCGTGTAATCGGTGATTTCCGTCATGGTGCCGACGGTCGACCGTGACGTTCGCACCGGATCTTTACGGTCAATGGCTATGGCCGGAGGGATGCCCTCGATATGATCCACCTGCGGGCGATCCATGCGGTCCATGAATTGTCTGGCATAGGGCGAAAAGGTCTCGACGTAACGACGCTGGCCTTCGGCATAAAGAGTGTCGAGGGCCAAGGAGGATTTACCGGAGCCGCTAACACCCGTTACAACGGTGAACCGGTTGAGAGGGATCTTCAGGTCGAGGCCTTTCAGGTTGTTCTGACGGGCGCCGTGTATATGGATGAAACCGGTTTCGTTCATTTGAATTGAGATAATAGGGGCTTAGAAAAGTTTGCTCTGACCGCCGAGCGCTGCCATGGTGATCCGCCGCACCCACCTACGTATGGGGCCGAATTTGAATGATAAGCATCGGGGGAAAGGATTAAAGGGCGACGACCCGAAAGTCAAAGATGATATCGAAGAAAAACGGCGCCTGACCAAACGGGCACCGTTTTCCTTCTGCAGCAGCCTACTTTCTGATGCTGCGGGGGAGAAGCATCTGATGGTGCGGGCAGATCGACCGCGGGTTTTGATAGGCCGCTCCCGCAAAGGCCATCATGTACCGTCTAATTTCGGTCATGGCGGCCACTTCATCGACAAAGCCTTTTTGGGCACAATAGACCGGTCGCGAATTATCGTAGTATTCTTTGACCATTTTATTCATATTTTCGATGACTTGGTCGAGGGGCCGGCCGGCATCTTTCTCCTTTACCAGACGGCGGGAGAAGCTGGCTGCCGCCGCAGTCTCTCCGTGCATGACATAGATTTCGGTAGTGGGTACCCCAAGGGTGAAAGCGTTGTGGCGGTTGGCGGTGGGGCCGCCCATAACGTAGTGGGCGGCGGCAGTTCCCTTTCGCAGGACCACCAGCATCATCGGGACATCTGTCTGCTGGATCGAATAGATCAGGGATTGGCCCAGGCCGAGCAGTTCCGCCTTTTCGGCGATGTCGCCGACGTCGATACCCGACGTGTCCTGAAACCAGATGACCGGCACCCGGTCTCTTCCGCAGAAGGTCACAAATTCGTTCATCTTGATCAGACCCTGCCGGTAGAGCTTGCCGCCGATGCCGGGGTATGGTGCGTATTCCGGGTAGTCCTCGCCCAGATACCCCTGACGGTTGCCGATGCAACCGACCAGAAAGCCGTCTATCTTGACCAGACCCGTGTAGATTTCAGGCCCATAGTCCGGCCGGTACTCGAGGTGTTCACTGCCGTCCACCAGGCGAGCGAGGACTTCATCGAAATTATACATCAGTTTTTGATTGAACGGTATCAATCGGTAAAGATCATCGGCCGGAAACCGGGGCGGCTTGGGATCGGCCACTCGGAAAAATTTCGGGTTATAGGCCGGCATATCCCGCATATAGTCTTTGATGCCGTCGAGGACCTGGCTTTCATCATCGTATAAGTAACGGAAAAAACCGGTTTCGTTGTAATGTATTTTTGCTGATCCTGGCGGTTCCACCTTGTACTGTTTGGCGGCCTTGATCAATTGTTCGGCGCCTTCCTGGTCGAAGTAACCCTTGGGAGACATACCGCTGAGGATGCCTCCCCCACCCACGGCGATGTTGCAGTCCTTATGGGCGAAGAGTACCGTAGGGCTGATGCCTTGGTAGCCTCCCCCGGCCGGATTGGTTCCGTAAATGGCGGCCAGGATAGGGATTCCCATCTGTTCGAGTTCGGCGTGTCGAAAGAAGGTCGTGCCGCCGCCCCGGCGGTTCGCGTAAAACTTCTCCTGTTCGGTCAGTTTGACGCCGCTGCAGTTAACCAGCCAGACCAGGGGCAGGTTCAGCCGCTTGGACAGATCTGTCGCCCTGAGGATATTTTCGTACTGTCCGGGCAGCCAGGCACCGGCAAACACCTTGTTGTCGAAACCGATGATAACGGCCCATTTCCCGGCAATTTTACCCAGCCCGTCTATGACGTTGGTGGTTCCTTCGTCATTGTCTTCCGGGTTGTAAAGCGTATGAAGTGGATTCCAGGTACCCGGATCGACCAGGTAGCGTAGCCGCTGCCAAATGGTCATCTGCCCGCGGGCGTTGATTTTTTCCTCAGGCAGTCCGACGTTTTTGACTTTTTCGATTTCCTTGCGGACCGCTTCCTCAACTTCCTTGAGCTGTTCGACGTTTTCTTCGGTACTTTTCATCTGGCCTGGGCTCAGTTCGGTGCCGAAGTCCATCATTTTTTCAAAATATGGTCTCATTATTTGTCGCTCCCCTATGTTCAGACGGTCTATTGGTTTTACCGGCTTTCGACGATCGGCCACATCTCCTTTTCTTCCAGAACCGATCGAAATGTCTTCAGGGCGGCATTGACGGTAGGGATGCCGGCATAGGTGAAGGTTTGAAAGATCACTTCGGCAATATCCGTAACCGGACAGCCCACGTTCAAAGCGGCCAGGATGTGAAGCCTCAACTCTTCCTGGCGGGATAAGACCGTAAGGACGCCAATGGTGACCAATTGTCGGGTCTGGTGGGGGATTTTTTCGCGGGCGTACATCTTTCCTGTGATAAACAGCGACAAGTCTTTGCCCAGGTCTTTATCAAACGCCCGCCAGAGATCGAAAGGTTTTTCATCCGCAATGCCTTTGAAATAGAGCGCTGCCGTGTTTTTGGTTTTGCTGGTGAGGTCGTGGTCCAATTCGCCGCTCTCCTTTTGCGCTGATGATGGTTTGTCTTTACTCTCGCATTACCGATTGGCCTTGCGGATGCCCAATTGATCCAAAGCGATGATCCACTTGCAGATGTTGGCCGAGCCTTCCACCATGGTGTAGGTGGGGGTGTCCCGGTAATATCGCGCCACCGGATATTCGGTGGAGTAGCCGTAGGCGCCCAGGATCCGCATGGCGTAATTGGCACATTTGGTGACCACCTCGCCGGCGAAGTACTTGGCCTGGGCCACATCCAGTCCGTTGTTGAGGTTGCCTTGATCCTTGACCCAGGCCGCTTTGTAGACCAGAAGGCGGGCGGCCTCGATTTCGGTCGCCATCTGGGCAATCAGATCCTGGTTCATCTGATATTCGCCGATCGGTTTGCCGAACTGTTTTCTATCTTTACAGTATTTTATCGCCGTATCCAGGCAGGCTTGGGCGACCCCTACGGCTCCGGCGGCAGCTGACAAACGCGTTTGGTTAAGTGAACTGAAAACGATTTTGGCCCCGTCACCGGGTTGTCCGAGAAGGTTTTCCTTCGGGACCCGGGTATTGGTCAAGAATATTTCACCGGTGGGCGAGCTATGGGATCCCATTTTCTCCAAGGCCGTAGTTCTGACCCCATTGAAATTTTTCAACTCAACGGCGAAGGCCGAGAGTCCTCTGGAGCCCTTGTCGCGGTCCGTGTATGCGTAATAAATGATGACATCAGCAATGTTGGCATTGGAAATCCAAGTTTTGGAACCGTTTAGCAGCCAGTGGTCGCCTTTTTCTTCGGCTGTTGACTGCATCGACATGACGTCCGAACCGGCATCCGGTTCGGTGATGCCGAATCCACCGATATAGTCTGCATTGACGAGTTTGCCGACGTACCTCTTTTTTGCTTCGGTGGTCCCATATTTATAGATAGTATACGCACATCCAAGAGTTTGCATGTTGACCTGAACCCTGAGGGAACTCGAAGCCCGGGCAATTTCCTCTGTAACGATGATGGCCGCCAGCCAACCGTCATCCATACCCTCCCCTTCGTACTCTTCCGGTATGACAGTGCCGAAAAATCCCAGCTCGGCCATCGGCTTGATGGCTTCTTTGTAGGGGAAGTAATGATTGGCATCCCATTCGTCGGCATTGGGGGCGATCTTCTTGTCGGCGAACTCCCGGATCGCCTTTTTGAGCATTTCCAGCTCTTTGTTCAACCCAAAGTGCATTTGGTGTCCTCCTCTGTGGATCGGTGGAAAAGTCCGGCCATATCGGCATCTCTATCTGTATGGACGTTACCGGTCCCTGTTTCATGGCCGCTCGACCGGAAAGTGAAAATATTCAATACTTCACTGGGCCGCCCCCGCGATCAACAAGCGACGGTGCATCCATACAAATAGCTACCATATAGCTATCGCTGGTAAATGTTGTCAAGCGCTTTCGATGGGCCACGCCATCGCCAGCTCTCTAAAGGGGGGCATAATCCGCTTGACAATCGGCGATGCCCTCTGCCATACACCAAAAATAATAAAACGGTGTTTTATATTATGAAACAAAGCCCGTCAAGACGCAATTCCATCGAAAAAGCGCTGCACATTCTCCTGGCGTTCGGGATGGAACAGACAGCCTGGGGCGTCCGGGAGTTGAGCACTCATCTGGACTTGAGTCCGGCAACGGTCCAGCGGATTCTGAAAACGTTGAAGGAATACGGTTTCATTGTTCAGGATTCAGAAAGCCGCCTGTACCGTTTGGGGACGGTCTACTTCCGCTTCCTGGGCGCGCTTCAGAGCACCTACCCATTCACACGGGCGGCAGTACCGTTCATGGATAGATTGCAAGCGAGAACCCAGGAAACCGTTCATCTGAACATCATTGACGGCATGGAACGCGTCTGCATCGAGCACGTCGAATCGGACCAGCACCTCAAGGCGAGCATGCCGGTGGGGCATCGATCGCCACTCTATGCCGGGGCATCTTCCAAGTGCCTGCTGGCCTTCAGCCCGGCCGAATTCAGACAGCAGTACCTGAGTCGAGTCGCGGCGGTCGCTCTGACTGAAAACACCATAACGGATTCGACCGCCTTGGCGGTTGAGATCGAATGCATACGGGAAAGAGGCTATGCCTCGAGCCTTGGAGAACGGACGCCGGGGCTCGGTTCTCTCAGTGTGCCGGTGTTGAATCAAAATGGCCTTATTCTGGCGGCCATCAGTTTGGCGATACCGGAGATCCGTTTCCAGGATAATGGGCACCGCGCTGACTGCCTCGGTGAATTGCGGACGGCAGCCGCTGAGCTTTCGCAATTGATGGGTCATCATCGGTGACGTGCCGTTAGCGATGTTTGAAACGGCGCTGATCATTCCGCCCCATCTGCGCCGGGAGACAGATGTTCTTGAAACCTCCGACAGACAAGAGGCCGGACGACCGTAAGGGGTATTGAAAATGGATACCAGCAAAGAGAAGATCATGGGTCTTGCCGAAGCGATAGAGCGTTTTGTCAAACCAGGATCGCACCTGTCGATCGGCGGGTTCACCATCAACCGAAACCCCATGGCTGCGGTTTATGAAATCATCAGACAAAAAATCACGGGACTTCACCTGTATGCCCATTCCAACGGCCAGGGCGTTGACGAGTTGGTCGGTGCCGGTTGCGTCGACAGGCTGGAAATCGCTTACGCCGGCAGCGGCCGGTTCGCACCGACCTGCATCCGCTTCAGAAAAGCGGTCGAAAACGGATCCCTAGCAGTTGAGGACTACTCCAATTATCAAATGACACTGCGGTTTTTAGCCGGGGCCATGGGAGTTCCCTTCTTGCCCACCCGGTCTGGCCTGGGAACGAGTATCATAGACAATTGGGGTTTTGCTGCAGCGCTGCGACAGACAGACCCGAAAATGCCGAATGAAAAGCTCGTTGTGCTGGACAACCCTTTTACCGGATGGGGCGAATCCTCTCGGCTGGTGCTGGTTCCGGCCATCAATCCGGACGTGACCATCCTGCATGCCCAGAAAGCCGATAGCCAGGGAACGGTGCGCATCGAGGGGTTGAGCTTTGCCGATGTCGAACAGGCCAAAGCGGCCCTTCATCTGATCGTCACCTGCGAGGAGCTTGTGGAAACCGATCGTCTCAGATCGGCGCCCGATCAGAACCAGATCCCTTTCTTCTGCGTCGATGCCGTCGTTCCGGTTCCCTATGGTGCCTACCCCACGGCCTGCTACCGATATTATGATTACGATCCGGTTTACCTGAACCATTACCGGGGGGCGGCGATCGATGACGTCCGTTACCAGAGCTACTTGGATACGATGGTTTTTGGGGTTGCAGACCACAAGATGCTGATGGAGCGGATCGGTCGGGAGCGGTGCGACCAGATTGCCGCAGACCCACGGACAGGTTATGCGGTCGATCTTGATCGTCGGTGACACGGCTTTGGGTTCCTCGCGGCCGGGACGATTGAGGGCGGATGCCTATCGGGCCACCCCCCGCCATCGGTATCAAGGCATTCCACAGAATAACCCCGGAGAGCGAAGATAGAAGAAGAGGTATTTGCAGCGCCACGGTTTCTCGAGAATCGATTCGATCCGGAGAAGAAAAATGTCAACCTATACCCTGCGCGAAATGATGGCCATTGCAGCGGCCCGGCAGATCCAGGACGGTGACATCGTATTTTGCGGTACGGGAATATCGATGTTGGCGGCCATGGCGGCTAAGCACATCAGCGCCCCCAACAGTGTCATTTTTTTTGAGACAGGGGCGATAGATTCCTTATTGGAAGAGGTGCCCATGGCCGTTGCCGATCCGCGGGTAATGTACTGGGCATCTGTTAACGGCAGTCTGGCCGACGCCTTCGGTTTCATGCAGAATCGGTATACCGGCCAGCGGGTCGTCGGTATCATGGGGGCCGCCCAAATAGACCGTTTCGGCAATTTGAACTCGACCGTCATCGGTGAATATAGACAACCACGGGTTCGATTTTCAGGCAGTGGCGGGGCGTGCGACGTGGCGTGTTTTGTGGGGCGAACGATAATATTCATGCATCACGAGAAACGCAAATTCGTCACTCACCTCGATTACTTGACCAGCCCCGGATGGCTCCAGGGAGCAGGAAAGCGAGAATTGACCGGGCTGGCGCCGGGCGGACCATCGGCCGTCATTACCAATATGGCGGTGATGGGCTTTGACCCCTCCACCCGGGAGATGTACCTCGAGGCCGTTTTTCCGGGTGTGTCGCCAGAACAGGTGCTGGAAAACATGGAATTCAAGGTGGATATTACAAGAACCCGGGAGTACCCTCCGCCGTCGGATGCGGAGTTGGCTGTCCTGCGGGAAACGTGTGATCCCCAGCGGTTGATTCTTGGTTGAACGATTGAAAGGCCGCTTTATGACACGATTGAGGGCCGCAACACGTAATTCGGATATTCCATGACATCTTCGGGTTATCAGCGCTGGTTGTTGTTTGGTCTGTCCACGCTTTTTTTTGTTTTATCCCAATTCTATCGAGCGACAGTGGCCGTTATCACCCCCCAGTTGATGGCGGATCTTAAACTCGACGCTCAGGCGCTGAGCCGAATGTCAGCGGCTTTCTTTTATGCTTTTGCCCTGACTCAGATCCCTTTGGCGGTCTATCTGGATCGGCTCGGTTTTCGCCGGACCATGGCCGGCCTGAACTTGATTGCCGTTCTCGGTGCTATAGTTTTCGCCGGATCCCAAACGCCGTATATGATGATGAGCGCCCGTTTCCTGCTCGGCGTTGGAATGGCCTGTAACTTGATGGGGACGTTCAAGTTGCTGGCGGCTTATTTTAACCCCCGGCGCTTTGCCACTCTGGCGGCCGTCGTTTTTTCCATGGGCACCCTCGGGAACATATGCGCCGCCACCCCCCTGGTCCTATTGACCGAGGCGATCGGTTGGAGATCGACCTTCTTATTATTTGCAGGCATCAACCTGATCCTGACAGTCGTGTTTTTCATGGCCGCCCATGATTCGGAAAGCTCTGGCCACGGGTCGGATTCGGTGAGGCAGGGCAAAGGGTTCCGCGAGATGTTTGCGGCATTGGGGCTGCTTTTTCAAAAGAAGGACTATTGGATCATTTCGTTAGCGACATTTTGCCGCTACGGCATCTATGCCGCCATCCAAAGCCTTTATGCCGGCCTCTACCTCATTTCGGCCCGTGGATTATCGGCCCTGACGGCTGGCAACATCATTTTATTGATGAATCTTGGATTTATACTTGGAGGGCCGTTTTTCGGTTCGGTATCGGATCGGCTGGCGAAAACTCGAAAGTGGGTGGTCATCTCGGGCTTGGCCGGTCTGGCTTTCCTGCTGTGGGCTCTTGCGGGGCTGCCGTCGGAAGGGGGTGGCCTCGTATTTCTCGCCGCACTTTTCTTTCTTTTGGGGGCTGTAAACAGCACCGGGGGAATCATGTACAGCCATATCAAGGAACGCGTACCGAATCATATGGCCGGTACGGCCATGACCGGCATCAACTTTTTTACCATGATCGGTCCGGCGGTGTTTCTGCAGGGCCTCAGCAGCCTGATACAGCAACTTCATCCCTCCGAGCCCCTTGGTATGGCGGCTTTCGAAAGCCTTTTTCGATTCAGTGCCGCCTGCTTAACGGCCGTTGGTTGCCTTTATCTCTTCACTGTAGACTCGTCCGCTCAACCGGTGGGCCGAAAAGAATAGCCGCTTCCAGGCGACCGGAAAGCGTCGTTTGTCGGTGAGAGAGAAAGAAGCCGACTATATGAAAATAAAGCCGCTCCGCAGGAAATAGATGATTCGCTCGGCAACCACAAGCGTTTGTCGGGGCGAATTAACGATGGAGGGTCGGGCGGAATTTTTGCAACGCTATGGCCGTAGAAAAGGCGGCAAAACCGGCGACGTCTCCCCAGAACTGGGGCCAGAAAAGCCCTATGGCACCCAGTGCGAAGAGGCCGGTTTCGAGCCAGGTGGCACGACGGATGAAATAGCGCTCCAAAGCCGAGGCAAAGGCGACCAGGCCCAAAGTCGTGGTCACCATCGTGAAAATCACCGGCCAATGGAGCAGTTCATAGTTTTCCCCGACACCGAGCAGCGGGCGGTAGGCCATGACAATCGGAATGATGTAAAGGCCTTTGGCCAGTTTCCACGAAGTGAAAGCCGTCCGCATCGGATTGGCCCCTGCAACGCCGGCTGCGGCGAAACTGGCTAAGCTGACCGGAGGGGTGACGTTGGCGTCCTGGGAGTACCAAAATACGATCATGTGGGTAACGAGCAGCGGCACGCCCATGTCCAGAAGGGCCGGTCCGGCCAAGGTGGCCAAGACGATGTAACTGGCGGTTACCGGCAGGCCCATGCCGAGGACCAAAGAGGCCGCGCCGATCAGGAGGATGGCCAAGGCCTTGATTCCATAGCTGAGGTCAAGTACCAGGCTTGAGAACTTTAAGCCCATGCCGGTCAGGGTCACCATTCCGACAATGATGCCGGCAGCGGCACAGGCCACCGAGACCATGATAGCATTCGTGGCTCCCTTTTCGAGAGCACCAAGAGTCATTTTGAGTTCTTTGAGGCTGAATTGAGCCAGGTTCATCCGGTCGGTGGAGTTGGTAGCCGTCCGTCCGCCGTGGGCCATCCAGCGAACGGTATTGGCCGTCACACTGGCAGCCAGGGTACTCAGGACGGCCACGAATCCAGCCATCATGGGGGAATAATTTGCGACCAAGACGTAGATCAGGATCAGTACGGGAATGATGAAATGCAACCCTTCCTTCAGCACTGACATTATCCGGGGCAGGCTGCCTCGCGGTTGTCCGACGAGTCCGTGCTTTTTAGCCTCGTAGTGCACAAAGAACAGCACTGTGATGTAGTACATGATGGCCGGCACCAGTGCGACTTTGATGATGCTCAGATAGCTGGTTTCGGTGAATTCGGCCATCAGAAATGCGCCGGCGCCCATGATTGGCGGCATCAATTGGCCGCCGGTCGATGCCGCCGCCTCGATGGCCCCGGCCACATGAGGTCGATAGCCGACTTTTTTCATCATCGGAATCGTGAACGAGCCGGTGGCGACCACGTTACCCACCGCCGAGCCAGAGACCGACCCCATGAACCCCGATGCCACCACGGCGGTCTTGGCCGGGCCACCCGAAAAACGTCCCGTTATGGCATAGGCCAATTCAATGAAGAAATTCCCGCCGCCGGTCGATTCCAGAAAAGCGCCGAACAATACGAAGACGAAAACGAACGTCGCCGCTACACCGATGGGAAGACCAAAGATCCCTTCGGTTGTGAGCCACAGGGTTGTGGCGATACGTTCGATGCTGTAGCCTTTGTGGATAATCAGCTCAGGCATGTACGGACCGAAATGGGCATAGAGCATGGCGGCCAGGCAGATGCCGGTCATAATCAGCCCGATGACGCGCCGGCAGGCCTCGAGAACCAGAATGGTGCCGACAATGCTCACCACCAAGTCACCGGTCAGCCAGTCGCCTTGGCGTTCGAAAATATCGGTCAGGTTGTAGCAGATGTAAAATGTGCAGTAAACTGAAGCCAGGATCAACACCCAGTCCAGAAAAAGCCAAACCGTGAACTTATCCTTTCGGGCGCCTTTAAACGGTGGCTTGAGAAGGAAAGTGAGCGTCAGAATGGCTCCGAGATGGACCGAGCGCTGCACCAGAGCTGTTAACGCGGTGACTCCCGCCGTGTACAGCTGATACAGGCTCAAACTGACGGCCAGGATCATCACCAGGCGCGCTGTCATCTGGACCAACGTCTGATTGCGATCCGCCGGGATAACTTTTTGGGACGGGTTCCGGTGAAGCTTTTCGGAAGGAGAAGGGTATTTTGGCAGGTTATCCGACATCGAATGCTCCTGGCACCGGAGTCTTTGGATGGGGTCTGACCCTTCGCCAAAAACGGTATAACAAGCTCACAGGTCGGGCTGAAAAGCGAAGGGCCGAATGGGGCACCATAGCTGAAAGATTGGTGCGGGTTCCGCGCCAGATGATGGTGTGGTCGACTCCGGGGCTTCCGACCCTCAAGATGAAATTCCCGGTCGGCATATGCATATCCTCAACGGCTTCATAGGGACCTTTTTTTACCATTCTCCCCACACCGGGCATTCGCCCCATGCCGGCTCCGAACTTCACGTATCTTTCTTCTTCTATATAAATGACACCCTCTTCATCCAGGCTGTGTTCTTCCCAGATGGGTGAATTTTCTACCGAGTGGTAGTAGTGCAGGGTGAAGCGCTCTCCCGGCACCATCGGCAAGACGAGAAGCGGGGCACCGCCGGCTGCGGGATCTATATGCAATTCCAGCCCGCCGGGAACCATGCCGGCTGTAATCAACGCCAAAAAAAACAGGCCGGATGCTGGAAGAATAATCCGTCGCACCGGCCTGTTCAGGATGCCACCTTTAGGGTACGAGCTTGGCCGGTACCTCGACGCCTTTTTCTTTGAGGTACTTGATCGTGCCGGAGTGCAGCGGTATCGGCGAGTACTTCACGGCATTTTCAGGCGTAGTATAAGCCGCCGACGGATGGATCTTCAATAGATAGTCGTTGTGCTCATAAAGGGCTTTGACCAGCTGGTAAACAAAATCGGTCTCCAGCGATGATTGGCATATCATCACATTCCATACGCCGATAGTGGGCACCGCCTGGTCCACACCCCGATAGACGCCGCCGGACAAATCGACTCCCGAGTAGGTGTCGTTCGATGCCAGAACCTTTGCGACCTGGTCCGGAGTGAAATTGATGATGTGGATGTCATGCGTCGTCGCCAAATCCAGGATGGAACTGGTGCCGGGGCCAACAGACCAGAAGCCGACATCGATGGTGCCGTCACGCAGCGCATTGGCGGTTTCAGTAAAGGATAGACGGCTGTCCGTGTAAGAATCGAGCGGAATCTCGAGGGCTTTGAACACCGCTTCGGACATGAAGTTGGTTCCGCTGCCCGGGCTGCCGCTGCTTATTTTTTTACCTTTGATTTGCTCGATGTTAGTGATGCCGCTGTTTTTCAAGGTTACGACTTGAAGCAGATTCGGGTACATAATGGCCATGGAGAGAATGTCATGCTTCTTCCCTTTGAACTTGTCAGTCCCCTTGTATCCGGCCTCGGCCACATCTCCCATGACTTCACCGATTACGGTCTCGCCCTTATGGGCCAGCTTGACGTTTTCGACGCTGGCGCCCGTTACTTCAGCAACGGCTTTGACTCCCGGTACGTATTTTGACCAGATTTCGGCTACACCCCCGCCGTAAGGATAGTATATACCTCCGGTGCCACCGGTGCCTATACCGATAAAGGTCGTCTTGGCCATCGCCGGACCCGTCAGGGCCAAGGTCATGCAAAGCATAAGGATCAAGCTGAATCGTTTCATGTGCACCTCCTCCCTTTCACCTGTTCGGTTGTTATTCCGATACGGTTTTGATGATCAGAGTCAACGCTTTCGGACTCATGGGCATGTCCACAACCGGATAATCGAAAGCCTTGGATGTGCCGGGATCGACAAGCCCTTCTTTGGTCGTCCGGGGAATGAGCCCGCCCACGGCCTTGCCGTTGTCAATGAATAGATTGACCCGGAATCTTTGCGGCTTATCGCTGACATTTTTAACGGCAACGTTGAAATGCAGGGTTTCCTTGCCTTCATATTTCTTGAAAGTACATACCAGACTCTCCAAGGCGGCTTCCGGCGCTATATCCTTTTCGAGCTTGCTTTCTGGTACACAGGGAAAACTCTCCGGCGCCGTCCCCGGCGAGTAGCTTTTGCCAGCGCAACCGGTGAGCATAAGGCCGATTCCTATCATGAAGATGACCAACAATGATGCCATTCCGTACTTCTTCATCTTCCCTCCCCCTTTTGCTGAGTTGATCTTGAAGTCACATTGTCAACTGTCAAAGATCATACCGGCAAGCTATTGTCAATGGGAATCCGGCCTTATCTGCATGTCGGATTTAACCGGCTTATGCCGTCGCCACCTGGTTCAACAGCTTTAATGCCGCTGCGAGAATGTCGCCCCGGAACCGGGTCGTCAGAGCCGCTTGCAACATGTCGATCGATATGACGCGGTTTCGGCTGGCCAGAATGGCCAACGCCGCCAGGGCCCAATCCTGAGACTTGATGCCGAGAGGTTTAAAATCCATGAAGAAGACTTCGGCCTTAGTCGGCGGGAGGTCGATCCCCGGGGCCTGCAGCACCAGAGTTTTATCGTCCAGGTGGGAGAAAAGCGTTTTCCTGCGCTCGAGACCTTCCTGGCTCAAAGCGATGACGACGTGCGGTATGTCAATCCCGGCGAAGACGACCTGTTCTTCCGACAGTATCATTTCGCTGATCGAAGGTCCCCGCAGAACCGTTATGTTGTATTCATTTTTTTGGGTCGCATGCAGACCGGCCGTCAGGCCGGACACACATAAAATTTCTCCGGCGGTGAGTATCCGTTGGCCGGCATTGCCGAGGAGGAGAAGATCATGGCGACCGGGCTGCGGAGGTTCAAACTGTTTTTCTATGACCACCGGCGGTGCGATCGGTTTCAGGTCCTTTATTGTATCGCGGTACTGCAGGCCGTATTCCGGTCGCCGGTTTTCAGGCACCTCCCCGTTTTCCGGCGGTAGTTGACTGAGAGCCTCGGCGATGCCCTGGGGTGACAATTTGTTTGCGCGGGCATATCGGCCGGGACATATACCCCAGATGTCTAAAACTGCAAAACCCTCGAATGCCATGGCCCGCGCGATTTCTTCAGTCAAATCCTTTTGATAGCTGCTGCAGCGTCGCACGTATGCTGCGCCGGCGGCACGGGCGACTGCACAGATGTCCAGTGGGCGCTCGAGGCGATTCAGAAATCCGGAACCCACGCGTGCGTCGGAGGGGGTTGTCGCCGAAAATTGACCGCCAGTCATACCGAAGTTGAAATTGTTCAAAACGAGCAGCGTCATATTCAGGTTGCGACGGCAGGCAGCGAGCAGATGGGCTCCGCCGATACCCTGCCCGCCGTCGCCCATCGTAACCACCACGTTCAGTTCCGGGCGAGCCAGTTTGATGCCGGCCGCATAAGTCAAGGCTCTGCCATGCAGACCGTGCATGGCATGCGTATTGAAAAATGTGTCGAACAACCCGGAGCATCCGATGTCGCTGACGATAACAATCCGATCCCCAGCCATATCTAGGACCTGAAATCCTTTGTCCAGGGCTTGCGTCACTCTCTCATGGGAGCAGCCAGGGCAGAAGACCGGGGGGCGGTTGATATTCAGCAGGCTATTCATGCGTGATTACCTCCTCGATCTGTCGCGGTGTAATCAGACGGCCGTCCATTTGGCCGGTAAACTCGATGGTTTTATCCGGCAGAATGCGGCGGATTTCGTTGACGTACTGGCCAAGGTTCATTTCTACTACCACTACCCGTTTGGCCTTACGGGCCGTCCGGCGGATAAGGCTCTCCGGAATCGGCCAGAGCGTTTTCAGAATCAGCAGGGATGCGGGAACGCCCTTATGGTGACACACCTGAACCGCTTTTTTTGCGGCCCGTGCGGTTACACCATAGGTGATCAAGAGGGTTGAGGCGTCTTGTCCGTACACCTCGTAGTAACTGTATTTGTCGACGTTGGTTTGCAGTTTGTCGTTGAGCCTTTGCTGGAATCCAGCGATTTCATCGGCATTGGTGGTGATGTACCCGTCGATGCCATGGGTGGAGGATGTTTGTCGGACCGGTACGCTGTCACCGATGGGTAAGAAATAGGGGACAGTTTGTCCGTTGGAGACGGCGAAGGGAAGAAAGTGCTCTTTGTCCGTGGCCATGGCGCGTTCGATAACCGCGGGTTTTTCCAGGTTGGTAAGATCGAGGCTTTCCCGAGTCATGCCGATTTCCTTGTTTGAAGCCACGAACACCGGACAGCGATAGGTTTCGGCCAGATTGAACGCCTGCATCGTGAGGGAGTAACAGTCCCCGACGTCCACCGGAGCCAGTACAATGACCGGGAGTCCGCTGCTGCTTCCCCAGCGCATAAAGTTGATGTCGCCATCCGCTCCCCTGGTGGCAGACCCGGTGGAAGGCCCCAATCGCTGGACATTGACGATGACGATGGGGATTTCGCTGCCGATGGCAAAAGAGATTTGTTCGCTGTAAAGACTGACGCCCGGACCAGAAGTGGCCGTCATGACCTTCATTCCAGCCATCGAAGCACCCAGGCAGTAGCCGATGGATGCAATCTCGTCTTCACCCTGCAGGCAAATTCCTCCGACAGGCGGCAGCAGGTTCAACATGGTATTCAGGATCGTTGTGGCCGGTGTGATGGGATAACCGGCGAAAAAACGGCAACCGGCCGCCATCGCACCGTGGGCGACGGCTTCGTTGCCTTCCAGTAACAGCATGCCCATGAGGTTACGCTTCCTTTTAGCTGAAGATGGTTTCGTCGTATGGTGTGGCCTGGGGGGCCGTCAATGCCAAAGAATCTGTATTGGCGTCAAAGCCTGAAGGGTTAAACTAAAACAGCCTGTGTGTCAAAAGAAATCCGAGCGGTGGACAACCAATTACGAATGCGCATGGATCTGCCAGGGGATTCCATTCAGAGCCTTTCTTGGGGCGGGTGGCTGTGGACACAAGGCTTGAATGATTTCATTACGGCGGCGGTAGAGCCTCGGGAGTGTATTTTTGACCATCAGGGTGATATCATACATCAGGTTCATGGCTCCGGTCAGGAAAAGATATAAAGTCGGAATAATCACCGCCGGTGGCGCTGCAGTAGATACTTTTTGCGGCAATGACACGGAACCGATGTTAATCATCTTTGGCGGCATTCCAAGGCTTAATTGTGGGGTTGGGCGGTGATCGGAGCTGGATTGAATTCAGTGCCGGTTAGGAGAGCACATGAACAATTTCGGAGGCGGGCACCAATTGGACCTCCTTTTTCATTTCGGGAAGCATTTCTTTAAGGATTTGAAAGGTGGCCTCTGTCGGGTGGGCAATGCCGACCGCTTCACCGTTTTTTCTGGCGATTCGAACCAGCTTACGGATTTGACCGCGCATGATGTCCGGATCCTGGTCATGATCGATGAACACATCCCGCTCGGCAAACGGCAATTGGAACAAGCGTGCAGAAGGGCGCCCGACGGTTTCAGCAGTCGAGCGGCTGTCGATGAAGAAGAGACCTTCCTCCTTGAGAACCGAGAATACCTGGTAGAGCCGGGTCGAATCGGCGGTCAAATTCGACCCCATGTGGTTGTTGACGCCTTTTATACCGGGTAAATCGGATAGGTTTTTTCTCAGCTGAGCCAAGAGCTCATCCGGCGACATGGAGGACAACAGAGCGCCCGGACCAGGGTCAATCGACGGGTATTCAGTGGGCTCCATAGGCAGATGAAGCATCAGCTCGCCCCCCTTTTTCATGATCGTTTTGGCGATTGAGCGGGTATGGGGTGCTTGCGGCAGGACGGCAAATGTCAGGCGGTTGTCCAGGGATAAAAAATTCTTTGCCATGCGACGATCGTAGCCGAGGTCATCAATGATAATGGCGACCTTTGGAAGGGCCTCGACTTGAGGAATAGGCTTGGGTAGCGGTATGGCGGGTGGAAGATCGATTTTGGGAAAGACTTCATAGGGTCGTGTGGTTGTTTCGGGCAGCGTTGGTGACTTTTTTACATCTGTTGGCGGAGGCAAGGTGCTGACCGGCGCCTTGGGTTTGATATAATGGTGAGTGAGCAGCCCGGCCGCCGCTATCAGCAGAACCAATGCCGTCAGCCCGACAAGGACTTTTAACAGGTTGAGGCCGAAAGAGAGTCGTCTGGCTGGCCTCTTCCGGCCCGTTTTTTTCTTTTGGGAGCGCTTTTTGGGGGCCAATGCTCGCGTCTTATCTGAATCGCTTGTGGTGATTCGTCGCCCTGAGGTTAACCCTGCAGGTTTTTGAAAATTTCGTGGCTGATGAGAATTTCCAGCGCCCGCTGGACCTGGTAGTCTGATCCCAGTTTTTCAGCGGTCAGCGGACCGTGCCGCAGTTCAAGCTCTTTCTGCTGACGGGACTTCTTCTCGGGATCCGCACTCTTCGGTTCGATGGGCTCCTCTTCGGCGTCTCCTTCCAGATGATTCTTGAGATCGCTCTCCTTCAACCGGCTGTCTTCGGGAGTTTTGAGTTCTTCTTCATCCACGAAGCGCCTCTTAATCACAATGTCCGGCTCGATGCCTTTGGCCTGGATGGATCGTCCGCTCGGGGTGTAATAGAGGGCTATCGTAAGTTTGAGACCGTATCCGTCCCTCAATGTTTCAACAGTCTGGACCGATCCTTTGCCGAAGGAAGTCGTGCCGAGCACCAGTGCCCTCTTGTGATCCTGCAACGCGCCCACGACGATTTCCGATGCGCTGGCGCTGCCGCCGTTTATCAGGGCGACGATGGGATAGGATCTCTTTTCGGCATTGTCCGGGTGCGCCTTGAATTCTTTGTTGTTCCTCGGTGAACGGCCTTTGATAGTCAATATCACGCCATCGTCGAGAAAAAGATCCGACACTTTTATGGCTTGGTCGAGCAAGCCGCCGCCGTTGTCGCGCAAATCGAGCACGAGGCCTTTGGGGGGGGCTGAGGAATCCGACTCAAATGCTCGAACGGCTTTCTCCAGGTCTTCGTAGGTGTTGCTGTTGAAGTTGGTGATCCGAATATAGCCGTAACCGGGTTTCAATTGGGTGGCGCGGACACTCTCGATGGGGATCACGTCCCGCACCAGATCGAACTCGATCGGATCCTGAGCCCCCTCGCGCAGCACGGTTACTTTCACTGGAGTCCCTTTGGGGCCGCGCATCAGGTTGACGGCTTCGCGCAATTCACTGACCTGGGTGTCGTCGACTTTAACGATGCGGTCCATGGCTTGAATACCGGCTTTGTATGCCGGTGTTCCTTCAATGGGTGAGATGACCGTTACGAAGTCGTCCCGCATGGTAATATGGATGCCGATGCCCGTGAATTCGCCTTTTGTGTCAATACTGAGGTCTTCATACGCTTCTGGCGGAAGCAGTGAAGAGTGCGGGTCCAAGCCGCGGACCATTCCCTGTATGGCTTTTTCGACGAGTTCTTTCGAATCGACTTCATCGACGTAATTTTTCTGTATCAGTTCAATAACCTCGGTGAACAACTTGAGGCCTTTATACGTCTCTTCATTATCGGCCGATAGCTGTCGGTCGCTGCCGGTCCCTATCGTCCAGAAAACCACAGAGGCGATCACAGCCAGCCAGAGTTTGAGTTGCCGGTTTCTCTTGGTTGTCATTCAGAGACTCCTTTTCAGTATAAAACAATCTACCCTTTTGCGATCCATTCAAGGGGATCTAAGGGTTTGCCGTGATGGCGCACTTCAAAATGAAGAACCGGCCCGTCCGCCGCCGCTTCGCCGATCGTCGCGATGCCTTCACCGGTGCTGACGACGTTTCCTTTTTGTTTGTAAAGCGCCTCTAAATGGGCATAGACAGTGTAGTAACTCTCTCCGTGGTCGATGATGATCATGTTGCCATAGCCTTTGAACCAGTCGGCGAAAAGAACCCGCCCACCATAAACGGCTCGAATGATCTCTCCCTTTTGGGCTTTTATGTTGATACCGCTACGGAATACGGTCACATCGAACTTGGTGTTTTTTTGGGGGCCGAAAAAAGACACAATTTTACCCTTGATGGGCATTTTAAGCAAGCCTTTATGCTTAGAAAAGGCGCCAGGGTTGGCGATCTCTTGGCGGATGTCCGGTGCAGGCTTGGCTGCCAGTGCTTCGATGGTGCTGTCCAGCTTTTTGGCAGTGATTTTCATGGATTCCAGGGCCGCCAGCTGCAGCGATTTTTCCGACTGAATTTTAGCCAGAATTCGGCTGCGATCGGATCGAACGCGGGACATTTTATCGATTTCGGCCTTGAGCGAGTCTTCAAGGCTTTTTTTGTCGTCCTGTTGGGCCTTGAGCCGGGCCAGCACGTCATCAAGTTGTCTCTTGTCTGCCATCAGTCGCTGGCGGACCTTTTCATCATAGAAAAGTATTCTCTCCAAATAATTTTTACGTTGCAGCATCTCGTCGATCGAGCCGGCAGAAGCCAGCAGAGGCACGGTGCCCATGTTGCTGAGCTTGTAAAGTGTTACCAGCCGTTTAGCGGCATAGGTCTGGTTAGTGTCGATTCTATCGGCCAGTACATCGGAAGTTCTTTTGTTCTTTTCAATATTTTCCTCGAGCAATGCCAGATCTTTTCTATACAATTTGACGGCCGTCTCCGCGCGGGTGATGGCATAATCCAGGTTGTCGAGTTGGGTCAGGATGTCGGTTTCCTGATCGTTGAATTTGCGGATCCGTGTGGCCGCTTCGTCGATTTTACGGTTGAGGTTATCCGCTTCATGGCGATACTTGAGCAGCTTTTGGCCCGATGCCGGCCCGTTGGTGTCGTCTTTTTCGCCTTGTGGCATCGTCAACACATGAACATACTCGCTTCGGTTCTGAATATAGCCGGTCCCTTTACCGAGGCGGATTTTCAGCCAGCCGTTTCGAATCTCTTCGACAGTGACCTCGGTGCCCCTTTTAAGCGTCGTGATGGGGGGCTTGCGGGTACCGGGTTCGGGGCGCACATTGAGGTTGTCGACGGTGATGATACCGACCTGTTCGGCGCCAATATCGACTGCCCCGATAGTCAGGTATAAAAGCGCCCAGAAAAGCAAGGGAAACAAGTCCTGCCGTACCTTGGGCATGCAGCCTTTCTTCATCTCAATATCCTACTTGAAAAACTGCTTGAGGGATACGAAACACCCTATCCAACCAACAAGCATGCTGGTCATCACCATTCCCAGGACCATTTTGGGCGGTAAAAATCGAATCTGAAACATGCCCGACGCCAGTGCCGGTTTGACGTTCGAGACGACCAAGAGAAAGAGAACCAGGCATGTCGCCAAGCCGACAATACCTCCCAACGCGCCCTGTATGACACCCTCGATGTAGAATGGTGCTTTGATAAAACGGTCTTCAGCGCCCACCAGGCGCATGATTTCGACTTCTTCGCGGCGGGAGTAAAGCACCAGGCGGATGGTGTTGGCGACGAAAAATACCGCTGCCATGAAGAACAACGTTCCCAATGCGAAACCGGCCAGTCGAAAGAGATTGAAGATATAGCTAAACCGTCCAAGCCATGCTTGCCCGTACTCGACTTCCTCTATCTCGGGCAGGTTCCGGAGTTGCAGGGCCAATTTTTCAACTTTTGGCCAATTTTGCGATTCCGGTACCAGACGGATCTCGAAGGCATCCGGCAAGGGGTTCTGTTTGAGGTTGTCGAGGAGCGATGCTTGATGGGCCAGTTGTTCTTTAAGTTTGTCAAATGCCTCGTCCTTGGAGATGAATCGGACGCCACTGACCCCGTAGAGTCCTTCAAGGGTCCGTTGCAGGCTGGGCGCATCTTCAGCGGTGGTGTCTTCATTGAGATATACCATTATTCGGACACCCTCTTTCCAGGCATTGACGAGATCGTTGGTGTTGATAAAAAAGAGGGTAAAGGCACTGACGATGAGGATTGATAAGGCAATCGTGATAATCGTTACCAGGTTCAAGAAACGGTTCTGTCTAATATCTTTAATGGCCCGGCTCAGTTGCAAGAGCATTGTCAATCCCGTGTTGCCGCTGGGGTACCCGGACCGGTAGTTTGAAAACCTGTCGGATACGAGAAAAAAGTCAGTCGGAGTGATGTTCGCATGGTGCAGGGTGGTTGCATACAATTTCCATGGCGGGTCAATAGTCTTCTGTTTCCATCAGCCGGCCTGCGTTTAGATGCACCACTCGGCCGCTTGATTTGCGGATCATCTCTTTGGCATGGGTCGCGATAACCACTGTCGCGCCCCGGGTGTGGAATCCTTTCAGCAGATCGAATATGAATCCGGCGGCCTCGTCATCCAGACTACCGGTCGGCTCATCCGCCAATATGATTTCCGGATCGCCGACGACTGCGCGGGCGACGGCGACGCGCTGCTGCTCGCCACCAGAAAGGGTCGGCGGTAGGGCGTTGAGCCTTTGTTCCATCCCGACAGTCCTCAGAACGCTATTAACTTTTTTATTGATGAAACGGCGCTTATGCCCGGCGGCTTCCAGAACCAGAGCAACGTTTTCAAAAACGGTCTTGGTCGCGATGAGTTTGTAGTCTTGAAATACGATTCCGAAATTGCGCCTTAGAAAGGGAATTCTTTTGCGGGGAATCCGGGACAGGTTCATTCCGCCGACAAGAATCTGGCCTTCGGAAACGGGTTCTGCAAGATAAAGAAGCTTGAGGAGTGTGGTTTTTCCCGCACCGCTCGGTCCGCTGATAAATAGAAATTCGTTTTTGTAGATATCGAGAGTGATGTCAATAATGGCGGTTTTGGCGCCGTAATTGCGGTAGACATGGAACAGGCGGATAATGGCGTTATTCGCTTCGCGCAATCTCATTCCAGAATTTCCAGGTTGACCGCTTTCTGCAGAAAGGCCTTGGCAATTTTGAAATCGTAGAGCGCGTTGTAGTAATTCACCTGAGTGGTTGTCAGCAGCTGCTCGGCGACCAAGATGTCGACCGATGTGGCCACCTGTTCCTTGTAGCGTTCTTCGGTGATCCGCATGTTTTCCTTTGCCTGATCGATGGCCGTTTTCACGACGAGAATGTTTTCTTCGGCTTCTTTGGTTTTCAGAAATGATACTTCGACTTCCAATCGGGCTTGGTCGATCGCTTTTTTACGGCCGATTTTGGCTTGAGAGAGGCGGCTGCGTTTTTCACTCTCGCTGAATTTGGTGCGACCCCATTCCCAGAAATTCCAAGTCGCTGTCCCTGTGATCGACCACCCTTCGGGGTTTAAGAAACTTTCATCATCGCTCAAGGTCCAATCCGCGGCTGTTTTGAAAACGTTCCCCTCAAGGCTCAACGAAGGAAAATAATCCTTGCGGGCGATGTCCACTTCTTTTTCAGCGATTTTTATGGTCAGATCGGCGGCCTTGATATCAAGGCGGTTCTGTTCCGCCAGATTCAAAAAATAATCCATGTCTTCCTCGAGGGTGACATAGTTCTCGATATCAACGAGGTTGACGACTGCATTGACCGGGCGGCGAAGGATTATGTTGAATTCCGATTCGCTCGTAGCCAGATTGTTTTGAGCCGTGATCATGCTTTGGCGGGCGTTGGCCAGCTGCACCTGAACCTGTAAAAGATCGTTGAGCGGTGTCATGCCGACTTCGTAGAAATTGCGAGCTACCTCCACCTGGGCTTCCAGGACCTTGGCGGTGTTGTGTGCCACCTGCAATAGCCTTTTCGATTTCAATACGTTGAAATAGGCCTGTTTCGTGAGGAAAATAACTTCGAGCCGGATCAACCTCTGGTTCAACTCTGCGACGCTGACGCCCAGATCGGCGGCTTTGTATTGGTTGATGAGGGCGAATCCGTTGAAAATCGGCTGAGCAAGACCGGCTGATAAAGTGAAGGTGTCGCCAACGCTGGGGGAGGCACCGACTACGAATCCGGTGGCTCCGTCACCACGAACGCCTCGGTATGTTGCATTGAAGGTGGGCAGAAGTCTGGATCTCTGCACATTTCGATTGGCGCGTGCCGCGTCGATTTCCTCGATCGAACTCTGCAGATCGAGATTGGCAAGAATGGCCTCTTCGACGGCAGACCTCAGGCTCAAGGGGGAATTCGTTTCTGCCGCCAGGGCACCCGTGGGAATGGAAAACAAAAGACCGAAAACCAGCCCTATGAATAGCGATAGGGAGAGACGCACCACTGGTGGGTTGCGATAATTGTTTGCTTGTTTTCGCATGGGCTTCTCCAGAGGTTTGCGATTGACCAACATATGAATAGCTGGTAAGGGAAAGAGCGAGTTCAAGGAGTGCTGTCTCCAGTTTTCCTTGCTCAAAGCCTCCACTGAATCCCATTTATCCGGCTTCTTCCTTATTGGTGGAGGCTTTTTATATCCAATTTGCCGTTTAAAATCAATGCTTACTTGGTTGCCGGACGGCCCTCTTCCGCCGTCGGCACGGTTTTCAGGCGGAAAGAATTTGACAAGCGGAGATATCGGAATCTGATGAAAGAGGAACTCGTTGCGCTGCTGCGCAAAAAATCTTTCCAATTCAGCGAAGAGCCGGTTTTTAAATTGGTATCCGGGCGGCTCAGTCGGTTTTACATCAATTGCAAGCCGACGACACTGAGCGCGCGCGGCATGTATCTTATAGGGCATTTGGTCTTCGAGGAAATCAAAGATCTCGATGTGGTCGGCGTGGGAGGCTTGACGTTCGGTGCCGATCCGATCGCAGTGGCTGCGGCGTTTGTTTCGGAATTGAAGGGCCGCCCCATCAGCGCCTTCTCCATCCGTAAAAACCAAAAAGATCACGGAATTGTGCGCTGGATAGAAGGTGACCTCAAGCCGGCGAGCCGGGTGGCTATCATCGATGATGTGGCCACCACCGGCGGATCGACAGTGACGGCTATTGAGCGCGCCCGCGCTGAGGGCATGGACGTCGTCAAGGCAGTCATTCTGGTGGATCGTCAGGAGGGTGGATTAGACAATATTCGTCAGCATGTGGCCGATGTATCCGCGATTACCAGCCGTGACGAACTCATGCAACGCTCCGAGGGTCGCTGAAAAACCGGTACCCATGCACCCGGCAAGACCCATATGGCGTGATGAGTCGCTCAGCCGGGAATGTAGGTTGCGCAGGCATTTTCCGACTCCCAGGCCGTGATCCGGCTGACATGGACGTTCCGCTTTTCAGCCGCCGCCTGCAGCTGGGTGGCGATATAAAAGGCGATATTTTCCGAGGAGGGGGGGTATTCGTTTTTAAATGGCTCAATGTCATTTAAAAATTTGTGGTCGAGGTGTGACATAATCCCGGCCACCTCTTTTTTTATTTCACCGAAGTCGATCAGTATTCCAGCCGAATTCAGTTGGCTTCCTTTCAGATAGACCTCTATTTTCCAATTGTGACCATGGAGATTTTCGCATTTCTCTGCCACCATCTTCAATTGATGGGCCGCCGCGAAGTGTGTGACAATCTTTAATTCGAACATGCCGTTTTCCTCTTATTTACCCTCCGCCCGTTGGGCCCGATTCCTTTCTGACCAATGGAATTGGTCAGAAACTCCTCTTGCCTCTGCCTATTGCCGGTACATCGCGCGCTGCCGTCCTCTATACGCTCTGAACGGATACGTGCTTCGGGTGAGGATTTCTTGGGTCCGCCGATGGCGTGGTTAGATGTTAAACAGCGCCCTGCTGCTCCCCTTTGAGAATGTTCTTAATTTTGGAGGATAGCTTGCCGTTTTCCAGCTTGGCGAATTCTTTTAACAAAGCCGCCTGCTTTTTGTTCAGGTTGGTCGGCGTTCGAATGGCAAACTGAATGATCTGGTCCCCCCGGCTACCGTTTCTCAGAGAGGGAATGCCTTCCCCCCGAAGGCGCATGTAATCGCCCGGTTGGGTGCCCTTTTTTACTTCGACCGTCGTTTTGCCGGTCAGCGTCGGGACCTTGATCTTGTCTCCCAAAGCCGCCTGAATGAACGATATGGGGATTTGACAGACAACGTCGTTTTCGTGGCGTTCAAAGAAATCGTGCGATTCGACGTGAATGAAAACATACAGGTCTCCCGGAGGTCCGCCCTGGGCTCCCGCTTCCCCCTCTCCGGTTAGACGGAGCCTTGAGCCGTTGTCGACACCGGCCGGAATCTTGACCGCGACCCTCTTTCTCAGTTGAATCTGACCGAGACCTCTGCAGTCTGGGCAAGGATGAGCGATGACCTGGCCGCTACCCCGGCAAGCGTAACACGTGCTGCGCACCGTAAAAAAGCCCTGCGAACGCGATACCTGACCCGTTCCACGGCACTGTGCGCAGATCTCCGGTGACGTTCCCGCTTCGCTGCCGCTGCCGCTACATGCGTCACAGGGTTCTCTTTTTTCAATCTCTATATGGGTTTCCGCTCCGAAAGCCGCGTCCATGAACCCAAGGGTCATGTCGTAGCGAAGATCTGCGCCCCTTTGGCTGCGGCTTCTGGATCGTCGGCCGCCGCCGAAGCCGAAGAAATCTTCAAAAATATCTCCAAAGCTTGAAAAGATGTCCTCGAAACCGCCGAACCCTGAAAAGCCAGTGCCTTCGAGGCCGGCATGTCCGAATTGATCGTATATCGATCGTTTTTGAGTGTCCCGCAATACCTCGTAGGCTTCAGCGGCCTCCTTGAATCGCTCCTCGGCATCTTTGTTACCGGGATTTCTGTCCGGATGGTATTGTAGAGCAAGCTTGCGGTAGGCGGCTTTTATCTCTGGTTCCTCGGCGTGACGGCCGATGCCGAGCACGTCATAATAATCACGCTTCTGTGCCATAACTGTTTAATTTTTCGAGTCTATACGAGGGGTTAGGGCGATTTGAGGTCGCATGGATTATACGCTGGACTTTAAAGTAATGCTGATTCACTGTTTGTCAATCGAGCCTGCGGTGGGGCTGTGATCCGTTTCCTTCGCGCTCCGGCTCATTGGCTGATGATGAAGTCCAATGGGTTCGGCGTAAATACCGCCCGGTTCAGATGTGCTCTTTTGGGGCGGGAACTCTTTTGCCGTTGCCTTCGGTTGCCGGTTGGTGCAGAGGAATGCCGTCATACCCAGGAGCATCAGAAATGCACCGAACGGAAACGCCGTTCTGAGGTGAAAAAAATCCATCATCAGTCCCGCCGCCATTGATCCGGCCAGCATTCCCAGGCTGTGAGCCACTGTGAGCCAAGCCATAACAGAGCCCATGGCAGTGGTTTTATCGCCGATGATAACCGCAGTCGCCATGAGGGCCGGCATGCAAATTCCGCCCCCTATTCCGAAAAGAGTACAGGCCAGCAACATATCAGAAAACCGTTCGGCCCATGAATACGAGAACACGGCATAACTGACCAGTATTCCGCCTGAAATGACCATCGCTTTTTTGTTGAAGCGGTCGGCCACGTAACCCATCGGCACCTGGAAAATACCGCTAATCAATATCCCCAGCATGACTAGATAACCGATGTCGGTGCTGGATAGTGCCAGGTCGGCATCAGCCAGAACCGGTAAGAAGCCCCAAATGATGCCGATGCAGGCGGTATAGGCGAAACGAAAAACAAAGAGGCCGGCGATCTCCCGGTTTTGAACCAACTGTCGCCATTTTACCCTTGGCATACCGCGCAGAACGGATTTTTCGCGCTTGGCCGGCGGCAGCAGGAGAGCGCTCAGCAAAAAGCCCATGAATGACAGGGCGCCCATACCGATAAAGGCCGCTTCGAGGCTGATTCGGTCGTGCACTATGCCTCCCAATACCGGGCCGAGGCTCAAGCCTATAAAGACCGACATATTATACAGGCCCATGGTCAGGCCTTCCCGGCCGGCAGGAGTGATGTCACCCACATAAGCCTGGATGACCGGCATCAGCATGGCCGATGCGATACCTTGAAGGAAGCGGATCAAAATGAAAGATTTGATATCGGTGGTGAACAGAAAGGCAATCGAGACGATGGTGTACGCCAGCAAACCTGGTACAATCAACGGCTTGCGCCCTTTCCTGTCAGAAAGGTGGCCGAAGTAAGGCAGAAACAGGGTTCGCGATAGCGAGAAAGCGCCGAAAATAAGCCCGATATAAACGCCGTTGGCCCCTAGATTGTGGGCATATACCGGCAGCAGCGGGACAACGATCCCGACGCCGGTGATGGTGGCGAAGATGGAAAAGAAGAGGGTGGTGAAAATCAGTTTGTCCGGTTTTTGCATTCCCGTTTCCAAATGACACCGCTGTCATAACACCCCTGACCTGACGGAACAAGATCCTTTTGCCATCGTGCTTTCGCTCCCGCATGGCAGCGAGCTGACAGAAACTGGTGAAAAAGGACCAACGATATGCCCTCAGTGATCAGTCGCGAAGCAGGAGGTAACCGAATTCGTGAAGTTGGGCCCTCAAGGCTTTGGCATTGCCGATCAGATGATCCAGCTCATTCCAGAATTCTCGGCTGTGGTTTTTTATACGGGTATGCAGGAGCTCGTGCAGGAGAACATAATGCAACAATTTCAGCGACAGGTGGATAAGGTTGATATTCAGGCTGATGCAGTTGTCGGCCGAACAGCTTCCCCAACGGGTCTTTTGGTTCCTGACGGTTACCTTGCGCACCCGGAAACCATGTCGGGCCGCAAGTTTGTTGAGTTCTCGCACAAGGGTATCGGCCCCTTTTTCGAAATCGACGCCGTCGAGAACCTCTGCCGCCTGTATCCGTTTTCTTTCAAGCGCCCGTGTCCGCTCAAGGTGTTTTGCGATCCAGCCTTTCTTTGAAAGCACAAACTGTTTTACCTGGTCGAGCGGAATTCCCGCTGGAACGGTCACTTGGACTCCCGTAAACGGCTTGACAGTCAAGTTCAGGTGGCGGGCCCGATGGTTGCGTTTCAGACCAATGCGACCGACGCCTGAAATTTCAAGAGAGCTTGCCGTTCTGTGGGTTCGTGCCTTCATCGGGGAATCGTTATTTTGGGGTGCACGCGAAAAGTACGGGTATGTAAGATACGGTTCAGAAGATTAAGCTACCATCGGTAAGGTGCGGAAAACCGTGATAGCGCAGGCAATAAAAAACCCGGCTGCCATAACAGCAACTGGGCTTAATGAGCGCTTTAGCATTTTTACTAGAGGGAATGCAAGCTGCTGATCAAATCAAACCCTCCCCAGCTATGCTCCCTGACGGGGCATTGTTTACTTTTGTTTTATGCTGGGGATCATCATATCAAGTCCGCCCTGCTTGTCAATAGCTATTTGGTGTTAGTCATAACGAGTTGAAATGGTAATGAATATGAACCGAAACAAATATATCGCAAAGTAATACTTTATACTACGCCAATTGCGTTAAGCGTGGCCGTGGTCTTTATTCCAGTACCCGACTGAAGACCACAGCCGGGCATTGGGGCCTGGGTATGCCGCCTTGGCCATCACGATCGGGTCAGCCGTTTCAGGCGCTTAACAGCCGGAAAGTTTTGCCGCTGCAGGTTGACAGGCAGGATCATAGACTCTTTGGCCCCAATGGGTGGCGAAGAAATCTTCTAAAAGTATGTCTTCCTGTTTTACGAATCCGGCAGCGAAACGCGCATGACTGAATATTTCGAGTGCCGCCACCAGACCAGCGGTCGTTGACAGCTGGATGGCCGACCCAGGTGTGCCGTCGATGACCTGGCCGTAGATTTTCTTGACGAAATTACGCTGCTTGATTGGTCCGCCTTTACAACCGACGACGTTCACATAGATGATGATGACATCCTGATCGGTCAGGGGTACTTCCTGGCCAAATATTTGTGTCAACACTTCACGGTTGCGACCGAGGTTCAGGTCTTGCAGCAGAAACCGCATCAGATCGCGGTGTCCGGGATATCGGATGGTTTTGTAGTTCAGATCTCCGATGCGCTTCTCAAATGATTCGCTCATGGTGGCCACGCCGCCGAAAGTATTGAATGCTTCATATTCATTTCCATCGATCGTCAGGCGTTCCAGTCCTTCTATGGGTAGAGTTTTTATCCGGGACCCTTCATAGAGGCCCTCTCCCAATTGACAATATTCGTTGATGAGCCCGGCTGTGTTCCAACTCAGGTAATACTTCATCGAATTGCTTGCATAGAGCGGCAAGGCGCCCACACGCATTTCGAGACTGCGGACAGTTTTGAACATTCTGCCGTAGCTGCTGCCGATAACGTTTATGGCGCCTGGAGCCAGTCCGCATTGCGGCATAAATGTAGCGGTCGCCTTTTCGGCCAGGGTACGGATGTACGCGGTCGTTTCCACGTCTTCGGTCAAGTCGAAGTAGGCCACATCTTCCTGGACACATACTTCGGCAATGGTTCGATTGAGGAAATACGGCGCGGCGCTGATGACGGCATCGCGGCCCACAATAAACTTTCTGAGGAGGGATTTTGTCGGTGATATCCAGTTTAACGATATCGATACCGGACAGTGCCTGTGGTCCTATATGCGTCGCGATATCGGCAATGGAAAGGTCCGAGCAGAAAGTACTTTTCTTCAGCATGAGGGCAATGGTTGTGCCGACTTTTCCGGCACCCAGGATCGCTATTTTCGTGATGACCCGATTTCAGTTGGGGGAATGGGGCGGGTTGGTCAGTGCCGGCATACTCGGTCAGCGCCTTCATTCGGTTTTCAGGGGATCGGGTATCCGGCCGGTCTCCGATTCAAACCATTAATATAAAACCCATACACTTGATGCCGATCATCTGTCAACATCACCGTTCGCTACCAATCGATTGGCGAGCATATCTTCGATTTTACTGCGAAGAAAGAGAGTTCACTGTGGGAAGATGTTTTCATAAAAATCCTGAATAAAACCTCACAAATTTTCAAACTTTAAAGAAAGAGCAAGGGGAGATATCCTGTTTTCTTATTGAAATGTAATTTTTAATTGAAATATTAATGAATGGCATGCAATTTGCTGATTTAAAGGGGTGCCGGAGGATACCGGTAATTTTCTTTCGCATGGGCGGTCCCATGGTGGGACCGCCCGACCTTTCACTGTAACGGCCCGGTAGGTCACATGATGCTATTTAACCCTGTTGGATATGGTTTGTGGATGACGGGATTCGTCCTTTCGATCATTGTGCTGATCTTGACTTTTGAAAAACTTGTGCTGAGGTTCAAGCGATTCGGCCAGGGGCGGGTCCGGAAATCGATTTCTCATGCGGACGTTGGAATTGCAGACGCGCCGCATGATGGATGAAACCCACGGCATTCGATGAAAGGCGATCATTCTGTTTCCCCTCGAGCGGCCGCGGAGCCGCCCTTTTTTTGTCTTACTGGATAAAAATCGGCCATGGCGGTGAACAAAAAAGACGGGCTTCAGGGGAGAAAGGCCCGCCTTTTTGTGAAAGGAGGTTGAGATTGGCTTTAGGGGCCAACTTCTAACCGCACCCATTACATACCACGACGTGGCATGTCAAAACAATTATACATCTCTCCCCTGAACGTCGTTAGATTGACATTGCCGGCGAATTGGCCTATTTGATAATCAGGATCAGCTTCGAGTAATAAAGCACTTAACAGCGGGATAATGAATATGAAAGAGTTGTCTTTCATCGCCATGATGGACAATGGAGGGCGCCGCTTGTGGACCGACAGGCGAAAAAAGAGGATCCCCATAAACAGGCCGGATAGAAGATCGGGCCAGGATCGCCGGTGCGGTATGGATCGTCGCGGTCTCCAGGCCGGTGATATCGATGATGATAGCGAGCGGCGGAAAAAGTTCGTCGACCCGACGCTAGATCTCAGAGAAAATTCCGGTTGATCCCGTCTTCAGGGGCTCAGCGGACTCACCCCCCTCTCCGTAGACCCGCCCCCGATGGCCCTGCGAAACCGAGTGAGCCAAGATCTTCGCCGGCCGCGGTTCCCTCAAACCGCTGCCTTCAACTTTTCCAGGCCGCCCTCGATCAAACCTCTAATTTCCCCAAGCCTTTCCTCGGACAGAGCTTCGAAGCGCAGAACAAGGGCCGGTTGGGTGTTTGAAGCCCTTACCAAGCCCCATCCATCATCGAAGATAACCCGTGCTCCGTCGATGTCGATTACGTTGTGGTTCCGGCGGAAATACTCTGTTGCTTTTTCTACAAAGTCAAATTTTACCTCGTCAGGGCAATCGACGCGGATTTCCGGCGTCGTGAATGTACGGGGGACGTCTTCCAGCAGGGCCGATATCTCGCGGCCGGTGGTGGCGAGAATTTCCAGTAGTCGACAGGCGGCATAAGTGGCATCGTCGAAGCCGAAATAACGATCCTTGAAAAACATGTGGCCGCTCATTTCTCCGGCAAGCTCGGCCTGCTCCTCTTTCATCTTCTTCTTTATCAGGGAGTGCCCCGTGCGCCACATAACGGCTCGGCCGCCGTGTTTCTCTATGTCTGCGTACATGGTCTGGGAGCATTTCACCTCGGAGATGAATGTCGCCCCCGGTTTCCGTTTGAGGATTTCTCTGGCATAGATGATCATCAACTTGTCGCCATAAACGAGCCGCCCGGCTTCGTCAACCACACCGATCCGATCGCCGTCGCCGTCAAAGCCGATCCCCACATCCAGGGCCTCATTCTTGACCAGCGCGATTAGATCCTGCATATTACCGACCACGGTGGGATCGGCCTCATGATTGGGGAAGAGGCCGTCCATCTCGCAGAAAATATCGTGAACCTCGCAGCCCAGCCGCTTAAATATAGGAACGGCAACGACCCCGGCCGTGCCGTTGCCGGCATCGACGCCGACGCGCAGAGGTTTCGATAGCCGGATGTTGTCGACGACGAAATCGCTGTAGTCCGGGATGACATCAGCCGAAGACAATCGACCCTGGCCGCTGGAAAAATTCTTGGCCTGGATGAGGGCAAGGATTTTCTGAATGTCCTCCCCGTGGATAGAGTCGAGTCCGAGGCAAAGTTTGAAGCCGTTGTATTCGGGCGGGTTATGACTGGCGGTGATCATGACGCCGCCGTTTGTCTTCAGGTGCTGGATGGAAAAGTAAAATACCGGTGTCGGGCACACACCGATATCGATGACTTCGCAGCCGGACGTCATGAGCCCCTCGATCAGTTTCCTGGAATAGTCGTCGGATGTCAGGCGGCAGTCACGGCCGACACTGATCCTTGCGGCGCCGTGCCGCCTCAAAAAAGTACCGATGCCTTGTCCGATAAGATAGACATCCTCATGGTTCATGTCTTTGCCGGCGATTCCCCTGATGTCGTATTCCCGAAACATGTGCGGATTGATCATTGAACTCCCCCTGAATTGGTTAGCCCTTGATGACGCCGATCGGCCTCAGCTTGGCGACTTTGCGCGAGATGCCGGCGCCGTGAACGACATTCACCACATCCGTGATATTTTTATAGGCATCCGGCATCTCCTCCGCCAGCGTCCCCCTTCCGGTCCACCGAACCAGAATGCCTTTGTCTTCGAGTTCACGGTGAATCGCCCGTCCCTTGCTGGCTTTTTGGGCCGCTTTACGGCTCAGTATGCGACCGGCCCCGTGGCAGGTGGAACCGAACGTTTCGGTCATGGCCGTCTCGGTGCCAACCATAACATAGGACGCCGTGCCCATATCGCCGGGGATGATGACCGGTTGCCCCACGCTGCGATAGGTATCGTCAAGGGCCGGGTGGCCTGACGGGAAGGAGCGGGTCGCCCCCTTACGGTGTACACACACGAACTGCTTCTGCCCATCGATCAGGTGTTCTTCTTTTTTGGCAATATTGTGGCAAACGTCATAAACCAGGCGCATGCGAAGATCGCGGGGCCCCATTCCGAAAACATGCTGGAAAACGTCACGGGCGCGATGCAGTAAGATTTGGCGGTTGGCCCAGGCATAGTTGGCGGCGCAGGCCATAGCGCTTAGGTAGCTTTGACCCAAATCCGACTGGACCGGAGCACAGGCCAGTTGGCGATCGGGCAACTCGATGCCGATCGTGTGCACATGCTTGGTCATAGCCGCCAGGAAATCGTCGCATACCTGGTAGCCGAATCCCCTTGAACCGCAATGGAGCATGACGGTCACTTGGCCCTCGAACAAGCCGAAGACCCCAGCGATGGTCGGGTCGTAGATCTTGTCGACGACACCGACCTCGAGAAAATGGTTGCCAGAGCCAAGTGTTCCCAACTGCTTCTGTCCCCGTTCAAGGGCACGGGTGCTCACCAAACTGGGGTCAGCACCGGGTAGACTCCCGTTGTCTTCAGTCCGTCGAAGGTCATCTTCGTCTCCGAAACCCTGACGCACCGCCCAGAGGCTGCCCTCCTTGAGCACCCGTTTCTCCTCTTGAATGGAAAGTTTCAACGGTCCTTTCGACCCGACCCCGGAAGGAATGTTCTGGAAAAGCGAATTGGTCAGTGATTCCAGTTTCGGACGGACTTGGGATTCGACCAGCGCCGTCGCGGCCAGACGGACACCACAGTTGATATCATACCCCACCCCCCCGGGAGATATGACACCTTCGTGCCAGTCAAAAGCGGCCACTCCGCCGATAGGAAACCCGTAACCCCAGTGCATGTCCGGCATGGCCAGAGAAGCCTTTACGATGCCGGGCAGTGTGGCCACATTGGCGACCTGCTTGATCGGTTCGGTCTGCTGAGAATCTTTCAGCATGTCAGCGGTGCTGTAAATTATCCCCGGAACCCGCATTTTTCCCCTTCGCGGGACTTCCCAGCGGTAGGCGTCGATTTTTGTGAGTTTCATATGGCTGCACCTCCGCGGGTGATGTCCTGCCCACCGCGAAATGGGATATAAGGTTCATGGATTGTTATACATCCAATATAATCTTCGCTTCCCAGCCTGTCACCCGCCGCTCGACCTTTACCTGGTGATAGGTCACGGCCTTTATTTCAGTGGTCACTGAATGCCGCGAAGGATCGAACGGATCGACGAGGATTTCAGCGACAAGCATTTTGGGCTCGATCCGATGAATGAGGGTCTGGTGCACCAGGAGGTCTTTTCCCGACCAAAGAAACAGAAGCTCCCTCAGCCAGTTGACCAGCAGGTCGGGCCAGTCCAGGCCTTCGACATGTAAAGTGAGAGAGCGGTCCCCTCGCACTTGCTCGGCCTTGATCATCACGTCAAATAAGGCCCGTGCCGCGGTGGTGAAAAGACCGGCCGGGTCATTGGCGAACACATGCAGGCCGATGTCGGCGGTATGGTCGGTGAGAGTGTATTTCATGCGACCCGTTTGACGTCTATATCAGTACGTCTCCGGATTTATGGGTGCTGTATCCCCCCAAGGCTTCGACCCTGTCTTTGAAACCTCGGCTGCGGATAACATCCAAGAGAATTCTGAATTTTTCACTCTCGAAAAACGTTTGCGGCACGATCAGATCGTACTGTTCGGTGACCACCGGAATAAAATCGAGTCCCAGTGCTTTAGCGGCTGCGAAGATGCCCAACCCCACATCGGCGGTGCCGCTCAGTACCGCCACCGCCACGGCCATGTGCGTGAATTCTTCATTGTTGAAGCCGCTGATGCGGGAGGGATCCAACCCCAGTTCTTTCAGACGATAATCCAGCAGTATGCGTGTGCCCGATCCCCCCTGGCGGTTAATCATCGTGACGTCTTCACGGGCGATATCTTCGATGCCATTGATTCCCTTTGGGTTTCCGGCGGGGAGAATCAGCCCCTGGTCACGAAACACCAGGTTGACCAGGCGCACCTCGTTTTTCTTATAATGTTCGGCCAGATAGCGCTTGATGTAAGAGACGTTATATGTGCCATCGATGGTATCGAGCAAATGGGACCCTGCCAGGTGGCACAAGCCCTTCTTCACGGCCATTAAACCGCCCATACTGCCGACATGACTCGACGAAAGCGAGAGGTTGCTGGTACCGGCCCGCAACTCGTCGGCCAGAATATCGAGGGTGTTGTCATGGCTGCCGACAATGACGATCGTGTTCCGAACGGAAGCAAGGGGGCGCAGGAGCTCAGCCGCAACCGGGTCCTGGTCGTTGATTCCTTCCACAGCGGTTGGAATGCGGATGATTCCGTCCGCTTCGGTGATCGAGGTGATACAACCGGCCCCACGCGGCAGCGGCGTGGCGACGATCCTGCCGTTGACTTCGCCCAGCTTGACTCTCAAGAATTCTTCCACTCCGAGCTTTGATGCCAGTTTTCGGGTCGGAACAACCGGAACCGTCTGCGTTTCGATGTCCGTAATTCCCAATAGGTAGCGTATCAGTGGGCGAACGATCTGCTCGAAGGCGATAATTGCCGAAACAGGATAACCAGGTATGCCGAAAACCGGTTTGGCATTGACTTCGCCGATGATGACAGGTTTTCCGGGCATCATCGTAACGCCATGAACGTGGATACGGCCGAGATCCGATATGACAAGCCGGGCGTAGTCTTCCGATCCCGCCGAGGAACCGCCGATGATCAACACCATATCATGGCCGGATTCCAGCCCGTCCATGGTCGCGCGTTTGATAGTCTCTGCATCGTCATGCACTTTCTCATGCTTTACATAACGACCGCCGCATGATTCGGCCAATTTTCCAAGGACATAGGAATTGCTCTCGAGGACCTGGCCGGGTTCCAACTGGGAAGATCCGAGACAACGCCAGTCGACGAGTTCCGACCCGGTGGGAATGATCAGCAGGCTGGGTTTCTTTCGAACCGATACGTCGAATATACCGGCCGACAGCAACGCTCCAACGCAATAAGGCGTAACGATGTGGTTCCGAGTAAAGAGCAGTTCGGTGGCCACAATATCTTCGCCCATCCGGCGCACATTCTGCCAGGGAAACACCGGGGCGTCTATCTGGACGCGCTTGTCATCCAGCGCGTTGATTTTCTCGATCATAATCACCGCATTGGTGCCTTCGGGCATCACATGACCGGTGTTCAGGTAAAAAGCCGATTCTCCGATGATCAATTCTTTCGGTCGGGCTTCGCTAGCCCCAAACGTTTCGTCGGCATTGACCGCAATGCCGTCCATGGCGGCGGCATGGAAATTCGGAGATGAGAGCCGTGCGTTTACCGGCTCGGCCAGGACCCGTCCCACAGCGTTTGGAACCGGTAGGATTTCTCCCGGCAGGGCACCGGACTGCCCGAATCTTCGGAATACCGTGTCGCGGGCTTCCTGAAGGGTTTTCATCTGTAAGTATACATTTCGCTTGTGGTCCACAAGAGCTCCTCTTCGGTGATGATTCTCGCGATAAGGGATTGGGCTTTGTCGGTTTTCCCTGGTGGCCGCGGCCCCCCCAGATTCTCAAAACTCAAAACGGTATCACGGCCACGGTGGCCCCGGCATCGAGGCCTTCGGTATGGGCATCGATTTCGATCAAGCCATCAGCCTTGACCATGGTATTGAGCAGGCCCGACTTTCCCAGTATCGGTTCGGCGCCGACCTCTCCGTTTTTAAGGACGAACCGCACGCGGACAAAGTCAGTACGGCCCTGCGCTGACTCGATATTCCGGGTGAGACGGGCGGGGATCGTCCTCGGCCGAAGGAACGTTTGTGACCATCCCGCAATATGGACAATAAAAGGCTGCACGACGATCTTGAAGACCACCATTGCCGATACCACATGCCCCGGTAGACCCCAGACGGCCTTGGATTCGGTCTTGGATAGAATGGTCGGTTTCCCGGGGCTAATGGATATGCCGTGAACCAGAATGCGCGAATCATCAAGGTTGTTCAGGACATCGACGGTAAAATCTCGTGAACCGACCGAACTGCCGCCGGAAAGCAGCAGCATGTCAGAGCGTGAAAGCGCTTCCCGACAGGTTCGGAAGAGCGCGTCGTAGCTGTCGGGCACGATGCCATAAGAGACCGGAATTCCTCCGGCCGCAATGACCAGGCCCGCCAGGGTGTAAGTGTTGACATCCCTGATCTGACCGGGTGTCGGGGTGACGTCGACCGGTACGACCTCGTCGCCCGATGAGATTATGGCGATGGTAGGTCTTTTGAAGACGCGTACCGAATCATATCCGAATGCGGCCAGCAGCCCTGTTTCTTGGGGCCTGAGAGGTTGGCCGCGTGAGAGCACAACCTGATCCCGGCCGAAATCCTCCCCTTTCTCTATAACGTTTCGGCCCGGAGCGACACTGCGATAGACTTCTATCGTCGTTTCGTCAAGCTTGTCCGTGTGTTCGATCATTACCACGCTGTCACAGCCTATCGGCAGCATTCCGCCGGTAGAGATACGGGCGGCCTCACCGGGGGCAATGGAAAAAGCTGGGAGAACGCCCATGGGTACCGTATCCTTGACCGTCAAATATGCCGGACTGCCTTCGGATGCGCCAAATGTGGATGCGGCCGGAACCGCGTATCCGTCCATGGTAGAGCGAGAGAATTCCGGCAGGTCGCGATCGGCGGTGATGTCTTCGGCCAGGATCCTTCCGGAAGAGGCCGCAATAGGGATGGTTTCGAGCCCCACGGGAGAAAAACTGGAAACCATTGAACGGACAGTTTGCAGGTCTGTTACTTTGAAAAAATCCTTCACGTTTGCCTCACGAGCATGGCCGCGGAGGGGCATCGGAAATTGCGTTCCGGGACTTTCTTGTCGGTGTATATTAACGACGACAAATCAACCATCCTCCTGTTTCAACCATTGGGATGCCTTTTTGGAGTGCCTTTCAACGTTGATCCTCACTTTTTCATTTTTCGCCACGGAGGGCGTATGAAGTGGCTGCACGCTTCACTCCGTCAGGCTTAATCTAACACACCACATCCAAAATGAAAGGGATACCGCACGCTTCAGGTAACATAAAGGTCCGGCTTCATCAAGCCGATGCACCATAGGATTAGGTGAAGCCAATTTCGAGCCGTTGGATTCGGCAAACACGTCGGCAAAGGCCGAAGCGTGGTGGTAAATCTTGATATTTCGACAAACCATATTACGTTTAGCAAATATGTACCGAATTGAGGGCAAGAAGACCTGATGGGTAAATGTATCCGACATCCGGAGCGCGAAACTGAATTCCAATGCATGAAGCACGACAACTATTTGTGCGCGGAATGCCTCAAATGCCGGGAGCCGAAAGTCTACTGTAAATTCCGGCCCGCTTGCACCATATGGTTTTTGAATAAAAACGATGGGAAGTGGGAGGCAGAGGTGGGTGGCGTATGAACAGCCGGCCAGAGGACAAGGTGCGGTTTACCCAATCCGGTGGAAACACGCTTCGAGCGGCTCTCGAGACAACGGTCTTTCTTCCGCCGCTCCAGGTGCTTGCAATATCAATAGAAAGGGTATAATCTGCCTTCAAATAACAGGAGCCGTATTAAATTCAACACCAGCCAAAACGATTGAGGTATAGATGTCAGATGTGCCCGAACCAGTGGTTCCCGAGCAGCGGGCAGGAAAGCCCAAATTTCTTACGAGGACAACCTTTGATGAATTCCCCCTGCCTCCGGAAATTCTTTCCGGTTTAGCCGACGCCGGTTTCACACACTGCACACCCATACAGGCGCAAACCTTGCCTGTTTCTCTGCACGGCCAGGATGTGGCCGGTCAGGCGCAAACGGGCACCGGCAAGACCGGGGCGTTTCTCGTGACGATATTCGCCCGTCTGCTATCTCTAACGGATCGTGAACCTGGTCTGCCGGGGGCTCTTATTGTCGCACCGACCAGGGAATTGGCATTACAGATTCATGAGGAGGCGCTGGTTCTCGGCGGGCACGCGGGATTCAAAATTGCGCAGGTCATCGGCGGAATCGACTATCAAAAACAGGCCGAAATCCTGAAAGAGGGCGTGGATATCGTTATCTGCACCCCCGGCCGCATCATCGATTATTTCAAGCAGGGCATATTTAAAACCGATGGTATCAAAATTGTTGTCATCGACGAAGCCGACCGACTTCTGGACCTGGGTTTCGCGAAAGACATGCGCTACATCCTGAAAAAACTGCCTCGATACGACAAACGCCAGTCCATGCTTTTTTCAGCCACCCTCTCCTATCGCGTGCTCGAACTCACATACGAATACATGAACTTACCGGAGTTTATTTCCGTTACCCCTGAAGAGGTGACGGTGGAAGGTATCGAGCAGCTCCTGTTTCATGTCGGGCGCGAGCACAAGCTGCCGCTCCTGCTGGGCATGCTCGGCAGAGAAGACTGGACCCGGGTGCTCATTTTCGTCAATACCAAGGCCGGCGTGGACTGGCTGAGCCAGAAGCTGAAAGGCAACGGACTGCCGGCCGAAGGGATTACCGGTGATCTGCATCAGCGGAAGCGATTGAAACTGATGGAAAATTTCAAAAACGGCCGCACAAAGATACTGGTGGCGACTGATGTGGCGTCGCGTGGCATCCATGTGGAAGACATCAGTCATGTCATCAATTACGATATTCCCCAGGATGCAGAAAACTATGTTCATCGCATCGGCCGAACGGCTAGGGCCGGTAAGACCGGCAAGGCCCTGTCGCTTGCCTGTGAAAATTATGTTTTTCATCTGGAGGCCGTGCAAGACATGTTGGGGTATAAAATTCCTGTGGCCTGGCCGGAGGACGATTGGTATGTCAAAGACAAGAGCGGGCCGGTGAAAACCTTCACACAGGAACGCCACACAAAAACCGGCCGAGGACGCACCCAACAGAAAAAGACCGTTCGGCAGAAGCCTGCTGAGAAACCGTGGCCCAAGAGACATCCGGGGGCGTTTTTCGGTTTTCTGCCCGAGGGTGATTCGGTTGAATCGGCACCGGTTCAGGAGGAGGTCTCCGCTCCTTCGGCCCGCAAGAAGAAGCGGCGCTGGCGCCGCAAGAAAAAAACCACAGCGACCGAAAGCGTTTCGGACAAAACGGTTCAGGACGAAAATTCCCAACGCTGATCCCCCCTTCCAGATCGGGCAGGTTTTCAGGGAGACAACTTTCCTATCCATAAGATAGTTATCGCCATGGGATACGTGTTCGAATTTAAAGACGCCAGATTGTATGAGCGCTGGTTCGATGAACCGCGCTATCGATTTGAAGCTGAACGCGAAACCGGCCTGATGCTGAGCATGCTCCAACCGGCCAGGGGGGAGAGTGTCATTGAGATCGGCTGCGGAACAGGGGCCAGTCTCCAGCCCCTGGTCGAGATGGGACTGAATGCCACCGGCTTGGACCCTTCGCCCTATATGCTCGACATCAGCTACAAAAGACTGGGGCGGCGCGTCGAGTTGTATCGAGGGTATGCAGAAGATCTCCCCTTCGACGACAATTCTTTCAACCATGCTTTTTTCATGACCACGCTGGAATTCGTCGAGGATCCGCATAAAGCCATCGAGGAGGCCTGCCGAGTCGCTAAAGACCGGGTATTCTTGGGGGTCCTTAATCGGTATGCCATCAAAGGTGTCCAGCGGCGGGTCGCCGGAATCTTTTCAGAGACCATCTTCAATCAGGCCCGGTTTTTCGGTGTATGGGAACTGAGACGGCTCATTCGGTCCATTGCCGGAGCCTTACCGTTGTCCTGGCGGACGGTCAACCAGTTTCCCGTTGGATGCGGCAATTTTGCCCTGAATTTCGAACAGTCCAAGTTCGTTCAGCGATGCCCGTTCGGGGCCTTCGTCGGCATGGTGATTACCCTCGTACCGCTATTAAGAACCCGACCACTGGCCATGCGCTATCCGGCCAAGCAAAGCACCGGTATGGTCGCCGGTTGATCCGCGCGGCTTAGCGAGAGCTCAAGTACCGACAGGAAACCCCTGCGGGGATCAGCATGGGTTTTCACCACAAAAAAGAACGGCCGAAACCCGTGGAAGCCTATCTATACCAAAAATCGGATGGCCAAAAGGTTGTCTGTCAACTCTGCAACCATCGCTGCCTCATCAAGGACGGCAGGCGCGGTCTATGCGGAGTCCGCGAAAATCGTTCAGGAATCCTGCACACATTGGTTTTCGGCAAGGTGATCGCACGCCACATCGACCCCATCGAGAAAAAGCCCCTGTATCACTTCATGCCCGGCAGTTTCTCTTATTCCATCGCTACGGTGGGGTGCAATTTCAAATGCCGATTCTGTCAGAACGCAGACATCGCTCAGATGCCCGAAGATCGTTATGGAATGATAGCGGGTGGTCAATGCTCGCCTGAAGATGTGGTCGCTGCAGCGGTTCAAGGGAATTGCCGCAGCATTTCATTCACCTACACGGAACCAACGATCTATTTCGAGTTTGCTTATCAAACCGCCCGGCTTGCCCTCGCCGAGAATCTTAAAAATATTTTCGTTACAAATGGTTACATGACAGAAGAAGCCCTGGAAATGATCCAGCCTTACCTGCATGCCGCCAATGTCGATTTGAAGGCGTTCACGGAAAAATACTACCGAGAGCTATGCGGAGCCAAACTCGGCCATGTCAAGGAAACCCTGGTCCAAATGAAATCCCGGGGTATTTTTCTGGAGGTAACAACGCTCATCGTTCCCGGTCTCAATGACAACGCTGGCGAACTGGGAGAGTTGGCATCGTTTATCGCGACGGATCTGGGCTCGGATACACCATGGCATATCAGCCGGTTTCATCCGACATACAAACTTACCGATCGGCCTCCGACGCCGTTGTCGACCCTGGAAAAAGCCCGCGATATCGGATTGAGTGCCGGTCTCAACTATGTTTACACCGGCAATGTGCCGGGGGGTGGCGGGGGGAACACCTTCTGCCCCAAGTGCGGACGGATTCTCATCGAACGCAGCGGGTTTCAGGTTATAAGAAACGACATTAGAGAGGGATCTTGCCTATATTGCGGGGCTGATATCGCCGGTGTCTATCTGTAGATTCGAATCCCCTCTCATTGCGAAACCCTTTGGGAGTGTGTCCAATAGGACACAGATTCAAAGATGAAACCCTGCCGGTTCAAAATTTTAAACCGGCGTTAAATTCTATAACATTATGTATTTTTTTGATATTTCACAAATGCCCTGCCGGGTGTGTTCAAAAAAATGAACGCTGTCTCCTTTTTGACACTGTGCGGCCGAAAAGATCCGAAAAAGGCCGTGATGAAAAATCCATTAAAGATTAGATGGTTAGATGAAATTCAAAATCAAACGAATAATTAGCTATTTTTGGTACGTATATTGCTTATCTTTATGGCATCCTCAGTATTCATCATCTGTATTCCTCCTTTTGCGGCCAGCCGAATTTCCGGTTGGCCGTATTTGTTTAATCGACATCCCATTCATACCGGCTGGAATGGTGAAGCCGTAACGCAGGCTGGATGTCAAGTCAACCTTGACACCGAGTCGACAATCTTTCATACTGCGAGGCCATTTCAAACGCGTGGCCGAAGATGGACATAACGTCAGGCCCCATCAACAAAAAGCGAATTCATGATTAAAGAAATAGGTACTCAAAGATTCCTGAACGACATCCGGCATCGCCGCGACCGTTATCGTCAATTTATCGGCATTGCCTTTGTGGTACTAGTAACGGTCGCCGGACGGCCATCCCCCGGACTGTTTTGGCTCGGTGTTTTTATCGCGTGCGGCGGCATTGCCGTCCGGTTATGGGCGTCAGGCCACATAAAGAAAAACAAGGTTCTTGCGACCGACGGCCCCTACCAATACGTTCGCCACCCGCTCTATGTCGGAAACATCCTGCTGGGCTGCGGGTTCTGTCTGTCTTCCGGACTTTGGTGGAGCGGGCCGCTATTCATATTGATTCTCCTCCTTTTTTATCCCCAAGCCATCCGGCGTGAAGACGAAAAACTGCATCATCTTTTCAAGGAAGATTGGGAAAGATGGCAACAGCAGACTCCCGCCTTGCTCGTTCGCCTGAGGTGGACGTATAAGCCGGGAGGCAGCTGGTCATTTTGGCAGAGTCTCCGCCAAAACGGCGAACCCGTTATTGCCCTTTTTCTATTGGCCTGCCTCTATTACCTGTATATCAGGATTTGAGCGTAGCCGGACCCCATGCATAAAACAGTCGCTGGTATTCCCGAAGATGTTCTCTGTCGCTGGATCGACGCCAGCATCAAGGAAGGTCGGAACATTCTCGGGAGAGGGTATCAGGGAAAAACCTATTTTTTCTCCAAAGATAATCGGCATCTCGTCATCAAGGCACCGCAGGGTCGGGGACCGGCGGCATTTGTACGGCGCCTGATGATCAACAATGAATACAGGGTCTATACCCAGTTGACTGGAATGCAGGGTATTCCCGTCTGCCATGGTTTGTTGAAAAACAGGTACCTGGTACTCGAATTCGTGGATGGGGTGCCGATTAAAGATGCTTGTTTCGATGACCAAGCGTGTTTTTGCGATGGTTTGCTTGGCCGGATAAAGGAAATTCACCGGGCCGGGGTGGCGCACGGTGATTTGAAAAAAAAGGACAATATCCTGGTGGTTAACGGCCGTCATCCCATTCTGCTGGACTTCGGGGTCGCCATCATCAAAAAGCAGGGGGTGGCCCCGGTCAATCGCTTCCTGTTCAATTTGTTCCGAAAATTCGATTACAACGCCTATATAAAGGTAAAATATAGAAAACGCTGGGACCGGATCAATGCTGAAGACCGCCAGTACTATCAACGCACGCTGATCGAGAAGGTGTCTGGTTGGATCAAGCGGTCGTATCTCAAGGGCAAGCATGCACTGTTGCGGAGGTGAGGATTCAACGGCTAGTCTTCTGCGGTGCTACGGATTCTTGCGGCCGCGATTTTCTCCGGTTCTCAGTCGGCATTGTTGCCTATCCTGTTCAAAGGACCCCACAGGGCCCGGCCGTTACCCCAACCGAAGATCCAAAGCAGGCGCATGACACGCTAACCTTGCAGCGACCGTCGGCCGCGCCCTCCCGTACCGATCGACAAGCTCAGATGCCTTGATTACAGCATGTCGGTTTCGATTATCCTTGACAGGATCGGTTAAGTTGACTATACGGTTCACCTTGAGTTCATTTGCCCAAATTGACAGGCGGCAGGCAATATTTGTCAGTTATTTCAAGTAATTGAGCCCTACACCCTACCTGGGGCGGCTGGATATCGGGAACCACTCAACGCATGGGTCTTGAAAAAGCATTGGCCAAAAAACGTGACGCCATCGTCGCTGAATGGTTGGACCTGGTGGCGAAGACCTACGCGCCTGATACCGCACATTTCCTCAAACAAAATAAAGATCCCTTCACAAATCCGGTCGGCGGGTACCTTTCCGCAGGCCTCTCCGGCCTGTACGATCAATTGCTGACCGGGCCGGACCAAGCGACGGTTCGCACGTTGCTGGATCCCATCGTCCGGGTTCGAGCCATTCAGAACTTTTCACCCTCAAAAGCCGTTGCCTTCGTTCTGGTCATAAAAAAAATTGTCCGCAAATACCTGGCGATGGACCCCAGAGACAACCGTTCGACGAAACACCTGTTGGAATTTGAGGACAGGGTCGATGCCATGAGCTTGTTTGCATTTGATATCTATACTCAATGCCGCGAAAAAATTTTCGAATTAAAGGCCAACGAGGAGAAAGACAGGGTATTCAAAGCGTTTAAACGGGCTGGATTGATCGAAGAGGAGCCGGAGAAGGACCCGGTCCTCTGAGGCGTATTTTGTATTACCATTCATAGAGGCTGCGTACGCCGGTGACGGCGGCGGGCTGTAAACGAGGAGCTGGTCGATGAATAAAAGGTACATGGTTTCCCTCCTGGCAGTGATCGTCTTGTTTCTGCTGGCCTATATGGGGGTTTCGGCGGTTCCGGCCACCAAATGGCTGTTCGGTGTCATCATTCCATATGCGGCGGTTTTCATTTTCATCGTCTTCTTTGTCCGCCGAATTCTGGCGTGGGCGCGAGTGCCGGTTCCCTTCAAGATTCCCACCACTGGCGGGCAGCAGAAATCGCTGCCCTGGGTCAAGAATGCCAAATGGGACACTCCCTTTTCAAAGGGAGCCGTTTTCATTCGAATGGTGTTGGAAGTGGTTGCATTTCGATCCCTGTTCCGAAATACCCGCATGAAACTCAAAGAGGGCAGGGTCACCTATGCCTTGGAAATCTTTCTATGGGTCGGCGCTTTGGCCTTTCACTACGCTTTCTTCACGGTTCTCTTCCGTCATTTGCGGTTTTTCACCGAACCGGTTCCGCTGCCGGTCCAACTGGTGGAGAATGTGGACAGTTTTTTTCGACTTGAATTCCTGACAGACACCATCCTATTCGGTGTGCCGGGCGTCTATCTTTCCGGATTGGTTCTTTTGGGCGCTGTTTCATACCTGCTATTGCGACGCCTGTTTGTCCCGGGAGTCAAATACATCTCCTTGGCTTCGGATTATTTCCCGCTCTTTCTGATCATCGGGATCGCATTTACCGGAATCCTCATGCGCTACTTCATAAAGATCGATGTGACGGGAGCTAAGGAACTGGCCATCGGGCTGGTCACTTTTCATCCCACCATCCCGGAAAACCTGGGCAGTCTCTTTTTCGTCCACATGTTCCTCGTCAGCATGCTGCTGGCTTACTTCCCATTTAGCAAGTTGATGCATGCGGGGGGGATTTTTATGAGCCCTACCCGGAACATGACGGCCGACACCCGGGCCAAGCGCCACGTCAACCCCTGGAATTACCCTGTAAAAGTGCATACTTACGATGAGTATGAAGACGATTTTAGAGAAAAAATGATCGAGGCCGGCTTACCGGTGGTTAAAATGCCGGCGGAAACGGCTGTGGAAGAACCAGCAGAAGCATCTGAGGAAAAGGAGTAATATATGTCCGACATTCCAACTGCAGAAGAGCTCTTGAACAGCGTCGGCCAGCGCCCGCCTTCGACCGATTGGATGGATGTACCGGCTGAAGTTAAGAAGGGGTTTGCGTGCTATGCGGCCAAACCCGAGAGCCTGGAAACGCTGAGCGCTCCCAATCCGCGGGCATGGAGCTGCTTCGATGACGATTGGCAACTGCCTGAAAACTGGCAGGAAATTATTCACAACGGGTTCAAGGAACGACTGGAAAAATTCCGCAGTTTCAAAGTTTTCATGGATATTTGTGTCCGGTGCGGCGCTTGTGCCGATAAATGTCACTACTTCATCGGTACCGGCGACCCCAAGAACATGCCGGTATTAAGAGCCGAGTTGCTGCGTTCGATCTATCGCAACGATTTTACGCGGGCCGGCAGGATTCTGGGCAAACTCAACGGTGCCCGACCGATGAGTGAAAATGTCCTAAAAGAATGGTGGACCTACCTGTATCAGTGTTCTGAATGCCGCCGCTGCTCCCTGTTTTGCCCTTACGGCATCGACACGGCCGAGATCACCATCATGGGCCGGGAATTGACCAACTTGCTGGGGCTGAATATCGACTGGATCGCGACGCCGGTGTCCAATTGCTACAAAACCGGCAATCATTTGGGGATCCAACCCCATGCGTTCAAAGACATGCTCGATTTTTTCGTGGAAGACATTGAGGAGCTTACCGGAATACAGGTTGAACCCCAGTTCAACAAGGTGGGCGCGGATATACTGTTCATCACCCCGTCCGGTGACGTCTTTGCCGATCCCGGCACCTATACCTGCATGGGCTATATGCTCCTCTTCCATTTCTTGAAGGAAAAATACGGTTTCGACATTACCTGGAGCACTTACGCCAGCGAAGGCGGCAACTTCGGTTTTTTTACGTCCCACGAGACGATGAAACGCCTGAATGCCAAGATGTATGCCGAAGCCAAGCGCTTGGGCGTCAAATGGATTCTCGGTGGTGAATGCGGCCACATGTGGCGGGTTATCAACCAATACATGGATACCATGAACGGACCGGCCGACTTCCTGGAGGTACCGGTATCCCCCATCACCGGGACCCGGTTCGAGAACGCCCGCTCCACCAAGATGGTCCACATCACCGAGTTCACGGCTGACCTGATCAAGCACGGAAAGCTCGACTTGGATCCCAGCCGCAACGATCACCTCAAGGTGACGTTTCACGATTCATGCAACCCGTCCCGGGGTATGGGCCTTTTCGACGAACCCCGTTACGTGATCAAAAACGTATGCAACAATTTCTACGAAATGCCGGACAATACGATTCGGGAGCAGACCTTTTGCTGCGGCAGCGGGTCGGGGTTGAATGCCGGTGAAGACATGGAACTGAGGATGGCCGGAGGTCTGCCGCGAGCCAATGCCGTTAAGGCTGTCAAGGAGCGGCACGGCGTCAACATGCTGGCCACCATCTGTGCAATTGATCGTGCGGTATTAGGTGACCTGATGAACTACTGGGTGGGAGACGTGGAGGTCACCGGCGTGCACGAAATGGTAGCCAACGCCCTGAACCTGCCGGGACAGAATGAAAGGACCACCAACCTGCGCGGCGACGAGCTGGAAGAATTGAAGGATTCCGCAGCAGAGACGGAGGAATAATTCGATGGGTAACAAGAAACTCGTTTATCTTGGTATCGCAATCTTTCTGGTCATCGTGGCGCTGCCGTTCTGGTACAACCACGGGAAGGCCGTTCCGAGGCCGGAGCCCGAGCTGACGGCCAAGGCCAAGGAAGCCAAGGAGTGTGTCCGTTCCAAAGATTACATGGCGCGGGATCACATGCGGGTCCTGGACCTATGGCGGCATTCGGTCGTTCGCAGTGGTGAACGGATTTACGTCAATCCCCAGGGGAAGGAATTTGCGATGAGCCTATCCAACACCTGCCTGGATTGCCACTCGAACAAGGCTGAATTCTGCGACAGATGCCACACATACGCCTCGGTCCGGCCCTATTGCTGGGACTGTCACATCGATAACCCGAAGGAGAGCAAGTGATGGAACGCAGTCGAAGAGAGATTTTAAAGCTATTCGGCATTACAGCGTTGGCCTTGAACACCCCGCCGGTCCTGAACGCTTTTGCCGCCGAACAGCAGACCGGACACGGCGAAGAAGGAGAGCCCTTCGTCAAACGAGGGGATGACGCACTCAAGGCCAAGCAATGGGCCATGGTGATCGATACCAAAAAGTTCGGATCGGCCGAGGATGTCAACCCGCTGGTGGACGCCTGCCATGGCATCCACAACGTACCGGCATTGCCGGTCAAGCAACACGAAATCAAATGGTTGTGGTCGGCACCCTATCATAACGCCTTTCCCACGAGTCCGGCGAAGTTCATGGACGAGAAGCTGGAGCACGCACCAATTCTCGTGCTCTGCAACCATTGTGAAAATCCGCCATGCGTCAGGGCCTGCCCGACCCAGGCAACCTTCAAAAGATCGAGTGACGGCATCGTACTGATGGACTTCCACCGCTGCATCGGTTGCCGATTCTGTATGGCGGCTTGTCCGTTCGGCGCCAGAAGCTTTAATTACCGGGATCCGCGCCCATTTATCGCCACGACCAACAAGAAGTTTCCGACCCGCATGAAAGGTGTGGTGGAGAAGTGCAATTTCTGTGCGGAGCGCCTGGCTGTTGGCCAGATACCGGCCTGCGTAGAGGCTTCCGGCGGCAAAATTGCATTCGGCGATCTCTACGATCCCGAGTCCGATGTCCGGGAGCTGATCAGAACCAATTACACCATCCGCCGCAAACAATCTCTGGGAACCGAGCCGGCGGTATACTACATCGTGTGAGGTGGTTATGCTTGAACTAGCGCTTAGGGGAAGTAAGAAATACTACGGATGGATCGGCCTTCTGCTTGCCGTCGTCGGGATTGGATTTCTGACGTATTTGAAACAGTTGGACTTCGGTCTTGGTATTACCGGAATGAACCGGGATGTTTCCTGGGGGTTTTACATCGCCCAGTTCACTTTTCTGGTCGGTGTGGCGGCCGGGGGAGTGATGGTTGTGCTGCCCTATTATCTCCACGATTACAAGGCCTACGGCCGGATCACCATCCTGGGGGAATTTCTGGCCATCGCCGCGCTGGTCATGTGCCTGACGTTCATCATCGTCGATCTCGGCCAGCCGATGCGGATTTTCAACGTATGGCTCTACCCCACCCTGCACTCGGTGCTCTTCTGGGATACGATCGTTCTCAATGGTTACCTTTTTCTGAACATCGTGGTCGGCTGGAACGTTCTGGAGGCCGAGCGCAACGGTGTCCATTATCAGGCATGGCTTAAACCGCTTATCTATCTGTCAATACCGTGGGCGATCAGTATCCACACCGTCACCGCTTACCTGTACGCCGGCTTGCCGGGGCGCGGATTCTGGTTGACGGCTATTATGGCCCCGCGATTCCTTGCTTCGGCTTTTGCCGCCGGTCCGGCACTGCTGATCTTGTTGTGTCTCATTATCCGCCGAACCACCAATTTCGATCCCGGGCGGGAGCAGATTCAGACCTTGGCCAAGACGGTGGCATATGCCATTTGCCTGAACGTATTCTTCTTTCTATGCGAAGTATTCACCGTTTTCTACAGTCAGATTCCCGAGCACATGGACCATATCACGTATCTGTTTGCAGGACTCCACGGGCACGGAACCTATGTCCCCTGGATGTGGACCGCCATGGCGCTGATGGTTCTCGGCATCATCCTGCTGGTCAACCCGGTCACGCGCAAAAATGAAGGGGTTCTCGCCGTGGCCTGCGCCGCTGTATTTGCCGGCACATGGATCGACAAGGGGTTGGGAATGATTTCCGGTGGTTTTGTTCCCAACCCACTGCACGAAGTCAATGAATACATTCCGAGTATACCGGAGTTAATCATTTCACTGGCCATCTGGTGCCTCGGATTCCTCGTTCTTACCGCGCTTTACAAAATCGCAGTATCGGTAAAGGAAGAGGTTCAGTAGCGTCGGATTTAGCAGTGATCAAATTACAAAAAAAGGGGACGGCCAAATGGCCGCCCCTTTTTTGATCACAAAGAGAATCGCTAACCAAGGCGATCAACCCAAGTGCACTTGGGTGGCCGTAAGAATATTGGGCAGGGCTTTGATGTCTTCGAGGACCGTGTCATCGGCCGGTGAGTCGATATTGACCATGCACAAGGCCCGGTCGCGAAGCCGTCCCAACTGGAATCGGCCGATGTTTATGTTGTGGCGACCGAGCGTGGTCCCGACATTACCGATGACCCCCGGCCGATCGATATTCTGAATGACGATCATCGATCCGTCAGGAATGGCATCCATAAATATTTTCCCCAGCCGGACGATACGGGGATATTTTTTACTGAATATCGTTCCCCAGATTTCGTCGGTTTCTTCTTCCAAACCTGACAGTTTAATTTTGATCAGGTTCGAGAAATCCTCCTTACCCTGGCTATTGGTTTCGCGCACATGAATCCCTTTCTCCAGGGCGATGGCCGGCGCACTGACATAATTGACCGGTTTATCGGTAAAGGCGCCGAGCATGCCCTTAAGGACGGCATGGGTCAGGGGCCGGTTATCGAAACGGGTGACGTCGCCACTGTAGGTGATGGTGACGTCATGGGGTTTCCTCACCAGTTGGCCCATCAACGAGCCCATCTTTTCGGCGAGATCGAGATGGGGGCGGATCCGCTCCATAAGCTCCTGGGATACGGAGGGGAAATTGACGGCATTGGTAATCACTCCGTTGATCAGATAATCCGCCATTTGGTGGGCAATCATTTCCGCGACTTTGTCTTGGGCTTCACCAGTACTGGCCCCTAGGTGCGGAGTGAAGATAACCCGAGGATGTTTCAGGATGGCGAGCGAGGGGTCGGGAGGTTCCTCTGGCAAAACGTCCAAGGCGGCGCCGCTCACGTGTCCGCTTTCGAGCGCCGAGAGCAGAGCTTCGAGATCGACGATCTCTCCCCGCGAACAGTTTATGATGCGGACACCGGGTTTCATTTTACCCAAACTGGCGGCGTTGATCATGTTGATGGTTTCTTTCATGCGTGGAACATGAAGAGAAATGAAATCTGCGGTTTGCAGTACAGAATCCAAAGGCAGCAGCTCGACACCGAGTTGCTTGGCAGCTTCCGGGTTTACGAAAGGATCAGAGGCAATGACTTTCATCCGCAACCCCTGGGCCCTCTCGGCCACGACCCGCCCGATGTGACCCAGTCCGATAATTCCAAGGATCTTCCCGGTGATCTCCACCCCGGCCAACTGTTTTTTTTCCCAGCGTCCTTCCCGCATAGAGGCGGTGGCTTGAGGAATGTTGCGGGCCAACGAAAGCATGAGAGAAATGGCATGTTCGGCGGTGGTCACGGTGTTGCCGCCTGGAGCGTTCATGACCACAATGCCGTTTTCGGTTGCGGCGGCCACATCGACGTTGTCCACACCGATTCCCGCGCGGCCGATGACCTTCAAACGGCTTGTTTTCTGAAACGAAACGGCCGTCACATGGGTTCCGCTTCTGATCGCCACCCCGTCAAACTCGTTAAATATTTTACTTAGCGTCTCCGGGCTGCCGGTTGATTTATCGTTGTCCACGATCACCTCGATTCTGCCGGTCGATTCGAGGATCTCTTTTGCCACCAGGGACATGTTGTCCCGTATCATCACCTTGTACATGGGCCCTCACTCGTTCTGGTCAGATTGGAAATGTGAAAAAACTCTCTTGTACACCCGAATCAATGCCCAGGCAAGACCAAATAGAACCAGAAATAGGAAGAATCTGGTCTGTTCACGATCGGTGGGATTAGACCATCGATTGATCCGACCGCATTTCGCGAAACCATTTTTCCATATCGGCACCTTTGTTCCAACATTCAATCAGTCCTTCTAAAATCTGGATTTTTCGTTGTTTCTCAATATTTATTTCTTCTTGAATTTGGCCGTCTGTATCGTCCGCTTTCCCAAGTGTTCCAGCGACCAATCGTATTCTGAGTTTAACCGTGTGTTCAAATTCGTGGTCAATAAAATCGAAGGCTATATCGCTCATTTTTCCCCCATTGTTCGGAATTGAATTACTCAATATCACAGCTCAAACAGGTTGAGAGCTGAAGAATGTGTCGAATGCCCTTTGCCGATTGACGATGACAGGCAAATGCTTCTGGCTGTAAGGAAATAACGTTTCCCCGGATGGAGGTCTCAAAAGCGCCAAATACGTCTGGGTAGAGAACATCCTCTATAGCACAAGACCTGGCCCAAACGAGAATCGCATATGGGTTATTTAGCTCCGACAGCTTCTTTCCAGTAAGGAGACATACTCCGCAAGCGCTCGATGATCGGGGGTAGTTGGGCAATGATGTGGTCAACCTCTTCTTCGGTATTGTAAGAACTCAGGCTGAAGCGGATGGAACCGTGGGCGGCAGTGAATGGCACCCCCATGGCCCGTAAAACATGGGATGGTTCAAGAGACCCAGAGGTGCAGGCTGAGCCGGATGAGGCACAAATCCCGAATTCGTTCATCATCAGCAGGATGGATTCGCCCTCCACGTATTCAAAGGCAATGCTGGTTGTGTTCGGCAAACGGTGGGCCTGATCACCGTTTACAAGGGCGTTGGGTACACGGTGGAGGAGTTCGCTTTCCAGTTTATCGCGCAGTTTTGCTACGCGCTGCATGTCTTTCTGATAATTCCTTTTCGCCAGTTCACAGGCCTTGCCGAGTCCGACAATCGATGCCACGTTTTCGGTGCCGCCCCGGCGTCCGTGTTCCTGATGCCCCCCAATCAGAAAGGGCGAAAACCGGGTTCCTTTACGAACGTAGAGAACCCCTACACCCTTGGGAGCATGGATTTTGTGGCCGGATATAGAGAGCATATCCACTCTGTCCTCGGCCACATTCAATGAAATCTTTCCGGCGGCCTGTACGGCATCGGAGTGGAAGACAGTGCCCTGGGATTTGACCCTTTCCGCAATCTCCCGGATGGGGAAGATCACGCCGGTTTCGTTATTGGCCCACATGATACTGACAATGGCCGTATCCTCGCTGAGGTGGCGATAGAGATATTCGGTGTCCAGGCGCCCCTGGTTGTCCACCGGGACAAAGGTCACCCGGTACCCTTTCTTGGTTAGCGATTCACAGAGGCTTTTGACGGCCGGGTGCTCCACCCGTGTCGTGACGATATGTTTTTTCCCTGGATAGGAGTTGAGGGCGGCCCATATGGCCGAGCTGTCGCTTTCTGTTCCGCAGCTCGTGAAAACAATTTCGTCGGGAGAGGCGCCGATGAGGGCGGCCACCTTCGCGCGGGCTTCTCTCAGGTCGAAACCGACCGTCCCGCCGAAGCTGTGCATGCTGGATGGGTTGCCATAGCGCTCCGTTAGGTAGGGTAGCATGGCGTCGAGCACTTCCGGCGCCACACGGGTCGTGGCATTGTTGTCGACATACACGGTTTGCATCAAGCCACCTCCTCTACGATCAGATCAGGTGTTACCAGCTCCTGAAGTTTGGTTTCGACATAATTTTTAAGTGTGACCTGGGAGGCGCTGCAGGCGGCACAATTCCCACATAGGCGAACCATCACTGTGTTGCCGTCGACATCGATAAGTTCGATACCGCCGCCGTCCTTTTCCAAAGCAGGTTTGATTTCCCGTTCCAGGGTTTCTTCTATGAGCCGAATTTTTTGGATGTTGGTCAGTTTAACCGGTTTTCTTGCCGCCGGACGTTCGGCTCCGATGATTGAATCGATGATCTCCTGAATCCGATCATGGCAGTGGCCGCACCCCCCTCCGGCTTTGACATAACCGGTCACGTCTTCGATGGTTGTCAGGCTGTTTTCTTTCACGGCCCGTTCGATCTCGCGATCAGTCACACCGAAGCATTCGCAAACAATTTCCCCGTCAATCTCTTTTTCCTTTTCTCCGCGGTAGAAAGCGATGGCTTTTTCGAGCGCGTCTCTTCCCATGACCGAACAATGCATTTTCTCCTTGGGCAGGTCGCCCAAATACCGGGCAATATCTTCGTTGGTAATTTGGGATGCTTCTTCGATGGTCAAGCCTTTGATCATTTCGGTCAAGGCCGAGGACGAGGCGATGGCACTGGCGCAACCGAACGTTTGAAACTTGACATCCTCGATTCGGCCTTTCTCGTCCAAATTGAAAGTCAGTTTCAGTGCGTCTCCGCATGCCAGGGAGCCAACTTCACCCACTCCGTCGGCGTCGGCGATGACACCGACATTGCGGGGGTTGAGAAAATGGTCTTTCACTTTTTCCGTATAGTCCCACATGATAGTCCTCCAGCGTTGTTTCAGGGCCACACTTCAAATGATCCTGAAACAAACGATTGTTTATGATCCGAATGGGGTCAGATAAGTCAATATTTCCGATTTCATATTATAGTCATGGTTTTGCGAAATAAAAGGCCCAGCCGAATTCGGTAAGTTTGTCGTTGTCATTCAGCCCCGCCTGATTTAACTTGAGTACACATAACATAGGATCTATTCTTTATGGACCTTGTGCGCTACAGGAATCCGACAGCCGCTTGCCTTGAATAACCATGCCACATTGCGGGTTATTCAAGGCGGCTTGGCCCTTCGAAAAAACCCATTGATGCATTGGACCCGACATCCCAGCGACGATTCGTTTCTGAACCAAGGGTTTCGGCTTCATAAAAACGAACAGTAACCCTATAGGGAGGCCGTACATGCCGATACGGAGGGCAGATTTTTCCGGAAGCTGGTATCCGGCCAAACCGGCGGATTGCGAGCGTGAAATCAAACGGTTTTTGAGTGAAGACAACGGTGCGGCATTGCCGAACGACGGCTATCTGGGGTGTATTGTACCTCACGCCGGCTGGTTCTACTCAGGAAGTATAGCCTGCCGGGTAATCCATGCCTTGTCCAAAGGGCCGCAGCCTGACGTCGTCATCGTTTTTGGCATGCATCTGCATGAAAACTCCAGCACATACATCATGACGAGCGGTGCCTGGGAAACACCTTTCGGCGCAATCGAGATCCATGAGACGCTGGCTCAAAAGTTGGCTGCCGGCTTCGATTTCAAATTGATTTCCACGAAATCCCACACACCGGACAACACCATCGAACTGCAGTTGCCGTTCGTTAAATATTTCTATCCACGAGCCAAACTGCTCCCCATCGGCGTTCCGCCGGTCAGCAGATCGCTGGAGATCGGCCGGGCCACGGTAGAGTTGGCTGCGGGACTGGGGGTGGCTGCCCAGGTCATTGGGTCCACGGATCTGACCCACTATGGACGAAACTACGGTTTCACCTCACAGGGTTCCGGTAAAACAGCCGTAGAGTGGGTCAAAAATAGCAACGATCGCCGCATTATCGACGCGATGCTAGCCCTGGATCCCGAAAGGGTGATTGGTGAAGCTCGGGCCCATAAAAACGCCTGTTGCGCAGGGGCGGCTGCAACGACTATTGCAGCCGCCATAAGCCTCGGAGCCACCCGGGCATTGCCTCCGGTCTATACGACCAGTTATGACAAGGCTCCCGGGGACAGTTTCGTAGGCTACGTGGGGATGGTTTTCGCGTGAGAATTGGCGGGTTACGATTGCGGTCCTGGCCAGTCGACTGCCGTTTTACGCCCCCTGCTAAGGTTGGGATTCAACGGGGCAGGGGTTTCGGGATTGTGAGCGACGCGAGGAGCGTTCTGCGTCGGCTCAAAAGTCGAATCAATTGGGGGAAATTGAGTCCCCCGGCCTTCACGATAATTTCTTCTCGATCTTCGCCCAGGTATCCCGCAGGGTCACTGTGCGGTTGAAAACCGGTTTCAGCGGTTTCGAATATTTGGTATCGACGCTGAAGTAGCCCAAACGCATGAACTGGAACACGCTTCCAGGGGATGCCTGTGCCAGGTTGGGCTCGACGCGGCAACCATCCAATACTTTTAGTGATTCTGAATTGATATAATCTGTGAATTCTTTCCCTTCTTCCACTTCGTTGGGATTTTCACGGGTAAAGAGACTCTCATAAAGCCGGACTTCCGCGCCGACGGCATGGTCCGCGGACACCCAGTGAAGGGTACCCTTAACCTTGCGCCCGTCCCGGCTCCACCCGCCACGGGTTTCCGGGTCGTAGGTACACCGAAGCTCGACGATTTCGCCGGTATTTTTATCTTTTACAACCTCTTGGCAGACGATGTAATAGGCGTGCTTCAGGCGGACCTCTTTTCCCGGCCCCAGGCGAAACCATTTCCTGGGCGGGTCTTCACGGAAATCTTCCCTTTCGATGTAAAGGGTCCGTGAAAACGGCAGCGTTCGAGTTCCCGCCTGCGGGTCTTCCGGATTGTTCTCCGCCTCCAGCTCTTCGACCGCGTCTTCCGGGTAGTTTGTCAGCACCACTTTGAGCGGATTCAACACCGCCATGACCCGGGGAGCGGTTAGGTTCAATTCTTCCCTGACACTGTATTCGAGCAGGGCTATATCGACCATGCTATTGCTTTTTGCCACGCCAATTCGTTCGCAGAAGTTACGGATGGCTGCCGGCGGGTAGCCGCGCCGGCGGATGCCCGACAGTGTCGGCATCCGTGGGTCGTCCCAACCGTCCACGTACCCATCTTCGGCCAGGGTGATCAGTTTGCGTTTGCTCAAGACAGTGAATGTCAGGTTGAGGCGGGCGAATTCGATTTGCTGAGGGTGGTAGACCTTCAAGGTATCCAAGACCCAATCATAAAGCTCCCGGTTGATTTCAAACTCCAGAGTGCAGATGGAGTGGGTCACACCTTCCAGTGAATCAGACAGGCAATGGGTGAAATCGTACATAGGGTATATGCACCATTTGTTTCCGGTGCGATAGTGGGATACGTGCTTGATGCGGTAGAGGGTGGGATCCCGCATCAGCATGTTCGGGGAGGCCATGTCGATTTTGGCTCGCAGGACGTGCGAACCCTCCGGAAATTCGCCGGCCCGCATGCGTGAGAAGAGGTCGAAGTTTTCGTCGACCGATCGGCCACGATAGGGGCTTTCCCGGCCGGGTTGCGTGAGAGTTCCTCTGTGTTCACGGATTTCTTCGGCGCTAAGGCTGTCGACATAGGCGTGTCCGTCGCGGATCAGTTGCAGGGCGTATGTGTACAGCTGCTCGAAATAGTTGGATGCATAATATTCCCGATCCGCCCAGTCGAAGCCCAGCCAACGAACGTCCTCTATTATGGAGTCGACGTATTCCGTGCTTTCCTTGGCGGGATCGGTGTCATCGAACCGTAGGTTGCAAACGCCGCCGTAATCTAGTGCCAGGCCGAAGTTGAGGCAGATGGATTTGGCGTGGCCGAGGTGGAGGTAGCCGTTTGGTTCAGGTGGGAAGCGGGTCATCACGCGACCGTCCCATTTACCGGTCTTCATGTCTTCGTCGATAATGGAACGAATAAAGTTGGAAGGTGCGGCCGTCACCTCGGAAGTCGCTGCGGCTTCAACACCGGGGTTTTGGTTGTTTTTTGAATTATTCATTGTATCACCTCGATGCTCCTTTAATGCCGGGCAAATGCCTCTCCTTACCCGTCAGCTATGGAAGTTTTTAGCCCATGGTAATTTGTCCTTGTTTGGCTTTGGGTGACAACACGATTGATCATAATTCCATGCGATTTTCCGAAGCCGGCGATTTGATGGGGATCATAACCGCCGGCCAGATATGTGGACCGGAGTGCCGGCTTGCCCAGGAGGAATAAAATATACGTTAGGTGCCCTGAATAGCCGGTTTGATCCAATTCCTGCAACAGATGCACATATTGGCGGGTAACGGCCACGGCTTGGCGATGCAGGATCGGACCGGGGCCGGACTTATCACAAACCGCGATCGAATAGAGTTGACGGCAACTCAGCGGGCGGCTTCTATATATCTCACAGGATTTTTCAGGACTTAAGAAGGGGCACTTGGCCGGCTTGCGTTTTTCCTTCTGTTTCTTGTTCCGATCTGCCGCATTTCGTATCCTGATCTGCAGCGGTCTTGGCATTCTTTCGACATGCTTCAGGATGGAGAGCCCTTCCAGCGTCGTTATATCCAGATTCCCGTAATGGGTGCAGCAGTAATCACACCCTTTTTTACAAACGGCAGCCCTTTGGAAAACCTGCATTTGCTCAGCATAATTCTCGTATATTGTCGCCAATTGGTCAAATTTACGGGCGAGGTCCAACATTTCAGATGATTTCCGAGGATACCGGGTTTCGGAAGCGATCGACCGATTGCCACTAATTACTGGATTGCAAAGAAGACGGATAAACGTTACATTTACAACATTAGACGCCACTGCGCAATCAAATTAACAACCGCCAGAATGTGGCGATTCTCCGTCGAGCGGCTAAAGGGGCAGATTTGATACCCGCCGTGAAGGCTGAAACGGGAATCAGGAGTCCATTATGCGAGTTCATATCGATGATCTGAATGAAAATGGGCTGAACCTTGTTTTCGAGGAAGACCCGCTCTCTTTTCTTGCGTTGGGAGAAATAGCCGCCAAGAATGAGTGCGCTTTTCTCAAATCCATCGACGTTCGTGTTTTCCTGCGTCAGATTGGCGACTTGATCGAAGGCGACGGTCGCTTCGACACCCAAATTCGTCTGACCTGCAATCGCTGCCTGGAGCCTTTCGAGGTGCCTCTTGAATCGGACTTCAACCTTACCTATGTTCGCCAACAAACGGAGGGACCCGATTCTAAACGGCATGGCGAAGTCGAGATCACCGACGATGAAATCGGATTGATTCCGATTCAAGGCGATGAATTGGATCTGCGTGATGCCATCCAGGAGGAAATCGTCATGGCGCTGCCCATGCGGGCGCTCTGTCGGCCAGACTGTAAGGGGCTTTGTTCTCGATGCGGGGCTGACCTAAACCAAGGGTACTGCGGTTGTGAAAATGAAGCCCTCAACTCGAAATTTGCTGTGCTGAAAGGCTTGAAACTTGAAAAGTAGCAATAATTAATAGTTATAGTGAATGTCAGAATTACATTCTGATTGGCTCCTTTGTAAAATCCCCCTATCCCCCTTTTCCAAAGGAGGGAATGAGAGGATATGATTCGGTCGCACGGCACTCATTCGGAACGCATTTATGACAACCACGATAATTACCCCATAATAATCCGATGAGCCAATTCTTGATTGGAAATTCAAAATAAAATCGGGAGACAGGGTCTTTCAAAGACTCTGTCTCCCGAGATGAAGAGTTTTATTTAAGGTGTAATTACCGAATCCACATTGGAAGCCGCCGAACTGCCGGCAAGGTTGTAGGCAAAGATCCGGTACCAGTAGGTTGTGGCCGTATTAACGGTAAGATCACTATAACCCACAGTCGGGCTGTTGAACACCGTGTTCCACGGGCCTGTTGCGCTGGTCGTGCTGCGTTCGATCCGATATCCGTCGATAGTTCCAGTGATTCCAGAATCGCTCCAGTTCAAATCGACCTGCGTCCCGCTAATGGCGCTTGCGGCCAGATCGTTTATCGATCCGGTCGGCGGCCTGAGAGTGCAGGCCTGGATTGGCACCGACCATTCGGACATGCCGTTGAGGTTGTATGCGGCCACGCGGTAATTGTAGCATTTATTTGCCATTACCGTTATGTCTGTCCAAATGTTGCCGCCCGTGGCTGTACCGGGAGTCTGCGAGGTAATGCGGGCCACTTCGTAAAAATCGCCGACAACCGGTACGTCCTGTCGTTCGACGACAAAACCATCGTCGTTGTCGGCCGTATCGAACCAGGAGAGTTCAATCGAAGTTTCGGTTGAGCTGACCATTTGCAGAAACTCAGGAGGCGTCGGCAACTGACCGGGCGTCATGAAAACCACTGCCGGCGTCGCGTTGATATCGCTGGCGCCCTTGCCGTTGAACGCCTGCACCTTTACCGCGTAAGTTTTACCCACGTTCATGGCGGTGTTGACCAGTCGGGTGCCGTAAACTACCGCCAGCTTGTCCCAATCGGCCGTCGCGCCGGTGTTATCCTTGCCGTAGCGAATCCAGACGACGTACCCTTCGGCCCCGGCCACCGCATCCCAATCGAATTGGACGGTGAACGGGTCGATGATGGTGGTACTCACCCCAGTCGGAAAACCGGGTGCGGACAAAATGGATGTGTCGTCCGCCGCTACCAGATGCGGGGCGCCCATGCCGGTCATCAACCAAGTGGCATAGGCGATGCCCCCCCAGTTATCCTGCAGCGGTGCTCCGTCAAGGTCCGTCATGCCATCGAGTCCGATCTGATCGCTCAAATAATTGGGATTGAGCGGATAATTGATGTCGAAAATGCTTGGTGGTCCTTCCGGACGGACAGTGGAGGTATCCTGCTCCTTCAGATGCTCCATGAATTCCCGTGTGTGGGTCTGCCAGTAGAGTTCAGCCCTTGCTGTCAGTATGGCATCAGGCGGGGCGTCGAACGTATAGGTTACCACGTCCCAATTCTGACCGTCGGGGTATCGGTCCGGTTCCTCGTAGGGAACCAGACTCTCCGGATCGTAATTGTAGAATTTGACGCCGGATTGGCTCAGGGCGGCATAATCGAATCCCGCCGGCAGGATGCGGTTGTCGAACAGGATAAAGTTGTTGGTCAGTGCCGGTGAGGCAGCGCAATTGACCGGAATATTCTTTGTGGGGTCCGGGAATATGTCTTTGCCATCCGCATCTACACAGATGCCGGTCACCCGCTCGTATACCATTACCGCGTTGGCGCTGCTGTCGATGTTCGGCTGCAGGGCGCGGTTGAAGGGCGTCATTTGCGAATCGGTATACAGGGTGGCCGTGGTGTCATCGTAATGGCCCGATTCGTAAACCACTTGCGTCCCCTCTGAGACCTGAAGGTCGATCCAGAACCTGCGTCCATCCGGATATCCGGATGGAATGCGATGACCGGCGGTATTGGTCACCTTGACTTGCACATTCCAGTTGTAAGGAATATCCGTTTTCCCGAAGTCCATCGCCAGCTGTTCCAGGGACGGTTTTTTCGCTCCGGTTTGGTTCAGAATGAATAAATATATATCATAACCATCTACATCTTGATCGTTATCAATATCCGCGAGAGAGGATGTAATGTTGGTGTTGGCCGGTCCTTCTATAATTTCGAGGTCTACACCGTTGAGAAGGGATATCTCGGTGTTGCGCTGAGCCCGGTCGAACATGGAATCACGGTTCGAAAGCATGCCCGGGAAAATTCGGGTGTCGTTTCCCGTCTGTGCCCCGATCAATTCCAGGTCGGGTTCCGGGTAAAGCAGTTTCATCATCATGGGCAGGTCCCGATTGGCACCGGCAAACTTGTGAAAGGCGGTTCCGCCCTTGTCGTTGCGGTCCTTGGCATAAGGGAACCAGCCGGTCACCGTGGGATCCGGGTTCAGCGACACCCGTGCGTCATCGGCGAATTCATGTTTCATGGTCGGCATGTGGCAATCCTGGCAGCGGGTATAGGTGTCCGTGGCTTTATTGCCGAAGTCGCTGTACTTCCATTCGGAGTAGGTCCGCTGCTCGGGCATGCCGTGGTTGAGTATCGAGACAACCAACTCGTGGCAGGTGCCGCAAAATTCCGGTGACCGGACGAAGGTGTTTCCCGGCGGCACGGGCACGGGAAGGTAGGTTGCGGGTCGGTTGCCGGCTGTGGGATGCTCGAGCGACAGCGACTGCTCCATATAGTCGTAGGAACCCGTTGCGGGGTCAATGGGCGGGCCGATGGGTACTTCATGGTGAATCGGCGTCGATCCGTCCGGAGCGACGACCGGTTGTCCGGCCAGTGGAACCCCCGGGGGGTAGATGCCGTAGGTTTGACCGGTGTAAGGCGGAGATGTGGGGATGTCGCTGAAATAAAGATCCACCGACCCTGAATATTTACCGATGTAGGTCATCCCGTCGTTGATTTGCAGGGTGGTGTCGCCGTATGGATTCCCCGGGGCAATGGTGGGGTCTCCATCCTGGTCGGTATAGGTTCTGCCCATGTGGGGCCAATCCTTGATGCCGGACAGCATGTCCCAGACTGGATCGGTCGGGTCCAGATCGTCCCGCAGCATGGTGACGTTGCCAATAGTGCGATGGCAGGCCTCGCACAAAACACCTTCGTCGTCGGTCGACAGCAGAATGCTGTGTTCCATCGTACGGCCTTCGGGGTCGCCGGCAAAATCGGGATCGAATCTTCCACCATACCACCCGTTGGGGCTGTGGCACCGGAAGCACATGTTGCCAGCCCCGTTCGTGCCGCCGGTTGCCTGGCGGACGAGATTGTTAACGCCGATCTGGTTGGCACGGAAGATCGGGTCGCGGGCCGCGCTGGCCATGCTCGTGCCGGCCCAGTTGCCGAAGTGTCCGGCCTGCTGGTCGATACCACCACCATGACAGGCCGCGCATGTCCCGACGAACTCGAAAATGTTGTAAGGCGTCGGCGGCGTCAGGTTGGCCAACTCCTGTTGCTGCGTTCCCGGATTGGGTACCGAACCCCTTGGCGGCGGCCGGTCCAGGACGTCTGCGAGACAGATGGCTGCAAATACGGTTATTGAAAGGATGCCGACTGCCAAGAGAAGGCGTTTTCGGGCAGAGGCGCTTTTCCAACTGATTTTTATTCTTTTCATTTCAGATTCCTCCCCCTATTTTACCTTCTGCCAACGTTCCATAGTCAGTTCCAAATCGCCCTCGAAATCCTGGTTTCCCTGGAAAAAACCCTTACCACGGCCCCAATTGGATCCGAGGTGTGACATGGGGAGTTCGGTTTCGGCCACGAAATTACCGGACGTCTGGGTGGGGTCGAAATCGAGCTGTGTTTGCAAACGGCCCCGGATAACCGCATCGCTGTGTTTCGCCTTGACCTTTTCTTTAGAGGCTCGCTTGTCGATAATTTCCCAGGTACCATTGACATACCAGACCCCTTTCTTCTGACCGACCAGGTCTTTCGCCGGCGAGAAAGAGGAAAGGGTCGCTCTAAAAAAACCTTTTTTAATCGGAGCATCCGAAGAACTGGCGTCGGCCTCGACGATGTAACCCAGAGTGAGTTCGCCATCCTTCGACTTGTTCGTTTGCCCCGGATCGATGATTCGACCCTTTTTCAGCTTCCATGAAACCGTTTTCCCGCTGAGGTCCTCACCGGACACGGTAGCGGTGCTGACCATGAATAACACCATCAAGAGCACCGCCAATTTAGATGTTGTCCGACTAGAAAACATTTTCTCCTCCTTATTTTAATGTGAGCTTTTCTTATGGACTAAAACTCGTTTTCTGAGTTGTTTTATCAACAGCGATGTGCGCACTCTGACAAATTTGAAGACGTTCACTTTTTCCGCCCTCGTTGGGGTCAAAGCCTGTTCGATGGGCTATCCATATCTGCAGTGGCTTCTGCCAAATCTAAAGATTGTTATGATTTAAAATCAGAAGGATAGATAGGAACGAAAAATCAGTAATTAATCTGCAAGAGTTATGCAGATTGCCTTGAATTTTAATTTCGTATAATTTCTAATTGTTATGCGGCATTCGATTTGAAAATGGCAACAAAAGGGGTAATTTGGTCCATAATATTATGAAGTTTTTTATATGAATTTTGGGCAGGTACGGGAAGGGCTGGATTAAACGCGACGATGGGAAGGCTTTTCAATCCTGAAAATAGATGAAATTTTGGTAAGTATACCCTGTCAATACTCTTCAATAAGGAGGGGATAATTTGTGGCTTCGATGCTCAAAACCAGTGCATATCGCAATCTAAAAAATTTATGATTAAACACATTTATGTGTTTCCAGATTGACAAATGGTTTACCATTGTTCTTCTCTAAGGTTGCCAAACGCATTCAGGCAGAGTCCCCATTCATACCTGGTTATCCCTTCTGCATAATGGCTAAAAGAAACTCATTGCAGAGTTAGACAACCGCTGGCTAACGTCCCTGCTTAGCCCTAAGAAGAGACTTGAAAATTATTTTTCCATCAACTTCTCTGTTGCGGCTTTCATTTTCTTCCAGTCAAACTTCTGAGCTACTGCCAGAGCGTCTTCCTCCGAGAGTCCTTCATAATAGCATGTGAAAATACCGCTGTTATCATTGATTTGGCTGAGGAAAACAATGACGGCACCGCTCTTTTCGGCCTTGTCGTAGCTGGTATGCACTTTGAAGCCGTCGACGGTGGTGATTTGCACTTTACCCATGTCGGTTTCCATTTTCATCTGCTGCATCTGACCTTGAGTCATCATCTGGTTTCCGATCATGATCATGGCGTTCAGGGTTTCCTCGTCCTTCTCGTATTCCCGCATAGTGTTCACAAGCTTCATTGTCCCCATATCCATACTCATTCCTTCCGCATCCGGCGCGCTCCATCCGTCCAAATCGATGAGCAGGGGTTTCAAGGCATCTTGCGGCTCACCATGGGCTACGTTGATACTGATCATAAGAACCATGACGATGACGCACAGGGCATTACCATGACGAGTCTTCATTGCTGCCTCCTTCTTTTTGAGAATCTGAAGTCCGAGTGTTTTAGCAACAAAAAACGTGCAAGCGCATCATTCGATGCAACAAGTTAATTTGTATGGGTTGTCAGAATAAATTATCAGCGAACTACATTTCACATTCCAAACTCTGAATGATATCGACGGGCCTGCATCGATAAGATATCTTGAAGGTCGTCATGGCAGCCCGGTTTGCCGGCCAGCCATGATTTCAGACGCCTTGGCCAGGATCAATTCCCAGGCTTGCTGAATATGATGCTCCCGTGTCGTTCGCTGCCCGACAACCAGCCTCACAACATACCGGCCCCGTAGGGTCGTGTGCGTGAGATATACTTTGCCGGTCTGGTTAACAGAATCGAGAAGATGAGCGTTAAAAGTATTGAGGGACGCTTCCGGCCTTCCGTCGTTGAATCGGAAACAGACCAGACTGAATTCGACGGGCGCCATGACTTCGAATTCAGGATGGGCGTCCACCCAGCTGCAGAGAAGCTGCGCCAGGCGAATGTGTTCCCGGACCATATTTTGCAGCCCGCTGATCCCGTAAGAGCGAATGACGAACCACAGCTTCAGGGCCCTGAAGCGCCTTCCCAACTGAACCCCCCAGTCGCGGTAGTTGTTGACCTGGTGGTCAACCTCGGTCTTCAAATATTCGGGGTGAATTTCGAAGGTTCGAATAAGGCTTTCCGGGTCGCGGACAAAATAGGCCGAGCAGTCGAAGTTCGTCAGCATCCATTTGTGCGGGTTGAAAACAAACGAGTCCGCATATTCGGCACCGGCGAGCATCGATCGCTTCTCCGGTAAAATGGCGGCAGTGCCGGCATAGGCGGCATCGACATGCAGCCAGACATTGTGTCTCCTGCAAATCTCGCCGATGGGTCCCAGGGGATCGACCGCGGCCGAAGATGTCGTTCCCAGGGTTGCGACGACACACGCCGGCTGGATCCCCTTCTCGATGTCGTCGAGTATAACCGTTTCCAGCTTTTCGGGTTGCATGGCGAAAGCGTCGCCGGTTGGAATCGCCCGCAACGCCGCGCTGCCAAGACCGGCGATCTTGACCGCCTTTTCGATGCTGGAGTGGGTTTCCGCGGAGGCATAAACGGCCAGGGGAGAATTCAGGCCGGTCGCATTGGATTCGAATCCAGTGGTCTTTTCCCTGGCGGTCAATATGGCACACAAAGTGGCCGTGGAGGCCGTGTCCTGGATGCACCCGACCAAATGCTGCGGGTAGGCCCAGCATCTGCCGGAGCCATTCCATGACCGTTTCCTCCAGCTCGGCGGCCGCGGGCGAGGTCTGCCAGATCATGCACTGGGCCCCCAGCCCGGCGGTGAGAAGTTCGGCCAGAACCGACGGCGGGCTGTTGTTGGCCGGGAAATAGGCGAACCATGACGGGTGCTGCCAATGGGTGATGCCGGGCAGGAGAATCTCCTTGAAGTCCGCAAAGATTTTTTCCGGCCCTTCACCATCGATCGGTGGGGCGCCAGGGAGTTGGTTCTTGATGTCTCCCGGCGATACCGGTGACATGACCGGGTAGTTTTCCACATCGGTAAAATAATCGGCGATCCAATCGACGAACGCGTAGCCCATTTTCTTGAACTCTTGATTGTCCATTGAAATTATCCTTCGCTGTTGCTCAAAGCACTAGCTGCTGACTTTCTTAAAAAACGATTGTAATGTCAATTATGCACGGTTTTTAAGTTGGCTATTAGAAAGTTAAGAATTCGGCGCATAATTTGTTGATAACATCCGATACGTCGCTTTGTTGGTGTTTTCAGCTAATATTTGTATATATGGGTAAAAAGCAAATGGTTAGTTGTTGCCGGTCAAGGAGTGCCTGTTTCATGTAAAGTGGGTTTCCATATTGTTTTGATCAACGGATTTCGAGTGTGGCGGGAAAGTCAAATATCAACTTATCACCGATACCAATGTCATTGTCTTCAAACCACCCTTGGTTGACTTCCAAGGCAAAAGAGACTGGCACCGGAGAAATGTAATTTATATCGACCGGCAGGGGATTCATTTTTTGAATGTCAATAATTCCTCCGGCGTAGTCGATGAATGCGATGGAAAGCGGTATGTGGGTGTTCCTCATCCAGAAGGTCAAAATTTTGGGTTCATTATAGGCGAACAGCATCCCACGATTGGCCGGCAGCTTGGACCGAAGAGAAAGACCACAGGATCTCGTTTCGGGCGTTGTCGCGAGTTCGATGATGAGCTCGCGTGAATCCACGGTGGCCCGAACGGTCGGCAGCTCAAACGGACAGGCCCACAGTGGAGGGGAGCAAAACATTAAAATAAAAATGGATAATACTACTAAACAGAATCGTTTCAAGCGAACCATCCAATAATCACATAAATTGTTCGCCTCCAAGCGAAAAATTTATTCTGGTGACGGAATCCCTTCATGCACAGCGCACTGGGCCAACTCGGCCACCGTGAGAAGGCCGAGCTTGGCGATGAAGTTCTTACAGTTGGGGATTCAAAGGTTTTATTATTGATGTGGACTTTCTCGACTATTTCTCTATTCATGCGGCCATCGGCGACGATCTGTAGTACTTCCCGTTCCCGGCCGATGAGATGCCGATAGCTGACCTTGGTCTCCATGGTCGTCCTGTAAAGTTAACACCATAGTGAAAATTGGTTAAAGATCCGGCATGCCGTGACAGTCATCGCATTGAACCAGTTCGCCCTTGTTATAATTGATTGTTTTAGCCTCGACCCTGAAGCTGCGGGCTGTGGCCGTTTTCGCCAGCGGGGTTCCGGTCAGATTGTTACTGTGGCAAGCCTTGCAGCTGTCCTTGTTGTCCTCATAGAAGTTTTCGTGCCCATCGTCGTACCAGCGGGCGTCGGCGACGTTGTGCAGGCCGTGGGGGCCGCTGGTTGTTCGAGGCAAACTGCCGGCCTCGTGGCAGGCGTCACACGCGATGATGGTCCCGGCAAATCCCTGCAGTTTTACAGCAGCCAGGTTGTCGTTGGCGGCAGCATCGGCATTGGGCCAGATGGCGTGGGTGCTGCCGTGGCAGCTTTCACAGGCGATGCCGCCGTGGCCCTTGCTGAAGCGGAAAAGGGTATCGGTGTTCTCGGCAAAGCGTGTGTTGGTCGATAGTAGCGGCGAGGCGGAAGCGTCACCGGTTCTGTAGGCCTGGCGCAGGCGGAAGGGCCAGTTGGCATCGTGTACCAAGGCCGGATCCGTGAGATTCGGATCTAAAAATGCCACCGTATCGCCGGTGTGGCAGGACTGGCAGCGGGGCAGGTCCTGCCAGGGACGGCGTGCGCCACCCACCGCCAGCATGTCGCCGTGGCAGTCGAAGCAGTCCATGCCACCGGTGGCCATAGTCCCGCGCTGGCAGCGGGTGATGTTGCCGGGGTGGCACTGGTAGCAGTTGACGTTCACGGGACCAGCCGGTGGAAATACGGGATTCCCGGAACCATCCTTCAGCTCTCCGTGATACTTGTGCATCACTACAGAAAATTTTAGGGCGATGGGAGGGTTGGGTTCCCCGGTACCGTTCAGATCGAGGGCTGGCGAATAGTGGCACTGGGCGCAGAGAACCGGCTGGGAGTTTTCCAACTTGTACTGCTGGTGTTCGAGATCGTGGAGGATTAGAACGTTTTTCTTGCTTTGGATTTCCAAATCCGCATCAGTGGACCATTGCACGCCTTGATCATCAGCAGCAATGGCTCCGGTTTTGTGGCAGTTCTTGCAGTCGGTTTCGGCGGCCACCGGCACCACCACGTCGAGGTGGCCGACTGGGGAGCCGGTGGTATCGACGGCGGCGATGCGCAGGAGCGGGTAGGTGTTGTTGAGCAGAGCGTCGTCCGTCGGCGTGATGGGGACACCTTCGGCCGAAAACCATCCGTTGGAAGCGGAATAGTCCATCGGCTGGGCGCCGCGGTTGAGCGGATCGTCGGCCGGCATGTACAGGCCGGTCAGGCCTTCGCCGGCCGCCAGATTGACACCGAACAGGTCGCTGGCGTGCTGCCAGAAATCGGTCTTGGCCACACCGGTGCTGTAGGAATTTCGCGAACCGGACGGGTCGGTGGCCGCGTCGTAGAGCACATCGACCTCACCATCGTCGGCCAAATAGGGCTTACCGTCGGCATCGCGGAGAACCACCTGGGAATGGACGACGTTGAAAGGCGGCAGGATGGAGAACACCGAAAACTCGCGGTCCATGCAGTGCATGCCCAGATCGTTGAAAGCCAGCACGGTGGAGGGGGCAGCCGTTACAGGCGGGGGATTGGTGCCGCCACCATCGACGCCGTCATTTCTGTCGCTACCGCTGTTGTTGCCGCCACCACCGTCGCAAGCAGTTAGAGCTGTCCACAAGATACAAATGACAAGATGGCCATAGCGCATGTTGACCCCCTTCCCTCCGATAAAAAAAGGATACGGAAATAATCGATGTGAGGTAAACTGAGGACACTTAAAAGACACGTGCTGTTTCTGCCTCGCGGTTGAGTCCACTAGGCGGCTGACATAACGGCCAAGCCTGTGTTCGAAAATCCGTACTACGAAAATAATGATTCAGCCAGCATAAGGTTACAGTTCTTCGATCTATCCGGGTCATCCGGCAGGCCGGCTGCTCGGCTTACTATAAACAGCCCGAACACTGTTAGCATGCTTTATGGATGGCGTGTCAACAATGAATTAGTGTCCCAATCGGGGATGGTTGAAACCCCTCGCCTTCAGGCGAAGATAAAGACGGCGATATGGCCGAAGGCCATGAGCCAACACAAATTAGACAAAAACCCTTATACCTTTAGCCGGTTTCAACCGATTTACGAACCCACCGCCTTCCAGACGGTGGTCGTTCAGTATTCAGTATGGATACTGCCAATAGGAGAAGGCGGCGGCCGGGCCGACTATGACAGTTGCCCTTAGGCCTGGCCAAAAAATCAATGCGGCCTTGCCTGTAATCCTTGTTGACTTTCCACAGCAGGGGTTTACTATATGCCGCACTGAATCGGTTGTACGCCAAGGAAAACCTCAATGAAAATCGAATCCGTTCCGACCCGCGGCCGTACGCTGGATCATGCCGCAGCCGTGTACGACCTTTTGGAGCCTCTTTTTCTTCTCGGCAAGCAGGCCGAGTACGATTCCCATATCATACGGTTGCTGAACCCCGGCCCAGCGGATCGAGTACTCGATTTGGGATGTGGCACCGGCATTCTCTGCCGCCGGATCGCAGAACTCCTGGATCCTACGGCCGGCGGCATGGCCGTTGGGATCGACGCCGCCGGCAAGATGATCCGGGTCGCCCGTAAAAAACGCGGCGGGCCAGCCTGCCGATTCGATGCCATGGCGGCGGAAAACCTCGCGTTCGAAGACATGTCTTTCGATGCGGTGGTATCCAGCCTGTTCTTTCACCATGTGCCCCTTGATCTCAAAGCCCGAGCGCTGGCAGAAGCCTACCGCGTCCTCAAACCCGGAAGCAGATTGATTATAGCCGACATGCACACCCCTACCAGTTGGGCGGGAGCCCTGGTGTCGCATGTGTCGCGCTGGTTTTTTCTTCAGCCGCAGATCGCCGAGAACATCCGCGGCGTTATGCCCAAATTGATAAAGGCCGCTGGTTTTCAAGAACCTCAAATTACCGCTCAATACTTTGGATATATTGCGGTATTTTTCAGCAAAAAACTATGAGTGCACTTGATGTTGAATCGATTATAAAAGATCCGATCTGCATCGACACCAACGAAATAGGGGGGATGCGGAATCCTTTCTGCGCCCTTCAAGCGGAACTGACCGCTGGCCTGGCGCTTTACTGGCGAACTGCAGACGAGATATTAGAAGATAGCGGAATTCACCTGGTTCCCCCCGAAAACCGGACCTTTTCACTTGAACGAAATTTTTTTTCCGCCCTTTTCCTGTATTCCTACTTTCGAAGCCGGATTCCTAAAGACCGCCGGGTCCTTTACACCGCCGTCAACCAGTGCCTTCGCGGCATGGTGACCGGATGCGACAACCTCCTGGACGATGAGTACAAGACGACCCTGGACACCGACCTGCCGGTAACCGGCACCCGATTTCGATCTGTGCTGGACATCATGGTGTCCGAGCGGGTGCTCTTTGAAATTCTGCTGGCTCGTCTGGAACACCACGAAATCCTGCCGGCTGTGATCCGTAAGGCCGTAAGGGCCTCGCTGCAGGCGCTAACCCGCAGTGGTTCCCAAGAGGCTGCCGAGGAAGCCGGCGTTGCAGAGCAGCGATTGTCCCCGGCTGCTGTGCTGTCAACTGTTCATCATTTCAAAACCGGCCTTCTTTTTCAGTGTCCGTGGGCTGTACCGGCCGCTATCGAAAAACCGCTTCCGAGCGATATCACCCGGGTGAAAAATGCCCTTTACCAGGTCGGAATCGCCTGCCAGATTTTAGACGATATGGTCGACCTGGCGCGGGACGTCCGAAATCGGCGCCACAATTATGTTGCCTCCGTGATTGCATGGGAAAACGATGATAAGCTTAGGCGTCTGTTGCCGGAAATGGCCTCTTCCGAATCTCCGGAACAGTATGTGAAAGCATTTGCCGGGCCCCTCCGGAAAGCATACCAATTGGCCATAGGCAATCTGAGAGAAGCTCTTGCAGGCCTGTTTCTCTCAAACCACCGAGAGTTCGTCGAACCGTCGGCGACCTTTATTGTCGAGCGCATCGGTGCCGATCAAATACTGAATCCCGGCAGCAGAGGTGGCGCTTGAAACTGGGCTTCTTTTTTAGAATGGCGCTTTTGTATATCCGGCGTTCCTGGCGTTCGACCATAGTTCTTGGTGTGATGGTCTTCTCGGCTGTAGCTGCGCTGATTTTTCTCGCTTCCCTGGCGGTTGGAACCAACGACGCGATGATCCGCAATTCCGTCGGGTTGTTTTCAGGGCACATCTCAGGTTCAGATCTTCCGGAAAATCTGGATCCCAGCCGCCTGCAAACTGAAGGAGTCAAGAAGATTCTGCTGCGTTGGCAACTGGCGGTCCAGCTGCGCCACCAGGATCACAGGGAATCGGTGGTCCTTTTCGCGGTCAGTCCCGAAGATGAAAAAGAAGCCTCCGCGCTCTGGAAAAAAACCGTGAATGGCCGCTATCTCCGTCCAAACGAAACCGCCGTGTACCTCAGCGAGAGCGTGGCGAAAGCCCTACAGGCTAAGGTAGGCCGGCAGGTCGGCGTCTTTCTCGATACCGGCAAAAAAGTGGCTGAACTGACGATCTGCGGAATTTACCGCACCGGGGCTTCCAATCTGGATTTCGGGGTTGGTTTCGTTGCCCGGAACGTTCTGCCGATAGCCGGCGGCTCTCTTTCGGCCGCCGTTTTTCTCGAAGACGGCGTCGATTCGCAAACGGTGCTGGAATCCTACCGCCACCTGCCCGGCTCATCCCGATTCAGTTCCTGGGCGGATTTTATGCCTGATTTGCGACAGTTGATCGAGCTGAACTTCGTCTCGATGGGAATCGTTATGGTTCTTGTTTTCGGCGTGGTCTCCCTGGGGATTTCGTGCGCCTTTGTCATCTTCATCCTGAAGAACATTCGGGAGCACGGTATCATGAAAGCCATGGGGGTACTGCCGGCGGAATCGGCCTTCCTCATCCTTGCCGAGGTGACCCTGATGACCCTGGCTGCGTCCGCGGCTGGAATCGGTGCCGGTGCGCTGGCGGTGGCCGGATTTGCACAAACGGGAATCGACCTGACCTCTTTGACATCCCACAACCAGTACTTTGCCGTGTCCGGTGTCATTTATCCGCGCCTGACACTTTTCTCTCTGTGTCTGCCGCCGCTGCTGGCAGTTGTGTTCGGCAAGCTGGCCGCAGTCTGGCCCTCGATATTCGTGATCCGCGCTAAAGCTGCCGATATCCTGCGGAGCATCTGATCGTGATCGACGTCGTCGACCTCTGCAAAACGTTCCATTCCGGCCGGGGAACGGTGAGCGCACTGGAGGGCATCACCTTCGAAGTGCAAAAGGGTGAAAGCTTCATCATCGCCGGAAAATCCGGATCGGGTAAAACGACTTTGCTGAACTGCATCGGGGGGCTGGAAAAACCGGACAGGGGGACGATCCGGTGCGCCGGTATCGATATCAACCGCCTGTCCCGTAAAGCACTCTCACGTTTCCAAAGGGAACAAATCGGCTTCGTCTTCCAGAGCGGTAGCCTGCTCTCTTATTTGACGGTCCGAGAAAACCTGGCCTTTCCTCTGGCGTTGAACGGAGCCGGGGGCATGCGGACTAAAAAACGGGTCAAAGAACTGCTGGAGATCATTGAATTGCCGGAACTGGAGTCGGCGCTACCCCACGAGTTGTCGGGCGGAGAAACGCAGCGGGTTGCCTTTGCGCGTGCTATCGCCCACACACCGAACATCCTGCTCGCCGATGAACCCACCGCCAGTCTCGATTCGGCCACCGGCCAACGTTTGGTTCGGCTGATGGTTTCTCTGAGTCGACGGCAGCACTGCACCCTGGTGATCGCGAGCCATGATCCGGAGGTGATCCACATGGCTGACCACCGATTTAAATTAAAAGACGGACGAAAGGGAACGCGTCCTTGAGGAAAACATCACTTTTCGCAATCATCTTGCTTTCCCTGGTTCTGCTGGCCTCCGGATGTGCGTACCGGTACTACCTCGGCCTGCACGGACCTTCCATTCAGCGGTATCCGGAAATCCACACAGATGTTGCCACCGACGAAGAGTGCCTCGAATGTCACCACCCGGCCCGCAATCCAACGGGTCCGCCGACCGGCCATCCACATTTCACGGGCTGTTTGAAGTGCCATAACGATCCGCTGTAAGCGGCGATCGGCTGAGAGAAGTAATCATTCGGAAAAGATGCTGCCGCAGGAGAAGGCGACGGCTGGAACGATTAGGACGGTTGTCCTCAGGCCCGGCCGCTTGGAGGTGGATCGGTTGGTTGTCGGTTATAGCGAATGTCAGAAGTTTATTCCTATCGGTGCTATTAGAAAATCCCCCCGTCCCCCTTTTGTCAGAGGGGGACGGGGGGATTTTTGTACTGTCGCACACACCTTCCAAGCGGAACGCTATTCTGACATTCGCTTTAGAGTACCCTAATTTCGTAGGCCCTGTCGCTCTCCGGATCGATCACGTGCACCGCGCAGGCGATGCAGGGATCCAATGAGTGAACCGTGCGAAGAACTTCCAGCGGTTGGTCCATCTTGGCCACAGGAATGCCTTCCAGGGCCTTCTCCATCGGTCCGGGCAATCCGTTGGCGCAGCGGGGACCGAAGTTCCAGGTGGACGGCACCACCATCTGATAGTTGGCGATCTTCTGGTTTTGAATGTCGATCCAGTGGCCAATGGCCCCGCGGGGGGCTTCGTTCAGGCCCATACCATTACCGGTGACCGGAGTCGGGGTTGGCCGGTAGGCGCTTTGACCGATGGAGAGTTCATTTAACCATTCGTTCATCGCGTTGGCAATGATCTGGGTTTCCAGGGCCCGGGCGGCTACCCGCCCCAGCACGGAGAACATGGCCGAGATACCTGGAAGGCTTGCGTCCACAAGAAAGCCGTTGATGGCACTTTCAGCTTCTGCCATCCCTTTTCCGTATGCCACCAGCATGCGTGCCAGTGGCCCCACTTCCATCGGTTGGCTCTGGTAGCGGGGAGCTTTGAGCCAGCTATAGCTTCCATTGGGATCATATCCGGTGAAATTCGGAACTGTTTGGCCGATCGACGGATGAAGCGCCGTATCGTTCTGATACCAGCTGTATTGTGCATGTTCCAGTATTTCTTCTGTATCCAACGGAAGAACGTTATCTATCTTTCGGTTAAATATGACACCCTGGGGAAAAAACAGGCTCTGGGGTTCCTGGCTGGTCATGGGGAATTCGCCGCAGGCCAGAAAGTTGTCGTTGCCACCGATTTTTCCCCAATCACCGTTTTCGGTTTTGGCGTAGAACTCCGCCAGAAAAGCGGCATCCGGAATATAAACCGTATCAATGAAGTTTTTGGCCTCAATTAAAATACCGCGAAACTCGTTGACGCGGGCCGAGTTGATGTCATGGCGACAAGTGACCCCTCCGACCCGCATCGTTTGAACGTGTGGGTTTTTTCCGCCAAAAATGGCATGCAGCTGGGAAGTTCTGGCCTGCATTTTCAGCGCTTCGAGGTAATGGGCCGCCAGGAGCAGATTGGCTTCAGCGCTGAGTTTATAGGCCGGGTGACCCCAATATGCGTTGGCAAACGGGCCGAGCTGACCGCTGTCAACAAAATTCTTTAACCGCGCCTGAATGGCCGCAAAATCGATTGCCGGCGCGTTAGGGGTCACATCCCCAGCAAGGTTGGCCGTATCGCCCGGGTTAGCACTCAGGGCGCTAACGATGTCCACCCAGTCCAGGGCGTGCAGGTGGTAGAAGTGCACCGGGTGATCGTGAAGGTACTGGGCGCCCATCAGGAGGTTGCGGATGATACGGGCGTTCTCCGGAATGGTGACGCCGGCGGCATCCTCTACACTGCGCACCGAGGAGGCGCCGTGCACGTAGGTGCATACCCCGCAAAGCCGCTGGGTGAACAGCCAGGCGTCCTCCGGGTTGCGTCCCTTAAGGATCGTCTCGATGCCCCTGAAGAGGGTGCCCGTGCTCCAGGCCCCGGTCACTTTGCCGTCGGCCACCTCGGTCTCGATTTTGAGGTGGCCCTCGATGCGGGTGACGGGATCCACTATGATGCGGTTGGCGTCGGTCTGAGCGCCAGTCGGTGTTTCTTCAGATGGAGATTCGGGTTGTGGGGTTTCCGTCGCAGTTGGATTCTCTGTTTGCGTGGGAGGCGACGTCTCCGCAGGCGGTTGTGATTCCTCTGCTGGTGCCTCCTTCTCAGCCTCTTCCGTTGGAGGGGACGGCACGTAGCGTCGCCACCAACGGCTTCTGGAAGAACCCCTATAATATCTATCGCTTCTGTCATCTGGCATTTTTATTCCCTTTCGCGTTTAATGTCGAATTCTGTATCGAATTTGAAAATATCCTTACGGTTCAAAATAGCTGCTATCGAATCAATCGTCGTGTTCCTCGTAGAAAGGCGTCATGGTGTCCCAGAAATTGGGCTCGCTGCAGCCGATGCAGGGGTGGCCGGCCTGGACCGGCCAGCTGGTGCCGTCGTTGAATTTGACTGACGGGCAATTGTTGTGGCACCGGGGACCCTTGCACCCCTCGTCTTCGAGGCATCGGCTTTCCTGCTCGCGATACGGGCAACGGCTGTGGACGGTTCGGCTATAGGCGAAATTGGGTCTCCCTAGCGAATCGAGGGCCGGGAGGGTTCCATCCAGCAGGTAGTTTGCTATGGTGGCGACAAAATTGACCGGGTTGGGCGGGCAGCCGGAAATGTTGATCACCGGGGCGGTGAGTTGAGAGCCCAATGCATCCTTGATGCCTTTGGCGCCGGAGGGGTTTGGCGCGGCGGCTGCGATCCCGCCGAAAGAGGCGCACGTGCCGATGGCGATCACCGCCTTCGCCTTGGTGCACACGTCCTGTGCAATGGACAACATGGTGCGGCCGCCGATCATGCCGTATACGCCATTTTCCGCCGTCGGGATGGACCCCTCCACAACGCAGAAAAACTCTCCTGAATTGGCACCCGCCATGCTACTGAGAGTAGTCTCGGCCTGTTGGCCGGCTGCCGCCATAATCGTCTCGTGGTAGTCAAGGGAAATGACATCGAATATCAGGTCTGCAAACCCGGGAGAGCTGGTTCTGAGGGCGGCCTCGGTGCAGCCGGTGCATTCGGCAAAATGCAGCCACAGAACCGACGGTCTCGGGCTGGCGGCGAAGGCCTTGTAGACTTGCGGGCCGAAAGCCGGCCCCATTCCCATGGCGCCCGCGATAACACCACAGTACTTGAGAAAGCTCCGGCGGGTGATGCCCCTCTGTTCCAGGCGCCGTTCAAATTCTTTTTCAAAAGGCATGATCATTCTCCTTGTCTTGTATTGACGCGTCATTTTTTTGATCGGTTGGATGCCACTCAAAGCCTTGAATCATCTCCGATTGACACCACTCAAACCTTAAGACGGATAGAAAGTGCCTTCTTATCCGTCTCAAGATTGTAAACGCCCTACCTGGCGGCGGTGAAAGTGTGGCATGCGCTGCAGTCGTATTTTTTATCGGTGACGTGCTTGCTGTGCACTTTGGTGAAAAATTCGCTTGCCGACCATTCGTCCGACTCGTCGCCGTGGCAGCTGGCGCAGAGAGGCCGATTGTTACTACCGGTCGTTTTAGGGGCGTAGCCCAGGTCGGCGAAGTCGAGGCGGCTGCCGCCGTTGTGGCAGCTGTTGCAGTCCAGGGCCTGTTCAGCTGGGGCCACTTCATGGAAGAGGCCCATGTAGCGCTCGGTGTCGGCAAAATCATAACCTCCACGAAGGTCCCATCCGACGGCTTCGGCTCCGGCCTTGACAGCCGCATCGATTTGACCGGTCATGAAGAACATGCCGATTTTCAGCGGCAGAAGTCGACCCTGATCGAGATCGATCGGTTGGGTGGACAGGTGGCGCTTGAAGGCATGGATCTTGGCCCCCGCCTCGCCGATGTCACCCTCCGGGGCGGACATGACCACCCGGCCGTTCTCCCCGGCCACGGCCCGGTCGCCGAACTGGTAGAAGTAGGAGGTGCCGTTAAAGAAGCGGTACTCGGGGGTCACGTTAAGACCCTTGTCGTGATGCGGCTCGTAAAGACCTGTGGTATCGACGAAATCTCCGGGCTGGCTCCAGTCGCGATCCATGTCGGTGGCCGCCACCTTGGCAAAGACCGGGATGTGGCAGACGGTGCAGTTGACCCGGGCCGTGTGCTTGTCGATTTTAGAATCATCGTGCGGGGTGTCCGTGTGGCACATGCTGCAGTTGACCGGGTCGGCCAGCTCCCGAGGCCGCAGGTCGGAGCCGCGGCCGGCGATTCGGTGGTCGGCCGCGGAATGGCAGTCCAGGCAGCGGAGGCCGGCTCCGCCATCGGCCTTCGAGGCCATGTGCACGTCGAAGCCGCGGGCCGGGTTGCGGTGGGCCTCCTCGATGTCGCCGCGCTTGAAGTTGTCGCCGCCGCCGGCCTTGGTGTGGCAGTTGAGGCAGGCGTCGTCAGTGGGCAGGGAGATGACCAGGGTGTTGGCGGTCATTTTTGTTTCATCGGGCACGAAGCGGAGCTCTCCGCTGACATTTGCCACCGTGCGCAGATACTGGCCGGTGTGGCAAACCAGGCAGTCGATGTTTTCCAACTGGCTCCTAGTCGGTTCAGCCGTCGGCTTGGCCCCCAGACCCACGTGGCACTTGGCGCAGCCGCCGTCCACCTGAACCCCGTCGACATTGGTGAGCTTGCCGATCCAGTTGATGTCAGGATAGATGCAGAAATCGTTGATGCCGCCGAGCTTGCCGGCTTCTGAGGTTTTCAGGCCCAGGGCCTCGGATGCATCCCCTTTCCACTGATAGTGGACGGATGAATGGACTTCTCTGGCCTTGTCTTCGTGACATTGGAGGCATGTCCGGGTGCCTTCGAATGATATGATCTGTCCCTTGTGTGACACCTGAAAAGGTTCCGAAGGATCGTTTGCAGGCGGTTCTGGCGGTGTGCCCGGCTCAGGAGGGTTACCAACCGGTGGCTCCGGTGATGTGACCGTGCAGACTTCGGGGGGAGTGTTCGTATACCCGGATTCAACCGATTGTCCGTCTCGATCTTCAGCCAGAATCGTGCAGGGGATTGCATCCGGGTGCCTGTCCCTGAAATACCACCTGCCGTTTCTATTCGCTGTGACACTTCCGAGTGTCAGGCCGCTATCGGCATCCTTGACAGTCACCCTTTCCCTTCTGCCCGCGCCGTTGCCCGCAACGATCAGCTCATCGTCACCGGCCTGCCATTCCACTCGAGTGATGGAGAGGGTGTGGTCCCTTTCTTCCGCGTTTGCGGTCGGCGTTGCCATGCCTGAAAAAAAAATCAGCAGCGTCAGGCCACATAAAATCGAAACGGTGGAATAGGATTTCAGCTGGGGTTGCATTCAGTAAGGTCTCCGATTGGGTTGATTCGAACAGATGATAAAAAAAATTATAAAATTTCAGCTTTTGTGGAGTACTTGAGCAAAACTGATGCCACATGTTATCGGCATGGTATATATTGTATTAAATTCAGCTAGTTATTTTTGTAAATCCATGCCAAGCGAACGGCAGGCCGAAAGTCAAGTGAAGGCTTTTCTTGACACTTTCGAAAGCACTGCTTAATCAATTGTATAAGCTATTGTGGCGGGGAATCGTACACGCAAAGAATAACGGGAAGTCATGGATAGAGAAGACTTCAGACAATATTTCGATGAGATCGTCAATGCGGTACATGACGGCGTGATGATCGTCTCCCCGGACGGCGTTATCCGGATGGCCAATGCGGCCATGGCCCGTATGACCGGCTTTAGAATCGACGAGTTGGTAGGGGCAACCTGCACCATACTTGAATGTGACGTCTGTGAAATTCTGCGTTCCGAAAGCGAGGATAAGTGGTGCCGGCTCTTTGAGCGCGAGGCGGTCAGAAACAAGCGTTGCATGCTGACCCGCAAAGACGGATCGTATGTGTCGGTTCTCAAGAACGCAAAATTACTCAAAGATTCCAGTGGATGTGCTGTCGGTGCGCTGGAGTCCTATTCAGACATTACTGAACTCGAAAACAAAGATATCAAGATTCAGGAGCTCACACGGCTTTTGAACAACGATCACGGTTTCCGTGGCATGCAGGGCCAAAGCCGTGTGATGCAGGAAATCTTTCAGATCCTGGACAAAGCGGCCCGCAGTGATGCCACCATTCTGATAACCGGTGAGACCGGTGCGGGAAAAGAGCTCGTCGCACGGGCCGTCCACGATTTAGGGCGCCGGAAGGACGGGCCCTATGTGAAAATAAACTGTGCCGCCCTCAACGAATCGCTGATTGAAAGCGAGCTCTTCGGGCATACGAAAGGGGCATTTACAGGGGCCCACCGTCATCGGCAGGGATTGTTCGAGGTCGCCGACGGCGGCGATATTTTCCTGGATGAAATCGGCGATATTCCCATAAACACCCAGGCAAAACTCCTCCGGGTCCTGGAAACAAAGGAATTCATTCGCATCGGCGGCGAACGACCCATATGCGTCGATGTGCGCTTTATCACCGCCACGAATCAAGACCTTGCAAAACGCGTTTCAGAAGGAAGGTTCCGCCAGGACCTCTTTTATCGAATCAATGTTTTTCCCATCACTGTCCCGCCGCTGCGGGAGCGAAAGGAAGACATCGCCCTACTGGTCAATTCGTTTTTACACGACCTGCGTGAAACCAACGGCAAGAGAATCAGCGGCGTGACACCGGAGGTGATGGACCTGTTGATGCGCTATCAATGGCCCGGCAATGTGCGCGAGCTTAAAAGCACTTTGGAATACGGGGTTGCCATCGCCGGATCGGGAATGATCGCAATCGAGCACCTCCCGACCCAGTTTCGAGCGCTGATCGAATCCGGACAGAGCAGCAGCCTACATCCGGAGACCATACCGAAGCCCTCGGACCCCCCGGAAAAGCTGGCGCTGATTGAGGCCCTGCGGAAGGCAAACGGCAACCAAACACTTGCGGCCAAGGCTCTGGGGGTGCACCGTATGACCGTCCTGAACCGGATGCGCAAGTACGGCATCCGGTTGCACGAGATTCTCCCATAATAGAGTCACTCAACGATTCGCATTCAATCCTTTAGTGTTTATCGATGTCTTTTTCGATTTGACCAAGTGGATCGTCGTATAGATCTTCATGTTTTTTCAAAAAATGATCAATTTTTTCAAAGAGTCCTGGGAAAATGCCATCATACTGATAGTATTCATATATTTTCTCATAAACCCCACATATCACTAAATACCCCCTAAAGACATCGCAAGGAATTGGTTCAGGGCAAAACACTTCAAAATGAGGAATAAAAATCGGAACAAAGGTACCTCGTGTGTCTTTAACGGCTTTTTCATTAGAAATGAGTTTCGATTCTAATGATTGCCGACTGAGGAGTATAACGACGGTTACTGGTTCGTGATCGAAAAAGAAGCGGTACCAATCGTGGATTTGATTCAGACACTCATCCTCATTGCAATTTTTAAAATCAAAAAGGGATACCAAATTATGATACCTTGCATAACTGATTTTGGATTGAGGATACGTGTCAGCAAGTGAACCATCGTTTGGTATTATGGCACCTTTTTTAAAGATACCTTTCAATCCCTCAATGCCTGTCCGATGGCACATGCTGTGCTTTATCAATCGATACCAATTGGGCAATTCTATAGGCATATGTTCAGTTTAATTCCTTAAAACAAAAAGGGTTATAGACGAAGAGCCCATAACCCCATGATGTCGATTGGCTGAGGGACTAGGATTCGAACCTAGGTTAACGGGGCCAGAACCCGTCGTCCTGCCACTAGACGATCCCTCAGAAAACCCTGCTAAAGTAATTACAGAAAACGAAATTTCAAGTCAAGCCAAATATACCCTTGAATGTCAATTTTGATCCGCTGATCCTTCATTTATACAGTGCAGGGCAGTCCTCAGGCGCGCGATTACCCTCTCCTTGCCGATGATCTCGGTGATTTCGAAAATGCCCGGGCTGGCTGTCCGTCCGGTGAGGGCTACCCTCACGGGTTGGGCGATCTTGCCCAGCTTGAGCCCGGTTTTTTCCATGACGGCCTTGAAAGCCTCTTCGAGGGTCGGTTCGGTGAAGTCTTCCAGCTTTTCCAATTCGTGGATCAACGATTTCAGCGACTCGATCGCGGCCGGTTTTAAAAACTTCTTGGCGGCCGCCTCATCAAAAACAACGCTTTCCTGGAGATAGAACAAGCTGTCCTGCGCCATATCCTTGAGGGTTTTGCTTCTGGGCTGGAGTGTCTTGATGACGCTTTCGATGAAGGGACCTTCCTGGATATCGATTCCATGTGGCTTTAAGAAAGGCGTGAGGGGTGCCACAAGTTCAGCGGGTTTAGCCGCCTGGATGTGATCGGCGTTAAGGGCCAACAGTTTTTCGATATCGAATATCCCGGCCGAGCGCCCGATATTTTCGAGGGTAAATTCTTTGATCAACTCTGATCGGGTGAAAAATTCCTGGTCACCATGCGACCACCCCAGGCGTGCGAGATAATTGATAAACGCCTCCGGTAAATACCCCATATCGCGGTACTCGGTGACCGACATGGCACCGTGCCGCTTGCTCAGACGTGTTCGATCCGGACCCAAGACCATCGGAACATGAGCGAACACCGGCAGGGGGGCTTCGAGGGCCCGGTAGAGCAGGATTTGCTTGGGGGTGTTCATGACGTGATCATCCCCACGGATGATGGTATTGATCCCCATTGTGATGTCATCCACTACCACCACGAAATTATACGTCGGGGTGCCGTCACTGCGGGCGATGATGAAATCGTCCAGTTCGGGATTCTGAAAAACGATGTGACCCTTGACGACATCCTCCACGACTGTTGTGCCAAACAAAGGGGCTTTGAACCTTACGACGGCGGCGTCTGAGTTCGAAAGATTCTTTTCACGGCAGGTGCCGTCATATTTGGGTTTGCCGCCGGTGGCCATGGCCTGTTGACGCATGGCGTCGAGCCTTTCGGCTGAGCAGGTGCAATAGTACGCGCTACCCGAGTCCAGAAGTTTTTGGATGTACTCCCGATACAGGTCAAAACGCTGGGACTGGAAGTAGGGGCCGTCATCCCAATCGATCCCCATCCATTTCAATGCCTCGAAGATAGCGTCGGTGCTGGCCTGAGTTGACCGTTTGGCGTCGGTGTCTTCGATGCGTAGCACGAACCGGCCGCCAGTATGTCGGGCGTAGAGCCAGTTGAAAAGGGCCGTCCTGGCACCGCCCACATGCAAATATCCGGTTGGACTGGGGGGGAAGCGCGTTACTATAGGACTTGTTGGCTGATCGTTCATTTCTTCTCTCTCATGTTATAACTTAATGCGGTCATTGTTGAATAAAAGTCTGAAATGTCTTGTTAAAACACGCTAAATTGCTAATCTTTTCGGCGTTGAGTATGAGTTATTTCAGCGTGCTCCCATGCGGGCCTGCCGCGTTATGCCCGACAGTCCAGAGCGCGCTGCAGGATTCCATCCTGCGTCGAGACCGTTGCCCTTCTGAATTGCATGGATACACTGAAATATTAGATTGTTATACCTGTCGTCCTGCCACTGCAGGTAGCCCTCTTTATCATATTGCCGGGTTGAGTACAAGAAAACACAATCAAACGATATAAAAACCTTGACAATCCCGACGATTTGAATTACTTAACACAACTTGTTTTATTGAACCAAGCGATTTAATATTAATATGTAATATTTACAGCATGTTGGGAGATTACTTATGGCCTTGCCAAAACGTAAAATTTCTAAGTCAAGACGTGACAAACGGCGCACTCACCAAAAGGCAGACGCGCCGAATCTGTCTACCTGCCCCGAATGCGGCGAGGCCACCCAGCCGCATCACGCCTGCCCCAGTTGCGGCTCTTACAAGGGCCGCACGGTTGTCGAAACCGAAGAATAGAATTTACACCAAAGGAAATCATTATGTCGGAGTCTGCAACGGCAGCGGATAATGGGTCATACGGCCTGGACGTTGAAATGCGTCAGATGGTCCTGGATACAGTGGCCCAATTGAGAAAGAGGCTGCTTTCCAAGGATAAGGTTATCGGATGGGACAGGGATGAGGTTTTTCCAGAAGAGACGATTCGAGAGATGTTAGGGCCCGAGATCGGCCTTCAACTGCTGATGATCCCTGAAAAATACGGTGGAATGGGCGGCGGAGCAATGGATAGCTGCATCGTCACCCGTGAAATGGCCAAAATTTGCCTTGGTATTACGACGGCTTTTTTTGCCATCCAACTGGGCGCCGATCCCCTGATGGTTGGCGGCACTGCTGAGCAGAAAAAAAAATGGCTCGGCGCTATTGCCGAGGGAAATGCATTGGTGGCTTACGCAGTGACCGAGCCCAATGCCGGAAGCGATGTCGCCAACATCAAGACCAAAGCCGATCCGGTCGTCAACGACACCGGTGAGCTTATTGGCTACAAAGTGAATGGAACCAAGCAGTTCATTTCCACCGGCGGGGCAGCTGATTTCATCACCCTACTGGCCAAAACCCCTGAAGGGCCGACCTTTTTTGTGGTCGAAAAAGGTACTGAGGGATATGCGGCCGGGCGCAGCGAGGAAAAACACGGCATTCGGGCGTCGCAAACCTCCCAGCTGTCATTCACTGATGTTTTCGTACCAGTCGAAAACCTGATCGGCGGAGTACCCGGGCGTGGCTTGAAGCAGGCCAACCAGGTTTTTGGTTACACACGGCTTATGGTTGCCGCCATGGGGCTCGGGGGTGGCCAAGCAGCACTGGATATCGCTATCCCTTATGCCAAAGAGCGGTTCGTCAGCGGATCGGTGCTCTCTGCCAAACAGGGGTATACCCACAAATTGATCGTGCCCCATGCCGTCAGGCTCGAGGCGGCGGCGGCTTACATCGAGGAAATCGCCGCAAGGATAGATTCCGGTGAGCTCGATCTGCAGGTTGAGGGTTCCATTGCCAAGTATTTTGCCACCGAAACCGGAAACAGGGCCGCCGACGATGCCATGCAGGCCCTTGGCGGATATGGATACACCAGCGAATTCGAGGTCGAAAAGATCAAGCGGGATGTCAAAATCACCTGTATATATGAGGGGGCCAGCGAAGTTCAGCAGAATATTATCAGCACCTTTCGCTGGCGCACGACTGTAAAAACCAAGGGTGAATTTTACGGCGCCATTGCCAGGGAAATGAATGCGCTGGCGGAAGAATTCGATCATGTCGGGGGCCGTATTTACGGGATTGCCGCTAATGCCCTCAACGAGGCGATTGCTTTAGTGCATCAGCACAGACTGAATCGCGTCCAGCACGTCATGTTTGGACTGGCGGACATGATCACCCACCTTGAAGTCGGGGCGGCATTGGCCCGCAGAGCCGCCGCTGCGACCCGGGCGGCAGACAAGGACGCTGGGAGGCTGCAGCTGATGTCGCGCATATTCGCCAACGATGTGGCCAAGCTGGCACACCAAAACATCTTGACCATCCTTATGGGGACCGGCCTATTCGACCACAAGGTCGCCAGCGATTTCATTGCGACCGTCCGCTTGAACGATCTCACGGAAAGCTATCGCGACCTGATCCCAGCAATGGATCAAGTCGCCGATATCCTATTTGAGAGGGTGCCATGACGGCAGAGGAAAAACGCATCGTTATCGTCACCGGTGGATCGAGAGGTATCGGCCGATCGATTTGTGTTGCTTTGGCGGACCCGGACACGCTGATATATTTCAACTACTATTCGCCAGTCGACCCGGAAGGCGAGGCGGCCGCTGCAGCCGAGACGGAAAAAGCTGTCGCCGCTACCGGGGGGGAGGCCAAGGGAGTCAGCGTGAATGTGGCGTCGGGTGATGAACTCAAGGGGTTTTTCGACGATGTGGTCGCGGCCTCCGGCCGCTTGGACGTTCTGATCAACAACGCCGGCATAACCAAGGATTCATTGTTGGTGCGGATGAAAGAACAGGACTGGGACATGGTCCTTGACGTCAACCTCAAGGCGGCCTTCCGCTGTTTGCAGATGGCCGGCAAAACAATGATGAAGCAACGCTCCGGACGTATCGTCAATATGGCGTCGATCGTTGGGGTGATCGGAAATGCCGGCCAGGCCAATTATGTTGCATCCAAAGCCGGGTTGATCGGGTTGACGAAAACCGCAGCCAGGGAATTGGCACCCCGGGGGGTTACCGTCAATGCGATTGCACCCGGATTCATTGAAACCGATATGACCGCCTCCCTGCCGGACAGCGTCAAGGAGGCCATGTTGTCACAAGTACCGTTGGGACGACCCGGAAAGCCTGAGGATGTGGCTGCTGCCGTTGCATTTTTAGTATCCGATGCGGCCGCTTACATCACCGGACAGGTGTTGCATGTCAGCGGTGGTATGTTCATGTGAAAGGAGGAAATTGAATGTCTGTAGAAGATAAAGTAAAGAAGATCATTGCGGAAAAACTCGGTGTGGATCTGGCTGAAGTTGTACCTGAGGCGTCATTTGTCGATGATTTAGGGGCCGATTCTCTGGATCTGGTTGAGTTGATCATGTCGATGGAAGAAGAGTTCGACACCGACATATCCGACGAGGACGCTGAAAAGATCCAGACGGTTCAGGATGCCATCAGTTTTGTCAAGGCCCAGTCCTGAAGCTGCAAAAAGGAGGCTCTTTTGAAAAGACGGGTGGTTGTAACCGGGGTAGGGCTGGTCACACCGCTGGGAATTGGAGTTGAGGAAACCTGGGACGCTCTGTGTGCCGGTCGATCCGGCATCGACGAGATTACGTACTTTGATGCGGCTGACTATCCCACCCGAATTGCCGGCGAGGTGAAAAACTTCAACCCCGAAGATTGGATGAGCGTCAAAGATGCCAAACGTACCGAAAAGTTTATAGCCTATGCCATTGCCGCAACCCGGATGGCGATGAAGGATTCCGGCCTGACGATCGACCAATCGAACGAAAACCGGGTGGGTGTCATAACCGGCTGCGGTTTGGGTGGACTGCAGATCATGGAGCGGACGATCGTCTCGGTCATGACACGGGGGCCCAAGAGGGTCTCTCCTTTTTTTATCCCTATGCTGATTGGTAACATGGCCCCGGGTATGATTTCAATCTACTTCGGCGCCAAAGGACCGAATGCTTCACTGGCTACGGCTTGCGCTGCCGGCGCGCACGCCGTTGGCGACTCCTTCCGTGCCATTCAAAACGGCATGGCCGATGCGATGATCACCGGAGGTGTCGAGGCGGTCGTAACCCAAAGCTGTATTGCCGGTTTCAGTGCCATGAAAGCCCTGTCGACCCGCAACGAAACCCCCCAGAAAGCTTCCCGGCCTTTCGAACGAGACCGCGATGGATTCGTTGTCGGGGAGGGCAGCGGCATTCTCATCATCGAAGCGCTCGAACACGCACTGAAAAGAGGCGCAAAAGTCTATGCTGAGATTGTCGGCTTTGGCATGAGCGGTGACGGCTTCCACATATCGGCTCCACCACCTGACGGCGATGGGGCTGCGCGATGCATGCAGGCGGCCATTGACGACGCCGGGATCTCATATGAGCAGGTGGACTATATCAACGCCCACGGAACCTCGACGCCCTTGAACGATCTTTACGAAACCCGCGCCATCAAGACCGTTTTCAAAAACAAGGCCCTATCGATACCGGTCAGTTCCACCAAGTCCATGACCGGTCACCTTCTCGGCGGGGCCGGTGGTGTTGAGACCGTTTTTACCGCCCTGACCATTAAAAACGGAATCATACCACCGACGATAAACTACGAAAATCCCGATCCGGAATGTGATTTGGATTACGTGCCTAACGTCGCCCGCAAAGAAAAAGTGACTTATGCCTTGACCAACTCATTCGGCTTTGGCGGTACAAACGGTTGTCTTCTGCTCAGGGCCTATGAAAAAAATTGAATGGCACGGGGAGGAGTATCCCGTCTCGAACATTTCTCAATAAATCCGGCCGCGATTTCGAGCTGTACCCGTAATTGCCTCCCGAAAGGGGGGCTATTTTTTTCTTGCGGATACATAGTGAATTGGCTATTGATAACGATTCTGCCCTATTCGATCAGCAGCTCTCCTACCGTGAGAACTTAAACCGAAGGCTGGAGTATAATCATGAAGAACGATCAAAGCGGGCCCTCACGCGCCATCATCGTCGGATGCGACCATGCCGCCTATCCTCTTAAAGAGAAGGTCAAAGCCTTTCTTGCCGAAAAGGGGTATGCTGTAGAAGATGTCGGAACTTACAGCGAAACCTCCGTCGATTACCCCGATTACGGTATTCAGGTGGCATCCCAGGTGTCTATCGGAAAGTACCGACGCGGAATCCTTCTCTGCGGTACGGGAATCGGTATGTCGATGGTGGCCAACAAATTCCAGAACGTGCGCGCAGCGCTGTGTGCCGAACCTTTCGCCGCTCGGATGAGCCGTCAGCACAACGACGCCAATGTTCTCGTCCTGGGGGGGCGGATGCTGGGAGAGACACTGGCCTTGGAAACGGTCGATACCTGGTTGAGTACGCCTTTCGAGGGAGACCGGCATCAGAAGCGCTTGACCATGTTCGACCGTATGGGTGAGAAGGCGACCTAAGGCACTAATAGCCATTTACTTTACAGCCGACCGGTTAAAACCAAACCCGTTCGCATCTATCGTTGGGTGACCCCCGTTATCTGATGAATGCATCGGACCGCGGGCCCATTGTTACCGAGCAAACGAATCAAGTGGTTTGACCGGAGTTTCCCATTAAACCATAGCAAAGGAATGCCCCTTGGATTTGCCTCGCATCGCGAAAATTGACCCAGACATGGCGCGAACCATAACCGAGGAGTTGGCCAGACAGAGAACCACTCTGGAGTTGATCGCCTCGGAAAATTTCACCAGCGCGGCGGTTATGGCCGTGCAGGGAAGCGTTCTGACAAACAAATATGCGGAAGGTTATCCGGACAAACGGTTTTACGGTGGTTGCGAATTTGTCGACATTGCGGAGAAGCTGGCTGTGGAAAGGGCCAAAGAACTATTCAACGCGGCCTATGCCAACGTCCAACCCCACTCCGGCTCGCAAGCCAACATGGCTGTATACTTCGCCTTTCTCAAGCCGGGGGACACGGTCCTCGGAATGAATCTGGCCCACGGTGGTCACCTGACTCACGGCAGTCCGGTGTCCTTCTCCGGCAGGCTTTTCAATTTTGTCTCTTATGGGGTCAGTGAGGATTCCGCTACGATCAATTATGAAGAAGTGGAGCGGCTGGCCAACGACCATCGTCCGAAGATGATCGTGGCTGGTGCCAGTGCATACCCGCGCATCATCGATTTTGAACGTTTCGGCCAGATTGCATCTGAAGTCGGAGCCTACCTGATGGTCGACATGGCCCATATTGCCGGGCTGGTGGCCGCAGGCCTGCACCCATCGCCGATTCCCTTTGCCGACGTGGTGTCTTCCACGACCCACAAGACCCTGCGGGGGCCCCGCGGAGGACTGATTTTGGCCCAAGCGGACCATGGAGACCGTTTAAACAAGCAGATATTTCCGGGAATTCAGGGCGGTCCCTTGATGCACGTCATCGCAGCCAAAGCGGTTGCCTTCAAAGAAGCATTGACGCCGGATTTTGCAAAATACCAGTTGAATGTCGTAAAAAATGCCCGGGCCATGGCCGAACGGTTAATGGAAAAGGGATTGACGGTCATATCCGGAGGGACTGACAATCACATGATACTCATAGACCTGCGCAATCTCGATGTCACCGGCAAGGAAGCCGAAGAGGTGCTCGGCCGAGCCGGCATCACCGTAAATAAGAACGCCATTCCTTTCGATCCTCAAAGCCCGCTGGTAACAAGCGGCATTCGCATCGGCACCCCGGCTGTTACCACCCGGGGCATGGGGGAGCAGGAAATGGTCGCCATCGCCGAACTCATGGTCGATGCCTTGAAAAAACGCAGCAGCGAAAAGGCCTTGAAACAAATCAAAAGCAAAACAAGTGAGCTTTGCCGTGAATACCCGCTTTACCGCGAGTTCGGCTACGTTGGGGATTCCAGGCCATGATGAACGCCGGACAGAGACCTTCGTGGGACGCATATTTCATGGGTATAACGGCCCTGGTTGCACAGCGCTCCACCTGTACCCGGAGGATGGTGGGGGCGGTTATCGTCAAGGACAAACGGATTCTCACCACCGGTTACAACGGCGCGCCGACTGGAATCAGGCATTGCCTGGAGGTCGGTTGCCTCAGGGAGACCATGAACATCCCCTCCGGCGAGAGGCATGAACTGTGCCGCGGCATCCATGCCGAGCAAAACGCAATCATCCAAGCGGCATACCATGGTGTCTCTGTCAAAGACGCCAGCCTTTATTGCACCAATCAACCGTGTGCCATATGCGCTAAAATGATTATCAACGCCGGAATTAAAAGAATATATTATCGGTCCGGCTATGCCGATGCACTCGCACAGGAAATGCTGTCCGAAGCCGGGGTCGAGCTCATACAATATGACGATCGCAGTGCCAAGGGAGGCTCCACATGAAGTGTCCGTTTTGCGGTGAAATCGACAACAAGGTGATCGACTCCAGGTTGAGCAAAGACGGCAATGTCATCCGCAGGCGACGGGAATGCCTGATTTGTACGCGACGGTTTACAACCTACGAGCACATTGAAGAAATCCCAATCATGATTATAAAGAAAGATGGGCGGCGCGAAACCTTCTCGCGGGAAAAAATACGGTCAGGCATACACAAAGCCTGTGAAAAACGGAACATCAGCGTCAATCTGATCGAAGAATTCATCGATGAACTCGAACGCGACCTTAGGGAAACCGGCGAAAAAGAGATTCCGTCACACTCTCTGGGTGAAAGAGTCATGGTTCGACTCCACGATCTGGACGGTGTGGCTTACGTCCGTTTTGCGTCAGTCTACCGCGAATTCAAGGACGTCAATGATTTTGTCTCGGAATTGAAAAATCTACTCAACCAGCAGTCTTCTTAAACCACGGATGCTGTGGACCCGATGCCCACCGAAAAGGTCGCCGGGAAAGGCCATTGGTGCGGTTCAACATAGAGCCGAAGATATTCGACATTAATGGATGACAAACAATTCATGCAGGTGGCTTTAGACCTTGCGCAGAGGGGAAGGGGGTTCACGTCACCCAACCCGATGGTCGGCGCCGTCGTTGTAAAGGATGGCCGTATTGTTGGGCGCGGATTTCACGAGGCAGCCGGAAAGCCTCACGCTGAAGTCATGGCGATTGCGGACGCGGGATCATCCGCCCAGGACGCCACTCTTTACGTGACCCTCGAGCCTTGCAACCACACCGGCAGAACACCGCCGTGCACCGAGAGAATTCTGTCCGCCGGCATCCGCCGAGTGGTTGCCGCCATGTCGGATCCGAATCCGGATGTCACGGGCGGGGGTATGGCGTATCTGAGCGACAGAGGTTTGGAAGTTCTCAGTGGCGTCTGCGAGGGCGAAGCCCTGAAGCTTAACGAAGTGTTTTTAAAATATATCCGTACGAAACGGCCCTTTGTGATCGTTAAATGTGCAGCAACACTTGACGGTCGCCTCGCGACCAGAACCGGCGACTCCAAGTGGGTGTCGGGGAAAGCGTCGCGTGATTTTGTTCACGGATTGCGCCACGCCGTCGATGCCATAATGGTCGGAGTCGGTACCGTCAATACGGACGACCCCAGCCTGACGACCCGGCTGGATGGGTTTAAAGGGAAAGACCCCTTGCGGTTTGTCATCGACACCCATCTGTCTATTTCGGAGGGCGCCCGCGTGTTGCGCTTGAAGTCCGATGCCGTCACCACCATCGTAACCGGGCCCGGGGTATCGGAGGAGAAGAGAGAACGGTTGGCCCGGAAAGGTGTGCCCACTCTGACGGCCCCGCTGCTCGGCGAGACTGTTGATTTAGAGCGTTTGGCGATATTACTCGGGGAGAGAGGGGTGACCAGCATCCTGGTGGAAGGCGGCGGAGGCATCATCGGCTCGGCTTTCAGAGCCGGAATTGTCGACAAAATATATTTTTTCTACGCGCCCAAGATACTGGGTGGAGACGATGGTGTTCCGATTTGCCGCGGCCAAGGGGTGGACGTAATGAAGAACTGCCTGCCGGTCAAAGATGTGCAGGTCCACATGTTCGATTCCGACCTCATGGTCGAAGGATACATCCAAGGATTGCACCATTAACCGAAGCGGATGAGAAGCCGACCGAATGCGGGATAAGCGGCCTCGGCATGTGATTGATCAACTCTATACCGTATAAGAGAGTATGTTTACAGGTATCATCGAAGGAATGGGGACCGTTACCGGGGTCCGGTCGTCCGGGGGAGCTCGGCGCATGGCCGTCACGGCCGATATGCCTCTAAGCGGCACCAAAATCGGCGACAGCATTGCCGTCAGCGGTGCCTGTCTGACCGTCGTCGTTCTCTCCGGGAAAAGGTTTGAAGTCGATGTATCGGCTGAAACACTCAGCCGAACGACATTCGGGACGCTGAGAAGCGGCGAGCGAGTCAATCTCGAACGGGCTTTGCGGTTGTCGGACCGCATCGACGGCCACTTGGTTTCGGGCCATATTGACGGCGTTGGGGTTATCAAAGACCGCCGGACGAGAGACAAGGTTACCCTGATCACGGTCGGCGTCGGTCCTGCCCTGTCGCGGTATATGATCGAAAAAGGATCGGTGGCCGTGGACGGAATCAGCCTGACCATCAACCGCTGTTCGGAAGAATCTTTTGATATCGGCATTATTCCACACACGTCTCTGATGACCACCATCCGTACAAAAAAGATCGGTGCTAAAGTGAATATCGAAACGGATTTAATCGGAAAATATGTGGAACGTTTTGTTCTCGGCAGAGAAACGGCAAAATCGGACGGAAATCAAACGATCCAGTATGATTTTGTATTCAGTAAAAAACATTTGTAGACACCGCGCTGTTGAAAACGGACATCGGTCAAAGGATTCAAAGGCCGGTTGCCGGCTGGGCGGATGTCTGCAAAGGAGCGAAAAATAAAATGCCAATCATTGACATTGAACAAGCCATTGAAGAGATAAAGGCCGGTCGGATGGTTATCCTGGTGGATGACGAAGACCGCGAGAACGAGGGTGATCTGTGCATGGCGGCCGAGATGGTGACGCCTGAGGCCATTAATTTCATGGCCAAACACGGCCGTGGACTCATATGCCTGGCCATGTCCGGTGAAATGATCAGCCGGTTGGATCTGCCGATGATGGTCGATCACAACACATCGAGCTTTCAGACGGGTTTTACGGTATCGATCGAGGCACGCTGCGGTGTGACAACCGGGATATCGGCGGCGGACAGGGCGACGACCGTATTGGCGGCGGTGGCCGATGACGCCAAACCGAGCGACCTCGTCAGGCCCGGACATATCTTTCCGTTACGGGCCCGGGACGGCGGGGTGATGGTTCGGGTCGGCCAGACCGAAGGTTCGGTGGACCTGGCGCGACTGGCGGATTTGAAGCCGGCCGGCGTGATCTGCGAGATTATGGACGATGATGGTACCATGGCGCGCATTCCGGCGTTGGAGAAATTTAGTCAAGAACACGGTATCGGCATCTGTACGATCGCCGATCTAGTCGAATACCGGATGAAAAATGAATTATTTGTGCACCGGGCCGCCGAGTCGCTGATCCCAACTATCTTCGGTGGTGAATTCAGAATGATCGCTTTCGAGAACGATGTCGACCACCTGCTGCACATCGCGCTTGTCAAGGGCGACATCGATCCGGACCAACCCACCATGGTCAGGGTTCACTCGGAATGCATGACCGGCGATATTTTCGGCTCCATGCGCTGTGACTGTGGGGATCAGCTGCACAAGGCCATGGCCATGATCGATAAGGAACAGTCGGGCGTCATTCTTTATTTGCGTCAAGAGGGTCGGGGTATTGGATTGGTCAATAAGTTGAAGGCCTATGAACTGCAGCGCAGGCAGGGGTTGGATACCGTTGAAGCCAACCGGCGGCTCGGCTTCAAGGCGGACATGCGCGATTACGGTCTGGGAGCCCAGATACTCGTCGATTTGGGAGTACGCAAGATGCGTCTGCTGACAAACAATCCGAAAAAAATGGTCGGTCTGGAAGGGTATGGACTGACAATTACGGAACAGATCCCTATCGAAGTCGAGCCCAATGAATACAATCGCTGCTATCTGGAATGCAAAAAATTGAAAATGGGGCATCTGCTGCATATTGAAGATGAAAACTGCGAGGATTCGCGTTCGCATCAATAAGCGGGGGAGCCGGCTCAAACCCAAAGTGGGAGGTATGGACATGGTAAAAATCTTGGAAGGGCAACTGATCGGCAAAGGCAAGCGCTTCGGCATAGTTGTCAGCCGTTTCAACGACTTCATTACCGAAAAACTGTTGGGTGGCGCCATGGACGCCCTTCTGCGCACGGGAGTCAAGGAAAGCGACATTCACGTCGTCAAAGTGCCGGGTGCGTTTGAGATACCGCTGGCAGCCCAAAAGGCAGCCAAGGCCGGCATCTACGATGCCATCATATGCCTTGGTGCCGTTATCCGCGGATCCACGCCCCACTTCGATTACGTTTGCGCCGAAGTCAGCAAAGGAGTCGCACAGGTCAGTCTGGACTCCGGGATTCCGGTTATTTTCGGTGTCGTCACCACCGATTCGGTGGAACAGGCCATTGAACGCGCCGGAACCAAATCCGGAAACAAAGGCTGGAGCGCCGCCATGTCTGCGGTGGAAATGGCTAATTTAATGGGAGCATTTGCGTAGGCAAGATAATGGGAATTCGCCGTAAAGCCCGGGAGCTTGCCCTGCAGGCTCTTTTTTGTATCGACATGACCGGAGATGCTTCAGAGGAAATGTTGCAGCGCTTTTGTGAGAGCTACGTTCAATCGGTCAAGTCGCAGCCGTTTTTCCTGCAACTGGTCAGGGGTGTCACTGAGGCTCAAAGCGCCATTGATCAAATGATCGAAAAATATTCCCAAAACTGGCGGCTGAGGCGGATGTCCTGCGTTGACCGGAACATTCTGCGCATCGCCGTGTATGAGATCCTGCACTGCGACGATATCCCTTTCAAAGTCTCCATTAACGAAGCCATCGACATCGGTAAAAAATACGGCACTGAGGAATCGGGAGCCTTTATAAATGGTATATTAGACAGGATTCGGATCGAGCATATCGGTGATGGCCTTCCGCAAAAGGTGGACGAAAAGGCAGAACACCTCGATTGATTCGAGACTTTGCGTCCGGCATGCACGCCGGTAAAAGAAGCAAACCATTCAAGCAGCACATAAGGAGGACCGCGTGATCATCGAGTCGTTGACTGTCGGACCGATTCAAGCAAACTGCTATGTTATTGGATGTGAAGACACCTACGAGGCCGCTGTTGTCGATCCGGGAGGTGAGGCGGACAGAATTCTTCTGGTTCTTGCCCAACATAAATTGACACTTAAATACATCGTCAATACTCATGGGCATTTCGACCATGTGGGTGCCAACAAGAAGCTACAAGAGGTGACCGGTGCCCAAATTATCATTCACCGCAGCGACGCGCCGATGCTTTCAAGGCTTGCCGACAGCGCGGCCTCCTGGGGGCTGTCGGCAGATGACTCGCCAGCCCCGGACCGGATGGTGGAGGACGGCGACGCGGTGTCCTTCGGTAACATCACTCTCAAAGTGATTCACACCCCCGGGCATACACAAGGCGGAATATCTCTTTTTACCGATAATTGCGTTTTTGTAGGGGACACCCTGTTTGCCGGCTCCGTAGGGCGCACCGATTTCCCGGGCGGTGATGCAGGGACCTTGAGGGAAAGTATTCAGTCCAAGCTATTCTCGCTCGCAGACAAGGTAGTGGTCTATCCCGGCCACATGGGAACGACGACCATCGGCGAAGAGCGCCGAAACAACCCTTTTGTCGGCATCAATGGCATTCTGTAGACCGGGTGGGAAGCTTCCCGAAAAAGTATCGCCCCCATTAAAAAGCGCCGAGTTGGCAGGGCTTGATTTTGACGCCTGCCGCCTCACAGGCTCCCGCTAACGCCAATTTTGAGATACCGAAATCGGCCGCTATTTTCCAAGCCGTGACGCATGGCAGCCGGTTTTCCACCAACCCTTCCCGAATGGCGTCGGTCACGGACCCGTTTTCGGGGAGGCGAGGCGCGACGATTTTCTTTACCGGTGAATACCCAAAGAGGCCGAGTTGGCATTTGCTGAGGCTGATTTCCATCAAATCCGCGGTGGACCCCACCTGAGACGGTTCAACACCAAGAGTTACAGCAATGTCAAAAGCCAAGGCGCACGGAAGTGTCTCATCCTTAATGCGCCGGTTTATGGCTTCGGTGATACGGGGATCCGGCAGTGCCCCATTCTCGTCTTTGTGTGACGGCTTCATTCTGCATCCTCCTTCGATCCGTTGTCCAGTTCCCGCATCGAATGCATCGGCAGCGAGTGCGCACATTATTTACGACATTATACCGCGGCCATTCAAAATGGTACAATTTTTTCCGCGGCCGTGGCAGCAAGCGCGCATGGGCGGATCGGCCCCTGTCTGCCACCCAGTTGGAGGCCTGCGCAAGGAAAACCGATTGTAAGCGTTCACAGGGCGCCACATCTGCTGCGTTACCGGGCACGTGAAATGCAACAGTACGTCTGCGCACCCGGTGCCTTGCAGCTGCGGCACCCTGCAAACGCCTCCATTTCGGCTTTATAGCGCCAATTTGGTCATTTCAACCCCGTGAACGGTTACAACCGATTACACGGGTTGAGACCATCTATCTTTGTATAGACACTAAATAATTTCCGTATAGATTACAAGGATCCTGTGCTAATCATAGAAGGGCGCGAGTCGATCCGCTGCTACCGTTGTTGCCTGTTTGCAAGGCCCCGATGGTCTATTTCCCTTGAACTAATGAGTCCTCTTTGGTAATTTAACACTTTTTAAGTAGGGGGTTTGATGGGCCCTTGACCTTTGATATCATTGAAAGATCGTTGACGGTGGCCCGGATGGAATCACGTATGGGTTTCCTGAATTCGAGAAAAAAAACGCGCCAGATATCGGTCGGTAAGGTCAAAATCGGCGGAGAGGCACCGATAGCCGTTCAGTCCATGACCAATACCTTGACCCAAGATATCACCGCGACTGTGGCCCAGATTCACCGCTTGCAGGCGGCCGGCTGTGAAATCGTGCGGGTAGCGGTACCGGATGACGAGGCCGCCGCCGCCATCACAGATATCAAGGCTCAGATTACGATCCCGCTGGTAGCCGACATCCACTTTGACCACCGCTTGGCGATGAAAGCGGTTCGAGCGGGAGCGGACGGTTTGCGGATCAATCCGGGCAATATCGGCAGCCGCCAGAAAATCAGGGCAGTAGTGGATTGTGCGCGCCAATTCGGTGTTCCGATCCGTATCGGTGTCAATTCGGGATCACTCGAAAAAGACTTGCTTAAAAAGTACGGTGGGGTTACCGCCCAGGGGATGGTCGACAGCGCCTTGCGTCATGTCGACCTTTTGACCGGGTTCGGATTTGAGGAAATCAAAATTTCCATCAAAGCATCCGATGTTCGCCGGACTCTCGATGCTTACCGTCTGTTGGCCGCAAAGACCGATTTTCCTCTGCACGTCGGTGTGACGGAGGCCGGAGGACTGTACTCCGGGATTGTCAAATCGACGCTCGGTATCGGCATTTTGCTGATGGAAGGTATCGGCGACACGATTCGTGTATCTCTGACCCGTGATCCGGTTGAAGAGATCCGGGTCGGATACGAGATTCTCAAAGGCCTGGATATCCGTCGGCATGGTCCCGAAATCATATCGTGTCCAACTTGCGGGCGGTGCAATATCGACCTTTTCGATATCACCGAAAAAGTCGAGAGAGCCATATTGCTCAAGTCGGTGCCCATTAAATTGGCGATCATGGGATGTGTGGTCAATGGGCCTGGTGAGGCCAGGGAGGCCGATATCGGCATCGCTGGCGGCAATGGGGTGGGGATTCTTTTCAGGAAGGGGGAAATCGTCAAGAAATTTCCCGAAGATAAACTGGTGGAAGTTCTTCTGTCCGAGGTGGAGAAATACGAAAAGAACCATAAACCGTAATTGTGGGGCTGACAAATCGGTATTAATCGTAAAAGGTCGGCCGACCGAAGTCTCCGGGCGCTTAACGGTGAAAGGATATCCGCTTCTATCGATGCGGTCACCTCGCCGTTCTGGAGCCTTCCGGCACGGGCGAGGGTAAATATTACCGGGTGGACCTGAAACCTGTATCTGCACGAGGATTGACATGGGAAAACAGCAGCAACCGAAAACAGCCATAGCCCCGACACGGGATGAAGATTATCCGGAATGGTTTCAACAGGTCATCAAAGCTTCCGACCTTGCTGAAAAATCACCGGTACGAGGGTGCATGGTCATAAAACCATGGGGTTACAGCCTGTGGGAAAACATTGTGCAGGCTCTGGATTCGATGTTCAAGGCCACCGGAGTGAAAAATGCCTATTTTCCTCTTTTTATTCCGTTGAGTTTTCTTGAAAAAGAGGCCGAACACGTCGAGGGATTTGCCAAGGAATGTGCCGTTGTTACCCACCACAGACTAGAGCAGGGGCCTGAGGGCAGGCTTGTACCCGCCGGTGAATTGACCGAGCCCTTGGTGGTTCGACCGACATCGGAGACGATCATCGGGGACTCTTTCTCCAAGTGGATCAGCAGTTATCGCGATTTGCCGATTCTGATTAACCAGTGGGCCAATGTCGTACGGTGGGAGATGCGGACCCGGATGTTTTTAAGAACCAGTGAATTTCTCTGGCAGGAGGGCCATACTGCGCATGCCACCCAGGAGGAAGCTTTAGAGAGAACCCGGCTGATGCTCGATGTCTACACCGAGCTCGTCGAAAAGTACTTGGCCATTCCGGTCATCAAGGGGCGGAAATCCCCGGCGGAGAGATTCCCGGGTGCCGTAGACACCCTGTGCATCGAAGCCATGATGCAAGACCGACGGGCTCTGCAAGCCGGTACATCCCATTTTCTGGGGCAGAATTTCGCCCGGGCATCGGGAATAAAATTCCAGGATGCCAGCGAGCAGGAGCAGTATGCTTGGACGACATCATGGGGCGCGTCGACACGGATGATCGGCGGCATGATAATGACCCATGGAGACGACAACGGCATTGTCCTTCCCCCCATGGTGGCACCGGCACACGTGGTCTTGCTCCCCATTCTGCGAAATCCTGACGATCACGCCGTCGTAATGCCGTATGTCGACAGCCTGGCCGAGGCATTGAGGCGGAAAACATACGGCCATCGGTCGATTGTGGTGGAAATCGACAGCCGGGACATCGGCGGCGCCAGGGGATGGGATTGGATTAAGAAAGGGATCCCGCTTCGGGTCGAAATCGGTCCGCGTGATATTGCCGATGAGGCCGTATTCGTCGGTCGCAGGGATCGTGACCATAGGGAGAAAGTTTCCATCAAACGTGAGCGATTCATTGCCGAGATCACGGAGATTCTCGACAGCATTCAGTCCAATTTGTTTAATAGTGCGGGAGCCTTCCGTAAAACACATACCACTGTGATCGATGACGCTGCATCGTTTCATGATTACTTTACCCCATTGAACAAGGAAAAACCAGAAATCCACGGTGGCTTTTCTCTGACGCACTGGTGCGGGGAAGCTGAATGTGAAGCCGCCATCAAAGAGGCTCTCGGCGTCACAATCCGCTGCATTCCTCTCGATGGCGCCCTGGAGGACGACGGCCGTCACGGTAGCTGCATCCAATGCGGTAAGCCGTCGCCCCGCCGGGTCGTTTTTGCCAAGGCTTATTGATGGTTCAACGGTAGGGCAGCAAGATGAAAGCCGGAGCGTTTGCGGATATCGGTGGAATTGCTGCCCCTGTATGATTGATTGTTATCGACGGATATGATCCGAATCACAGACATTCTCGATAGGGTTTCTGGATACATCCCAGAGGCAGATCTCAGATTGATCGAACGGGCCTATATCTATTCGGCCAGGGTCCACGAAGGCCAAGTGCGCCTTTCCGGAGAACCCTACCTCTCTCATCCGCTAGAAGTTGCCGGGATACTGGCGGAGATGACCCTCGACGAGATCAGCGTCGCCTCGGGATTGCTGCATGACGTTCTCGAAGATACCCCCACTGAGCCGGAGGAGCTTCGAGAAATCTTCGGCCGTGAAGTCCTGCATATCGTTTCCGGTGTCACCAAACTCGGCAAGGTGCATTTGATCAGTTCCCAGGCGCGTCAGGCGGAAAGTATCCGCAAGATGTTGCTGGCCATGGCCGATGACATCCGCGTCATTCTGATCAAACTGGCCGACCGGCTGCACAATATGCGAACCCTGCAATTTCATCGCAGTGACAAGAAAAAAGGCCAAATCGCCCAGGAGACAATGGACATCTATGCCCCGATTTCCTCGCGGCTGGGCATTTACTGGATCAAGAAAGAATTGGAAGACATTTCATTCAGGTACTTGATGCCCGATGAATACGAAAAAATAAAAAGCCTCGTCGCTAAAGATCAACAGGAAAGGGAAAAATATGTAGAAACCGTCAAGAGTTATATTCTGAAAAAGATGGCCGAGTCCAACCTGAAGTGCGAGGTGCTGGGCAGAAACAAGAATTACTACGGCATCTATCATAAGATGGTTTCCCAGAACCTGGATTTCGAAGACGTATACGATATCATCGCCTTCAGGATAATCGTCGATACCATCCCCCACTGCTATGAGACGTTGGGCTTGATCCACTCCCTCTGGAAACCGATAGACATCAAATTCAAAGATTATATCAGCCGGCCCAAGGCCAACATGTACCAGTCGCTCCATACGACGGTATTCGGACCTTATGGGGAGAGAATGGAAGTGCAAATCCGGACCTGGGAGATGGATAAGGTCGCCAAGTCCGGTATTGCCGCCCACTGGAGTTATAAGGAAGGCAAGAAGGCTGATGAGAATACCAGCCGGGTGTACGCCTGGATCCAGGACCTGATAGAAAATCAGGAAAACTTCAGGGATCCCGGCGAATTCATGGAGAATGTACGCATCGATCTTTTTCCGGACGAGGTCTACGTGTTCACTCCCAGGGGCGACATCAAAACTTTGCCAAAGGGTGCGACACCGGTCGACTTTGCCTTCATGATCCACACTGAAGTCGGCAGCCAGTGCGTCGGGGCCAAAGTCAACGACCGCATGGTTCCGCTTCAATATGAACTTCAAACTGGCGATGTCGTGGAGGTCGTCACTCAAAAGAATCATCAGCCAAGTAAAGACTGGCTGAAGTTTGTTAAAACGGTTAAAGCGCGATCCCGAATTCGGCAGTGGATCAAGACCCAGGAAAAAGACCGCAGCCTCTCCTTGGGACGGGAAATGTGCGAAAAGGCGTTCCGGAAATACCGGCTCAATTTTTCTTCATTGATCAAGTCGCCGGAAATGGACCAGGCTGTCGAGCATTTCGGATTCAAAACAGTCGACGACCTGGTTGCCAGTGTGGGGTACGGAAAGATTACCCCGCTTCAGGTCGTTCGGCGTGTAACCCTGAAAAGCGACGAGGAAGACCGCCAAGATTCGATTTTTAACAAGCTCATCGGCCGTGTCAAAAACAAAAAACCGCGGGGAGGGGTGGTGGTCAAGGGCGTGGACGACATCCTGATCCGCTATGGGAAGTGCTGCCAGCCGGTTCCCGGCGACGCCATCATCGGCTACATTACCCGTGGCTTCGGCGTTACCGTCCACCGGACCAGCTGCGTCAACGCCCTCAAAATAAGTCCTGAGCGTCAAATCGAGGTGGAATGGAGTTCGGAGAATTCAGAGACCTATCCGGTCAAGATCCGTATCCGTTCACACGATCGCGTTGGTTTGTTGGCGGATGTCGTCAGCAATATCAGCAAGAACGAAGCCAATATTTTAAACGCAAAAACCGAAACGATGGCCAACAAAATCGTGAACAGCTTTTTCACTATCGATGTGGAAAATACGGAGCACCTGGATCGGATCCTGGCATCGATAAAGAGCGTCAAACATGTACTTGAGGTCAAACGGATCCGTTGACTCGTGCCGGAAGGCTCTGGCGATGTTGAAGGTTGGGTACGGAAAAGATCCCTGCAGACGCAGAGCGCCCTAACCCATGTTATGGTGCCTTGATAACGTGGCCAGATTTAATGCAACTGGTACAGACCACCATTCTTTTCACGCGACCGTCCACTTCAGCCTTGACCCGCTGGAGGTTGGGGTTGAAACGCCGTTTATTGACATTGTGGGCATGGCTCACATTGTTGCCTACCATCGGCTTCTTACCACATAACTCGCATGCTTTTGACATAATCGTCACTCCTTATCATTATCCCCGGCCCTGGACCTGCGCTGCCGAACGCTGGACGAGGGGGGTGTGTCGGGGCGGTTTAGCGGCACGAGAAAACAAACCAGCCTTTCTAACTCAATAAATCGGTCATGTAAAGTCTTTTTAGTCGGTTTGGGCTATTTTCGCCAGGGAGGACTCGCATTTGGTAATATACTGCAGGGCTATTCGATTGATTCCGACATCCGGGTACTTGGTGACAATCGCCTTGAAACGCTGTAATGCCGCTTCGTAGCGCTTGTTCTTGTAGTAGAACATCGCAATGTAAAATTCGTTGCCGGCAAGGTTTTTCAGACACTTGTTGATATGCTCGGTCGCCATTTCAGCGTAGAGGGATCCCGGATACTGTTTTTGAAGTTGAAAAAATGTGTCCAGTGCTTTTCGGGTGACACTCTGGTCGCGGTCAATCGCGTCCATCTGATCGAAATGGCATCGGCCGATCTGGTAAATCACATACGGAACGGCTTCATTATTGGGATGCAGATCGACAAATTCCTGGTAGGAGAGAATGGCTTCCGCATATTCCTCCAGGTGATAATGTGAATCAGCGATTTTCAACTCTGCCAGGGTGACATACTTGCTGAAGGGGTACCAGTCTTTGAGTTTTTGGAAATTCTCCAGAGCCGCCTTGTAATCTCCGCCATCAAACTCGTCCATTCCATTTTGAACCAGGATTTCTGCAGGCTCTATATCTTTTTCTTTGAAAAAGAAGTCCCGTACGGAGTTGTACGCCGAGCAACCGGAAAGCAAGTATACCCAGCACAGGCAAAGGATAAAGAGCTTTTTTGTTTTGACCGTTTTAACCATCGGGACTTTAAATGTAGTGTCGGCCCCCGAAGGCGTTGACACTCCGGGGTGGCGGTTCGAGGCCGGAAATGTTAGTTTGTCCGCTTTCAGCACGATTACCGGTAATCATTTTACCTTCAACGGCGATAGCGAAATGAAAGCATCTTGGTAGACAACCAAGATGCTTGTCACCCATTAAGCCAAGATGAAGAAGCGGTTAGAGTACCTTTTTCAAGACGTCTTCGAGCTTAGACTTGGCAACCATACCGGTTATCTGTTCAACGACATCACCACCCTTGAACAATATCAGGGTCGGGATGGCTTTTATACCGTACTTTCCCGGTGTGACCGGGCTGTTGTCGACATTGCATTTCATGAATTTAATTTTATCGCCGAAGGCTTTAGAGAGTTCATCGACCACGGGTGCAATAGCCTTGCAGGGGCCGCACCAAGGGGCCCAGAAGTCAACCAGCACCGGCATGTCGGACTGTAAAACATCAGTTTCGAAATTGCCATCCTCGATTTCCATGATATCTTCTGCCATAATTTATAGTCCTTTCTGAGAGAAAATTTTCATGATTATAGTAATGGCCGTATCGGATGTCAACCGTCCTGAGGCCGTCCTCTATTGGAGCTCGTTTTGTTGCGGCCACCGGTCGTCCTGAAACTCCGGGCCGTTTGCCCCAGGCGGTATTCATAGGATAAGTATTTGAAATAAATTCTGTTTTGTTGTAGAACTTCGGGGCATACGAGAGTGCTTTGCTGTATTGTGACTGCCATCGGATCAGCACCGAATGAGCGTTGCCATTGATCGGATGGGCAGGCGATAATGTGTGGGGGTTTTCCAAGTTGGCAGACAGAATCAAAATCGGCGCGTTGATTTCAGGGTCCGGAACCAATCTTCAGGCCATACTGGACGCCTGCATCGGAGGCGGCATCGACGGGGAGGTTGTCTTTATCGGAACCGACAATCCGGATGCGAGCGGACTGGCCCGGGCGCAGATCCAGGGGATACCGACATTTGTCGTCGACTATCGCAGAATTATCCGCACCCACCGTTCCGACCCCACGAGGCTCACATTGCCGGCCGATTTCGACCTGGAGGAAATCCGAGAAAAACAGACCCTATATCCGGCTACCGCGAAGCGGGAATATGTAACCGCCTTTCTCGAGTCGAGGGCGATTGCAGAACACCGGATGCTGCAGGCCATGGCGGCCTACCCTTTCCATCTGCTCGTTCTTGCCGGTTTCATGCGAACCCTGACGCCATACTTTATCGACAGGGTCAACGTGACCCCGGGGCAGCCGCGCATAATGAACATTCACCCGTCCCTGCTCCCGTCCTTTCCGGGAACCGATGGCTATGGGGACACCTATCGCTTCGGTTGCAAGGTGGCCGGATGCACCGTTCATTTCATCGATTACGGCGAAGATACCGGTCCCATCATCGGGCAAGCGTCCTTTCCGGTTGAAATTGACGACACCCTTGAATCGGTGAGGGCCAAGGGTCTGAAACTGGAGTGGAAGCTTTATCCGGCCTGCATCACCCTTTTCGCCCAGGGGCGCCTGAAAACAGAGAGATTAGGCTATGATCTCGGCAGGGGGGGCCGGGTTGAGCGAACAGTGGTGAATATACTGCCGCCAAGGTGAAAGGGAAAAGAGGGTCGGCAATCGAAGATCGGGTGATGGCGGCCGTGACCATGGGCTAAAGATATCGGCGAGCCCCCAGGTACCGCTTGCGATAGTAGGTGTTTGAAAGGGATGTCGTCCGGATCGTTTTTCCTTTCCGTGGTGCGTGGATGAATTTATTTTCTCCAGCATATATTCCCACATGTGAAACCCGGCGACCACCGGAGGTAGCGAAAAAGACGAGATCGCCCTTCAGCAATTGATCGCGCCCTATCGGTCTTCCAGCTTCCCATTGCTGCCATGAGGAGCGCGGAAGATCCAGTCCGTTCAGTTGATACACTGTCATGGTCAATCCGCTGCAGTCAAACCCTTCTCGCGCCGATTCGCCTCCCCACTTGTAGGCTACGCCGATATATTTCCTGGCCGTGTGAACGAGCTGGTTCCGCAGTTCGTTCGTTCCCGGGATTTGCCGGGGAACGACGATATAGTAGACGTCGATCAGTCCCCTGGAGCGGACACTTTCTGCATCCGCTAGAGCCCTCTGCTTGGTGGGGTAATTCCCAAAACGCACCTTGTAGAGATCAGAGGCGTCGATGAAGTGGTATGCATTCAGGCCGTTTAGCTGGAGTCTTTCCATTAAACGGACAGCATTGTCCATACTCGAGAAGGCGCCGACCTGTATGACGAAATTGACCGAATCGATCGGCCGCGAGGGATATGGCTGTGTGCGAGCGGTGGGACGCTTGTCGACGGCGGAGCAACCGGCAGTCAGCAGCATTGCAAGGATCGACACCAGCAGGGCCCCAGATGAGTGGACTGACTTTCGGTGCATAACCTGTCTGTCAAAACATTTTCATCATCAAGGGAATAGCGACAAACGTGCCGATGGAACTTCCCAGATTCGTAAATACCACAACCAAGAGAATTCGGGTCACTTTGTTTTTCCAGAAGCCGCGCAGCGAGTGAATGTCCTCTTGAAGGTTTTCAAAATCGATGACCCGGGGTTTACGTGAGAAGGCTTCGACCATCCCCGACACCCATCCGGCGGCGATCATCGGGTTCAATGAGGTTAGCGGGGCGGCGATAACCGACGAAGCAATGGTGAGAGGATGGGCCAGTGCCGCTATTGCGCCGAGCCCGGCTAGCAATCCGTTTGCGACGAGCCACCAGAGCAGCATGTCCGTTCCGGTCCGGGCACCGCCGACATAAAATCCCGTTATGATCAAGCCAATGATGCTCAAAGGTAAAAACCATTTTAAGACCCCGGACACTCTGCTTTTCGGCGGCAGGGTGTCCAAAGGAACGATGTCTGTTTCTGTTTGCCAGTATTTCCTAATCCCAGGGACATGGCCGGCGCCGACGACGGCCACAATCGTTTCTCCGGGGGCCGTTTTGATTTTATGGGCCAGGTATTGATCGCGTTCGTCGATCAGAATGGCTCTGACAATGGGGAGTGATTTGCCCACATCGGCCAGGATGGTCTCCAGGACATCCTCTTGCTTCATTTTTTCGACGTCTTCGGCACTGATGTCATCCACTTGGCCCAAAGAGAAAATCAGCTGGAAAATCAATTTGATTTTGTCCAGGAAACGCATCATGCGCCATGTTCGTGACAGGGTGACGCGGATGTCGCGGTCGGCCAGCTGAACGGTCGCGCCAACGGCGTCGGCCGATTCGATGGCTTGTATCATTTCCTGTCCAGGGCGGATGTTCAGTTTTTTGGCGATTTTCTTTTGCAGCGATGCCAACAGCAGGTTGGACAGTAGAAGGAATGATTTCTTCTCCCGGATGACTTTGATGATATCCGTATTCTGCCATTTGTCCTTTTGCCGGATCGACTGGTAGCGGGAGGCGCATAGCTCAATGCAGACGGTATCGGGTTTTTCGCGGGCGATGACATCGGCAACCAAACGCGCGCTTTCCTCGGAGACATGCGCCGTACCGATAAGGATTACTTTTTTGTCGCCACTTTCAAGGTGTTGGATCATGCGTCTTGTGTCTTACCGCTTTCCGTTATATGGTCGAGGTTCAATGCCATGCGCATTCGGTGAATTCCATGACAAGACCGCGCCCCATGGCGCTGCCGTCCCCTCATTTTAGCGGGGAAGGCGCGGGAGGAATTCCATCGATTCATCAAACATTTACAAAGGTCTTATTATATTGGCTGCTGCGCTGTAATGTCAATCCATTGATTGGTTGTTTTTAAACCGGGTGCTCTGCACCCGGTTACCATCTCAACGATCAACACACTGACTTGTTTATGTTTTTCAGGCCTAAGGTCGGAAATCCAGGCCACACGTGAACGAATCGATGCCGAGAAGGGCACTCCATGACCGCTCAATCTCCAGCAGACATCGACGATTACCGAATTGAGAATAAGCCGTATTATCTGGCCGCAGGCACAGAAGAGGACCTGTTCCGGGCAGCATTCGATGCCCGCCTGCCGGTTATGCTCAAAGGGCCGACCGGGTGCGGAAAAACCCGTTTCGTCGAGTATATGGCCTTCGGTCTGAAGCGCCCCCTGATCACCGTTGCTTGCCATGAGGACCTGTTCGCATCGGATTTGATCGGGCGCTACCTGCTGAAAAACGACGAAACGGTTTGGATGGACGGGCCTCTGAGCCGGGCGGTCCGAATGGGGGCTATCTGCTACCTGGACGAGATCGTGGAGGCCCGCAAGGATACCACAGTGGTCATTCATCCGTTGTGCGACAACCGCCGCATATTGACCATCGACAAGCGGGGGGAAACCCTCACGGCGCACCCCGATTTCCTGCTGGTGATATCCTACAATCCGGGATATCAGTCCGTCCTCAAAGACCTGAAACAAAGCACCCGCCAGCGTTTCGTGGCCATCGATTTCGATTATCCGCAACAGCAAAAAGAAGCCGAAATCGTCACCCACGAAGGCCATATCCCGAATGAAACGGCGCAGCGGCTCGTACAGTTGGCACACAAAATCCGCCGCATTCGGGAACAGGGCCTGACCGAAGGCGCCAGCACTCGGCTGTTGATCTATGCAGCCCAGCTCATAAAACGCGGCGTGCCCGAATGCGAGGCCTGCCAGGCGGCCATCTGCCGGCCCTTGACCGACGATCTGCGCCTGCGGGAAACCTTGAACGAACTCATCCGCGACCATTTTTAACCCACTCGACACCATCGGCATGCGACCTGACAGTCCATACAGGGGAATGCTGGAGGCGTTGGACAGCCTCGATCCAAAGCTGGCTGATTCCGTCAGCGAGGCGCTTCTGCGGGCCAACCCGCCGATTGCGGTTTCGGACGTTGGGCTTCTGGTGGATGATACCCTCTGGGGGCTGGACCGCGAGGAATCTTTCGGCCTGGCCATCGCCGCAGGTTACGTGAAGCTCTTCGAGGCTTCCCGATCCAGTCGGCTCATAGACTACCGCGATCTGGTTCGATCCGGCGGCGACAGGGGGACTACCGTCGGTCGCCTGCTGGCCATTCATCTGGTCCCGGTGCTGATTCACGGCGGCCCCTCGATCCTCGCTCGTTATTTGACCGCGCTCAAGGTAATGGAATCCAAGGGTATCTACACCCTTTTACACCCGATGGAGGCCCTTTCTGATTTGCTCGAATCCGGTGATCGACAATCGGCCGCCGTATTTCTCGAGATTCTGATAGAGGTTTTCGAGACCGACCTGAATTACAATCAGTGCCAGCATTTTTCACGTAACTTGCCGCAAGCCGCCCGTCACTTCGATCCTTTGAAGCGGTCCTGGCAACTTGAACGGTTGTTAAGGGTGGTCCGGGCCGACGTCCGCCTCAGCGAAGCCTTTTTATCTGGAATGGCCAGAGGACTCGAGCTTCTAGCGCCAGAATCTCTGGGCATTTTCGTTGATAGGGCCCTGGACATCGCCAGAGACAACCTTCAATCCGCCCGGTGCTTCCTTTCTCTCGATTCTCAACAAGGCGACGATGCGTTTAAGGCTTTACAAGTGGCCGTATCTCTGGACGAGGTGCGAACGCAGCTCAACCGCTACCTTCATGCCAGGACCGGGATGCCGATTACTGTACGTCGATCATCGACCCTGGCCGGCTCTGCCGAACGAAAAATCGGAAACCTCCTGGAATCGTGTTCCGACGGCAGGTCTATTTTCCTACCGGATGAAATCGCCGTATTCGACCGCAAAGCCGACAATGCCGATCTTTACAAATGCCTGGTGCGTTTCGAGGCGGGTGGCCACGAATTCGGCACATTTGATTTCGATCTTGATCGGCTGCAGGATCTTTGCCACGCTGACCCCATCAGCCGGACAATGTTCGAAGGCATCGGTTTGCCTGACACTTTAAACCATTCTTCAGGTGCTCTGTCGGACCTTGAGCGGTTTTGGAGGCGATTTTCCGATCCGGGACTCGCTGCCGATCTTTTTACCATTTTCGAACATGGCCGCATTCGCTATCAGCTTGGCCGATGCTACCCGGGTTTGATAAGAACCTTTCTGCCGATGCTGCAACGGGAAGCGCAAAAGGCTCGAGGCTTTTTGGCAGCACTATATGCCGCTGTGGCATCGGGTTCTCGCCACGGCACCCGCGTCGGCCTCACCGGAAAGCACCGCCGCCTCGTTGAAAGGCTTACCGCTGAATTCGAGAAACGAGTGGGCACTCTTCCAGATGCCGTGGAAACAAGCGGCGCGCTGGTCTTGAAGACGTACAACGATGTGGCGGCAGTTTGGGAAAACGACATGACCGAGGGGGGGCGCAGTCGCAATCGGTTGGACACCCCCTTTAACCGGCGTTTGCGGACGGATCTGTTCATGGCGGCAAGCCAGGCGGCGGATCGGAAAGCGGGGAAAATTCACAAAGCCCTCAAAGATCGCGGGTACAGGGTCTATCGCGCCGACATCCGCAAATTTCTCGATGTGAACAACGGCAGTCTCTGCTCCGAGGATCTGGCGGCCATCATTGAACGTGGGGCACAATACTCGGGTACCGGGCGGGAGGACAGTTCAATCGCCGACGAGGATCTGCGACATTTCTTAGCGAGCGATTGGTCGAGCAGCAGCGAGGAGTCACCGATCGAGACCGAAGAAGCGTTCTGTCCGATGACGTGGTACCGGGAGTGGGACTGCTATCTGGGCGATTACCTGAATGACCACACCTGCGTGCGGGACCGCCGAGTCGCGGGACAAGAGAACCGGTTTTACGATCGTACCCTCGACCGCCACAGGGGACTGGTCAATCGTATCCGCTATTCCTTCGAACTTCTCAAACCCGAAGGACTCAAACTCTGCCGGCAGTGGATTGATGGAGACGAGTTCGACTACAGAGCCCTTATCGATTTCAAATTGGACAAGCGCGCCGGGCGGACACCTTCTGAGCGCCTTTATCTCAAGCGCCTCAAAGAAGTCAGAGACGTGGCGGTTTTGCTGCTTGTCGATTTGTCCCGATCAACGGCCAACACCACCGCCGGCTCGGCCGACCAGGTGCTGGATGTTGAAAAAGAGGCCATCGTCCTGCTGAGTGAGGCGCTTGAGGTGGTTGGGGACGCTTATGCCATTGCCGGATTTTCGGGGACCGGTCGCCTGGGAGTCGACTATTATCACATCAAAGATTTTGAAGATCCGATGAGCGCACCGGTTAGAGCGCGAATCAACGCCATGATGCCCCAGCGAAACACCCGCATGGGGGCGGCCATCCGGCACGCGGGCGCCCAGTTCGAATCGATACCGTCACGGGTTCGGCTCCTGATCGTTCTCGGGGACGGCTATCCCAATGACCTGGATTACAAAAAGGATTACGCCATCGAGGACACGCGCCGGGCCATTTCCGAGTTGCGCTCCCAACACATTCACGTTCATGCGATCACTGTCAACATCAACCCGTCGGATAACGGTCGGCTGGATGCCCTGTACGGGGAGATCCATCACAACATCATCGCCAACGTCCTTGAGCTGCCGGATAAGTTGTGGCGGATTTATGGGGCGATGACGCGCTGAACCGTAAATATCCCGGTAAGGTCAGACGGTCCGGAAAACAGATCCAATGATGCTCATCCACGATGATGTGTTTGCCTGGAAAGGTTTCGGTGGTCCGCTCCGGCTGGGAAGCGGTAAGTGCCGGTTGAGAATATTCGATTTGACACGAACCGATCCCGGCGGATTGGCCTACCTGCGGCCCTTTATCGTGGTGGCCTCCGATATTCCCGAAAGCCGCATGTCCGTGAAAAGCTGCGTCGGTCATGTGGCCACCAGCGTCGCCAAAGCTTTCGATATCCGACCCAACCGTATGCTCTTCGTGGAGTTTTATCCCCGCACTACCTATGGCACACAAGGTGAAAAAGTCATCCCCGAGCGTTTCGTGGCCGTTGAGTTCACTTGGCTCGGCGACAAGGCCATGCACCCGAAATGGCGGGAGCTCGAACCCGCCCTGCTCGATATCCTCAAGGAATTCATGCGGGACGCCGGTCCGAAGGACCCGTTTTCGTGACAACACGATCCCGCACACCTGCGTTCCTTCCCGGCAGTGTCCACCAGCCTCCTTCCTCCCCTGCGGCTGCCGATGGCGTCCGGCCGATAGGATACTGGGCGATGACGAATTGTTAGTGCGGAGGCTGGGCGCTGGCGGCGCATTCGTTTTTCCCCAGGTCGAGGACGTCCTGCTCTTCTTCGTCGGCCTGTTTCAGACCGGCGTTTATTTCTCGGATTTGAGCGTATTCTTCCGGCTGGGGCCGCATGTTGGATTTGATATAATCGATGAAGTCTTTCTCGTTTCCGATACCGTAGATGTGTTGGTTGGTAGATTTTATTTTGCCCAGAGGGGCGCTGAATGCCAACCGATCATCCGCCTCGCTCCAGTCCATGTAGTGGCCCGGAAGAACATGGATGGCGTCGTCCATCGGTAAGATTTTCCGGGTCATGGTTCGATAGAGCATTTTGGACCATTCTTCCACCATACCGCCCAGGTCCGGGCGTCCGATCGAAACGATGAAAACCGTATCGCCGGAAATGAGATACCGGCCGTCCACGAGATAGGATGTGCTGCCGGGTGTGTGCCCGGGGGTATGAACGGCTTTGACCTCGGGACCGCCTCCGGTAAAGGTGAACACTTGCTGGTCGCCGACGGGCTCATACAGAAAACGGGCCTCCTTGAAATCGGGTTCCGGTGCCATTATTTTGGCTCCGGTGTTTGTTTGTAGCTGCGGACTGCCGGAGATGTAATCCGCCTGCCGATGGGTTTCAAATGTCCGCATAATCGCCAGGCCGCGCTCATGGGCAAACGTTTGGTAGGCGGCAACGTTCTTGGCCGGATCGAAGACCATCATCTCCTTGCCGAACACCAGGCCGTAACTGCACGAGGCCTTGCCGGGCCGTCGGAACTGGTGAATTTCGTATTCTTCACCGTCGTTGAGGCGGATCGGTTCCAGCAAATTTCCCCACGCTTTAATACCCGAGAGCATCGAAGCCACATCCTGGTAGCCGTGGTTGACCAGGATTTCGCCCACGAATTTGGCCGAGCCTTCCTTGGCACAAACGATGCGGACTTTCCGGCCACGGGGAACTAGGGCCACGCTTTCGGCTTCGTGTTCGAGAAACTCCATATAGGGCACGTTGATCATGTCGATCGGGTAAGGTCCCTCGACTTTGAACCGGCCGAATTCGACGTCGTTGCGGACATCAAGGAGTAAAAAATCCTCCTTTGCCGTCAACCATTGAAAAAGATTCTCCGCTGTAAACGTTTGCACTTCCATAACCCCTCCTTTAATCTACGGGCTAATCAAACGTGAGTTCATCCGGCCATTCCCGTGCATGGCCGTCTGCAGGCCCTTTTTTGCGCGCATCGATCACCATTCGCTGAGTCCGAAGGTGAAGGTCCCGCCCCGGGTCGACATTGTTGAATATCTTCCACAGTAAAAGCGAATTATCCTCGAGATCGATTTCGGGGTCGTAAAGGACAAGGATGCTAAAGGGCCTCAAAACCGTCAGGTCAATCAAGGCATCGGCCAAGCCGGAGGCCGCTGTTGCAGGATCCCTGCGAACACTAAGGCAAACGATTCGATTTCGCGCGGGGCGCCGGGCCGAGATGGTCCGGATCTGATTGACGCCGACCAGGCGTTCCCGAACTTGCGACAGCAGAATCCGATCTTCTGGAAAGCCATCGTGGTGGTCACCCGGCGGGGACTGGCGCGGCGGTTCGCCGGGAAAACGCTCGCTGAGATCGATTCCGATCTTGCTCCCGAAGTTGGGCGTGGCGGACGAATGGTCGAGCACGTCCAGCACTCCCCGGGTGAGTGTGATGTCGGTGGTGCCGTCGAATTTGCCCAAAAGGCGCTCGATGATGGCCCGGGGATCCTTCAGGTTGACATCCCGGTCGACGATCAGGATGGCTTTGCAGAAACTCATCTGTCCCTGTCCCCAGAGACCGTGCATGACTTTCTGGGCGTGACCGGCGAACTCTTTGTCGATGGAGACGACGACGATGTTGTGAAAGACGCCTTCCCAGGGCAGCCAGTAGTCGATTATTTCCGGGAAGGCGGCCTGCAGTAGCGGCAGAAACATTCGTTCGGTGGCTTTGGCCAGGTAGCAGTCCTCCATGGGCGGACGTCCCACGAGTGTGGCGCAATAAGTCGGTGCACGGCGGTGGGTCAACGCCGTTACATGGAAAACCGGATAGTCGTCGGCCAGTGAATAATAGCCGGTGTGATCTCCAAACGGCCCTTCCCGGCGCAACTCACCCGGTTCGACATACCCTTCGAGGACGAACTCGGCCTCGGCCGGAACCTCCAAGTCGTTGGTGATACATCGGGTCATGGCCACCGGTTGGCTGCGGATGAACCCGGCCAAGATCATTTCATCCACGTTGCGGGGGAGCGGCGCCGTGGCGGCATAAATGGTTGCCGGATCTGCGCCGATAGCCACTGAAACCGGCATCCGCCGACCGGCGCGGCAGTATTCGTTGTAGAAATGGGACCCATCTTTGTGAATGTGCCAGTGCATGCCGGTTGTGTTCTTGTCGAACACCTGCAAACGGTACATTCCCACGTTGCGTCGGCCGCTCTGCAAACTGCGCGTGAAAACCAGCGGCAAGGTGATGAACCGACCGGCATCCTTGGGCCAGCAATGCAGAACCGGAAGGATGTTCAGGTCGACGGCGTCACCGGTATGGACGATTTCTTGGCAGGGGGGGCGTTTGGAGCGGTTGCGGCGCGGGAAGAAGCGTGTCAGCGAATAGGCGGTGGGCAGCAGCCCGAGGACGTCTTTGAGGTTTTCAGGGGGCGACATTTCAATCAGTTGTCGGATACGGTCCCCGAGCCGGTCGAGATCATCGACCCCGAGCGCCATACAGATTCTGCGCGGACTGCCGAATAAGTTGGTTGCCGCCGGAAAGGGTGATCCCTCGACGCGCTTGAAGAGAAGGGCCATGCCGCCCTGGGGCCGCTTGGATTCCGCATCGGTGTACTTGCTTATTTCCAGATGCCATGAAACCGGTTTTTCTATGGTTTTCAGCTCACCCGAACGGTCGAGGACATGGATGAACTCGGACAGATTTCTATACCAACGTTTCATGGCCCCATTCCGTCGTCAACTGCTGTTCGATGCCCAGGTGGTCCAGAATTCTGGCAACGATGAAGTCGACCATGTCCTGGATGGTTTGGGGGCCAAAATAAAATGCCGGGGCGGCCGGTAGGATCGTCGCACCGGCCTGGGTCAGATGAAGCATATTTTTTAGGTGGATGGCACTGAACGGCGTCTCCCGCGGAACAAGGACCAATGGCCGTCTTTCTTTCAAGCAGATATCGGCGGCGCGAGTGAGCAGATTTCCGGCGAGACCGGCTGCCACAGCGGCCAAGGTTTTGACGCTGCTCGGTGCAACGACCATTCCCTGGTGCCGAAAAGAGCCGCTGGCGGGGGCGGAAAAAAAATCGGACACATCGTGTTCATGGATACCAGCCTCGGGATGGGGGGCATATACGCCTGAACTCTTTAGGCATTCGACAAGGTTGCCGGTGTAGTTCAGTTCGTGTGCCATCACTTTTTCTCCGTCAGCGGAAAGAATCACATGAACGTCCACCGGCAGGCGCATGAGCTGATTTATCAGTGTGACACCGTAGATTGCACCCGAAGCACCACAGATTCCGATGATATATCGTTGTTTCATATATTTCTCCTGCAAAGTTTAAAACCTAAGAGATGCTTTCACCGGAGTCAAGAGTGTTTTTTTCTTGTTCTGCACCCCAAAATTACGTAGATTCCGGATGATTTTGGAGGACCGGGTCGGCGCAGGCAGCGGATTCGGTTGCCGGCTTCAATTCACCCTCGACGCTGACGTCAGGTATCGGCCGAGTTCGTTGGACAGCTATGCGCCGGCTCATGGGTATGAAAACGTTTTTAAGCCCGCGAAAGGAGGCGTTGATGACATTAAAAATGATCAAGACCGAAAAGGCCCCGGCGGCGATCGGACCTTACTCGCAAGGAATCGCTGCCGGCCCATGGCGGTTTGTCAGCGGTCAGCTCGGGATGAACCCACAAACCGGCGAACTTGTGGCAGACGATCTGGCATCCCAGGCCCGCCAGGCCCTGCAAAATCTCAAACAGATAGTTATGGCCGGGGGGTGCACCCTTGATCAGGTCGTCGGTGTCGATGTTTACCTTACCGATATGGCCCGGTTTGTCGAGTTCAACCGGATATACGAGGAATTTTTCGTCGACCACCGCCCGGCCCGAGCGGTGGTGGAAGTCAGTGCACTACCCAAAGGGGCCGTGGTGGAAATCAAGTGTGTGGCATACGACGGTCCATAACGCCGGGGAGAATTCTATTCCTTAGGGGGTCGGTCAAGCCCGAAAGGCATAGTTTTGCGGAGTTGGTCAGGTTTAATACCTGAAGGGTACAGACGGCGTTATACCTGGGTGGGGATCGATGCGATCCGCGGTTCATGACCGGTTGCCGATAGGAATCGGCGGACACCATTCATTGTGATAACCAGCGTGCTGGTATTGACCAGTGGATGAAACTGGAGAGCCTCCGATGTCCACAGGCATTCATCGACGACGACCTCGACGGCATGCCGGGTATCGTTGACGATGGCCAATAGCGACACCGATCCCGGTTCGATGCCCAGGTATTCTTTCAAGCGTCCGGGGGATCCGAAGGTGATGCGGCCGCTGCCAAGCACACCGGGTAAGGCTTTCATGTCGATCCGGCCGTCACCCGGAACGACCACCAGGAAGTGGCGGTTGTTTTTGCTGTCCCGGAGAAAAAGGTTTTTGGTTTTGGCCCCCGGCAGATCGGGTGTCAATCGATGAACATCGGCAACCGTATAAACCGGCGGGTGATCGAAACGGTCATAGTCGATGCCGTGATTTGCCAGGAAATTGAAAATATCGATCATCTTTAATTGAACCTCTCGGGGAATGAATCTCGACCATTGTGGCGGGCTCTGGCTTTACAACCGGCGCTGAAGAGATTGTGCACTACGGCCATCCCTTAGGGGATTATACCTTCATTGTCAATGCGGGATTGCCGGTCGGTACGCCGGGATTGGTGTCGACAGATCCACCCCAGGCCAAGCCACGGCTGTCGGACCATCCGATGGTCGGTCGGGACCTCGTTATAACAGGATTTGCCAATGCAATCTTACAGCCATGACGTTATCATCATCGGCGGCGGCATCATGGGGAGCGCGACGGCCTATAATTTAATGGCATACGAGAATCGCTTGAACGTTGCGGTGGTCGAGATGGACCCAGCTTACACCCGGGCCTCAACGACGCTGTCCCTGAGCAACGTCCGCATCCAGTTTAGCCTCAAGGAGAACATCGAAATTTCCCAATATGCATTCAAGGTGCTGGATGCTTTCGCCGAAGAAATGGCTGTCGGCGACAACCTGCCGAAGGTCTTTTTTAGACGGGAAGGCAACCTTTTTCTCTTCTCTGATGACGGCCAGGGCGTCGCCGACACCGCCCTCGGTCTGCAACGCTCCATGGGGTGTGCGGTGGAGCGTCTGTCGCCGGCGGATATCAGGGAGCGCTATCCCCTGTTCGACGTGGACGGTTTGGCCGGGGGAACCCTCGGCGTCGAGGATGGTTATTTCGACGCCCATGCTGTGCTCATGGGTTACAAGGCCAAAGCGCGTTCTTTGGGGGCTCTCTATATACATGACGAAGCGGTGGCCATCGATTCGGTCGGTGGGCGTGTCAATGGCGTCAGATTGAAATCTGGCGCGCGGTTGAGGGCGCAGTATGTGGTCAACTGTGCCGGAGCCTGGGCGGCTGAAATTGCACGCAACGCCGGAATCGATCTGCCCGTGCGACCTGTGAAACGGCAGGTATTCGTGCTGGATACGAAAGTCAAACCCGTCCGCCCGCTGCCATTGACGGTTCTGCCGACGGGCCTTTATTTTCGTTCAGAAACCGGAGGCTTGGTTCTGCTGGGCAAGTCCATGGACGCGGACCCGGTCGGCTTCGATTTTTCATGGGACGAGAAGCGCTTCTTCGACTGTCTCTGGCCGGAATTGGCCGGATTCGTGCCTGCTTTCGATACTCTCAAGCTCGTCCGCGGCTGGGCCGGCTTGTACGCGGTCAACACCCTTGACGGCAATGCGATCCTCGGAGAGTGGCCCGAGATAAAAGGGCTCTACCTCGCCAACGGTTTTTCGGGGCACGGCCTGCAGCAAGGGCCGGCGGTCGGTCGGTACATGGCCGAGTTGATTCTGGGCAAAGCGTTGTCCCTCAACCTGTCCCGGTTCGGACCGGAACGCATATTGGAAGGGAAGCCTCTGAGTGAAAACGGGTTGGTATAGATAGAGAATCGCATCAGCCGGAACGCGTTAGCCCTATACCAACCCCGGCGCTTACCGGATGGCCGTGATAGACCGTCCAAAAAGAAGGCGGCCAGGCGGTAAGCGCTGGAACCGGTCGGGTGTTCTGCCTGCATATAATTCTGTCGAACAGCGACTCCGGCTACGCCATGGGGTTCGGCCGCTGACTTGAGGTGGCCACCGGCGGAAGCGAGTTCCAGTCGCGACGTCCACGGGATGTGATCGCAGAGTCAATATTTTCTCCCATGCGACCCCGGAAACCGACAGCAATCCCACACCCGTGCTGATGAAGATATGGGCGGATTTCCTGCAGCGTTTTCAAAGGTTTGAATCAGGAATGATACCAGACAAGATACACTTTCATCCTCGCCAAGAAAGAACAGGGGCATTGATGGTGGCCGCCGGTGCGATACTGATCAGTTTCTCGGCCGTCTTCGTCAAACTGGCGCACGTGAGTCCGACAGCGGCCGGATTTTACCGCAATTTTTTCGGCGGGGTGTTGTTGCTTATTATCCTGGCCGTAAAAGGAGGGGTTTCTTTTAAAGACCGCATCCATCTCGTCCTGGGTGTTCTTTGCGGAGCCATTTTCGCGCTCGATCTGTTTTTCTGGCATCTATCGATCCATTACGTCGGACCGGGCCTGGCCACCATTCTGGCCAACTTCCAGGTCTTTCTGCTGGCCCTGTTCGGCGTCGTTGTGCTGGGCGAGCGACTCAATGGACGTACGCTAGTGGCGATACCCCTGGCATTTTTCGGCCTGTTTCTGCTCGCCGGCGTCCAGTGGAACCATCTCGGACAGGTATACCAATTGGGTGTCATCATTGGTCTGGCCGCCGCCGCCTGCTATGCGGCCTATCTTCTCGTATTGCGCAAACTGCAGTCCATGCCGAACGCCCCGAAAGCCATGGCGACCCTGGCGGTGATCTCCATCGTGGCGGCGCTGCTGCTTGGTTTGGCCACATGGCTTAAGGGGGAGTCGTTTATCATCCCGGACCGGCAGAGTTTCATGGCTCTGTTGGCATACGGGATATTGTGTCAGGTCGTCGGGTGGGTGTTGATCACCAGGGGCCTGCCCCATGTCCGTTCTTCCCTGGTCGGATTGCTGATCCTGTTACAGCCGTCGCTTTCCTTCACCTGGGATATCCTATTTTTCGATCGGCAGACGGATGGGTACGGGGTTGTCGGGGCCATCATTGCGCTGACAGCCATTTACCTGGGGACAACGACAAAGAGGGCCAAAAAGGAACGGTCCCCGTAGCGCACCCGGCTGGCGGGAAGGCATTTTGCTTGACAGTGCTGTAACCGGCTGTTATTGGCCACATCATGCATCAGCTATCTTGTAGCTGTTTCGGTTACTGAGTACATGCCGTAGAAATTTGCGCTGCCCCGAAACCAAGCGGCTCCATCGCCCTCATGGCTGATACCTGATTCGGATGATGAAGTTTTCAAGAAAAATCTGTGATTGCTGGAACTTCAATATAAATGGGGTTCCATGCGAGCCGTCCGGATGGGGATCTCAGCGCTTGTAACAAGTCCGGCCCCTCAAAGATAAAAATACAATAATTTCAACTTATTGATTTATTATTTAATCAGTTGACAGCCGTTGAAGACTGATTGTATAGGATACAGTCGGTCAATAAGATGTTGGTTTTAGAATCCTTCGTAGCAATTCGGGATCACTTGATATTTTGGAGCCCCAAATTAGTAGCGGAGCGCAATGGGCGAATTGACCCTTGAAAATGTGGCCAAGAAATTTGGCGGCTTGACAGCCGTCGATCAACTTGACATGCATCTCAACCAGGGGGAGATTCTCGGCCTCATCGGCCCGAACGGCGCCGGAAAGACCACGGTTTTCAATCTCATCACCGGGGTATTTCCGCCCACACGCGGACGTATCAGCTACCGGAAAACAGAACTCAATCGCCGCCCCCCCCATGAGATCGTGGCCACCGGCATCGCACGTACATTTCAGAACATCAGGCTCTTCAAGGCCATGACGGTGCTGGAAAACGTTCTGGCCGGATTCCATTGCCGCACCAAGAGCAACATCGTCGATGCCATTTTCCGGACCCGCTTTCAGGCACGCGAGGAGAAAAAAAGCCGTGAATCGGCCGAGGAAATCCTCGAATTTTTGGGCCTGTACGGCCAGCGATTCGAATTGGCGGCCAATCTTCCTTACGGTTATCAACGTCGGCTCGAAATTGCCCGTGCACTAGCAACGAATCCGGGGACGATTCTACTCGATGAACCGGCCGCCGGCATGAACCCCAAGGAATCCTTACAGTTGATGCGCCTGATCGAATCGATTCTCGACAAAGGAATCAATATCCTGCTGGTGGAACACGACATGCGAGTCATCATGGGAATCTGCCACCGGATCGTCGTGCTCGATTATGGTCGCAAAATTGCCGAAGGAACGCCAGGTGAAATTCGCAATAACCCTCAGGTGATCGAAGCTTACCTGGGTAAGCAAGCCACTGGTTGATTGTTTTTTATGCCACGTGTTCGATCGGTTTTATCGAAACACACCTATCCAATTACACTAAGAAGGAGGTATGGGTATGAATTCAGTTAAAAAGACATTGGTATGGGTATTGGCTCTGGGCCTGATTCTGGTGCCGGGCCTGGTCATGGCCAAAACGCTCAAAATCGGGTCCCTGAGTCCGTTGACCGGACAATATGCTGCCGACGGAAACGACATCCGCCAAGGCGTCGAAATCGCGATTGCCATGTGGGAAGCCAAGGGTGGGGTCCCCGGCTACGACAAAATCGAGTACGAACCGCAAGACTCCGGCTGTGACGGCAAGCAGGCCGTATCGGCCGCGAACAAACTCGTCAATTTGGGTGTTGCCGGCGTGATTGGGGCGTACTGTTCGTCGGCAACGATTCCGGCATCGGACGTTCTCAACGACGCCAAAATCGTCATGTTGACTCCGGCTTCCACCAATGAAAAGGTCACGGAGCGGGGATACAAATACATGTTCCGCGTCTGCGGCAGGGACGACGATCAGTCCAAGGCCGCGGCCGAATTTTTAATCAACGAACTCAAAATCAAGACCATTGCCATCGTCGACGACAAAACCACTTATACGCAGGGCCTGGCCGACAACGTGGAGAAGTCCCTCGGCGACAAGGTCAAGGTGGTTGCCAGGGAACATATCAACCAGGGCGACAAGGACTTTTCAGGGATTCTGACCAAGATTAAAGCGGCTGACCCGGACGTCTTGTACATGAGCCTGTATAACCCCGAGGGCAACCTGATGGCCATCCAGGCTAAAAGGCTGGGTCTCAGGGCGACCCTGATGTCTGAAGACGCGGTGTATCATCCGAATTACCTCAAAATTGCCAAAGAAGCCGGGGAAGGCACCTACTTCACCTTCGGACAGCCCCCGTCAGAGGATATTCCCGAAGTTAAAGCATTTCAGGATGCCTATACCAAGAAGTTCGGACAACCTGGTTCCTATTCATCCTATGCGTTCGATGCGGCCAACATCCTGCTTTCGGCCATCGCTAAAGTCGGTGCGGAAGACCCCGACAAACTAGCCGATGCCATTCGGGATACCAAAATGCAGGGGGCATCTAAATTTATAACCTTCGACGACAAGGGCGACAGCGGTTCGACCTATCAGATACTGGTGGTCAAAAACGGGGAATTCGTCTCTTATAAATAATCCAAACCGGTCGTAGCACGCCGTCAAGGCTTGAATCGGTGGCGGTGAGGGTGATCCGCCCTCACCGCCACCAACTTCATCAAGATCGGGAGCGGCTCGTGGAAGTCCTGTTTCAGCAGATCATCAACGGTTTGACGCTGGGATCGATCTATGCCCTGATCGCACTCGGCTACACGATGGTGTACGGCATTATCCAGCTGATCAATTTTGCCCATGGAGAAATCTTTGCTGCCGGGGGCTATATTGGCGTTATCACCCTGTCGTTTTTACAGGCCCGTGGGGTTTTGGATAGCCATCCGTTTTTGGGGCTCTTCCTGGCGTTTGTGCTGGCCATGATCTATTGCGCGTTTCTGGCTGTGGCGGTGGAGCACATCGCCTACCGCCCTTTGCGCGGGGCCAGCCGGCTGGCACTGTTGTTATCGGCCTTGGGTATGTCAATTTTTCTATCCAACGGTATGATGCTCAGCCAGGGGGTCTACGATAAAGCCTACCCCCTGTTCTTTACCTCCGGAGGGTTCGAAATCGGCGGGGCGATTATCACCCATATGCAGGTGTTCATCATGATCGGGTCGGTTGTGCTCATGATTGGCCTCAATCTTTTCGTCAACCGCACCCGTTTGGGCAAGGCCATGCGGTCGACGGCCCAGGATCGTACCATGAGCGCCATTCTCGGCATCAACGCCAACAAGACGATAGTTACGACATTCATGATCGGGGCGTCACTGGCCGCAGCCGCGGGCGTCATGGTCGGGCTTTATTACGGTTCGGTACGCTTCGACATGGGTTTTGTCCCGGGCATCAAGGCTTTTGCGGCGGCAGTGCTGGGAGGTATTGGCAACCTGACCGGGGCCATGTTGGGCGGCCTGATCATCGGGATCGTGGAAATATTTGCGGCCGGTTACCTGGCCAGCGAGTACAAAGACGTTTTCGCATTCATTATCCTGATCCTCGTACTTTACTTCAGACCCACCGGAATCATGGGTGAACAGGTGGACGATACCAGGGTATAATATGTCAGCGAAGCCGTTAATCAAATTCATCATCGTTATGGTTTGGTCTTTTGTACTTCTTTTCCCCATGTTGGGAATCGATGGCGGCCGCTTCGTTTGGGAGCGTCTGCTCAAAGTTTTGGGTATCATTGCCGCAACCGGTATCCTCGTTCTGATATACCATTATTTTTTTAAGCACGTGTCGTTTAAACCCAAAGGAATCGAAATCCCGAAGACTCTGCACCCGCCGAAAAACATGATTTACGGACTGGGGATAGTTGCAGCGCTGACTTTCCCGTGGATGGTCGACAATTACAGCCGGGATATTGCCATCAACGTCTTGATCTATATTTCGTTGGGACTGGGACTGAACATTGTCGTCGGTTTGGCTGGTCTCCTGGACTTGGGTTACATCGCTTTCTATGCCGTTGGCGCTTACACATACGCGCTGTTGAACACTAATTTCGGGGTTCCCTTCTGGCTGGCGCTACCGATAGGATGCATCATCAGTGCGGCGGTGGGCGCCGCCATCGGCTATCCGACTTTGAAAATGCGCGGGGACTACCTGGCCATTGTTACACTGGGGTTTGGCGAGATCATTCGGATCGTGTTGAACAACTGGGATTCACTCACCATGGGTCCCAACGGCATTCTCGGTATCAAAGCTCCCGGAGTATTTTATCCTGTTGTTGAAAGCGGCAACATTCATTTCGCGCACGTGTATTTAAAAAACCTTATCTGGCTTTATTACTTGATACTCGCCATTGCCGCACTGACCCTGGTTGCGGTTTATCATCTGAACTATTCCCGTATCGGGCGGGCTTGGATGGCGGTACGGGAAGACGAGACCGCTGCCGAACTCACCGGGATCCACACGACCCGCATGAAGCTCTACGCCTACATGCTCGGGGCAATATTTGCCGGTTTTGCCGGCGCTTTTTTTGCGGCCAAGGTCCGGTACGTCAACCCCAGTTCTTTCATATTCTTAGAGTCCGCACTGGTTCTCTGTATCGTCGTGCTCGGCGGAATGGGATCGATTCCCGGCATCATCGTCGGGGCGGCCGCCATCATCGTTTTACCGGAGTTTTTCAGGGGCCTGGAATTGTATCGTATGGCGGCTTTCGGTGGAGCCATGACCCTCATGATGGTTTTCCGCCCCGAAGGGCTCTGGCCGGCCAAACGGCGAATACGCGAGTTCGAGGACCATACCGCCGATATGCCCCCAATCGAGGAAAAACATCATGCTTAGTGTCGAGGGCATCCATACGTACTATGGAAATATTCATGCCTTGAAAGGTGTCGACCTCGAAGTCAAGGAAAAGGAAATTGTCTGTTTGATCGGTTCGAACGGTGCTGGCAAATCGACAACCCTGATGACGATCAACGGTATTCACCACCCCGCCAAAGGCCGCATTTTATTTTTGGGCCGGGAGATCACGGCACTGGCAGCGGATAAGGTCGCAGAATTGGCCATCACCCAAGTACCGGAAGGGCGGCGAATTCTTCCACGACTCAGCGTGGAAGACAATCTCGAAATGGGAGCCTTTTTAATCAGGGACAGGAAAAAGATTCGGGAAACTTTCGATAAGGTTTACGAGTTGTTTCCGGTGCTGGCAAACCGGCGCAAGCAGCAGGGAGGAACGCTCTCCGGTGGAGAGCAACAGATGTTGGCCATCGGGCGGGCGCTGATGGCCCGGCCCAGACTCTTGCTGCTGGACGAACCCTCTCTTGGTCTGGCGCCCCTGATCGTGGAGAAGATTTTCAGCATCATTCAACAGATTAACCAGACTGGCACAACTATTTTTTTGGTCGAGCAGAATGCCAACATGGCCTTGAGCATCTCCAAGCGGGCGTATGTCATGGAATCGGGCAACATTACCCTTCAAGGCCCGGCGGCCGAATTGGCCGAAGACGAAGCCATCCGCAAAGCATACCTCGGTGAGGATTGACGCTGCGACCACGGGTAATCATGGCTGGTGAAAACTTCCTCCATGGCCGTTTTGTCGGACGTCTCTTCCGCTCGTGCTGTTTTTTTATCAGCCTGAGGCTTAATACCTTCGTTCCGATGTTTCGCCCCGATAGCCTCCCCGTTTCCGCAATGCTACAATAATATCCCGCTATCCTCCGGGAGGATGATAATAAAAAATAAGCTCCGATTGTGTTCCGATGGTACGGTTCTTGATCCCGTACAACCGTACAGATCGATGAAGATCTCAAAAGGGTCTTCATCCTGAAAAAGGAGATAACCACATGGACCCGCAGAAGATAAAGACGATTGCCGAGAAAGCTGCGGTACTGGCAGGCCAATGGCAGAACCGCGCCAACGAACTGTTGACTCACGAGGAGAAGGGGATCCAGGAGCAGATGCTGCGGTTGTTGACCCACCCTTTGGATAAGGTCGTTTTAACCAAACTGATCGACCAGAGTTTCCGCTCTCACAATCCGGCGCGCATCGCAGACCAGGCCAACAGCATATTGCGCCAATTCGGCGTTCCTGATTTTTTCAACAAAGTGGACCGGCTTCTGGTGCAGATGTTTTTGGGGCTCGGTCGGCGCTTTCCGACCCTGACGGTTCCCAAAATGATCGATAAGATGCGCCAGAACAGCAGTCGGGCCATCATAGACGGGGATCCCGACAACTTGCGCGAACATTTGGAAAAGCGACGCAAACAGGGCGTCCGGATGAACATCAACCATCTGGGTGAGGCGCTACTCGGAGAGACCGATGCCCGGCGGCGCCTGGAGACCTATATCGCCGATTTGAAAAATCCGGCGGTTGAATACATATCAGTTAAAATTTCGACCATCTATTCGCAGATTCATTCCCTAGCCTGGGAGCATACGCTAAACATTCTGACCGATCGGCTGGCCGAGCTATACCGGACAGCTGCCGCGCATTATTACACCCGCATCGATGGCAAGCGGGTGGCCAAGTTCGTCAATCTCGACATGGAAGAATACCGCGATCTTCACATCACGGTGGAGGCGTTTCAGCGCACGCTGAATCAGCCAGAGTTCAAAAGGCACTCTGCCGGAATCGTGCTGCAGGCCTACCTGCCCGATTCTTTCGACATTCAAAAACTGTTGACCGAGTGGGCCGAGGATAGGGTGGCTGGCGGCGGCAGCCCGATAAAGCTGCGAATCGTCAAGGGTGCCAACATGGAAATGGAGCAGGTCGATGCCGCGATTAACAATTGGCCGCTGGCCCCCTACGACAACAAGCTTGAAGTCGACGCCAACTATAAGCGGATGGTGATGTACGGCATTCAACCGGAAAGAATCCGGGCGGTCAACCTCGGTATTGCCTCCCACAACCTTTTCGAACTGGCCTTTGCCCATGAACTGGGCCGCCATCACGGGGTCACCGATTGTCTTTACTTCGAGATGCTGGAAGGGATGGCCGACCATGTGCGCCGGGCACTGATTGAAAGTGCCGGTGATGTGCTCCTGTATGCACCTGTGGCCACCAAGGAAGAGTTCATCAATGCCATTGCCTACCTGGTCCGGCGTCTGGATGAAAATACGGCACCGGAAAATTTTTTACGCTATGCTCCCAAGTTGTCTACGGCTTCCAAAGAATGGGCCTTCCTGCAACAACAGTTCTTTGATTCCTGCCGAGCTATCGACCAGGCTGGCACCCGCCCCCACCGGATCCAAAACCGTCAGCAAGAAGTTTTTCAGAAAGGCGCGGGTACCTACGAGACCAATGAATTCCTGAATGAACCGGACACGGACTGGTCTCTGGCAGCCAACCGTCAATGGGCCGAATCGATACGCGCCAAATGGAAGAAGAGCGCTTCAGACGCTCCGGTGATGATTCCCATTGTCACCGGCGGCAAAGAAATGATTAACGGCCGTGAGCAGCGCGACAGCTTGGACGCATCGCAATTTCACGATCGTGTTGTCGTTGCCCGATATGCCTTGGCCGGCAGCGACGACGTGGAACGGGCCGTATCGGCAGCCGTTGAAGATCCCGACGGCTGGCGAACAAAAAGCCTGAAAGAACGTCACGAGGTTCTCTCCAGGGTGGCGCTCGAACTGCGTCGGTCCCGCGGTGACCTAATCGGTGCCGCCGCGGCCGATACCGGCAAGGTTTTTTCCGAGTCCGATGTCGAAGTGTCGGAAGCGGTCGATTTTGCCGAATATTACCCCTATTCAGCATACCCCTTTGCGGCCTCGGACACCATCAGCACCCGGGGGAAAGGCGTTGGCTGTGTCGTCTCACCGTGGAATTTTCCCATTGCCATTCCATGCGGGGGCATCGTGGCCAGCCTGGCTGCCGGCAACACCGTTATATTCAAACCGTCTTCGGATGCCGTTCTGGTGGCCTGGGTGATGTGCCAATGTTTTTGGCGGGCGGGTGTCTCCAAGAACACGCTCCAGTTTCTGCCCTGCTCCGGGAGTCAAGCCGGGCAAAAGCTGGTAACCCATGCCGGTGTCGATTTCGTCATTCTTACGGGTGGCACCGACACGGGACTGAAAATGCTGTCCAGCAAGCCGGATCTTTTTCTTGCGGCAGAAACCGGAGGGAAAAATGCCACCATCGTCACAGCCATGTCCGACCGCGACCAGGCCATCAAGAACGTTATCCATTCCGCCTTCAGCAACTGCGGGCAAAAGTGTTCCGCAACCTCACTTTTGATACTGGAAGAGGAAATATATGCTGACGAGCACTTTAAACAACAGCTCATCGATGCGGCCGGCAGTATCCAGGTGGGATCGGCTTGGGATTTCAAGAATAAGCTGGGGCCCTTAATCCGTCCCCCGACCGGAGTGCTCAAACGGGGGATAGAACAGCTCGAACCGGGAGAATCGTGGGCTCTGAAGTCGCGAAACCTCGACGGGAATCCGTACCTTTGGACACCGGGGATCAAGTGGGACGTCGCACCCGGATCATTTACCCATACCACCGAACTTTTCGGTCCCGTGTTGGGGGTCATGCGGGCGGCGTCTCTCGAGCAGGCCATCGACCTGGTGAATGCCACCGGCTATGGTTTGACCTCCGGCCTGGAGAGCCTGGATCGTCGCGAACAGGATTTCTGGAAAGAGCGCGTCAGGGCCGGAAACCTGTATGTCAACCGGGGCACCACTGGAGCGGTGACCCTGCGGCAACCGTTCGGCGGGATGGGGAAATCGGCCCTGGGGCCGGCGATCAAGGCCGGGTCACCCAACTACGTTTCCCAGTTCATGTCCTTCAAGGAGATTGCTTATCCCCGGGTCAGCGTCATCAAAAAAGACCACGCTTTGCTGCGGTTGGCTCAGGCCTGGCAGCGCAAAGCCGACTGGGGGTCTTTTGGTGCGGTGTCAGATGAGATCCGGATGACCGTTCGGGCCATCAAAAACTATCTCTACCATGTTGAAAATATATTTTCACGGAACAACGACTATTTCCACCTGCGCGGCCAGGACAATATCCTGCGCTATCTGCCGGTCGGTCGAGTAATGGTGCGAATCCACGCCGCAGACACCCTGTTCGACGTGCTGGCCCGCATCGCGGCGGTCCGCCTTTCAGGCTGTGACTGTATGATCAGCGTCGCTCCGGGAGTGGACCACCCGGGTGTGGCTTTTTTGAAAACCCAAGACGGTTTGAAGCTGGTCGAAGACGCGGCGTTTGAAGTCCAAACCGATGAGCAAGTTATCGAGGCCATGCCGGAAATTCAACGCATCCGCTGCGCCGATCCCCGAAGGGTTCCCGCTGGCGTATACAAGGCGGCGGCAAGAACCGGGTACTATGTTGCCTGCGCCCCGGTGATGATGGACGGCCGAATCGAACTCCTCCATTACTTTGTCAATCAGAGTATTTGCGATTCCTATCACCGCTATGGGAATCTCGGAGAACGATCGCTGTCATGAGCGTTGGGGGTTTCGATCGGCAATAGTCGTTGCCACAGTCGGATATATCCGAGATTGCGACCCGTTGGCATTTGCTTCGTTGATGGTTATTATCCGATTTGATGCGACCCAATCGAACGCAACCGGAGGCGACAATGTCCGACAAGGCTCTCATCGTCGTCGATATGCTCAATGATTTCATCGATGAAAATGGCGCCCTTTTCTGTGGGAAAACCGCGCGCGACATCGTACCGTTCATTCGCCAAAAGATAGAAGATTACCGCGGCCGGAAATATGCCGTCATTTTTCTCCAAGATGCCCACGATGAAAACGATGCCGAGTTCGAGAAATTTCCCCGGCACTGCGTCGCCGGAACCTGGGGCAGTGAAGTTATTCCTGAGCTGGCACCGGGACCCATCGATATCGTCGTAAACAAGAAACGATACAGCGGGTTCTATGGCACCGATCTGGATAAGATCCTGGCAGATCGGAAGGTTAAAGAAGTCGAAGTCGTGGGTGTCTGCACCTCCATTTGCGTAATGGATACTGTCGGCGGATTGGCCAATCGGGACTACAGCATATCGGTTGCCGCCGATGGCGTGGCCGATTTTGATCAAGCATTTCACGAATTCGCCCTCAAGCGGATGAGCCAACTTTACGGTGCCCGCATCGTTTGAATCGGACCTGTCGTCCGGTAACCGCTCTATCGGAATCAGGTAAGGCGTGGAGGGGTGAATCGGAGACAGTCTTTCCGGCAGCAAAGGGTATTATGACCGTCAAGCATCGACTCGGACCGCTTTTCACTGACCTGTATGAGCTGACCATGGCTGCCGGCTACTTTGAACGGGGCCTTTTCGAGCCGGCCACCTTCTCTCTTTTCATCAGAAGTTTCCCCCCCCAGCGCAATTATTTCGTTGCGGCTGGCCTCCAGGACGTACTCGACGAATTGACATCGCTGCACTTCACCGACGAAGACCTATCGTTTTTAAACCAGACCGGACTCTTCAAGGATGATTTTATAGCCTATCTCAGGCAGTTGCGATTTACCGGGGATATTTTCGCCTTACCGGAGGGGTCGATATTTTTTACCAATGAACCGGTTGTCGAAGTCACTGCACCATTGATCGAGGCTCAAATCATCGAGACGTTTTTACTGAACACCATTGGGTTTCAGACCCTGATTGCATCCAAAGCCGCACGCTGTGTTTACAGCGCTTCGGGACGGCCGCTGATCGACTTTTCCCTGCGGCGCACGCAAGGGTGTGATGCCGGAATCAAGGTCGCCCGCAATACTTACATCGCTGGTTTCTCCGGCACCAGCAATGTCCTGGCAGGGCAAGGGTACGGCATCCCCCTGTCGGGGACCATGGCGCACTCTTTTGTTCAAGCATTCGGCAGCGACGAGGACGCATTCATGGCTTATGCCAGTGTATTTCCCGATAACTCGGTGTTTTTGATCGACACTTTCGATACCTTGAGGGGCGCTGCCGCCGCGGTGAAGGTCGCCCTGAAGATGAAAAAGAAGGGGCACAGGCTCCGGGGGGTCCGTCTCGACAGCGGCGATATGGTACTGTTGAGCCGACAGGTACGCCAAATACTGAACGAGGCCGGCCTGGGTGAGGTCAAAATTTATGCCAGCAGCGGGTTTGACGAGTTTAAGATCGACGAAGCCTTGAAGTCCGGAGCGAAAATCGATGCCTTTGGCGTGGGGACCAGTCTGGGAGTATCCGCAGATGCCCCATTTGCCGATATCGTCTACAAGATGGTGCGCTACGGCCAGCGCGATGTCCGCAAATTAAGCCCTGGAAAGAGAACCCTTGGGGGTGAGAAGCAGGTGTTTCGGTTCCTGCACGATAATGGTCTTTACCGCCAAGATATCATCGGTTTGCGCAATGAAACCCATGATACGGGCTCAGCCCTGCTCGCTTCGGCGGTGACGTCCGGCCGCCTGGTTCGACCCCATCCCCCGCTCGCTGACATCCGCCGGTTTTTCAAAGAGAATTTTGAAAAACTGAGCAATGAGTATAAAGATATCTGCGCCCGTCAGGTTTATCCGGTGAACATTTCCCCACATCTGAAGAAACGTCAGCAAACGATTCATGCCTGATACCGATCGTTTCATCTGAATCGATCCAAACGGTCTGCTGTTGCGCACCGACTCTGCACCCACGGACATAATGCCGAAGACTATCCGCTTCGGCGGTCCCTATCCCTCATAATTCTTAATATTTTTTCGGCTTCCTCGGTTTCTCTGGGGCTCAAAATACCGGCATTGACCCACTTGACAATGGTTTCCTGCGGTATGCTCAATCCGTCGGCGTAGGATTCCAAACTGTCGAAACCTGTGGAGTCGATATCCTGATTGGTGATGCGGCTGACGGCCTTCTGGGCATCCAATGCCGGATATCCGTTATCGACAGAGCGATTTTTCGGGTGATGGCTGAATTTGTCGACGGCTGACACCCCGGCCTCTTCCAGCGGTGCATGACACCCCACACATCGGTCAGCGGGTGCGGTTTCACCATCCTCCAGTGCCCACACCATCCGGCCGGCCGACTGTGGGGGTTTAAACCGGCCGATATACTTTTTCAACACATCATACCAACGTCTGAATGTGATCATAGTCAGCCCTTTCATTTACAATATAAGACAGATTCCGAAAAATGCATGAAACATTCCCATCTTGGGGCGGGCTGCCGTCTCCGGCATTCCAAGAATGCGCTGAATATGTCTCAAGAAATTCCGCATGATGACGATACCCAGAATAGACAGGGTTTTCGTCTTAACGGTTTTGGCACAGAAGCCTCACTTTGGGCATCGCGATCTTGATTGTCAACCAGGATAGTGGGAAAGCGCTATTGCAACAGGGAGTTACACCGATGATGAGTCCGGAGGGGATTGTCTATTTCGATACGTTGGGTTTTGGGTGGGTCCTGGAGGTGAAGCAGATCAAGGAGATCTTTCCCGAGATTCTGCCGCCCCTGCCGGACGCTGACAGAGCCTTTAGTAAAATTTTCAAAGAGATAATTGCGAGTTAAATTTTTGATAACTGTCACTTTCAGGGCCTATTTGCGGCAAGTTTCGCGTTCAAGTTTTCCCCAAAAAGACCGATAGTGTTTATTGAACCAAATCGACCAAATCTTTCTGAACGGGCTTCAAAAGGAACTATATGGACATCGCGACGATCATCGGGCTTTTTGGGGGAACAATCCTCGTCATTCTGGCGGTCGCCATTGGCGGATCGGCCCTCATATTTATTAATGTACCCGGTATACTGATTGTTGTTGGCGGCACACTCGCCACCTGTTTCATCAAATTCTCCATGAAAGATGTCATCAACTCGATGGCGGTCGTCATGAAGGCTTTCATGGTCAAGCTTGATTCGCCGGAGGAACTCATCACCAAGTTGGTGGAATTCTCAAAAATTGCGAAAAAAGAAGGCCTGATAGCCTTGGAAAATCAGAAGGCCATCGATTCGTTCTCGGCCAAGGCTGTGCGCTACCTGTCCGACGGATTGGATGAAAAACTCATCTCGGAGATGCTCGACAAAGATATCCGGCAGACCATCCAACGTCACATCGTTGGGCAGAGCGTTTTTCGGGGCATGGGTAGTTCGGCTCCGGCATTCGGGATGATCGGTACCCTGATCGGCCTGGTACAAATGCTGGCGAGCATGTCCGATCCCTCCAGCATTGGCCCAGCGATGGCCATCGCCCTATTGACAACCCTGTACGGGGCCCTGATGGCCAACCTGGTTTGCCTGCCCATTGCCGACAAGCTTGCCCTGCGCAGCCAACAGGAGCAGGAAAACCGCCGCATCGTGCGTGAAGGCGCTATCGGGATCGCCCAGGGCATGTCACCCATGGTCCTCGAAGAGGCGCTGAAAATCTACCTCTCCCCTAAGGACCGCGAGAAAGCGAGCCCGGACAAGACGGCCAAGAAGAATAAGAAATGAGCGACGCAATAGATTTACAGGCTGCTGTGGCGGAGGAAGGTGCGCCGGCGTGGGTCGTCACTTTCGGCGATCTCATGAGTCTGCTGCTCTGTTTTTTCGTCCTGCTGCTCTCATTTTCAGAGATGGATAAGGCCAAATACAAGGAAGTCTCAGGATCTCTGGCCAAGGCCTTCGGGGTTCAGCATAAAGTCCGGGCGTTTCAAGTCCCAAAAGGGGTCAAGATGATCGCCAAGGATTTTGACCAGGAGCTGATACCCACCAAACCGCGAGAAGAGTTCGTTTCCACTCAGAAAAATGCCGGGGTGCAACTCAAGAGGGAGATCGAAACCCGGTTTCAACAAATGAAGGAATTGGTCCAGGTGGAGGTGGGGGAAGAAGAAGTGACCATCCGATTGATGGGGGAAACTGCCTTCGACTCCGGCAAGGCGGACATCAAGGACCAGATGGAACCGTTATTGTTGAAAATCGGAAGCGTACTTGGCGCAACCGATGGTGACATCATCATTGCCGGACATACGGACAATGTACCTCTCAATGGCGGCCCATACGGATCCAATTTGAAGCTGTCCATTGCCCGGGCCGCCACGGTGGCCGAGTTTCTATTGGCCAAAGCGGCCATATCGCCGGGACGCGTATCGACCATGGGTTTCGGCAAATACCGGCCGATGGAATCGAATGATTCGGCGGATGGCCGCCGCCGCAACCGGAGGGTGGAAATCATTCTGCGGGCTCCCGACGCTCCGCCATCCCGGGCGCCGAGAAATTCCGGGCCTAAAATCATTGAGAATAAAGCTTTTTTTACGATCTCGGATTGAGCCCCGCCTGACCGGATTCCTCGCTAATGTCTCTCAGCACTTAATCACACACCGTTCTTCTTATATTCAATCAACACATAATATGGGTACTGACTCTGTTCGGCTATGACAGGCGGCCGGGTCATTCCGTCGGACTTTAAACGGTAAGGGCGCTTATCGGCGGACATACATGAGGGGTGGGGGAATGAATTTTCCATTCCCCCGGATAACCTTAGAAATACCAGGTGAGCCCTAAAGTGGTCGACCATTCGCTGAGCTTCGATTCCAGAGTGATGGCATTGAAAGCCGACGTCTCTTTAATGGTATTTTCCGGCGCGTACATGAAGGACAAGTTCAGGGCGACGGTGTCGGTCAGTTTGTAGCCGACGCCGCCGGTGATGTGGTGTTCCACCACCGCGGGAAATCCGATGATGCGAAGGGTTTCATAACCCACGCGATTGACGGGGGTCCCCTGAACGTCGACGGTGTTGGTGGGATCAAACGGGTCGGGATTCCAACCGTTGTGGACCTTGACCGGGCTTTTGCCGTAGTTGTAGCCGATCCGCAGGGCCCACTTTTCGGCCGGCTTCCATTGGCCGCCGATGCCGAAGACCCACTGGTCGTCCCAGTCGAAGTCCTCGTAGCCCGCAGCACTGCTCCATCCGAGCCAGCGGGCATAGCCCTCGAAAAGCCATTGGCTGTTGGGTTCGAAGGAGATCCCGCCCTGGACCCTCCACGGGGCTTCCAGCTCCAGATCCTGGTATTCGCCGGCGGGATTGCCGAATTTGGAGACGTTTTTGTGGTTGACCTTTTCGGGTGTGGTGACGGAGAGGCCGAAATTGAATTTGTCCCAATGATAGAGGGCGCCCAACTGCAGCCCGACGGTATAACCCGGAGAAGCTCCCTCCCCCAGGTCGAGGCTCTGCCAGACAACTTCTAATGAACCGCCGACCGAAAAGTTCGGGGTGATCAAATAAGCCAGGTTTGGCGCTAGCTTGAGCACTTGAAGTTGGGTGTAAACTGCAGGAAATGTGGCACCTGGAGGTGCCGGTGGAGACGGCAGCGGCATGCGTGAAAAGTCGATATTTGTGTCTTTATAGTCAACGCCCAACCCGGAGACACCGTACATACCGGCACCGAAGCGCCATTTCTCGTTGATGGGTGAGGTGACGGCGATGGCCGGTATGACCGATGGCGGCAGCTCGCTGCTGTCACTGCCGGAAAAACCGGGCAGACCGTAATTGGCATTGCCTTTGACGGATGGCACAAATATCGTCCCGGCGAAATCGACGGACGATCCCGGGCAATAGGGGCCGAAACACATGGCCGCCGGGTTGGCGAAGATGGCGCTGGTCGCATCCTGGGGAGCGGCAACTCCGGCACCGCCCATGGCGCGCGAGATCGGACCAACGCCGATTAGGTTGTCGCCGTTGGTGGCATCTACGCTGGCACCCAGACCCAGGACAAGTGAAAAAATAAACAGAACGGCAAATGTCTTTCTCATCATCTCCTCCATTTTATAATTTGGGGGTGGTCTTTTAAAGCGTCCGCTTATAAAATGTTTGTGTGCACCTCCTTTGTTGATGAATTGAATCCCCATATCGTCCGAGCAGAAATACACCCAGATTCTCACGATGTCGCGGCCTCTTTGCCGGCACCGATCAGGGCGTCGGCAACCATCGAGGAGAGGAATTGCACCTGAACCCCCATTTTATAATGGTCGTTGAGATTGCTGAGCTGGGTGTGGCAATTCTCGCAGGCCGTAGACAAAATTGCGGCACCGGACGCCCTGACTTGATCGGCTTTGACCTTGGCCGATTTCATGCGGAAGTCGAGGGTCTCATCTCCCAGGGCCACCAAACCGCCGCCGCCACCGCAGCACCAGTTGTAGCGGGGGTCATCGGTCATTTCCCTGAAATTGTTCGTCAGCTGCCGCAAAATGTAGCGGGGCTCATCGCTCACCCCGGCGTTTCGGGCGATCTGGCAGGGGTCGTGATAGGTCACAGGCTCCGTGAAAATCGTCTTGTCGACTTGTATACGGCCCTCACGCAGGTAACGGGCATGAACCTCGGTGATGGCCGAAACCTTGAAAGGCTGTTCCCCGGCGAGTTGTTTCATGATCCTGAAGGCCGTGCCGCATTCACAAACGCAGACCTCTTTGACCTTTAGCCGCCGGGCTTCGTTGACAATGCGGTCGAGGATCAACTTGGTTTTTGTGGGGTCTCCCACAAAGGCACCGAAATTGACCGCCTCGAAGAAACTCAAAGTCCAATTTTCACCGGCAGCATTGAAAATGGCGGCTGCCGGAATAATGGAATGTGCCCCCGCCAAGGCCACGTAGAGCAGGTCGGCGCCTTCCACATCGACCGGAATCGTCGAATGGCCGGCTTCCGTGCGCCATTTCTCCACGACGTCCTCTTCCAGTTGCTTGATTCCAGTGAGAAAGTGTTCTTTGAAAAACTCCAGTGATTTGCCTTTTTCAACAGAAGTATCGGCTAACAGAGTCAGGATTTCCGGCTCGGCATTGGCACCGATCAGCAGCAGCTTGGCAATGGACATGAGCATCTGGGTATCGATACCGAAAGGGCAGTACACCATGCAGCGCCGGCAACCCGTGCAGGAATACGCCGCCTCAAAAAGCTCTTCGATGGCCACGTCGTCGAGTTCTTTCGCCTCTCCCACAGAGGGCCAGAAGTTTCCGCGGGCTTTAAAATACTTTTTGTATAATCGCCGCACGATCTCGTGGCGGTAGGCGGCGATGTATTTGGTTTGCCCCGTCGATGCATAAGCATGGCAGGCGTCGGTACAAGTTCCGCAGCGGGTGCAGGTTTCCAGGTAGTAACTCATTGTCCGGGTGATTTTGCTGCGAAAGAGTTTCAGCAGTTCCGCTTTGGTCTTGCTGTCCATTTTGATCAACCTCTTCTCAGTTTGTTCATGGGAAGTGACAGAATCGAATGCATCAGTTGGCTAAAAGGAAAGACGATTAAAAACAGATTGGCGAAGAATACATGCAGAACCAGCATGAAGGAATGGCCGGAAAAGGTCGTATTGTAAGGCAACTCTGGTTTGAAAATCAGCAGGCTGACCATGTAGGTGCGATAGTCTTCAACTGTCATTTCACCGTAATCGTACCAGCTTCGCGCCCAGTCCATTTCGCTGCCGAAAATGACGATCAGGAAGATCAGAATCAGGAGATAATAATCTTCTGGAATCGACAGGTCTTTTACCGGTGAAGTAAAACGTCGGAAAAGAAAAAAGAGCAGGCAGACAGCGATTGTCAGCCCAACGAACCCGTTCCCCAAAAATATTTCGTGCGGAACAATCTGAAAAATCCCGATATCCGCGATCAGTTCCAGGTGACCGACGAGCAGGAGAACCAGGCTGATATGAAATGATATCAGAAACAACCACAACAGCGGTTTATGCCGTAGCACCGTGGGGAACAGAAATGTATCGTATAGCGTCCACAGCCATTTCGGGTTTTTAGAAGGATAGATTTGTTGGGTGGATGGCAATTTGGGTTTTTGCCAGATCGAAATGATGCGATAGGTGATCCCCAAAAAAAATACCGCAAAGGCGATATAGACCATCGGTACCAATATAAAATACATGACGGTTTGCACGGCGGCCTCCTGTTGACAAACCGATGACGGGAGGGAGCGGCCGGCCGTGTCGGCCCTGCCGCTCTCCGGTGTCGGTTAGGCTTGGCGTTTGATAAAAAACTTGATGACTTTACCGTCTTGCTCGGTCTTCAAGATTTCATTGCCGCTCGTGCGGGCCCATGCCGGAAAATCGGTTAGCGAGCCAGGGTCGGTTGAATGCGCTTCGATGACTTGCCCGATTTCGACCTCCTTGATTCCTTTGCTGACTTTTACCACCGGCATAGGGCAGGGCAATCCTTTCAAATCCATTACTTTTTCAATTTTGATTTCTTCACTCATAACAACGCCTCCTGATCACATGGTGTTTTATCCTGTTTAAATGAACAGTTGAATGCGGCTGTTGCCGGCTTCTTCGAGAAATTTGGCCACACCGCAGAAGGTTAGGTTCTCATAGTCAATCATCTCTTCGCGTTTGAATCCCATTAGGTCCATGGACATCTCACAAACATAAATCTTAACGCCAAGCTCTTCGGCCATCGCCAGCATTTGTTCGAGGGAGGCGACATTTTTCTTCTTCATTAGCGATTTCATCATTGCCGTTCCCATGCCGGCCATGTTCATCTTCGACAATTTCACCTCGCTGGTGCCCTTGGGAAGCATGGTGCCGAACATTTTGCTCATGGTATCTTTGCCGCCTACGGCTTTGTTTTTGTCCCTTAGAACCGGTGTCCCCCAGAACGTGAAGAACATCACCGCCTCCATACCCATTGCCACCGCCCCAGTGGCGATGACGAAAGATGCCAGGACTTTGTCAAGATCGCCGCTGAAAACGATCATGGAGACCTTTGGATCGGTCGCTTTTTTGTCCAGAACATCGATTCGGTTCTTAAGCGCGGCCAATTGTTCTTCAATGTGTTGCACGCTGACATCGTTTTGCGGGATAATGGTTTCTGCTTGTTGCATGGCGCCCTCCATTTGTTTATGGTGTCATATATATAATAATCAATTAAGATAAACAACTATGGCATGTTAATTTAACAACAAGTGTATACTATGAACATTTTATGCGCAAACCCAGCCGCTCCGTATCGGTCGGGTCGCTTGTTAATGCGGAATTGTTGCCGGGGCAGTACCCGTTCAGTCGTTGCCAAATAGCGGTATATTCTCGAACAGGATCACACCATGAGTTCTTTGACCGCTTCCATTGACGATTTGAGCAGATCGAGGTTGATGAGCAGGAGTTTGCGCTGTTCCGGTGGAATCTGCAGCAGGACCTGTTCGTGCACGTTGCTCATAAATTCTCTAATATTGTTCAGCTTTTTTTGGCCATCAGCTGTCAGGCTCAGTAGGCGGACACGCGAATCTTCCGGGTCTTTTATGCGCTGTATGAGCCCCTTTTTTATCAGTCCGGTGATGATAATCGAGATTCGGCTTTTCACCACGTTCATTTTCTGGGCGATACCCTTGGGGGTGAGGTAGCGTTCATCTCCGAAGAGCAGGAGGCATCGCAGTTCGGCATCGGGAAGCTCAAATCTGTCGCTCTGATACTGCATGCGCTCTTGGCAGCACTGGTAGAGGCGGCTGACCAGGATCTGGAACTGCTCCAGTTGATAGGGGGTGATATCATGCATGGGGCCGGCCAAATAATTGTTCATAGCATGAACAATATCCAACCGATAAAATCGTGTCAAGAGAATTTCAAAAAAATATTATAAAATGATGTTTTAATGGATAGAGTCGTTTTGCGGAGAGGTTGTCAGGAAGGGTAACACGGGGAGATTGAGCGGTTTTAAAATGCGAGTCCGGCCTCGAAGAACGGACCGCTGATATCGGTGTCGATAAGCACGCCCTGGTAATCGATATCGAACTTGTCGTAACGGTATCCACCCGCTGCATATACATCATCCATCAGGTTCCACCGAATGCGGCCGACCAGGCTGAAGGCCTTGTTGGCACCAAGGGAGATCCCCCGCCCCTCGGCTTCCAGGGCCAGCGTGTGTAGTGGCTGGAACTGAAAAGCGCCGAAGACCATCGGAATGGGGATAATGAAACTTTTGGTTGATTTGCCGAGCAGATCGTTTTCTGTGCTCCCGTCGAAATCGACGGTGCGCACGTTGAGGCCGAGATCGATATTGAGCATATCGGCCGTTATGGTTCGGACTATCGGGATATCGTAATACAGGGCCAGATCGTATTCGTTTAAAGTGATTTGGGTATCCAGATCATCGTGAAGAACAAGCTCGTGACTGTCCGTTTGTAGCCTGATATTCTTGTGGTCTGAAACATCGAATGAAAGAGCGTTGGTCATTATATAAAGATTTGGGAAAAACAGTGGGAAGTCAAAGGCCAGCCGGCTATTGAGCAAAGAACGGTTTTCGTATCGGAGGTGTTTACGGGTATAGGGTGAGTCATTCCCGAGCTGATGCCAGCTATCCCCGTTACCGTCGATAGGCCATTCGCCGGCAATCAATGCCACAGGACATCCAAGAAGAAAGAAAAGACAGAGGATGAGTGATGCTAATTTCTGCACGATTCCTCCACGTACATCATGCCATTTTCTCATCGAGGGTGTTAAGATCGTTTTTCGGGTTTCGGTGACCGGTATCATCACCTTATCCCGACCGCTGATGTGTCAGGAAGAAGCGAGACCATTCTATCAGGGCCGGCCATATTTGTCAATCAAATGTAATCAATATGTATTCAAATGTATTACAATTCGCCTTCTTGTCGGTCGTGGGATAGATACAGGTGGCAACTATAGGAATCAATTCAGTCGCAGCGGAGAGCAGAAAGTGAATACAATTTCGATGGATAGGTGCTGGTTAAATCCCCAGATAGGCTTTACGGACATTTTCGTTTGCCAACAAATTTTCGGCCGAATCGGTCAGGGTAATGCGGCCTGTTTCCATCACATAGCCCCGGTCGGCCACCTTCAGTGCCAGATTGGCGTTTTGTTCAACCAGAAAGATGGTGGTGTTGTTTTCAGAATTGATCTTCTTGATAATGTCGAATATCCGTCGAACGATGATCGGAGCCAAGCCCAGCGATGGTTCATCCATCAGCAACAGACGTGGACGGGCCATCAGGGCGCGCGATATCGCCAGCATCTGCTGTTCGCCGCCGCTGAGGGTGCCGCCGGCCTGGTTGCGGCGTTCGGCAAGAATGGGAAACAGTGAGAAGATATAATCGACGTCCTTTTTGACGGTCTCTTTATCCGGGCGGAGGAAGGCGCCCATATCCAGGTTCTCCATTACCGTCAGATAGGGGAAAATTCTTCGTCCTTCCGGGACCTGGCTGATGCCCAGACTGACCACTTGGTTGGGGCTGAGGGCCTGGACCGGTTGCCCCATGAAAAGGATTTCACCCGTTCGGGGAGGAACGATGCCGCAGATTGACATCAGGGTGGTGCTTTTACCGGCGCCGTTGGCTCCTATCAGGGTAATGATTTCGCCTTCCGAGATTTCGATACTGATGCCTTTGAGCGCATGGATGTTACCATAATATGTATGAATGTTTCTGAGTTCAAGCATCGATCTCTTCTCCAAGGTAGGCTTTAATCACCGCCGGATTGTTCTTGATTTCCTCCGGTGTTCCTTGGGCAATCTTTTTGCCGTAATCCACCACGAATATCCGGTCGGAAAGGCTCATTACCAATTTCATATCATGTTCAATCAGCAGGATGGAAACCCTTTCCTCTTGACGCAATTTGAGAATAAGCTCGTCTAACGCTTCGGTCTCTTTCGGGTTCATGCCAGCCGCCGGTTCATCAAGCAGCAGTATAAATGGTTCGGTGGCCATGGCCCGCGCGATCTCCAGCCGACGTTGGGCGCCGTATGGCAGGTTCATGGCATATTCATTGACGAACTGTTCCAACCCGATTTTTTCCAAAATGTGGTAGCTGTCTTTCACTACCTGCTTTTCTTCTTTCATAGTGGAAGGGGGCCTAAAGACAGCGCCTGCTATACCCGATTTCAGGCGGCAGTGTCGGCCCACCATCACGTTTTCCAGGACCGTCATGGTCGGAAACAGTCTGATGTTCTGAAAAGTTCGGGCCATTCCGGCTTCGGTTACCTTGTTTGGTTTGAGTCCGTTGATCCTAATTTTAGACTTGCCCGGCGGTCGAAGGTTCATTTCGCCATTAGTCGGTGGGTAGATACCCGTTATGCAGTTAAAAAAGGTGGTTTTACCGGCACCGTTGGGTCCGATCAGCGCAACGATCTCTCCCGCCAGTATGTCAAGGTCGACGCTGTCCAGGGCACGCAGACCGCCGAAGTCCATGGTCAGTTGCTTCACTTCCATTATCGGTTTCATAAACAGGTACCGTCTCGATAAATATAGGTGTTATTCATCCAGGCCTTTAAATTTGTATGTGCGGCGGACTTCGGTGATGATACCACCAGGCCGGAAAACCATCATACTCACAAGAATGATGCCGAACAGGAGCATCCGGTACTCTGAAAAAGCCCTCAGGTATTCAGGAAGAAGAATCAGGATCAAAGCGCCGAAAATGACCCCGGCAATCGATCCCATTCCACCGAGCACCACGATGCACAAAATATTGATCGACTCCCAAATGGTGAAGCTGGCCGGATTGATAAAAGTAGTTTTGGCGGCAAAAAGGACACCGGCCATGCCGGCCCAAGTGGCACCCAGAGCGAAGGCGGTCAGCTTGGTTTTGGTGCGGTCAATCCCCATGGCCTGACAGGCGACCTCGTCTTCCCGTAAAGCGATCCAAGCCCTTCCGATTCGGGAGTCTTTCAGCCGGTTGACGACAAATATGGTGAATACAACCAGGGCGATCATCAAGAAATAGATGAAAACAGTGGATTGCTCCAAGTTCATCTTGATACCGGGCAAGCCGGGCCGTGGAATGTTGGCGATCCCGCTGGGGCCGAAAGAAAATTCATTCCAGTTTTCAAGAATCAGGCGGATGATTTCGCCGAATCCCAGAGTGACGATGGCCAGATAGTCCCCCCTGAGTCGCAGGACGGGGTAACCGAGCAGGATCCCGAACAACGCACCCATGGCGGCGCCGATGGGCAGGGCCAACCAGAAGCCGAGCCCGAAGTGGTAGTTGAGCAGGGCATAGGTATAAGCGCCGACCGCGTAGAAGGCGACATATCCCAGATCGAGCAGGCCGGCCAATCCGACAACGATGTTGATACCCAAGCCGAGCATGATGTAAATAAGGGCGTTGATCATGATGTTGGTCTGGTACATGCTGAAGACAAAGGGGTAAACCGCGACGAAAACGAAGATCGCGGCGAGCAGTGGCACGTAGATCCGACGGTCTTCCATGATCCGCTGACTCAGGGTTATCCGAACCTCGGCCTCTTCGGCCGGACTGGTTTTGCCGCCCAACTCTTTGCGGCGCATTAAATAGCGCCAGAGAAAAGAGAAAAAGAAACTGCCGACACCCACCCACAACATGTTTTCCCAGCGCCATTCCACCCGTTTATAAATGGTGTTGACACGGATGACCATGATCGGGAACGTCAGAAATACGAACCAGATCGAGACCAGCAACGACTTTTTAATTTCATCAAGGTTAATCAATTTTGTCGTCCTATCGCTAGGTATGTGTATTCATTTAAGCCTGTTTGGCCGGATATCGGTTACACTTTCTCCGACTCCGAGCGGCCTAGGATGCCCGATGGTCTGAAAATCAGGATGAATACCAGAAACAGGAAGGCGAAGACATCTTCGTAATCACTGGAGATGTAACCCGTGAAAAAACTTTCGGTCCACCCCAGAACCAGACTGCCGAGCACGGCTCCCGGAATGCTGCCGATGCCCCCCAGAACCGCAGCGACAAAAGCCTTGATGCCCGCGATGAAGCCGATGTAAAAGTTGATCTGGCCGATATGGGAGGCAATCAGAACGCCGCCGATGGCCGCCGTCGTCGATCCGACGATAAAGGTCACCGAAATGACCCGGTTGACGTCCACGCCGACCAGCATGGCCATTTCCTTGTCCTGGGAAACGGCGCGCATGGCTTTGCCGATGCGGGTGAACTTGATGAGAAATGTCAGCAGGACCATGACGATGGCGGTCGTCGAAAATATGACGACTTGAGAAGACCTGACGATGTGTTCCCAGGGTTCGAGCCATTTGAAATCAGGAATCAAGGCCGGAAAAGGCAAGAAGTCGGATGTCTGGGCCAGCAGCACATAGTTTTGCAGAAAAAGCGACATGCCGATCGCACTGATAAGAGCCGATAGGCGCGGGGCTTTCCGCAAAGGCTTGTAGGCGATTTTTTCGAGAGTGTATCCGTATGCTGCTGAATAAATCAACGCCAGTGCCGCGGCAATGAATAATATGGCCACGGTATTCCAGCCCATGAGTGTCAGCACGCCGGTGACGATTAAAGCCGTAAAGGCACCGATCATGTAGATTTCGCCGTGGGCGAAATTGATCAACTGGATGATCCCGTAGACCATGGTGTAGCCCAGCGCTATCAGGGCGTAAATGCTTCCGCGCGTGAGACCCGCCAGAAACAACTCCATGAAGTAATCGAAATCCCAGAACATGGTGTCCTCTCGTCCAGATGGCGCCAATGAAATTCCGCAGTTCCGTGCCGTTTTACCTTATCGGTGTTGCGACCGGTCGCGGGAGATTACCAGAGAGATCGGTGTGGAACCATCAAATTGAATCCGGGTGCCGCCGGATAGTGGGTGCGATAAAAAATTCAGGGGGAAGGCGGCGTCGCGCCTGTCCCCCCAAATTGGTCGCCTTTCGGGTTATTTCTCCACGTACTTGCCGTTTTCGACCTGATACATGGAAAAACCGACACCAATGGCATCGCCTTTTTCGTCGAAACGGATCTTGCCGACCGGGGTTTCGACGTCATTGGTTTGGAGGGCTTTGCGCAGCGCATCGTAGTCCGTCGATCCGGCTTTGTCGACGGCATTGAGCAGGGCCAAGGTAGCTGCGTACGCTTGCGGGAAGAAAGCGCCGGGATCTTCCCCATAGGCTTTGCGGTGCTCTTCTATGGCTTCCTGATACATGGCGTTGCTGGAGAGGTCTTTGGGGCCGGTGGCGTAAACACCTTCGGCATACTGTCCCGCGACCTTGATGAAGGTATCGTCTTTGACGCCGTCATCGGAGATAAACAGCGTTTTCATTTTTTTCTTGCGCATCTGGGTGACGATTTTGGAGGCTTCGGGGTGGTAGCCGCCGAAAATCACCGCTTCCGCCCCCGACTGCTTGATTTTTTGAACCACGGCGGAATAATCGACGGCACCCGGGGTGATTCCCTCATAGAGAACGACTTTGGCCCGTGGATCACTCTCCAGGTAAGTCTTGGCGAATTCGGCCAGCCCTTTGCCGTAGTCTCCCTTATCATGCAGAACGGCAATGTTTTTAACCTTTAAAACATCGAGGGCAAAGTCGACTTCCAGTTTGGCCTGGGCGTCGTCCGAAGCGATCGTGCGGTAGAAGTTCGGGTAATCTCCGCTTTGGGTCAGGGCCGGGTTGGTGGCTGACGGCGACATGGCGAGTTTCTTAGCATCCTTGTAGATGCCGAGGGCTGCCTTCGTGGCGCCGCTGCAGATATGTCCGAGGACGACATCGGCATTTTCGGAAACCAGTTTGGTTGCTGTATTGGTGGCAATTTCGGGTTTGCAGACATCGTCTTCGACAAGAAGCTCGACCTGTTTGCCCATGACGCCGCCTTTGGCGTTGATCTTCTTTACCACCAGTTCAGCGGCCTTGACCGTGGGAATGCCGTAAGAGGCCAGGTCACCGCTGTGGGGTCCGGCAACACCGAGCTTGATGGTGTCCGCCGCCATGCCGGTTCCAGAGAATATAAAAATGAGAAAAACGCACAAGATAGCCATTGTAAACGGTTTCTTCATAAGCATCTTACTTCCTCCTATTAGTTTGTAATGACGATGAAAATCTGTTACTCCCCCCTGAAATTATGTGTTTATAGAGCGGATGCCGGGATCTAGTCAAGCGCGAATTTGCTTTTTCGCGCTAAAAAAATATTGCCGTTTGAGGAACTTGCCTGTATGAGTGCAGGAGTTGCATAATTGATGCACCGATAAGATCAACACAAGGGCTGGTGGCGTGAAAAAAATCGGTATCATCGTCAAAGCAGACCCCGTTGTCAGCCGTAAAGCGGATGCCCTCCAGCAGTGGCTGCTTGGGAAAGGGGTGGACACCCTCCGTCGCGAGAGCCTTCCTCCCCATAGCGAAAAACCGGACGATAATCTGGACAGGGCACCTGCGGATCTGGACTGTATCCTGGTCCTCGGTGGCGATGGTACCTTTTTAGGAGCTGTGCGCTGGATCGGAGACCGGAGGATACCTATTTTGGGTGTTAAGTTCGGTGAGGTCGGATTTCTGGCCGAAATCGCCGAGGATCGGCTCCGGTCCGTGACGGAAACCATTTTAAACGATACATTTACAACTCAGACCCGCATGCGACTTCTGGTAAGGGTGCTTCGCCGCAACCGGGAACGGGCGGTCGAAACGGTGCTCAACGACGTTGTCGTCAACAAAGGGGCCTTGGCCCGGCTGGCCCATATCGAAACCCGCATAAACGATCGTTACCTGACGACCTACCGGGCTGATGGACTCATCATCGCCACGCCGACCGGTTCGACCGCATACTCGCTGGCCGCCGGTGGGCCGGTCATCCATCCCTCGGTACCGGCCGTTCTCATGACCCCCATCTGCCCTTTCACATTGACCAACCGCCCGTTGATCATCCCTGATTCAGCCACAGTGGCGATTAATCTTGCAGAGCGGTCGTCGGATATCATGCTGACCTTCGACGGCCAGCAAGGGGTCCCCATTGATGACCGGGATACGATCGTGATCAGCAAATCACCTCACCCGATTTACATGATTTCCGAACCGAGCCAGCATTATTACGACGTGCTCAAGGCCAAGCTTCGGTGGAGCGGCGGACGGACGTAACCGGCCGTACTCGCAAGAGCCGCCGGTCCGCATTCGTCCGCGCCATGTCTAAGTTCCCATTTCCCAGGATGCCAGGTACTTTTTCTGCTCTGCGGTCAGGGTATCGATTTTCGTCCCCATTGCGGCCAGTTTTTCCTTGGCGATCTGTTGATCGATCTTTTCAGGCACCGGATGGACGTTTTTGGACAGGCTGCTGTTGTTTTTGACCATGTATTCGATGCTCAGCGCCTGGTTGGCAAAGCTCATATCCATGACACTCGAGGGGTGTCCTTCGGCGGCGGCGAGGTTGATCAGGCGACCTTCGCCCAACACGTTGATACGCCGTCCGTTTTTCAGCACGTATTCCTCAACGAAGGATCGGATCGTTCGCCGCGACGCGGTGATGTCCTTCAGCCCGTCCAAATCGAGCTCGACGTTGAAATGCCCAGAGTTGCAGACGATGGCACCGTCTTTCATGAGCTGGAAGTGCTCCCGGCGGATCACGGAAATATTTCCCGTCAGGGTACAGAAAAAATCACCGACAGCAGCCGCTTTCCGAATGGGCATGACCATAAAGCCGTCCATGACCGCTTCAATGGCCCTCAGGGGATTGATTTCAGTGACGATAACGTTGGCTCCCATCCCGCGGGCGCGCATGGCCACCCCTCTTCCGCACCAGCCATAACCGCAGACCACGAAATTGGTGCCGGCGATCAGGCGGTTGGTGGCCCGGATGATTCCATCGACCGTGCTTTGACCCGTGCCGTAGCGATTGTCAAATAAATGTTTCGTTTGGGCGTCGTTGACCGCAATGATCGGGTACTGCAGAACACCTTCTGCGGCCATGCTGCGCAGTCGGATCACTCCGGTGGTGGTTTCCTCTGTGCCGCCCTTTACGGCAGGAAGAAGCTCCGAACGTTCGGAGTGAAGCGTGGAAACCAGATCCGCCCCGTCATCCATCGTGTAATGGGGCTTGAAGTCCAATGCGGCATTGATGTGGGAATAGTAAGTCTTGTTGTCTTCGCCTTTTATGGCAAATACCGGAATTCGATCGTTTTTCACCAGCGAAGCGGCCGTGTCATCCTGGGTGCTCAGGGGGTTGGAGGCACACAGGATCACCTGGGCACCACCGGCTTTCAGCGTCTGCATCAGGGAAGCCGTTTCCGTGGTAACATGGAGGCAGGCCGCGATTCGCACGCCCTTGAGCGGTTTGTCCTTTTCAAACCGTTTGCGGATGCGGTCCAACACCATCATGTTCTGGTCGGCCCACTCGATTCGAAGCGCGCCCTCTTTTGCCAATTTAAGATCTTTTACATCGTATTCCATTATATTCAGAATCTCCTTTTCTGGTTCACAGTCCCGAGAGCTCCCGCATTTTATTGGCCATATGGGTCTGTTCCCAGCTGAATTCGGGTTCGTTGCGGCCGAAATGGCCGTATGCGGCTGTTTTTCGATAAATGGGCCGCTGCAGATCGAGATACTCGATAATGGCGGCCGGCCGGAGGTCGAAACATTCCCTGATGATCTCCTTTGTCCGGCTTTTGGGCACTTTGCCCGTTCCCATGGTGTCCACCATCAGAGAGACCGGCTCGGCGACACCGATGGCATAGGCGATTTGAATCTCGCACTTGTCGGCCATACCCGAGGCGACGACGTTCTTGGCGATGTGCCGGGCCATGTAAGAACCGCTGCGGTCGACCTTGGAGGGGTCCTTGCCGGAAAAACAACCGCCGCCGTGACTGCCCTGCCCTCCATACGTATCGACGATGATTTTACGGCCGGTCAAGCCACAGTCCCCCATGGGGCCGCCGACGACAAAGCGGCCAGTGGCATTGACATAATAGCGGGTTTCCACATCGACCATATCCTGCGGCAGCACCTTGTTGATGACGCTTTTAATGATCGCGTCCCGCAACAATTCGTGTTCGACGTCCGGTTTGTGCTGGGCGGCGAGGACGACGGCGTCGATCCGCTTCGGCACACCATTCTCGTATTCCACCGTGACCTGAGACTTGCCGTCCGGCCGCAGAAAGTCGAGTGATCCGTTTTTCCTGACTTCGGCCAGGCGGCGGCAGATCTGGTGGGCCAACATGATCGGCAGCGGCATCAGTTCGGGGGTTTCGTTACAGGCATATCCGAACATCAGTCCTTGGTCGCCGGCGCCCTGCTCTTTGTAGAGACCGTTGCCTTTGTCGACACCTTGAGCGATATCGAGGGATTGATGATCGATACTGGTGATGACGCTGCACGTCTGCCAGTCGAATCCCATCAAAGAGGAGTGGTAGCCGATGTCCTTAATGGTATCGCGGACGATTTGCGGCATTTCCACGTAAGTCTTGGTGGTGATTTCTCCAGCGATAAAAGCCAGGCCGGTCGTCACCAAAGTTTCGCAGGCCACCCGACAGTTCTTGTCGTCGGCGATGATGGCATCCAGGATGGCGTCGGATATCTGGTCGGCCACCTTGTCCGGGTGCCCTTCGGTTACCGATTCGGAAGTGAAGAAAAATTGCTCTTTTTCCATGCTTGATCCTTTCCAGCGTCAAGATTTGGGATGTTCCGCCACCAGTATCGGGGCAATTCCCGCCCCGGGGCGGGAATTTTTCGAAGTACCGAGAGCGTTGTCGTTTATATGTATGGCCTATTGGGCAGAACCATCTTTTTCGGTAAGTGCCGTGAGAATCATGTTGTCGATCAGGCGGGTCTTGCCGATTTTCACGGCCATTGCCATCAGCACCGGTCGGTCGATGTGCTCTACATCTTCGAGCGTAAACGGATCACAGATGCTCAGGTAGTCGATGTCGGTTTCGGTTTCGGCATCGATGATCCTTTTGGCCTCCTGCAGGATTCGAACAGCTTGTCGCACGCCCTCCTCAACCATTTCCCTTGCCCGTAACAGGGCTTTGTTCAACGTCAACGCCGCGGGGCGTTGGGTGGGGGTCAGGTAGGCATTGCGGGAACTCATTGCCAACCCATCCGTCTCCCGGACGATCGGCGCGCCGATAATATCGACGCCGAGGTTCATGTCCGTAACCATCCTTCTGATAATGAGCAACTGCTGGTAGTCCTTCATTCCAAAAACGGCCACGTGGGGCTTGACGATATTCAACAGTTTGATGACAACCGTTGCGACACCGGTGAAGAATACCGGCCGTGACAGACCGCAGAGATGGTTAGGAAGGTGGTTCAGCTTGACATAGGTTTCATGGCCGTCGGGGTAGAGTGCATCGGCCGTCGGGGTAAAGACGATGTCCACGTTTTCCTTGACGCAGAGGTCAAGATCGTTCTGCAGATCTCGGGGATAGGTGTCGAAATCTTCCCCGGGCCCGAACTGGGCCGGGTTGACGAAAATACTCGTCACCAGAGCGTCGGCGGCTTTACGGCCGATTCGCATCAGCGACAGATGGCCCTCATGCAGAAAGCCCATGGTCGGGACGAAAGCGATTCGTCGTCCATCCCGCCTTATTCCGTCTGCAGCGGTTTTCATTTCTTCGATCGTCGATATGATCTTCATCATGTTTTCCCGTCTTAACTTAAACGATCTACATTAATTTACATGAAAACCCTTGTCAACAATGAGTTAATCTCTTCAAAAACGGGTTTTTGACGGATGATCTACCCTTGGGTGCCGGTCGAAGGGCGTATGGGCGGCAACCATCTTTATTTACTTGACATGTCATCCTATATCTGGTGTTTGTGGGTGGCCTCGCTGTTTCATTGGCACTGAGCAGAGTGATCTTGCGGCCCCATACGTATCGATGTTAAAGAGGGAAGTGGCCCCAATTCGGTTGTTGAAATCGTCCCCGGTCCGCGTCCGGTCGAATCGGTCCATGTTTCTTTTGACTTTTTGACTCAATGGGCCGGATTGCCGTAAGGGACACCTATCGGCAGCGCCTGGACAAGCGCGAAGGTGAAGGTTTCGGGTGCCTTTTTCAGACGCGACGGCCGGTTCGCTTAACGAAATCAATCCATACGGCATTGACAATTTGGTCCATCTCACAGGATTTATTCTCGGAAAACAGGTGACAGCCTACTGCTGGAAGGGAGTGGACGATGAAATTGGTGATTCAGGTGATGGCCGTTTTTTTGATGATCCTTTCGGTATCTTTCGCCACAGCGGGCCCTCAAGATCTTGAAGCCGAACATATTCCGGTTGCCCGTACCTCAGACGAAGGCGGCTGGTTCCCGACGACGGCCCATGCGGCCGCCACTTCGGACTCCGGACATTCACAACCGGCGGCATCCGACCCAGGCGGACCTGACAGTGGCCATGGTCATGAGAACCTCGGTGAATTCCTGCCCCTTTGGAGTTGTATTCCCTTTGCCGGAATGCTGTTGTCCATCGCCCTGTTCCCCCTTCTGGCTCCCGATTTCTGGCACCACCATTTCGGCAAAGTTTCCGCGTTCTGGGCCGCGACCCTCGGAATTCCCTTCCTCATTGCGTTCCGCGGATTGGCCATCTATGAAATACTGCATATCATTCTGGCCGACTACGTGCCTTTCATCATTCTGCTCTGGTCACTTTACACAGTTTCAGGCGGCATCCTGCTGCGCGGCACCTTGCGCGGGACCCCGGTTCTCAACACAACTATATTGCTGATCGGTACCCTCCTGGCCTCCTGGATGGGGACCACCGGTGCCGCCATGCTGCTGATACGGCCTTTTCTGCGGGCCAACGCACATCGAAAAAACCGGACCTTCATGGTCGTTTTCTTCATCTTCCTGGTGGCCAATGTGGGTGGATCGTTGACGCCGCTCGGCGATCCGCCCCTTTTCCTGGGATTTCTGCACGGCGTGTCTTTCTTCTGGACGTTCAATATTCTGCCGCACATGCTGGTGGTATCGGTTATACTTTTGGTCATCTATTTTGTGCTGGATACGTATTATTACCGCAAGGAAGGGGCCCGTGCTCCCGATGACGGAGTCAAAGAACCTCTGAAGTTATCGGGCACCCACAATTTCATCTTTCTGGCCGGCATTGTCGGGTCCGTGCTGATGAGCGGTATCGTCGACTGGGGAGAGGTGACCACCCTGGGCATTCATCGCGCGGTTCAGGATTGGGTGCGCGACATCCTGCTGATCGTCATGGGAATTCTGTCGCTGGTGACGACGTCGATAACGATTCGTGAAGATAACGATTTTACCTGGTTTCCCATTATCGAGGTCGCCTATCTGTTCATCGGCATTTTCATCACCATGATTCCCTGCCTGCTCATCCTCAAGGCCGGCACTCACGGCGCGCTGGCCTTTCTGGTCGCCGGCGTCAAACAACCGGCGCATTATTTCTGGGTGACCGGGGGGCTGTCGTCTTTTCTGGACAATGCGCCGACCTACCTGACCTTTTTCAACACGGCTCTCGGCAGTTTTTTTTCCGGCATGACGGAACTCGAGGCGGTGCCTCTGTTGATGACCGAGAAGGCGGTGTTCTTGAAGGCCATATCGGCCGGAGCGGTCTTCTTCGGCGCCTGCAGCTATATCGGCAATGCGCCCAACTTCATGGTTCGGTCTATCGCGGAGGAGGCAGGAACGCCGATGCCGAGCTTTTTCGGTTACATCCTCAGGTACAGCATTATCTTTCTGATACCCAGCTTCGTGCTTGTCACCCTGATTTTCTTCTAAACCACAGGAGCGAACGCCATGAAGATCGAAAAGGTACTTTTCAATACGCGTTTCCGGGACCTGGCCTTCAACGCCCTCGAGGCCGTTCTCGAACTGAATAAGGCCGGATTGAAGGAGATCGTTCTGACCAGCATCATCCCCAGAGAAGACGTCGCCTTCGTTCCTTACGGCGGCTACCTGAAGGAAGAGGAAGAGCGTCTGGAGGAAGTCGCGCGGCTGCGCTTCGAGCAGTGGCAGGACAATATCGCCGCGAAAGGGGTCCGATGCACGGTCAGAATCGAAACCGGTTCGGTTAACAGTAAGATCCTGGCAATAGCGGAAGAGGAGAAAGTCGACCTGATCGTTACCGGAAGGAAAAAGCGCAGTGCCTTCGAGAAGGTCTACGTGGGTTCCCACGTTCTCGATATCCTGAGGCGCAGCCCCCTGCCGGTGCTCATGGGCAAGTACATGGTTCAGTACGAATGGGCCGGGGAAGTTCTGACACGGGTCAACGACCGCATTTTCGAGACGCCTCTTTTGGCGACCGACTGGTCGGAGCCTTCGGAGCGCGCCCTGGAGCTGATTAAATCTCTCAAGGGCCTGGCGCAGAAGGCCGTTGTCCTGCATAATATCGATGAAAAATTGTCAAGAGGTATGGAGATGACGGCTTTGAAGGCCATGGAGGAGGAGAGCCAGTCTCGCCTGGAGAGATATAGCCGGAGCCTCACCGAAGCGGGACTTGAATCCGAAACGTGCTTGGCCATCGGCAAAACGGTCACTGAAATCATACGGCAGTCAAGGGACCACAAAGCCACTCTGATTGTCATGGGACGCACCGGCAAAGACTGGTTTCAGGAATACTGGCTGGGGGGCGTTTCGCACAGAGTGGCGGAGCTGTCCGAACTCCCGGTGCTCCTTGTCCCCTGAAATCGACATAGGTATCAATGAAATCTGTTTGCATCATCGGGAAAATAGCGGGTTGAGACCGAACCCGCCTGAGCGGTTATGACCATCGATTTTCTGACATCCCATCTGGCCATCATCGGCGGCGGCCAATTTTGTAAAATTTTCCTCGAATACCTGACCGACCGGGGGAATGTCGACCACAGCCCGAAGGTACTGGGAGTGGCTGACATCAATCCCCGGGCCGAGGGGTTGCGGTACGCCGCGTCATTGGGAATTTCCACCACCCAGAATTATCGGGATCTTTATTCACTTCCAGGATTGCAGGTTCTCGTCGAGTTGACCGGCGATGCGACGCTGTGGAGTGTCATCAGGAAAACCAAGCCCGAAGGGGTCGCATTTATAGACCACATCGAAATCAGGGCGATCTGGAGCGGGCTGCAGTTGTCGAGAGAGAAGCGCAGGGCCCTCGATGAATTGCGGGGCAAGGAAGGCGCGCTTCCAGAGATCGTCTCGTATTTCGAAAAATTTGCCGACCGTATGTCGGACATGGTCCATAAGCGCAATTTGCGCTACCAGGAGATCGAAAAAGGTCTCATCGAGAGCTTGGGCCAAATCATTCAAGGCAGTACGATTCCAACCTTCGTCATCAACCGGGATCATGTCGTGACCCACTGGAACAAAGCCTTGGAAAGGCTGACGGAGGTTCCGGCCGAAGACATCGTCGGTACAAACAAACAAGGGATGCCCTTCTGGGGCAATGCGCGACCCACGATGGCCGATGTCATTCTGGATCAGGCCGACGAGGCGGAGATAAAAAGTCTATACGGCACCGATTGGCGTAAATCGTTTCTGATCGAAGGGGCTTATGAGGCCGAAGTTTTTTTCCCCAGCCTCGGAGATGAAGGCAAGTGGATCTGGTTTACGGCGGCCCCGATTCGTTCGCCTGACGGTTCCATGACCGGTGCCATCGAAACCCTGTGGGACAAAACTGAGGATAAAAAGGCCGAACAGGACCGGGATCGACAAACCCGCTTGCTCACCGAAACGGCCAGGGCGTTGGCTGAGAGTGAAAAGACCATGACCCAGATCATTCAGGGCAGCACGATGCCAACCTTTGTCATCAGTGAAAAACACATGGTGACGCACTGGAATACGGCTCTGGAAAAGCTGACCGGTTACAGCGCGGATGAAATTGTCGGCACCCGACGCCAATGGAAACCATTTTATCCTAACGAACGCGCCACCATGGCCGACGTCATTTTGGACCAGGTCAGCGAAGGGGAAATCAAGAAGCTTTATGGCACCAAGTGGCGCCAATCGGGTCTCATAGAGGGCGCTTACGAGGCGGAAGACTTTTTCCCGCATTTCGGCGAGAAGGGCAAGTGGTGCTGGTTTACAGCAGCGCCAATCAAGGCGCCCGACGGCAGGATTGTCGGGGCGGTTGAAACCCTGTGGGATAAAACCGAAGACAAGAATGCCGAACAGGAGCGGGAGCTGCACACCCGTGAATTGAGTTCGCTGTGTGCGATCTACACTTCACTTAACACCGCCGACAATTTCGAAGAAGGCATTCAAAAAGCGATTCAGACCGTACTCGATTTCCTCGAGGCCGAAGAGCTCTGCATCTATTTACGGGAAAATGACGGAAAGTACCATCTGCGTTACAGTTCCGGCTTTTTAGAGGATGCATGTAGGGACATTTTAGAGGTCGATGACAGCAGTATCGTTCACCAGGTGGCCCAGAACAGCGCTTTCACCCTTTATGAAAACCTGCCATCAGAGCGCTCGGCGGAGATCCGCTTCCTGGAGGCGAACAGACTCGCATCGCTGGTCTATCTGCCTATCAGTTCAAAAGACAAAAGAACATTCGGGGTGATTCGGATCGGCAGCCGCGAGCCGAAGCGGTTCTCGCAAGATCAAAAAGACGTGCTCGAACTGATCGGCAACAGAATTGGCGTTGCCATCGAAAACGCCATGCTCCAGGAGCAGGTCGTCAAATCCGAAGAAAAATACCGCACCTTGTTCAACAGTGATCCCCACCCGATATTTATCCTCGACAGCCATACCTTTGAAATCCTCGACACCAACAAACGCGCACAGGATACATACGGTTACTCCCAGAAGGAACTCTTGGGGATTCCTTTCTTGAAACTAGGCGAGGAGGGTGAAGAAGAACTCGCCGAGGGCTTGCAAAACCTGGCGACGGATCAGTCCATGCTCTTTACCAAAAAACGGCACTATCGCAAGGGGCAGAGGCCGTTTTATGTCAACGTCAACATCAGTTCCGCCAAATATGGTGAAAGCAACGTCGTCATTGCCTCGACCACCGATATCACCGAAAGCGTGGAAAAAGAAACCCAGCTGATTCAAGCCAGCAAGATGACCACGTTGGGTCAAATGGCGGCCGGCATTGCCCATGAAATCAACCAGCCGCTGAACGTCATCCAGGTCTGCGCCGACTTTTTCAACAAGATGATTGCCCGAGGGCAGGCCATCGGTGAGCAGGACTTGAAATCCATGGCCAACGATATCAGCAACAACGTCCAACGGGCGGCGGCCATCATCCAGCATATGCGGGGATTTGCCCGGCAGTCGAATGTGGTCAAAGCAAAGGTGAATATCAACGATCCGATTCGCGATGTCTTCAAAGTTCTCGGCCATCAATTGCGGGTTCACCAGGTCGAGGTGACGCTCGATCTCGCGGAAAACATCCCCCTTATCTCGGCGGACCACAACCGGCTCGAGCAGGTATTCATCAACCTTGTCACCAATGCCGTCGATGCCATGGATGATAAATGCAGCCGGCCGGAGTGCCGGCAGGCGGAGAAAAAACTGACGATCAAGTCATTCGCGGCGGACGGTTATGTGTCGGTCATCGTTTCGGATACCGGAAGCGGCATGAGCGAGGAAGTCATGGGCAAAATATTCGAGCCGTTTTTTACCACCAAGGAGGTGGGCAGAGGAACAGGGCTTGGCGTCAGCATCAGCTACGGAATCGTCAAGGACTATGAAGGAACGATAGAAATCGACAGCCAAGTCGGCAAGGGAACCACTTTCAAACTCAAATTTCCATACCAATGATAATGCGATGGATCAGCTGAATAAATTACTGCTTGTCGATGATGAACCGGATATTTTAAGAGTGCTGAGCATTTCCCTGAAAGCCGACGGCTACGAGGTAATGACGGCGCCCAGCGGCCAGGAAGCCTTGTCCATTTTCGGCAATGATAAGCCCGATATCGTCATCACCGATATCAAAATGCCCGGTATGAACGGCATTGAAGTCCTCAGGGAGGTAAAGAGAATCGATGACGAGACGGAAGTCATCATCATCACCGGTCACGGCGATATCGATTCGGCCATCGAGGCTCTCAAGTACGGGGCCTCGGACTTCATCAACAAACCGGTTCGCGACGAGGCCCTCTCCATTGCACTGGAAAGGGCCAAGGCGAAAATCGAAATCAAGCAGAAGCTCAAAGAGTATACCATCGATCTCGAACACAAGGTCGCTGACGCCACCCGTGAGATCAGGCGAAAATCGAACTTCCAGAGCAAACTGATCACCAGTTCCAACGACGGCATTGTGGCCACCGACGAGGAACTGACCGTGGTTATCTACAATCCCGGAGCAGAAAATATTTTCGGTCATGCCACCCTGGACGTTGTCGAACGGATGAGTGTCAAAGATCTTTTCCCTTCAAATATTGTGCACCTGTTCATGCAGGCCATGGAAACCGATATTGGAGCAAAAGAGATCCCCTGGCAGGAGACCACGATTGTAAACCGAATAGGAGAGGCTATTCCCGTGCGGTTTTCCGGTTCCATACTTCACGAGAAAGGGCTGAAAATGGGAAGTGTCGCTTTTTTTCAGGACTTGAGGGAAATAAAGCGGCTTGAGCGCGAATTGCTCCGATCTGAACGTCTGGCCGCAGTCGGTCAGACCGTGGCCGGCTTGTCCCATGGGCTGAAAAATATCCTGCACGGCCTCAAAGGCGGGAGCTACCTTGTTGACTTGGGAATTAAAAAGGACGATACTGAAAAGCTCAAAAACGGATGGGATATGATCAAGAGAAACATCGGGCGCACATCCGAATTGGTCCTGGACCTCTTGACCTATTCCAAGGAGAGGGAGCCCGAGTTTGAGGATTGTTATCCGAATGATATAGTCGATGACGTGTGTGACCTCATGACCCAGAGAGCCAGGGAGAACCAGGTCGAGGTGGCCAAAGACCTTGATCCGGCCATCGGCCGGGTATCGCTGGATCCCCGGGCTCTTCACAGCGCGCTGTTGAACCTGATGACAAACGCCATCGACGCCTGCCTGTTCGATAAGGACACGCACAAAAGCTGGCGGGTCGTCCTCAAGACCACCCGGGAAGACGAGAAGTCCATCCGGTTCGACGTCAGCGACAACGGTGCCGGAATGAGCGCGGAGGTGAAGGACAGGCTCTTTACCTCTTTCTTCAGCACCAAGGGTCACCGGGGCACGGGATTGGGGCTGATGGTCACCCGCAAACTCATCGAAGAGCAGGGAGGGCAGATTTCGGTCGCTTCCGAGCCGGCCATCGGGACAACCTTCACTATCCGCCTGCCTTACAGAGCGCCTGAACAAAAATAGCGGCGGCTCTTTGAGGTTACCTTTGGCGCCGGGGCGAGTCTGCCCGGGCAGAAGCCGAATCTGCTGCCGATTGAAATCAACATGGACAAGGAGGCTTAACCATGGGAAAAAAAGTTCTGATCGTCGATGATGACCCGGATGTTCGCCTGTTTAACGTAACGGTCCTCGAGGAGCACGGCTATACGCCGCTGGTGGCCACCAACGGCGAGGAGGGTAAAAATCTGGCGCGACAGGAAAAGCCGGATCTCGTCATTCTCGATGTCCTTATGCCCCGTGAAAGCGGCATAAGGCTTTACCGCGAACTCAAAACGGACAAGTCTTTAAAGCATATTCCCGTCATCATGCTTTCGGGGATTGCCGAAAAATCGTTCCTCCGCTCCCAGAAGGTTTTGGCCGAATTCGGTGACAAGGTGGTGCCCGATCCCGAGGCCTATCTGGAGAAACCGGTTGAAGCCGAGGAGCTTGCGGCAACCATCAAAAAAGTTCTCGGTTGATTGGCAGGGGCATTTATCTGAAACAAACCGTAGAAACGGCAATGGACATGAACACGAAAAAGCTGCTGTTTGTCACTAAATTCGAGGAACTGGGATTCGACGCGTTGAAATCTTTGTTGAGCCTGCAGCAGGCGGGTCTTGAACACGTGGTGTTCGTCAATGTCATCGAGAGAGATCGCGTAGCGATGCGCCGCGGTAAAGGATACAACAAGGAGGAGGAGGTCCGGCTGCGGGAAACGGCCAATATCCGCTTTATTCAGTGGGCGGAAAATTTATTCGAGCAGGGTCTGGAAGTCGGCGTCTATATCGTCGTGGGCGGCTTGGTCGCAGAGGTGATCAAGGCGGCCAAGAAGGAGGAATCCGATCTGATCGTCATCGGCCGCTCCCAGAAGGGCGTTTTGGAACAGCTTTACGCCGGATCGGATGTCACCGAGCTTCTCCATCGAACGGCCATACCGGTTCTCGTATACAAATACATGTCCGAGAATTCGTTTGCCCTCGACAAGCCCTTTGAAAGACCCCTTCTGGCCATCGATTGGTCACCGGCCAGTTTGAGAGCGGTCGACTATCTCAAAGGCCTGGCAAAGATCGTAAAGGAAATCCATATCGTTCATGTTGCCAGCGAGAAGACCCTCACCGGATCTTCAGCCATGGCGGTCCAGAAGACCCGCAAGGATACCCGCCGCAAACTCGACGAACTCTGCGGGGTTTTCGAATCCGAGGGCATCACTGCCCGCCCCCAGGTGTATATCGGAGACCCGAAGCAGGAGATCGAAAAGGCGGCCAGAGAAAACCAGGCGACGGTCGTTGTCATGGGTTCGTCGGGGAAGGCGGGCTGGGTGGAGCGTTGGCTCGGCAGCACGCCGCGCCACATCGCCGAAAAGTCGGTTTATCCCACTCTGCTTATTCCGCCGGAGAAAAAGGATTGACACGCTCTGCCGGAGAGGGCTGAAATTTCGCCTGAGGCCGACTCATTGGGATCAAAAGACGTCAGAATCCAGTAGCGGCGGTATGGGGGCTGATGACCCTTCACGACGCCGCGAACGACAAGAGCCGGATCGGTTCGACAACAGGAGGATTTGATGGCGGTAATCACCATATCAAGACAGTTTGGGGCAGGTGGTAAAACTCTCGGCAAAATGGTTGCCGACAAGTTGGGCTATACTTTTGCCGATGATGACATCATTCAAATGGTTGCCGAAGCGGCCAACGTCTCGCCCCACTGGGTCGAGTCGGTGGAAAGGGAAGCCGGCGGCAAACTTTCCAGAGCCATTTCCAGCATGGTTTCGAAACGGCTGGTGGATCGTATTCTGAAAGATGAGCGTGGCTACATCGATGAAAGGCTCTATCTGGACTATCTAGTGGTGATCATTGCGCAAATTGCCGAAGAAGGCAACGTGGTGGTTCTGGGCCGGGGCAGCCAGTATATCCTGCACGATCACCCCGATGCCCACCATATCCTGTTGATCAATGAATTCGAAAACCGCGTCAAATTCATGATGGATCAATACGACTTATCCGAGAGCCGCGCTGTCCAAGTCGTCAACCGGGAAGAAAAGCGGCGGAGCAATCTATACAAAAAAATCGGCAAAACCGACTACGATAATCCCGGGCTCTATCACCTAGTGCTGAACATGAGTAAGCTGGATATGCAGATGGCTGTTAAACTCGTGCTGAAAATGGTCAGTGCATGAAAACCGGAACCCAGGCTTATCCACGGGGCGATGTGTGGCGAGCGCCAGTGGGATTTTTCGGCACCGATATAGAGCCTGTGATTGGGTCTATTTCAATGACTGAGCTGTCGGTTATCCGGAGCGGTTGACGAGGGTTGTACCAGTTGGGCGACCAGTTCTTCCGCCATGTCCAAGTCGACGCGGCTCATGTTGAGAACCAGGTGGTATAAAGCGGGGTCATCGTAGTCGGTCTTGCCGAATTTGCGATACAAATTTATTCTGCGCTTGTCTTCGTTTTTTACGGTTTGTTCGGCGTGCTTGGTGAACAAATCGTATTTTTCTTCGATAAACTTGATCCGGTATTCCTTGTCTGCCACCAGGAGGATGTGATAGGCCTGACCGAAATCCTTCAAAATATACTGGCTCCCCCGTCCAAGGATGACGGCGTTGCCGTCCCCGGCGATTTTTTCGATGACCTTGCCGAGCAGTTCGACATATATTTCTTCGTTGATGTAGCCGCTTCGGTTGTCCAGGATGCGGTCGATGAAGGTCTTTGAAACCAGGCCTGAAATCAAGCGTTCCAATTTCCCACCGGCCTCCTTCTCCATGGATTCCACCCAGCGGGTCGACACATTCGATTTTTGAGCGACCATTTGGATGATCTCGTTGTCGAAGAATGAATAGCCCAACCGCTTGGCGATTCGTTTACCCAGGGTGAGACCCCCGGCCCCGAACTGCCTGGAGATCGTTACGACGGCCATCGCTGCATCTCCTCGAGAAGAAAAAAGGTTTACAAGAAAATTAACGGTGGAATGATACCGGCTGAATCGGAAAATTTCAACACCCATCTACCTATTCCCGATGATGCCAATTTGCAAACCCTTAGGAAGAGGCACAAATTGTGGGCACCAAACAATTTGAAGCAAATGCAAAAACTGAATAATATTTGTTATTTAATTGCGAATAAAAATTAATTAACAGTTGCATTTTTTTTCTTGTGTGCTATCAAATCACCCTTGGTAAAATCCCAATAGCCCCTGCTCCGACAGCGGAGCGATGCAATGGTCATCGACTATAAAAAAAATCGTTCATGGGCCGAAAACCTGACCATAGTCATGCAACTCGGATTGACGATGGTCGGTTGCATAGCCTTCTGCTTTTTTATCGGTCTTAAGCTGGACCAATGGTTGGGCACCAAGGGAGTATTCATTACGATTTTCACTCTTCTGGGCATCATTGGCGGAGCGAACGTGGCTTACCGACAAGTCATGGAGATCTTTCAAGACAAAAACAACACGGAAGATAAAGAGCGGGATAATGGAGTCGATTAGGGCGACGCAGAAGAAATACGGCACCAGGGCCATGTCCACGGCCGTCATCCTCGCCCTCGTCTTTATTCTTGCCGGTCAGACGGCCTTGGGAAAAGGCCTCGTCCTGGGGGCGCTTTTCAGCGTGATCAACTTCGTCCTCATGGGGGAGGCGATGCCACTCAAGCTCGGCCGCTCAAGCCGGAGAACATACCTGCTCTCGCTCGCTTCCCTGTTTCTGCGCTATTTAATTCTGTCGGCTCCCTTGGTCGTTGCCGTCAAGTATGAACAGTTTCACCTGGTCACCACGGTCGCCGGTATTTTCATGGTTCAGTTCGTGATTATAGCCGAACATCTCGGCAAATACTTCCACGCCATGCCCAATAAAACTTCGTGAGGAGTAACCGCAATGGGAGAACTTGGCCTTGTCCATCAGCTGATCATACCGGTATTCGGCTACACGATCACTTTGAACCTCAATGTGATCGTCATGACGTGGATCGTCATCGCCATTCTCGTTTTTTTCGGCTTGTCCACCGCCAAAAATAGGGACATCGTACCCAGGCCGCTTCAGGTCCTGGGGGAACTACTCGTCGAGCAGTTCTACAAGTTGACGGAGGATGCCCTCGACCGGGAGAAAGCCCGCAAATACGGTCCGCTTGTCTGCGCTCTTTTCATGTTTCTTCTGCTCTCCAACTGGTTGGGCATCATTCCCCATCTCGAAGAGCCGACCAAAGACCTGAACACGCCGCTGAGCCTGGGGCTTATGGGTTTTGTCATCGCGCACTACGCCGGAATCAAGAGCAAGGGTTTCAAAAATTACACCAAGGAGTACTTCCAACCGATTTTCTTCATGATGCCGCTCAATCTCATTGGAGAACTGGCCAAAATCATCTCCATTTCATTCCGGCTGTTCGGCAATATCATGGGCGGTTCCATCATCATCCTGGTGGTTTCCTATTTGAGTTACAATATCATATTACCCCCGTTTCTGAACGGGTTCTTCGGCCTTTTTGTCGGTACCATACAAGCGTTTGTGTTTACAATGCTCACGGTGGTCTACATTTCCGTACAGGTGAAGTAGAATATGGAGTTCGACGTACAAACAATCGTGAAATTAAGTGCTTTCGCCGGAGGAGGCGTTGCGATGGGCCTCGGGGCCATAGGAGCGGCCATCGGCGAAGGATATACCGCTGCGCAAGCCAATTTGGCGGTATCGCGCAATCCGCAGATATCCGGCGATATTTTCAAAAATATGCTGGTCGGCCAGGCCGTGGCGGAATCGGCTTCCATCTTTGCGTTGGTGATTGCCATACTGCTTCTCTTTCTGGACACCCCTGGCGCCACACAGTTAAAGGCGGCCGCTCTTTTTGGAGCCGGCCTCAGTATGGGTTTCGGTGCCATCGGCTCTGGAATCGGTTCGGGGTTTCCGGGAGGCCAATGCTGCATGGGCATATCCCGCCAGCCGGCCGTTACGTCGCGGTTGACCACCAACATGCTGATTGGTTCCGCCGTTTGCCAGACACCGGCCATTTTTTCAATGGTGGTGGCCCTGATGTTGATTTTTATGGATTTCAGCAACGCGCCCCTGTTTCCCACCTGGGCCGCCCTGATCGGAGCGGGCTTGAGCACCGGCTTGGCGGCCATCGGTTCCGGCTATGGCGGCGGGATGGCGGCGGGTGTCAGCAGTGAAGGGATTGCCCGCAATCCCGAATCGGTGGCCAATGTGACCACTATCATGCTTGTCGGCCAGGCCGTGGCCCAAACGCCGTCGATTTTCGGCCTTCTGGTCAGCTTCATTCTGCTCTTCAAGGCTTTTCCCGAATCCCAGGCGCTCAGTTCGTCTATGGCGTTGCTGTCCGCCGGTTTATGCACCGGTTTGGGCGGCATCGGCCCCGGCATCGGAAACGGGATGGCGGCCGAAGGCGCTGTGAAATGGGTGGCCAGAAACACGTCTCGGGCCGGAGATTTGATGCGGACCATGCTCGTCGGGCAAGCCGTGTCTCAATCGACCGCCATTTATGCTATGGTGATCAGCCTGGTGCTTATTTTCGTGCTCTAGTTCGCGGATGCTTTTTTTCAGTCTTTGATCAGGCGATTCCACCAGCAAGGGAACGCTGGTGGATTCAGAAACTGGATAACCCCAAACGATCGTCAATATCACATAGGTTTTACAGGAGGTAAAGATGGCAATCGAAGGTGCAGATCTCGTTAAGGCAGCCGCTTTTATCGGCGCTGGAATATCCATGGGGCTGGGAGCCATTGGCCCGGGTGTCGGGGAAGGAATGGTCGCAGCAAAAGCATGTGAAGCCATTGGGAAAAACCCCCAGGAAGCCGGCCTTTTGACACGGACCATGCTGGTTGGGCAGGCGGTTTCAGAGTCAACCGGAATTTACTCTCTGGTCATTGCGCTTCTGCTTCTGTTTGTCGTTTAAGCGGAAAAAGTATCGCTGCACGCCTACCGCGAACCTGAAGTAACAAAGGGGGACGACACGTGGATCGGCGGGTATATGCCGATCCCGTCGAAGTTCAGGTGACCCTTCGGCAAGGGGCATAGATAGACGGATGGCCCCTGTCTGTAACCGTTTCCGCCGAGAGGCGACGCTATTTCAAATTCTGGACGGATACCATGCAGATCATCAGCAACATTGCATTGATCAGTATCAATGAAACCCTCATCATCCAATTGATCTCTTTCCTGGTTTTTCTCTTTGTCATCAACCGGGTAATGATCCAGCCGCTGCGCGGCGTTGCCGTGGAAAGGGAAAACCATATTCAGAAAATCCAAGAGGAAGCCCGCGAGGCTGAAGAAGAGATTGAGCGGTTGATGAAACGGCTGAAAAAACAGGAAACGCAGACCGTTCGCACGGCTCATGAAATCAGCGGCAAACTTGAGTCGTCCGGCAAGCAGGAAGCCGATGAAATCGTTCACGCCGCCCACCGGGAGGTGGAGAAAATGTCGCGGGAAAACCGGCAGCAGGTTGCGGCCCTGGTTGCCGAAGCCAGGAAATCGATTCAGAAAGAGGCCGAATCACTCGCCGTTGGCATGATGGAAAAGCTGTTGGAACGGAGGCTCACGCCATGATGAACTGGGGAAGGTGTCAGGTCCGGACCGGAATCATTGTCATGGTCGCTCTGCTCGCTGCCGTTTTCGGGGTGACGGAGGCCGTCGCCGCCGAGGGCGGCGGGGGATGGAGACCCGTTTACGATCTGATCATGCGCTGGGTGAATTTTGCTATTCTTGTTTTCGTTATTGTCAAGTTCGCCCGCCGGCCTCTGAAGAATTTTCTGGCCGGGAAAGGTGAAGAAATTTCGGCTCAAATACGAGATCTCGATGTTGAAAAAAACCAATTGGTGGAGCGCGTCCGGCAGACCGAAAAGGATTTGGCGGACAGCACCGGCCGCCTGGAAGAAATAAAGGAGCGGATCGTTCAGTTGGGCGAACGGCGCAAGCAGGAAATCATCGCTGAGGCCCATCAAGAGAGCCTGATCATCATGGAGAATGCCAAGCGCAAGATCGAGGGCCGACTCAATCGGGCCCAGAGCTCATTGCGCGCGGAAATGATCGATTCCGCCGCCGAGTTGGCCCTGGAAAGGTTGCCTGGGATCATCACGGCAGAAGACAACCAGAAACTATTGCAGCGCTACATGGCAGAGGCGGCGGTCGACTGAAATCATCCGTTTGATTGTATGCCCAGTCACTGGGTGGCCAGGTTTTTTAATGCGCCCTGCCGTATGGTGTTGTTTGAAGATACGAGGGGGCGACGGCCGGAGGCCGTTTCAGGCGTTCAGCATGATGCGGGCATCGGCGACGATACATCCGTTGGCGGTGCATTTTACCGGGTTGAGATCGATCGACTCGAACCGGTCCTCAAGAGACATGACCAGATTTGAAAACCTGACCATCAACTGTTTCAATGATGTCAGGTCCAACGGTTCGGTCGCCCGATAACCTTTCAACAGCTTGTGGCCTTTGAGGCTGTCGACCATGGATGCGGCATCTTGTTCGGTCAAAGGCGCCATTCGCAGGGCCGTATCCTGGTAGATCTCCACACCGGTTCCACCGATACCCATCAGGACGACCGGCCCGAACTGGTAGTCGATTTTCGCTCCGACGATCAATTCCATGCCCAGGACAATCTCTTCGAGCAGAATCCCGCAAAATCCGGCCAAGTTGCTGAAATCGATGAATATAGTCGTCAATTCATCGGCATCCCGAACACCCACCACCACACCACGGACTTCGGACTTGTGAACAACTTCAGGAGAGACGACTTTAGCCACGATGGGATAGCCGATGGCTTCTGCGGCATCGAGGGCGTCCGGCAGGCTGGCGGCCCAGTGGAAACGGGGCACCTGAAGCCCGGCCATTGCCAGCAGGCGCTTGGCTTCAGGCTCCAATACCCAGCCGGTTTCCTTGGCTTTGTCGATAATCTCCAACATATCTCGGTTCAGCATTGGCGGCACCTCCGTATGGCCTCGACCATCATTACCGCGCCATCGATGGAGGAGGAAACCGGAACATTGTTCAGCTCGAAGCCCTCGATCAACATACGGTATTTCTCATGGTGTGGCACGTATGCGACCAAAGGCTTTCCCTCGCGCCCGAAAACATAGCTCAAGCGTGCACCAAGGTCGGAGGTGATTCCGGGCGAATAGGGCAACAGCAGCAGGATGACACAATCGACCTCCGGTGCCTGGCTCAGTCCGTTGGCGGCGGCCACGAAGTCATCGTCCCTGGCGCTTCCGGTCAAATCGACCGGGTTTTCCAGAGAGGCGATGGGCTGAATGCTGGGCGACAAGGTTTCGCGGATGTTTTGCCGGACGTTATCCGACAACGGGGGGACCGTCAGCCCCCTGGCGATACAAATGTCGGTCGCCAGGACACCGTGTCCGCCGCTGACGGAGATGATTCCGACTTGTCCCTTGACCTTTTTCTGATAACAGCTGAGGGATTCGCAATAAGAAACCATTTCAAACTCGTTCTGGGCCTCAACGATGCCGTGTTGTGATAACACCTGAGAAAACACCGCGTAGTCACCGGCAAGTGAGGCCGTGTGGCTTGAAGCCGCGCGCCGTCCCTCGTCGCTCTTGCCGGCCTTGAGCACGATGATCGGCTTGGGAACCCTCGCGGCCAGCTGGACGAATCGGCGGCCCTCGTTTTTTTCGAAACCCTCAATGTAAAAGGCGATCACCCGGGTGTTGGGATCATCTGCCAGGTAGCTTAGGAGATCCAGTTCACGAATCAGGGCCTTGTTGCCGATGCTGACGGCTATGGACAGCCCGATGCCCTGCTCGGCGAATTTGACCATTTGGTCCACCAAGACTCCGCCACTCTGGCTGACGATGGCGACTCTGCCCGGTTCGGGTCGAATCAGGCGTTCGCCCGGCAGAAAGAAGGTATCAAAGCGGTTCGGTGCGTAAATGCCCAGGCAGTTGGGGCCGATGAACGGGAACCCGGCTTTTGTAGCGATGGCAACCAACTCCTCTTGCAGATCGCTGCGGCCGCTTTCAGCAAATCCGCCGGATATAATCACCGCACTGCCGACATCTTTTTCGATGCAGCGCCGCATGATGTCCGGCACGAAATCCGAACGGGCCGCCACCACGGCAAGGTCGATGCAGGCCGGTACATCGGCGATGTCGGCATAGACCCGGTCTCGCTGCAATCTTCCGCCGCGCGGGTTGACCGGATATACCTTCACCGGATACCTCAGGTGGAGCTTGTTGTAAATGACGTTGGCCGGATGGCGGTCGTTGGTCAATGACACGCCGATAACGGCTATGGTCTTTGGGTGAAAAAGAGGGGTATACTCCACGGCGACCTCCACATTTTGACCGTTCAACGGTCTTTGCCGATCTCGAATGCCCTGCCCAGATAGCGGCCGACAGCATGATAGGTGCGGACCTCCGGTCCAAAGACGATCGGTTGAACTTTTTCGATGTCGGGAAGTCCTTCGGCACCGATGACCGATTCATCGGCTTTGACATCCATGATTTCGCCGATGAATTGGGTGTGGATCCCGATTTCCACAGTCTGCACGAGTCGGCATTCCAGCACCAGGGGAAATTCGGCGATATAGGGGGCTTCGACAAATTCGCCGCGGACAGGTGTCAAGCCGGTGGCGGTGAATTTGTCCGTGTTTCTGCCGCTGGCGATGCCAAAGTAATCGGCTTGCCGGACATATGGCTCCGATGGCACATTGATCGTAAACGCCTTTTTCTCCAAAATATTGTTATAGCTGAAGCGTGTCTTTTGAAGCGCTACGGCAATACATGGCGGTTTGGAACAGCAGATTCCGCCCCAGGCGGCTGTCATGACATTGGGGCGGTCCTTTTGGTCATAAGTCCCCACCACCCATACCGGAGTGGGGAATACCATCGTTTTGGCTCCTAAGGATTTCTTCATCACGTTTTTCCTCAAACAGGTAACGGTGCCATTATCGAATGACGATCAGCTGGATTTAATCCAGCCATATCCACTGTATGCGCCGATGAAGCGGTGAATCCCGACCTTTTCGAACCACTCCGGGTTCCATTCTTCTTCATCGACGAGAGTGCGGAATTCCGTCCGGAACACGTAAACTTGGGCCGATACCGACCGGTTGTCAGGGAGTTTGCATGTCTCAAGCGTTCTTATGTAGTAGGCGCCTTCAAATTGGTCGAGGCGATCTCTGTCGTTAGAATCGACATTGAAGTAGATGATCCCGTCGACATAGTCGCTCGTTTGGCCCGGTATGAGTGCGGGATAGGCTTCTGCGCGGAGTTTGCGGCGCTGATAGCCGAAAAGACGGGCTTTGGTCTTAAGGTAGGTGCCGTTGACGACCACCGACCATATCCTATCGAACATAAGAGAGCCATAGGTAAAGATATTCATTCATGCACGCGTTGCTTGTCGGGCCAAAATTCGGCTATGAAGCCATGGGGCGGCCGGGTGGAATCTGTGTCATCCATTTTTGCGGAATCCGAGTTCGCGGGCCAGATAGGACAAGTGGGCCGGACCGGTTCCGCAGCAGCCTCCCAATATTTTCAAGCCGTATCGCCGGTGCAATTCAATCATCCGGTCGCCCCAGTCATCGACGGCATCGGCCTTAAGCCGGCCGCTTCCGTCCAGATCCAATTGATCAATAGACGATGCGTTGGCCTGGAAACCCAGCAGGCGCGAAAGCGTCCGGGGCGCTAAACGGTGCGCCTGGAGAAAAGACGGGTAGGCACAGTTGATCATGTACCCCAGAGGCGGTCGACGGCAGGCCGTATCGATCGACTCGAAGGCGTGCTCTAAACTGTTCCCGTCCAGAACGAAACCCTGTCGGTCGATTACGAAACTGATGAGGTAGGGCAGTCCGGAAGACTCCATGGATAGAGCGATGCCACGCGCTTCCGGAACAGACGGGAGGGTTGCCGCCAGAAGGAAATCGACACCGGCTTCGGTCAGATGCCGGACCTGCTGCCGGTGAAACGATTGTGCCGCCGCGGCCGTTAACCCCGCCTCCGGCCGATAGCAGTCGTTTTTGCAGCCGAGAAGACCGCCGATGAATATCCGGCCCTCCTTATCCCAGGATTCCCTGAGATCCTTGAGAAACATGACCGCATCGGAATTGACGTTCCGGCCGACGCGGGCCTCCGCCATCCGTTCGGGGTTGGCTCGCCAAGTCGGTGTGAAGAAAGCCATGGGTACTTCCGCCTGAATGGCAATGGATGCATAACTGTCGTATATTTCAGACAGAGCGGCCCTGCCGGAATTTTCATAGATGAGCAAGGCATTCTCAAGGCGTGGGTGCAGCGCCACCTTCTCGGATCGCCGCAGGGACTCGATTACAGCGCCTTCCGTCAATATCAGGGGGTATTGCTTTACCGTCGTTTTGAAATCTAGCATATGAAAACCGATACGCGTGGGCGCCGACCATTCCGGCGACTGAGTCGACCCCGTTGCAATATTGAACAAAATATCATATTTGTCAGATCGTCTATGGAGTTCGATCCGCCACTGCCTCTTCGGTCTCTGCTGATGAAAAGAAGACACTCAATTTCAATAAATTATTCATACCTATAACAGAAAAGGCGTTTATTTCAATGAGCGATCAACCCAACAAGATTATTTATTCAATGGTCGGTGTCGGTAAATATTACGATAAACGGCCCGTGCTGCAGGACATATCCCTGTCTTATTTTTACGGTGCCAAAATCGGCGTGCTGGGTCTCAATGGATCCGGGAAGAGTTCGTTATTGCGGATCATGGCCGGGGTCGACCGGGATTTTGTCGGTGAAACCATTCTCTCCCCCGGTTTTTCGGTCGGCTACCTCGAGCAGGAGCCCGGACTCGATGATTCACGAACGGTTATAGAGATCGTGCAGGAGGGCGTCAAGGCCACCGTGGAGCTCATGGAGGCCTTCAATCGCATAAACAATGAATTGGCCGAACCGATGTCCGAGGACGCCATGAATCGCCTCCTGGAACAGCAGGGCGAAATTCAGGAAAAGTTGGACGCCACAGATGCATGGGATCTCGATTCCCGGCTGGAAATGGCCATGGACGCTCTTCGCTGCCCGCCTGGCCACACGCCGGTCAGCGTTTTGTCAGGCGGTGAACGGCGGCGAATTGCTCTCTGTCGCTTGCTGTTGCAAAAACCCGACATCCTGCTGCTCGATGAACCGACCAACCATCTCGACGCCGAGACCGTGGCTTGGCTGGAGAATCACCTCCAGCAATATCCGGGAACCGTGATTGCCGTTACCCACGACCGCTATTTTCTCGATAATGTGGCCGGTTGGATTCTGGAACTCGACCGCGGCCGCGGAATACCCTGGAAGGGGAATTATTCCTCCTGGCTCGAGCAGAAACAAAATCGACTGCAGCAGGAGGAAAAAGGAGAAAGCAAGCGCAAACGGACCCTTGCCCGCGAACTGGAATGGATCCGCATGTCCCCCAAAGCCCGCCGAACGAAATCGAAAGCCCGCATCAGCGCCTACGAAAAACTATTGTCGCAGGAAGGCGAAAAGCGAATCGAAGATCTGGAAATTTATATTCCGCCGGGGCCCCGATTAGGCAACCTGGTTGTAGAGGCAGAGAATCTCACCAAGGGATTCGGCGACCGGTTGCTCGTGGAGGACCTCACCTTTACATTCCCCCCGGGTGCCATCGTCGGCGTCATCGGTCCCAACGGGGCTGGAAAGACCACTCTGTTTAAAATGATTACCGGACAGGACCAGCCTGATTCCGGTCGGTTCCGCCTGGGAGAAACCGTGCGGCTGGCATATGTCGATCAGAGTAGAGACGTTCTCGATTCCCAGAAATCCGTGTGGGAAACGATCTCGGATGGCGAAGATGTCATCAATCTCGGTGGGTTGACCGTCAAATCCCGTGCTTACGTGGCGCGGTTCAATTTTTCGGGTAGCGACCAGCAGAAACTGGTCGGCATGCTTTCCGGGGGGGAGCGTAATCGGGTCCACCTGGCGCGAATGTTGAAACAAGGGGCCAATGTTTTGCTGCTCGACGAGCCGACCAACGACCTGGATGTGAACACCTTGCGCGCCCTTGAAGAAGCCCTGGATAATTTCGGCGGTTGCGCGGTAATCATCAGCCACGACCGGTGGTTTTTGGACCGGATTGCCACCCACATTCTGGCGTTTGAAGGCAACAGCCGCGTCGAATGGTTCGAGGGAAATTATTCGGACTACGAAACCGATCGGCGCCGCCGTTTGGGCACCGAAGCCGATCAGCCCCGCCGCATCAAGTATCGCCAATTGACACGGCAATGACAGCCTTGCGGCCGTCAGACCCGGAGATGCCTGGACGATTCGGTGCTGAAACCGAAGTCATCCCAATTCCATAAAGGTGAAGAGTCGAGGGGCTGGTTCGAAGGCCAGGGCCAACCGGCCGGCATCGGACAGATAAACTGCAGCGGTGAGTTGAGCGTGGGATGGGATATGCTCAGTTCTCTCGCCAGCAGGGCGATCTGTCGAAATTCCAGGGGGGCTTTCGCGCCATAGCGCACGTCCCCGACAAGCGGGAGACCCACCTGGGACAACTGCAGCCGTATCTGGTGCTTTCGGCCGGTTTCAAGCACCACTTTCAGCAGGCTTCGATCGTCAATGGTGTCGATCATTTGGTAATGCAGGCGAGCTTTACGGCTGCGGTCGGTTGCTGCTGGAACGATGCGGCACCAACGTCCCCGACGTTCGATGTGGTGGCACAGCGTCAATGACGGTCTTGCCGGAATACCCTCGACCACACACAGGTAGACCTTGCGGGTCGATCCGGAGCGGAACTGAGCGCTCAACCGTGATGCGGCTTTGGATGTGCGGGCAAACAACATGACTCCAGCAACCGGCCGATCCAGGCGGTGTACCAAGCCGAGAAACACCCGGCCGGGCTTCCGGTGGCGCATCTTTACCCAGTGTTTGGCCAAGTCGAGCAGCGAGAGGGCGCCGGTGTCGTTGCCCTGCGCGAGCAGGCCGGCCGGTTTGAAGAGGGCCAGCAGGTGGTTGTCTTCGTAAAAGACCGGCCAACGATGGTGGAAGAAATGTGTGTCGGTCGGCATTTGGCAAACTCATGGGATCAAATATCTGAGGTTATTTTTCTGCAAGCCATATCATGAAGCCTACTAAAGATCAATTTTCGGATAGTGATCATCGTGCGCCCGGCGCGATGCAAATGGGCGCCCTGTTCGAGCGTTCCGGCGTTCGTTTGTCAGAATTTCAACTGCAGCAGATGTGGGCCTATCACCTCCAGTTGCGTCGGTTCAATCCTGAGCTCAACCTGACACGAATTCACAACTTCGAGAATATGGTCATCAAACTGTATGTGGACTCGATATTGCCCGCAGACCTGTTGCCTCTTCCCAGCCCGCTGCTCGATCTAGGATCCGGTGCCGGGATGCCCGGTATTCCCCTTAAAATATGGCTTCCGCAATTGGAGGTCCTGTTGGCGGAGAGTCGGCGGAAGCGGGTGGAGTTCCTAAGAAAGGCAATCGAACACCTAAACCTCGAAGGCATCCGCGTCATCGAAAAGAAGATCGATTCGGATTTTCAGGATCCGGTAGCCGGCGTTATTACCCGGGCGGTTGAAGAGGTTTCGAAGACCCTGGCGCGCGTGCGGGGTTGCTTGGATCATCGGGGGAAGGTGCTTTTCATGAAAGGCCCGCACTGTGACGCCGAGTTGGGAAACATACCCATCGGCACCCGGTCGGCTTACAATCTCGTGATGGATCGGTCCTATTCCATACCCCGTACACGACACCAGCGGCGCCTGGTGGTATTCGAACGCCTGGATCAACCGCACTACAACCAGAAGGCCCAGGCTTTGAAGAGATTTTCGGTACACCAGATTGAAAGCCAAAAAAATCCTCGTTTCAAGAATCTAAAAAAATTGTTGAGCAGCCGCGGGGTTCGCAAGTCAGGTCGGGCTCTTGTGGCCGGAAGCAAGCCGGTCTCCGAAATCTTACTCCGGTTTCCAGAAAGATGTGAGTCCTGGATCAGCAACGGCGACAGGGATCCGCCGCCGGGAGAGGGACCGGGCCATATCAGCTGGCTTCAGATGGCGCCCGGGTTGTTTAACAGTCTCGATGTCTTCGGAACAGGTGTGCCACTGCTCCTGGTGAGGTATCCTGAGATCCATGTCTGGCGACCGACGGATGGATTTCAGGAAGGCTGTAATCTATTGGTTCCGTTTCAGGATCCTGAAAATGTCGGGGCCGTTATCCGTTCAGCGGCGGCTTTCGGTGTCAAGCAGGTGATCCTGTTGGCCGAAAGTGCCCATCCGTTTCACCCAAAAGCTTTGAGGTCTTCAGGCGGAGCGGTGCTGGCGATGACGTTGCTGAACGGGCCCCCGATAGATCAAGTTCCGGCAGATTTACCCATTATGGCACTTTCGGCGGAAGGCAATGATATCCGAACCGCGGTCTTTCCGCCTTCTTTCGGTCTTTTGGTCGGTCTCGAGGGCCCCGGCCTGCCCGAGGTCTGGCGCCGGTCGGCCTGGAGAATACCGATCGCCGCCGCCGTCGAATCTTTGAACGCCGCCGCTGTCTCGGCCGTTGCCCTGTATGAATGGTCGAGCCGTTCTCTCCTTTCGCCATAGTTGCAAGGATCGTTCTCTGCATCAGGCTACAGTCGGTGCGCTCAATCATCCGCTTGAAGACCCGGGAAACGGATGCCACATGGCCCCGCAACGGCAGGAACGGACCTAAATCGTCATCCGACCTTGCATCGTGGCCGTTTGGCATCATATTTTTACAAAACACCCCATGGATCCAAGAGAAAAACGGATGGGCCCGATACGGCCGTAATCCGACCAAGGAAACAGGGATCGATACCGGGCAAGATCAGGCTCACAGGAGGCTGGGGAATGGCAAATGACTTGGATTGTAAAAACCTTGCGAACAAGTATGCTGGATTGGAGTTGGAAGCCGCCGAATGTACGGCCGCAAAGGAAATACTGCCCTTGTACAGGGCAATGATCGAACACGCGAGCGAGGCGATACTGGTGGCCCGCAAAAATGACATTGTGTTCGCCAATCCCAGGGCTGAAGAGCTTTTTGAGAGGTCGGAGCAGGAGTTGATCGGGCTGACCCTGGAGCCGTTCATTCATGCCGAAGATCGTCCCCTCGTCATGCAGGAATACGCCGCCGCCCTCGAGAGCGGCCAGAGCGTCCGATTGCCGCCGGTCAGGGTTGTCGATCGTTCGGACAACATAAAATGGGTCAATTTAAGATTCTCCCGGTTTTCAGGGGATTCCGATCCGGCGGTTGTCTTCTTTATAACGGATATGACCCGCCGGAAAATGGCCGAGAACGAACTCCGGCGGAGCGAGGAAAAATACCGCCGCGTCATTAACTCCACCTCCGGCGGTTACCTTCTCATGGATGAGGAATTCTGGATTATAGATACGAACCAATCCTTGTTGAGTATGCTCGGCTGCAAGCGGGAGCAGATCCTCGGCAAGCAACCGGATTCTCTCTATGACCCTCACTCGGTGGTGTTCTACTCGGCCGATCGCGCTCACTTCAGCTTTGAGGCCCGTTTTGCGGTAGCCGGTGGCGGCGATATCCCTTTGCTCTACAACCGCAGTACCCTGCGCAGCGAGCAAGGAGAGATTAACGGATATGTGGCATTTTTATCCGATTTAACCGAACTCAAGGCCGTACAGGAACGGTTGGGGCGCGCAGAAGAGCGATATCGGCACATGTACGAAAACGCCGTTCAAGGGATGTTTCAAAGTACTCTCTCCGGCAGACTGGTCAGGGCGAACCCCTCCTATGCCCGGATATTGGGTTTCGATTCAGCCGAAGAAGTGCTGGCCCAGCGGAGTGAGTTCTCGGCCATGCCATTCAACCTCGAGGACCGCCAGAAATTTTTCGAAAACTTGAAGTCGAACGGCGTCTTGGCCAACTATGAAGTCAAGCTGAAGCGGATGGATGGGCAGCCGGTTTGGTTGCTGTTCAACGTCAGATTAACGGACGGGGACAGTCGCGATGGTTTGATAGAAGGAATTGTCATCGACAATACGGCCAAAAAATTGGCCGAAGAAGAACTCAAGGAAAGTGAAGAAAAATTTCGTCTGTTGTCGATTCAGGACAATCTGACCGGCCTCTATAACACGCGCTTCATGTACAAGGCCTTGTCCGATCTGGTGCTCGAAAGCGAAGCTTCCGGCATGCCGTTTTCACTTATATTCTTGGACATGGACAATTTCAAAAATGTGGTCGACACATACGGGCATCTCAACGGCAGCCGAGCGCTGCAGGAGGTGGCCGCGACGATAAAGAGTGCGCTGTCCGATCAAGCTTTTGGAGTGGCCTATGGCGGTGATGAGTTCGTCGTCGTGCTGCCGGGGGCGGACAAATCCCAGGCCGTCGATAAAGCCAGAGAAATACAAAGTCGGATGCGGGGGACTATATACCTGGAAGGACAAGGGTTCAGTGTGCATCTTAATGCCAGTTTCGGTATCGCCACTTTTCCCGAAGACGCCGCCGATCGCACCTCCCTGCTCGCCCTGGCGGACAAGGCGATGTTTGACATAAAGAAGAGGGGCAAGAATGCCATCGGGATCAGTGCGACCGGCGGATAATGTCTCTGCTCGTCAAGGGAATCCACCGGCGTCGCCCCGAGAATCAACGCCGGACCGTAATTCGTATGTCCGGGGCAGAGTAAAGAATAAACAACCGGGCTGCCGAACGTGCCGGGCCAATGAACTGGACAATTCCGAGGAGGAAGCCATGGAAGTTATCAATTGGAAAGATTGCGAAGAGATCATAATAGATAAATTTCCTTACCGAGGTCGACCGCTTGAAGTCAAAGGCATCAGTGTCCGGTGGCTGTCAAAGGCCGGTGAGGATGACATGGGACATCCGGAGTACGGTCTGAGGCACTTTACGGCCCAGCCGGGTGGTGAAATTCCGATCCATAATCATTTCTACAGCCAGACCATGTATATCATCAGCGGTCGATTCGAGTGTTACCAGTACGATCCGCAAACAGACAAGCCCTTGAAAACGGTGGTTTGCGAGCCGGGATCTTCGATTTACATTCCCAGCCTGGAACCGCATGGAATGAAGAACACCAGCGATACCGAGCCGGCATCCTTTCTGTGTTGTATCTGCAATGTCTATGACAAGGAGAACCTGTAGATGGAGATGGACAAGCTCGAACGGGTCGATGCTGTGCTGGCCGGCCGGGAGCCGGATCGGCCGCCGCTGTCGTTGTGGTACCATTTCGGGGTTCAGCACGGGTCCGGCGAGCAGTTCGCTCGACTGAGCCTGGAGTATTTTCACCACTACGACTTCGATTTCCTCAAGGTCATGAACGATTATTTCTACCCGCCGCCGCGGGGGCTCGACGCGGTCAGGACAACAGCGGACCTCAAACGGATCCGTCCGATCGGCTTGGCCGACACCGACTGGGTTCAACAATTGAGAGCACTGGAGGTCATTGCGAGAGAGCTTTCAGGCCGGGCCTACTTTATCGACACGGTATTCGATCCCTGGCAGAGTATCCGGCGCAGCATGGCGGGTGAAAACATGAAATTACTGATGGAAGAAGCTCCCGGGGCGCTTCAGGAGGCGCTGGATATTGTGGCCGACACTTTGATCGATTATTGTCAAAAGTCGCTGGCCGCCGGCGCAGCCGGCATCTTTATGTCGATTCCTGCAGCCGCTGAAATCGTCACGCGCGATGAATTTCTGACTTTTATGAAAACCCCGGCCAAGAAAGTGCTCTCCGCTATTTCAGGATCAGGCCGGATGAACACGGCCCACATTCACGGACAAACCCTGTTCTTTGATGACTGCCTTGATTTTCCCGTCCCCATATTCAGCTGGTGGGACAGGGGTCCTCAGGGGCCTCCGATGTCAGAGGTAAAGCAGAAAATTGACGGCTGTGTGATGGGCGGAATCGATCAGACGGTTGTCGCGCGAAGCAGCGCCGCTTTCCTCAAAAAGCATGTCACTGAGGGGCGCCGGTTGGGCGGGAGCCGCCGGTTCATCCTGGCCAACGGTTGCAGTATCGATACGTGGACGTATCCCGGGTCGATAAGAGCGATCGTGGAAGCGGCACGAGCTGTTTCCTGAAAATCTAGCATGATTTTGACAAGAGGGCATCCAATGGTTACCCCTTCTCCATGGGGCAAGGTGTCCTCCTCAGGGGTCGGCGGCTCCACCGTGAAAAACAGCTGCCCTGATCGGGCTTACGGCCCTTGGGGGGTGGGGCCTGTCGACATCGACAAACTCTGGGGTGAAGGAATCAATTAACTCCCGAACAGGGTGGTCGTCATGAAAACAAACGGACTCATACTCGTGCGGCATATCCTCGCGATCTGCTTTATTTTCAGCCCATTAAACATTGTAAACGCAAAGAGCCAAAATATGGATCAATCCTATAAACGTGTTGAAACCGCCACGTTTGCCGGCGGTTGCTTCTGGTGTTCCGAGTCTGATTTCGAAAAGGTCGACGGTGTGGTTGACGTGATCTCGGGTTATACCGGGGGGCAGGAGAAGAACCCGACCTACAAGGAGGTTTCTTCAGGGCAAACGGGTCATTACGAGGCAGTGCAAATCGTCTATGACCCAGAGATAGTGACATACGAAGAACTGTTGGAGGCGTTCTGGCGACACATCAACCCCACCGATGCCGGCGGACAGTTTGTCGACAGGGGGCCCCAGTATCGATCGGCTATCTTCTACCATAATCAGCTGCAAAAAGAACAGGCCGAGTCCTCCAAGAAAGCGCTACATAAATCAGGCCGGTTCAACGGTCCGATCGTCACCGAGATTCTTCCCTTTTCAACCTTTTACAATGCTGAAGAATATCACCAGGATTATTATAAAAAGAGTCCCTTACGCTACAAGTACTATCGGTATGCTTCCGGCCGGGACCAGTTCATCGAAGAAAACTGGAAGAATCAACCCGTTGCGGAGAAAATTTCTGCGGAGAAAACCTCGCCAAACGGAAAATCCTACCCGAAGCCCAGTGCGGATGAATTGAAGAAAAAACTAACCGCTCTTCAGTTCGATGTTACCCAGAAAGACGCCACGGAACCGCCTTTTCGTAACGAATTCTGGGACAACCACAAAGAGGGTATCTATGTCGATATCGTAACCGGTGAACCTCTGTTCAGTTCCACCGACAAATTTGAATCCGGTACGGGATGGCCAAGTTTTACAAGGCCGATAGAAGCGGAGAACATCGTCAATATAGAAGACCGCAGTCTTTTTATGGTGCGCACTGAAGTGCGCAGCAAGCATGGAGACTCCCATCTGGGTCATTTATTCAACGACGGTCCGCCGCCCACCGGCCTGCGTTATTGTATCAATTCCGCCTCCCTCAGATTCGTTCCGAAGGAGGCCATGGCCAGTGAAGGATATGGAGAATATCTCGAAATTTTCAACTGATCGGCCGATTGCGGTTGTTCCGGTCCCCTCCCCTCCAATAGGCCGCACAGCCCTGTCTGGCGGATGAGACGCGCTGTGCGCCCCCCGTTGGAATACATCTTTACCCGATCGCCATCCCCGCGGCGATCGGGTAAACTTTTTGGGAGGCGAGGCGTCTAATCATGTAAAGCCTGATTCGTTAATAGGGGTGCTGGTCTGAGGAACCTATGGTATTGAGCAAAGGAGCCGATAAGGCGCAGGCGAAGCGGCCGTCAATGCCGGCCGACGCCGAGGCGGAGCTTATCGAGCGGGTGAAGAGCGGTGATCGGCAGGCTTCCGAACAGTTGGTTGGCCGCTACCAGGAGAAGGCTTTCGAACTCGTGCTGCGCATGATGTCGGGCGATCGGGAAAAAGCGATGGAGATCACCCAGGAGGCCTTCTTGACAGTTCTGCGAAAGATAAGGGGATTTGAGGGTAAATCGTCATTTTACACCTGGTTTTATAGAATCCTGGTCAATACCTGCCTGGACGCTCTCAGACGCCGCCAACGCTGGCGCCGGCTGTTTATTCGCCGGCGGCCGGCCATGGACGACAGGCAGGGGGAGTCCGACAACCTCGAAGATCTTCCGAGTCCGGATTCCGGATCGAACCCGGTTTCGGCCCTCGATGCCCGAGAGCTTCAGCGTGACGTGCACAAGGCATTGGATCACCTGTCCGACAGGCAAAGGGCGATATTTCAATTGAAAGTTTTCGAAGATATGCGGATTTCCGAAATTGCCCAAACAATGGGACTGGCCGAAGGAACGGTAAAAAGTCACCTGTTCAGGGCAACGCAGGTCGTTCGCAAACAAATGGCCGATTGGGCCGAGTGTTGAGTAAGGAGGTACGTATGTCGGCCTGCACTGACCGAAAGGAACTTTTGCTTCTCGCTGTTTACGATGAACTCGATGCCGCGGGGCGGTCGGAATTGGTTGACCACCTGAAAATCTGTAAGCCATGCCGCCGGGAAATGAAACACCTTGAGTCGACCCTCCGATTGGTGAAGGAAAAAGTGCCTTATCCACCCCTATCGCCAAGCGAGGCGGCCGCCATGCTTCAAGGCGTACAGCGGAAATTGATTCCACACCGCAGCGCTCGACCATGGGAAATATTTTTTTCAGGCAAACGGGCCCTGTGGTTGCCGGCGGCTGCCACTGCTGCGCTTCTGATACTGTTGACGACATTTATGGGGAATGAAAACCTCAATGTTCAAGAGCAGACCGTAGTCCAAAATCTTGACATTTCAAGGCGATTGCCTGAAAATGATCTTGAAATCATTCAAAATCTGGACCTGTTGAAAAACTTCAACACCCTTGAAAAGCTCAGCCAGGTGGTCAATGATTCCCCAGTCGAACATTCTATTGATTCCAACAAGCAGGGGGCGCAGGGGGAGACGCCGTATGGGATTAAAGCGCGGACGGTTTAGTTGCCTGAGCCGGAGTTTTCAGTATGGCGTTTTTGCAGGGCTGGTAGCAGCCGTTACCATCTCTTTTACCGTCGAGGCATGGTGTGGATCACGGAATGCTCAAACGGCGGTACCGGTGATGCAGACGAAACCAAGGAATTCCGGCGACCTGATGGGATCCATTTTTGTCGCCGGCAAAAACAACCGTGGATTCGAAAAGAATTACCAGGAATGGCAGTCTTTGACACCGCAGGAAAAAGACACCATGCGACACCGGATGAACCAACTGAACCAGATGCCCTTGCAGGATCGTCAACATTTCCAGCGGCTTTTTAACCAGTGGCAGCAACTCTCTCCCGGTGAGCGCCGGCAAATCGAACGCGCATTGGACAAATGGGATCAATTACCAGCGCAGGAAAAAGAGTCCATCCGCAAGCGTTTCAAGTAAGGATTCCCATTTCCAAAACCAATGAGAGTACGGTCAGCAGGTAAAATAGATAGGTGGGCAGAACGCTTTGCGAACGCTCGCGTACGAAACCGTTCACGATACCGAATGCAAAGGCTCCAAAGATGTTCCCGGTTGTCCAACCGGTGAATACGGTTTCCAGTGAGCCGGTTGTGAGAAAAATGGTGTAGCCGGTAAAAACGGCGTATAGAAGCGCCGAACCGACGGTCGGCCAGGATAAGAACCATTGACTGCCGCAATTTTGTATCAGGGTCGTTCGGGCCAGCAGACCGTGTGCCAGGCTTCTAAACAGAAGTTCCATGCAAAGGGGCAGGATGAGTATGAGGTAGAGAAGCTTTTCTATCCCGGTCACTTTCCATGAGGAAACATCCGGAAGCACAACCCCCCCCAAAAAACCGCACAAGATGGCGCCCGGCAGCAACAGCCACCACGAGCTGCCCACCGGCAAGGCCAGGCCGTACTGCCATGCTTTACGATAGGCCAAAAAGGGCAGCAGTATGGCGGTCAAAGCGATGACCAACAAGGTCGCAGCGACGGCCGGATAGCCGAACAGTCCCGACGAGTATCCTCCCAGCCAGACATCGGGTCGAACGAAATGCCGCAATAATTCCGCGGGGGTCAGGACGGCCAAGACATACAGGGTTGCCTTGAACAATCCGGCGGCTTGGAGTCGCATAGTCGGTTTCTGCAAAGCGTCCCGGCAGGCTTGGGCAATGACCATCGGGCTGAGGCGTGTTCCGGATGCCCGCGGGGAACCGCCGATGTCCGAGGAGCCGCCCCAGCGGTTGTTTTCAGACCGGCATTTCACGGCCGGATCGATGAAGTTCAGCCGTTCGTATACCGGTTCAAGGTCTCCCGGCATGAAAAGGTCCATCCGCCTCAAGGTGTACGAACCGGGGGATCTCTGCAGCGCTACCATGCCGAGCCGGTTACCGTAGAGATTGTTCAGGTGGGGCTCGATTTCATAAATCCCCGCATCGGCTTCGACAACCACCACAATTCGGTCCCCTGACAGGTCGATCCGGGCCAATTCCTTGATGCCTTTGAAATCGCTGAATTCTATTGATTTGTATATGATGCGGTCGATCTTGTGCAGGATTCTTGCCGTGTACTCCGGGAAATCCAATTCATCCCAGAGCCCATCTTTCTTCGCCTGGATTTCGTCCTTACGCAGAAGATTGATGACCTGCTGGGTTTTGCGCATCAAATCCGGCGGCAGTCCGCTGAGATCTCTGAGTTCCAGGCCGAGCGCGTCGATGACGCCTTCGAGGCGGACCAGTGAGTACAGGAACCGCCGGTGCATCGATTCTTTGCGGCTGATCCGCTGGTGGTTCAACAACAGCCAGATCGCCAGAATGGTATCCAGGTCGGGTTCATTGGCATAAATAAACCACTCTCGTTCACGCAGGTCGAGTCCTTTGAAGATCATGACCAGCACCTGCTCGCAACTGGAAAGGGTGAACGCCCGAACACAGCCCTCATGGTGATCGAGATTATAGATTTTTTTCTCATGATCCATGAAGGGCTCGCATTGGGCGACGCCGTCCAGGAATATGGTGCCGGGGGGCGATTTGCGGGCCGTGGCCGCCGATACCGTCAGGCCGCGCTGGATAACAACAGTCAGATTGGGGGCTTCGAGGCAGGACAGGACTTTTTTATCCCGTATCTCCTTGACGGCATAGCGTTGAGGCAATACACCTTCTGACGGGAGGTTCGCCTGGGGGATTCTGGCTGCCGCAGCCGGTTTTTCCGACATCGAGAAGCGCTCGCCGGAAAGAAATTCGGGGGAATCTATAGAGTTGTCTTCCATAAACCGATTCAGTAAGAAATCCGTATACGGACGTTGACTAGCGTGATACTCCCGTTCAGGCCCGACAGGCTGGCAAAAAATTGCGGTTCCTTCGTCGGGGAGGCGCCACTCGCCAATCGGCGAGTGGAACTGAGCCGCCGGACCACCGAATGCGACCCTAAGATCGTCACTAATAACAATCAAACCTTCCGGGGTCAAGTACGAGATCGTTCATCTGAGCTGTTCTTCCGATCGGAACAAAAGGTGCAGATGGTCACCTGGCCGGCCCGGCACTCGTGGGTTCGGTATCCTTGCCCAAAAGAAGCGGGTAGTGTATGGAGAATTCTGCGGCAGCAGGCCGTGACGATATTTTTCGATTCTGAACCTTGAGCCGGTCCGATTCGGCACCGGCAATCAACGGAGGTGATTCAATGAATTTTCGGGTGGTATTGATACTGTTGGCAATGTGTTCCCTGACCATCGCTCATGCAGCGACAGCCGGAGACGACCCGACCGGAAAGCCCACGGTTGCCCTGGAAACGTCCAAAGGCACCATTCTGATCGAGCTTTATCCTGACAAAGCCCCGGCAACCGTCACCAATTTCTTGGCGTATGTCGACAAAGGATTCTATGACGGTACGATATTTCACCGCGTCATACCGAATTTCATGATTCAAGGGGGCGGATTTACGAGCGGCATGAAGCGCAAAGCGACAGAAGGACCCATCTCTAACGAAGCCGACAACAACCTGAAAAATGATCGCGGGACCATCGCCATGGCCCGGACCCAGGACCCCCATAGTGCCACGGCGCAGTTTTTTATCAACACGGTTGACAATGAATTCCTCAATCACAAGGGCAAATCCGTTCAGACCTGGGGATATGCCGTGTTCGGAAAGGTCGTGCAGGGAATGGATGTCGTGGATGCGATTTCAAGGACAAAGACCGGCCAATCGGGAGGAATGCGCGACGTTCCTGTAGAAACGATCTCGATTGTAAAGGCGGCGCGGAAACCTTGAAAGGGATCGACATTCAGCAGCGTGTACGAGATGGCGTATGGATGCCATTAAAGAGAGTCAATTCGACGTCAAGCGCGAAGAAGACAGGCTGTTGCGGTGATAGTATCAGAAGTGATCGGGGCTATTAAGGTCGAGAAGCCGTTGGTGATTTTATCTTACGGATTTCAGATGTGATGTCGAAGCGATCCATGTGGGCTTCTATTTGGAGTGGTGCCAAAGGTAGACCGGAGAATATCATTTTCTCCTGCTTTCTGGATACGTCCCAGAGCCAGTGAAGACGGGCGCGGTATTCTGCCGTGGTTCCGTAACGAGTCAGAATGTAATCCATTCTCTGGTCCAAGGTGACGATGCGGTCGTGGAGTACCCGTTTGTCGGCATAATTGACGATATTGGCTTCGGCCAGTGCGCTGGTGTCCGTGTAATCATCCATTTTGACATGCTGCCGGACGATGTCGCCTACTTCCTGGTAACCCAATTCGACCAGGAGGTCATGTCCGCTTTCCGTGTGCTTTTCCCCGGTTTTGAAACTGCGCGATTTGGTAATGTCGTGGAGTAAAGCTCCGGCTTCGACCAATTGCCGATTGAGGCGTTTGCCCCGTTTGGCGAGTTCCTGAACCAATGTCAAGGCGACACGGCAGACCTGAAGCGAATGGCCGACGATGTGATCAGGCATCGCCATTTCGCGAATCAGGCGGTAGCAAGTCTTTCTGTTAGGGATGCGCATCAGGTGTTGCCTTGTTTGTGCGGCGCCCATGGCGGCAGCGCGGCGCGTTTGTACCGCAACCGAATCGGCTCTGATTTTAACACACACCCCATCAAAATGACAGGCCCGGACGCTGCCAGAAATTGCCAAAAGCGGCCAATCTTGAGCCGGCGCGTCCGATTATCATAATGGAGGGTGATTGACATGAAAAATTATCCTATTCCCATGGTCCCCGGCCCGGTCAAGCTGCCCCAGGAGGTCATTGATGCATTGACTGCTGATTACGGTTCGGCCGACCTGGAGTCCGAGTTTCTCGAGCTTTACCACAGAACAACCGCCAATCTACAGCGGATAATGGCCACCGCCAATAAGGTGGCGATATTTACGGGTGAGGGCATGGCGGTGCTCTGGGGCGCAATGAAAAGCTGCATTCTCCCTGGCGACAGGGTCCTGTCGATTGCCACCGGGCTTTTCGGCCACGGAATCGCCGACATGGCCCAGGCGATCGGCGCTGAAGTTCGGAAGATCATATTGCCGGACGATCAGACCCTGTCCGATACCGACCCTCTCGAAGCGGCCATCGATACTTTCAAACCCAAGATGATCACCGCGGTTCACTGCGAGACGCCCTCCGGCACTCTGAACCCCTTGATGGATTTGGGGCGGCTGAAAGAACACTATCGGGTACCGCTTCTTTATGTGGATGCCGTCGCCAGCATCGGGGGAACCCCGGTATTGACCGATGAATGGAACATCGATCTTTGCCTGGGCGGGGCCCAGAAATGTCTTGCGGCACCGCCGGATACGGCTTTTCTCGCGGTCAGTGAAACGGGGTGGGATGTCGTTGAACAGGTCGGCTACGTCGGCTACGATGCCCTGAAGCCGTTTATGCGGGCCGTCGAGACGCACTACTTTCCCTACACGCCTAATTGGCCCGGACTGGCCGCTTTAAACGCCGGAGCCGAAATCATCCTTTCGGAAGGTCTGTCGGCCTGTTTCGAGCGGCACACGACCGTGGCGTCTGTTTGCCGCCGCCGGCTCAGCGAAATGGGGATCACCCTGTTTCCGGCGCCCGCGGCCGTTCCCTCCCCTACGGTGACCGCTGCATACCTGCCGACTGGAGTCTCCTGGAAGGATTTCGATGGCCGACTCCGCGAAGGCGGTTTGGTCGTGGGGGGGAGTTATGGAAAACTGGCCGGTAAAATCTTCCGGCTCGGCCACATGGGAACCCAGGCGGATAAAGAACTGGTCGAAAGAGCGCTCCAGGTCATTCAGGATTCGATCTGATGCGGGCGATTGCCGAACCGGTAGCTGTTTCCGCCTCAATAGAGCGTGCCGGAGCGCTAATCCATTACCCCGCAGGCGACCCGTGCACCGCCCCCGCCGAGAGCCGTGGGACTGTCCGCGTAGTTGTCACCGCCGGCGTGGATCATGAGGGATCGCCCCGTCAAATCGGAGAGTTTGATGCGTGGGGCGAGGACAGGGAGAGTCGTGCGACCGTCTGGGTCGGTGAACAGCGGTGGCAGGTCTCCTAAATGGCCATTTGCATAGGGGCCTTCGTGTCGTCCGCTGCCCGCGGGATCATAGTGCCCTCCGGCTGCCAGCCCCGGCACCGTTTTGCCGCTTTTCACGGCTGCGGAGCAATCGGGGTTTTCGTGAACGTGGAAACCGTGCAGACCGGGAGCCAGACCGGTTAATGCGGGGGAGAAAAGGGTCCCATGGGTGTTGGAGGAGACGGTGATCGTCCCGATGGATGGCCCAACGCCGGTATGGTCGATGGCATGAATTTCTACTACCAGGTCGCCGGACCATGCGTATCCGGTACTCAGTATCAATGCTGCTGTCAGAATGACTGCGATTTTCATATATCACCTCCATTTTTGTGCGATCTGAAAAAAAGGCACAGGGTCGCCGGCCGATACCGGCGGCAATTTTCTTCCCACACCACGTCACCAAAGAATACCCATTCACTGCGAGTTCCTGTTCTAATTCAGAAATTTCTTCAGCAGGTTCTTGGCCGGTTCCTCGTATGACTTCAGCCCTTTCTTTTCGATAAATTCCTGGACTTTCTTGTTTTCAAAAACCTGCTTTTCGATTTGTTCCTGCGCGATGGCATTGGTGTCCGGGGCAAACTTCGGTTCGGCGAACGATCCACTGACAAGGATCGGAACCGTTACTCCCTTTTGATCCCCTTGCCCTTTTGCTGCATCGATCACGGTTGGTTCGAGACGGAAATCCAACGATTCGCTTATCAGGTTGGCGTTCCCGGCGGCTTTGACGCGCAGAAACGGTGACTGCATGCGGGTCTGGCTGGTGTTGAAGATTCCGTCGCTGATGGTAAAGGGGATTGTCATTTCGGTGAATTCCGTGCGGGAGCCGGCTTCTATGGTTTGTGCTTCTCCTCTGATAATGGCGACGGCGCTGCGGATCATGAGGGCCAGGTCGACCCCCTTTATGGTGCCGTTGTTGAATCGGAGTTCGCCGCCTCCGTTCAAGGTTTTCCGGATCAAATCGGGTTCATCGCCGCGGAAGGCGATGTCGATACTGCCGTTAGTGACGCCTTCCAGAATGTCTTTTTGTGTCTGGTCTCTGAGAAGAGGGCCGGCTTGAATGTTCTTCAATTGCAGCTTGACGGCACCGCGCGGGGTGTCTTGGCTGACATTCACTTCGGCTTTTAGGTCCAGGTGGCCCTGGTAAAGATCGGCCTGCAGCGGTGATATCCTCAGAATGCCGTCCTTGCCGGTGATGTTGACATTCAAGTTGGAGAGTTTGGTATTTTGGGCGATGACTTCGCCGGCCTTCAGATTACCGTCCAATATCAAGCGGCGCAAGGGCGCGTAATCGGTTTTCTTCGCACCGCTGGCGGCTCCTGCCGGCGGTTTACCCGCCGGTGGAGCTGGTGCTGGCGCAGGAGCAGATTGTTCAGCCGGCGGCAGGTAGCGGTCGATGTTGATGCTGTCGATTTCGGCCTGGAAAGAGATGTCCGGTCGGGAGAATTGAGAAATGCGGGCCGTAAAAGTCAATTGGGAATCATCAATGTCCATGCTGCCTTTGGTTACGTTTACCCGATCGGAGGCGGCGGTGATTCCGGCCTTCAACGACACCTTTTTCAAGACCCCGGGGTCATTGGTGGCGATCGTCTGCTTCGACCCCCATGCCGCCATCAGATTGCGGGGGGAAAATTCGGACACATCGATGGTGAGGTCGGCGCGTGGATTAGCTGCCGGGGATGCCACGGTGCCTTTCAACGACACGGCCAGTTCCGAGAGGGCCTTCAGGTTCATATCCAGTGGAATTGTTGCTTTGCCTGGATCTTGACCGACCGGGCCGAGGGTTCCATTGAGAGAAACCGGCTTGTCATCCAGTCGGGCGGATAACGTCACCCCGATCGGTCGATCGAAAGAGAGGTCTGTCAGTACCATCTCGATCTGTTCGATCGAATTACGTGATCCGGAGGTGTTGTCGATCCATGTGACGGCGCCGTTCTTAATCGAAAAATCGCCGACGACCAGGGAGCGGATCGGCAACCCTTTTTCCAGCCCGCCGCCGGAAGGGGCCGGGCTGATTTCTGCAGGCCGTTTTGGGTCTTTCGGGGGTGAAAACTCCCAGTTTAAGCGGCCCTGTTTGTCTTTGATCAGAACGATTCGAGGATCCTCCAGAATGAAGCGTTTAACTTGAATGTCCCTGGAGAGAAGCGGCAGCAGTTTGACCCGCATGTCAAAGGATTTTACGGTTAAAAAATCTTTTTCGGAAAATCCTTGAGGATTGCCCAGATGAAGATCAGAGAAGGAGAGTCCGGCAAAGGGAAAAAAGGAAACGTTCACTTTGCCCCCGACAGAGAAGGATCGGCCGGTCATATCGGTGACCTTCTTTTCTAAAACCGGTTTGAATTTATCTGCGTCGACAAAAACGGGCAGGATCAGGAGAATCAGGATCAAAAGAGCAATTGTCCCCCCCAAGGCAATTATTCCCCACTTCAGTCCGCTTTTCATAACAGTCTCCTTCACATCCGTTGTTTTTTTGATAGGTATTCGGCCACGTGCCGCTCAAACGCCGCGGCGATTGTCTTAACGGTAGGGTGGGAGCCCGAAGCGAGTCGTTTTCGTCCAATGGAACCGACCGGCAGTACATCGATGCTCGTGCCGGTGATAAAGGCCGCTTCCAAGCGGTCGAGATCGTCCCGGTGCAGCTTCTTTTCCTCGATGGGGATTCCCAGTTGTCGGCACAGCATGGAAACGCGCTGGCGGGTGACGCCCAGAAGCACGCTTTCGGCCGGCGGCGTGCAGAGTTCGTTATCGATCAGGTAAAAAAGATTCGAGCGCGTTCCCTCGGTTATGTATCCTCTGTTATCGACCAGGAGGGCTTCATAAGCACCGGCGCCCTCCCGGGCCGCTGCCGCGCGTTCACGATAGGATGTATTCACCGCTTTCACGTGAGGGTTTTTTCGTTCGCCGCTGTATAGAATGGTATGCACTCCCCGTCGATATTCCACTGCGGTCGGGATATCCTGTGCGATGAGATAGGTTAAAAACGTCGGTTCCTCTTTCCCTGGGTGGCAGACCAATTTGACGTTGACATTGCGGCAACCGGTTTTTCCCGTCAGACAATCGATTTCTCTTTGGACCTGCGAAGGTGATTTGTGGGCCTTGATACCATGAAGCGCCATGGAACGATCCAGGCGAGCCATGTGATCCGCGAAGAACAGGGGGATACCCTCGAGCAGTTTGACGACCTCATATAAGGAATCGCCCTCGATACGTTCGAAGATCGATGCGTCAGGGGGAGTGAACAATTCCCCGTTCACGAACATGAAATTGGTGGCCGCATCGCATTTCAAGTCTGTGTCCCTGCTTTCATTAGACAGTCAACAACGCACTATAATCTATGACTGTTTCTGTGAAAGTCAAAAGAGGCGATGCATGCTGGGGAATACAGCGATGAGGCTCGGGTGGGGCATTGCCGGAAGGATTGTGCCGGGTGGAAGCAACGCGCTGCGTCGGATTATTTTCGCGATCGGCGATGGAATTTCACGGCAAAGCCTTCCGGTGTAGACCGGACCACTTTGCCGGATATTTTGACCGGTTTTTTGTCATCGGAAAATGAAAAAGAGAGGGTGACTTTTTTACCGACAGCCAGAGGTGAGAGGGTTTCAATGAACACGCCAGTGTTGCTGATGTCGCGGGTGACATCCTTATGGATGTAGTCATCCATTTCGTAGGCGACCAGAATCTTGCGGTTGTGCCGTCCCTCTTTCCGTCCGCCTTTGTATTGATTGCGATCCAGTTTTTCCAGCAGCTCCAATTGCTGCGGAATGGACATGTCGCAGATCAGGTCGATCAAACGCGCCGTGATCCTGGTCTCGTCCACTATGCCCTTGTTTTTCGGTTTAGGCATGCGTTCTTTTCCTTTCCATCCAGGGGATCTCCATAAGTCGTTCAGTTCAATCCGCCTGATCATGCGGTGTTCATGACCGTCTTACATGGGGGACGCTTGGCGTGGAGGGTTTCCCCGCATGGTGGATTCTCTTCCCGGTTGGTGCCGCCATTGGGAGCCAACGCGTGGCGTTCGGAATTATATCAAGTGCGCTTTCGACCGGTCAATCCCGATATGACTTTCACGGCGGCCGGTCCGCCGAGGGGTGCCGCTTTTCGTCGGGCAGGGTGTTGTTCATCAATGACACGGTGCAGCAGAGCTAAGCAGTTCGTGGATGCGCGGACTCGTTTGCTTGTCGGTCAATTGTAACGCCGTTCTGCCGCTGCCGTCTCTGACATCGAGGTCCGGGCAATTGGCCAGCAGCACGCGTACGACGCCTTCGTGGTTCCCCTTAACGGCCAGCAGCAGCGCCGTATGTCCCTCTGCATCGACGGCATTGATGTCGGCCTGCTGTTTAAGCAACAGGTCTGAGACTTTGGTGTAACCGTCGATGGCCGCGAACATCAGGGCTGTGCGGCCGAGATAATCCCTCATGGAGACATCGGCTCCAAATTTGAGCAAGTCCTTGACGACCGCATCGTGCCCGTTGCCAGCGGCAAACATGAGCGCGGTCGAACCGTTGCGGCTCGCTGCGTTGACATTTGCCTTCTGGTTCAAAATAATTTGAACGATCGGCCGATGACCGAACTGGGCGGCTAACATCAGGGCTTCCCAACCGGCATCACCCTTGACGTTGACATCGGCACCCCGGGAAATCAACAGCTTGGCAATGGTTTCGTGACCGTTCATGGCCGCCTGCATCAGGGCCGTCCAGCCCGAAGCATTGATGCCGTTGGGGTCGGCTCCCGCATCGAGAAGCCGCTTCACCTCATCTTCCAGTCCCATTTCGGCGGCGGTGACCAGCGCTTCGGCAGGCCCCGCCGCTCTTACCGGGTTGACTGGAAGAAGGGATAACGAGACCGCGACCAGGATGACGGGCAAGCCGTATGGCTGAAGAATGAATCTTTTCATGAACTCAACACCTTGGGGATGCATGACGGTTGCTGGTGGAGATCGATCGGCTTTGCTCATTCGATCGCCCTTTCATCATACCAGATCGAGGTGGCATTCTCAATTTTCTTTTGCCGTAGAAAAGAGTATTTTACCTCATTCGGCGGGACTCCCGATAGATCGACTCCCTGCTGCGGCGCGCATGGTCGAATGCACGACCGTAGATGAAGGCCAGGCTGGCTTTCTTGACGGCTTGCCAGCCGATGGCGGTGAAGGCCGGCAACGGGCTGCGCCGTTTGGCCCAGCGGTATACTCGCAGCGGCCATTTGAGCCTTCCATAGGCGATGGCGCCGGTTTCGAAGAAACTCTTGACAACGCCGGGTAGAAACTTTGGGATGTCCTTGGCACGCAACAGCGTCTCCATCCTCAAGTGGTATATTTGTCGGGTAATCAAGTACTGCTCTCCCACGCTCAGCGTGTCGACCCAGCGGCGGCTTTCGCCGAGAAGCGGTCCGATCGCGGCTTCTTCCTCAGGATCCGGGGCTTCAGGGAAATGCTTTTTGGCAATCACGTGGGCGGCGCCTGTAACAGCAGTCCACCAGGGACCTGGCGTCGGGGTTGCCGAAAGCAGTGTCGTAACGCCGACCAGCCGCCGACGAATGGCCATGATCTGCGTAGCGGTTGCCAAAGCAAGGCTGGCCCCAAAAATTTTTATGAGAACCCATCCGTCCATGGAAACCATCCCGCCGAACATTCATCCGTAAAAACGTGAATGTTCTACCCGACAAGAAGACGACCGGCAAGGGGTAGAACGGAAGGGGGCAAGACATGGTTCGGCAATGGAAATACCCGGCTGCGAACCCGCATGAGTATTTGCAAAAAACCCAGCCGGTGGTCAGCCCATCGGATACATCTAAAAGTTCTTGCCGCTCGGCCTATCGGCTGGTAAGGAATAAGGGGTGATCTTTTTTGAGAGCGGATAGCGTTGACAATGGGGTATGCCCGGTATCCACAAGGAGCCAAAATTCAATGGAAGAAATCATACAATTGACCGAGGATCTCATCCGGTTCAAATCCACCCATGCCAATCCGGCCGGAATTGTCGGCTGTGCCGATTTTATCGAAACATATCTCAATACCCACGCCTTAGAATTCCAGCGGTTGAATTTTCAAAACTCGCCCTCCCTGCTGGTTCTGCCGAGCAGCGGGCGTTTTCCCGTTCTGTTGATGTCCCACATCGACGTGGTCGAAGGGCCCGACAAACTGTTCGAGCCGTGGCGGCAGGACGGCCGGCTGTTTGGAAGAGGAAGTATCGACGACAAATACGCGGTGGCCCTGTCGCTGGTTCTGCTCAAAAATCAGCTCAAACGGCACCGTGAGAGCGGTGCCGACCAAAAGGACCTGCCCTTCGGCATCCTGATTACCGGCGATGAAGAAATCGGCGGGGTTAACGGCGCACAAAAGGTGTTACCGTTGGTGAAGACCGATTTTTGCATCGCTCTGGATGGCGGCAGTGTGGACAAGATCGTCATCAAAGAGAAGGGTATATTGCGCCTCAAACTGATATCCACCGGGAAATCCGCCCACGGGGCGCGTCCCTGGCTGGGGGAAAATGCCATCGAAAAATTGATCGAAGATTATCACATCATCCGTTCTTTTTTCAAAGAATCCGTACCTGATCAATGGTACCGCACCATGAATTTCAGCCGCATACAGGCCGGAAAATCGGTCAACCAGGTGCCGGATTTGGCCGAAGCGATGTTTGATATACGCTATACGGAAAACGACGAGGTCGACTCCCTGGTAAAGAACATGCAGGCGCAGATCAGCGGCCGACTCGTCATCGAAGAAAAAGAGCCGCTGTTCATCGGCGGCGATTCGCCATACCTGGACCGACTGGCGGATATCACCGGAGTGACGCGGCTCGGGTTCGAGCATGGAGCCAGCGATGCCCGCCACCTGTTTCACTGCGGTATAAAAGGGATCGTTTGGGGTGCCGACGGCGATATGAGCCAACATACCTCCCAGGAGCATGTCGACATTGCCAGCGTTGATAAATTGTACCGGCATATCGACGCCTTTATGGACGCTCTGGCTGCCGACAAGAAAAAATGAGGCCTCTCGGTTATATGCCAGGGAGGGCGGCCTTCACGGAATATTTTGACATGCCTATATGATTCTGGTAAGCGGCACAGTGGTAGGGGCAGTCATTGAGGAGGCATAGGGCGGCGTGCGCCCGTCAGCACGTAATTTTCCACCGTAAAGGAGGAGGTATATGAAAAAATTGACGATTTTGTTGATCGTGCTTGTCTTTGCCTTGACCGGCACGGCCGTTGCGGCGCCCAAACAGGGGGGGACCCTCGTTTTCGGACGCGGCGGTGACAGTGTCGGATTGGACCCGGCCTATGAGACGGACGGCAACTCATTTATGATCTGTGATAATATCTACGAAGCGCTTGTCGCTTACAAGGACGAATCGACGGCGTTGGAACCGGGACTCGCCGAGTCCTGGGATATATCAGCAGACGGTTTGACCTATACTTTCCATCTGCGCAAAGGGGTCAAATTCCACGATGGGACGCCCTTCAATGCCGACGCCGTCGTTTTTTCCATCGGCCGCATGATGAAGGATCGCAACGTGAAGTTCTTCGGTAAACCCCTCGACATTCCAGCCCAGGAGCGACCGCCGGAGTACTGGGTGTCCATGGAAATGGACGAGACCGTCGGCGCCATCGAGGCCATGGACGAGCATACCGTCGTCTTCAAGCTCAAACGCGTGGAGGCACCGTTTTTGGCCAACATGGGGATGGATTTTGCCGACATCATCAGTCCGACGGCCTTCATGAAGGACCCCAAGGAATTCATCCGAAATCCAGTCGGAACCGGTCCATTCAAATTCGTCAGCTGGGTCAAGGACGACCGGATTGTTTTGGAGAAGAATCCGGATTACTGGGACAAATCCGGCGGGCCTTACCTGGATCAACTCATTTTCAGGTCGATCCCGGAAAACTCGGTCCGCTTTCTGGAGCTGAAAACCGGGAATATCCACATCTGTCAGTTCCCCAATCCGGCCGACATCGCCCTGGCGGAAAAAGATAAAAACCTTATTCTGCCGACCCAGCCGGGAATGAACATCGGGTACCTGTCATTCAACCATACCAAGGAGCCCTGGAAAAGCAACACGGACCTGCGCAAAGCCATCGCTTACGCCATCAACAGCAAGGCGATTGTGGACAATATCTACCAGGGTATGGGCCAGGTGGCCAAGAACCCGATTCCGCCCACCATGTGGGGATACAACGATAAGATACCGGGGTATGCCTATGACCCTGAAAAAGCCAAGGAACTGCTAAAAAAGGCCGGTTTCCCCAACGGTGAGGGATTGGGCGAGATCTCCCTGTGGTCGATGCCGGTTCCCCGGCCCTACAACCCCGATGGGTTGAAGATCGGTGAAGCGATGGCCGCCGATCTGGCCAAGGTTGGCATCAAGGCCAAGGTGGTTACCTTCGAGTGGGGGACGTATCTGAAGCGACAGCGTGAGCAACCGGCGGACATGGATCTCTTTCAGCTCGGCTGGACCGGTGACAACGGCGATCCGGACAATTTCCTGGCGGTACTTTTCGACGGCCTGGCGTCATCGGCCATCCGGACCCAGTGGCACAATGAAAAGTATCACGACCTTATGGTAAAGGGGCGCCAGACCATCGATCAAAACGAACGGGCGAAGATCTACGAAGCGGCCCAACAGTTGATCTACGATGAAATGCCTGTCATATCCGTGGCCCACTCGACGGTTATCTGGCCGGCGCTTAAAAATGTCAAAGACTTCAAATTGCACCCCACCAGCTCGGTGCGGATGAAGAACGTCTGGCTGGAATAGGGACGTTCGGCAGCCCCATAAGACAGCAATTGCTGAATGCAGCTTGCAGGGCCGGTTAAGGGGAGGCGTTTTGCGCCCTTTGACCGGCCCTGCACTCTCGATTCAAATTTCGTCAACCGAACCCGCCCGCATCATAGGTCAATTCAATTACCATGCTTGCCTATGTGATTCGAAGGTTATTGATCCTGATACCCACTTTGCTGGGAGTTTCCGTCATCGTCTTTCTCATGTTGCACATGACTCCCGGCGACCCGGCGGAGCTGCTTCTGGGGGAACGCGCAACGGAGGTGTCCTTGGCTCAGATGCGGGAGCATCTCGGGCTCAACGAGCCCCTTCATGTGCAGTACGGGCTCTTTCTCAAGCGGTTGTTGAAGGGCGACCTCGGGGAAACCATCTGGACCCGCCAGAAGGTGTGGGTCGAGGTGAAACAAAGATTTCCAGCCACAATCGAACTTTCCATCGTAGCGCTGAGCATCAGCTGTTTCTTCGGTGTTATTTTAGGTATCATATCGGCCACCAAGCAATATTCGATTGTCGATTATATCAGCATGCTCGGAGCCTTGGCAGGGGTCAGCATGCCGATTTTCTGGCTCGGGCTGGTGTTCATGCTGATTTTTTCCCTCAACCTCGGTTGGCTGCCGCTCTCCGGGCGACTGAGCATCGGGGTCGATCTTGAGGTCATTACCAATTTCTACATTCTGGATGCCATTTTGACCCGCAACTGGGCGGCGCTGAGGGATGCTGTCTGGCACATCATCATGCCGGCGGTCACCCTGAGCACGATCCCAACGGCCATCGTGGCGCGGATGACCCGATCGGCCATGCTGGATGTGCTGCGCCAGGATTATATCAAAACGGCTAAAGCCAAAGGCCTTTCGAACCTCAACGTCATATTCAAGCATGCACTGCGTAATGCCCTCATCCCGGTTGTGACCACCATCGGCCTGCAGTTTGGCGTTCTGCTGGGCGGGGCCATTTTAACCGAGACCATCTTTGCCTGGCCCGGCGTGGGCAAGTGGATGTACGATGCGGTCATGCAGAGAGATTACATGGTGATTCAGGGCGGCACACTTTTAATTGCCGGCGTCTTCGTTCTCATCAACTTGTGTGTCGATGTTTTATATGCGGTCATCAACCCGAGGATCAGCATGAACTAGAGCGGATCGATCACACCTTCACGGCCGGCAGATACGGACATAAGGCACCAAACGCTGATGCCCCGTTCGCAAGGCCGAACCGATAACCCAACGACCGATCATTAAACGGGCAAGCTTAGCACCCATGCAAGCCGAACGGACAATAAAGGATCCCCAAGATCGGCACCCGATGCTGGAGCAGATAAGCCAGCTGTGGCGCAACAAGACCGCCGTGGCCGGCCTTGTGATCATCATCGTTTTCTTTCTCACCGCCATCTTTGCGCCCCTGATCAGCCCCCATGATCCGCTCGAAACCGAACTGTATGATCAACTCAAACCGCCTGTGTGGCATGAAAAAGGGACCACAAAGTACCTTCTGGGTACCGACGAGCTCGGGCGTGACACCCTGTCGCGGATTATACACGGTGCCCGGGTGTCACTCATCGTCGCCATCGTCAGTGTCGGGCTGGCGTTTGTTTTTGGGACGCTATTCGGCGCCGTAGCCGGGTATTACAAAGGTAAAACCGACAGCATCATCATGCGTATCATGGACATGATCCTGGCCTTTCCTTACCTGCTTCTGGCCATCGTCGTGGTGGCCTACCTGGGGCCGAGCCTGCAGAACGCCATGATGGCCATCGGCATTACCTATGTGCCCCGTTTTGCTCGCATAGTGCGCGGCAGTGTTTTGGAAGAAAGCGAAAAAGACTACGTTATGGCCGCTCGATCCATCGGTGCTGGCAACCTGAGGATCATCTTCCTTGGCGTGCTTCCCAATTGCATGGGGCCTCTGATCGTGCAAACGACATTGAGCATGGCCTCGGCGATTCTGGATGCGGCGGCCCTGAGTTTTTTAGGACTCGGCGCCCAACCCCCGACCCCCGAGTGGGGCGGTATGATTGCCAGGAGCCGAGGCCTTATCCTGAGGGCCCCGTGGGTGATGACCTTTCCGGGCATCGCGATCTTGTTGGCCGTTCTCGGCTTCAACCTCCTCGGTGATGGTTTGCGCGATGCGCTCGATCCGCGACTGAGGGACTAATGTGAATGGGGCACCCGGTAGGGCCTATCCTTACATGGACGGGCGCCCCTGTCGGGTGACGGCACGTAAAATCCATGAACAACCGACTTCTCGATATTCAGAATCTGCGGACCTATTTTTATGTCCGGGGGCAGGTCGCCAAAGCGGTGGATGATGTCAGCCTGGAAATTCAGGCGGGACAGACGCTGGGGCTTGTGGGAGAGTCGGGTTGCGGCAAGAGCGTTACGGCCCATTCGATTATCCGGCTCATTCCGGATCCACCCGGCAGAATCGTGAGCGGCAAGATCATCTTCGACGGCACCGACTTGGTATCCGTCACCGAAGAGCGCATGCGCCGGATCCGCGGCAACCGGATATCTATGATATTTCAGGAGCCCATGACTTCCCTGAATCCGGTTTTTGCGGTCGGAGAACAAGTGGGGGAAGTGCTGCGGCTGCATCAGCGGCTGTCCCGTCGCGAGGCCAGGAATCGGGTTGTGGAGATCTTCCGCCTGGTAGGAATACCGGCGGCCGAAAAACGCATTTCCGACTATCCCCATCAGATGAGCGGCGGCATGCGGCAGCGGGTGATGATTGCCATGGCGTTGGCCTGCACCCCCCGCTTGATGATCGCTGACGAGCCGACCACCGCCCTGGACGTGACCATCCAGGCCCAGATTTTGGACCTGATGAACAAACTCAAGGATGAGACCGGGGCGTCCATCCTTTTCATCACCCACGATCTCGGCGTCATTGCCGAAATGGCTCAGCGCGTTGCCGTGATGTACGCTGGTCGCGTGATGGAATACGCCGATGTGGAACGTCTTTTCGCATCTCCCAAGCACCCCTATACCGTCGGTCTTATGCGGTCGATCCCCGTTCTCGGCCATAAGACACCGGAAGGCCGGTTGAGTGCCATTGCGGGAATCGTACCCTCTCTGTTCAACCTGCCGACCGGCTGCCTGTTCAGTGACCGCTGCCCGGATGTTTTTGAAGACTGCCGGCATATCGAACCCGAAATGGTCAGCGTTGGCGAAAACCACCTTGCCCGGTGTCTGAAATATGTCTGATAGCAATCAGAGCGACCATCTGGTGGAAGCCAGAAATCTGGTGAAGCATTACCCCATTCGCGGCGGTATTTTTTTCAAGGAAGTAGCTTCGGTAAAGGCTGTCGACGGAGTCGACCTTTTCATTAAACCGGGCGAAACCCTCGGACTGGTAGGTGAATCAGGCTGTGGGAAAACCACCCTGGGCCGGGCCATTCTGCGCTTGGAGGAACCGACGGCCGGCACGGTTTTGTTCGAAGGTGAGAACATCCTCGCTTACGACAACAGGCAGATGCGTTTGCTGCGCAGTAAAATGCAGATCATCTTTCAGGACCCCTTCTCTTCTCTTAACCCCAGAAAAACGGTCGCCCAAATCATCGGCGAGCCCCTGTTGATTCATGGGATGAAAGATCGCAGAGAGCGCGATGATCGGGTTCAGTATTTGATGGAGGTCGTCGGCTTGCGCAAGGAGCAGATGCGGCGATACCCGCACATGTTCTCCGGCGGTCAGCGGCAGCGGATCGGGGTGGCTCGGGCCCTGGCATTGAATCCAAAGCTGATTGTCTGCGACGAGGCGGTTTCCGCCCTCGACGTCTCGATTCAGGCCCAGGTGCTCAACCTTCTGAACGACCTTCAAGGGGAATTCGGCCTGACCTACCTGTTTATCTCTCACGACTTGCATGTGGTCGAACATGTCAGCGACCGGGTGGCCGTCATGTATCTCGGCAAAATTGCCGAACTCGCCCCCGGGAAATCGCTTTACGAAAAACCGCTTCATCCGTATTCCCAAGCCTTGCTTTCGGCATCCCCGATGCCGGACCCGAAACGCAAGCAGCAGCGCATCATTCTCAAGGGTGATGTGCCCAGCCCCATCGATCCGCCCTCCGGCTGTCGATTCCATACCCGCTGTATCTACACCCAGGATATCTGCCGCACCGACGAGCCCGACCTGCGTCACATCTTTCCCGGCCAACTGGCCGCCTGCCATTTTGCCGGCGAGGTGGGAGTTTAACCGCCTCCCCGTCAAGAATAGGCGGATGTTTCGTCTCAGAGGTCCATCAGCAACCGGTTGGCTTTTGATTGCGCCATTTCGGAACTCAATTCCTCCGCGGCGCGGATGATGGCGGCCAGGGTGTCGGTTTCGGCCACCGGCAGTCGGTTGACACCCTGACGCTCCAGGGCATCGATGATGTATCGGATGGTCCAGCGATGGATGTCGCTCGATGGCTGGTAGGCCGGGTCCCGGTCGCTGTTGACGTCTGTCGGGGAGACCAACCCCGCCTCGATCAATTCGTTCAGGATTTGCTGCACCAGAAGCACCGGGATCTCGAGCTGGCGTGAGAGTTGTCCCGCACTCAGCGGATCCTTACCGGAAGAGAACCGAGTCGCCATCCGGTGCAGAATTTGAAGGGTCAGCACCTTTCTGAAACGGGGACTGATCCCGGTGTAGTCGGGTTCGAGTTCGTAAAGATTTACATTCTGGTGGGCGTAGGCATACTCCGCCCCGATCAGCAGGACGATCCAACCGACATTCATCCACAGCAGGAGCAGCGGCAGGGCGGCCAGGCTGCCATAGATAGGGTTGTAGCGCGAAACCCCCACCTGGAAATCGATCAGGGCCCATTGGACGATCAGGTAGGCCGTTCCGGCCAGCACGCCGGCCAGTATGCCCGAGGTCGCTTTGACCCGGGTGTTGGGAATCAGAAGGTAGACGACCGAGAATAGGGCCCAGACAAGCAGGTATGGTGAAAGCTGCAGCAGTTCCAATATTGTCGGGCTGACCTTGGCGAGCAGGGTCAGTCTGGTTGAGAGGTCGCCGAGCTGTCGGGTGACAAAAGCGGGGATACTGCTGTAGATCAGCAGAAACAGAGGTGCCAGGACCAGGAAAGACAGATAGTTGCTGATTTTCGTTTTCCAGGAGCGTGACTTGTCCACCTGCCAGATGTCGTTGAAGGATTGTTCCAGGTGACTCAAGACCTTCATGGCCGACCACAGCAATATGGCGACGCTGACCCCGGCGATGACGCCACCGCGTGTGCTGTCCAACAGCACATGCGCATAATTCAGAATCTGATTGAGGACTTCTTCCTGGGCCGGTAACTTGGCCAATACTTCCCTTTCGAAGCGGGCTTGCAGGCCGAACCACTTGGCGATCCCCAAGGCCAGCGCCGCAACCGGTCCGATGGACAACAAGGCATAGAAGGTCAGGGCCGAGGCCCGCAGAAGGCATTTGTCTTTGACTGATTCGCGGGCGGTAAGGGTAACGATACGCAGGTGGCGCAGAAAAAAAGCCCGCACAGGCGAAAGTTCGCGCGCGCGAACCCGCCAGATGCCGGTGGTTAGGAAGGATTTCAGGCGCCAGATCATTGCCTGACATTATAGAACTATCCCGCGAACTTTTAAAAGAGAAAAAATCGCCTTGACGGCCTTACTTCCCCACGGGACAGGCATATTCGCAACAACGACAGTATTTGATGAGCCTGACCGGTTTATCGGTAGGTTCGATCTTTTTCTCTTCTGCTGCCGCTATGTCCTTCTCCATTTGGAGGAAGCACAGCGGGCGTGAGAAGACGCCGTTTCTTCCAGGCAGTCGGTCCTGGCGGTTGTCTTTCGATTTGTAGACGAGGTGGTTGAAAGCGCCTTGAGGGCAGGATTGTTGACAGGGGGCGTCGCAGTCAATGCACGGATCGAAATCGATTGGCCCCGTCACGGGGACATACACATCCAAGGTCAGGGCCCGCAGGCGTACCCGCGGTCCGTATTCCGGGGTTACCAAAAGATTGTTCTTCCCGATGCAGCCCAGTCCGGCCAATACCGCCACATCCTTCAGGTAGGTTCCGCCTTTTGCGACTTGGTATGGCATGTGGAAGGTCTGGATACCGATTGATTGCGTGATCCAGTTGCACAAATCCGTGATGACACGGGCCAGAAGGTGGTTGCCGGGCGGATCGCTCTCACCGAACCACCAGTCCATTTCCGGCTTGTCGAGCGGATGTTCTATGGCGATGACCAATGTGCTTTGCGCGTTTTCAGGCCATGTGACCCTTCCCGGCCATCCGTCGTGGTCTCCCCTTCGCGTATCGGCATCAGCCAACATTTGAGCAAAAGTAAATGACGGTGCTTTTTTCAGGTCAGCCACGCCTGCCAATCCGGCCAGTGACGCCCCCAGCGCTTTGGCCTTTTTTATGATGGCGGACGCTAACTTGCGCGTATTCATACATCCTTCTCCCTTGTATGAATGAATATTCTGGTATGCCCTATGAAACCAAAGGTCAATATTCCAACCTTGTGGGATGACAGCGGAACAGTAAAAATAACCGTATCCGAAGCGTTGTGATTGGTTTTTTAGGGTCAATTTTATTTGAGTACGAAATATTTATTTGGTCCTGATAATACATGCCGACACTGCGATTGAGAAGAAAAAATATTCACATCAAAACAAATCTTTTCCTTCAGTCGGCTTGACATTTATTTTTAAATCCGTTAATTGTTGCATTTTTGAGTTAATACAGCAAAAAAATAGTCGATAAATTTAATTAGATGGCAAACTACTTTTAAGATAGGTGTTGATTGATTCACAATGCGCTTCATAGTAAAAAAAATTAGGATACAAAAGATCATTGAACTCTTCTACTGAGAAAACACCCGATATTGACCGTACGGTTAGAGACAATGTCATGATCGCTCTGCGGAAAATTATCCAGGCGATCGACTTGAATTCTAAAAAACTCGAAAAAAGGGTCGGGCTAACCGGGCCGCAACTTGTCATTTTACAGGAGATTGCCCGCGGCGAAGAAGTCACGCCAGGAGAAATCGCAAGGGCAGTCAGTCTCAGTCAGGCAACGGTCACCGGCATTTTGGAGCGAATGGAAAAACGTGGGTTGATCGCCCGGCAGCGCAGCCGCCAAGATAAACGGTGTATTATGGTTCGCATCACCGTTACCGGTCAAAAGATCCTTGAAGAAGCGCCGCCATTGATGCAGGAGGCATTCGTCGAACGGTTTTCCAGCCTTCAGGAATGGGAACAGACGATGATACTCAGCGCTTTGCAGCGGCTGGTTTCTATTCTGGATGCCAAATCGATTAAGGCGTCGCCATTCCTGGCGACCAGTCCCATAGACGGGCAGGCCGATAAACTCGATGACGTCAGGCCATCGTCCTCTTAACATTGGGTTGCAACCAATCCATTCGGCATAGGTAGTAAATCATGGATAAGATCGTCGTTGAGAATCTATACAAAATCTTTGGCGACCAACCGGAAAAGGCCCTGCAACTCCTCCAGGAGGGGCTCAACAAAGACGCCATTCTCGAAAAAACCGGTATGACCGTAGGGGTCGACAATGCCAGCTTTGCCATCGAAGCCGGCGAAATATTCGTCGTTATGGGATTGTCCGGATCCGGCAAATCAACCATTGTTCGCATGCTCAATCGGCTCGTAGAGCCCACAGCCGGCAAGGTGATCGTTGATGGGAAAGATGTCACAAAAATGGGCCAGGATGAATTGGTCAAGTTCCGTCTTCACAACATGAGTATGGTTTTTCAATCCTTTGCGCTCATGCCCCACCTATCTGTGCTGGACAATGCCGCGTTCGGACTGGACCTCGCCAAGGTTGACAAAGACAAGCGCAGGGAACGCGCCATGCAGGCTCTTGAACAGGTGGGGCTTTCTGACTGGGAGAATTCTTACCCGGCAGAGCTCAGCGGGGGGATGCAGCAGCGCGTCGGCCTGGCCCGCGGCCTGGCTGTGGACCCCGACATCCTGCTCATGGACGAAGCCTTTTCGGCCCTCGATCCTCTGATCCGAACGGAGATGCAGGATGAATTGCTCAAGCTCCAGGAGGATGACCAGCGCACCATCGTTTTCATCTCTCACGATTTGGATGAAGCCCTGCGTATCGGCGACCGCATCGCTATCATGGAAGGGGGGCGCGTGGTCCAGGTCGGTACACCGGAGGATATTCTGCAGAATCCGGCTGACGATTACGTCCGCGCGTTTTTCAGGGGGGTCGATCCGACGAACGTTATCTCTGCCGGCGATATCGTGCGCGATACCTACCCGACGATTGTCAAAACCAAAGTGGGGAGCCTACGTGCGACCCACGAATTGTTGAGCGGTAGTGAACGCGACCATTGCTATGTGCTGAACGCTCGTCATCACTTTTTGGGCATCGTTTCATCGGATTCACTACGTGAGACGCTGGAAGGCGGCGCACCCGACAGTCCGATTGATCAGGCCTTTCTCGATGGTGCGACCCCTGTCAACATGAATGACTCCATGCAGGATATATTACCGGCGGTTGCCTCAAGCAATTGGCCGGTTCCGGTCGTAGACGATCAGAATGTATATAAGGGTGTTGTTTCAAAAAATCGCTTTCTAAGAACCCTTCATCGCACCGAAGAAAACATGGAAGCGCATGCCAACAATCAATAAACATCGGTTTAAAAAGACTACCAACCACTTATTTGGGCCAAGGTCTGATTTTGAGAGGAACTATGTTTGATGAGAAAGTTATTCCACTCGATGTGTGGGTGTCACAGTTTGTCGACTGGTTGGTCGATAACTACCGGGATTTTTTTCAGGCCATCAAATGGCCGGTGGAACAGACCTTAAACGGACTCGATGCCGGCCTGAATGCGATTTCGCCGCTCATCGTTATTGCGCTGCTAGCGTTTGCGGCCTGGCGGTTTTCCGGCAAGGGTTTGGCCGTTTTTACGGTCATCACACTGACGATTATCGGACTGCTCGGACTTTGGGAAGATACCATGACGACATTGGCCATGGTGCTGTCTTCGGTCATTTTCTGTGCCTTTGTGGGCATTCCGTTCGGCATCTGGGCCGGCCGCAACGATGCCTTTGAGGCCACGATCCGCCCAGTTCTGGATGCCATGCAAACCACACCGGCGTTCGTATACCTTGTGCCCATTGTCATGCTCTTCTCGGTCGGCAACGTGGCCGGCGTTTTGGCCACCATCATCTTTGCCTTGCCGCCGATCATCCGCCTGACCAGCCTGGGTATCCGGCAGGTTCACCCCGAGTTGGTGGAGGCCGCGCAGGCCTTCGGCGCCACAAATTGGCAGGTGTTGATGCGGGTCCAGGTGCCGCTGGCCATGCCCACAATCCTTGCCGGACTCAACCAGACCATCATGATGGCACTGTCGATGGTTGTCATTGCCGCGCTCATCGGCGCCGGCGGGTTGGGATCACCGGTAATTCTCGGGTTAAACACCCTGGATATCGGCCGGGCCGTCATCGGTGGGCTGAGCATCGTGTTGATGGCGATCGTGCTCGATCGGGTCACCCAGTCCATGGCGCAACACAAAAAACGAGTCCACAAATGATAGACGTTTGCCGGCTCCATTAAATCATTAAACCAAGGAGGTTTTTATGCAATTGTTACCCCGTTTATTTATCACAGTCTTTATATGTCTGGCGCTCGCTGTCATTCCTGCATCCGCGGACGACATGAAGCCGGGCATGGGCGTTACCGTTCAGCCCGCGCGTGCCACATGGAATACCGGATTTTTTCAGGAAGCCCTGGTAAGTCGTGGCCTGGAAGAGATGGGTTACGAAGTCAAAAACGCAAAGGACCTGGCGAATCCGATTTTTTACAAGTCCGTCGCCCTCGGCGATTTGGATTACTGGACCAATGGTTGGTTCCCCATGCACAACGCCCAGCTGCCCAAGGATTTTTATGATAAGGCCGACAAGTACGGTTACGTTGTCAAAGCCGGCGGTTTGCAAGGTTACCTGGTTTCCAAAAAAGAGGTCGATAAATTCAACATCAAATCGTTGGAAGATTTCAAGCGCGACGAAGTTAAAAAGGCCTTTGACACAAACGGCGACGGTAAAGCCGACCTGACCGCCTGCCCACCGGGCTGGGGATGCGAACAAGTCATTGGTCACCACATGAAAGTTTACGGTCTCGAAGATCACATCAATCCGGTCAAGGCCGCCTATGAAGCCGGTATGGCTTCGGCCCTCGGCAATTACAAAGGCGGAGGACCAGTTTTCTTCTATACCTGGACACCTAACTGGACGGTCTACAAACTCAAACCGGGTGAGGACGTGATGTGGATTAACGTGCCTGAAATCATGCCCACCGATGCGCAGAAAACGGCCAAAGATCGCATGACTGTTGATGGCGTTGAAGGTGCGGTCAGCGATCCGGTCAAACTGGGGTTCGTCGTTTCCGACATTCGAATTGTCGCCAACAAGAAATTTATTGAAAAGAATCCAGCCGCCAAAAAGTTCTTCGAGGTGTTTGCGCTCCCGCTGTCAGATATCAACGAGCAGAATACCCTCATGAACGAAGGGCAAAAATCACAGCAGGACATCGAACGACACGTAGAGGCCTGGATTGCGAAAAACAATGACAAATGGAATGGGTGGCTTGCGGAGGCCCGCAAGGCTGCCAAATAGGCTGGCTTAAGTGCTGTAAAGATCAGGCCCGGAGCCGATAATGTCGGCTTCGGGCCTTTTTTCGTTTCCCGCAACATTATTGAACATATTCGGTGACGATCCCTTGTTTGCCGTGCGGCATTTTGTTAAAAGACTGAAAAACAACCCACTAAAGGAGTCGCCGATGGTCGATCACGAACGATATTCATACGGTTGGAACCAGAAATCCGGGTTGGCGTTGCCCGAAAAAATCAAAGCCGATCTCAAGGCCGCTATGAAAAACAAGGACCACGGCGTTCGGGATGCTGTGCGGCAGATTATGTCCGAGTTTCCGGGGCTCACGGTGCCCCTTACGTTGGAGAGCGGCAAGAAAACGACACGCCCCAAAAAGCCGGAGGAGATCACCACGGACGACATACTCGATATCATCCGAAAACTCGTCAAGAGCGAGAAAATCGTTCTAGAGGCGAAAAAGGAGGAGACATCAGAGTATCTGCAAGTACTGGAACAGTATCTGCCGCAGATGGCCGGCAGAACGGAAATCATTGACTGGATTTCGGCCAATGTCGATTTGGCAGAATTCAAGAGTCCGATGCAGGCCATGGGGCCGATCATGAAGCATTTCGGCAAACAGGCCGACGGCAATCTCGTCAAGCAGATCCTTCAAGAGATGACGCCTTGAACCTGTCGTCACTGCGGGTCTCGAGGCTGTGGTTGTATGGCGTTGATGGCGTCGATAAGTTGACGCAGCCGCCCAAAATTAACTTGATTGAAATCGACCACTAACCGCGGGAGACCGGCAATTTCCGGTTCGTTGTTTTCCTCGGGTAAGGCCGCCGATGGAACCATACCGCCACCGGGCCTCAGAATATCCGTAAACTGAGCGGCCAGATCTTGAATGCATTCTTTTGCGAGGGGGGCATTCAACCTTATGACCAGTTGGTCGCCGACATAGCGAAGGCTATGGTAACAGCGGTAGAAGCGGTTAATTCTATCAATGGCCTTTTCAATCGAATCCACCCGCTCAAAGAGGTTGAAGTCGGACTCACTGATGAAGCCTCGCTGCAAGAGCTCGTTTTGAAAAAACGCCAAGCACCGCAACCAATACTTTCCCCCCGGCTCTTCGATGAAGATCAGCGGCAAGGGATAGCGTTTGCCGGTTTGAAGCAGGGTGAGGCTTTCCATGGCTTCATCGAGGGTTCCGAATCCTCCCGGGAACAAAATGACGGCATGGGCTTCTTTGAGAAAGGCGACTTTACGGTTGAAAAAATATTTATACATGATGTAACGGGGATTGCCGTCGATGATTGGATTGGGCCTCTGTTCGAAGGGCAGGCGAATGTTGACACCGAAGGAATGCTCCGGCCCCGCGCCTTCGTTGATGGCCTGCATGATGCCGGGGCCACCGCCCGTTATAACCATATACCCATTGACAACAAGCTGACGGCCCAGTTCCCGGGCGGTTTGATATAACGTCTCTTCGGGTTTGGTCCGAGCCGATCCGAAGACGGTCACTTTTTTAATGTGCCGATAGGGACCAAACACTTTGGCGGTAAAGCGCATTTCTTTCAAAGAGGTGTTCATTAACTTCAGGTCGGCATTTTGATCGTCTTCCTGGCCGGCTTTAAGTGCCGCCAGAATCATTTCGCGCACGATTCCGCGGCGCCGAATTCCTCCAACAAGTTCTATCAACCGATCAATGGTGTCATCCGCAGGGCCGTTGGTGTGAGTGAAGTGGAGTTCCATTATCTGTTTACCATTATGCGTTTAAGTGGTTTGGTAGAAGCGGTGACCGGTCACCCATATATTCGACAAAGCACTTATTATAACACTGTGCGTGTGGTTTCCGCAATGTTCAGCTTTCGGCAGGGGACGATGGTACCGGCATCGGTCCTTTTGTCGAATAAAAATCGCTTGTTTGTCTGTTCCTGAAACGGTAAGTTTTAGATGGTTATCAAAACTGGCTTCATCGATAATCCGGTTGCGGGACGCCCGGAGAGAGGATGATCAAAAGATGTGGGAGATCATTGCAGATCCAAAGGACTACGGCATCGATGTTTTGGAAGAAAAACTGGGGAACAACCGCGTTGTTTTTCCCAAGGAAGACCGGAAAAAGTGGGCCGGAGAGATCGGGGCTTTTGCAGCCAAGCTCAACGGATTCGCCGATCGGTCCCTGGGGCTGCAGACGCTGCTTAATGGCAAAGAAGAAATTGTCGCCACACCGGCCTCGTTGAAAACACTCAAGGTGATGCTGTTTAAAATCAATGACGCCATGAATACCGCTGTGGAAATTGCCGATCAGCTTGATAAACAGATTGTAAAAAAATAAGGCACTGTCCGCCGTTGTTTTATTCTTTTCACCTTCCGGGAAGGCTATGACGGAGATGATAGCGGTACTGCTTTGCGCCGGATTTGCCACCCGCATGTACCCGCTGACCGCCGGTTTTCCCAAGCCCCTGCTACCGGTGGCCGAGAGGCCGGCAATCGACTACCTGGTCGATCAGATCGTCGCCCTGCCGGAGATCGGTGAAATCCATCTGATCACAAATGCGAGGTTTTCCGATCATTTCCGACGTTGGCGACAGTCGCGGATGAAAAGGTCGGATTCAAGCCATTTAAAAATCGTCATCCACAATGACGGTGCGACGGCTGCGGAAAACCGCCTGGGTGCCTGTGCCGACCTTCAACTGGTATTGGGACGCACCTCTTTCACCGACCCCGCGCTGGTGTCGGCCGGGGACAATATCTATTTGTTCGATATTCGGATACTGTGGGCACAATTTCTCTCCGGCCGTTCCCACAGGATCGTTGCACTGGCGGAAGGCAATGAGAGCAATTTGAAGAAAAGCGGCGTGCCGGTGTTCGGTGACGGCAACCGTGTCATTCGGCTGCTCGAGAAACCGGTCCAACCGCCTTCAAGTTGGCTATGCCCGCCCCTGTACTTCTTGCAACCCTCTGCCCGCAAAGCATTAGATGAGTTCCTGGAGACTTGTGGACCGGTTGATGCCCCCGGATTCTTTATCGACTTTCTTTGCCGCAAAGAAACGGTGACCGCTTTCAGGCTCGATGACCGACGGCTCGACATCGGCAGTCCCGAAACTTACCGGGAAGCCGACCGCCTGATGCGCTTGGTGTCTCAGGAGATCGCGCGGCATTGAAGAGAATCGGCATGGATGCATCCGCGGCCATGGCGGGTCATTCGGGAACGTGTCTCCCCCCGATCCTGCCGGCATCACTTCGCGCGGCCGGGAGTGTCCGCCCGCCAATGGTGGATGCACTATCGAGTGCCCGCTTCATCAAAGAGAATTTTCTCGCTGGGCAAGTTGAGCCCCTTTTCGTTTTCCTTCAGGCAACCTAATCTCGCTGTGTTATAGCGGGGGCCGTACAAAGGTTTGTGGCGCGGCGTACCTTTCGCACGCCGCCGCCGGAAACCTGAGGATAATCCCGCCATGTCGGACCTTCGTGGGAAAAGGGCCCCTTATGGATGGACACTCAGTATCCGCCTGGCCTCCTCCGGAGATGCCGGGTCGCATCCCATGTGGCGAATCATTCCGGCCAGGTTTTCGACCAACTTCGCATTGTTTGGTGCCGCTTCCCCCGGTGCATAGAAAGGACTGTCTTCGAAGCCCACCCGTACGATCGATGCGCCCATACCGATAGCGGCCGCCAGCAGCGACAGATCGTTCATTCCGGTGTGAACCACCCCCCAAGTGCTATCGGGTGGAAGCATTGATTTCACGAAGTACAGGCTCGTCGGTTCGGCCGGCAGGGCATGATGAAATCCCAGGCAGACATTGAAATAATAGGGGGTCGTAATGGCCTCCTCGCGGATCAGGCGCAAAGAGGCCGCTATCATTCCGGCCTCAAAAATTTCGAGCTCAGGTACCACCTTGTTTTGACGCATCCGCCGGGCCCAGTAACGGATGTCCGGCAGGGTATTGATATAGACGGTTTCCTTGAAATTGGCCGATCCCATGTTCAGCGAAGCCACCTCCACCCGTGGATCGTCGACGGCCACACAGCGCTCCTCGAGCGACAGGTCTTCAATCGCGCCGGTGGATCCCTGAATAATAATGTCGGATTCCTTGCGGATGAGGTCCAGGGTGCGGGAAAACATCTTCAGATCGGCAGTCTGGAGACCGTCTGCATCACGAACGTGCAAATGCACCATAGAGGCGCCCGCACGAGAACAATCGACGGCTGCCCGGGCCACCTCGTCAGGGCGCGAAGGATTGCCGTCGATCAGTGGATCCTCCTTTCCCACCGGAGCCACGGCAATGATGATCTTGCGACGTTGGGTTGTATTCATGGTGTACGATTCCTCCGTTGTGATTTTAACGTTCGGCACCCGTGCGGTTCAATAAATCAGGTGGTCGGCCGGTAACCGGTTGAGAGCGGTGTCAACGCATCGGAGTGTAGAAAATTCACGGGCCGACTGTCAATAGCGTGCCAGTGAGGCGATTGGGCAGGTAAAATTTCCCAGCGGTCCTATCGCCGGCTTGCAAAATGGTATCATAACGACTAAAGGATCAGGCGGGAAATTTCGTGTTGTCCCTCGGGGAGGAAGGGCAAACGTTCGCTTGATAAGCGCCCCGTTGCGTCCAAACGAAACAGGCGCCGGCTTGCCCCGATACGGCGGGCCTATCGGTAAAATAAAGGCAGCTCATGATCAAGTTTGTCTACTCTTTCAGTCTCATTTTTTTCGGCGTCGCGCTGGGGTACGCTATTCAGATATTTTCCGATCGGGGCGCCTTTCGCTTGCCTCTGCCCTTGGATAGCGTCCGAAAGCAGCTGCAGAAGATTGCACTCCTTTTTTTTATGCCGGTTACGGTTCTCGGGGCCATCTGGATCGTCGACATCAGGGAGATCTCGATCGCGGCCCTGCCCTTTATCGGTTTTTCAGCCATCGCATTGGGAGGTATCCTCGCGTGGGCGACTGCCCGTACACTCAAACTCGAACCGCCCAAAACCGGCGCCTTGATTCCCTGCGGGGCCTTCACCAATATCGGCTCCATCGGTGCTTTGGTCTGTTTCATATTTCTCGGCGAAAAAGGGTTCGCTCTGGTGCCTATCTACAAAATTTTTGAGGAACTCAGCTATTATTCGATCGGCTTTCCAGTGGCCAAATTCTACAGTCAAGCCGATCGAAAAACGGAACGGACCTTGGATCGTCTCAAAGATCTTGGGAGAGATCCTTTCATTATCGTCGCCTTGGCCAGCATAACTATTGGGGCGTTCCTGAACGTGTCCGGTATTCCCCGGCCCGGCTTTTTCAAGACGGTCAATTCGGTATTTATCCCTGTGGGCACCACCCTGCTGCTGATTTCGATCGGGATGGCGATGAAGTTCAGAAGCGTGCGAAATTACCTTCGCGAATGCGTGGCCGTGTCGGCGATTAAATTTATCGTCGTACCGATATGTATGACAACCGTGGCTTATTTCATCGGTTACGGCTCCATCGAAGGGGGGCTTCCGCTCAAGGTGGTCATGATTTTAACCGCCATGCCCGTGGCGTTCAACGCGCTGATCCCTCCCTCCATTTTCGATCTTGACCTCGATCTGGCCAACTCCTGCTGGTTTTTCACCACGGCTCTGCTCATCATCGTTCTGCCGGTGCTTCTCATGGTGATCCACTCATTTTGAGTCTTTTTATCCTAACATACTGAAAATCATTACAAAATAAAACGCGACAAAAAGGTTGACACAATTGGGGTATTCCTATATTGAATTTTGTATGCAAAATTCAATATAGGAAACTTGCACCGATATAACCATCACGACATGGCGGGTTCCTAACATGGCCCGGAGGGCAGCCTGATCAACATGGAAAACTTAGGCCGCATGCATGCGAACCTGGATCAGAAGGCATACCAGATCATCAAACAGATGATCATCGAGCGTAAACTGCTGCCGGGCGACAAAATCCCCCAGGAGAAACTGGCCCATGAGCTGGGAATCAGCCGCACGCCCCTCGTGAGTGCGCTCAAATATCTCGAAAAAGAGAAGTTGGTCGAAGCCAAGCCCCGACGGGGGTTCTTTGTCCGTTTCTTCACCCGGCAGGAGATGGTCAGTATCTTCGAACTTCGAGAGGTGCTGGAGGGACTGGCTGCCCGTCGGGCGGCCCTCTTCATTACCGATGCGAAAATCAGAAAACTGAGGGGTTTTTTTGAATCCTTCACCAAAACCGGCACCATCATCGATATCGGTCGATACGCTCGGGAAGATCGCAGTTTCCATAATTATGTCACTGAAATCGGTGCCAAAGAATTCCTGAAGAGTATTCTCCAGACCTACAATATTATCAGCTTTTCCTACCAGGTGGTGTCGTCTGAAGGCCTTGTCCGTTCTCCCGGCGAAACCATCGATGAGCACCTGGCCATTATCGATGCGATCTGTTTAAAAGATGCCGAGATGGCCGAGGAGATGATGCGGGCCCATTTCAAGAAATCGATTGCACGGCTCAAGGAAGAAATCACCGTGCAAGCCGACGATATCGAGGCTCATACTGCCGGTACGATCAGGCCGGCGCCGGCGAATCGGGCATTAGACAATTCATTCTGAACCCCGGATACCAGGCACGTTTCAGGCTGCGCCACTTGACGGCCGGCCGCGCACCGGGACAACGGCGGACCGGAGCGATTGTGGATTCGATGTTTGGGGCGATTGCAATTCGGAAAGACTCACTTAGCACTGAAAGCGTCAGAAGACAGTGAAAGGAGGGATGAGAGGAGAGAACGAAGGAGAGGTTATCCCGCCGATGGAGCTCGCCGGGAGGCTGCCGGATGCTTGAATTGCAGAGACGATTGAAGCGCCGACACATGCGGGCCCAGCGGCCGGTGATACGAGGCAAACACATTAGAAATAAAAGGAGGAAATGAAATGAAGAAAAGTGTCATCCTTTGCATGGTTATTCTTCTGGCCCTGGGCACCGGCGCTTATGCCGCGAAGGGGTTTCCGGCACGCAATATCACCAGTGTGGTCGTGTGGGGCGCCGGAGGCGGCACCGACACCTGCAACCGCATTATCGCTGCTGAAATGTCGGAAATCCTGGGCGTCAATATCAACGTCATCAATAAAACCGGCGGCGTCGCCGGGTCGGTCGGTATGAGCTACGCCTTCAGCCAGCCCCACGACGGTTACACGCTCTGCGGCCTGTCCGAATCGAATGTCACTGCCGGAGTGCAGGGCGGTTGGGACAAGAAATTCGACGTTTGGGATACGTTTATCGTCGGCGGTTCCCCGGACGTCATTTCGGTGACCCCCGATACACCTTACAAAACCCTCAAAGATCTGATCGAAGCGGCAAAGGCCAACCCCAAGAGCATTAAGGCTGCGGCTAGCGGCGCCGGCTCCATCCATCACCTGAACCTTCTGGCAGTGGAAAACGGCTCGGGTGCCAAGTTCAACTTTATCCCTTACAAAGGGTCGGCTCCCAGTCAGAATGCCGCCATGACCGGCGAGGTGTCGGTGGTGGTCACCTCTCTGGCCGAACAGCAGCAATTGCTGCGCGGCGGTAAATTGAGAGCGTTGGGCATGCTGATTCCCGATGCATTCGACGTTGAAGGTCTGGGATCCATCCCCAGCGCCTTCGATTCCTATCCCGGCCTCTCGAAGTATTTGCCGATTTCACAGGCCATCGGGTTTGCGGTTCCGGCCGATACACCCGAAGATGCCAAGAAAGTCCTCGTTGACGCCTTCAAGAAAGCGATGGAAACCGAAAAGGTGAAGACCTGGGCAAAGGAAAATTACTACTTGCTTTCGGGCAAAACCGGAGCGGAGTCGAAGGCGGTTTTTGACGCGCTCGAATCTAACTTTGCCTGGACATTGTGGGAACTGGGGGCGGCGACGGTTGATCCGGCCACTCTCGGCATTCCGAAACCATAAAATAACGGGCTTCGTCCAACGAGGGGTGGGTTGGGTGAATCCGGCCCGCCCCTTGCAGACGGCTTTGGGGGGGAATTCAGGCCGTCAGAGGCCCTTCGATCATCCTCCCTTTTCATTCCAGAACGATTTGAGGGATACGCCCCATGATGGAAAAGGACAAACTCCGCAAAGCCGATATCTTCTCGGGCTTTCTCATTTTCCTGTTCGGCCTGTGGGTTATCAGCCAGGGACTCAAGATGCCCATGAAGGATTCGTGGGGTGGCGTTCAGAACGTCTGGTTCGTTTCGCCGGCGCTGTTTCCGTTGTTCGTCGGCGCCATGATCGCCCTGCTCGGTGCCCTGCTCGTTCGAACGGCCCTGAAGGAAGTCGGACGGGCCGAATTCAAGCGCGCCATGCAGTGGCTTACCGGCATTGAAGTGGTCCGCTTTTTAAAAACGCCTTCCGTGATCCGGTTTTACGCCATGGCGGTTCTGTTTCTCGCTTTTGTTTTTTTGAATATTCCCCGCATCGACTTTTTGCTGTGCAGTATTCTATTCCTTCTGGCTTTCATCAGCATGTTCTACTTCGATGACGATACGCTGCTGAAAAAAATGCTTCTATTTTACATAACCGGAACGATCGCTTGCCTCGCTTACTTTATCCTCGGACTCCCAGCGACCCTGGTATCTTTACTGCCCTACTCCGGAGATTGGCTGACTTTAATATTTATCGCCGCTTATGCGGCCTATGTCTGGGCGTTGGCCCGCGGGTCATCGGTTTTGCGAAACAAATACAGAACGAGCGTGATTCTGGCGCTCATCGTTCCATTCATCGTTTGCCCCATATTTAAATATTTTCTGCTGGTTCCCATGCCGAAGGAAGGCCTGGTCGTCGCGGTTATGGACGCCATCCGGTACTGGGATTTTTGATTTGACTTTGCGGGAGCTTGTCTGCCGATGTTGCTGTTCGATCGAATCGGAACCTTTTTTGGTATCGTCCTCCACCTCGCTTCGGATCCGTTAAACCTGGCGGTTCTTTTCGGCTCGGTCCTGTTGGGGATCATATTCGGTGCGATGCCCGGATTGACCTCCACTTTAGGGGTGGCCCTGCTGACCGCCCTGACCTACGGGATGGACACGGCCTTGGCCATGGTCTGCCTGCTGGCCATCTATGTCGGCGGCACATACGGCGGGTCTTATGCCTCCATTCTGATCAACATTCCCGGGACCGCTGCGGCCGCGGCCACGGCATTGGACGGTTATCCCCTGGCTCTCAAAGGCGAGGCCGGCAGGGCGATCGGTTTGACCACTACCGCCTCGGCTATCGGAACGGCCATCAGCATGCTTTTCGTGGTCAGTATTTCCCCCATTATTTCGCATTTCGCGCTGCAGTTCACTTCTTTTGAATTTTTTCTGTTGGCGTTTTTCGGCATATTGATCAGTGGCACCCTGACCAGCCCGGATCTGGTAATCAAGGGCTGGATCGCCGGTTTTTTGGGATTGTTCCTTTCGTGCGTCGGACGGGACCTGCTGCAGTTTTATCCGCGGTTCACCTTTGGCCTGCCGGAATTAGACAGCGGCATCGAAGTGGTGCCCGTGCTGATCGGGGCCTTCGGAATCCCCCAGATCATCCAGGTGCTCAAAGACCGCTTCCAGATCGGTGAGGCGCAGAAACTGCAGCGCATCATTCCCGAAATCGGTACCGTTCTGCGCAATATCCCGGCCATCGTCCGCTCGGCATTGATCGGAGTGGGAATCGGTGCCGTTCCCGGGATCGGGGAGGACATCGCCGGATGGGTATCATATGGTACGGCCAAAAACACATCGAAGCATCCGGAAACCTTCGGCAAGGGCGAACTCCAGGGGGTACTGGCCAGTGAAACCGCCAACAATGCCTGCGTCGGCGGGGCCCAGATTCCCCTGTTGAACCTGGGTATCCCCGGCAGCCCGCCGGCTGCCATGCTGCTGGGCGCCTTGATGCTTCACGGCGTCCAACCGGGGCCGATGATCACCTTCGAGCACCCCACCTTCATCATGGAGGTGGCCGCCATCCTGCTGCTGGCCTCGGGCGCCATGTGGATCACCGGAATGCTCCTGGCCAAACAGGTCGTCAAAGTACTGCGCATTCCTACCCCGCTGTTCATGCCGATTATCGGTGTGTTGTGCATCATCGGATCCTATTCGCTGGGTCTGAACCTGTTCAATCTTTATCTGATGCTTCCGGTAGGCATTGTCAGTTACTTTTTGATCGAGATGGGCTATCCGATTGCCCCCCTGGTCATCGGCGTCATTCTCGGGCCGATGGCCGATGAAAACCTGCGACGCGCCCTGATGGTTTCCCAGGGGAGTTTTCTGCCCGTCTTCACCCGGCCGGTGTCCCTGATTCTATTTTTAATCATCGTGTGGACGGTGGTCAGCCAGTTCGAATTCTACCGGCGGTTCAAGAGCCATATCGCCGGGTACCTGCGGCGGCGGAAGAAAAGCGTTTCTCAATCGATTGATAAACCCCGCTCAGAGAATTGAATCCGTCGGCTGCCGCGCTGGCGCATGGGAACGTTTGCAGTGAAACATACGGGTACGACCACCAAGGAGGTCATCATGCTGAAAATGGGTATCATCACGGGATTTCTTTCCCGTACCAAAGATCGCTTTCACGACTACAACGAGACGCTCGATCTCGAGCGAAAATTCGGACTGATGGCCGAGATCGACGGATACGACGGGGTGGAAATCGTCTACCCCTATGAAGTCAACGACGCCGAGCGGACCCAAGCGTTATTGAACAAATTCGACCTGAGAGTGGCCGCCGTCAATGTCAATGTAAAGGCCGAGCCCGAGTTCCGCAACGGCGGCTTGACTTCCCACAACGCCGAGGTCAGAAAGAAAGCCGTCCGATTCATAAAAGAGGCCAAGGATTTTGCCTCCCTCATCGGTGCCGACAAGGTGACCTGCTGCCCCTTGGGCGACGGGTACGAGTTTGCCTTCCAGTATGACTATGCGAAGACATGGAAGTATCTGGTGGAGTGCTTCGGCGAAGCCGGAAGCTATAAAACAGAAGTGCCGCTGTTCATCGAATATAAACCGAGCGAGACCCGTGGGCGCTGTTTTCTCGATTCGGCCGCCAAGACCCTTTGCCTGCTCAACGACATTGGCAACCAGGAGATGGGGGTGACCCTCGACTTCGGTCATTCCATGTACGGAAATGAAAATCCGGCGGAAGCATTGGTCCTGCTGGCAGAAAGCCCATACAAATACTACATTCATATCAACGACAACGATGGCCGCTGGGATTGGGATTACTTCTGCGGCACCAAACACTACCTGGAATACGTCGAGTTCATCTTCTATTTAAAAAAATACGGATACAATGACTACCTCACTTCCGACACTTCGCCGACACGCTGGGACATCAAGGGAACCTTCGAGGCCAACAGCCGCATGACCAACAAGATCTGGAAGCGGTTGGATGACATCGGTGTCGACCGGATCGATAAACTGATGTCTCAAGCGGATTATCTGGTCACATGGCAGTTTGTCGAAAATGAACTCTTCAGGCTGTAGTCGCATGGAGTCACTGGACGGCAACGCTCAGACACACACAGGAGTTAAACGAAAATGTCTCTAACAACACAACAGATGTCCGTGGACGAACTCAAACAGATGGCGGCTGTCATCCGCTGCGACATCATCGAGATGATATGTACGGCCGGTGCCGGGCACCCGGGGGGCTCTCTCTCCGCGACAGACATTGTCACGGCGCTCTATTTCAGATTGATGCGCATTGATCCCACCAACCCCCGTTGGTCGGAAAGGGACCGCTTCATCCTATCAAAAGGGCATGCCTGTCCGGTCTGGTACGCGGCTTTGGCTGAGCGCGGGTTTTTCGATAAGTCCCACCTTGGGACTCTTAGGCGGATGGGGAGCATTCTTCAGGGACATCCGGACATGAACAAGGTTCCCGGTATCGACATGACGGCCGGGTCGCTCGGGCAAGGGCTTTCCGTGGGGGTCGGCATGGCCCTGGCGGGACGCCTGCAGAAGTCAGACTATCATGTCTGGGTGGTTATCGGCGACGGTGAATCCCAGGAGGGATCCGTCTGGGAGGCGGCCATGTCCGGTGCGAAATGGAAGCTCGATAACCTTACCGCCGTTCTGGACCGCAACAACCTTCAGAACGATGCCTTCGTAGACGAATTGATGCCCGTCGAACCTCTCGCGGACAAGTGGCGAGCTTTCGGTTGGCACGTTGTCGAGATCGACGGTCACGACATGGCGGCCGTCGTGGCGGCCCTGGAAGGCGTCAAGGCGCATAAGGGGGCGCCGAGCATCGTTATCGCGCAGACCGTCAAAGGTAAAGGGGTTTCTTACATGGAGAACGTTTGCGAGTGGCATGGAAAGGCGCCCTGCCGGGAAGAAGCGGATAGAGCCTTGGACGAGATCAGGAGGTGCAGCTGTGAGCAATGACAAGTATCTTTTCATGCGGCCCGATATCGTCGATAGCCTAACATCAGAGGATTTCTTCGGCCAGGCCGAGGGTGAACCCACCCGGGCTTCCTATGCCCGGGTCATGCTCGATATCGGCGCAGCGAACGAAAAGGTGGTCGTGCTGGATGCCGATGTCTCTAAATCCATCGGGACCAACAAATTTGCCGAAAAATACCCGGATCGGTCATTCAACTTCGGCATTGCCGAGCAGAACATGTTCGCCGCCGCGGCCGGCATGGCCACCACCGGTCTGATTCCCTTTGCGTGCACCTATGCGGTGTTCGCCAGCATGCGCGCTTTGGACATGGTCCGTAACAGCATTCACTATCCGCGGCTGAACGTCAAGATCGCCGCCAGTCACAGTGGGATAACGCCGGGTCCGGACGGGGTGACCCATCAAGGGCAGGAAGACCTGTCGATCATGCGGGCGATCGCCAATTCAACCGTTATCGCCCCGGCGGATCCGACCACCACAGAGCAGGCCGTTAGGGCCTCCGTCGAATACGATGGGCCGGTGTACCTGAGCTTCACCCGTGATCCCGTGCCGAATATATTTACAGAGGCCTACCCTTTCGAGATCGGCAAAGCCGTAACGGTACGTACCGGATCCGACGTCACCATTATCGCCATGCGTGATTTGACGGCGCATGCGTTGGTGGCGGCCGAAAAACTGGCTGCCAGGGGGATCGACGCACGGGTGGTCGATTGCCATACGCTCAAGCCGTTGGACGTCGAAATGGTGCTTCAGGCCGCTGAGGAGACCGGGGCTCTCGTAACCGCCGAGAACAATGTTATCTTTGGCGGACTCGGCAGTGCCGTGGCCGAGGTGCTGGTGGAAAATCTCCCCGTTCCGATGAAACGCATCGGGGTCCGTGACACCTTCGCCGAGTCTGGCCCGTATCTCGACCTGCTGGACAAGTACGGACTTTCGGCGAAGCATATCGCGGCCGCTGCAGAGGACGTGATAAAAAGGAAACACGGGTGAGCCAGGGGCCAGGGCGTTTGCGCATGCAGAAACACCCTGGCTTTTTCACAATCGGGCGTTGCCCTTGTTTGAACCTTTTTCCACAATTACGGGATAGGAGGAAACCATGGGGCCGGTGAATTGGAGAACAGAGAATCCCTCAGGCAGCCTTCGGGTACTCGTTACCAAGGAACTTCCCGGCGACCGCTGGCTAAATCTGCTTCGATCAGCCGATTGCCGGATAGAGATCTGCACCTCCTCTCGGTTCCTGGATGTCGCCGACATTCAGACGGCGATCGGGACCCATTGCGACGGGGCCATTGGTCAGTTGACCGAAGAATGGGGCGAAGAACTCTTCTCAGCCCTCAAAGCGGCCGGTGGCAGGGCATACAGCAACTATGCCGTTGGTTTCAACAACGTGGATTTGGCGGCAGCCAACCGGAACGGCATCCCCGTTGGCAACACCCCCGGGGTCTTGACCGAGACCACTGCAGAAATGGCGGTGTCCCTGACCTTTGCGGCCGCACGCCGGATCGGTGAAGCCGAAAGGTTTTTACGTGCCGGAAAATTCCAGGGATGGCTGCCGACCCTTTTACAAGGCGAGCTGCTGACCCGAAAAACGGTTGGTGTCATCGGTGCCGGAAGGATTGGGGCCGCCTATGCGCGCATGATGGTCGAAGGGCTCAAGATGGACCTGATTTACTACGATCTTCAGGAAAACACGGCCCTGGAAGAATATGTCCGTGTCTACAGCCGATTCCTTGAATCCCGCAACGAAGCACCGGTTGTCTGCCGCCGTACGGAGAGCGTCGACGACCTTCTGCGCGACGCCGACTGCGTCAGTCTGCACACGGTGCTGGATGACACCACCCATCATCTCATCAATGCCGATCGACTGGCGGCGATGAAAGACACGGCCATCCTGGTGAACACCAGCCGCGGGCCGGTGATCGACGAGGCCGCCCTGGTGGTTCACTGTCAGAATAATCCGAACTTTCGCGCAGGGCTGGATGTGTTCGAAGAAGAGCCCAGACTCAGCCCCGGTTTGGCGAGTTTGGAAAATGTCGTCATCGTCCCCCACATTGCGTCGGCCACCCGCTGGACCCGTCAGGGAATGGCCACCCTCGCTGCCGCGAACGTAGCCGGTATGTTAATGGGCTATCCTGCCTGGCCGCACCCCGATATCACTGCCTTCCTGGAAGACGATCCACCCAAAGCGGCGCCGAGCATCCTGAATGCCGGCGAGCTGGGCATCCCGGTTTACCGCGAATAATCTTCAGCATGAAACTGAGACCCCCTACCTTGCGGCCTCTTCCGCAAAACTGTCATTTCATGGTTTTACGGATTCTTGAGGTACACAGGGTGATCTTCCTATCGATTGTTTCGACTGCAGAGCGAAGAAAAATAATTTGCGGCTTGGATACCCGCCAGATGCGAACCTGATTTCATTCACGTCAGGAATCGAATCGACTGGCACAAGTTGATGGACGGGTGTCGCTTGAAAATGGATCGATCGTGTTTAAATTGAACGGAACGGTAAATTCCCCAATGTGAAACTGCAATGCAAAAGGAGTGCTGAATGAGCTATTTTCTACCGACAGTGGAACCTGAAAAAGCCGAAGGACAGGTAAAGCAAGCTTATGATACCTTGACGATCATGTTTCAAATGGTACCGAAGGTCTTTGTGGCTCAGAGCATCCGGCCGGATCTTCTTGAATTGATCGTCAACTACGTCGACAAACTGATGATCGAGACCCATGGGCTGCCCCGGCGGACCAAAGAACTGATCGCCGCTTATGTATCCCGCATCAACGCCTGCGCCTACTGAGTGGATGCTCACAGCGCCATGGCCATGGCGCAGGGACTGACCCAGGAGCAGGTCAAGAGCATTCTCGATGATATCGACGGATCGAGCCTCATCGACGACAAGACCAAAAAGATACTTCATTTTGCGGAAAAGGTTACACGTAATGCCTACAAAGTCACCGAAGACGACATGAAGGCGCTGCGTCAAATCGGCTGCTCCGACGAGGACATCTTCGAAGCGGTGGCCGTCACTTCCCTTTTCAGCTACATGGACCGCATGGCCGATGGTCTCGGTGCACCGGTGGAAGGTTTCCAGGAGATGATGGCGCAGATGCTCAAAGGCTAAATCGAATTCCTGATATGAGGGGTGGCTCCTTTTGTGGGCGTCACCCCCGTATTCATGAATACGGATCCATATCAAGAAAATCGACCGCAGGATATCTTTGGAATCATTTCAGGTAGCGTGCGCTTATAATTTACGACCGAACCTATGGTATTCATACTATTGAGGCGGACGATTGTCATCAGAATCCTATACAAAATGAAAAATCCGACCACTTTGTAAATTTAGCAATCCGCAATATGCACCCCGAGTTTATACTGAACAGAATCTCCGGGAAAAATCTGGAAGGATTTGAAAGAACCAAGAATAGTGTCACAATAGGTTCAAATATCATTGGGATATAGATACATTGATCTAATCTTGAGAAAAATTGAAAAAGGCCAACCCCAACATCTGATAGTTGGCCCTTATGATTTCTAAGTTTTTAATAGTTTCGCTTAATAGCAGTAATACGTAAATTGCCGCACACTAAAGCTTTGTTGGAGAAATCGCAAGTTTTTTGGTTCGAAGATATTTTGGTTTTTCAGATGATATTTGCAATTGTTCACCGGAACTGAACCCTGATGAATATTTGAACCGCGATCTGAAACTCAATGTTCATAGTGGCATGCCAGCACGAACAAAATTACAATTGAAACGAAAAACTATCGGCCACTTGCGCAAGCTTCAAAAGTTGCCCAAAAGAATAATGAAATACTTCAAAGACCCCAATATTGCTTATGCTGCATAGTTGGTGTGTTTAATTGCCATAGTAATAATATGTTATAATACTCAATTTAAGACTGTGGGGCTGAATTAGCGAATTCGGCAGCCTTTCGCAGGACCTCCAGGTCTTCCGGAGCCACAAGCGCATTTTCAGCCCTTGCGAGCGCTATGCGGGCATGGCGGATCGCAACAACCCGCAGAGAATTTAAGCCGATCGACGCCAGCGACTCAAATGCCTTCTGCAGCCGCACTGATACTTCGACAGTACCTGCCCCGTCACGGGCTACCGGGGTGAAGGCATCATCAAACATGTCCCTCAAGGAGACCTCGGGCACTCCCACGCGATCATATTCAATGGTTTGCTTATCACCTTCTTCGATTGGCTCGGTCCAGAGCGCGAAGAGCCGCACGAACCTACCGATAATGGCGATTGCTGTGCCAGGATCATTGACGGCAGGTGACAGCGCGCGACTTGCAATTTCCGAAAGGGCGATGAGCCCATAACGGGGATCATCATCGAAGGTTCTGTCATTACCAATCTTAAACGCTTCCGCTATCTGCCTTGTGTCAATTTCAGACAAATCAACTGAATCTGAGGTCGTATAGGCAAGGGCCCGACCCGGAGCAGAAAAAGCGCCGGGCAAGGCGATTACGTTGATTCGTATCCCGTTTTCTTCCGCATATGTTTGCAGAGCACTGACATCTATGCGTTGCACATATCCGATCGAGTTCCCATAAATGGCCCGATCGTCATCATGAATCATTCCTGTATGAGCACCGCCCAGGGTAGGGGCGCATCGCCACCGCTGCATAGCGTCTGAGGTCGCTTTCTCGACCTTGTCGATGGTGGTCGTGAGGCGCCCAAGGCGGGCGATTCGATCCACCCATCGCAGGAACATAAGGATAACAAATGCGAATACCACTAAAGTAAGTATGAACAACGCAAAATGGCCTGCTCTCTCATAATAGCCATTTTTCAGGGCGACAAGGGCGACGATGCTGAAGATGAAAGCAGCAATAAATGTCGAAAGGGCGTTTTGGGATACGTCGTCGGACACAACCAAAGAAAAAGATCGGGGCGTGGCTGTGCTGCTTGCTGCGGCATATGCAGATAACATCGAACCTACAGCGAATGTCGAAATCACTAACATGCTTGCGGCAATTATGGCCAGAAGCGTCTCTATTGATTCCGGATTGATTTCGGGGAGAATTTGGCCAATCTTTGGGTAATCCACCATCTTGGCGAGGAATGCTCCGCCTACTGAAAGGATACAAAACATGAGCGGCCGAAACCATAAGCGCTCGCGTAAGCGATTTAGAAAAAACCTGATCCTATCAACCATAGCTTTATCCCTCTTTTATGTAGCTTAAAGATCGTGAAAGCCATCGTTGGGACTGAAATTCGGCGTGCACCCATCAATTCAGCAGCTCTTTGAAATTTTTCATCGCTATTACGATCTCCTGGTATGCCTCATGAAAACCCTCGGCATACGAAATGTTTTCCTTGGATGGGCTCTCTTCTGCTATCTTTTCCTGCATTTCTGATCTGATGGCTTTAAGTTCCTTCAAGCGTTTTTCGAATTCAATCTGATGGATTTCTTTGACATCAGCAGAAACCATGGAATTTACTCTCTGAACAAGGTCATCTGCTTCTGCCAGTACTTTATCGATATCATTGTGTTTTATTGATGTGTTCATCATTTTTTCTTCCTGTAATGTAGGAAATTCCAAATTTGTTTTATGTTGCGAGCCTGATACCAGATGGTAAAGTTGATATCTGAAAAATCTGAATAAAATTTAGACCGGTAATTGAAGGGAGTAGATTATGCAGACCACTAAATTTAAGCACCCAAAGTACATGTAGCAAGGTATTGAGAGGATAATCGATAATATCGCATGAGCCGGTTACCAGATGTCTTGGTTCAAAAAATCATGCACCGATTGCTTCTTATGCCTCTTAAAGGTTGCACAATGACCAATATACAAAATTACAACCCTGTTGTAGCTAGCTATTTCGTGCCTGATGATAAAGCCTGGGAGGTTTGTAAATTCGTTAGGTGTGGTTAAGAAATATACAATTTGGGGGGACAATTTTTTTTAAACAAGCTGAAATTTAGCTGTTGGAAAACTTGGGATATCACAACAGAAACCTAATATCAGCCGATGGTGATATATTGAGAATAGGTTGAATCTGAGGGACCGGTCAATACTCAAAACAGCTTGCCACCCCCCGTAACTATCTAAGAAGACATTTAGTTTGCATTTAGCATTTGGATATCATGCGCTCAATCATATAGATTTCTTACTCTGATAGACTTAACCATAATATATGGCACCTACCAGCAAAGCTGATGAGAGTTCCCTATTTCATTTTTCAGCAGGTCTTTGCCAGCCAGCTGTATTTAAATGATCGGAAACATACGAACCTGGTGGAATAAGGGCGTCAAACCAATCCAAATCATCTTTCGATAGCGAAATGTCCAAAGATGAGATCAGATCGTTCAGATGTCCAGAGGTGCGGGGTCCAATAATGACCGATGAAATGGCCGGTTGGTGTAAGATCCAAGCTACAGCCAGCGCTGTCGGTGAGAAGCTTCTCTTTTTGGCTCGGTCGATGATAGTTGAAGCGGCTTTTATGCCAGCATCCGTGATCCGTTCTGCATAAATGTCTTTTTGTGTAGCGCGGCTATTTTCCGGCAATACATCTGCTCGCTCGTACCTACCAGCCAACAAACCCTGTGCCAGAGGCGACCATGTAATGATTCCTAAATCATAATCCAGACACATGGGGATGATTTCATTTTCGATTCGCCGATCGAGCAGATTGTATGGTGGTTGCTCACATACAAATTTGGGAAAGCCTTTTTGGTCAGCTATATTTAGTGCTTCAACTATGCGCCAGGCTGGATGCGTAGAACAAGCAACGTACCGCACATAACCCGTATTTACCAGGTAATCCAGTGCACTGAGCGTCTCCTCCTGTGGTACATTCCAATCCGTTCGATGAAGAAAAAAAATATCGATATAATCGGTTTGCAGCTGTTTGAGGCTCTTCAAGCAACTGTTTATCAAGTTGTGGCGGCTGTTACCGCTGGTGTTGGGTCGATCAGAGGTGGGCAGGTAAGCTTTCGATGTAACCAGCACATCATGCCGTTTTCCATCACGTTTCAACGCTTTGCCAATCACCTGCTCACTTCTCCCCTCTGAATAGACATTGGCGCAGTCCAGCAAATTGATTCCGCAGTCTAAGGCCCTGTCGATCATTTGAAAAGAAGTGACTTCATCCGTAGGACCGCCAAAGTTCATCGTTCCCAATGTCAATTCAGATATCATTAGACCAGAGCGTCCCAAGCGTCGGTATTGCATATCAGCTCTTTCCTTGTGTTTGTGGTGATTATGTACTTCGTTTTCTAACATATCATCATTAAATAAACCAACTAATCAGCCTGTTTGTCGTGAGTTGGGATAAATTAAGAGTAGCTGCCGGATCGCATACCCGTCAATTGTTGGGATAGATGCACCTCGGATCAGTGGCAAGAATTTTCTTGGCCAGACAAGTACGTTCTGGCTAACCCACGAAAACGGACCAACCCGGAATATGGGGTTACTTGATAATCATCTAAAAGGCACCTCCCGTTCGCAAAGGACACTGCGATTCGTTATAAAGGGTTGATCCCAACCATAACCCGATAACGCAGGAGGTGCCCAATGGAACTGTACGCCGGTCTGGATCTTCATTCAAGCAATACCTACATCGGAATCATGGACGGCACATTTAACCGTGTCTTCAAAAAACGTGTATCCAATGATCTTGAACAGATCCTTCAAATTTTAAAGCCCTTCAAAAAACGTTTAAAGGGATTTGTTGTTGAATCCACCTATAACTGGTACTGGCTTGTCGATGGCCTCATGGATGCCGGATATCATCAGAGATCAGGTCCCCTTTCGCGAGGAGTTTATTTCGCACTAGCTTGGGACTGCAGCGGTGATCCTTCTGTAGTGGTGGTGAAAATCCCTATTGCTTGGTTGGCACACCGCTGCACTCCCTACAAAATAGATTCAGGCGAGTGTCCGCTTTTCGTTCTGCCCTTGTCATAAGCTCGCAATGGCTGGCCCGAAAGGAGCCCTAAATCTTGTAACAACCCAATTGGCTTTGACAAGGTACCGATCTTTTTCTGGGGTCCGGTTTCGGACCAGGGGCTTAAAGTATTCTCTCTTTGGCCTTGATCCTGATGGGTGCCTGTTAGCAGATTAAGTGACGCTGCGCAGCAAATAAAAGAAAAATCGGAAGCAGGTAAAGGAATAGGACGTACGCCGTACTGAAATTTGTTCCTGCAAAAAAAGATATCCCTTTTGCGATGGCGTGGTGTTTTTTGTTGACAGGAGCCTTTTAATGGGTGCCAGTACAGTAACCGAAGGAAATCATGGCGAATATGCCGATACCTTATGGCTATATTAATGAAATCCGTCGGATGATAGTTGCCGGGAATAGCAGATAGAGAAACTTCGGTTCGATTTCAGCTTTGTTGGATCACAGGTTTAGAGCGGTGTTTTCCTTTAGAGGTCTAATTCGTATCGATTATTTTTTTTGTAAAAACTGATAGTGTCTCAATCCCACGAAACCCTAGCTTAGTGCTTTACCGAGAGCACCCAGAGCTTCGTTTGCGTACTCCTCGCTTTTTTTCACAAAATCGTCATCAAGACGCCGTTGAAAAGAGGCGAGCGCCTTGAAACATGGCTGCCCACTCTCTTACGGGTTTAATGGTCTTTTCGGCTTTCACCTCGAAATCCGTCCACGTTCTACAGCTTTCTTCCGACCGGAAGAGATTCATCCGCGCTCATGTGAAGGCCCAGCTCGGCTGACCCCACTGATCCATGGATGTGCTGGAATAGCCGATAGCCTCATTGGGGCTGACTTCGAGAACATCAGAGTCTCGCATTCGTACACGGATACGGTCTCCACTCTGAAGACAACGGCTATCGATTGTGATTTCCTTTCCAGGGAAGAGATGGCTCACGGCCATTGCTTCGAGACCTCACTGACCATACCATTTCTGAACGCCTTCTACACTGATGAGATGATGGTTAGGTTGACTGGAGAATGGCGCCCAAGATGCAATGTAGTCGGTATCCGGGGTTATCCACGCGAAAGAAAAGGGGCTCTCAGTTGTGGTGTCCCGAATAATCTGTCGTGCTTTCTCCGGCACTATACCCAGTCCCTCAGCTATTTCCGTATAGTGCGGTGCTCTGCCGGTTTTAACGAAATGGCGCAAAACATTCTGATGAACCATTTGTCGTTCCTCTAAACTCGCCATAATTAACTCCTTTTCACATGCTTTAGGGCGGTTTGCGTTAAAGAGCCATGAGCGCACTCCCGACAGAATAAGAATAGTCCTGTCAGGAGCGAAGTCGGCACAATTTAATGGGGTTCTCCATACGCCTATGCCTAAAAGTTGGGTGTCAAATTTTCAGGGGGGTGTGTATCTTTTACTTGGCAAACAAATTAGAATTTCAGAGTTCGCTGAACAGGTGAAATTGAATATCAGGGAGAATTGATAGTGAGGTCAATGTTAATTTGAGATTGAGCTTCAGCAAGCGCACAGTTGATTATCTAATATCTAAACCTGGTATTTGTGTCAATTATCTATTTATCCGGCAATTATTTTACTGTTAGGTCAAGTTTGGATATATTGAGAAAATCAACGTAAAAAGGCCATTCGTTGCGTTTGTGCCTTCTTGCCAGATAGCGAAATTATCGAACATTACATCAAATATACAGATTCGAGTATCATTCGTCTGAATAATAAGGCCTCAACTTCAATGTGATTCCATCAATCTCATAAACAACAGCTTTTCCGCCAACTTGTAACGGAACTTCACAAACAGCACGCCAAAGTTCCCCATTGATTGAAACCCGACCTTCAGTTTTATTCCACCGCCGAATTTCAACGACTTTCCCAATCATGCCTATCACGCCGTGAGTTGATCTTTTCCTGCCTTTCGAAAATAGACCAGGCTATAGGAAAAATTACATGTTCGATTATCTCAATGACTATAAATGCAATAATTACTGTAATTATTAAGTTTTCCAGCATGTTTCTCTGTTCAAGAAACAGAAGGACCGATATCAGGGTTATTTTGCCATGGGTCAAACTTTCGGAACCCGACTAATCTGTGACGATACTCATAGTTTATCACTAAGGGAATGGCTCTATAAGCACGACAATAAGTTCAAACCGGCCAAAATCTTCGAGTTAAGGAAGTTCTGAAATAATTTTTCGGTACTCATCCTCTTTAAAAGCCCGTAGGGTAATGGTGCGGGATGTGCCCATTGAACGAATAATAAGGGCTAATTTTGCTATAGTCTCATCGTCGGGAGCTTCTACTATAACGACCATATCGTACTCTCCTGTCACCAGGTAAAAATCTTTTATTTCAGCCCCCATAGCTTTGAACGTCATTTTTGCCTCTTCAAGTCTAGATGGGCCCTCCTTTATGTTTTCTATTCCTTTTTGAGTATATTTCCCCAATGTTATATAGGTCGGCATGAGAAATTCTCCTCTAAATAAGGGTTAAAAGAGAAACAATTTTTGGAAGTGAGAAATAGATTGGCTAATAGGAAATTAGGGCAGGATGAATAAAAGAACACTGATCAAATGTTAGTGGCATCGGTATCTATTTCATTTCCCCGAAAACGCATAACCTAACAGCAATGCAAACGTCAATGCCACGGAGTGGCATGTCTCAAAAAATACCTTGCGGTTCTCGTAACTACTTTAAATAATATAAAATTTTAATATATGGTCTGGCTATCTAAGGCGTTGATAAGAAACTTTAAGTTTGTTTAGATAAACGATCTGTACTTTCTTGGGACCATCTTCCTCTTATTGGTTTTTGATAAAGGTGCCTTCATGATACTCACGGAAAGCCGTTTCCAGCTCAGCCTGAGTATTCATGACAATGGGGCCTGCGCCACGCCACCGGCTCATTTAATGGCTTGCCGGTCAACAGCAACAATCTCAGGGGCTCGTTGGCTGCGCTGATGGCCACGTGGTCACCCGCGTCGAACAGCACCAGAGTTCCATTTTCGATTGCTTGGCTGTCGGTGCTGCCTTTTCCGCCAATCACATAGACAAATGCCGTGTAGGCTGGATCCGTCTCATGGATGAACGTTTGTCCGGTTGGCACGGTACAGTCGAAATATTCCGGATCGATGACGATGTCGTCCATGGGCCCTTTGGCACCACCAATCGATCCGGCTATGACTTTGACCTGTACGCCGTTTTCCAGTTCGACCGCCGGAATCTGATCCGCAGTGATCCCGCGATAGCGGGGCGCCATCATCTTTTGCGCAGCCGGCAGATTGGCCCACAGCTGAAACCCGTGCATGGCACCATTGGCATCGCCTTTGGGCATTTCCTGGTGGATGATGCCGCTGCCGGCGGTCATCCATTGAACGTCACCCGAGGAGATCACCCCTGTGTTGCCCAGGCTGTCCCCATGTTCCACATCGCCTTTGGTGACGTAGGTAATCGTTTCTATGCCGCGGTGAGGATGCCAGGGAAAGCCTTTCAGGTAATGCGCGGGAGTGTTGGAACGAAAATCGTCGAGCATTAGAAATGGGTCGAATCGTGGAGATTGGCTATAACCGAAGACACGATTCAGATGAACCCCGGCCCCTTCCATCGTCGGTTGGCGGGTTAAGGTCATACGGATTTTCCGAGTTGTCTGCATGCCTACCTCCTATCGGTATTTGTTTTCCTATTCGAACTGGTTGCGCAGCAATCGATGAAGCCGGTAAATCGTCATCGACCAACGGGCAACATCAGCATGGGGGTAGTCTGCACGCCGCCGGCCTGAATTTTGAGCCGCACTAAGGAATTGAGTACCCCATCGTTCGCTTAGATGAGATTTCGTTATCATCAAAATCATACCAAAACCCCCGGTAAGGAATAGCCAAGCTGGCCTTAAGCGGCTTTTCTATCCTGAACCTTGACGGTAAACAAATCGGCAAGGATCGCATGGGAGGATGCATGGCGTTGGTCATAGACAACCACCCCGCCGTCGATGTGCGCCTCAGGAAACGAAACCCCTTGTGACAGATAGGTTGGCGGACCGTTTTCAACGATTTTTTTAACGGAATGGGCATGTGGGTGTAAATTTTTTTTGTAAATGCTTCTCTTTGGCATACCAATCGACGTTTGCTTTAGGTTTTGACTGTGAATTTGTTCAGTGCAGGACAGATCATGAGAACTAAAGATATTCGCTCTTGCAAAACCTACATGTAGCTTGCCATTACCGAAAAATTCAGTCATCACGAAAATTGTGAAGATACGGTTTGCCAAGCTCAAGCAAATCGACTGTTTGATAGCTCAGAGATCATAGCAGTAACGAAAAATGTTGCCGTAAGCAGAGTAAGCGGTTGGAACAGAGAAATTATTGGTTGCATGCTGCAGCCAAAGCGATATTTCCAAATGAACCCCATCACTGAAACTCCTTTGAGTTCGTTTATTCCACTATCTCTAAATCACCCGGCTTCCAGATCGTGACCCGGCCAATCCGAACTACTCTCCCATAATGAAACCCGGTGGTGTTTTGACCCATTGATACCCTTTAATTGCCATCTGGAATCCCAAATCAAAGAGTTTGCCCATGTACACCGGGTCGAACCCTTCGTTCGGCGATTCGGTAAATTCTGCCGGGATGTATGCCAGGTTGAAGTCGTTGCCATCGCGTTCGCACAGGGCATAGATCTGATAGAGGTCACCGATTCCCTGTGTCCTGATCAACGAGTCTATCGAACGGCTCGCAATCGGCACCAAACTTCGATTGATACCTTTGTAGTCCGTTTCTATAAATGAGTTCCTGATCACATAAACCTTTGGATCACCTTGCACCTTGAGCTTGTTCGTAATACGTTTCCAATCTATGGCTGCAGGGTAGACGAAAACCTGGGATCCTGTACCCCCGTCAACGTGCAACTCTTCATATTGCCTGCCATTGCTCTCAACCGTAATGGCAATCGGTGGAAATATGACCGGAATTGCCGCCGAGGCCCTAAGAATCTCGTGGATCAACTCCAATTTGTGTGGATGATCGCTTGCGGCGATGGCCCCGATATTCCAGATTACGGAACGTCCGGCATCGAGATTGACCGTACCGACGAACAGACGACGGCCGCGCTGGTGTTCCATCCCTATCGCTCTGACAACGTCGGTCGTAACATACTTGGCGATCATTGCCTTCAGGGGCGTTGTGTCGGTCATCGAGTCACTGAAAAGAGAACTGAGAAGTTTTCGTTCTTTAAGGACATCCTTGGTTGAAGTGGTTGTGTAGACCATCTTGAGCTGGTCATCATAGTCCGGTCCGAGAAAAGCAAAAGGTGCCGTCAGTGCGCCGGTGCTGATTCCGGTCACCATGGTAAACTCAGGGCGAGTGCCCGATGCCGTCCACCCCGCAAGGAGTCCGGCGCCAAAGGCGCCGTTTGGACCGCCGCCCGAAATCGCCAGGTAGTTATGCGGTTTCTCGTAGATCCCGTCATAATATTTCCGAAAATCAACATCGGTATAGTTTTCAAATCGCTCCAAGGAGAATTTAGGCCACTCGTCGCCCCAGAAGCGGGCATCCGGAATCCCTTTTACCCCTACCTGAGAGGTCAGCTCCGGTGGTACCCAATTCCTTTTTGGAGTACCGGCGCAGCCGATAAGCGCCAGAAAGAGGACGATGGCGGTCAATCGGCTGACAAATACATGAATTTGCTTTTCAGGTTTAGCGCTCATCATGGGATTCACCTTTTTTCAATTATGGTAGCAATACCTGTCGTTTTTAAAGGGTAAATTTATTACAAATTCCATAGCAGTATATCTGCTCGGCTTATTTGCGATGAGCTGGCGCTGGAGATATGTCAGGTTGCGCCAGAGACATAAAATTGCAATATCTGGTCATTATTTCCCAATGTATTTGACAATCTCCACCTTCCACCCGGGCGTATATCGGACAGACAACAGAGCTTGATTTAATTTTTCTAAGTGAGAACTTTCATCCGTGTCCTCTCTCTTTTGCACAGTGTACAATTTTCCTTTAAAGTTCTTCTCCCACTAATCGAAAGAAGAACCAAATCTTTAAGTTTTGGACATTCTCTCGAATATAGCCAATTGAACAATTATACCCGAATCAGCCATGAGGAAATAGTGGTTTTTTACTCTCATTTTAACCAGAGTCGTTCCTCATTGCGCATTGGCCATCGTGTCATACTTTTCCAATAAGCAAGAACGAAAAGTAACTTTAATGACAAACGGAGGTGACATTATGGCAGAGAACAAATTTCAAGACTACTTCGATGACGACAATGACGGACATGTTGATACACGCGAGAGCAACTTCGAATGTGATAATCCCGACAAGAGCCTCGGTTGTGACATGGGTATAGATGTTCAAGGTTAAACAGTCGGGAATATACCTTACATTACTAAAGCGCCTCTATGACGTGCATAGGCAGAGAAAAAAACCAAAACTCAGATCCTCGTTGTAATAAGTACATAAAAAAATACAACCGCTAAGCGGAAATCATACAAGGCAGTGTCTCTGACGGGACTCTGCCTTTCTTGTCAATTGAGATTCAAGCCCCGGTATTGTGAGAATTGAACACATCTTTGCGACATCACACAGCTGCGTTTTCAGGGAATAAAAAGAAACGCTGTGGCGATCAGTTCCCGCCTCGTTCACTTTCAGAACACTGGAAAAAACTCCGACGGTGCCTATCCATCTTCCCATGCCAGATATCCAGTTCCCCCCCGGTGTCCCCTTAAAATCCAGCCATTCAACAATTACTAACGAAGACCTCATATGTTCATAGCAATTGTCCGGATAGTTGAACTGATCAGGTTACCACAATCCAGAAGCGATTAACCATCATCAATTCGTTTGACCATAACCAAGAGCAGCCACTTGCCAATCACGGGCAGTTGCGGTTTGAACCGGTTCTATGAAGGAAAATTATATCTTTAACGACCTAAATTATTTGGCAAACTAAAAACGACTTACTGTTTTATCAAGAATCAGATGCTCTTAAGATATATTGAGTGACTCTGATAACAAAAGGAATCAATCACTGTATCTGGTGTTAGCAAATTAACGCCGTGTTGCGCAGCATATTTTGTGCATTAATATAATAGATGATAGCATTTGGGGATACGTCCTTCTCACTTGATTTGGAAATAAATGCGCTTAGTTCTTTGGACGAAATCCCAACCAAATATTATTGTTGTGATTACTGCTTTCATGTTTGGGATCAGCAAACAAGAGAAATTCCTATGGGTTAGGCTGAGGTTCATCAGACCCTGAATTGTTCTTGTTTGATTGACAACAGAACGAGGATCAAACGCCGTGGACTTTTTGAAGAATATCTTGCGGAGCAAGCCTTTTATTATCTGTGTGCTAGTGCTTTTGTTTTACTCGCTGGCCGGATTTTTCCTCGCACCCTGGCTCGTGCGGCACTATGTGCCAAAGATCGCAAAGGAACAGCTTAAGAAACAGGCTGTCATTGGCAAAGTGCACATCAACCCATACACCTTCAAGATCGAGGCGAAAGACTTCCGCCTGGAGGAGTTGGGCGGTCAGCCAATAACAGGCTTCAAGCGACTGTTTGTCGATTTCGAGCTGAAGAGTCTTTTCAAATGGGCGTGGACGTTCCGACAGGTGAGTTTGGAGGGCCCCCATGTCAATGCCGTCATTGCCAATGATGGCACCCTCAACCTCGCCAGCCTGGCGCCGGCCACCGAAACGCCGCCCCAGCCGTCGGAAAAAGACCAGGCCCCGCCGCGACTGATCATCGAGGATATCACCATCGACGAGGGCCAAGTCGACTTCACCGATCGCCGCCAGTCCGAACCCGCCACGATTTCGCTGAAGCCCCTGCAGTTGCAGATCAAGAACCTCAACACCCTCCGTGGGCAAAAGGGGCCACATTCAATTACGGCGAACCTCGGTGATGGGGGGATCTTGCGGTGGAACGGCGAAATCAGCTTTCAACCGTTTGCATCCAAAGGCAGCTTCGCCATTGAGAATGTCCAAGCCGCCACCGCATGGAAATTCATACGGGATGCTGTCGCCTTAGAGCAGCCGACTGGAAAGGCCAGCATCTCCGCCGACTACACGGTGGACCTTAGCGGCGTCCAGCCACAGGCATCGCTGGACAAGCTTGCCGTCAAATTAACCGGACTGGCACTCAAGATCGAGGGTAGCGAGTCGCCATTTTTTGAACTGTCGGATACGAGGCTAACCGGCGGCCGAATCGACCTTGAAACACGGCGGGTCGAAATCGAGAAGCTGGCGGTTGTAGGCGGACGGGCCAGAATCACAGTGGGTGAAAGCGGTATCCTGAACGTGGATCGGATCGTGCGGGACGCCAAAAAGTCCGCCCCCGCCCCACCGCCGAGCACAACGGCCGGTTCCGCCAAGGCCTGGACGCTGAACCTGGCCTCTGTCGATCTGATCGAGTTTGCTGCTGACTACCAAGACTACAGCCGCATACCCAGCCTTAAAGTAGAAGTCGGTGAAATCAAGATAGGGCTGAAGGCGCGGGTGGAAGCCGACAAGCAGACCCAAGCAGTGGTGAGCAACATCGGCGGAAGTTTGTCGGGTTTCCGGGCAGCCATGTGGGGTGATCCTGAGCCTGAAATGCAAATCCAGCGCATCGGACTTGCAGGCGGTGCCTATGATCTGAAACCCAATGACTTCAGAATAGAGAATGTTTCTGTCGAGGGCGGTGCCGTGGACCTGAAACGCCTACCCGACGGTGACATTAACCTGGCACTGATGTTCGCTCCGCCGCAGAAGGGCGCTATCGCCAGGGGAAAAGAGAAGGCGACTGCCAAAGGCAATCCTTTCCAATTCCTGGCTAAGACCGTCGACTTATCGGGTTTCCAGGTTAAATTTTCCGATCTCACGGTCAAACCGGATGCCCCGGTCATCAACCTGGAAGACATGGCCGTCTCTTTGGAAAATGTAGACGGCAAGTCTCCCATGACTTTCGATGCGGACATCAAAGTGAGCGAGGGTGGTCAGATCAAGGCCAATGGCACGGTGGACCCCTCCGGACAGACGGTGGAATCCGATGTCGAAGTGAAGGCGCTCGGGCTGACGGCCTTCCAGCCATATGTCAGTCAGGCAGCCACCATAGACATCAAATCGGGAACGTTTTCAACCCGTGGAAAAATGCGTCATGGCATAAAGGCGGACGGAGCCCAAACTGTTTACCAGGGCGGATTCAATCTGGGCGACCTGCGCATTACTGAAAAAGATGGAAAAGAAACCCTTGTGGGCTGGAAATCGGTCCAGTCCGATCAGTTGGCGGTGCAACTCGAACCGAACCAGCTTGACATCGGGGACCTTACGGTGCTGAAACTAATTGGTAAGTTCATCATCGAAAAGGACCACTCGATAAACCTGACCAAAGTAGTCAAATCCAGCTCAAATGCGAAAAAGGTCGAGGCATCCGATAAAGCATCCTCAGCCGCCAAAGATGATGCCTTCCCATACCGGGTTCGCCGCATCCTCTTAAACGAGAGCGAAATTAATTTTGCCGATCTAAGCCTGTTTACACCTTTCGGTACCAAGATCCACGGGCTAAAGGGCGTTGTGGCCGGCGTGTCCTCGGTTAAGAATGCCCGTGCCCAAATCAAGCTCGACGGTCGCGTGGACGATTACGGCACTTCCAACGTCGATGGCGAGCTTAACGCTTCCGATCCCGAGGCATTTACCAACATCAGCGTCGTCTTCCGTAACGTGGAAATGTCAAGACTCACGCCTTACTCGGGCACATTTGCCGGCCGCAAGATCAATTCCGGGAAACTTTCGGTGGATCTGAAATACAAGATCGACAAACGCCAATTGGCCGGTGACAACAAGTTTGTGGTGGAGCGCCTGACCCTCGGCGAGAAAGTGCAAAGCCCGGAGGCGGCGGACCTGCCGCTGGATCTCGCCATCGCTTTGCTGGAGGACTCCAAGGGCGTGATCGATCTCGGGCTTCCGGTCAGCGGCAACGTCGATTCTCCAAAATTCAGCTATGGGGCACTGGTCTGGAAAGCGCTGGTCAACCTGCTCACCAAAATTGTTACGAGTCCCTTCCAGGCCCTGGCGACCCTCGTGCCTGGCGGCGAGGCGGAAGCCTTTAACTCCGTTGCCTTCGAGGCCGGCCGGCCTGATTTACCAGTGCCCGAGAAGGAGAAACTCGCCCAGCTCGCCGGCGCTTTGCAAAAACGACCCCAGCTCAAGCTGGGTGTGCAGGGCCGCTACAACCCTGAAACCGACCGCGCCGAACTCAAATCAGCCGGCGTGCGTCGCGCCTTGGCCATTCGCCTCGGCCAGAAGCCTGAAGCGGCTGAGGATTTCGGGACCGTCGACTTTAGCAGTCCGGAATCAGGGAAAGCTCTCGAAGTTATGTTCTCGGAGCATTTCGGCACCGATGCCCTCAAAGCGCTCAAGGCCGAGGGAAAAGCATTCCACGAAAAAACCAAAGAGGAAGCTGCTGCCGCTAATACCACCGGGAGTAATGTAACGGCCGCTGAAGAAGATCCAGGGCAGTTTGCCAAAAACCTGTTCGCACGCCTCGTGGAGGTAGAACCGATGGACGAGGCTTCGTTGGTGAAGCTGGCCGACGCCCGGGCTCAAGCCATCGTCGCCGAGCTGACCGGCTCTGGACAGCTTACGGCCGATCGCATTAAGGTTATGCCCTCTGCCCCGGACGACAAGAAAAAACAGGTGAGTGCCGAACTCAGCTTGGAAGTAGAGGGTTAATCAGCCTCCCTGACTAAGGCTCGGCTGGGGTTGAAAACACTAGTTTCAGGTTTTGATGGTTTTACCCTTTTTCGCCGGCTACCCCCCAAATTTCGGGTGACGATACTAACAAAATGCGATTAATGCCTGAGAGGGATAGCCTTTATGTTAGCTTCAATGTTACTCAACACTTATAACACAGTCGTAAAAACTTTTTCGAAACGGTTCCATTTCACAAGGCAAAACCCAATCCAGAACCTCAATATTATCAATAGGGGTTATACGGTTATCAATAACAAAAACAGCTCTCAACCCATCGGTAAAATAAGGATCACCTTCGGCGTTATGTCGCGGAGCAACTACTGAAGTTCCGATAGCTCCGGAAACCAGGCCGATTTTTTTTACCCGCTGACTGTAAAGTAAATCTTGTTCGATGTAATATCGGGCTTCGTCCACCGCCGGGTCGATGACATGCGTTGTGGGCGGCCAAAAGCGACCGGAAAATTTGATGCCCGCATCGCGGCTTATATGCCCCACCCAGACAGGTGTTCCATCGTGGGTCACCGGTGCCAGCCACAGCCGAACGTGATTTCTTTCGTCGATTGCGGCGCGTGACTTCTGAAAACTGATGTCCTGTTGTCGCCCAAAAAGGAATAAGTCTGAAACGGGTGCGTAGCGGTACCGGGAGCCAAAGATGAAAGCCCTCACGATAAGCCCAATCGATGAACCGGTGGTATCCGCAGTTACATCCCAGTGCTGACTGACCAAAGCGGCTTTGATGTCCTCTATCGTGCCGACGAATACGAGATTGATAGGGTCACCAGGGGTGCCGTCCTTGGATGACGTGCAGCAGGGAAGAGATTCAAGCCAGGATCGTAGATCCTGCTCACTTAGCGAAGGCGTTGATTCCTCGTAGATGATTGAAGGATCAAAGTCATCGAAATCCGTGACCAACCCGGGCACTTCCACCGTAATTTGAAACGATTCCATCTTTTTGTTGCCGAAAAGGCTCACGTTGATGGATTTGATGCCCTCGTCAAGATGAGTGTAAACATAACCTTCCACTTCGGCCCCGGGTGCAATAACTCGTTGGATTTCCATATCCCGCATGAAAATATAAAGATCTTCCTTGGACTTGGACGACAAAGCCGAAGCTCGATTGGCCACCTCGTAAGGCGAAAAATAGTCGGGGTCGATGTTTCTGAGAAAGAGCACATAGGCATAAGCGGACAGGTTTTGAATCTTCAGCCATACGGGCTGAATACCAACCGAATCGAGGCGGACACCAAAAACGGTTTCGATTTCCGCGTTGTCCAGCACCGAGGCACTGACCGATATCCCACTCCTTGATTTTGACACTGACCGGATTAAGTAAGTGTCGTCCTGATTGACATAGGGATTGGTCGATGCACAACCAACGAAAAATGACATCAAGACCACTAATGGGGTGGCTTTGGGAAGGCGCAATTTCATGTCTCATCACCCAATTCAGCATCCATGAATATCGTGTGACCCCTTTCATTTGTTGTTATGGGCTTTCCTGATTCGATGATTTTAGAATCATATCGACCGACTGCAGATGATGGGGTTTCTTTGAACCAGTCGCAGAGTTCCCTCGAATACTGACCCGTCCGCTCGATGTTATCCAGCCAGCTAAAAAGTGTTTCCTTATCGAGCGGCTTTTCAAATGCCGAGCACCCGAGCTTTACGGCCTGATACATGGCCTCCGCATTCAGATCACCCGACATGACGGCCACATGCCGGCACTTACAGTTTTTCTTTTTGATGTTTTTGATAAACCGGATGCCATCCATCTCCGGCATATCCAGATCCGTCAAAATCACATCGGTACACGACTGGCCGCGGTTGCATCGGCACGCTGGCTGAATCTGCAGCGGGCAGACCGTCGGCTTAGAAAAAGAGAACACCTCATACCCTCTACGGGTCAAGAGCATCTCTAATACGGTACGCAGATTGTCATTGTCCTCTAAAAGGATAACTCTCAGTTTTGAGTTCCGGATTCTCTGATTCACTTTTTGGTTCCCCTCGTTATAGCTGTAATAAACATGATTTTATAAATCAATGCACAGCCTGATGTGCCAAAATGCTGAATTGCAAAGAATTTACACAACCTGGATTTTCGGTGTCAGGTTCTTTGGGCGTATCACTTCAATTATATCGGCCATAAGCTCAATTACAATCCCGTCACTTTTCCCATTTTACTTCATTGACAGATTGAAGAGCTCACTTATCCAACGATTGCATTTGTTCGGTATTTGCCAAGACCATTCATTGCGACTACAGGGTATATTCTTCAATCAATCAAATTTGGCGTCATTTTGATCGCACCAATTCATGGGTTAAGGTTAACTGTTCAAATATTTTATTTTGTCGCCATAATATCAATAAGGAACGATTGGCCGTAAAATAATAGGTTAAAACCATTAAAATGGGGCTCATTTTGTTCAAAATTCTATAGACTTATTCTAATACGGTATAGCCACCCAATAACGACACAAGCATTTTTAGTGGAGCTCTTTCCATGCCCGCTGCTCAGTGAACATAAGTTTCATGTTTTATGGATAACAATTTTTTCACCAAGAATTATGAGATGCTGATGAATCGGAGGTCCTTTTCGGGTTGAATCGAGATCGGTTTTTTCATTATTGATCCACTAGTTCCTCCCCCCCTGTAGCTCAATATGTGTCCACCGTTGAGTCACCAGAGAAATTTTGAAAGTATGGTCGGTATGTTGCGTTGTGATAATTCTGCGTTATCATATTTTAACTCGAACAAACAACAACGCCTAAATGCTATGTAGTCGCTTCGACAGATGTCGATCACCGAAAAAATCAACGAAAAAGGAGGAGGTTTGATAATGAAGCGTTTGAATTGGGTGTCAGGTATAGCACTGGTATTGGGACTGGCCCTCGTGATGGGTTGTGGAGAAAAAGCAGAGGAAACCGCTGAGAAGGTTAGCGAAAAGGCACAGGAAACCGCAGCAGCCGCAAAGGAAACAGCGGAGTCTGCAGCTGCCTGGACCAAGGAAAAGATGGACGAATATGTGGGTATGGCAAAGGAAAAAATGGCCGATCTCGATACAAAGGTCGACGAACTCAGTGCCGAAACGGAAAAGCTGAGCGATGACGCCAAGCAGAAATACCAGGAAGACCTCACGGCCTTGTCCGAGATGAAAGATGCCATTGCGAAAAAAATGGAAGAACTTCAGAATGCCAGCGGCGATGCATGGGAAAATACCAAGCAGGAACTGGATGAGATGATGGCCAAGCTGGCACAGCTATACGAGAACTTGAAGAGCAAATTTAGTGCAACATAAGTGTGTACCAATGCCAATGGACTCGACCACACCGTTTCAATGCAAAGGTGGGACTACCGCTGTTAGTTGAGCCTGGCTGGTAAGCGAACCAGTGATTTGATCCGCCGGTAGTCCCTCAGACACAACTCGTAATGGCGTACATTTTAAAAACGATCCTTTAACCGTCATTTGGGATAGTTCAGACTTGATCTGTCAGTTACCAATTTTGAGGCGGTGACTGTTGGGTCAAGTCTGATTTACTACAGTTCAACATTCTCCCCGCTCCCGTCACATAAAGACTCCCCTACGGCTCAATCGTTTAGTCCGACAGGTAATATTCAATCGTGGAAACCACTCTGACCTTTTTTACATACGGCGTATAGTTATCCCGGTTGCCGATCGAGAATTGTCCTTGGCCGGCCTCTTGAAACGTAATCGGACAAATGGCGATATCGGCAGGGACCTCGCGCTCGGAGAGTCCTTTAACCGTGACCGTTCTGTCTAAAGATTTTATGTGGATGATGGCCTTGGAAATTTGGTAACCCAAAGTCATGAGTCCGATACATACAAATCCCCCCAGTAAAATGGCACTGAAGACAGATTTTTCTTTCATCGGTATTTTTCTCTCCGCTTTTTCAAATCCGGTTGAAACCCGGTCGAAGTAAATCAGGCTATCTGATTGCGGAAATGGTCAAAAGCTCAAATTGCTGTCATGGTTCTGCCTGCGGTTCGCGAAACCACCAGGGTATGTCAAAAGCCTGCGCCTCTTCCTTGCTTCCTGCCGGATAGAAAGAGTGTTTTGAATCTGTGAGGTAGTACTCCCAGAACCTCTGGTTAAAAGCCTCGTCATGGATCGTGAAGGCGCCCTTCTCTTGCTCCTCTTGGAGGAACAGGCGATAGGCGTCGAGTGGCTCCGGTCCGCCCTGCTGGAAGATGACCCGCCCACCGTACTGATTGTAAAGCGCCTGGTTGATTTTCCACTGCCGGATAAAGGCGGCTGCTACCTGTTCTCTGGCCTGCCTGACTTCATCTGGATTCATTTCCGCGTTTTTTTGCATCTCCTCGACAACATTCAAGTGCTTGTTGACCGTATCGAATTCCGAGGTGAGTGACCTGAGCTCGGATTCGGTCAGCGATGGTGCTTTCAGTTCCTGGGCGATCGCCTGCCTGCGATTTTCGTAATGTTTCCGGTCGCGCTCCGCCACTCGGTGCAGGCTCTTCAAATAAGCGTCGATCTCCGCCGGCTTCACGTCGATGTCATGATCGGCGGCATAGCGGTCCATCAGCTTTCCGAGGATCACGTATTTCATTTCGTCCGGATCAGCGCTGTGAATTTTCGTACCCATAACGTCCGCTACCAGCGGTTCGTCCGGGGCTCCATAGATGTTCTGCGCAGAGACGGACGAAAATATCGAGAGCAAGCCTATACATGTCCATCCTATCAAAAATTTTTTCATGCTGGCTTCTCTAACGTGAAGGATTTCCTCCCATGCACTCATGCACCTGATACTCCACGGGGGACGAAGGTATTGGCCGGAGCCGGCGCGAGGGATCATCACTCGAATTTACCGACAGCCTCTTTGTATGCATCATAAAGGTCCTTGTATGCTTTAGCGAATCCGTCCTTGGTCGATTCCCATGCATCCGCAGACGAGTTTTCCAACGCATCAAGCTTTTCGGCTGCTTCCGTGCGCTTTTTCTTAAGATTTTTTATTTCCTTTTCGTATTGGGCCCTTGCTTCGCCGGAGGCTTTCGCCGCCTTGTCCTCCAATTCGCCGATCTCCGCATCGGCTTTTTTTAGCAGTTCATCACCGTGCTTTAAAGCGTCATTTTTTTGGTCGACGACATAAGATTTGAAAACTTGCCACGCTTCCTCCATCTCCTTTGATACGTCCGATGAGGTTGTCTTGCCGACAACGACGGTTGGGTGTGAGAACAGTAAAACCATTGCACAGGCCATAAGCGTGAGAGTCATTGATCTTTTCATGTGATATTCCTCCAATTATGACCGTTACCATTAGTTATACCCTGGCATATTTGATCGCTGCTGAGGTATTGAAACCACTGTGAAAATGCCTGATTGCAGCTCATGATGAACAGAAAACCGTTTAGAGGCCAAGGTAATCTCGCTTCTTTTTTTGTCAACAGCTAGTCAATTAAGAAAATCAGGCTATTGACAAGTTTCGGGGGAGGCCATTATTTTGATGGCAGTTTTTTTATTTTCGGTATTTTAAAATGATGCCATGTGCCAAGCAATGAACAAAATCCCTTTGATCCATAGGCTTGATGATGCAACCCATTGAAAAATAGGATACTTACCATGCTATACAGAATTCTGCGCTATTCGTCCCTGTTGACAACGCTTTTTGTTTTCGCGGCTTCAGCGGCGGTCGCGGGAAAGGACTTACGTACGGAACGAGTCCAGTTTCAGAGAGGCTCAAACAGTGCTGTCGTCGAGGGTTCGATAACCGGCTATGAGACTGTCGATTATGTCCTGGGTGCCAGCAATGGGCAATACATGAACGTCAGTATGGAGACTGACAATACCGCCAATTACTTCAACATCCTATCGCCGGGTGAAAGCGAGGTCGCCATGTTCAACGGGTCCATCGGCGAGAACCAGTATGAGGGAATTCTTCTCGAGAGCGGTGATTACAGGATCCGAGTCTACATGATGCGGACCGCTGCACGCCGGAACGAGGTTGCGAATTACCGCCTCGAAATGATTATTACGGACGTTGGCGATAAACCTTCTTCGCAGAGCAGTGGCCCCTCCGGCAGAGACGTGCTGGTTGGAGGAACTCAGTACCACGCTACCGGCAATATCCCCTGCGCCTTGGATGCGAGTCAGCCCATCGGCTCTTGCCCTTTCGGCGTCACTCGCGAAGGGAACGGTAACGGCAGCGTCACAGTAACGAAGACGGATGGCCGTACCCGCACGATCCATTTCAAAAACGGGAAGGCCATTGGAGCCGATGTCAGTCAAGCCGATACCGGCGATTTCAGAGCCACTCGCAAAGGTGACGTCTCGGTCGTAAGTATCGGTGTCGAGCGTTACGAGATTCCGGACGCAGTGATCTTTGGTGGTTGACGGCGCCAATAAACCTTCTCGACGGAAAAAGCAGTCCGAGGATCTTCGTTTATAGTTTAGAAGCCGAATTCGGAGTGTTTGTTCTCGGCGGCAGGAAACTAGAAAATGCTGACGATTACGGTGTGAATGCTTTTGCCATCCCTGAATATGCAAAAAGGCATGAGAAAACGACCAGGAAAGTGGCGCAGACACCGATCAGGACCCGATAGGATCGGTCGCTCAGAAATTCTTTGCCTTTCCATACGGCGGTAGAGATGACGGTATACCAGACAAGGTCGGCCAGAATGTGCCCGCTGAAAAAGGAAAAGACACCCCATTTCCCGAGGGCTGAACTCTGCAAAATATATCCAAGACCGATGGAGACCCACCAGATGGTCCAATAAGGGTTGGCCAGACTCATGAATATCCCGGTGAACAGAAGGCTTTTGCTGGGTGCTCTTTCAGGGTCGGCTCGCAACGTCAAAGTCGGCAGACTGCGGAACATGCCATAGGCCATCCAGAGCAGAATGGCCGATCCTCCGATCGCCGTTGCAATGAACACCTCATCGCGCTGCAACAAGGGGGCCATGCCGAGCATGAGGGCAACGATCAAGCCCGCTTCGAGAATACCGTGTCCGGCGATCAGCAGCGGGCCGGTCATGAAGCCGCGGCGCGGGCTTTCGCTGATCGTCACGCTCAGCAATGGGCCGGGCATGATGGCTCCGGAGAACGCTACGACAAACGAGGTAACGAATATGGCCGTCAACGCGAACATCATCTCACATAACCCCAAAAGTTAAACATCCTTGGAAACAGAGCAGCCCTCCTTCATCCTCTCCGCTTTCTGTATCAGCTTCCCCCCCTGGATGGCAACCGTCAAAATGGGATGCCACTTCGGTAATTCCTGTCAAGGATTCTTTCATGCGGTGGGCCGATCTCTCGATCCGATGGGATGGACCGGATTGTCATTACACCAAACATCACCAGACCTATATCGACAAGCTTAACACCGCGGTGGGCGACGACCCGGAACTGAAAAACAGCAGTGCCGAGGATTTGGTTAAAAACCTGACCAAAGTCCCCGAAAAAATCAGACCGGCCGTGAGAAATCACGGCGGCGGCCATGTCAACCATTCGTTCTTCTGGCCGATTCTGAAATAAACGTTGGATTTAGCGGGGACGTGGCCGAGGCTGCCAAAAAGACCTTCGGCGATTTCGAAAGTTTCAAAAGCAAGTTTACAAACGCGGCCACTTTGTTGTTCGGCAGTGGTTGGGCCTGGCTGGTCGTGGACAACGGCCGGCTGGACATCGTCACCACACCCAACCAGGACAATCCCTTGAGCCAGGGTAAAACACCGGTACTCGGTTTGGACGTTTGGAAACATGCCTACTACCTGAAATACCAGAACCGACGACCGGAATACATCGAGGCCTTTTTCAACGTGATCAACTGGGAAAAAGTCGACGATCATTTCAAGAAGGCACACTGATCGAGTGCAGCCGGGTAGGGGAATGCCCTCCACCCGGCTGCCACCGGCAACGGGGGTGCTCTACCTTTAATTTAAGGACGTTTTTTTCGGCCGATGATGTGCGTGGCCGAGCCTGTAAAAATTTCGGCCGTCTCCATAGCCGTTTCAGAGAGGGTCGGATGCGGGTGAATACTCAATGCCAGATCTTGTGCCAAGGCACCCATCTCCACGGCTAAAACGCCTTCGGAAATGAGCCCTTCCGTATCCCTACCAGTGAAACCGACACCTAAAATGCGTCCGGTTTCGACCTCCACGATCATTTTCGTCAACCCCTCGGGTGCATCCATCGTCGTTGCCCGGCCAGAGAACTTCCAGGGAAATCGATTCACTTCCACTTTAATTCTCTGCCGCCGGGCCTCTTCTTCGGTAAGACCGCAATAGGCAATTTGCGGATTGGTATAGACCACGGCCGGTATGGCTCTGGCATCGAAAGCCGATGGCTCGCCGCCGATGACCTCGGCGGCGATTTTTCCCTCGTAGGTGGCCTTGTGAGCCAGCATCATTCCGCCGATGACATCACCGATGGCAAAAATCTTTTCGTCGGCCGTACGCATCTGTTCATCTACTCTGACAAACCCCCGGTCATCGAGCTCGACACCGGTGTGCTCCAAACCCAGATTCTTGGTGTTGGGGTGACGGCCGATGGCCACCAGGACGCGATCGAAACTTTGTTGGCGGTCGTTTTCGAAGGTCGCCAGAACCCGGTTGTCGTCCTCTTCCAGCCGGTTCACCCGGGATTCGAGCATGATGGCCTCAAAGGTCTTCTCGAGCCGCCTTTTGAGCGGTTCGACCAAATCTGGATCGACGCCCGGCAGTAAGCGGTCACCCAGTTCGACCACGCTGACCTTCGATCCGAGGGCGGCGTAAACTGAACCCAGCTCGAGGCCCACATATCCCCCGCCGACAACAAGAAGGGTGGGAGGAATATCGGCCAGGTCCAAGGCACCGGTCGAATTCATGACCCGCCCGCCTTTGTTGAACGGAACACCGGGGAAAGGGATGGGGCGGGATCCGGTGGCGATAATCGCGTGCTTGTACTTGATGTGGCTGACTTCCGACTCGAGGATGCGGACTTTGTCGCCAGCCTCGAAAACGGCGCGCCCCTTGATTCGCTGGACACCCCGGCTTTCACTCAGGCTGACAAGACCATCGGCCAACTTATCAACCACCTGGCCTTTGTGGTTGCGAATGGCCTCGAGATCTATTTCGGGAGGTCCGAATTTCAGGCCCATCTTGGCGGCATGGGCGGCGTCATGGATCAACTCCGCCAGGTGGAGGTATGTTTTGGAGGGAATGCAGCCACGAAAAAGGCAAACACCGCCAGGCCGGTCGGAGATGTCCACGAGGGTGACGTCCATTCCGAGATCGGCTGCTCGAAAGGCTGCCGCGTAGCCTCCGGGGCCCCCGCCGATGACCAGAAGATCGGTCTCCTGAGCCAGTTCACCCATTACCATAATGGCTTTGTTCCCCCTTTGCAGAATTCAATCGTTGCTGGTGAATTTATGACCGTACAAATCAAATCGACAGCAGCATTTGACCGGGGTCTTCAAACACGCTGCGGAAGAATTCGAGGAATCGTGCCGCATCGACGCCGTCCAGGACCCGGTGATCGATGGTCAGTACCACAGGAAGAATCAATCGAGCCGCTACTTTATGGGCCCCTCTGGTATTTGTTTCGATGACCGGTTTCAGACGGGTCGCACCGAAACCAAGGATGGCGGCTTCAGGATGGTTGATGATGGGTGAAAAGTGGCCCCGTCCGCCGGCGGCACCGATATTGGTGATGGTAAATGTTCCGCCCTGCAGTTCTTCCAACGCGATCTTGCGGGCCCGGGTTCGATCCACCAGGTCCTTGAGTTCGATGGCCAGCTCGATGATGTTCTTCTGGTCGGCGTGGCGGAGAACAGGTACGACAAGCCCTTCCCCCGTGTCGGTGGCCACACCGATGTGGATGTACTGCTTGCGGATAATCTGACCTTTGCTCGCATCGAGGGAGACATTGAACTGGGGTAATTTTTTCAGTGCGGCGGCTGCGGCCTTGACGGCGAAAACGGTCAGGGTGAGGCGGCCGCCCAAGTCTTCGATCATTTTTTTATGGCGACGCCGCAGGTTTTCCAACCGGGTGACATCGATGTCATCCTGGCTGGACACATGGGGAATCTGCGACCAGGCCAGCGCCATCTGCCGGGCGGTCGCCTTGCGGATCGATCGCAAGGGCAGCACTGTCGACCGGACCCCATTTCGAGAAATCAGGCAGCACGGCTGAGGGCTCTGGCACCGGAAGCTCGCCGGAAGGCTTCACCGCCTTATCTTCCACATCCTCCGGAGTCGCGGCCTGAGCTTGCCCGGCGAAGGACCGAACATCCTCGGCCGTGACCAGACCGCCGGGGCCGGTCGCCGGGACGCTGTGCAGGTCGACCTTGAGTTCACGAGCCAGGCGGCGGGTGGCCGGCGAGGCCGGAACGGGGCCTGGCGTCCTCTTGGGCGGATCGTCCGCCGTAATCTCTTCACCATCACTCTGGGGTTGTTCAGCCAATTTGCTTGGGACTTTTTCAGGCATTTGGCGGCCGGTTTTCGGTTGGCCTTCTTCCTCCTCGCTGTCACTGAAAGTCATCAGCACATCGCCGACCTTGACGACATCCCCGGCCTTGGCCCGGATCTCAACCACTTTTCCACTGTAAGGCGAGGGGATTTCTACAGAAGCCTTGTCCGTTTCAACTTCAAGAATCGGGTCGCCTTCTTTGACCTCTTCACCGACCGACACCAGGACCGCAATGACTTCCCCCTCGTGAATGCCTTCGCCGAGATCCGGCAGTTTGAATGATCGGGCCATATAACATCTCCTCATCTATGGGCGATAATCTGTCAATTAGCCTGCAGTGTATTTCGGGCCTCTCGCAGGATTCGGTCGGCACTCGGGATGTAATAATTCTCCCGGCTGAACAACGGGGTGATGACATCGAACCCGGCTACACGGGCGATCGGCGCTTCGAGGTAGTAAAATGTCCTGTCGACCAGTTTGCTGAGTATTTCTGCGCCCGGCCCGTAGCTGCGCGGGGCTTCATGGACGATGACCGCCCTCCCGGTCTTGCGGACGGATTCAGTGAACAGGCTGTCATCCAGCGGCGAGAGGGTCAGCAGATCGACGACCTCGGCTTCAACACCGTCTCTTTCCTTCAAGATGTCCGCCGCTTCCAGCGTCGGGCGCATCATGGTGCCATAGGATATCAGGGTGATGTCCGATCCTTCGCGCACGATCTGGGATTTGCCGATGGGGATGGTTTCCGCTTCATCCGGTACCTCTTCCCTGAAGGCGCGATACAAGGCCTTCGATTCATAAAAGATAACCGGGTCCGGATCCCTGATGGCGCTGACCATGAGGGCGCGGGCATTTCGCGGTCCGGAAGGGATGACCATTTTCAGGCCCGGCGTGTGGGCGTAGTACGCTTCGCGGCTCTCGGAGTGGTGTTCGAGAGCCCTGACTCCCGCGCTGTAGGGCGTGCGAAGTACCATTGGAATGCTGAAACGACCCTGGGAGCGCCATCGCATCCTTGCGGCGTGGTTCTCGATCTGGTGGAAGGCCTCGTAGCTGAAACCTGAAAATTGAATCTCGCATACCGGTCGGAGGCCGTAGGCGGCCATTCCGATCGACATGCCGACTATGCCGGCTTCTGCCAGGGGTGTATCCAACACCCTTTCCTCGCCGAATTGGTCGATCAGTCCGTCGGTTACGCGAAAAACGCCTCCGTCACGGCCGACATCTTCGCCAAGGAGGATAACACGGTCGTCATTTTCCATTTCCTGCCGGAGAGCCAGGTTGAGGGCCTGGACCATTGTCATTTTGGCCATAATTTTACGCCTCCTTGTCTCCGGACAACTCGCGAGACAGGTATTCTTTCTGCTCTGTCAAGTGTGGCGGTAGGTCGGCATAGAGGTGATCGAACATGTCCAGCGGATTTCCAATTTCCTGCATCTGCTGCTCGGCGCGGTCGACTGCGGATTGAATTTTTTCCTTGACCTCCTCTGCCACAACTTCGATTTTTTCCTTTGAGAGCAGTTTTCTGTCGACCAGGTATTTCTGAAAGCGGGTCACAGGATCACGCTGCCTCCAGCTTTCAACTTCTTCTTCTGAGCGGTACCGTTTGGGGTCGTCTGCGGTCGTGTGGACCGACAGACGGTAGGTGACACATTCTATCAGCGTCGGGCCTTTTCCGCTTCTGGCCCGTTCGACCGCTTCCATTGCGGCGCTATAAACGGCCAGCACATCGTTGCCGTCCACTTGAATTCCCGGAAAGCCATAGGCCAGGGCCTTCTGGGCCAGAGTCTGCGATCGGGTCTGCTTGCTGCGAGGCACCGATATGGCCCATTGGTTGTTCTGGCACACAAAAATGACCGGAGTTTGAAAGACCCCGGCAAAATTGGCGGCTTCGTGAAAGTCTCCTTCAGAGGTGGCCCCGTCGCCAAAAAATGTCATGGCGACATCATCCTTGTTGCGATAGCGAATACCCCATCCGATGCCGACCGCATGAAGCATCTGGGAGCCGACAGGAATGGAAACGGGCAGCGTGGTACTTTCTTCAGAACACAGGGCTCCCTCGCTGAATCCGTTGTTGGACAGGATCACGCTTTCAAGGGTTCTGCCGCGCCAGATTTCTGCGGCGGTCTCTCTGAAGGCCGGCACCATCCAGTCGGAATCCCGGAGTGTCGCCACGGCGCCCAGTTGCGACGCTTCCTGTCCGGAAATGGGAGGAAACGTGCCAATTCGCCCTTGGCGCTGCAGGTTGAACAGTCTTTCATCAAACTGCCTTCCCAGAACCATTGCGCTGTACAACTTGAGAAGCAGATCCTCTGGGATGTGAGGGTCGAGCGACTCATCGAGGTTCCCTTCATGATCGAGAACAGAGAGGTAATCGATATGATAGGGAAGATCAATTTTAGTTCGGGGCATTGTGATGCTCCTTGTCTTCGTTTGACGCCGTTGCCGTTGCCGACCAAGAGAAAGAGTCGAATAAACGTCATACGGCATCCACTTGTATTTAACGTTTAAGATGTAACTTTTTTACTTTTAGTCAAGGGGCTTGGAGACGGAGCAGTTGGGGACAAGGTTGCCGGCTACCGCCTTGAATTAAGAAGTCGTTTAAAGTTTACTCTTTCGGCAGAAATGATTAACTATGATAGAAATAAGGGTGTTTTCATCAATGTTGGTGCGGATGGGTGGAATAGTGACTTAAGGCCAGTTGCAAAACAACTCAACAGATTAACACGATTTTTTAATAATTAAAAATGTTGCCGTCATATCGGCGATGGGGGCCTCCATCCCTCAGCAGGCTCTGCCGCACTGGTTCTCAATGAGACCTTATGTGCTCGGGGTCCGTTGCCGATCACCCCATCCGCCATTGAAAAAACATCCGGATCGTGAAACGATAAACAGATGACTTTCACCATCTAATGTCGTACATTGTGCCCCGACGATTGTAGAACACAAGAGGCGTTGGCGGAAGACGGTGCGGTAAAATTTTCGAAAGGAGGGTCTATTGGACTATTCGATACCGGAATCAATCTGTAATGACATTGATGGCTTCAAATCATTCCTTGCTTCCGAATTAAAATCCCGGCTGTCTTCATGGTACAAGGAGGGTGCGCTACCGCTTGAGTTTTTCCGCAGTATGGCCTCCGGTGGATGGTTCGGTCTTCAGTGGCAAACGGGTGGGTTGCAGAAAACTTCGGCACTGAGGGAGGCGCTTATCGAAGAAGAGCTGGCCAAGTCTTCGGGCGGCGCGGCCGTGGCTTTGCTGGCACATGTTAACTTGGGTTTCGCCGGCCTCTATTATTTCGGATCGGAACAATTGAAAAATAAATACGGCCCTAAAGCTGCCGCGGGCGATACTGTGATGTGCCTCGGCAATACCGAAAACGTGGCCGGGAGCGACGTGGCCGGCATTGCCATGGCAGCCCAAAAAACCGATGGCGGGTGGTTGCTCAATGGGTCCAAGGCATACGTCACCAACGGCAACGTAGCCGATTTGGGGGTGATCACGGCCGTGTCCGATCCAGAGGCAGACCGCACCCGCCGGATGTCGATGTTTTTGGTCGACCTGGACGCTCCGGGCGTCAAGCGCAAAAAGCTCAACAAACAGGTGTGGATTCCCTCAGATCTAACCCGGCTTCAATTCAGCGATGTATTTGTGCCGGACGATCACCTCATGGGAGAACGCGGGCGGGGCCTTCAGCAAGTTTTGTCCATTTTTTCACGCTGCCGAATTCCGATCAGCGCCCTGACATTGGGGACGGCTTCCGGCGCGTTTGAATTGGCCCTGCAGCATGCCGGTTCACGGAAGATATTCGGCCGGAAAATTATCGAATTTCAGGCCAAGGCGTTCGAATTCGCCGATTTCTATGCCCGCATGGAAGCCGCCCGCTTGATGCTCTGGAAGGCTTGCAGTCTCATGGACGCTGGAGAGGATTTCCGCCAGGAGTCTTCCTTGGCCAAATACCTCACCGTGCAGATCGCCAGAGAGCTGACCCCCTGGGCGGCGGATCTATTCGGTGCCGCATCTGTCGTTTTCGAACACCCCATCCACAAATTTCCGATGGATGCGTGGGCTTCCTCTTTGGGTGAAGGAACCCAGGACGTACAGAAGTTGGTTATCTTCAGGGAATTGTTGAAAAAATATGAGCGTGGATAATGCCATGGAAGAGGCCAAAAAAAAGCGATTGACCATCACCGGTTTTATTATTGTCATTTCGATTTTTTTTGCCGGGTTTGTTTACTCGGTTTTCTTTACCCAAAACGAGGATTCGTACTGGGCCTATTTCAGGCAACGAGCAAAAGAATCGAAAACGATCGAATCGTCGAAGCGCCAATTCGATATCAGTGACAATGTCATCCTTCACCGGGATGATCTGGTGTTGGTTGGAAACATTAAGCTAATTTACCGCGGCCGCTCTGATGGGCGTCTCAATATCGGAGTCATCATTAATTCTTTGGACCCGGAGATGGAATACTTGCACCGTATCCCCATACGTCAGGCCGAGGAGGGTATTCGACTGGGAGGAGTTCAGTTTCAATTACTCTCGAGCAGTGCATCAAGACTGAAGTTGCAGAGAATTATACAGAAATAGAACAGCTGTGAGATTTCCGCCTCTTCTTTTCTTTGAGACTATCGCCTGCCCTCGTTCATCTTGCAGCCAGTAATATTTGGACGTATCTTTTTAACTGGAGTGATCTGCTGCAAGAAATATACTTCTTTTCCTGAATAAGGTCGCATATGAAACGCAAACCTCAGAATCTGGCTCCGGTCGATGCCGATGCCCGCAAGGCGATCCGGCCTGTGATCTGCTACCCTATCGACACCCTGCCCTTACCGGACATGGCCGCGTATGCCGCCGCGCGTAATACGTTGGAATTCGCGGATGAGGTGATCGTACCGCCCCGTGATGCCCGAGCCTTTCACGTTCCTGCAGGAAGTTTTTTCCGGATTGTCAGTATTGAGGGGCCACAGGTGGGCGACTTAAACCTCTGGTCGGCCGACGATCTGTCAGAAAGGTTTTACAGCGGGAAGACCCGAGCGCTGCATGGTACCCACCTGAGTACCGGCGACCGGATGTGGAGCAGTTTTCCCTATCTGCGGCCGATGGCGACGATCACCGATGACACACTCGATTGGTATGGTTTCGATGCCGATGGAGGCGGGGTGCATGACGTGATCGGCACACGCTGCGATCCCTATACCAACCGGTTGCTGAGCGGTCAGGATTATCACCATTGCTGCCATTCAAACCTGACCCGTGCTTTAGCTATTGAAACTGGGCTGCCGCTGGAAAGAGCCGAAGCACACGTGCATGATGTGCTTAACGTCTTCATGTGCACCGGTTTCACACGTGACACACACCAGTATTTTATGAAGGCCAGCCCGGTTCGACCCGGTGATTCCATCGAATTCTTCGCCGAGATCGATTTGTTGGGTGCGCTCTCGACCTGCCCCGGCGGCGATTGCAGCACGGAGCATTCTAGCGATACGGCGCCCTGTTACCCGCTGAAGGTCGAGATACACCGTCCCGATCCGGAAGTGCTGGTGGGATGGGCGTCTCCCGAGCTTTCTGCCTATTCGCGCGGACACGGGGCGTGAGAGGTATCAGATCGATCGCACGGGATTCACTCGATACCGACAACTTAACAATTTGTAGTTTCCTATACTGATCGCTTCCAGGTTCAGGGTTAAAGGATCATCGGCAAGAGATTCCATAGAATTCCTAACCTGATGCTATATCAGAATGCAAAAGGCAGGTATCCAAGCCCTGCCTTCCTTTTCGCTCAAATAGACAACCTATTCAATGTTTGAATGAAACCGTCTCATCCTTTCTTTTCTAATTTTCTCCTTTATTTCCAATGTTACCCTGCGATCCATACCACTTCTTCTGTCCTCTCCAGATCTTCTTTCAGGAATATGAACGCTGTATGAATAACAGCGCCTTTCAAAACCTTGTCGCCTATCATAACTATCAATAGCGGGGACAGACATGATTTCTCCTAAGTTGGCGGTGACTTAAAAGATCTACCCTGCAGCTTTATTGCAATATTTTCTTCTGTGAGCAATCAATTGTCAACTGCTAAAATTAAAGATACAATATGTAGCAATTGACAATATATCCTACTCAAAATATTGTGGATTTGATCGACTATCTAGTCGTTTTAATTGTTTTTCAGACGGGCTACAGGTTAAAAAACAGAAAGATATGTATGCTTGGGAGTATATTAACGGAATACTGATTACTATTCAGAAAATCACGGCCTTTCTGTAAATTGTGGCGACGGGTTAAGCACATTAGATGTTGCAACCCTTTGAAACGATACGAAAGTTTTCAGATTTTAAAATAGAAATCCTAAAAATTTGTATTACATTATCTCTTGACAGAATACCCTTCCCCATTCTAAACATCGAAAGGACTGCCCTCTCCACCTGAACCGGACTTGGTTTGACGCTGGCCAGCGCACCTTCCCGACGTTCGCCCCCTTGACATTCGCAAACGGAATCACTGTCGAAGACTTTCAGTCGTCGTTTCCACGGTTGTCCGTAAACAATAGCCCATGGCCCATATCACCACCCACTTCGCATATCACCGTCTCACCGACCGCCTGAACCGCTTTCCACAGGGGGCCCCTCCTTCCCCTTTGCTGACGAAGATTCTGATGATACTCTTCGAAGAAAAAGAGGCCGAGCGGGTTTCAGTATTGCCCATAAAGCCGTTTACGGCCAAGTGCGCAGCTCGTCTTTGGCGGTGTCATGAGACAAAGGCAAAAAGGGTTTTGAATCGTCTGGCGGACAAGGCCTTACTGGTGGACTTCGAGGTGGCCGGAGAAACCCGTTATGTCCTGCCGCCGCCCATGGCCGGTTTTTTTGAATTTTCGATGATGCGGGTTCGGGATGACATCGATCAAAAATTACTCGGAGAACTTTTATATGAATATTTGAATGTCGAAGAAGATTTTGTCCGGGAACTGTTCACCGACGGCCAGACCCAACTCGGCCGGGCTTTTGTCCACGAACCGGTCCTCTCGCCTGACAACGCCCTGCATGTGCTCGACTACGAGCGCGCCAGTGCTGTCGTCAAAAGTGCCTCTTCCCGGGGCGTCAGCATGTGCTACTGTCGCCACAAGATGACGCACGTGGGCCGGGCCTGCAGCGCCCCGATGAACATCTGCATGACATTCAATACCACGGCCGAATCCCTGATTCGTCACGGCCATGCCCGGTCGATCGATGACGCCGAAGGGCTGGACCTTTTAGCCATAGCCTATGAAAACGACCTGGTACAGTTCGGTGAAAATGTACGCCAAAACGTCAACTTCATTTGCAATTGCTGCGGGTGCTGCTGCGAGGCGATGATCGCGGCCCGGCGGTTTGCTGTCATGCACCCGATCCACACGACCAATTTCATTCCTTCTGTTGAAGAGAGCGTCTGTAACGGATGTGGCAAGTGCGTCAGCGCCTGTCCGATCGAAGCCATGAGCCTGGTATCGGCTCATGACCCAAAGCGCCCGCGGCAAAAAGTGGCTCGCCTCGACGAATCGCGCTGCATGGGTTGCGGGATATGCGTCAAGGCATGCACGAAAAATGTCAGCATCACTCTGACCTCACGGCCGCAAAGAGTCATTACACCGCTGAACGGTACCCACCGGGCGGTGGTTATGGCCATTGAACGCGGCAAACTGCAGAACCTGATCTTCGACAACCAGGTCCTTTGGCATCATCGGGCACTGGCCGCCGTTCTCGGCGTCATCCTCCGTCTGCCTCCTGTAGATAAGGCCATGGCCACCCAGCAGGTCAAATCGCGATATTTGGAAGCATTGATAACGCGGTGTTCCGACGATTGAATTTCCTTCGTCTCCGTGTTGATATCGCCGTTCTGCAATCCCCTTCCCATCAAAGAAATTTCTCACCCATCGCCGACCTGATGGGCAATCTCGCCAAACCCCTGTACCCCTTCTTCGATCCGTGCTGTCCAAGGAAATCCGCAGCTGATGCGGATGAAATGGTTGAATTTGGGCGTGGTCGAACAGATGATCCCTGGCAGGATGGCGATGCGGCGGCGCTGGGCTTCCGGGAAAAAAACGAGACTGTCGACCTTGGGGTTCAGCGCCACCCACAGAAGGAGTCCGCCCCGGGACGCCGTAAGACGGGTATCCGGTGGAAAGTAGGTGGCAATGGCCTGGGCCATATGGCTCACTTGGTTTTTCAGCGCCGTGCGCCGATTTCGATGATGGCGGTCATACGCACCGCCCCGTAAAAATTCCGCCGCCGCATATTGAATCAACGTCGGTGATGCGACGGTATGGTTGAGTTTAAGCTGTTTGACCGCATTTTTATCCTTGCCGGGCATGGTCCATCCCAGACTCAGCCACGGCGCCAGCATTTTGGAAAAAGACGAGCAGTAAAACACCAGACCGTTCCGGTCATATGATTTTAAGGTCATTCGTAGTAAAAGACCAGTTTCCTTTTCAACTCCTTGTATTCCTCATTGGTGATGGCGTCATCATCTCTGGCTTTTTTAAGGTCGATAAGCTGTTGTCCGAGAGTGGGCTCGTTTTGCCCCTGATCGCTTCCGCCCTGGATTCCGATACAGCCGATCGTGGATATCAAAAAGAACGCACAGATAAGGGTGACAATAATTTTTATCATTGGAAATCCTCCCTTAAGAAAATAAGATGAATGTTGCATCCATTTTTTAACTGTCAGGAAAATAGCGCCCTTTCCCGTTCGAGGGTTCCGTTTCGGTCATACCATTTCAAGACGCCATCATCCAAAACGAAACTGAGGTATACTTTTCTACCGCCGGTCAAAATCTTGCTTTTCACCCAGCCCTTGTCTCCGCTGACACCCCATTTTGCCGTGTCAAACCGCTTCCTGCCAACCCAGAAATCCATGCTCGAGTCGTTTTTAACTTTTACCGTGTAGTGCCCCCCTCGAATCGTGCTTCCCGTCAGCGCCTGTTTGAGCGCCTTTCCAGTGAGAAGAACCCCCCTGGCTGCCTCCAGGACCGGTTTTTCCCCGATGCCCTTTTCACCGGCGGCATCGAGGATGTGCCACAAAAGCCGTCCGATCTGGCCGTTGGTAACGTATTTGAACCGCCGATCCGTGTTGACGCGGTGAACGACAACCAGTTTCCGGAAAGGCAGAACGATCACCCGGTGTCCGCCCCATCCAGAGGCGCTGAAACAATGTCCCTTAACCTCCACGCCGGTGAAAAAGCCACCGCGAGTGCCGGACCACCACATATAGCCGTACCATCTGTCCCATCCGGCCCTCGAATGGGCACTGGTGCTTTCCTGAACCCAGGACGGTGAAACGATCTGCTGATGCTTCCACCGGCCGTCTCTTAAGAATAGAAGCCCGAAGCGGGCCAGGTCTCGAGTGCTCATCCTGAAGAGGTAGTAGCGATGCATCGAAACACCAGGAGTACCGTAATGATTACTGCTGAGGTAGCGACAATCTTCCGGGGCAAAGTCTTCCATTTCCAGAGGTCGGGCGAAATCCCGTGAAAACGCATCGAAGACGCTCGACCCGGATTCCTGTTCGAATATCGTTCCAAGGGCGTTAAAGTCCCAGTTGTTGTAATACCAGAAGGCTCCGGGAGGGTGACTTCCCCGTTTCGGGCGCGAGGCTTTCATAGCGGGACTTTCGCCCAACGCCGGATGATAAATCCCGGAGCGAGCCTTGATCAGGTCTCCGACGGTGGCCTGCTTCTCTTCCGTTGTCAGCGCTGGTGGCGTATCATCGATGCCAAGGTCCTCTATCGTCTTGTCCAGGTCCATTTTTCCCTGATCCACCTGAATGCCGATCAGTGCGCTCAAAAGGCTTTTACGCATGGAATGACATTGGAATTTGTGGGTGATGTCTCCCCAGGCGTCAATCACTACCCCATCATCCACAATCATGACGGCTGCCGTATCGATCGTATCTGCATACGCCTTGGCTTCATTGAGCTTTTTGGGCGACCAGCCCATCAGTTCAGGCCGGCTCGTTTTGGACCACTTATCACTGGGATAAACAGTTACCGGTGGGCCATCATGAGGTTCCCACTTCGGAGTTGTCTGACAGGCTGCCAACAGCACCACCCCCAGCATAGACACTAAACACGTAACAATTTCGGGTATCGACAGACGAAAATGTTTGATTGCTTTCATATGAACTTTTCCTTTGAAGCAATTAGATGAAGATGGCTAATTTGTGCCTTTGACAGAGCCCGATCCCCTGACATAATTCTCGATTCTTGGTTGGCCGGCGTAGATGATGTCGCCGCTACCGGATATTTCGGCCCGAAGAGAATCGGACACGGACAGGTGACAATCTCCGGATCCGGCAATAGAGACAGAGGCATGTCTGGCTCTCAAGTTTTGCGCCAGGATATCACCTGAACCCCTGACCGATGCCCGGAATTCATTCACCTCACCTGTTAAATCCATGGACCCGGAACCGCTGATTTCGGCTGTCATCCGCGAGGCCGTGATGGTGATCGTCATATCCCCCGAACCGTTAATGGCAGCTGCAAAGATATCTGTCTCGAGACGACCCTCACCGAGAATGTCACCAGATCCGGAAATGGACACGCCTTTCAGGACGGGTACGAGCACATGAAACTCCAATGTCGTTGGAATGAGTTTTATCGACTCGTTGGAGATGGTGAGGGTGTTGCCACTGACCGTTGTTTTAATCAGCGGCTGTATGTTGTCATCGGTCCTGATGGTGAGAAGGGTTCTGTTGTCCTGTGTTACAAGGACACGCCCTATCCCCTTGAGGTGAATGCGGTCAAATTCGGGTACCGATCTGGTTTGTGATACAACGGCACCGGACCCGGCGACACTTCCCATGCTGCAACTGTCGGGAACGCAGATGATGCAGCCTGAAAGCAGCCCGGTGGAAAAGATTGCCATTGACATCATCAGGCCAATAATTTTTTTATTCATTTTTTTCTCCCTGTAATTTTTTTGGGCAACCTGCTGAATTGGCTACTAAGCCCGAAGGATACTCCCGGTAAGAGAGGTAAATCTCTTTTTTGAGTTTGCGGTTGAGCCGTTTCAGATAGTCGGCTTCTTTCCCCCCAAAACAAGAAGACAGGTCCTTGGCAATCGACAAATTGAGCCGAGCCTTGGCGCGAAAATCAATTGGATTGGTTCCTATTCTATCGGAGGCATGCATATATGTTCTCCACGTTTTCACTTCACTCCGTTTTTATCAGTATTGTTTGTTCTTCTATAAAGCAAACCGCATGCCATTCATTAATTATCTGAGATTTTTATTATGATAAAAGTAAAAAGAATGTTCGGTAAGTGACAATTAGGCAAAATGTTACTAACATGAGAAATGCTTTGAATACTTTATGGGTCAACAACCTTTTTGTTTAGCCTCAACAGATCCAAAACCAGCGATACCAGATAGGACTCAGATAATTTATGTGGCAATCTTTACGATTAACAGGAGTGTTTTGCTGAAATGGTTGCCGTTAAAAAGGTGATTCTCGTGGTTCAGCCGGTCGCCTGCTGTGCAGGAGATAAAAGCTGGGCTGTTTTCAAGAAGAAAAGAGATGCGATATGTTCGATTGTGAGACAGCCGGTGTTCGCTGGCGGGCAGTAGATTAAGAAACTTCGGCTAATTTCGCTTATTCATAACGCAATGCCTCTGTCGGATTCGCTGCAGCACTTTTCAGCGTTTTTATCCCCACAGCCAGCACGACGGCCAGCAGGGATACGATTGCCGCCAGGCTAAAAGGAAGGAATTTCAGCTCGATGTGATAGGCGAAGCCTTGTAGCCATTGATTGAGACAAACGTAAGCGACCAGCCAGGCCATCAGGTTGGCGATGACGACCAGCTTTAAAAAATCGAAAAGAATCAAATGCAGAATATTCAGTGATGTGGCCCCGTATGCTTTGCGGATGGCAATTTCTTTGGTTCGCTGTTCGCAGACAAAAGAAGTCAAACCATACAGTCCTATGCATGAGAGTAGCAAGGCGAAACCGGATGCGGCCAAAAAGAGTTCGCCGACTTTTTCTTCGAGCTTATACATCTTTTTCAAATTGTCTGACAATAAAAGGTGATTGAACGGATAGTCGGGTTCGATTTGCTGCCATGCCTTTTTGATGACCTTAATGGATTCGTCGATATTATCCCCCGACACCCGGATGTAGGCCACCCGAAACTGTTTCCGGTCGACTTTTAAAATCAGGGGGTCGACTTTTTCGCGCAGGTTATTGTAATTATAGTCCTGTACGACCCCGATAATGCGGCCTTCATGCTGCCATCCTGAAATTCTTGTTCCGATGGGTTCGGCCAATCGCATCTGTTTGACGGCTTCCTGATTAACGATGAGTCCCTTGCCGGAGGTATCCATCGCAAAGCTTATCCCCGCAACCAATCGGATTCCCATCGTTTCGATAAAGTCGGGATCGACCACCGCGTAGTGAATGAGAAAATCTCCCGATTCAGCTTTGCCGTCCCAATCGGTGAGCAGGGTTGACGGGCCCTCCCAGGTGGGCAGGTCTCTTGCCGCCGTAACACCCGATATGACCGGATCTTGCCTCAGTAGTGCTTTAAACGCATCGTATTTATCCTGCACTCTGTCGGGAAGGTCGGTTACGACGATGTTCTCAGGCGAATAACCTGGATTTCTATAGGTCAGGAAATCCCGTTGGGCCAGAATTGTCAAAGCGGAAACGATCAGGACAATCGATACGAAATATTGAAAAGCGACCAGAGTTTTACGCACGAGCGGACGCATGGGAATGCCATGGTGCATTTGCCCCAGGGCCTCGGTCGGCTTCAACGAAGCCAGTAGATAAGCCGGATAGCTGCCCGCGGCCAGCCCAGTTGCAACCGCCGCCATGGCCATGCCAATGAGAAGGTTCCAGTAGACCGTGTCGTAGAGGTTGAGATCTTTTATTTCCGTCCACCGGTTGAATGGCGGCAGCAACACGTCAACAAGAGCGATGGCCAAAACAAATGCCAGTACGCTCAGAAAAACCGCCTCGCCCAAAAACTGAATCATCATATGAAAACCGGTGGCACCGAACGTTTTTCTTACGGCGACCTCCGATGTTCGTCTAGCCCCCCGTGCAGTTTCGATGTTGATGTAGTTGAAACAGGCAATGGCCAGTATGCTGAAGGCCACCAACACCAACAAGTAGTGGAGGCTTAGGCTATAGGGGGCGCACATAAAATCGTATGCAAAATTCGATTTCAGATAGACGTCTTGCAGCGGCTGGAAATAAAGTTTTTGGTTCGCCTCGGACCCGAAAATCTTGTCCAGATAGGATGAATGCTCGCGTTGGAATTCTGCGTGAGTGACGCCTTTGCGAAGCATAATGTACGTGGTGAAATTACTGTTGTTCCAGTTATCGACATAACCCGGACGGGGATAAAGGCTCATCGGCAGAATCAGGCCCAGGGAAATATGTGACCGTTTGGGATCCTCGATAATACCCTGAACCCTTACCTCACCGATGGAATGGACGAACAGGGATTGACCTACCGGATCTTCTTGACCAAATATTTCATGGGCCAGCTTTTGCGTCATAACGATGGAACCGGGTTCGGCGAAGGCCTCGTCAGGAGAGCCGCGAATGAATTCAAGGGAGAACATCTGAAAAAAGGAGGGGTCAGTGAAACAGATGGGCCCTTCTTTGGACCACTGGTTCCCATGACGGATGAAGGATCTAATAAAACGCGTGAAGCTGGCTGCGGCTTCCACCTCCGGTAGGTCGGTTTTTAGCGCGTTGGCCATCGGTAAAGGGTTCAGGGCCACGGACATGCCCCAATCCGGCACCTCTCTGATGACTCTGAAAATGCGTTCGGCATTCTCGTGGAACCGATCGAATCGTTGGTCGTCCCAGACGAACATCAAGATCATGATACTGGCGGTCATTGCAACCGAAAGACCTGCAATGTTGATCAGCGCATGGAGTCTGTTTTTGAGGATGTTGCGCCGGGCCGTTTGAATGCTGTATAGAATCAAGATCACTTCACATGTCCGCCGATGATCTCCGGTCGCCTGAACGCCTTGGGACAATATCCTTCTGCGTGCCGGTGTGAGCGCGGTGCTGGTTGCCTCTCAGATTTTCGGAAACGATGTGTCCATCGAACAGGTGGATGACCCGGTGCGCGAAGTCGGCATAAACGGGAGAATGGGTGACCATTACCACCGTCGTGCCTTTCTCGTTCAGGCCGACGAGGAGTTTCATCACCTCCTCTCCATGCCGCGAATCGAGGTTTCCGGTGGGTTCATCGGCCAGAATGATTTTCGGGTCGGCGACAATAGCGCGGGCTACAGCCACACGCTGCTGCTGGCCGCCGGATACCTGCTGGGGGAAATGGTCTTTCCGGGAAAAGAGCGCCAGTTTTTTTAAGATATCGTTGACCCGTTTTTTGCGCTCCGACGAAGCGGTTTTCAGGTAAAGAAGCGGCAACTCAATGTTTTCATAAACCGTCAACTCGTTGATGAGATTGAAACTCTGGAAAACAAAACCGATATTTCCTTTCCGCAAAGCGGCCCGCTTATTTTCCGGGTATCGTGACACTTCCTGGCTCATGAAGTGATATTCACCTAAGGATGGAACGTCCAACATTCCGACCAGGTGAAGAAAAGTCGATTTGCCGCAACCCGAAGGACCCATAATGGCCACGAACTCGCCTTGGCGAATGTCGACGTTAACGTGATTCAAGGCGGTGGTTTCGATACCGGCCGTCCTGAAAATCTTCGTCATATTTTTTACCTTGATCATCGGTTTTATCCATTGAATGGGGACTGACACTCTCTTTAACGCAGAGCAACAGGCATGCCAGCTGAAGCCCTATCTGTCATTCAGCGGTTGATTTTCCCGAAATTTTGTTGGAATAGTTGTCAGATATTTCATGCCGGACGGAAAAGTGATATGTTTTCCGAAAGTTGAATGCCCGTCGACTCGCACCTGTGTCCGCAGGCGATACATCGAGTGTCCGATATCGTACACGCCTCGAGCGTTAAGACCTTTTTATCCTTGATGATCCGATGCCGTGGACGGTCCAATTGCCCCGGCCCTGGCTGTAATTCATCGACCCTTCTTTGATGGGCACGAATTTAGCATTCGCTATACAACACAAACCCCCGGCTGGTTTCAATGCCTCAGTTGCCTTAGCCGACAGGGCTGACAATCAGGGATTATACAATGGCACGCAATGCAGGCAAAATACTGGTTGTCGACGACAATCGAGACTTGCTGTTGGCGGCCCGCCTTCTGTTGAAACAGCACTTCCTTCTGGTTTACACCGAGGATAACCCTGAAAAGATACCTGTCTTGCTGAGAAACGAAACCTATGATGTCATCCTTTTGGACATGAACTACACGGTGGACGCCACCAGCGGTTCCGAAGGATTCTCATGGCTCGAACGAATCCTGAAAATCGATCCGGCCGCGGTGGTGATTCTGATCACGGCATACGGAGATGTCGAAACCGCTGTGAGGGCCATCAAAGCCGGCGCCACTGATTTCGTTCTCAAGCCATGGCAGAACGAGAAGCTGCTGGCCACCATCAATGCCGCGTTGAACCTTCGTCTGTCACGCCTGGAGGTCGACCGCCTCCGCTCCCAGCAGAAGCAATTGAGTGCCGATATCGATCAAAAGTTTCATGACATGATCGGCGGCAGTCCGCCCATGTTGCACGTATTTAAAACCATCGCGAAAGTGGCTGCCACAGAGGCCAATGTTCTCATACTCGGAGAGAACGGTACCGGGAAGGAATTGGTGGCCCGTGCGCTTCACCGGCAGTCGGCGCGGAAGAACGACGTGTTCATCAGTGTGGACATGGGGGCCGTGGCTGAAAACCTTTTCGAGAGCGAACTGTTCGGTCATGTCCGGGGGGCGTTCACCGATGCCAGGGAAGACCGTGCGGGACGATTCGAGCTGGCCTCCGGGGGGACCCTGTTTCTGGACGAAATCGCCAACCTGTCCCTGCCGATGCAGGCCAAACTGCTCAGTGTTCTCGAAACGCGCAAAGTCATCCGGTTGGGATCGAACACACCGCGCGACATCGATATTCGGCTCATTTGCGCCACCAATATGCCGATCTTCGATATGGTGGCCAGGAACGAGTTCCGGCAGGATTTGCTTTACCGTATAAATACCGTTGCCATCCACTTGCCCCTGCTGCGTGAACGCCTCGAAGATATACCTCTGTTGGTGGAATACTTTTTAGGGCGTTATGCCAGAAAATACAAAAAGTCGGTGAAGGGGATAAACCCGGTGGCCATGAAGAAGCTTGAAAGGTATCCTTGGCCTGGAAACATCCGCGAATTGCGTCATACGCTGGAACGCGCTGTCATTCTTTCCGAATCGCCCATGCTGCAGCCATCGGATTTTCTCTTCCCGGAGGTTGAAACGAAAACGGAAGGAGTCGTGTTTGACAGTTACAACCTGGAGGATGTCGAAAAAACGGTTATCCGGAAAGCCCTGAAGAAATGTGCGGGCAATATTTCGCAGGCCGCCAGGGAGTTGGGCATCACGAGGACATCGCTCTACCGCAGGATGGAGAAATACAGCCTATAGGAATCACACCCATCGTGAATGCTCCCGCTTTCAAGCCCCAGCTGACTTGGGGTTGACTTGATCAGATGATACTCAAGCGGTTTGTCATAAATTGCTCTTTGCGAACCTTTCTCCTCACAGCCACCCTTGGCCTCTCCGTCTTCCTGTTTCTTCAAACCAGATTTTTCTTGGCCGGGGCCATCTGTGGTGTGGTGGCCGTGGGTCAGTTCATCGCCCTCCTCCGTTATGTGACGTGCACCAATCGTAACGTGAGCCAACTGTTGGCATCGATCGAGTATTCAGAACTTTCGCAAACGTTTCCACATAACCCGAAAGGTTTCGGTTTCGATGATTTGGCAAGAGCCCTGAACGAGGTGATCAACAAGTTCCGGCGCATGAATCTCGAGAAGGAGGAGCAATTTCGATTCTTGCAGACGATTGTCGACCATGTGGGAATTGGTCTGCTGGCCTATCAACCCGATGGGGCTGTGGAACTTCACAACAATGCGGCCAAACGACTGTTGAACGTGCCGGTGTTGAGGAACATAGATGACCTGAGCGGCATTGATCCTAAACTTTTAGAGGCGCTGCATCAGATATCGCCGGGAGAAAACCGTCTCGTAAAACTGCAACGGGATGGCGATCTCCTTCAGCTGTCGATATATGCAACCGGATTTGTGTCCAACAGGCGGCAGCTGCAGCTTGTTGCCATGCAAAATATCCAAAGTGAACTCGAAGAAAAGGAGATGATGGCCTGGCAGAACCTGATTAGGGTGTTGACCCACGAAATCATGAACTCGATAGCACCCATTGCTTCGCTGGCTTCAACCGCCAATGCCTTGCTGGCCAACGATTGCATGGTGGGTCCGGGCGATCATCGGAGCGAACATATCAAGGATGTCTGCGATGCGGTGGAAACGATCGAGAAGCGCAGCAAAGGGCTGATCGCATTCATCGAGAAGTATCGGGAATTGACCCGTATCCCGCAACCGCAGTTTCAGATCGTCGAAGTGGCCGATTTGGTTGAAAGGGTCAAGAACCTGATGGCTGAACAGATGGATCGGCGATTCATCCAATTTAAAACCCGCGTCGATCCAAAAACTCTTGAAATTACAGCCGATCCGGCGTTGATCGAACAGGTGCTGATCAACCTGTGCAAGAATGCCATGGAGGCGATGAGTGCTGCTGAGCAGCCGCTGATCGAATTGACGGCCGGTACCGATGGCCAGGGAAACCCCATCATAAAAGTCACGGACAACGGCCGGGGCATTCCCGATGAAGTGGCGGAGCGGATTTTCATTCCCTTTTTCACCACCAAGCGGGGAGGATCGGGTATCGGCCTGAGCCTGTCACGCCAGATCATGCGTCTGCACAAGGGAAGCCTGAATGTCGACTCCCAACCAGGCATAAAAACGATCTTTGCGTTGCGCTTTTAAACGACGGCCCTTTCTCTGTCCGGTTGTTGTGATACGGTAGAACCGCGGTCTTATCTGATCGGCGCCACAATCCTATAGATGGCCTTGGACGGCTCCAAGGTGCGAATCTGATCGGTACAGAAGGATTGTGTGGACTTCGATGGTGGATACCGGCATATTCAAGTTGATCGTGAGGCCCGGGTCGAGTTGCGGGTCGAGGGGACAGGCATTCACGAACGAGTCCCTTTTATTGCGGGAAGAATCTGCGGAGGTCATCAGGTGTCTTTAATCGACCCTAGTTATTTTCGAGATTTGGCTGGCGCCGATGCTGCTGATATATGTCGCAGGACGGGATGTCGGTACGACGATGAGGCAAACATTTACACCTTTTCGGTGTGGGGAGAAGATTACGCTGTTTTTCCTTCTGAAAGCCGGGTTGAAAAACAGGGGGCCAATCCTTCTGGCGTCGATAGGTTGATGGGACTCTTCATCGTTTATTACCTTTTAAATGGCAAAGACCTCGAGGTTGCCAATGAGTGGATTTCCGAAAAAGACATGCCGGGCGGTACCACCTTTTTTCGTGGACCGCATGTCATACCGACTGAACTCATTTCCGATAAATATGACCATGATGTTCAAGGTTTTGTGGCCAGATGCCACCAGTTGGGCGGTACTCCACTCGCAATGGCCGACGGTGCCTTTGCATTTACCATAACCCAACGAGTTCCCGTTGCCGTTCTTCTCTGGGACGGCGACGAAGATTTTCCGGCCGAAGCCAAGGTGCTCTTCGACCGAAGCATCACCGAACACCTGACCCTCGATATCATTTTTTCTTTGGCTGATGTTGTTTGCAGAAGGATTGCGGGAAGCGTCCAAAGATAGAATTGATGGGTTGCTTTCATTCCGGGTGCTATCCCCACGGTGACAACCGCATCGATTACCGCCCTGACGTGCTTTTGTTTATCCGGCCTGCGGCCGAAAATTCAAGCCACCCGCTCGCGGATGGTCGGTGACGCCCCCTTTTTCTGATATCGCGGTTCCCCACGTCTTGCCAAAATCACGCTTTTGACCCGAGAGCCTTTCAATCCAGGCGACTTATCCATACGACAGTGTGTGAACGGTTTATTCAGGTCTTGCGGCCCCTGTTATCCCAGCGAGGCTGCCCCTGCCTGTACCGTCTTCCCCCCCCACTTATGAGTATTTGCTTAAAATAAACCTTGACAGTGTAGGGGGCTGGCCATATTATGAGCATAAGCTCAAAACGAGCAATTGGTCTTCATGTCTTCATTCATCTCCCAGGATGGTGAACCGGGGAAGCAACGGAGGAGAATCATGCCAAAATCAAACCAGGACAATTCAAACAATTCGAAACCGCAGGCCGGCGGTGGATCCGGTCGGTGTATAAGGTCAGGCCAAGGCGGGAATTTTGGCCGCAATTCAAAAGGGAGTAATCAACGACAACGTGATCGATGCGGCCTCCGTCGTCGCGATGGTTCCGGGCGCACCAACGGAAACGCCCGCGGCCGGAAGGGGAGTGCGGCCGAATAGCGATACGCGTAAACTGGAGCCGGCGTTAAAATGAGTATATGCTCTTTTACTTGACAAGGCGCCGTCGGTATAATAATGGGCATATGCTCTTGGGTGGCGCCGTTCGCGGAATATCATTCCCGGAAAGGCAAAATGAAAATGGAAAAAATCGCCATAAGCAGCGAAGGGCCCAGTCTCGAGGATCGAGTCGATCCGCGATTCGGGCGTGCCGCCGGATTCGCTATAGTCGACCCTAAAACCATGGAGTGTGAGTACATAGACAACGGTGCCGGGCAGGTACGGGCCCAGGGTGCGGGGATACAAGCCGCCGAAACCGTCGCGCGGGCAGGGGTCACGGCGGTACTAACGGGTTATGTCGGACCCAAAGCCTTTCAAACCTTGACCGCCGCGGGAATCCGAGTGGCCCAGAAACTCGAGAACCTCAGCGTCCGGGAGGCTGTTGACCGATATATCAAGGGTTCATTGACATGGGCCCAGGCGTCGCAGGCCAGGGGGAGGGGACGACGATGAAGGTGGCCATCGCCAGCGGGAAGGGAGGCACCGGTAAAACAATGGTCAGCGCATCCCTGGCTGTCTGTTGGAACTCGCCGGTCATTGCGGTGGACCTCGATGTCGAGGAACCCAACCTCCACTTGTTCTTGAAGCCGCAGATCTCGAAGACCCAGGAAGCATTCATGGATGTGCCGGAAATCGACGAGCAGCGCTGCACCTATTGCCGTAAATGTGCCGATCTGTGTCAATTCAAAGCCATTTCGGTCTTCAACGAAATCGTGCTCCTGTTTCCGGAAATGTGCCACGGGTGTGGCGGCTGCATGGCTGTATGCCCTGAGGGCGCCATCTCTATCGGAACGCGGCCACTTGGGGAAATATCCTGGGGAAAGGCCGGACCTGTCGGTTTCCTCATGGGGCGGCTGCGCGTGGGCGAAGCCATGAGCCCCCCGCTGATGCGCCAGGTGCTGGACGGCCTGCGATCTTCCGGGCACAATGATGTACAGACAGACGTGCTGATCGATTCACCCCCTGGTGTGAGCTGTCCGGCGGTCAGCGCGGTCATCGAGAGTGACATCATTGTTCTGGTCACCGAACCGACCCCCTTCGGTGCTTTCGATCTGCGCCTTGCTTACGATGCATTCAAGATGTTGGGAAAACCGATGGGGGTGATCGTCAACCGGGCGGGGATAGGGGATGATAGCGTCTATCGCTTTTGTCGTGAAGTCGATCTGCCAATGCTTGCCGAAATTCCGTATGATCGGGCTATTGCCGAAGCCTATGCTTCAGGCAAGATCGTCGCCGAATCGAACGACAGATGGGGCAGACTTTTTGCGGAACTGACCGGGACCATTCGACGAACCGCCCAGCAAGCATCGGAGTTCCATCATGCATGAAATACTCGTCATCAGCGGAAAGGGCGGCACCGGGAAAACCTCCCTTGCTGCGGCCTTCGCCCACATCAGCCACAATGCCGTTGTGTGCGACCTCGATGTAGATGCACCGGATCTGCACCTGATTTTGAAACCCGCGCCATCGGACCTGATTCCCTTCATATCCGGGGCCGAAGCCCGCATCCGGGCGGAACGCTGCAATGGATGCGGGATATGTGCGGACATGTGCCGATTTCGAGCCGTGCATACAGACGGTGGCACTTTTTCGGTAGACCCGATCCGTTGCGAGGGGTGTCGTGTGTGTGTGCACTTTTGTCCGGCCGAAGCTATCGATTTCATTCCCAAGCAATGCGGCCATTGGACCCAATCGGATACACGGTTCGGCCCCATGGTTCACGCGCAGCTTTATCCTGGCGAGGAGAATTCCGGCAAACTCGTCGCCCTTCTGAGGCGGGAGTCCCAAAAGCTGGCAAAATCAAAGGGAAGCCAGGTGCTCCTGTCGGACGGCCCCCCCGGTATCGGATGTCCGGTCATCAGCGCTGTTTCCGGAACGGACCTGGCGGTTATTGTCACCGAGCCGACTCCTTCGGGACTGCATGATCTGCGTCGTGTCGTGGATCTTTGCCGTCATTTCGATATTCCCGGTGCAGTCATTATCAACAAATGCGATCTGAACCGCGTTACTGCTCAGGACATTCGATCTTTCTGCGGCGACTATGATCTGCCGCTTTTGGCCGAGTTGCCCCATGACACCGCATTTATCGACGCTCTCGTTCGAGGTCTTGCCATAACAGAGTTGGCCGACAGCCCGCTGACACAGACCATTCGAGCGGCATGGACAGCTGTAATGAATCTGTTGACGGTTCAGGAGGCGGCCTGATCTCAAACCCAACGGGTTAGCCAGTTTAAGTGCTATCCGTTTACTTCATCTATTTATAATTATTACAGGAGGATATATGAACTCATCGTTAATTGCAGTGCCCTCGGAACTCCCCGGAGGACTTGAATCCCCCATCGGCGCGCACTTCGGACACTGTGACATTTACACCCTGGTGTCGATTGAAAACGGACAGATTCAACAAGTGGATGTGGTTCCCAATGTTCCTCATCAGCAAGGCGGATGTATGGCTCCCGTCCAGTATCTGGCCGAAAAAGGCGTCAACCAACTCATTGCCGGCGGCATGGGGCTCAGGCCGCTGATGGGCTTCAACCAGGTCGGTATCGAAGTGTATTATGGGGGGAACGTCGCAACCGTAGGTGAGGCCGTCCAGTCCATTATCGATGGTAAGCTCATGCAGTTCAGACAGGAGCATACCTGCGGTGGCGGTGGGCACTGATTTGAAGATAGGCACCGGTTCGGAGGGGGGCGTTTTGGGTGACGGACAAACGTCGAAGGTCACGCTCGACCGCCTCCTTCTCCACGCGCAGCTGCCGCAAAATATCGGATCAATCGAAAATCCCGACGGAAAGGCCGTGGGGATCGGAAGCTGTGGAGATACCCTTGAGGTCGGTATTCGCCTCAAAGGCGATCGCGTTGTCCAGGTCGGTTATATTCCAAAAGGATGTCGGTACACAATAGCGTGTGCCAGCGCAATGAGTGCATTGGCCAGGGGTAAAGCTCTTGACGAAGCCCTACAGCTGACCCCTGAGGATGTGGAGAAGGAACTGGGAGGATTGCCTGAGGATCATCGGCATTGTGCACGGCTGGCCATTAACACACTTGGAGAAGCCATCGCCGATGCCTATCGGCTGATGACGCAAAGCGACAAAACCGAAACATAGTCAAAAATAGGGGTTGTGTTATGCCTATATATGAAGTCCACTGCCGGAGTTGCCACTTTAAAGGCGAAAAACTCGTTCTGAATGCCGGGAACCCATTGACGTGTCCCTCCTGCGGAAGTCCGGAAACGGAGAGACTCATGTCACCGACCAGCAGCCTTACCGGCCGATCACCCCTTACTGTACCAGGGGCGGGAGATACGGGATGCTGCGGCCGGAGTCCGGTGGCAGCATCCTGCCCAGGTCCCGGTTCCTGCTGCGGCAAAACAGATTGAGCCGGTAGCGAGCAATTGCCAATGGAGAGGAGGGAGGACAGGCCTGAAATGTCGAATACAACAATGATTTTATTGATTTCGGTCCGAGGGGACCACCTGATCGAATTCAGTGACGCCCTCCAATTAAAAGGGGAAGTGTCGCTGACGGTGGCCACGACCTTCGAGGCAGCCGTTCATCAGCTGGCCGACTCCCAGCCGGCCCTTATCGTTGTGGACGAAGAGGTCGGTGGGCTATCGGGCCTGGATGTGGTGCGGCGACTGATGGAGGTAAACGCCTTCATCGACACGGCCGTATTGAGCTCCATGGATGAAGAAACATTCCATCAACATAGCGAAGGTCTGGGTATTCTGGCCAGACTCCCGCTTCAGGCCGGCAAACAGGACGCCCAACGATTGTTGGGTTTGTTAAGACGATCCAGGCCGATGGTCCGATAAGGTCTTAAGCAGCTAAGGGTTAAGCGGCAAGTGATCGTGAATCCGCTGCTGCAATGCACTCGATCCTTAACGTAAAACGTCATAGACGCCTGGTTTTTAACTGACCGGCAGGCGCGTTGTAATTGCTACCGTACCTAAAGGAAGAAGATGGCCGAAAAGAAAAACGATGGCGGCCCTTCGGAAGAAACTGTTAATTTTCTGTCACAATCGAGACTCCGCAATAAGTCGTTCCCCTGCCATTGACCGAATGCCGTTGCTGACTTATTATCTCATGTACATTTAAATTCCATATCGTATCGGGTAACACTCCAATTCCCAAAGATTGTGGGAACCTTCAGTAATGACTTGCCTGTTTTTTTGCCAACGCTTTTGAGTCGGCGTTTTGGCCATCGCTATTCATAGGTATCTGACCATCCGCATCCGAACATCAGAAAAGGAGGATGACCATGTTCTGTTACCAGTGTGAGCAAACCGCAAAGGGCACTGGCTGCACCATCCAGGGTGTTTGCGGCAAGAGCCCGGAGGTGGCCGCTCTCCAAGACTTGCTTCTTTACGCCCTTATGGGAGTGTCGCAGGTTGCTGTCGAAGGCCGCAAAGTTGGGGTATCCGAACCTGACGTTAATCTTTTTACGGTAAAGGCCGCGTTCTCAACCCTCACCAATGTCGATTTCGACCCTGCCAGATTTATCGACTTGATCCATCGGGCCGTGGAAAAACGCGACGAACTCAAAAGCAAGGTCAGCGCGGCCGGCGGTAATGTCGAGTTTGCCGAGGGGGCGGCAACGTTTACCCCTGCGTCTTCTATAGACGATTTGGTCAAGCAGGGAGAACCGTTAGGGTTACATTCTTACCCTGCCGATGATCCCGATATCCTGTCCCTCAAACATACGGTGCTTTTCGGAATAAAGGGCGTCTCTGCCTACGCAGAACACGCGCAACTGCTGGGCCAATCAGATGACAAGGTGTATGCTTTTGTCCACGAGGGACTGGCGGCTATTCAGAGAAATGACATGGGGTTGCAGGAATGGGTCGCTATGACACTTCGGTGCGGAGAGGCCGCTTTGCGTGCCATGGAGCTTCTGGACGCCGGGAATACGGGTACTTACGGTCATCCCGTTCCAACCAAGGTATCGCTGGGTCACAAGAAGGGAAAAGCGATCCTGGTATCCGGGCATGATTTAAAGGACCTTGAAGAGCTTCTCAAGCAGACTGAGGGAAAGGACATTTACGTATACACCCACGGTGAGATGCTTCCAACCCACGGCTATCCCAAGCTGAAAAAATACAGTCATTTCTATGGCCATTACGGCACAGGCTGGCAGAACCAGATCAAGGAGTTTCCCAATTTCCCGGGTGCCATCCTGATGACGACCAATTGCATCCAGAGGCCGAAGTCCGATTATACCGCCAATATCTTCACCAGCGGCATGGTCGGCTGGCCTGGCATACCGCATATTGCGGACATGAACTTTACACCCGTTATCGACAGGGCCCTGGCTCTTGGCGGCTTTCAGGAGGATAAAAACGGGCAGGAGGTCACGGTCGGTTTCGCCAGAAATGCCGTTTTAGAAGTTGCGGACAAGGTGATTGCGGCAACGAAAGCCGGAGACATCCGGCATTTCTTCCTGGTGGCCGGCTGCGATGGCGCCAAGCCCGGTAGAAATTACTACACGGAATTCGTTGAGAAAATTCCTAAGGATTGTATCGTCCTGACACTGGCCTGTGGCAAGTTTCGCTTTTTTGATAAAAATTTGGGAGACATCGGCGGTATTCCGCGACTGCTGGATGCAGGTCAGTGCAATGATGCCTATTCGGCCGTTCAGATCGCATCGGCGCTCGGAAAGGCATTCAATGTCGGTGTGAATGAACTGCCGCTTTCCCTGATCATCTCGTGGTATGAACAGAAAGCGGTCTGCGTGCTCCTGGCCCTCCTTCATCTGGGAATCAAAGGCATCCGCCTGGGGCCCTCTCTGCCCGCGTTTCTGACACCGAATGTGCTGGACACGCTCGTAAAGAATTTTGACATTAAACCCATAACTACCGCGGAAGAAGATCTTCAGGCGATCTTGGGGTAAACCTTAATATGGGATGTGAAAGCAATAATCGGTGAGGTTTAAAATTAACCTATCCCTGAATAGAAATCATGAAATTTTAGGGACAAAACTTATTGGAAAGGGAGGTCAATATGAAAAAAGGTTGGATTGTCATTGGGCTACTGGTTCTGAGCTTTGGGCTGGCCACCGGTGCATCGGCGGAAGAATCGCTTATCGAAACGGTTGCAAACGGATGTAAAACAGAGATCGATACATATTGCAAGGATGTGACTCCCGGCGAGGGGCGGGTTCTGGCATGCCTCTACGCCCGTCAGGATAAGCTGTCCGGTAAGTGTGAATTCGCACTCTACGATGCAGCTGTCCGACTTGAACGCGCCGTCGCCGCTTTGAGTTATGCCGCTAACGAGTGCGAAGATGATCTGGATAAGTACTGCAGTAGTGTGCAAGCCGGGGAAGGGCGGCTCCTCGAGTGTATTGATAAAAATGAGGCCAAGGTGAGTTCACGTTGCAAGCAGGCCCTTAAAGACGTTGGATTAAAGTAGAGAAAAACGAATCCGTAAAGCAGTGCGTGAAAAACTGAGCCCACGCGCTGCTTTTTTATATCTCAGGTTGATCGGTTCCTGGTTCAACGTTCTGGCAAGCAAATTTTGAGTGTTGACCCATCCTATGATTTTCAAATACTCTCAACAAAAAACTAAGGATTGGAAATTGATCATTAGGGGGTAAGAGACATGCCCAACTTGAAGATTCGCATATTCAAAAGAGCCGAAACGGAACCGGAAACAACCATAACTATTCCCGGTAATATTCTCAAAATTGCATCCAAGCTAATCCCTCATAGATTGGCAGAAATCCTTCGGGACAAGGGGATTGATATTGATGAAATAATTCGACTCTCGGGGAATCCTGAGGCTCAAGGAACGTTGGTCGAAATCGAAGAGCATAAAAAGAATGAAAAAGTGGTCATCGCTTTGGAATAGGAGACGAGAGTTGAACATATAGGTCTCGAGACCATAGATTAGCATGCCATATCGTAAAAATTGATGCGATTTTCGATATGTGGTGTACTGGCAAGATATTCGGCTATAATTATGTTTTTACGGATCTCACTCCGGATGTCGTTACCCCCCCGAGCAAAACGTACAAGGTCACAATCGTTAAAAACTGCCTCAGTTTTCCGCTTTATCACTCTTCAAATAACATCTGTGCAATAAAATATCTTTATTTAGACCAGAGCCATCCATTGACAGTACGAATTTGGTAAATACCCTTCGATCAATCAGGATTTATTTACCTATAGTTTAGTGGCTTGTAAAATCTTCAGAACCTTAAATATACGTACCTTCTCGCTCCCTATTATTGCATAAGAGCGTCAAAGGGTTTAACGATTATGGATACTTATGGAAAAATTATTACAATCCGATACCATGCATCTTGAAAAGGAAGGCAAGCGAGCTTGGGTGACTTTTACCCGTGAATCTCACCTGAATGCCATGAACAACGAGGGAACTGTCCTGCTCAATCGTGTGGCCCTTGCCGATCGAGAAGACCCTGACATCCGGATGGTGGTTATCCGTGGACAAGGGCGGGCGTTTTGCACCGGTATTGACCTCAAACAACTGTCATCCGATGAGATTGATATGAGCTACCACGAACGCTGGGAAAAGGCCCTGCGCATATTTGAACATAATGGAAAAAATTGTGATCGTCGGAATTCATGGATACTGCCTTGGCGGCGGTTTGCAGCTTGAGTTGGCCTGTGACATCCGAGTCAGCACACCAGGATGCCAAATAGGCTTACCGGCTATCCGAGAATCCCTCATTCCCGGTTTGTCTGCATGGCGCCTGCCACATTACATCGGTTGGGGGCGTGCTAAAAGGCTCATTATCGGCGGCGAGAACATTGACGGAGAAGAGGCTTCGACCATCGGGCTGGTGGGACCACCTAATCCCTGAGCAAGACTTTTTTTCCCATCTTGACCAGGTGGCTGACAAATAATTGATATCTTGCTCGGCCGGATCGCGGATAAGCAAACTGCTGACGAACCAGGCTTTCGATAAGGGATATGATGATATTTTGACATTGTACTTCAATCTTCAGGAGCGAACTCAATACAGCCTGGATGCCGAAGAGAGCAAAAGGGCCTGTCGAGAAAATCGGGGGCCTAAATGGCAATAAGATCATAAATTAGGAGTTCTAAAGACGAGATCAGAAGACTTGTTGACGAGCTCGCTGAGAATATCGTCTCTGCCAGCTTCATAAGCGTGCAATACATATAATGAATACGTTACAGCTAAATAACCAAAAAGCCAGAATTGCTTCAGATCTGGCGGTTCAACTTCTTGCATGGAAAGACGTTGATGTATGCCTCCGAATCCACCGTCGCCGATCTCAACCAGGACGGCTCCCCGGAGATCGTTTTTTCCACATACGGGAATCCGAATGTGACCGACTCCGGTTATTTGGTGATATTGGGCACCGACGGCAGCCTCCTACATGACATCGCGCTTCCCAATCCCGGCTATAACGGTAACGGCAATGGAGCGCCGGCCGCACCGGCCATCTTCGATCTTGACGGCGACGGCCAACTCGAGATCATCGTTCAAACATTTGATCATGGTATGGATGTGTTCACGGTGCCGGGATCGGGATCCAATTGCATGCCGTGGCCCACTGGGCGCGGTGGGCCTCCTCACCATCTTTAAGAAATACAGTTGCAGGAATGATTTCTGTTTGCTAAAGCATCGCAACAGATTTATGAATCTCTGCATACTGCAAACCCAATAAAAATTAAATCATATCCAATGGTGAGGATTACCCATGACTGTAAAATTTTTACAGCGCAGCATCTGGCAACGGATTTTCGGAATTTCCGCCACGGATAAACCACAGGACGAAAGCGGCTGGAACTATGAATCGGGTCAACTGACCATCAGCCTGGACCGAATTCCCGAGCTGACCCGGCCGGGAACGGCCGTTCGGTTCGAAGGGAAGAGCTTGCCAGTAAGGGTTTTGGTTGTTTTCGGGGAAGATGGGCAATACCAGGCGTTCCACAATCGGTGCACACACCTGGGACACCGCCGGTTGGACTATGTGCCGGGCACCGAAACCGTCCAGTGCTGCAGCGTGAATAAATCCACCTATACATTTAACGGTGATAAAATACACGGCCCGACCCCCCAGCCCGTGCGCACCTATCCGGTGGAAGTAGGCGAGGGAAAATTGCGCATAAGAATATCCTGATTCCTGATGATGAAGGAGATGATCGGATAACCGTGGAGCCTATATTTACGATAAAACCGTCTATTCGGGGTGATGTGATCTGTTTCTGAGAAAAGTAAATTCCGACAAGGGTCTTGACTAGGCCAGCGCAGCCAAATTACGCTCAAGCCCAGTCATGGCAACAGAAAACAAGTATATAAAGCGTTCAAAAATTAAAACTGACAACCCACGGGGCTGTCAGTCGAGGTAGGAATTTGCATCAAATATAGCTCAGAAATGCGTCTTTTCTTTTTGCTCCGATCCTCCATGAACCAGGAAGATGTTTGGTAACGTTCGTCCTTTATCTGCCAACGGCTATTTTGTCGTCATCATCCACACCCCGTTCCAATCCCTGAGCTTTGTCGCCAGCAGCGCGCGGCATTTTTCAGCATAGGCCGCAGCGGCGGCGTCATGCGTGCGAATTTCCTCAAGGGCTTCACGCCCGCGCACCAGGTCACCCTTGTAAAACAATTGTAACCCCCGGCCAAATTTGTCGAAGATCTTTTTTCTGGCTTCATAATCCTCGGCGGTTGCAGGCTCATAAACTTTTACGGGTTCTTTGCGCCCGACAACGATGAGCCTCGCGAGTTCTCGCATGAAAAAATGACTGCCGATCAGTTCCATTGACGAATTTATTGCTGACAAACGATCGTTTGGCCATGGAAATCCCGCATCTTTCAGTGCTCCTCGATGGCAAATCGTCGGAAACCGGTTTAGATACCGGATTCATCATTGATCCTTCTGCACCGTGTCGGCATTGAACTCGGATAATGAAAAAAGAAAGAGCTTGCCTTGCCTAAAATTGCGCCTCCGAATCTGAGCGGCGTTTCCGTGACATTTTGACGAACCATTTATTGTTGACAGGGTTCCTTCATAGGCAAAATTCTAAGTTCATATTTGTCTTTTTCAATGCGTATGCTTTATCATAATTGCGCACAAATCCAGAAAATAATTGAATCGGTTCAGAGGATTGCAGCGTCCAATGTGCTTCAGGTCACAGAATTGTACGCGTTTAGGGTGCCGCGGATGCAAGGTATCGGGCGCGCTGATTTACTTTTGTAATTCAAATGCCTGACAACGTAACCTATGCGGTGCCCTGTGAATGCTTTCAAATAATTTATGTCAAACCTGAGTCAAGGTGACAGATCGTATTGAATACGACCACTACTGATGCCGGGCCATCGATTTCGTATCTTAGACTTGAAGGATATAGAAATGTACCTCATTTGATAATTATTATCATCTATTCCCCACGATATTCAGGCTCGAAATGGACGAACCCTGTCAGATCCGAAAAAATAGATTCGGTGCCATCGTAAAGACCCTGAAGGAAAACAACCTTAGGCTCACCTCCCCCGGCGTAGTGTTCTCTGAATCTCATCCACGCCTACAAACCACAGCTAAAAACGGAAAAATGGTGATATATGGATTGACTTTGAGGTGACATCTCAATTAAATTCGAATTCAAAGCCCAATCTAAAAAAGGAGGATGATGATGGGGAACACTTCTAAAGAGGAAAGACGACAAAAAGTCATTGACGTACTGAACAAAGCTCGCGCCATGGAGCTGCAGGCGATCCATCAGTATATGAATCAGCACTACAACCTCGACGACCTTGACTATGGGGAGCTGGCGGCCAAGGTCAAACTGATTGCCATCGACGAGATGCGCCACGCGGAGATGTTTGCCGAACGCGTCAAGGAGCTCGGCGGCGAACCGGTGACCGGCTACGACGGCACCGTCGAAAAGGGACAGGTGGTTCAGGTCATTTTTCCTTTTGATGCCAATCTGGAAGATGACACCATCGATACCTACAATCAATTTCTCCTGGTATGCCGTGAAAACGGTGACAGCATCAGCATGAAAATTTTTGAACAAATTATTGACGAAGAGCAGATACACTACAATTATTTCGACAATGTCAACAGCCACATCGAAAAGCTGGGTGACACCTATCTGGCCAAGATTGCCGGTACACCGTCATCTACCGGCTTGGGGCTTAGTGGTTTTGCCGTGGGCGGAGGCGGTGAGTAGGGGCTCGTAAAGGCATTTAACCCAACATCGGCTTGGATAGCTTGGTGATATATCCGTTTATTGCGGTATCCTAACGAGATCCTCATACTGCGGCTGATTTAGAGGACGGAGAATAAAAAACAGTCTGCGGATTGACAAATACGTAAAATATTGGTTTCACAAAATTGAACCTCTTTGAAAATTCTGTTACAATATTCCCGTACCTAATGTTGGACCTTGGAGGGATGGTATGAGCAAAGCTAAGATAGTCATAGAATATGATGGTGATTCGACCCAAATCACCCCCAATACACTCGAGGCCAAAGCGAAAACGATCGCCGTATTGTGGGACGACTATTCCAAGGAAGAACTCATTGAGATGTTTCAAATTTCCATAAGCACCCTCCGCAGGTGGGCTGCTAAAGCCCGAAAGATCAACCCCAAATGGTGCCCTATTCGTAAATGATATCCCAGTGGTCAACAGAACAAACACAATAGGGCACTCCCCAAAGTATCATGCCCCGATTTTCAGATGGTATCATTGATATTCATTCTTGCTCGGCCTTTAGGAAACAGTTGACCTGAAATTCCGTTTTCATCTTGCCGCATCATTTCCCTTTAACGGTTTAATTGGCCCCGAAGCCAGGATACTATCTACCACGCGTGTCAGTTTTAAGGCGTGAGCACGATTTTGCCGAAGATTTCGCCCCGCTCCATGAGGCCGTAGGCCTCTTTCCCCTCACTGAGCGGCATTACGCGGTCGATCACCGGTTTTAAGCGGCCGGTTTCGAGTAATTTCAGGATATCGTGAAAATCCTGGTGCGAGCCCATGGTACTGCCGATCAGACTGATCTGCTTTCCGAAGATGAAGCGGATATCGATTTCGGTTTTTGGTCCGGAGGTGTTGCCGACGATCACGATCCGCCCACCGCGGGCGACAGCCATCATGCTCTTGGCCAGGGTTGATCTGCCGACGTTGTCGACAACGACATCAACGCCGCGTTTGTTTGTCAATCGATAAACCTCTTTGCCCCAGTCCACCGAACTGCGGTCGAAGACCTCATCGGCGCCCAGGTCCCAGGCTTTCTCCGCTTTCTGCGTATTGCCCGCCACCACAAAGACCCGCGCACCGGCGAGCTTGGCGATTTGGACGGCGATGCTATTCACCCCGCCACCGGAACCGACAACGAGAACCGTTTCTCCCGCCTTAAGCTCAGCCCGGTGGATCAACATCCGCCAGGCAGTGAGACCGACGAGAAGCGGTGCCGCAGCATTCGGATACTCCCAACCCTCCGGCAAGGGAGCTAGGTTGACTGCCGGCACCGACAGGTATTCGGCTGCACCGCCCCGGGTGTGTTCACCGAGGACATGGTATCCTGGACTGACGGAATCTCTACCGCGGCGGGTGTATTCGTCTTCGACCAGGCTGATGCCCGGGTCGACAACCACCGCCTGGCCCACTTCCCATCCGGTGACGTTTCGGCCGATATCGGCGATTTCACCGGCGACATCGGCGCCGCACCAGTGGGGCATTTCGAGCTTCAGGCCCGGCCAGCCGCGGCGGACCCAAATGTCGAGATGGTTGAGTGCGCAGGCCCGCACCTTGACCAGCACATCAGCGGGACCCACAACCGGGTCGGGAACATTTCCGTAATGAACGACATTGAGATCGCCATGGTCTTCGAAATACAATGCTTTCATTTCAATATCTTTCTGAAAATTTATGAAGAAGATTCGGTTTCAGCTATCATAAGGCTTGTCGGGGAAGAAAGCAAACAGAGAGAGAAGCGGGTTTCAGTGGCCAAGCAGACCGTTCATTTCATGGGATCAAGCGGCGATGTTCAAACCGGCCTGCTCGAAGAGTGGTCTTAGAAAGTCCAAACTTTCTTGTCCGGCCTCCTCGGGGATGTCAACATACGGGTAGAGTTCAAGGCTGATGTGATCACGGTAGTCGAGGCGCACCATTGTATCGAATACTTCCCGGAAACGAATATCGCCGTGACCGGCGATCAGATGAGCATGCACCCGCGAGGAGGCGATATCTTCGATGTGAACGTGGCCGATCCATTCAAAAAGGTCTTCAAAGGCAGCGGCCGGGTTTTCGCCGGCGCAGTAGAAATGGCCGATATCGAAATTCAAACCGACCATTTTTGATTTGACATCCTTCATGAAGTATTTGAATTCCGCTGTGTTTTCCATCAGCAGATCCGGCTCCGGTTCGATAAGGATTTTGATCTCCAGTTCTTCGGCTTTCGGGATCACCTGGCCAAGGCCTTCATGAAACAGTTGAAATGCTTCCTCCCGGGAAATCGATTCCTCCAGCGGGCCGCCGGGCGGAACGGAGATGTTTCGACACCCCAAGAACCGGGCCACTTCCAGGCTGTCAAGCGTGTGGCGGATACGGATGTCGCGGCGTTTCCGGTCCGGTTCGATCCAGGAAGGCAGGTAGGTGTCCCCGACTGCGAAGAGGGTGAAACTGTTGATATTGGTGACCGTGAGCCTGTGCTGGTCAAGAAGCTTTTTGAGACGGGAGAGGTTGTCTTGATCAAAGTCCGGCGGATACAGATGGGGCCGATCTCCCATGATTTCGACACCGCGAAAACCGAGTTTGGCTATCTTTTCGATGGATTCGAAGAGGTCGAATTTAACAAACGCGTTGGTGCTGTAACCGAATACCATCATTGAACTCCTCTATCGGTCAGAATCGGTAGATGCGATCCTGTCGTTACACTGCTGTTCCAGGTCGGCAAGGCGGTTGAGCTGTTCCTGGAAGGTTTTGGCCGGATGGGGACCGACCGGCTTTTTGAAGTAAAAACCCAAATCGGCCACCGGCCCACTGAAACCGGCCAGTTTCAATGCCGCCATCCAACGTGCCAGGTCGAGGACCATGGGTGCGGCCAAGATGGAATCCCTGCCTTGGAGGTTTACGCGGATGCTCATCGGCAGGTCGAGAAGGCCCCGAAAATCGATGACGTCCCACGCCTCCTTGGCATCTCCCCGGGGGGGGTAGTAGTCGATGTGAACTTTGTGCGTCGGAGTACCGAACCTTTGGCCGACGCCATACCCGAGGATGTCGTCCAGCAGGTCGGTTTTGTTGGCCATTTTTCCTGCGGCCCGCTCCGGCTCCATCAAGTTCATTCCGTCCGCATTTCCCAGGATGTTCAAGCTGTACCAACCATCCACCGTTAAGCTCCTGGCTTTCAACGCCGATGCCAGAACGACTTTCAGGTAAGTCTGGCCGGTCTTTCCGTCTCGGCCGCAGACCGGGATGCCGTGTTTGACGGCCTCGTCGAGCACAACCGGAATTTCGATCTCATTCGGCGTGAAATTGACAACCGGGATGCCGGAAAAAACCGCCGCCAATGCATAGGCAAGATCAGGAAGTGGGTTGTTTTTCGCAGCGTCAAACAGCTCGTCCAGGTCACGGCAGCGGGCCAGTTCCGTCAGGGGCGCGGCCGGCAGGAGGTTGACCAGCACGGGGAGGGCTTCGGGGTGGTTGTGCCGGAACCCCTGAATGTCGGACATCAGCTGTTCGACCTGATCGGCAAGACTCTTATCGAGGGATGGCGCCGTTTTTAACGAAAGATCATCCAATGCCTCCGCATGAAGCCGGCACAAAGATTCGGGGAGAATGCCCTGGCAGAGGGTTGCGGCTGCCATAGCTTGAGAAGTTGGGTCCCAACCGGCCAACAACGTTTGGTCTACCGCCCCCAGGTAGGGGAACAGGTTTCGAGTCGTCAAGCTTGGCAGGACGGTATCAGGAGCGCTGCGGCAGGCGGTGATGGCCACGGCCAGTGTCGAAGCGATGGCACCTTTGGCTCCGGCCACGAGCATGAGCAACGGGGGCTCCGCAGGCAGGTTGGAAGTCGTCATGAACATCGGCTCCAAAGTTTTCGCCGCTTCGAAGGGCGGCATATTCAAACCCGGACGGTTAGACCGTCCCAGGTAACCTGTGGCAAAGTTTTCAAGCTGAAGCAAAGCACTATAAAGACATGGCCCGCGTGTGTCAAGCCAGTTCATCCGCCGGCGATTGTCAGCTCGCTACCCGGATCGAAGGACGGGAAAGTGGCTTCTGGATCGCATGGGTCAGAGCGCCGGCTGAGCTTAGCCAATGAAACACATACCGAGACAACGGCCAGAATCCATTAGGGCAATAGGTCTATCGGGGATGGAGGGATATCCGCCAGGGTTGCCGGCTACGATGCGGGAAAGGCCGCACCGGCCGGAAACAACGCTCCTGGTGAGCATGTTTACGGCCGGTGCGGCAGGGGGGTGACATCAATTGTCCGATACCAAAGTGCCGTCCGAGATCTGCAGGAGCCTCTGTGCATATCGGGCGCAGTCCGGACTGTGGGTGACCATAACGATGGTCATTCCGTCCTGGTTGAGTTTCCGAAGCAGGCCCATTATTTCCCGACTGGTTTTGGTGTCAAGGTTTCCAGTCGGTTCATCGGCCAGTAGTATCGGAGGTTGGTTGACGATAGCCCGGGCCATGGCCACCCGTTCCTTTTCGCCGCCCGATATTTGGTTCGGCAGCCTGTGAAATTTGGTCTGAAGCCCGACATCGGTCAAGGCCGCCTCGGCCATCTCCCGCTTCTTTTTCTTGCTGACATTGACGATCGAAAGCGGCAGCATGACATTTTCGAGGACTGTGAGGTAGGGCACCAGGTGAAAACTCTGAAAAATGAACCCTAAAAACTCCCGGCGAAAATCAGCCCGCTTTTCAGACCGTAAATGGTAGACGTCGATGTCGTCAACGACGAAATTGCCCGAGGAAGGCGCGTTCATCGCCCCCATTACCGATAGGAGGGTGGACTTGCCCGATCCGGATTCTCCCATGACTGCAACGAACTCACCCGAAGCGATGGTAAAATCCATACCCGATATGGCCGTCACGGCTGCATCACCGTTGCCGTAAACTTTGACAAGGTTTTTAGCTGAAATGTAACTCATGTTGGTCTCCGGCATTTCTGCCCAGTTAACAGTGACATTCCGGATCGGGATCCTGTTAAGGATCTTTGATCCGGAACGAGTTGTACGTCCTTGATGGCCAGGCCACGATGTCGAGTGGTTGTATTCGAGCCGGGTGCCATGCATCCCGCCAACGGCGGGATTACAATCGCAACGATTAACGCCCTGGCGTGCCTTTGTTTTTCCGGCGCCTTTTCAAAGCGCCCTGAGGGCATCGTTGGGATCCATGCGGGCGGCCATAAATGCCGGATACGCACTCGCTGCCAGTCCAATGAGCAGCGCCAGGCCGAATGACATGGCCGCCAGGCCGAAGTCGACATTCAGGTGAACCATTCGCTCCTGGACAAAGAGCTTGAGTCCCGCCGTTGTGGCGCCGAATCCGACGGCATAGCCGATAAGCCCTGCAAGGACCGAAACGATGCCGGCTTCCAGGAACACAATGCGCATGACGTGACTTTTTCGAAAGCCGATGGCCCGGAATATGCCGATTTCCTCGGTACGCTCCCGGACGCTGCCCATCATCGTAATCAGAACCACAAGGGCACCGATGAGGATGACCACACCCGAGACGCCATAGCTGAAGTTTTTGAACTGCGTCAGGGTTTCCATGCGTCCTTTCACCACCTGTTGGATCGCCATGACCTTGGCCCCGGGCAGCACATCGGAAATCTGCTGCACCATATCGTCGATGGGGCAATCATGACAAAGAGCGGCCACCTCGGCCATGGAGACCTTGCCGTCCTTGCCCAACAGGGTCTGGGCCGTGACGACAGGGGTGAATACCAGTTGGTCGTCTTGGCTCCCGGTGGGATGCAGAACCCCGGACACCCTGAACTTGCGATCCTTGATATCGACGGTGTTGCCGGTTTGCAGGCCCAGTATCCGTGCCGCTTCGGCCCCCAGCAGGAGGCTGTCGGCACCCGGTAGCGTTCCGTCGATATTCCACCAGGGCTTCAGGATTCTCGTGGACTTAAAATCGATCCCGGTCAACAGAACCCTGTTTGAATTGATGTGCACGACACCAAGGACCAGCGGTCCCAGTGCGGCGATATTGCGTGAGTTTTTTATCGTGCTGACCCGGGCCAGGTCGGTTTCGCGAATTTCTTCCATTTCAAAAGCCACACCACCGAGCGACAGGCCCCCGTAGGTGAGAGGAAGATCCTCGGCCCGGGGAACTATAAGGATGTTGGCGCCGTATTTTTCCAGCTTGTGGTTGATATCGCTGGTCATCGCTTCAACAAAGCTGATAACCGTTACGACAGTGGCGATACCGATGGACAATCCTGCCAGTACGAAGACGGCTTTACCTTTGCGGCGCATGAGGTTGCGAAATGCAATCAGTTTCAATGTCATGTTTTAGGCCTTCCCCGGAAAATTGAAATATTGTCTGCCCTCCAGGATGTCCTGAACTTTTAGAATGAGATGTTCCCCCTGGACGGTCCTTGTCAACGGCGCCGGATTGCAGCCGCCCTTTACTTCGTTTACGAGTACGGATGCGAAGCGTCGACCGCAGTTGCGGCAGACCATCACATCGCCATCCTGGTAATAGCCCTTGCCGGCCGGCCAGCAGACGTCGCAGGCATCGAATGCCGCCCTGATGATTCCATCCGAACTCTTGAGAATGAAGTATCGGATCGTGATATCGTCATGTTTGAATTCGAAATGTTGAGCATGACCGTCGGTGAATTGGCTGACTTGGTGGATCACCTGGTCTCCAGTGGCACCAGGGGAGCGGTCGGTTTTCGATGTCACAGTGCTACCCCCGATACCGTTCGTTACAAGGTAGATCCCTGCGCCGGCGATAACGACTGCGGCGGCAACGAGGATCATCGGCAGGCGGCTTTTTCTTTCCGTACCCAGAACGGCGGCCTTTTTTGCTTCGCGGACTTCCTGAGTGTTTTTGATCTTGTCTTTACCCATTGGGAACAGCTCCTTTTGTTTATAGAAATAATTATTGCGAGAAGACTCTGTCGATTGAGAAAGCAGAGCCGATGATTTGAATTTATCGATGAAGTATGGTCTGTCGATAGTCCACAGTGGTCCGTATGCGCTCGCCTCGGTGGTTTGGCCGGTGTCTCGGCACCCCCTCCTTCCAGTCGCTTGCCTGAAGGACAAGGCCTAAAAATTCGACCTCCGTATCCCTCATTCCATCCCATGGGTGGAAATCAGGCTGAAGCGACTGAATGTTTCCCAGCGGCAAGTTCGAGGTTCTTATGCGGGTGCCGTTGCGGCAGAGGCCGGTCGGATCAATGGATGAGCTTGAGGTTGGCGATGTACAGGGGTATCTTTGTGAGTGGATCCGGAGATTTAGATGTTGAATGGTGTTGGGTATCTTGGTCGACTTCTACCCGTGCCGGTGCGACCGTGAAAACAGGAGCGGCGGTGCGTTTACCGTCGTTGAGGACAGCGGCGGGGGATACGTGTGAAACGGCATAAGCGTTGCTGCAGGCCAGCGACGCCGAGCAGCAAGGGCAGTCGAGATCGTTTACGATTTTGGCCGACATTTGACCATGGCCGCTTATTTGATTGCCGGCACAACAGTTAGCGCTGCACCCGACAACGGCTGCAGCACTGCCGGTGGCGAGACTGAGGCAGAGGGCCGTAATGAGCAGAACGGATACAAGCCTCTGTTTTTTATGCTGATATATTGACGTCATTTCTGGATTGGCTGCCTCTTTGTTTTTCCTACTTAATTACTATAGTTTTGTGCTTAATTGCTGTCAACGATATTTTTGAGCCGACAGCTTTACATTACAAGATGCATCTTTATCTTTACGGCAAGCCTATGAACTGGGTAATCACTCATATTTTCGGGTTGCAGGGACCAGTTTAATTCCCGGATCAATTAACGAAAGGACTGGCAACATGAGGTATGATTTTAACGCAGACGAGATCTTCGAAATGGCCGAACAGATGGAAAGAAACGGGGAGAGTTTTTACAAAAAAGCTGCGGGATCCGTCCAGGACAGCACCCACAGGGAGCTGCTGTTGAATCTCGCCGATATGGAAGTCGAACATGAAAAGACGTTCAAGGCCATGCGCAAGGATCTGAAAGCTGCCGAAAAATCCACCACCGTTTTCGACCCCGAAGGAGAAGCGGCCCTTTATCTCAAAGCCCTTGCGGACACGCGTGTGTTTTTCGAGAAAGAAATCGATGTGTCGTCGATGGATAAAATATTAAAAGCGGCCATCGAGGCCGAGAAAGACTCGATCGTTTTTTACCTGGGGATGAAAAATGCCGTCCCCGAAAAACTGGGACGGGAGCGCATCGAGGGAATCATAAAAGAGGAAATGGGCCACATCCGACTGTTGAGTCGAGAATTGGCGCAACTCCATAGTGCTTAGCCCAAAACGGCTACTTTCGCAGGGTGGAAAATATATCAGCCAACTTGCCGAAACTTCAATCGGTCACTTTTCCAAGGATCGAAATATCCTCCAGCCCGACCGGATTCAGAATGCTGATTTGACGGCCGTTGACCTCTATCAAACCCTGCCCCGCCATTTTAGCGAATATCCGCGAGAGGGTTTCCGGAATGGTGCCCAGCAAACTGGCTAACTGCCCTTTTGAAATCGGCAGCATGACTCCCTCGCTGTTTTCCTGTTCACCGGAAAGGAAAATCAGGTAGGATGCCAGGCGTCCAGGGACCTCTTTCAGAGAGAGGTTCTCGATTTGAATCGCAAACTGCCTCAGGCGTGTCGACAAAACGGCCAGCATACTCATCGCCAGGGACGGATTGCGGGATATGAGAGCCACAAAGCTGTCGCGAGGGAAAAACAACAGACGGCTGTCGGCCAGCGCCTCCGCATTGGCCGGAAAGGATCGACCGGCAAATACGGCCACCTCTCCGAAGGGGTCTCCAGGGCCGACAATATGCAGTATATGTTCCTTGCCATCCACCGCAAGTTTGAAGATTTTGACCTGGCCTTCAACAACAACGTAGAAGCCGATACCGCGATCTCCTTCGAAAAATACCTTTTCTCCCTTTGCGAAATTCCTGTAATCGGCAATTTGGCGGACTTCCTGGAGCTGTTTGGGTGGCAAGCCGTTAAAGACGGATATTTTCGAAATAAATTCAACCGTTTTGTCCATTGAATCCTCCTTCTCAGAAATATCATCGGCTTTTGACCTATGTCAATGCGAATTGGTGTCGACCGTTTTAGTATCACTCGCAACGATAGGGGCCGGCTCGCGTGCCGACTCTGGAATCGTAAAAAAGAAAAGCGGTGCGCGTTGACTTAAGTCAATGCGCCTTCAACCGGCAGCGGTTATGTTCGAATCGTCAATAACGGAAAGTCAATCGAAACCGTATTTAACCAAACCAAGACAAAGGAGAGAAACTATGTTCTGTTTTCAGTGTGAGCAGACCTCAAAAGGTGAGGGTTGCACCAAAATCGGCGTTTGCGGAAAGCAGCCGGAAGTCGCTGCGCTCCAAGACCTTCTCGTCTATGCCGTTAAAGGGCTTTCCCTTTACGCGGTTGAAGGCCGCAAGGTGGGTGTCGCCGATCGCGCAGTGGACCAGTTTACGTGCAAGGCGGTTTTTTCGACGCTGACCAACGTCGATTTCGACCCGGACCGGTTTGTGGCGCTGATCAAGGAAACCGTCATGCATCGCGACGCCTTGAAAGAAAAGGTCAAGGCCGCCGGCGGTAAAACCGGTTTCACGGAAGGACCGGCAGTCTTTCAGCCCGGAGCCTCCCGTGATGCCATGGTCGCCCAAGGGGAATCTATCGGCATCAAGTCGAACCCGGATGTGAATCCAGACATCCTGTCTCTGCGTGAGCTTTTGATTTACGGTATTAAAGGTATGGCCGCCTATGCGGATCATGCGGCGATTCTGGGCCAGGAAGACGACAAGGTATATGAATACTTGCACGAGGGACTGGCGGGTACCCTGGACGACTCGCTGGGTGTCGAAGAACTGGTCGGACTAGTATTGAAGTGTGGCGAAATCAATCTGCGCGCTATGGAACTGCTGGATGCCGGCAACACCGGAACCTACGGTCACCCGGTTCCCACCGAGGTGCCGCTGGGAGCGAAGAAGGGTAAGGCGATCCTGGTGTCCGGACACGACCTCAAGGACTTGGACCTACTTCTCAAGCAGACTGAGGGAAAGGGGATCAACATTTACACCCACGGTGAGATGCTGCCGTGCCACGGGTATCCGGAATTGAAGAAACACCCCCATTTCATCGGTCATTACGGTACGGCCTGGCAGAATCAGGCCAAGGAATTCGCCGGTTTTCCCGGCGCTATCCTGATGACCACCAACTGCATTCAGAAGCCGCAGGATTCTTACAAGAGTAATATATTCACCACCGGATTGGTTGGATGGCCGGGGGTGACCCACGTGTCCAAGGATTTTACGCCAGTTATCAACAAAGCCCAGGAAATGCCGGGATTCAGTGAAGACGTCAATGGAAAGAAAGTCATGGTCGGCTTCGGACGCAATGCCGTTATGGGCGTTGCCGGTCAGGTTATCGAAGCTGTCAAGAGCAAAGCCATCCGGCATTTCTTCCTGGTCGGCGGCTGTGACGGGGCCAAGCCGGGCCGCAGTTATTACACCGAATTCGTGGAAAAAGTTCCCAATGACTGCGTCGTTCTGACGTTGGCGTGCGGGAAATTCCGCTTTTTCGACCAACAGCTCGGTGATATCGGCGGGATACCGCGTCTGCTGGATGTCGGACAGTGCAACGATGCCTACTCGGCCGTGCAGATCGCCGTGGCTCTGTCGAAGGCGTTCGACGTGGGGGTCAACGACCTGCCGCTGTCGATGATACTGTCCTGGTATGAGCAGAAAGCCTGCGCCATCCTGCTGACATTGCTCTACCTGGGTATCAAGAATATCCGTCTGGGCCCCAGCCTGCCGGCGTTTGTCTCGGCCAACGTGCTGGATGTGCTGGTGAAGAATTTCAACATCATGCCCATCAAGACCCCGGATGAAGATTTGAAGGCCATACTCGGATAGGGTGAGCCCCATCCGCCGGGTCAGTGAATCGGCCGGTCCGGACGGCAATGTTCGGATCGGCCGCCAACCGCCAACCACCGCAAAGGGAACCCGTCATGAAATGTCCGGGACAGGAAACACAGTACTGGAAACCGGGTGCCATCTATGAAGTCAGTTGCCCGAAATGTGAAAAACCGGTGGAATTCTTCAAGGACGATACCGCCCGGAAATGTGATCATTGCGGGCATCGTTTTGTCAACCCGGAAATGGACTTCGGTTGTGCAGCCTACTGCCAATACGCCGAGCAGTGTCTGGGAACCCTGCCGGATGAGGTATTGTCTGTAAAGGAAGACCTGCTCAAAGACCGGGTGGCGGTCGAAATGAAACGTTTTTTCAAGCGTGATTTCAAACGGATCGGGCAGGCCACCCGTCGTGCTCGTTACGCTGAACGCATTGCCGGTAAAGAGCGGGGGGTGCTGCCGGTGGTGCTCTGTGCCGCCTACCTGAGAGATATCGGTGCTCCGGACGCGCTGGAGAAATACGGCGATGTATCGGCTGCGCACCTATCGCAAGAAAGTCCGGCGGTTGCGCGCGGATTGCTGGAAGCGCTGAAAGCCCGCGAGCCGCTTATCAACGCTGTCTGTGCCATCGTTTCCCAGCATGGCGTTCCGGGACAGGATGCGTCGCCGGAAATAAAGATCGTCCATGATGCCGACTGGGTGGCCCAGATGGAGGAGCGCCTCAAAGAGCAGCCGATGGATGCCGCCAGCGTGTCGGAGATGATCGAAAAGGATCTGTTGACCGAGGCCGGAAGAAAAGAGGCGCGATCGATACTGCTTTAACGCGGCCGCCGCGACATGGCGGTCATGGGTCGACAGGCTTCCGGTCAACTCATTGCGGCGGAAGAGAAGCCGCCCGGTCGCTTACCGTGCGACCCCATGTCCAACAGGTCACTACAATATATTGAGGTGAAATCATGAAAGTCATGCGAAAAATCATCGAAATCGATGAAGAAAAATGCGATGGATGCGGGTTGTGCGTGCCGTCCTGTGCCGAGGGTTCCCTGGAGGTAGTGAATGGCAAGGTCAGGGTTGTGGCCGACAACTTGTGCGACGGTTTAGGGGCCTGCCTCGGAGAGTGTCCCAACGATGCGTTGAAAATCGTCGAACGTGAGGCCGAAGAGTTCGATGAAGCGGCGGTCGAAAAATACCTGGACGAGAAGGAAGCCAGCGAAACGGTCGAGTTGTCGAAACGGAAACACGCTGGCGGGTGCCCGTCCGCCCGGATCATGCAGTTTTCACCGGCGGCGTCGCACGCCAACGATCAGCCCCAGACGGCGGATGGCCCGCAACAGGCATCGGCTCTGACCCACTGGCCGATTCAGATTCACCTGGTGCCGCCGACAGCCCCGTTTTTGAAAGGTGCCGACCTTCTGGTTCTCGCGGACTGTGTGCCGGTGGCTTTTCCAAGCCTGCATCGGGATTTCCTGAAGGGCAAGGCCGTTATGATGGGATGCCCGAAGCTCGACGATGCCCAAAAGTATATCGATAAATTTGCACAGGTGTTTCGGAGCGCGGGCATCAAAAGCATCACCACGGTCGTGATGGAAGTGCCTTGCTGTTCCGGGTTGCCGATGATCGTCAAGAAAGGCCTGGAAATTTCCGGAGCCGCCATTCCGGTCGAAGAGGTCGTGGTCAGCACCAAAGGCCATATACTGGGGCGGAAGCCGAGTAACCGGATTGCCGGATAAGGTATCGACAGTCCGAGACCACGAAGTCGGCGCTGATCCCTTTTGCCGCAACAATTTGACTAACCGCCGAACTTCGTGGCCGACACCGCCTGCTTTCTTCTCCACCTGCTAGTGAACATGACGACAGATAATCGGGCGCTTCGTGTCGAGCGGGCACAGCGACTTCGAGTCAGATCCTCACCTCTGCATATCGATTTCCCTTTTCGTTTGAGTTGGCGGTAACACCCTCATGGGTGTCCTCACCACTGTATTGTGAGGCATAAGTGTTTCAGGTTTATTATGAGACAGGGGTTATGGTCTTTTATCCTGTACATACAAACACTTAGGGCCAACCGGAATAATCCGGTAAGTATTCGATACATATATGCTTCAAAATTGCCGAAGGGAATGTCGATGCGCAGGCCGCCACTTCCGCAGGAAATCGCACAACATACTTGAATTATAACTGATATTATTTAATAGGTTTTAGAGGCTTTGGCACACATATTGAAATCTATATTTGAAAATGGTCTTTACAGCCCTATTGAAATGTGACAGTTT
>CAWBYM010000002.1:0-57914 GCA_963792945.1 uncultured delta proteobacterium | reverse complement strand
CTGGAAGTGGGACAGTCGGTTGCGCTGCGCGACCCGGAGGGGTTTTCAACTGGGGATCATGCACGTCGAAGATCTTTGGCCGATCGAGAAGGAGAAAGAAGCCGAGATTGTATTCGGGACGACCGATAGGGCCCATCCCGGTGTCAACCATCTCTTCAACAGGGCCGGGGCTTATTACGTCGGTGGCCGTATCGAGGCTATCAGCCTGCCACTGCACTTCGATTTCAAATCCCTGCGATTGCCGCCCGCAGAGGTCCGCCGCACGATCCACAAAATGGAATGGAAACGTGTTATCGGATTTCAGACCCGGCATCCGATCCACAGGCCGCATTTCGAAATGACCATCAAGGCCATGCGCCAGATTCGAGGCAACCTTCTGGTACTTCCCATAGTGGGAATGGCGAAACCGGGAGATTTCGATCATTACACCCGGGTCCGCTGCTACCGGTCGATCGCCCGTCATTATCCCCCCGACTCCCTGCTGATCAACCTGCTGCCCCTGTCTTCCCATTTGGCCGGACCGCGGGAAGCGTTGCTGCATGTCATTATTGCACGCAATTTCGGTTGCAGTGACTTTATCGTCGGTCACGACCACGCCGGACCCGGTATCAACGGGCACGGACAGTGGTTCTATCAGGCCGGGGCTGCCCGCAAATTGACCGAAGAGTGTGCCGACGACATCGGCATCGATATTTATTCCTTTTGAAGAAATGGTTTACCTGCCATTCGAAGATGAGTTCAAACCGGCCGACCAGGTGCCCGAAGGGGTCCAACGCATTTCGCTCTCCGGAACCGACATCCGCCAGCGATTGCGAAGCGGCCCGCAACATTCCCGAGTGGATGACATTTCCTGAAGTCATCGATGAACTCCAGAAGGCTTATCCCCCTCCCGGGAGACAGGGCTTTACGGTGTTTATGACCGGGCTTTCCGGGGCCGGCAAATCGACCATTGCCAAGATCCTCTACTCACGATTCCTCGAAATCGGCCAGCGGCCCGTGACGTTGCTTGACGGTGACATCGTGCGGCGCAATCTTCGAGCAACCTCAGCTTTTCCAAGGAAGACCGGGATACCAACGTGAGAAGCATTGGGTTTGTTGCCAGCGAGATCACCAAAAACCGCGGCATAGCGATCTGCGCCCCGATTGCCCCTTATGAGAAAACCCGCCATGAAATCCGGTCCCACATCGAGGCTTACGGCGGTTTTGTTGAAGTGCACGTATCCACTCCGCTGGACGTCTGTGAAAGCAGGGACCGCAAGGGCATGTACGCCAAAGCCCGTGCGGGGCTGATAAAAGGATTTACCGGTGTGGACGACCCCTATGAGGCCCCCCGAACTCCCGAGTTGCGGATCAACACGGCAAACCTGGCCCCCAATGAGGCGGCGCAGGAAATCCTGCTCTTTCTCGGTGAAAAAGGGTATATCTAAAAAATCGGGCGGTCGGGGTATTGTCGTGGACGTGTGAGCGAATGGGGAGACTGTCTCCCCAGCCTTAGAATACCGATAAACACATCCCGGCCGAGGCCGACCGCGAAAAATGAGTCTGTTTCCCCACAATTTTCCTGAAGCACCCTTCCGCATGGTCTAAACCCGCTGTTTCTCACCCCATACTGTCGGGTTCTCTTGCCTAAAAATAAAGTGATTTTCATAAAATCGATTGGTTTGACGCCGGGTTTCTCTTAATGAAGAGCGAAAGCGGTAGCGCCAATCCAAATCCTGAAATCCGAAATCGGCAGGGAGAGGCAAGCCCCTTCAATACCGGATCCTTGTTTTGAAAAAACCACTATAACACTTTTAATATGTAATAATAATAATATGTTATTATGCCTAACGAAATTTTGGTAATCGCTGCCACCTTTGCGCAACAGGCGGGATTCGCGGTGGCGCAAGGCGACAGATGACAGGCCGCAAGGCAAGGGTGATTACAAAATAGAAATTAAAATTACCCCATCCGTTTATATATGAAAAGTCAATTCCATCCTTCTTTTGATTACGAATTCGAAATCACAAACCTCCCGGCTAGTCATTAAGTTAAAAAAGCCAGACCTCTAAAATCCTTAAATTATAACTTAAACAGCACGTATAAACGGAAATACAGCATGGATGGCATCGTAATTGCTCGTTGACTAGTCATGGGTGAGTCTTTTACGTTCACCCTAACAACTCGAAAAGGCAAATTACCCGAAAGGGTAAGACGCAAAGCCGCTGGCCTAAGTCTTTGACATCAAGGATACGGTAGCAGGGTTGCCGAGCAAAGAATGGACATCTCCCGATGCACCCTCATGTGCGGTGCCGGTTGTCGAGTGAGATGTCATGAAAGGTATTCTTTCTTAGGCTGACCGCGGCGCGCTTTTGTCTTTCGATTTTCTTGTAAAATGTAGGTCGCGCCGATGTCGTTGAAGAAAACCAAGTCGATTCCATGGGCGGAATGGATCTGTGCCGCCCTCAGCGCTTTTGCAGTGCTGCTGTCTGCAGATGCGGCATCGGCCCTCCCTTGCGACCTCAAGAACAATCCGCCACCTTTTATCCGCCACGACCTGACCAACAGCTATTGCGAGCTGTGCAGTTACGGCTACATTACGGTCGTTATTTCCAATCCCTACGAGGGGGCGGACATGACCGACATGACGGTGGCCGAGGACCTGCGCAACAGCGGATTGACTTTCGCCCCCTCCGCTCCCACGCCGATGAGGGTCAACGGTGCGCCGGTCGGTCCCGCTTCGTGGCCGAACATCAGTGGCGCGAACAACCAGATCCTGACTTGGACCCCGGCCCAGGTCCCGCAACTCGGCGTACCGCTGCCGTTTCAGCTCATCGGTTTCGATACACTGTCCATCACGTTTGCGGTGACGCGCGCCGCAGGTTTCAACCAGGAGGGACTCGGGCTGGTCGTAACCGACCGCGACATCCAGGCGCGGCTGATCTACAGCGCCCGGTACGAGACTTTTCCGCCAACCAATCCCGCAACCTACATCACCTGCCCGGGTATGCCTCAGACGGAGACCACCGGGTTGGACGAACTGCCCCTGCGCGAACCGATTCCCGAGGTTTCGAAGGTGGGGCGCAACGTGGACGCGGGTCAAAGCGGATACTCTGATCCCGTTTACGGCCACAACAACGACGATGTGATCTGGCGTATTCGGGTCCGAAACAACGGCCAGGCCGACCTGCAAGACCTGCGTTTCGACGACGCCATGCAGATCGGCAATCTTGACGTTAATTATATCTGCCCCTCGGAAACCGCGGCCGAGCAAATAGCCAACAACAACGGTGGGGCCGGAGTGTTCGGGTGTCAGACTGCCGGTAACAACATCAATGATTTCAATGTAGACGCTTTCCTCAATAACCCCGGCCCCGTAGACGTCCCACAGGGTGGATATACCGATTTCTTCCTGGTCGGTAAAATTCTTGCCAACGGATCGTGTGCGCCAACCAGAAGCAACACCGTTTCCGACATCCAATGGGGCTGCGAGGCTGATTCCCCGCCACTCGGAGGTCTTACCACCACGTCGGATGGAAGTCCTCCCTACACCAACTTGGGTAATCTTGCGGCTGAGCTTAAGTAACCTCTCCGACGACGATCTGGATTTCAACATCCGGATCACCGGCGTCGGTGGCAACCCGGTCGCAGGGTCCAAAGGCAGGGTTCGAATCACCATCACCAATGATACCGGCGGCACAGTGAAGAACATCCAACTGCACGATGTCCTTCCGCCCGAGTACGTGGTGGACCCGACTTTTACTCCGACGGTCAGCATGGACCCGGCCTACGGCGCCTACGACGGGATGATCGATCAGATCGCATGGACCAATCCGGTCGGCGGTACCTTTCCCAATCAGACGAGCAACAATCCCTCCGATTTTCTGAACAACACGGAGCCACGCTTCACATTGACCAGCAACACCGTGCACCCGTATTATCCGGCGCCGGATCAGGTCAATATGCTGCGGCACGGCGACGAATTGCAGATCACCTTCGGCATCATTCTGATCCGGCCGGAATCTTATGACAAAACGGCCGATCTCGATGTCCGCGAGGAAGATCCGAACGGCACCCCGGCGGACACCGATCCGGATAACGATATCTCACTGGCCAACCGGTTAAACGTCACATTCGAGGATTTCTGTAACCCTGGAACGATTATCAGCCGATCCTTCGACACGACCCATCAGTCCAATCCCGAAGACCTGGACATCGATATCATCGGTGATCCGCTGGTCTTTATACTGACCAACGACCCGAATCAGCGCTTGCCACTGACGGTCGAACTGACCAACAACGGCGGTCACAGCGCGGCTGATTACATCGCCTATGTCAGCTTCGGCCGGACCATGAATGTCGTGAGCAGCCCGGGTGGTTGCAGCCCCACCAGCAACCCGCCGCCCCATGACGAGTGGCGATTGCCGGTGCCCATTCCGCCGGATGCAGCGGTATACGCATGTACCGGCGGTGCGATTGCCAGAAATGGCGGCAGGACGACATACGATTTTGAAGTCCTTAAAAGTGCCAATGCGGCCGACATCGCCGCTGACGATCTGTCCTTCCGCGCCGATGTGATCGGTGAGATCACGCTGAGCAACCCAGATAGCCAGGGCAGGGCCGGGCTCTGGTTCCCGACGCCCGTCAACCCGCGGGTGGACAATGGAATAGACGATTACAACAACTACAGCCTGGACGGCATCCGTGCCCGGGTGATCGGATTCAACCTGCTCAAGTTCCAGGCCGGCAACTGCTCGGAAAACAATAATCCCCCGCCGTCGTTACCCGATCTGAATGTACAGATCGGCGAGGAGTGCGCCTATCACTTCGAAACCGGTGGCTGGTTCGGCTTTAATACACCGGGTTTCAACATCATCGCCGTGCAGGATATCCAGGTCGTCGACCAACTGCCGGACGGCCAAGGCTATATTTCATCCACCGACCCGTCACCCCCGACCAGCACGGCGGCGATCCAAGGTATTAGCCTGAATCCGCCAGGTTTGTCCCCGGTAGATGAAGGCTGGATCGACTGGACGTTCAACCGCACGACGGGTCAGCGAATTACAACGATAGACCAGTGGTTCAGGGTCGACATGACCACGCGACTGCTCAACGACCCCGTCGACACCAGCGCCGCACCGAACAGGCACGCAGACCCCAGCACCAATGTCCTTGTGTCGTATTTTGATGCCATTTTCCAGTCCGGGTCCGATCCGGAAGAGGTCTACCGTTTAGGGCCCGGCACCGTAGGCTATCCTCGTGTGGAGGTGCGCCGCATTGCCCTCACCGTCACCGAGCCGCAAATCACCGTGGTCAAGGAAGTCTGTAACGAATCCTTGTACGGCAGCGGGACCGCGTGCACCAACTTCGTCCCGTTGGCCAACGACGGCGATGCATACGACGCTTACATCTATCGCCTGACGCTGACCAACGAAGCCGTCAGTAGCGGCGTGCAGCGCGCTCCGGCTTATGAAGTCACGGTGACCGACCGGCTCGATGCCAGCGATCTGGCATATGTGCTGCCCTTTGCAGGGGATGGGCTGGACAACGACGGCGACGGTGCCGTCGACGAAGCCGACGAGGGCGCCATCAGCGATAACACCGTCCGGAACGGCCTTCCGGCCGAGATCACTTTCTCCCATACCCACAGCAGCGCTTTGCAGCGCATCGATCCGGGTCAGTCGGTGGGCTTGTACTACCGGGTCGATATTGACGACGACGCAGCACCGCTGCAGACCTTCACCAATACGGCCGACGCCACCTATGACAGTCTAGAAGGGGTATCCGGGAATCAGAGTGCGCCGCAGAGGCCGAATAGCGATATCGGCGGTGCGCGTTTCTATACCGCCCCGTCTGATTCAGCCGCGGTGCAAATCATCCCGGTGGAGACGCAACCCAAGCGGATTGCGGATTTGTCGAACACCGCCATCGTTGCGGGACCGGCCACGCAGCCGGTGACCATCGGTGAGGAGATCGAATACCGGCTCAACACGTTGCTGCCGGTGGCCCTGTTGCGCGACTTCGTGATCCGGGACGAACTGCCCGCGGGTCTGCGCTGCAGCGAAGCCCCGCCCGTCAACCTGAATGCCCCGCCTTATTCGGCGGCTCGTTTCGTGCCCGGCGGCATCATTACACCCACCTGTTCCGCCGGCTTCGTTGAATGGAACTTCGGTGATCAGCGGGTGACCAACGGCACCATCGGCAACCGTTATGATTTCGAGATCGGGTTCATCGCGCGCGTCGAAAACACGGCCCTGACCAATGAAGGGGATGTGCTTTCCAATGGTCAGCCGGCCACCCTGGCGACCGCACGGTATATCGACGAAGCCAACAATCCGGTCACGCTCGATTTCAACCAGGTCGATGTTTTGGTTCAGGAGCCGCGCATCGCATTGACCAAGGATTTTGCGGTCGTCGCGGCCGATGCCGGCGATATCCTCTCGGTAATCGTAACCGCTACCAACACCGGAACGGCGACAGCCTACAACCTGCGTGTACTGGATGACCTGAGCGGCCGCAACCTGACCTTCACGGGCGTTGTGGGGGGTAGCGAGCCACCGGACACTATCGATACCACGACCCTGGGCGCCAACCGGCCGATTTTCAGCTGGAATCCGCCTAACGGCATCGATCCCGGCGTCACCATCAGCTTCACCTTTGACGTCCGCGTCGATTCCGTTGTGCAACCCCTCGAAAATCTGGACAACACCATCCAGGCGGATTGGACGTCACTGCCGGGGCCATCCACCGCTCTCAACAGCACGGGGACAATCGGCGCCGACGGCAGCGAAAACGGGATGCGCATCGGCGCTCTGCCCAACGCCGGTGACGCTGTCAACGATTACGAGGCCAATGCCGAACATCAGGTCACAGTGCCCGCGGTCACTCTTACCAAGACCGATCTCGACCCGGCTCTCATCCCCGCGATCGGTGTGCATAAGCCCTTTCAGGTCGACATCTATTTGCCTGAAGGCACGACCCAAGGCGTTCTTGTCACCGATCGGCTCAACACCGCCGGTATCAGCTATTTTCTGGAAAACAATGCCGGCTACGATATCACCTACACATTTCAGGGCATTGCCACCATCAACGGTGCGGCCCCAGGCGAGGCGGCCTTCATCGCCTTTCCGGCGGACAATACCAGCGGCAGCGCGGTTTGGAATATCGGCACTGTGGTCACACAGGCCGAAAACGACCCCAGCCAAAGCGCCATCACGCCTCTTATCCGAATCGCGTATTTCGCCCGGGTGAACAATGACCTGGTTACCGACAACGGCGACACGCTGCAGAATTCCGTGGCGGTGAATTATACCCACGGCGAAACGGCTGCCCAAGAGACTCTGACAGATGCCACCGCTCCGGTCACCGTGGTCGAATCCGCGCTCTCGGTGACCAAGACGATGCGCAACATAACGTCGCCCGGAGATCCGGCCGGCGGTGGTGATGTGCTCGAGTATGTGATCGTCAGCCTCAACAGCGGCACCGCCACCGCCTATGACGTCAACGTGGTCGATATCCTGCCGGCCGAATTGTCCCTTGACCCTGGTTTCACGCCCACAGTGCTCATCAATGGTGCGCCTGCGGCGGGTTTCGTCGCCACGCCGGCCAATGCGCCCAGCGGTCCGCTGGTTTGGGGGCGCGGAAATGGCGACGATAGCCTGGACATCCCCGCCGGACAGTCGCTGGTCCTGACCTACCGGTTGATGGTGCAGGAGGTCAGCGGTGATCTGAATAACAAGGTGTGGACCGATTGGACCTCCTTGGAAGGCACGAGCGGTTTCGAACGAACCGGCGAAGGTTGTCCCAGCTGGACCGCACCGAACGATTACTGTTTTGGTCCGGCGGTCGCCACCACGGCCACCGTCGACGACAACGGCATTCAAAAGGCGACGACCTCAGACACCTATGACGTTTCGCCCTTGAGCACGGCAGCGGATGCCATCGCGCGCGTGGGTGATACCATCACCTACCGCCTGGCGCTGGATCTGCGTGGCGGCCTGACGCGCAACCTGCAGGTGCAGGATGTCCTGCCCGGAGGGATGGCCGTTGTTGATACGGTCAGCATCAACGGCGATACCAGTGCGGCCTACACCCCGCCTGCCGCCGGACCGGGTTCAAACTTCGCCTACGCGCCGATCGGCGCCGCCAGTGTGCCCCCGGCCGGGCAAACCGGCACCCTCACGTGGGCGATCGGCGATGTGGTTAACAATCCCCTCGGCGATCCGACCACCGATACCCTTGAGATCATATACCGGGCGCGTATCCTGCCGGATTCCGGCATCGCCCACGTCGGTTCCACCACACTCAACAACACGGCATCGCTTGGTTATGTCGGCGCCCCGCCGCTCAGCAGCGGGGCGGTGGTGACTCTGTACCAGCCGGTCATCGCCACCGTCACCAAAACAGAACGCAGCGGCCTCGTCAGCCCGGCGACGGTCGATGTGGTCAACGATACCATGCTGTTCCGGCTGGAGGCATGCAACACCGGATCGGCGCCGGCCTATAGCATTGAGATGACCGATCAACTCGCCGTCCAGCTAGATGAAACCAGCATTGCCAACCTGGCGGTGTCTGCCAATGGGGCTCTTCTTGCCGCCGGTAGCGACTACACCTACACGCCGCCGGCAGTTCGCGGCGGCACCCTGAATTTTCTGCTGTCCACCCCGGTCAACCCGGGGCAATGCCTGACCGTTGATTACGACATCGGCTTTTATACCGATTTCGGCCCTAACCAGACATGGAACAACAGCGTCACCGTAAATTCCTACTGGTCGCTGCCGGCTCAGTCCGGTCAACTCTACGGACCAGTGGGGCCGGCGAGCTTCAGGATGAATAATTTGGCGACCATCGAGCCGCCGGCCAAGACCATTCTGTCACCGGCTTCCGCTGAAGCGGCCATCGGCCAGGAGATCGTCTACCGGGTCACCGTCCCGGTCGCACCGGTGAACGCCGCCCTGAACGATGTGCGCATCCTCGATGACCTGAGTTCTTCGGCTGCAGACCTGATCTTCGTCAGCGTGGCAAAAGTTTCCGGTTCACAACCATGGACTCCGGTCAATACCGGCACCGCCACCAACCTTGTGATCGAAGACACGCTCACCGGCTTCGACATTCCGGCCGGTGAGCAAATCGTTCTAGACATAACGGTGGTGCTGGAGGATACAGCGGCGAATGTCAGCGGGCTGCAGTTCGCCAATACCGCCGCTTATACCTACAACGCGATCAACGACGACCCCTCGAGCCAGGCGCCGGGCGGGTCGGACACGACCCCCGATATAACCATTGTCGGCCCGGATGCACTCACTCTTGTAAAAACCGGCCTGGCGACCATGCAGGTGGGGACTCCCGCCGGCTTTGCGCTGAATCTGCATAACCCGAGCACCGGCACGGCATGGAATCCGATCATTACCGATCGGCTGCCCCACGGCGCGACGGGAGGTATGTGCGCGGCCGGGCCGAGCAACGTGGCCGCGCAGGTCTTTTTGGCGGACGGGGTGACGCCTGCATCTGCGCTGCTGGTGGAGGGCACCGATTTTACGGTGAACTTCAGCGGCCAACCCAACTGCGAGTGGCAATTCAGCCTGCTGTCCTCGGTCGGCGGTTTGGCGCCCGATCAGCGTCTGATCGTCCGCTACGATCTCGAGCTGGATCTGTCGACCGCGAACGGGACCGTGCTGTCCAATGTCGCCGGGGCCACGCAATGGCTCAGCGCCGAACCTGGGGCAGCGGGTGCCGTGCCGCGCACTTTCGATCGCGAACTGACCGACGGTACGCCGGGCACCCTCGACCACGAGGATAACCACAGCGTCACTTGCGAAGCGCCGATCCTGGCCTTCAGCAAAAGCGTGCAGAACGTAACCACCGGCCAAAATCCAGGCCGCAACGCCAGCCCCGGAGACACACTGCGCTACACTATCCAGCTCAGCAACTCCGGACCCGTGGGTGTAACTAACTTTTCCATCATGGACGAGGTCGATCGCCTCAATGCCACACCGGCCTTCGCCCCCGGCAGCCTCAATTTAACGAGCATTCCCGCGGGCAGCGACACATCTGGCACCAATGCGATGGGCGGCGCCAACGGCACGGGTCTGGTCAATGTCGCCAACCTGAACATCGGTGCTCAGGGTGAGGCCGACGATACAATCGCGGTCGTCTTCGAGATCACCTTAGGTCCGGCTATCACCCATGGAACCGTGGTGTTCAACCAGGCCGAACTCGTTTCCGCCAATCCCGATCGGCTTCAAAGCGATGATCCCAACGTGACCGGCGACGCAGATCCGACCGAGACGCTGATTGCCTCGGCACCGGCTTTCGAGGTGCAGAAGTTTTCGACCGTCGTGTCAGGAGACCCCAACGTTCTGATGGCCGGCGAAACCCTGCGGTACACCCTCACCATCAAAAACATCGGCACAGAAGATGCCGTAAATTCGCGCTTGCGGGACAATACCCCGGCCAATACCGTTTACCTGGCCAACAGCACGACCCTCAACGGTATGGCCGTGCCTGACCCGAGTCCCGGCATCAATCCGCTGCATGCCGGCATCCTGGTCAATGCACCGGAAAACACCACGGCCGGATATCTTCGCGCCGATACCGCACCGGGGGCAACCAACGTGGCCACGGTGACCTTCGACGTGGTGGTCGATCCCAGCGCCATGAACGGGCTGATCATCGAGAACCAGGGATTCTTTAGCGCCAGTGGCGCGGGAAGCGGTCCGCAGCCCGAGCAGCCGTCGGATGACCCGACCACCCCGATTCCCGACGACCCGACCCGCAACGTGGTCGGCAACCTGCCGCTGCTTTATGCCCACAAGACCGTGCAGATCCAAGATGATTTCGGCTCACCGGGGATCGTCGATCCGGGCGACGTGCTGCGTTACACCATCGTCATCAGCAACTTCGGCGCGATCCCGGCGACGGGCGTGGTGCTCGCGGACACCGTGCCGGCCAACACCAGCTACCTGCCCGGTTCCATACGTCTAAACGGTGCGGCGATGGCCCCCGATGGCGGTGTGTCGCCGCTGATCGCCGGTCTGACGGTCCATTCCTCCGACAATCCGGGTGCCGGCATCATTTCTGCCGGCAACAGCGCCGTGATCACTTTTGAGGCCAGAGTCAATGCCGGCGTACCCACGGGCACCCTTATCAGCAACCAGGGCCGCCTTACCTCCAGCGAACTGGCACCGGAGCCGACCGATGCGGACGGACTGCCGTCCAACGGCTACCAGCCGACCGTCATCGTCGTCGGCGACGCACAGCTGCTCTCCGTAACCAAGGAGGTGGCCATAGTGGATGGCGGCGCTGCCACGGCCGGCGGCCAGTTAAACTATACGATTCGGGTGACCAACGTTGGCACCTTGCCGGCCACACGCGTGATGGTGACCGACGATCTCAATCCTCCGTTGGGCAACCAGGTGGCCTACATCGCCGGATCGGGCACATTGAACGGCTCGGCGACCGGGGTGTCCTTCGCCGGCTCGACCCTCACGGCGGACTACGCCGCCGCGTACGGAGATTTGCAGCCCGGCAACAGTGCCGTCGTGCGCTTCCGCGTGCAGATCGACCCCGCGCTGGCTATCGGAACAACCATTACCAATACCGGTGTCGTTCGCTGGAACGATCCGGCACAGACCGTCTCGGCCAGCGTTTCGCTTGACGTGGGCGGCACACCCGGCAGCGGCATCTTCAATGGCAACGTTTGGCACGACGCCAACCTGGACAAGGCGTGCGACACCACCACCGAGACCTTGCTGGAGGGTTGGTCGGTAGAGCTTTACCGTGGCGGTCGGTTGGTCACCACGGTGTCGACCGACTCCGCGGGTGCCTATCGGATCAGCGGCCTCGTGCCCAACGAAGGCTCAACGGAACTTTACGAGCTGCGCTTCCTTGCGGCGGGTTCTGGTCCGAACACGGCCTCACTGGGTATGGCCGACTCGGCGTTCACCAACGGCCCGCAGCGGATCAGCGCCATTACCGTCGCTTCGGGCGGCTATCTGCAAAATCTGAATCTGCCGCTCTGGCCCAACGGTGCCGCGTACAACTCGGTTGCGCGTGAACCGGTGGCGGGTGTCCGGCTGACACTGCTGAACGCGGCCACCGGAACCCCTCTGCCGAGCCAGTGTTTCGACGACCCGAATCAGCAGAATCAGGTCACCGCCCAGGACGGCTTCTACAAGTTCGACCTGAACTTCAGCGATGGTTCCTGTCCGGCCGGCGGCGCCTATCTCATCGAGGTCACGCCACCGGCAACCGGTTACGTGGCCGCGCCGTCTGAAATCATCCCGCCCGCCAGTGACGCGACCACCGCTGCATTTTCCGTTCCAGCTTGCCCCGGCAGCGCCAACGATGCTGTGCCCGCCACAGCCGATTTCTGCGAGGTGACGGCTTACCCTGCGATACCGCCGCTGTCGGTCCTGCCGGGTGCCGCCGGCACCACTTATTATCTTCACTTGGTACTGAACAACGGGAACCTGCCGGGTCATAGCCAGGCGTTCAACAACCCCATCCCCATCGATCCGGAACTGGGCGGAGCTGTGGCCATAACCAAGACCTCGTCTACGGTCAACGTGGTTCGGGGGGAGTTGGTTCCTTACACGATTACCGTGTCGAATGTGTTCGGCGCGCCGCTCTATGACATCCGCATCATCGACCGCATTCCGGCCGGCTTTAAATACGTGGCCGGATCGGCCCGCCTTGACGGCCAACCGGTCGAACCGCTCATCAACGGTCTGGAAGCGTTCTGGGATGATCTCGACCTGCAAGTGAACCAGATAAAAACGTTCAAGTTCTTACTGGTGGTGGGAGCCGGCGTCACCGAAGGCGAGTACGTCAACCGGGCGCAGGTGATCAACACCGCCACAGGTGGGGCTGTTTCGGGGGAAGCGACGGCCACCGTGCGGGTCGTACCTGATCCGGATTTCGATTGCACCGATGTTATCGGCAAGGTGTTCGATGACCGCAATCTGAACGGACAACAGGACGCAGGCGAAAAAGGCTTGGCCGGTGTTCGCATCGTGACCGTGCGGGGCTTGATCGCCACCACAGACGAATACGGCCGTTATCACATCACTTGCGTGACGATACCCAACGAAGATCTTGGCAGCAACCTCATCCTGAAACTGGACGAGCGTAGCCTGCCGACCGGCTATCGTATGACCACCGAAAATCCGCGCATTAAACGCGCCACCCGCGGCAAGATGATCAGCTTCAACTTCGGGGCGACCGTCCACCGTGTGGTGCGCATCGATATCGCTGACGGCGTGTTCGAACCCAACACCAGCGAACTACGATTGCAATGGAGGCCCCGGCTTGACCAGTTGCTGGCAGAGCTGAAGAAGGCGCCATCCCTGCTGCGCCTGTCATACCTCGCCGATGTCGAGCCGAAAGGCCTGGTAAATCAACGTCTGGGTGCATTGAAAAAAGAAATCACCCGGCAGTGGGAACAGACGGAAGGTGGCTACCGACTGACTGTTGAAACCGAAATTTTCTGGAGACGCGGGGCTCCGGTGACGAGCCAGAGATAACGGAACAATGGAAGCCATATCCCTTACCCCAATCATGCTGATGCGACGCATTGCGAAACGCGGTATCGCCATTTTGTGCTGGTGTGCGGTCACCACGGCAGTCGCAGAGGCCGATGTTTCGGTAGAAACCGGAGTGAGGGAGACCGCCTCGCGCGGAGCGACGTCCGAGATTCATCTGCCGGCCGACCAGCCGATGACGCCCTGGATCCATGACCCGGCCATATTCGAGGTGGACGAGGGCGATCGCATGGAGATGAGCGAAAGCATTGAACAGGATGCCCAAACGATCAAGATCGATAATCTGGTTCCGCCCATCCATTTCGGACTGGGCGAAGCGGAGATTCCCGCCGAATACATTGAGCGTCTTCGCGTGGTCCTCGACAGCATGCGCGACCGCCTCAACGTACGACTCCATTTTATCGGTCACACCGACAACCTGCCGCTTCGCGAAACCTTGAAAAAACAATATGGCGACAACGTCGGGCTGTCACGCGAACGGGCGGGTACCGCTGCCGAATATTGCCAGCGCGCCCTGAACCTTCCTCCCGAAGCCATTTCTTACGAAGGGCGCGGCGACAGCCAGCCCGCGGCCGACAACACGACCGAGGAAGGACGACAGCTCAACCGGCGTGTGGAAGTGCAAGTTTGGTACGATGAGATCTTAGAAAAGCGGGTCGAAACGGAAGTGATCGTTCCCCGTGAGGTGAGCCGTATCAAGGTCTGCCGTACCGAGACGGTTTGTAAATTACGCTACAAGGACGGCCATTCCCATAGGGCGCGCGTAAAAAACCTGATTACCCCCCTTCATTACGACGAGGGTATGGCGGATGTACCCGAACCATTTCTGCAGCAGGTCAGGCAGGCGTTGAACAACCTCGCCGGCAAACAGGATCTGGTCGTCAAATTCATCGCCTATACCGATAACATTCCGCTGAACGGACGGGAAGAGCGTATCTACGGCGACCATAACGGATTTTCCAAAGCGGTCGCCCGCCGCGTTTCACTCGCCGTTCAGGAAGACTTAAGACTGCCCAATGCTGCCATAGAAAGCGAAGGCAGAGGTGCATCGCAGCCGGTTGCCTCCAACGATACGCAGCAGGGTCGGGCGCTGAACCGGCGCGTGGAGGTGGAATTCTGGTATGACGATCCCCTGCAAGATCTGCCCGATGAACCCCAGCTGTGTCCGGACGCTGCCGGTGTCGAGACCGTGGCCCGGATTTACAACGCATCGTCAGGGCCCATCGATCCGATCCTGTTCACGAACGGCCAACCAGTTGTGCCTGCCGGCTACTCCGAGCATTTACAGCGCGTTATGGCTGAGATCAGCGACAAGACCCATGTCCGCTTGCGATTTGTCGGTTATACCGGCAACAAACGGTTGGATCGCCGCACGGCTGCGGTTTACGGAGATGATATTGGATTGTCCATGGCGCGCGCACGGCGTGCCATGGGAGCCGTCAGCAAGCAGATGGGCTTGACAGAAGAGCAGGCGGAATGCGACGGCCGCGGCTATGTCCAGTCCGATGACGTGGTGAACGCCGGTTTCATCGAATCCGACACCTCGCTTGTCCGGGTGCAGGTGGTCTATGATGAGCCGATTCTCCTCGATGACTACGAAGGGGTCGAGATCACGCCCATGACCCGGGAGGTAACCACGGCCGATCCTTTTGGACTGAATCTCATGCGCATCACGGTCGACGGAAAGCCGCTCGACGATCCGGGTAAATGCAGCGCGGACGTGCAGCGCTGCACCGACGTGGCCCTTGAAAACGCTCAAATCCAATTCAAATACGATAGTCTGAAACCGGTACCGCGACTGAACGTGACCGCCTGGCCGCGCACGATCCGCTATCAGGACCAGGAGGATACGCCGATCGCAGAAAACCTGGTGCGTTTCCGCCTGTATGCCAACTACCGCAGTTTCATCGAGCGGGCGGAGGTCAGGATTTTCAGAGAGGAGCAGTCCGTTCGCGATGTGCCGATCGCCGTGATCGCCATGGACGCTGACGGCATGGCCCAGTGGCAGGCTGAGTTCGCATCCTTCTCTGCGCCGGTGGACAAACTGAAATACCTGGTGAGGGTCTACGACAAGAAGGGGTATTTTGACGAGACCAAGACCCAGCCTCTGTGGGTGGTCGATCAGATCGACCCTTCGGTTGCCGAAGCGGATCCCAGCCAGGAACTGCTGGTTGGATACGGCGAGAGTCGTATCGCTACCCGCAACATCCCGCTCAGCGGCGGTACGGTGGAGGTATACGGCGCCGAGATTCCGCAAGGACATCAAGTCTGGCTGGCGGGTTACGCCGTACCCGTGGACAACACGGGCAAATTCGTTGCCGAAGAAATCCTACCGGGGGGCATACACACTGTCGAGGTGGGTGTTTTGGACAAGTTTGGCAACGGTGAGCTCTTCCTGCGTGACCTGGAACTGAAAAAAAGTGACTGGTTTGCCGTGGGAATCGCCGACCTGACCGCTTCCGGAAACAAAACCGATGGGCCGGCCGCATTGCTCGCGCCGGATAATCCCGAATACAGTGATGACACGACCTTCCAGGGTCGCTTGGCGTTCTACACAAACGGCCAATTCAAAAACGGCTGGACGCTGACGGCCAGCGCCGATACGGGCGAAGGCTCTCTGGACGAGATTTTTACCAACTTCATGGACAAATCACCCGAGGCCCTGTTCAGACGATTGGATACGGATGTGCACTACCCAACCTTTGGCGATGACAGCACTGTCGTTCAAGATGCGCCGACCAAAGGGAAGTTTTATGCCAAAGTGGAAAAAGATGAAACTTACGGGCTCTGGGGTAACTTCATGATCGGTTACAACGATAATGATCTGACGCGGGTGGAGCGTGGCCTGTACGGCGCCAACCTGCATTACCAGACCCTTGGTAGCACCGGTTTCGGCGAACCGCGCCTCCTTTTGGACGGATTTGCGGCAGACCCGGGCACCGTGGCCGCTCGGGATGAGTTTCTCGGAACAGGTGGGTCGCTCTACTTCCTGCGGCGGCAAGATGTTTTAATGGGGTCCGAACAGGTGCGCGTCGAAGTCCGCGACAAGGTTTCAGGGATTGTAATGGAGGTCAAGAACCTGACGCCGGTCCTTGACTACGACATCGACTACCTGCAGGGACGCATCCTGCTGTCGCAACCCTTGTCTATAACTGCAGACGACCGTCTGTTGGTGCGCAGTGATTCGAACAGTGGGAATCCCGTCTTTCTGGTGGTTCGCTATGAATTCACTCCGGGGTTCGAAGATCCGGACACGATGGCGGTCGGCGGTACGGGTCATTACTGGTTCAATGATTACATCAAGGTCGGTGTCACCGCCAGCCAGGATGAAGAGGCGGACATCGAAAACCGGTTGGGCGGAGCGGATGTGACCTTGCGCAAGTCTGCAGAGTCTTGGGTCAGGCTCGAAGCCGGCCGCAGCAAAGGGCCGGGCGTACTCTCTACGACATCTCTTGACGGCGGATTCGACTTCCGCCCGGCAGATGCCTTCGGCGGTGGTGAAGCCGATGCCTCGGCCTATCGGGTTGATGCCAGTGTCGGCGCCAAGGATTTCTTCGACAATGGGCGCGGCCGGGTCACCCTCTACATGCAGGATCTGGGGGCAGGGTATTCGGCACCGGGCCTGGCCACCGACCGTGACCTGAACCAATACGGCGGAACGGCGGAAATTCCTTTCACCGAACGTTTGGGTGCGCGTTTAAAAGTGGACATACAAGATCAGAATGAGGGTCTCGACACACAGACCGGCGAATTGGATCTCGATTACCGCATGGGTGAGCATTGGACCCTGAGTTCCGGTGTGCGCCATGACAACCGTCAGGACGACTCACCGATCGTACCCCCTACCCAGGAAGAGGGTGACCGCACGGATGCGCTGGTTCAGCTGCTGTTCGATTCCCGCAAACGCTGGACGACCTACGGGTTCGCCCAGGAGACGATTCGCACAAGCGGCAATCGTGAGGAAAACGACCGCATTGGTGCCGGCGGCAGCTATCGTTTTAATGACCGGTTCAACGTGGTCGGTGAGGTTTCAGGTGGAGATTTCGGGCCCGGAGGCCGAATCGGGACCGAGTTTCTGTATTCCGACAGGACCACCTTTTACAACAACTACAGCCTCGAGAACGAACGGACCGATAACGGTCTGCGTGCCAGAAAAGGCAACCTGGTGTCCGGTTTCCGCACGCGGTATGCGGACAGCGCCAGTATTTTTCTCGAAGAGCGCTATGCCCATGGAGATGTGCCCACCGGTCTGACCCATGCCACCGGTATTGACCTCGCGCCGACCGACCGCCTTAATTTGGGCGCGAATCTCGATTTCGGTACGCTCACGGATCGTCAGACCGCGCAGGAGCTGGAGAGGTTCGCACTGGGAGTAAATGCCGGATACGGTTTCGACAGTTTGAAGATCACCAGCGCCGTGGAATATTTGATCGAAAATACCGAGCAGCTCGATACCAATTTTACCAAACGCACCACCTGGTTATTCAAAAACAATTTCAAATACCAACTGTCCGAGGACTGGCGAATCCTTGGTAAGTTCAATTATTCCGAAAGTAAAAGTTCCCTGGGTGATTTCTACGACAGTGATTATACCGAAGCCGTGCTGGGATACGCGTATCGTCCCGTCCGCCACGATCGGTTGAATGCGCTGCTCAAGTACACCTATTTCTACAACCTTCCGACGGCCGATCAAATAGCCGGAACCGCTGCGGGTGTTATTCAGCGCAGCCATATCGGATCGGTGGATGTGACGTATGACCTGACCCAGCGTTGGACCGTGGGCGGCAAATACGCCTACCGCTATGGCCAAGTGGCTCAGGATCGTGAAAATCCGGAGTTCTTCGACAGCCGCGCCCACCTGTACGTGCTACGGGCGGACTGGCATGTCCTGCACCGTTGGGACGCCCTTCTCGAGCTCCGTTGGCTCGATCTGCCGGACGCGCACGATAGTCGCGGTGGGGTTCTGGTGGGGATATTCCGCCACCTCGGCAACCATTTGAAGTTGGGGGTCGGCTATAACTTCAGCGACTTTTCGGATGATCTGACCCAGATGGATTACAGACACCAGGGGTTGTTCATCAACATGGTCGGAAAGATTTAGGGGCGGAACGTGCCCGATCTTCGACAGGAAACGGGCCTCGGCCCGAACCGGGATGAATTTCAACGACGAATCATGGTGAGGAGGCCGACATGCACTGCTGGGTAAAAGGGTTACTACTGGGGGTTTCGGTATTCGGCCTGAGTGTTGTGGCGCTTGGCCAAGAAGTCTCCAAAGAGCAAATCAAGGGCCTTGATGAACAGGTTCAGGAGATTAAAAGTGACGTTCTGCGCATTGCGGCGGAACTGCATCAGCTAGAAGAGAATTTGCTGTATCCATCCAATACGCAGGTCGCCGTTTTCGTATCCCTGGCGAGCGATGCCGATTTTCGTCTCGACGCGATCGAGATTCAGTTGAGCGGAAAACCGGTCGCCCATCACATTTATACCTTCAAAGAGCTTGAAGCCCTTCAAAAGGGGGGTGTGCAACGCATCTATACCGGCAATATCCGATCCGGTGAACATGAACTGTTCGTGTCCGTCAGCGGAAAATCCGCGGATGGCAAGGATTTTCTAAAAACGGAAAGTTTTCCGGTCAATAAAGATGTGGGCCCCAAAATTGTGGAAGTATCCCTGACAGCACATAGCATTGCGCTCAAGGAGTAGATGGTTCATGTCCAGGCTGATGATCTTAATAACAACTTTGATATTGGCTGCGTCTTCGGCGGTGGCCGGTCCCCATACGACCAAAGCGCTGAAGGATCTCTATTATGGAGAGGCTTTGTACTGCGCCTATCAAGGGGATTGGTTTGATTCGATCGCCAGGCTCGACATGGAACTGGGACAGTTCCATGGACTCGATGAACCTGAACGCGACACCCTTTACTACCATATCGACCATGCCGAGTTTGCCGTGGGTGATTTCGAACTGGCCTACCGGATGCATCATCGTGCCGGACGGGCGATCAAGCGGGTCATCGAGGGCAACGTCGATGAGCGGGTACGCAACGAGGCCATTTTCCGCCTGGCCCGGATTTACTTCCAGAAGGATCAGCCGGTCAATGCCCTGCACGCCGTCGAGCGCATCCATGGAAATGTCCCTGAAAATATTCGCGACGATGTGGCATTCTTGCGGGCGCATATCCTCATGGCCAATGGCCGTTTTGCCGAAGCCGCAGGTATTCTGAGAAAACTTCAGGGGCAAAAAAGCCTTGAAGGCTTCAGCACCTATAACCTCGGCATTGCGTTACTGAAGGACGGGCAGGTGCAGGAGGGGCGCCAGTGCCTTGACCGTGCCGGCCAGATCGGTAGCAACGACCCCGCCACGCTGGCGATAAAGGACAAGTCGAACCTGGTTTTCGGCACCAAATTGCTGGAGGAACAAGATTACGAAGGTGCCAAATTGGTTCTCGACCGGGTGCGCTTGACCGGTCCTTTCTCCAACCGGGCCTTGCTGGGCGCAGGATGGACCGACGCCTTTGAGGACCGTTTCGACAGGGCGCTGGTGCCCTGGAGTCTTCTGGTAAACAGAGAGGTCACAGACGCTGCGGTGCAGGAGGCCATGCTGGCCGTCCCCTATGCATACGGCAAACTGAACGTGCACAGCAAGGCGGCGCTGCTTTACGGCAATGCGCTGGAGAGGTTCGGCACGGAAATCGACAAACTCGGCGAATCCATCAAGAGTATTCGCGAAGGGCATTTTCTAAAAGCCCTGGTGCGGGAAGAACTGAAACAGGATGCCAATTGGGTCGTCAAACTGCGTCGGCTGCCGCAAACTCCCGAGACCTACTACTTGCTCGAATTGATGGCCTCTCACGATTTCCAGGAATCCCTTAAAAACTATCTCGACCTGGAGCAGTTGCGTCAAAAACTTCACGCCTGGCAGGGGGATCTGGATGCTTTCGAAGAAGTGATAGAACTCCGCCGGGCTTATTACCATCCGCTGCTGCCCGCCATCGATCGTGAATTTCGGCGGCTGGATTCGCAGATGCGCCTGCGCCTGGAGCAGCGGGACCGCATCGAAAAACGCCTGAAGTCCATGCTGGTGGTTCCGCTGCCCGATTATCTGGCAACATCCGGGGAGCGGGTTGCCGGCGATAAGATTGCACAACTGGAACGTCGCCTGGCTGAAGACGGAAGGGTCAGGCCCAGTGGGATGGACGCCCGAATCCAGCGTTTGAGGGGCGTTCTGACATGGAACATTTACACGGACTACGACCGTCGACTCACCGAGGCTTACACGCACCTTCATGAATTGAACGACGAGATCGACCTGTTGAGCAAACAGTACACCGCCTTCGTGCGCACCCGCCAGGCCGCTACCCAAAGCTACAAGGGCTATGGGGATTCGATCCGTCGCCAGCGAATTCTGATCCGGGCGGCGGGTGAAAAGGTCGCACAGCTGATGGCCCGTCAGGGTCACATGCTGGAACTCATGGCCATAAATGAACTCGGCAAACGTCGTGATCGGCTGGCCGAGTTCCAAATCAAGGCCCGCTTTGCCATGGCAGACAGCTATGACCGCGCCACCAGGGCTCAAACCCAGGAGAGGGTGTTACGATGAACCGGTTCCGGCTATCCATAGTGATGCTCTCGTTGATTCTAACGGCCTGCCAGTCCATCCGTGACAAGGATACGATTGCCGGTTTGCGGCACGTGCAGCTAGAGATCAAGGAGGAGAAGATCGAAGGCGGGCTTGACAAAGCGATGCTGGGCTATCAGCGCTTTTTGGAAGAAACGCCGCAGTCGGACGATTTAACCCCCGAGGCCATTCGTCGCCTGGCCGACCTCAAGATCGAGAAAGAATACGGTACTCTCACCGAGGGCACCGAGCCTGCGGATCAGGGCTCAACAGCCGTGTCGCCCGTTCCGAAAACCGCAAAGCCGCTCTTCAAACACTCTCCTGCTAAGCGCCAGATACCCTGGAGAGCGGGCGAGCCCGCTCCGCCACCGCCACCGACCCTGGAGTCCGAGACGGATTTTGAAAGACGCGCGACCCGGCCGGCGCATGTGCCTGCTGCTGCGGCACCTGTGGATGATCGCGCCGAAGGGATGGATGATCTTGAAAGGGCCAGTGCCCGCGAGGCGATTGAACTCTACAATAAGCTGCTCAACGATTACCCTCTTTACGAGCGCAATGACCAGGTTCTGTACCAAATGTCGCGTGCTTATGAGGAATTGGGACAGCCCGAGCAGGCCATGGCGGTTATGGACCGGATGGTCCGTGAATTCCCCCGCTCGCGCTATACCGATGAGGTTCAGTTCCGGCGAGCCGAGCACTTCTTTGCCTACAAACATTACCTGGAGGCCGAGGACGCCTACAAAAGCGTTGTGGACATCGGTGTCGGGTCGTCCTTCTATGAACTCGCCCTGTATAAGCTGGGCTGGACGTTCTATAAGCAAGAGCTCTATGAAGACGGCCTGCATAAATTCATTGCGCTGCTGGATCACAAGGTATCCGTGGGATACGATTTCGAGCAGACCGAAGACGAGACGGAACACAAACGGACACAAGACACTTTCCGCGTTATCAGCCTGAGTTTTTCCAACCTCGGTGGGGCCGATTCCGTGGTGGAATACTTCTCCCGCTACGGCCAACGCAGTTACGAAGACAGCGTTTACAGCAACCTGGCCGAATTTTACTTCGACAAGCGCCGTTATGCCGATGCCAGCGCGGCCTATAACGCCTTCGTGAGCCGCAACCCGTTCCACAAGGTGGCGCCGAACTTCCACATGCGGGTCATCGAAATTCATACCGCCGGCGGCTTCCCCAGTCTGGTCCTCGACGCCAAAAAGGCTTTTGCCACCACATACGGGTTGAAAGCCGAGTATTGGACGTATCACGAACCCGGTGAGCGTCCGGACGTTCTGGGTCATTTAAAAACCAATCTGACCGACCTGGCGAATCATTACCATGCCTGCTACCAGAACCCGAAAACGGCCGCAGAAAAACCGTCCCATTTCGAAGAGGCCCTGCACTGGTATCGCGACTATCTGACCTCATTTCCAGTGGACACCGAATCGCCGGCCATCAACTATCAGTTGGCGGACCTGCTGCTTGAAAACAAGTCATTTGGCGCAGCGGCAGAGGAGTACGAGAAGACCGCCTACGACTACCCATTCCACGAAAAATCCTCTCCTGCCGGCTATGCGGCGGTCTGCGCCTATCGGGAAGACCTGGGTGCCGCAGCATCGGAGGGCAAAGACCCGATCAGGCGCGAGGTCGTGCGCAGTTCGCTCAAGTTCGCCGATACCTTTCCGAAACACGAAAAAGCCGCCATCGTCCTCGGGGCGGCAGCGGACGATCTTTACGGCATGGAGGAATACGAGCCGGCACTGGCTGCCGCGAACACACTCCTCGAAGCATTCCCCGACGCCGACATTGATGTCACTCGATCGGCCCGGCTGGTCATCGCCCACTCGTCTTATGAGCTTCAGCGATACAGCGAGGCCGAGACCGCTTATCTGGAGGTCCTCAACTTGCTGCCAAAAGACGACCAGACGCGCGATACCCTGGTCGACAACCTAGCGGCATCGATTTACAAGCAGGGCGAACTGGCCAACGCCGCCGAGGATTATAAGGGTGCGGCGGACCACTTCCTGCGGGTGGGACGGATGGCGCCCACGTCTTCTATCCGGCCGACCGCCGAATACGATGCTGCCGCGGCGCTGATACAGCTCGAGGATTGGGATCTGGCGGTCACTGTGCTCCTCGGATTCCGAAACGCCTTCCCCGGGCACGCGTTGCAGCCCGAGGTGACCAAGAAGATCGCCTATGTCTACCGGGAAGACGGCCAACTCTCCCTGGCGGCCGGCGAATACGAGCGTATCGAAACCGAATCCCATGACGACGATATCCGGCGCGAGGCCCTTCTGACGGCGGCGGAATTGCACGAGAAAGATGGCAACCGTCTCGACACGCTGGAGGTTTACCGGCGTTATGTGGGCTATTTCCCGCAACCAGTGGAAATCAACCTGGAGACGCGCAACAAAATCGCCGAAATTCTCAAGGCGCAGAACGATCGAATATCCTACCTGAAAGAGCTCGAGGCGATCGTTGCGATCGACGCATCTGCCGGTGCCGCCCGGACACCCCGGACTCGCTATCTCGCCGCAATGGCTGCCTTGGTGCTGGCCGAATCGCATTATGAGCAGTTCGTGGCCGTCAGGCTGGTAAAACCCTTCGAAGTTAATCTGCGCAAGAAGCGTGAGCTGATGAAGGCGGTCACCAAAGAGTTCAACAAACTCATCGAGTATGAAACCGGAGAGGTCGCGGCCGCATCGACATTCTATCGGGCCGAAATCTTCGCCCATTTCAGCAAAGCGTTGATGACCTCGGAGCGTCCCGAAGGGCTGAGCCCCTTGGAACTGGAAGAATATGAGCTGGCCATCGAAGAGCAAGCCTATCCGTTCGAAGAAAAGGCCATCGCCGTTCACGAGAGCAATCTCGAACTCATCTCCCGGGGCGTCTACAATGAGTGGGTCGACAAGAGCCTGCAGAAATTGGCCACACTCGTACCGGCCCGCTATGCCAAGCCGGAGGAGACCAGCGGCATCGTAAGTTCGCTGGATACCTTTGTTTTCGAAATGGGCCGGCCGGTCGATTCTGCTCCAAGGGAGTCTGAACCCGGAGCAACGGTCGAGGATGATTTATCTGGGGAGGGTGGGCGGATTCAAGCACCCGACACGGCCACAGGCGATGGACCAGCAGAGCCTGAGAAGGATCGAGAACCCGGAATAACAGCGGCAGAACAGGCCGCACGCTAACGTGCCGAACAGGGGGGCCGGCCAGGCCGGCCCGGCAGTGAAAATGGTAGACAGAAGGGAGACGCAGCCATGAGCGCACCATATAGCGGATACGCCACAAGGCAAAGAGCACGACTCTGCACCGGATTGACCGTTTTGGCGATAGGGATCTTGGTGCTAGCCGGTTGCACCACCAGTGGAAAAGTTTCACCGACGACCGCTGCGGCCAATCGTGCAGAAGTAAAAGAGACCTCTGTTAGGACACTCGAAGATGGTCGTGAAGGATTTATCATTTCGGAGGTTCCCCAAATGGACATGGGATCGCGCCGGGACTTCGAGCGCGCGGTGGCCCTGCTCAATGAGCAGGCCTACGATCCGGCCATTGAACTCCTGTTGAAGATCATCGAACAGTCCCCCGGCGTTACGGCGCCCTACATCAATATTGCGATTGCCTACCAACACGTTGGCCAACCGGAACCGGCCGAGGAGCATCTGAAAACGGCACTCGCCCTGGTTCCGGGGCACCCTGTGGCCAGCAACGAATATGGGTTGTTGTTACGCAAAAAAGGACGATTCGACGAAGCCCGGGCAGTGTACGAGAAGTCCCTTGCGCGATTTCCGGATTATTATCCCTTAAGCAGAAACTTGGGGATCCTCTGCGACCTGTATTTGAACGACCTGACCTGTGCCATCGAACACTACGAGATTTACAGCCAGGCCGTGCCTGAAGACCGGCAGGTCGAAATATGGATTGCGGATTTGCGCACCCGGAGCGGAACGCAAGAGACCAGGGCCTCAGTGCCCGTAAAGTGAAAACCACCGGGGCCGCAACAAAGGAGGGAGGATGAATCGCAAATTGGCACTGTGTCTGTGCATTGTCCTGTTCCCGGCCATATTGGCCTTGGCTCAGGATGTGGAAAATAAACAGGCGTCGGACGCCAAGGAACTGTCCGGCATGTCCATTGTCGGCAACGACGAAGCCCCGAAGTCATTGTATATCGTTCCCTGGAAGAGTTCTGAAATCGGTGTGGAAACCAGTTTGAGCATGATGTTGAACGACGGGGACATGCCGGTGGATCGGGATGTTTTTGTGCGGCAGCTTGAATATTATCAGATCAGCACCGCAAATTAGCGCCACCTGTAAACAGCGAGGCCTCCCCGTTGCAGACTTTTTGGTCGGCTTTCGTGCACGGGCCGAGGCAGGTAAGTGGTTGGCGCCTGATTAACGACGCAATTTCGGTAAGGAGGAAGGCCATGGGATTCTATTCTATTGTGACATTTTTCCAGAAGGGCGGGATGTTTATGTACCCCATTCTGTTCGTTTTCGCCATAGGCACCGCCATCGCAGTGGAACGCTGGTTTCAGTTGAACCGCGTCCGCAGCGCCAACAGCAAGATCTGGGATCTGCTGCAACCGGTACTGGTCAAGGGTGAGTTTGAAAAAGCCCGGCAGATGGCCAACAAGGACCCGTCCAGCATGGCGCAAATGTTGGGGATGGGTCTGGCGCGCCAGGGGGCTGTCCGGCGCCGCGAAGACATCGAGATTGCCATGGAAGAGAGCATGATGGAGATCATCCCGCAGCTTGAAAAGCGCACGCCCTATATAGCATTGCTGTCGAATATCGCCACCTTGCTGGGTTTGTTGGGGACCATCATGGGCTTGATCCAGGCGTTTACCGCGGTGGCCAATGCGAACCCGGCCGAGAAGGCCGATTTGTTGTCCGCCAGTATTTCGGTGGCGATGAACACCACCGCCTTCGGTCTGATGTCGGCGATTCCGCTTCTGCTTTTACACGCCAAGCTGACGTCGACCACGGGACATATTGTTGACAGTTTGGAGATGGCATCGGTCAAGGCGCTCAACAGCATCTCCAACTTCGCCAAGCGCCAATTCGAGGCGAATTGATCATGACCAGACGACACCAAAGAAAAAGACGATTGCGGGTGACACCCGAACTGGATGTCACCACTTTCATGAACCTGATGGTCGTGCTGATACCTTTTCTGCTGATCAGCGCCGTTTTTTCACGGGTGGCGATCATGGAATTGAGTGTGCCGACCAGTGCCGGTGGAAACGCTTCGAACACGCCGAATTTTGCCATCGAAGTGATCGTCCGACAGGCCGGATTCGAGATTGCCAATGGGTCATCGGTGGAGGCGGCCATTCCGAAAAAGGACGAGCAATATGATATGGAAATGCTTTCCAAAATGCTCGTGCGTTTAAAGGCCCAGTATCCGGAAAAAGAAGATGCAACCATCTTGATGGAACCGGACATAGAGTACGATTTTCTCATTCAGGTCATGGATGCGGTTCGTACCGCCACAATAGAGGGGGAGGACAGTGATGCGGTTCAAAAACAGATCCTTTTCCCCGACATATCCATAGGAGATGCGCCATGAGAAGTAGCCGACGTTTGCGACGGATGGGACGCAACAGAAACAAGGCGACCGGTCTGCTCCTGACATCGCTGATGGATATCTTCACCATCCTGGTTTTCTTTCTGCTTTTCCACTCTTCCGGCAGTGATGTGCAGGAGCCGCCCAGAGATATCCATCTGCCCGAATCCGTCATCGAAAGCAAGCCGAGGGAAACGGTTGAGATTACGGTCAGCCCGGAAGCGGTCATCGTTCAGGGCAAATCCGTGATCAGTACTGCGGAATTGCTGGAGGTCGAACTCGAGACGGTTGCGGAAATAACGGAGCGGCTTGAACAGCTCGAGCGCAACATTATCGGGATCAGCACCCAAACGGTCGTTGAAAGCAAGGAAGTCACAATTCTTGCGGACAAGACGATTCCGTTCAAAGCGCTTAAGAAAATTATGTCAACCTGTACGGGTTCTGGATACGGCAGGATCTCTCTGGCCGTCATCCAGAAGGCCGACCAAAGCTAAAGCGAGTGGGGATGCCGTGAATACATCCTTGTTGGAACAGGAATTGGGGCCGCTGAACGCGCAGATCGAGCGCATCCGGGAAAAACGCGAAAAGCTCGAAGATGAGTTGCGTGTTGTAGAGGCAGAGCTTGAAAAGTTCTCCGCCGCCAGGCAGCGTTTCGATACTTTGCAGGACGTCTGCAATGCTCTCGACAAGTTGAGTGAGCTGAAGGCGGGGCAACTTTTCTGGAAAGGAATCCCGGGAATTGACAATGTCTCCAAACACCTTGAGCGGGTGCGGAGACGTGTGAGTCGGTTCGAGGGAAAAATCGGCGGGATTATCGAAAAGCAGACATTTCTTCTGGCCGAGGTAGACAAGCGAAGCGCGGAACTGGATTACTTACTTGAAGAGGTCCGGGATGCGCACGAGCGTGAGGAGCGGCGCAAGGAAGAATTCGTCATAGAGCGAGAGATATCGGCTGTTCCTTTCAGGGCAATGATCATGCCTTGGACCAAGGATGCCGAAAGCGAAAGGCATTTCCGCCGTGCGGTTCTGGTGGCGATGCTTTTTTGTTTTATCTTTGGTTCTCTCATTCCCCTCGTAAAGGTGCCGATATTGGAACGTTCTGACGCAGTGGTCGAGATTCCGGAAAGATTGGCCAAGCTGGTCAAGAAGGAACTGCCCAAGCCGGTGGCGCAACCCAAGCCGGAGCCGAGACAGATCCAGGAAGAACCTGAAAAACCACGGGAAGAGATGGCCAAGCCCCAGCCGGAAAAGTCCAAACCGGATAAAACGCCGAAAGTGGCTCCTGTGCCGAAGCCTGTAGAGGTGGCCGCTGGTGGCAATGGCAAGGCCGCTGCGCGGAAAAAGGCCGAACGTGTGGGTGTTTTGGCATTCAAGAAGGCTTTTGCTGATCTGATGGAGGAGACGCCGATTGCCAAACTCGGCACCGAAGCCCGCCTGAGCAAAGAAACGCCACGGGTGGCCGGTCAGGCCATTGCCCAACGCTCGCTGGTCGCCATGCAGGCCAAGGGCGGCTCCAGCGGCGGGATCGGCAATGCCGGGGTCAGCCGTAACGTGGGAAGCGGCAACGCCGACCGGCTTGGCGGCGGGGGGATCGGAAGAGGGGGCGGCAGCGGCAACGGTGCCGGTTTCAGCCGGGTCGAAAGTTCCCTCGCAAATATAGCGGAATCTTCTAGACCCCTGAGCGACGGGGTGTCTTCCGGCCGCACCGACGAGGAAATACAGATCGTATTCGATCGCTACAAGGCGGCGCTTTATCGAATCTACAACAAGGAATTGCGCAAGGACCCGACGCTGCGCGGGAAGATGCTTCTGCGAATCAGTATCGAAACCAATGGTTCGGTGTCCCTGTGCTCAGTGGAGTCGACCGATCTGGCCTCGGCTGAACTGGTGGCCCTGATTCTTGAACGCATCAAAAGATTCAACTTTGGCCCCAAAGACGACGTGCCGACCATTACCATTCTGTACCCGATCGACTTCCTGCCCGCCGCTTAGGGCTCAAGGCCGGGACAGTACGGGATACGATAAGCCCCGGTTGTCGCGTTTGGGCGTCTCACGTCGTCAATCATTGACCGGCGTTGCCGGGTTCAGGAGGAAAACCATGGGTATCTATTCAATGCTGGCATTTTTCCAGAAAGGCGGGATGTTCATGTACCCCATCCTGCTTGTTTTCGTCACAGGTATGGCCATTGCGGTGGAACGCTGGTTTCAGTTGACCCGCATTCGCAGTGTTAACAGCAAAAAATGGAGCACGCTCTATCCAATGCTGGTGAAAGGCGAATTCGACAAAGTCATCGGCATTGTCACAAAAGACAATTCCACTATTGCCCGCATGCTGGGAATGGGGCTGGCACGCCAGGGCACGGTCCGGCGCCGCGAGGATATCGAAATCGCCATGGAAGAAAGCATGATGGAGATCATTCCGCAGCTTGAAAAGCGCACGCCCTATGTGGCGCTGTTGTCGAATATCGCCACCTTGCTGGGCTTGCTGGGGACCATCATGGGCTTGATCCAGGCCTTTACCGCGGTGGCCAATGCGAATCCGGCCGAGAAGGCCGACTTGCTGTCCGCCAGTATTTCGGTGGCGATGAACACCACCGCCTTCGGTCTGATGTCGGCGATTCCACTATTGCTTCTGCACGCCAAGCTGACGTCGACCACGGGACAAATCGTCGATAGTCTGGAGATGGCATCGGTCAAGGCACTCAACAGCATCTCCAACTTCAATCGGCGTCATATTGAAGAAAATTCGGTGTTTGTGAAAGGGAGACCAACAAGCTCGCTATGAACAAACCCGTGTTGGAAACGGCTTCATAGGGGATAGGGGCCTTTGTCAGCGCACTGTTGACCGATGAGTCAACGATTAAGCCAAAGGAGGAGGAAAAATTGAGAAAAAACGAATTTTTGGTTATTGAATTGGTTCTGATGATCGCATTCGTATCCTTCACGGCATCGTGTAGTCATAAAAATGTGGCGAAGGCGACTCAGCCGGAAGTACCCATGGCATCGGATAGCACCATGGAGAAAGGTGCGGTGGGCGATCAAGCGTTGTCTCAAAAAGAAGTACCTGACGCCGCTGCGACAGAATTCGTCGACGAAAACATCCATTTTGCATTCAACAGCGCCCTATTGTCGGGTCAGGCCCAAAAGAATTTAGACAGCGCGGCCCAATACCTGCTCTTTAATCCGGGAGCAAAGGTGACTGTTGAAGGTCATTGCGACGAGCGTGGCACGGAGGCCTACAACATGGCGTTGGGTGAACGTCGTGCCGAAGCGGTCAAGGATTATCTCGTCGATCTGGGAATCAGCGCCGAACGATTGAACACGGTAAGTTACGGTGAAGAACGACCCATCGATAAGAGGAAAAACGAGACGGCCTGGGCACAAAATCGCAGAGCCCAATTGGTGAACAACTGATCAATAGCGGCGGGTCTTGTTGGCGTGTGTCTTCCAAATCAAGAGGCTTCGATATATAATTTGTCGGCCAGTGGCCCGCCGCCTTATCGGTTCCGGCATTGATACGGGTAGCCGCATTTAAGCGTCCATTAGCGATCTTTTTTATACCTCTTAACCAAAAACCAAAGACTGTCTTTTAGAGACAGTGATTAGACCCCCAATCAAAGAGATTATTGGATTACAATTTGAGATACTCAATAATTTACAGTTTTCTCATTATAGCCGCAATATAAATCCGTGAACTGTTCCTTTTTAATAAATATTTCTTTCACAAACACAAAATATTGAATATTCAAACAGCGTTTCCCGGTAACTTCAACTCGAGATATCGGGCCAAAATATTAGTCTCATCGATAGATTCAATAGATGAAAACTTTCTGGGCGAAATTGATATCCAGTATTCATCCGGTATAATGCCCGAATATAGAAAATTCAGGAATGAAATAGCAGAATAGTCAACTCGCCTTTATCGATTTTTCGGGAAGTTTTCGATTCAATAATAAACCTATTCCCTTGGCGTGCGATTTCAGGCATCGGCTATGGATCTTTTGAGAACAATCGCCAATGGGATGACCCCTGGTGTTTGTCACGTTGAAGATTGGCCCGTCTATCGGCTGGCCGGCCGGTATTTAGCAGCACCTAAAGATCCGCGGCAACCGCAGAATGGTAGAGATGATAGATGTGCCCTGAGAAGCGACGCTTGCCGGCGGGGTATACATCGATGGTTTCTATTCCGGCCAGAACCGTGAAGTGTTCGCCGGCCTCGCCGAGTCGCGGATATCCATGGGCTTCGTGGGATGCACGAAGGGCATTGTCATTCTCAGATGCATAAAGCGTGGTGGGCCTGATCAGCGGCCGTAATTTTGCTCAAGCGTCAAGAAAATGGTCCTTGTCGATGTCCGCGACAACCAGAACCAATTCGTTTATTAGCGGGGTAATCGAGGGATTACAGGCCATTCGTGACAGGGCCATGAGGATACCGCGGGCACTGAGGCTATGGGCACCACAACCACCCAAACGATCGTTACCCATTTGGTGACCATTTATACCTTTTCACCAATTTTAAAGTAGGGATTCCACCGGTAATATCCCAATGAACCAAACGCCAAATTTCTTCCAGAAGCTTACATAGGGTTCTTTATCGTAAGTGATCTCTCCATCGTCCTGTTTAAGGTGCCAATGGATCGACTCGTCGTCGTTAAGCTCCAACCGGAAGGCGACATTCATGATGTTCTGGTCAAACGCTTCGGCACTGCTGCCGGCAATCTCCGGGTTGAGAAACAGGATGCCGATCTCGTTGTTGATGTTCAGGGAGCGCTGGTCCAGGTTCATGGAGCCCACGAACATGGCCTTGCCGTCAATGACCATGGTCTTGGCGTGCAGGCTCGATTTGCTCAACCCTGGCAGCCAGGTAAACTTTTTCTTTACCGACTTTTTGACCTCCTCATCCAGTTCATAAAGCATCACACCTGCTTTGAGAAGTTGCCTACGATACTTGGCATAACCGGCGTGAACCGCGGCGACGTCGTTGGAAGCCAAGGAATTGGTTAAGATACGCACCTTGACCCCCTTCTTGCTGAGGTCGCACAGGGCATTGGCGCCGTTTTTTCCGGGTACGAAATAGGGGGATACGATGATCAACTCCTCGGTCGCTTTTTGCATATATGGCCACAGTTGGGATATGAGCAGTTCCGCCTTCCAGTTTTCATCGCGGACTTTTTTATCTGATGAGTCATGAATCACCTTGGCCTCGGCCCATTTGAAGTGGGCGCTTCCGGTCCGCAAAGCGTTGGCCAATTCAGAGTTTTTCAGGGCCTCGATATAGGTGGTCGCCGCCTCCTGTCGGGGAAACGCATCCATGCGCGCCCGAAGTTCATTCAGCTGCTCGGAAGGAGCGGGTTTCGTCAAGGTGGAGGCGGGATAGGCCCAGTCGCTGTTCCAGTATTGGTCGAAGGCCTCGGACACATCGGGTACCACCGGGCCGACGGCCAAAAGGTCGAGATCGGCAAAGGCTAGATCGGGATTGGCATCGAAGTATTCGTCGCCGATGTTGCGGCCTCCCACGATGGTGGCTTGATTGTCAACCGTGAAAGATTTACTGTGCATGCGATAGTTGACGTCCCTGAAGCGGGTAATCCACTGCAGGTTCTTGGACGCGTCGCGGACAAAGGGATTGAACAGGCGCACTTCTATTTTCGGATGGGCATCCAGGGCCGTCCAGACATCGTCCGCCTCGCCGCCGTAGATGTCGTCGATGAGCATGCGTACGCGCACCCCCCGGTCCGCCGCCTTGATCAGCTGATCGATGAGCAGCTGCCCCACCGTGTCCTGATGAAACATATAGTACTGGACGTCAATGGTGCGCTCGGCCAGGCTGGCCAGAAGCGCACGGCCCACGAATGCGTCCAGGCCGTGTTGCAACAACAGGACGCCTGAATGTTCGGGATCTTGATTTTTTAGCAATTCGCCGAAGTCGCGGCCAAGCCTGGTTTTGTCACCGTCGTTGACCGCATAAGTTGGGGTTCGACCGGTATTGTCCGGCAACTTTGTACAGTTGGTTGCCAATGGGAGCACGCTGCAAAGGGTCAAGATGAAGATCAAATCTTTCTTAGATACTTCCATTTTTCTCTTTCTCGCTTTCACGACATAACGGTATGCTTAGCGCTTTCTGAGCTATTCTTATAGCGCTTTATATCCTCACCGCGCGTCGTTGATTTCACGGGAGGGCACCTCGGGAAAAGCATGCGAAATCGCCATGTCTGGTTAAAGGTTTGCTTGGGTCGGCCGGTTTTCGATCGACGGTCTTTTCATCTATTCATTTGTTGAGCCTTCTTGGAGGCAGTTCTTTTGGCTTCAATGGTCTTTTTCATGGCGTCCCGGAACAACCCCACTAAGGCGGCGGTTGAAACTCCGATCATGAGCACGCCGTTAATGGCTTCCAGAGGCCCGAGAATCTTTTGTCGTTCCGACATAACGATATCTCCGTAACCAAGGGTAGAGAAATTGACGGCCGAATGATAGAAAGCCTCACCAATACCGGAAAACTCGCCTATCAACCTGAAGAGCAGGGCCCAGATCGCCACCTGAAGAACGTTGCCGGCAACCAGAATCACCATCACTCCATTGACAACCCAAATGGTACGCCACAAGGACGGATGCTTTACATAACCCTGGCGATGGGCATAGTACCGCAGCGCTGCGACGACGAGAAGCGACTGCAGCAAGAGGCAAAACCCCATGATCAACAGGCCCAAGAGAAGATTGATCAACATGTCACCACCACACTATTGAGGGATCGGCCAATCACTTTGATCTGTCTATAGACTAGTTCATGAAATCTACTGCTGTAGCGGCAAACGCCGCCGGAAACGCCACGAGGATTGTTCGCGTAAAAGTTACCCTCAGATCATCCATGGGAGCCTTATCGAACAAAAAGAGAAGCAACAACGCAACCAAAAACGTCACCACGTAGGCCGAGATAGCGCGTTTGAAAAAATGTCCACGAAACTCGACGATCCGGTTTCCATAGAAGAGTCCCCAAATGAAGCCGGCCAGCGCAAATACGGAAAAGCCCAGGATCAGCAAGGTACGGCCGCTGGATAACGTCTCTCCCAGGTTCCACACCTCTTCGGTTAGCGCCACGGGCAAAGCCATCACGCAGGCGCCGGCCAGGAGCTGCCCCAAATCTTCGAGACGAAACTCAACTTTAAGGGGTCCGGTCACCGTGGCCATGCGATTGCCCTTGTCATCGGTTACGTGATGAACAAGATGCAGTCTGTCACCAAATCGATGCATTTTAGAAGTGGATTCTTTTCCAGGGTTATTCATCTTTAAGGCACCTCCGGGTCATTCTGTGTCATCGTGCATGAATCTCTTTATCCTTCTGAGCAACAGTCCACATTGAATCAGGATGTTAGAACGTTCATGCATTCGCTGTAAGGTCTAAAAAGCCAGCCGCACCCGCAACCCCCAAACCGTAATCAATTCCTCATCCGTGTTTAGCGCCGGGTTGAATATGAACTGCACGTCGGGGGTTATCGTCAGAATCCTCAGCAATTGGAACCGATAGTAGATTTCGGCCGTGTACTGGTCGTCCATCCCAAGACCGAAGACGTCTTCGGCAGGGCGACTCCAGTTCAACCCCACGCCCAATGCATTGCCCTTTTTGTCCGGGTAGTAGCCAAAGCCCGCACTGACCGAACGTTCCCATAACGCACCGCCGTTTTCGGAATATCCGACGCGAAAGAAGGGTTCCCAGGTGTCGGCGAACAACCGGCTGAAGGAAAAAGCCACGCCCCACCCATTGGGTACCTGCGCCTCTTTGCGTTCGTCAACGTGCCAAGCGGTCAGGTGGATATTGTCGGAAAACCGCCTGTCCCAGGAAGATATCCAGCCCACTTCGATATGCGTGAAAAATTCGGTATCGCCGAAAAACGAATTGACGCTGTCACCGGGATTGGTGGGGTCGCCGTTGGCATCGGCAATGCCGCCGAGGATATAGAGGTTTTCGGTGGGCATCACACGCACCGCCGCGCCCAGCCCCTGGTCAGGAGCGGGGATTGTCGGGTTGGTGGTGAAGGCATAGTTGCTAAAATCGGTCCATATATTTACCAACCCGTAAACATCGACGTAGTCAGTGGTGTCCACGATACCGGTCACAAAGGCCAGGCGGTTTTTCAGAAGACGCTGGCTCCAGTACAGATTCGTTAAGGCCCAGCCAATGTCGGAAAACGTCACAGCCGTCAGCCCGGCATACCCGACTTCGGCCCCTAAATCTTTGGGAGCGATTTCGGTGCCCAAGCGGTGGCGGTTTTCCACTTTGTAAACCAAGGTGCCGGTATCGCCGCTGTCTTTGCCCACCAGAGTCCAGCTGCCGTAGGCCCGGAACACGCCGCCGGCGGCCGTATCCTCTCCCAGGCTATCGCTGGCTGCCTGAAACAAGGCGTTGTAGTCGAAGCCAAAGCTGAACCCGTGTGCATCTTCGACTTGCTGCTTGAAACCAAAATACCGATCAAGCAGATTAACTCTGTCAGGGACGGCTGCCTCGCTTTCCCGGTCACTGTTGAGCGTACCGCCGACGCTACTGGGGCCGCCAAATTGGGAGGCGCCGCTTTGAGCCGCGGACTCGGCCGGCGGCGGCGTGTCCGGATCGGAAGTTTGGGCAGATGCCGGAAGAGCCCACACGGCCCAGAGAAGAATCAGGCAACAGATCCAGGCTAAACCTATCTTTTTCATCAGTACCCAATTTTTTTGATCAAAGGCCCGGCTTCGCTGCCCTGTAGAGAAGCTGGCCGGATTTCACCTTTTTCCCGATCTGCTTCATATCATTGATGAAGGTGTACGGTTCCGCGTTCTTCCAATCCCAGGTTTTTCCGATGATAAAATATTTCATTGGCAGTTCGGGCGCATCCAGTTTCAGTGAGGCCTGCACGGTCGAGATCACCTGCGCAACCATCAGGTCCGTGTTTCGCGAAGCGATAGCAATGACCCACAGCTCGTTTCCAACTTTGTGGACTTCATCAATGACAATGGTCCACGCTGCGTCGGGAACGCTCAGTTTGACCATGATTTCCTTATCGTCGGCCGCTGATGCGGTCGTGCATAGAAGCAACACCATCAAAAAAACCATTCTTTTTGCTACTTGCATTTCATCGCCTTGTTGTATTGGAAAAAAGCCCCGTAATACTTTTAAGCCCCAATCAAAGTCAGTTACCGCTTGCCGGCCGTGGTTACGTAGACCGGCAAACGGCAGTATCACTTTCATGACAGGTTTTTAACCAAGAAATTAATGCATGTGAGGCTGTGAGCCGGGCACGCCGCCGCCAAAATCAATCGGCGATGCATAGAATGTTTTGGCCCACCCCTCCTCGGTTAATGGTTCGAAGCGCCCTTTTTCCTGGACTTCGAAACGAATCGGCTGACCGGCATCAAACCGTTTGATCGGTTCCGAGTCTTTCATCACGATAATGCCGTTGACGATCACATGGGGAATGCCGGTAGATGGCAAGTTTCCCTTGGCAAAAGTGGAATTGTCGGTAACGGTCTCTGGATCGAACATGGTAATGTCAGCCACCATGCCTTCTCGCATGCGGCCACGCACCTGCATGGCCTTCAGGCCCATGTCACCCAGCGGCTTGGCGTAGTTGTAACTGGTCATGGCAACCGCCTGCATCAAGGGGATGTCGTTCTCCCTGGCCAGACGGAGCACCTTGGCGAAACTTCCGGAGAAACGGGGATGGGTATTGGGAAGCTTGTCGTAGGGCGTGTCCCAGGTCAATCCTTCATCGGGCATGAGCGGCATGCCGTCACTGCCGATGGCAACCCCTTTCATTTTGATCCAGTTGACAACCCATTCTTCCGGACACTTATACACAATCACCGTCCGCGTTGGTTCTTTTTTGAGCATTTCCTCTCTTGATTTTTGGGTATAGAACTCTCCGGTTTCCACATCCTGAATCGTTTCTTCATACTTGTTGCCAAGTGCTTTCACCCAAACCTCTGGTTCTAGAAATACGGCGTTCAGAGCTGTTGAACCGGCGTGGTATGGATAGATCTCGCCCCACACGTTGTAACCCTGATCGCGCATCCTCACGAGAAGCTCATGAACCATGTTGTATCCCGGATTGTTAAAGTGGGCGGCAATTGCCGGAGAGTCAAGGGCAGCAGCATTAGCCAGCATCTCCTGGATACCCATGACTTCCTGCACATCGTCACCGGGAGTCAGGCGGAAATGTATATTAATAAAGCGGCCATACTTACCTGCGATCCTTTGCATTTCAAATAGCTCTCGGGAAGACACCCCAGCTCGCATGTAGCCGAGGGTGGAGCCTATACCCAAGCCTCCCTGACGGAGGCCTTCATCCATGTCGGCAAGGATCCGGTTGCCTTGCTCCAGCGTGGGGCGTGTGGCTGACCAGCCCTGCTTGACACGGGATTTAGCAGCATCGGGCGTGTTCAAATATTTCCAATCGGAAAATCCGTCCAACACGGCGGCCCGGGCAAATTCATGGGAAACAGAGGCCCCGAAGTTAACCGGCGAATTGCCTTCAAGTTTCTTGTAGAACCTGTCTATGTTTGGGCCGTATGCCCCCACCTCCAGATCCATTATCGTCGTCCGACCGTCACGCACCATCAGCCGGTAGGCATAGGGTTCCAGGCAGTGTTGATGGCCGTCGATAAATCCAGGGGCCACGACCAGCCCCGTCGCGTCAATCGTCTCTTTGCCCTCGATCTTGTCTTTTGTGATGACGGCGATCTTGCCGTCTTTGATGCCAACGTTGGCGACACTGTCATACATGGTTTCGGGGTCCATGACCCGGCCGTTGAGAATCACCACATCGTAATCTTGGGCCTGGGCCGGAACGACAGCTAAACCGAAACCGCCGAGAATGGCCAACAGTATGATGGTCAGAATTTTTTGTTGGATTAACATCTCTCTATTCCTCCAGTATAAAGGTAATTAATGTGGTAGGTTAAAAACCTAACTCCCAGGAAAACATGACTATCAGAGCATGAGCATCGTCGCCACCAGGCCGAAGAGTTGAATGAGATTACGTCTTTGCATCTTGAACCTCCTTCTCACTTGTTAGGTTGGTGTTTTTGGCCAACCTCAGATTGTGTCACTTCCAAAACGTCTGAAACGCCCAGTTCTGTCAAAGCTTGTGTAACGTTCCCAACCACGGGTTCGTTCTTATAAATGAGTGTCATGCTGAATAGCCCGCTGCCAATGAGGAAAACCAGGGCGGCCGCGGCAATGCACGCCCGCGAAGCGAAGTCCGCGCGCCGTTCTACGTTCAGGCGGCGGTCGATCGAGCGGCGTCCGAGAATGGCGAGGATTCCGATCCCGGACATCGCGGCGGCCATGCCGACGGAGATCGCGACCACCATCAGGATCGCCGGGCCAAGCAGGTTGTTGGCCATGCCGAAGAGCAGTATGAGAAGGGCGCCGGTGCAGGGGACCGACCCCACCGCCAGCGCCAACCAGCCGGTTGGTCCTTTCTCGCGCCGGGCGATGGCTTCACAGGCGTGACAGCCTCCCTCGTGGTGGTGATTGTGGTTGTGGTCATGTTCGTGATCGGCCCGCTTCCGCACGCCCTGGATCGCTTTCCACAGCATTAAGGTGCCGATCGCGATGATGCCCGCGTAGCTGACCAGCTTCACCAGCCGGTAGTCGGACGGTGCGTTGCCGGTCGCCTGTCGCACCGCGAAGTCGGTGAGCCAGACCACGACCACCGCCGAGAGCACATGGAAGACAGCAATTTGTGTCCCCATTTGCAGACCCCGGGCGAGACTGCCGCCGTGGCCGACAAAGTAGGAAACGACCACCGCCTTGCCGTGACCGGGCCCGAGGGTGTGAACCACGCCATAGAGGAAGGCGACCAGCACCCCGATCCAGAGCGGACCCGACGACTCGCGATCCCGGATGTCGGTCATCGTCCGCGTGAACAGGATCGAGACCCGTGTCTGGAGGTTTTGCCACCACCCGTGGTCCGGGGTGAGCGCCGGGGCACCGACCTTGGAGAGCGCGTCCGATTTCCGACTGGAATAGGGGGCAATGCGCTCCGCCTGCAGGGTGTAGGCGACGTTGATGCTCGTCGTGCCGTCCACCAGGAACAGATCGTAGCTGGCCGGCTCGAGCCGGATCAGGCCCTCGAGCCAGACGGCCGCGAATCGGCCGCGGTCCTCGATGCCCACCGGGTAGGAGACGTGGATCATCTGGTTCGGCGGCGGGGGCGGCGTGTGAATGCAGGCGCCCACCCAGGGAACGAGGAGGAATTCGGTCACCCGACCCTCCTCAACCGTTAGTGGGAGGGCGTAACCGGGAATCCGGATGTTCCGCCCGTGGATGCCGTCATCGACGGCCTCGGCCCGCTGGCGCCGCACCTCGGCTACCCGCTCCCGCTGCGACATCAACCAGTCAACGTCGATTCCCTCACCCTCCAGCTTCGCCACCAGCCGTTTCTCCTCGGCCGCACTGGATCCTTCGGCATCGTCCTTGCCGCTCTCGATCAGGTAGCGGATGCGCGCAACTATCGATAGATCGTAGAGCTGCGCTTCGGACAGCTTCTCAAAGGGATCGTTGAAGGCGACCGGCTTTTTGGGGAGCAGGTCGGCCCATGTCACCTCGCGCACCTCTTCGCCGACGGCCACGCCGGTGAGAAGCAATCCCAGGACGCACACAATCCAAGAGGCGCGCATAATCCTATTGGACCGTCGCGAGAGCTGGAGTCCGAGACATTTCGGTTCACATAAGACGCGAAGCTTTTTAAGGTTTTGCAGTGTCATGATATTCTCTATAAATTTCGGTCACGGCTCTGCTGCTCCGAAATGGGTACGCAGAGTCGCGACGTGGATCAGAGCCCGTTCTTGTAGATCTTGCCGTCCTTCATGATCAGGGCGAGATTATCGGAATCCATCAACACCTTTATGTCTTTGGTGGGATCCTTCTCAATAAGCAGAATATCAGCATAAGCGCCTTCCTTGATCACACCCAGCGGGCCATGCGGATAGGGGTTTTTCCAGGTCGACAGCGCGAGCACTTCGCCGTTGTTGCCGGTGACCTGGATCATCTGTTCGATGGGCGTGAAGAATCGTTCCCGGTAGGCGAATTCCTGCCGGAAGTTCACCCAGGCGTCATCACCGAAGAAGAGGTCACTGCCCCAGAGTATCTTGACGCCGTATTTCTTGGCCCATTCGATCGCCTGCGGCGCGCCTTTGGCGACCTGCCGGTTCTTCTCCTGCTGGATCGGATCCTGGAACATCGGGTTCTTCGACACGTCCTGCAGGGCCAGGAACGCCTGCGGACAGTAGTAGGCGCCGGCCTTGGCCATACGCTTGACCGTATCCTCCTCGAGGATCAGGCCGTGCTCGATCGAAATCACCCCGGCGTCGAGCGACGCGACAACACCGGCATTTGTCTGCGCATGCACGGCGACATAGGTGCCGTAACGCTTTGCCTCCTCGACGCCCGCCGCAAGTTCTGCGGCGCTGTAGGCCGTCGAGAACAGAGGATCGGTGAAGCTGGTCACGCCGCCCCCCGCCATGAGCTTGATCTGGGCAGCGCCGCGGAACAGGTTGTCGCGCACCGCACGCCGCACCTCGTCCGGGCCGTCGGCGATCTTCGTCCAACCGAGCCTCTCGGCGACGCCGGCCCGCTCCCGGCCGTCGAAATACGGATGCCCGTCATTGGCTGTCCGGAAATCACCATGCCCCGTGGTCTGACCGATCGCCGGACCGCTGGGGTAGATGCGTGGGCCGGGGAACATTCCGGCATCCAGTGCCTTCCGAAGGCCGAAGGCATTGCCGCCCATATCACGCACCGTCGTGAAGCCGGCCATCAGGTAATCGTGCGCACGGCGCGCAGCGCGGATCGCCTGCTCGGTGATATCCTGGTTCAGCATCATGTCCAGAAGCGGAGACGCATAGGTGACGTGCCCGTGTCCCTCTATCATGCCCGGCATCAGCGTGCGCCCCCCGCCGTCGATGACATCGACCTTGACCTCTTTTTTGACCGTCCGCTCCTGTTCGTAAATCATCACGACATTGCCAGGCTGGAATTCCGCCGTATGGGGCGTTTCCATCGGCTTCAACCCGCCGGTCTTGACGTCGAGTTCATAGGTCCCGGAGGTTGGAATGTCTTTCGCGACCTTCTTGATCAGATTCTTGACCACGAGCACGTCATAGCCCATCAGCAGCTTGTCGCTCTTGCCGTCGAAGACGTTGACGTTCTTGAACAACGTCACCTCCGCTGGAATGTCGGCCGCCATGGCGGACACCGACAATGCCGCCATAAGTGCAATGCCTGACAACAGCGTCCTGATGATGTGTACCGGTAATGTCCTTTTCATTGTTTTTCTCCTTTTCATTCCTAACAAATACCGAGATCCGCATTACCAATTAAAGATCTGATGGCAGCGATGACGACTTCAGTCTCGGTCTCGCGCGGTAACCATTGACATGCCATCGAAGCTGAGGCCGCTGCGTCCAGGCCGCACAGGATGCGTAGCATTTGAAGGCATTGCATGGTTATGTTGTTCTCATCGTACTGCGATTTCAGCCCTGCTCCATCCAGATTGAGAGGCTGAATCTTGGCTTCCATCAAAGCTTGTTCTTGTAGATCACGCCGTCCTTCATGATCAGGTTGAAGTTCTTATCGGGGTCGGCCACCAAATCCAGGTTGTCGAGCGGGTTCCCGTCGACGAGGATCAGGTCGGCATAGGCGCCCTCGGCGATGACGCCCAGTTTGCCCTCCCGGTAGGGATGGCGCGGGCCACTCATCTCAAGCAATTCGGCATTTTGAGAGGTGGCGATCTTCAAGACCTCGGCCGGCGTGAACCAGGTGCCGAGCCGGGCGAGCTGCGCACCCTGGTTCTCGGAGGGTGGATTGAACAGGAAATCGCAGCCGAAGCCGAGTTTCACGCCGAACTTCTTCACCCGGGGATAGAGACTCGCCGTGGCGTCCGTGACCTGCTTGAACTTCGCCGAACGGTCAGCGTCGGGATACTCGAGGTCCCCCTCGAAAAATGGCTGAACACAGATCCAGATACCCTTCTTCGCCATCAGTTTCAGGGTTTCGTCGCTGGCAAAATATCCGTGTTCGATGGACTTCACGCCCGCCTCGATGGACTTTCGGATCGCCCGGTCGGTCATCACGTGCACGGCGACATAGGTGTTCCAGTCTTCCGCCGCATCGACGGCCGCCTTGATCTCCTCCACCGTGTATTCCGCGACATCGAGCGGGTCGTAGACCGACGAGACGCCGCCCCCGGTCGCCAGCTTGATCTGCGAGGCGCCCATGCGCAGGTTTTCGCGGACGCGTGTCAACATCTCCGGCACGCCGTCGGCGAGGCTCAGCATCCTGGTGCGGTACCAATAAGACAGCGGATCGGCATTGCCTTCGGGGACTCCCTGATAGTCCCGGTAGTCGAAATGCCCCGACGTCTGGGAGATCGGCGGGCCCGACGGCAGGATGCGCGGCCCCGGGATCACACCCGTGTCGATCAGCTTCTTGATGGATTCGGCAGGCCCGCCCACATCGCGCACCGTGGTGAAGCCGCGCATCAGCACGGCCTCGGCCTTGGGCACGGCCCGTGCCGCGACCTCGACCATGTCGCCATTCACCAGAGTGCTCAGCGGCGTCCCGACGTACATCACGTGCCAGTGCGCGTCGATCAGACCCGGCATCAGCGTGCGCCCGCCGCCGTCGATGACCTTAGCCCCCTTAGCCGAGATCGGCGTTGGCGAGACCTGCTTGATGAGGTTGCCCTCGACCAGCACGTTCGCATTCATGATGCGCTTCTCGGCCTTGCCGTCGAAGACGTGCACGTTGGTGAAAAGCACCCGGGGCGGCGGTTCGGCCTCCGTGGCACCAGCCGGCGCCGTAAGCACCAGGCCGGTCACGATCGCAAAGACAATTAGGGCTGTTCGCTTCATTTCATCCTCTTTTTTTCGACATCACATCAATTTTCGGCCAACAATTTGGCCGCTCTTCTCAGGTAACCCGGCATCCGATCCTGTCCATAAGGGGGGATATAGCCGTTGGTAGAGAAGTACACACCCACAAAATCACGGGCCGGATCGATGTAGATACCCTGACCGAGATTCCCGTGTTTCCACAAGGCGCCATCTTCAAATACCGCATCAAATTGAAAGGAATTCATCAGCGGCGCTTCTCCGAAATCCTCCTTCAGCCCTTGGTATTTTGTGCCTCTGCGAAACGCTTCCGGGCTCCCTGCGGTCTGCAGTCGCTTCAGGACCTTCGCCGAGACCACCGGTTTTACCGCGGCCTTGTCCCAGCTTGGGGTAAACAACATGCCAAAGCGGGCAAAGTCCTCCGCCGTGGTCGACAGCAATCCGTGCGCCACAGACGTTCCGTCAGGGGTCAGATGATGTTGCATAGACAAACGGGCGGTCATGTTGCCCCAGACGCGCTCCTCAAAGATCGCTGCCCAGGTCTTGTTTTCAATACGCTCTGCGATCTTCACAAAGATCTGGGTCACCGCCGAGGAGTATCGAAATCGATAGCCGGGCTCTTCGCCCTCGATCCGGTCCGCAGTCTTCAGGATTTCAAGCCAGTTATCGACCTTCCCCGTCGCGGGGTTGGGCGAACCGAACTCTGCACTGAAGAAGCGCACGATGATCGACTCGGGATCAACGATGGCTTCCATCGTTTCTTCCAGTTGAAGTGCGGTCGCCATATTGGCGGCGTCGATCATCTTGATGCCATCCCAATTGGTGCCTTTGAACTCTGGCAGGTATTCCACGACCGCCTTGTTCATGTCGATCTTTCCCTCGGCTTCCAACTGGGCGACCACCAACCCAACCGTGGATTTACCCGGTGACATCCAGACGTGCAGGTCCATCGGGTTCATCCCGGGGTAGGTCTCATAAACGATCTTCCCCTTTTGGATCATGACCACCGCTTGCACCCTGTGATTCGGATGGACCACATAGTCGTTCAGGGTCAGCTCGCCTTCGTTGACCGTAAAGGACACCTTGTCACCCAGTTCGGGGCGGAGCGCCTTTTCAAGCGGTTTGTACAATTCATTCGGCTTTGAGACGGCCGTGTTCAATACCTCGCTTAAATGCAGATTGTAATAGAGCGCATGATCCCCCCCTAACTGATAATGGAAGTTTTCAAACCTTTTCTGTGCATCCTGAACGAACGCCAGTGAGAAAGGCGATTTGGCGCGACTAACCTGTAAAGTCGTCTTTGCGCCGGGGACTTCCAGGTATTTGGCCAGCGGATTGTCCTCGGCATAGGTGACCAGGGAACTTGTCAGGCAAATAACCACTAACGCCAGGTGACAAAGTTTTGGTTTCACGATTAATCTCCTTTTGGATCAGACTTTGCAGATTATTATCAGGTGATTTGAATTGTCAGATGCCGACCTCAATGCCCATGGGTATCCGGCAGTGTGTCCGGAGCACCCATTCTTCGGGGCTGTGAGCCGGGAACGCCGCCGCCAAAATCCACCGGAGAGGCATAGTAGGTCTTCTGCCAGCCCTCGATGGTCAGCGGTTTTCATTTTTCCCCCTTTCTTTCGATAATGGAAAAAGTCCCTTTTGTCTAAAGATCGACGTTATCTTCTCTTCTCAGCAACTAACTTGCAAAGTATCGTCCTGTGCAGCGGCGACCGTGGGCAGGCGGAGCAGCGTGGCCATTTGCCTTAATCCTGATTCTTCTGATGTCACCGAACAAACCGGTATCGGAAGGCGCCGGAGTCAAAGCGTGATCTTCGGTCGAAAGAGCGTGTTGCCGATCAGCAGTCCTGCCGCGATCGTCAACGCAACCACAAACATTTGGAAGAACTCCTGTGAACCAAGGACCAATTGTCCCTCCGCCAAGGACGCCAGGCCTCTGAACCCGATGCTGCCGCTGACGAGCAGAACAATGGCCGGGATGAGCACGATGGAGGTCGGACGGTTCGTCCACCTTGACCACAGATTCGAGAAGCCTGCCGCAATGATGGTGCCGAGCAGGTTGCCGAAGTTGCCCCCGACAAGCACGCTGCCGGCATAAATCCCCAGGTACGCAAGCATGCAGAGCACAAACGCCCAAAGGAAATCCCTGCAGGATGTCTGGAAGACGATACACAGGCCCAGGTTGACCAACGCGACCACCCCCCAAAGCCACATCCCTGACACCGGCGCGGCCGCAGCAGCCGTGGGCACGGCGATCAAATGGCTTATCACCATGATACCGAGCCAGCCGCCGGCGACCTGCATGGCAATATAAACAAGTCCACTGATCAGGGTCGCGGCGCCGGAGACGACGTACTGGGCGGCCAGTTCGATGACCCCGAGGCTGATCGTGTATCCCGGAAGCAGCACTGCGACAGCGGACAGGATGACCACGACAAGATTCAGCTCGGGAACCCAGATTTTGGCAAGGGTGGCCAGAACTGCGGCTACGAATGCGGTCGTCAGCGGCATCCAGTAGGCGGCCCGGTCACCAAGCCGCCCGGACAGCAGGACAATCCCGTACACGACTGCACTCAGAACCATCGCGACCCACGCGTCCGGCCGTCCGGCACCCAGAATGGGCGGCAGTCCGAGACCGATGAAGCAATAGGCGACAAGGTTCCACCCGACCCCCCAGGGAACCGGGATGCGATCGATTTCCTCCATTCGGTCTGAGGCTTCATGCAGGGACACCTTGCCGGCCTTCACCTCGTCGAGCAGATCTCCCAACCGGGCCAGCTTGTTCAGATCCACCCCGGACGACGGAACGTTCATCACCTCGGTCCGCTGCATGCGGCCGGGCGCTTCGCGCAGGGCGAATACGATCTCCCGCGGCGTTATGTTGAAGACACCTTCGTAGCCAAAGAACCGCGCCATGGCCTCGAGGTAGGCCTGCAGCCGGGGCGTGGAGGACCCGTATCGTTTGGCCGCCTCGCCGACTTTCAAAACGAACTGCCACACCTTGTGGAAAGAAACGGCCTCGGATTCACCGCCTGCCGGGTCCGTTCGGGATTGGACCTGATCCGATCGCTTCATCGACCCGTCTCCGTGTAGTCCCCGACGTGCGGGAAAAACGAGTTATCAACTGGCTCATGTTGCATCGCTATGTGCTCATGTCTCTTCAGTTCGGCTCTGGTGTCGGCACCACGCGCCATGACGTTGCTAAGTGTTGGTGAAGTACTTGGCAAGATTGAACTCCAGCCACGGCGTATGTGTCGGGATCCGCCAGAAGAACTTGCGTTCCGCCGGGATCGTGACCGTCTGGTAAGCGGTCCAGTCTTCAACTTTGACCGCCGGTTCCATCAGGCAGGCCGCACCATCTGAGGTCTTGCCATCGACGATGATTTGTTTGCTCAGAAACGCCCGCATCTTGGCGTCGTCGTTGGTCGATGGATCTTCACTGAGGTACTTGACGAAATTCGATCGGCGCATCATCGAGAAGGCGATCGTGCGTTCCGGATCGCTCTCGGCGTCCATGTTCCATAAGGGGTGGAGGGCATGGTTCCCCCGTGAGGTCAGTTGCCCATCCAGAAACTCCGGATCGGTTCTGACCGAGAAATAGGGGCTCAGCTCAAAATACCGGGCCTCGGTCGGGTCTGCGGCCAACATGAGCAGCGCATCGCTGGATTTGATATTGGGCACCACCACGTTGAGTTCCGCTACCGACTGGTAGTCTACGACGAGGGAATAAGACTGATCGTCAATGGCCCGCATGTTGGTCGGCAGGCACGTGGGGCGAGTGTTATCGGCGTTGTTGAACTCAATGTATAGCCCCTTGCTGTTCATGAGATCGATGGCCGTATTGAGTTGACCGGCCCGGGTTGCCGCCGCCACGCTGATGTCTGAGCCGGTGGGGTTCATGACCCGCATGACGCCAATCTTGCCCAGGCGATCACGCCAGGCTTTACCGAAGTCGTGGTTGCGCCCGGTGTAAAGACGACCATCCTTACTGGCCTTGCCCCATACCGCTGCACTCGTACAACCGGAGATGCCGGCAGACATAATCACCGCCTGCAGCATATGGTCCATGAACACCATTTCCTCGATGGATAGGCCCGATGTGTCGGCTGCCCCCTGGATCATTTGCTTTTGGCTGTAGGGCTGGGCGCGATAATACCCCGGCATAAACTTTTGTTTGAGCTCCTGATAGCTCAGCAATGGTGCCGGTCGATCGACGGGGTTGTTCCCGGCTGGCCGCACCAGGAAATCATTCTTCAGTTCGTTGAAGTGCCAGTGAATCTGCTCCTTCAGCAATTGACCGTATTGGCGGCCCATCTCGTAGTAGGTGCCACTGAGAACGATCAGGTGAACGGCGTTCTGCTTGTAGAGCCAGCCGCCCTCGAACTCAGCGACCTCAGTCGCGGAGGAGTCGATTTCATCCCAGGCCGGATCGAATGTTGCTTTCTCTTCTGCCATGGTCTTTCTCCTATGGGACTGTTGGGTTGATGAAGGTGAGTTCTTTAATCTTCCAGGTGGCCAGCGCCATCAATAACACAATCGCCAAGCCGAAAATCATTTTTGTAAGTCTTTTCATTGGCTTCTCCTTCTTTCTATGTTTCGTTTTTATTGTTTTTACCGACCTTCGCAATCAGAAATAAATTTTTCCGGTTTCTGAAACAGTCCGAGGTTTTAAAAGGGATGCCGTATGGGTGTTGGGCAAAAAATGGGCTCAAATACTATTCAGTGTGATCCAGCACCTCGTCGCGACTTTTCATTGCGCTTGCTCAATGGCCGATCGCGCCAGTTTCGGAAGCATCACAGTCGGACGACCGCCACAATGGGCAGACGTAAACTATAGAGTGTATCCAGCACGCCTTTGAGCGCGGCTTGATCGGGCAACCAGCCTTTAAGTGTCGTGTCTTTCATGGATCCGGCGATAAGTTGCATACCGCCCAGGCGGTCTTGCATGAGCTCGGGAACGACACCCTCCACTGTGATTTGGTATGTAGCAGGCTTGTCCATTCCGGACTCCTCGTTGAGAAATAAATGGAGAGCTGAACGTGTTCAAAACAAAGCGATCCGGTTCGGATAGGAGGGGCGGGTCAGCAGATGAAAGGAAAGGGGTATTGTCAGTCCCATGGTCGCGTTATACGAATGGGGTCCGGATCTCTAAAGCGATGACCTACTGTTTTCGATTCCGGCTGTAAATCTCCCAAAAGGGGTATTTTAGGTGGGATTTTTTTATTTGCTGGTATTGTGCCATAGACCAAGGCCTTTTTTAACCGCCTCCATGCGCCGCTTGACCCCGAGTTTTTTGAAAATATTTTTCAGATGGGTCTTTACGGTGCCGGGGGAGATAAAGACCTTTTCGGCAATTTCATTGTTGCTCAGTCCTTCTGCCAGAAGGGAAAGAATTTCGGTTTCCCGCCGGGTTAGGCGATCGCCCGGCTCGGAGGATACCCTAATGGGGTGCTCCGCTTGGCGGGCGATCAGAATCTCTTGCGCAAAGGTTTGGGCCGGGTGGCATTCCAGGAAGGATATCAACAGCGCTGCCATGGGTTCTCCCAGGTCCAAAAAGGTACGGATCCAACCACCCGGTTCGGCCAAATTCAGGGCGGTCCGGAGATGTTGCAGGGCAGCATCTTCGTCTCTTTGTTTGTGGCAAACCAGGGCCAGCAGGGCCAAAATCTCGATGCGCAAATTATTGCGACAGATTCCGTTCATCCGTTTATCCCATTCCAAAAGCCGAGCGTGAGCTGTTTTCAAGCTGTTCCCCGTGCCTTGGGCCAGCATGCACTTAATGGGGGTGAGTTGCGGCGTGTAGTGGAACCATATTGGCGGCCGCACTTCAAAATCAATTTGCTTGCACAACTGGTTCGCCCGCCGGATATCTCCCCGGCGCAGCACAATTTCGACTTCAAATGCACGGATAAGGGACAAAGGTTTGATATGGTCGTTTTTCCGGCAATTGTCGCTGACCTGCTCGATTAACTCCTTAACGGCGGCATCATCACCCCGGGAGAGGTAGATACAGGCCAAGATGATACCGGCATGAGCCAAATAAGATGGATTGGCTGCGTGATAATCGGCCAGCACCTTCAAGAGGCAGGTTTCAGCCTTGTCGAGTTGGTTTTGTAGATAGTGCACTTTGCCGAGAAAGTAATCGGCAAATGTCCGGGTGTGATAAAATGTAACATTCCCCAAGACCTGCAAACATCGACGTGCGGCATTCATCGTGCTGGTGAGATTGCCGTCCATATAGTAAACGAGGCACTGATAAAAATGCAGCCGCGCCTCCATATTGGCCGACAGCGTCGTATCGGCCAGATTCTTCCGGATCACCACGATGGCATGATCGATGTCTCCCTTCATCTGATGGCAAACAGAAAGAACACCAATCCCCAGTGAGCGTATCATTTCCATATGTTCGGGAAGTGTATTCAACGCCGTTTGTGCATATACAATACCATTGTGCGCATCACCCGTGAGCAAGGCCATAAGGCCTCGCAATACTGACACTTCACCTTTCAGTATAGGGTACACGTCCGATTGTGGGGGAAGGGCTGCCAACATCCTTACCGCTCTCTCGGTAAAAAGATAGGCGTCGATATCGTTTCCCAGTTCGATGCCGATAAAGGCTTGAGTGGTGGCCAACAGCGGGGTTTCCGCCACGGCGTTCTTCGGCAAAAGTTGCAGCCATCGGCCCAGGCGGACGAAATATGAGGTGTTAAAAAGCTCATGGCGGCGATCGACGACCAACTGAATCGCCGCTTGGGTGTCTCCGGCGCTTATCAGGTGCCCAATAGCCTCTTCAATCAGATCATTTTCGGCAAACCAGTTGCCGGCCATCCGATGAAGGTCGGCAATTTGATTCGGAGTGCGCTTTTTGCGCAGCACGCTTTTAAGGAAGTCTTGAAAAAGATGGTGATACCGAAACCAATGCCCTTGATTGTCGATGGGAATCACGAACAAGTTGGTCTGGACCAACTGCCGGATAATCCTTTTCGCCTCAATCCCCTGCGGTTTGTTGTCTGCACTTGTAATTTGTTGGCACATCTGCTCATAAAGTGGGGCGCAGAAACGATCTAGAATCGAAGTCTCCGTGAGAAAAGCCAGTATGTCCGGTTTTTGGCGCTCCAACACCTCGCTAACCAAATATTCAGCGATGTGCAGCGAACTGCCGCTGAGTAGCCGCACTTGTCCTGCCGCATCCTCGCTATCTTTCAGATAGAGACCGGTCAGTCGTAGCCCTGCAGCCCACCCTTCAATTTTTTTATCCAAATGCGCAGCCGTTTTATTATCAAGAGGGATTTTGAACATCTCGTTGAATAACGCCGCCGTTTCTCCAAGCGTAAAACGTAGATCAACCGCCCGGATTTCATTTATCAATCCGCGGCCACGCAACGCGGCGAGGGGCAGCGGTGGATCTTGGCGCGTTACCAGTACGAGATGCATAGTCTGGACTGGGTACTTCAGCAATGCACCGATCATATCATGGACGTACTTATTGGTAATGCACTGGTAATCATCCAAAACAAGATTGAACGGTTCCGGCACCTGGTGGAGGTCGTTGAGCAGAAATCGTGCCAGCTCTTCGGCTGGCGGTAGGCGATCGGACGTCAGGAACATTTCGCAACGCGGGTCACTCTTGGGAAAGCGCTTTTGAATGGCGGCAAGTAGATAGCTCAGAAACTGGCGCAGGTCGTTATCGTCCTTGTCAAGCGACACCCAGGCCCAGGGATAATCACCGGATGCAACCCAGCGGCTGGCCAGAGTGCTCTTACCGTAGCCGGCCGGAGCAGAAATCAAGGTCAACGGCCGTTTGAGACCCCGGCCGAGTAGTTTGATCAGGCGTTCCCGCGACAATATATCAGGCGCTACAGACGGTCGATTAAGCTTGGTATGCAAAAGGACGTATTTCACTTCATGTTTCAGACACTATGGTGAAGCATTACCTGTTGAGCCGCTATGATACCACCCCCCTGCTTCTGGTTGTTTTCCAACCGCTCCGGGCGGCATCACCATATTATGATTAGTTATCGGGTATGGAAAGAGTCGCAGACAAACACTAAACCCTATAATATGAGCAAATATGAGATTATTCAATAACCTTTTCAATGTGTTTCACCGATTTCGACATCAGGGATATCCATCACTTAACGAACGTTTGGTAAAAGGTAAATTACCGCTAATTTCATGGATCACTACACATTATAAATCTTTGTAATTGCCGAATCTAACCTTGACATCCTTGTCACTATGGATAACAAAATGATGATTTCCCCAGCTGTGGACTGCGTGCCTACTAATGAAATCTTCGGAAATTGTATTTCTTTAGGATTACAAGATGCCATGTGCAGTTTCGTTAATTCTCAGATTTGTGCCCGATCGCGATGACCCTTTCTGGACTGGGAAAGGGTCATCATTTTCTAAAATATTTCGATGAAGCCCTCTTGTCTGTAGCAGATGATCAGGTAATTTCGTCCGGTTAAATTCGCGGGGATTGTTTCGCGAGCGTAACTATTAGGAGCAGGGTGGGGCGCTCCCTCACGCGCATAGGTAAGGCTGCCAATACACTGCCAAAACCAAAAGGCCGGACTCTTTTTGAATCCGGCCTAAGTATTTGTTATTATTTGGTCGGGAAGAGAGGATTTGAACCTCCGACCCCAGCGTCCCGAACGCTGTGCTCTACCAGACTGAGCCACTTCCCGACTAGGGCCCAATTATTTAAAGGACTTTGACAGGCTTGTCAATCCCAATCTCATGCAAACGGATTCTTGAGGACCATGGTCTCGTCCCTGCCGGGACCAACCGAAACGATCTGAATCGGGGTGTTGGCCAGTTCTTCGATTTTTTTCAGGTAAGCCTTGGTGTTCGCAGGCAGGTCATCGAATGCGCGAATGTCTGAAATATCTTCAGACCATCCCGGCAATGTTTCGTAAACCGGCACACATTCGGCCAGAACCTTTAGGCTGACTGGAAAATCGCTCATCAGGCGGCCTTTGTATTCGTAACCGTTGCAGATCTTGAGTTCCTCGAGACCCCCCAGAACATCCAGTTTGGTGATGGCCAGACCGGTCAGCCCATTGAGGCGGGCGGAGTTGCGAACGATGACCGTGTCGAGCCATCCGCAGCGGCGCTTGCGCCCGGTCGTGGCTCCGAATTCGACGCCTTTTTCCTGGATGAAGGCACCGGTGTCATCGAAGAGCTCGCAAGGGAAAGGGCCGGCGCCGACGCGGGTGGTATAGGCTTTGACGATGCCGACGACGTCGGTTATGGAGGTGGGGCCGATACCGGCGCCGCAGCAGGCATTTCCGGCGACGGTATTGGACGAGGTCACGAAAGGGTAGGTGCCGTGATCGATATCCAGATGGGTGCCCTGGGCACCCTCGAAAAGCAGCTGCTGTCCTTCCGCTGTGGCCGTGTTCAAAGTGATGGAGACGTTGGCTACATGAGGGACCAGTCGATCGGCATACTTCCGGCAGTCGGCAATGATACTTTCTGGATCGAGCGTGGGCGAGGAAAAGTAGTTTTTTAAATAAAAATTCTTTTCTTCCAACAGCGTGCGCACGCACTCTTCAAACAACCCCCGTTCGAGAAGATCGGCAAAACGCACACCCCGCCGTGTGGCCTTATCCTCATAGGCTGGACCGATACCCCGGCCGGTTGTCCCGATTTTCTTGTCACCCTTGTTCTTCTCCCGGGCCAGGTCGATGGCCTTATGATAGGGCATGATGAGATGAGCGCGTTCACTGATCTTGATTTTGTCCGGTCCGACGTCGATGCCCTTGGCGCCGAGGTAATCCAGTTCTTCGATTAAAACGGCGGGATCGACCACCACCCCGTTGCCGATGACGCATGTTTTGCCCTGCAGAATACCGGACGGCACCAGGTGGCTGATGAACTGTTCCCCCTCGACCACCATGGTATGGCCGGCATTGTTCCCCCCCTGAAAACGGACGACCGTGTCGGCGTCGGCAGCCAGAAGATCAACGATTTTCCCTTTGCCCTCGTCACCCCATTGGGTTCCGACGATGATGACATTTGCCAACTTTAACTCCTTTGTTCAATTTAAGAGTCGCCCGGAAACTATGCCCTTGCCTTGTAAAGTGAACGTCAGTATATCGCATGTGTCAATCAGCGGCCGCTGATTATCGTTTTGAGCGAAAAAAATCCTGCATCAGCTGCCTGCAGGGCTTTTCGAGGATACCGGACACCACTTCCACGCGATGGTTGAGCCGTGTGTCTGCGGGCAGGTTGTACAGCGAACCGGCGGCACCCCATTTCTGGTCGTGAGCGCCGAAAACGATCCTTTTTACCCGGGCATGCACGATAGCCCCCATACACATCGGACAGGGTTCGACGGTAACATAAAGCGTCGTACCGGGCAACCGGTAATTACCGGCCGTTCGACAGGCCTGGCGCAGCACCAGAATTTCGGCGTGGGCTGTCGGATCGGCCCGGGTAATCACATGGTTGTGGGACTGGGCCAAAATGGCCCCGTCGTCGCCGCAGATAACGGCACCTATGGGTACTTCGTTCAGCTGCCGAGCGCACGCGGCCTCTTCTAAAGCCGCCAACATGTTGACCTCGTATTCATTCGACATGTCCTGCTTCTTACGGTAAACTCGGCCGTCGATCAACCGATTTCGCTGTATGACCGTTGAAAACCCGACACCGCGAGGTGGCATTCACAGAGAACGCTGTCACAATCATGATCGTCGTCGCTATAACCCCCCCCAATCATTGATGATGAACCTTGCGAGGTTTGGCCGTTGCAGAGAACCTGTGAGGAGATGATTATGGTGAAAAAAAGGGATGCTGTCGTGTATTTATTCACAAACAGAAGCGGCTTTAATGCCAACCCGTGAGAACCCGGCCGGGTAGGAAAAGATTCCATTGACCTTTAGACCCGTCATTCACATTCTGCTCCATTTCCTTGTGCCCGGCGTGATAGCCAGACTGGCTTTTCCCAAGCGATGGGGTGTCGCCTGGATGGTCATGGCGTCAACGATACTGATAGACTTGGACCATTTACTGGCCACGCCGGTATACGATCCCCTTCGCTGCAGCATAGGACACCACCCATTGCACGGCCTGCCCGTCATCGTCGTTTATGGGGCCATGCTATTATGGCCGAAACTGAGGCTGATCGCCATCGGCCTGCTTGTGCACGTAGCATTGGACGGGGTGGATTGTTTTTGGATGAAATGGGGCTGAGGCAGCCATGACACGGCCAAATTATATAATGAATCGGGGGGGACGGTATTCTCAGGCGAGGAACCGTTGGATACGATTTTGCGGCGGGAATATTTTCATTGACATGGAGGGAAGATTTTCATATCAATCCAAATTCAATCCACGTGCGCCCGTAGCTCAGCCCGGATAGAGCGCCGGACTACGAATCCGTAGGTCGCAGGTTCAAATCCTGCCGGGCGCACCAAGAATACGCAAGGATATCAGACGGTTTGACGCTTGATGTCCTTTTTTATTTGTCATAACCACTCAATTCTATCCTGTACCGACTTGCACGTACGTAATTTGCCTGAATCATTGTTGTATCGCGTCGATAGTGATCGTTTAATTTGTCTCCTAAACGGAGGGCTATTTAGCCCCATTTGCACACTATTCGCACACCGAAAAAGGAGGCACAATGTCTGTAAATCTTATGTGTTCCGAGTGTAAAATTAGCCAACTTTTAATGGTTCAACTGTGTAAAGGCTGTGGTTACGACTTCAACAGGGGGCTTAAGTATCGTGTGGTCGTGCGTGGACATGATGGTAAAAGGATATATGAGAAATCGTATGTACCAGACAAAGCAAAGAGGGTGCTTTCAAGACATGATGATAGATCACAGCATTACGAAATAAAAGAAAGCATCACCTACTGAATAGTCTCAAGATACTATGATCCATGACCTATCATTTGGCCGAACTGCTTGAGATAGACAGATGGTATCGTCATTAAGGGCACGATTTTCATTAGTTAGAGGATTGGCAAGCTCTCGCAGATATTGACCCAACCGCACTTAGTATTATTATCATTGGTATTGTTTCATTTGCCAATCTAACCATAATAAACATAGATCCTTAAGGCATTTTAATTAAAAACATAACTTCAAATTAATTCTTGAGAATCTAATCTGCATAGTAAAGTGAGGTTGTCATGGCATCAATTACAAACCGTATGATACGGGCAGCAAAGCTTGACGTTACCCTTTATGAAGAGGTCGAGGCTGACAAGGGCGCAATGGGACAAGCCATGATGGTCGTCATTATTTCCAGTGTGGCTGCGGGAATAGGGGCTATCGGCGTTACAGGGACAAAGGGCCTTATTACCGGGACAATAGTTGCTCTTTTGGGTTGGTTTGTTTGGGCATTTCTGACATATTTTATCGGAACAAGACTACTACCTGAGCCGCAAACCAAAGCAGATTATGGGGAGTTGTTGCGCACCATCGGTTTCTCGAGCACTCCTGGGGTTCTGCGAGTCTTGGGGGTTATCCCAATGTTGGGGACTATTGTCACATTCATAGTCAGTATCTGGATGCTGGTGGCGATGGTCATTGCTGTAAGGCAGGCCCTTGATTATAAAAGCACAGGTCGTGCTGTAGGTGTCTGTTTCATCGGCTGGATCGTTCAGACTATTCTGTTCGGCTTGTTTTTTTGGTTGGCAGGAGGATTCGGCGCTTCACAAGTGTAAAAGGGTGATTCGCCAGCATGATAAAGGTATTCAGGTATTCTGATATCCAGTGATAATAAACCATATTCCACGAAAATTTTCAGAATCTATAATCCCCAATATTGGCAAGAATATATACTAAGCCTGAAATAAGAGAGGAAGTCGGAAATGAGTAATGATGCTCATATTTATAATGCAGAGAATAATGACGCTTTTCAGGATTATTATCCTGATGACTATTCACATTGTTACGGATGCGGCAGGTTAAATGAACATGGTCATCAAATAAAAAGCTATTGGGATGGAAATGAAAGTATTTGCCGATTTTTACCTGAAAAATATCATACTGGCGGGAAAAAAGATATTCTTTACGGAGGGTTAATAGCCTCTTTGATGGACTGCCATGGTGCTGGAACCGCAGCGGCTGTCAAAGTTAAGGAACAGGGAATTGAAATTAAAAAGGGAGAAATGCCAAGATTTGTAACAGCTTCCTTGAAAGTGGATTATCTGGCCCCTACTCCTGTCAACACTGAACTTGAACTGAGGGGAAAAATCAAAAACACATCAGGACGCAAAGTCATTGTTGAAGTCACCCTTTTAGCAGAAAAAAAGGTCTGCGCAATGGGGGAATTGCTATTTATCCAATTAAAGGATTAAGCAGATTCATTCGAATTTTTCTGTAACTCATACCAAGATTTAGAAATAAGAAGTACTGTCATACTTTTATATTCCCGAGCAAAATGTAGAGACTCATTGATACACAAGGAAAACAAAATGGACTTTGAACGATATTATCTTGATTTATTCGAAATGCTTAGTTCGGCATGTAAAAAGATTGCGACCGGCCAATATGAAAAATCAGATGCTGATAGAATATTTGAGTTTTCTAAAAAAGGAAGATATCCAAGTTTCCTGGCAGAATTGGCCGAGTCTTTTGGTATGATGTTGGTCAAAGTTGAGGCCAGAGAGTTTGAACGTTCCCGAATTATCGAAAAACTCGAAATGACCAAAGTCGAACTTGAGGATTATTCACAAAAATTAGAAAAACAATTAGAAGAATGCTGTCCAAAAGAGTAAAAGCGGATGGAGATTGGAGGCCAAAAGCAGCAGATGGGTTTGGTTGTTACCAACTGCAGTTCGATTTATCTCTTATAAAACGGAATAAGGGTTTGACATGCGGGGAAATCCCGAGGTAAACCGATGATACTTAGATCATATACGCAGTTTCAACGACATTCTCGATAGTTACAGCCCTTGGAGTTACAACAAATAATAATATTAACTGAGGTTATTTCAAATGGATAAAATCAACTTGGGATCAACCATACCAGCCTATCCCATGCCTGTTTCCCTCGTTGGCTCCTATGTTGACGAAAAGCCGAATTTTTTAGCTGTGGCATGGTTCACCATGGTCAGCTATAAACCGCCAAGAATCGCCATTGCCCTCGGGAAAGGCCATTACACCAATCCTGGGATTAAAGAGAATAAAGCCTTCAGCGTTTGTCTGCCATCGGAGGATATGGTGGAGGTGACTGATTATTGCGGAATTGTATCGGGTAAAAAAACCGATAAATCGGGTTTATTTGACCTTTTTTATGGGGAGCTGAAAACAGCACCATTAATCAGAGACTGTCCTTTAAGCATGGAATGCAAACTGGTGGATATTGTGGAGAGTGGTTTAAATGAAATCTTCATTGGAGAAATAATCGGGACCTATACTGAAGAGAGATTTCTGACTGATGGTAAAATGGATTTTAGAAAAATGAGACCGCTGATACTTTCACAACCGGACACCTCTTATTGGTGTCTTGGAGAACCTGTGGCCAAGGCTTGGAATATCGGAAAACGATACAAAGCCAAACGCAAATAGTGTCATTAGCAAGGAAAAATGAAACTCTCACATAGCATCTGATCAAATTGTTGGAAATAGCCAGGCGGTATCGTAATATTTAACGTAATTTCGGATAATTTGACTTATTGTCAAAAGGTGAAATTTTCAACACCTCGGTTTTCCGTATGATATCATTTGTGTATGTATCGTTTAGCGATTATTCAGATAATGAAAATTTTAACAAAAGTGATACGCCGTGGCATTAACATTTGAATTAATATTTGGATATGCAGTGTAAGGGGAAGTCTAAACTACATTTCATCTTTATCTGGTCGAACAATATCATAGGATCGTGCTTCAGACATAAAACTGGGGCTATCTCCAACGTATATGCAATATATTCCACTCTTCAAAAGTACAAAATCTGTAAACAAAACATAATGTCAGGCCGACTCCCGCCTTTTGCTATTTTGTGGGACCTATCAATCGACGGATTTCCTGGAAATATCCAGACGGTACGCTAATTCCCAGATAATGAGACTCCAAAATTGAAAAAATAGGGTAACACTCCGGACAGTACGATTCAATTAAATCGGGAAGGAGTGTTGCCGATGAGTACCAAGAAAAAACCACAGAAGAAAGGCCGGAAGAGAGCCCGCACAGCGCCGGCCTATCCCTTCGAGTTCCGTCTTCGTGTTGTCCGACTGCATCTGGAAGACGGATACGAAGCCCGCCTGCTGGCCGCATGACTTAGGTTCGTCGCGGAGGTGCCTCTCTCTATTAGCGGGAGTTTTAAATTCCCATAGCAGGAACGAGGATTCTCCTTTCCGTAGCCACACCTCTTCAGGA
>CAWBYM010000001.1:0-240244 GCA_963792945.1 uncultured delta proteobacterium | reverse complement strand
CTTCCTGGTATTGAGCCTCTGTAATAAGCCCCTGTTGTTGCAATGACTTGAGCTCCTTGAGACGGGCGACAGCCGACGCCTGGGAGCCTGACATTGCCGGGGCAGCCGGCGGCGGTGCTGTCTGCTGGACCGTCACGGTCGTTGGATGAGCGGCGGCGGCCGCCATCGCACCGGCTTCTGCCGTGGTCGCTGCAGCCGCGCCGACCCACACCGCGCGCCGGGCCGTGCGGCGCCAGACGCCCAAGATGTCGATGAACAGCGAAGTCGGGCCACCCTTCTTGGGTAACTGCCCCTCGATGAGGGTGATGTCGTAGCTCAGATCTTCTCCCTGGAGCCGCGGGTTCTGCAACTTGACCACCACGTCGAGCAGATCGTCCTGGCCCGGCTCGAAGACCGAAAGCGTGGCGTTGGGGGGATCGGCGGTGAAGTTGTCCTTGCCTTCCTTCCAGAAGTCCAGGTATTCCTGCATGCTGTAGTGCCCGGCCATACGAACGGGTCGGTCGGAAAAGAACAGCGTCGTCGCTCCCACGCCCTTGAGGGTCAGGATGCCCTTATCCTTGTCGATGGCGACGCCCTTGGAATTTTGGACGAAGAGCAGTTCCACTTTCTGTTTTACGGCCGGCGTGCCAGCAGCAGCAGCAGATAGGCCCGGCAATAAGGCGACCCAGGCAATCAGTGCTGCCAATCCAATCATTGATCTTAAAAGATTTCGCTTCATCATTGACTTCTCCCTTCTTGTATAATCCCTTTGATCCCACTTACACCACTGCTACCTGGCTTTCAGCCCCGGCAGCATAACCCAACCGGCGGAATACCGAAATAGGCAGCCGGGTATGGCTGCATCTGTTCACCGGTTTTAGTCGTTGCCGCCCATCTGAATACGCTCCACTCTATCTTCACTGAAGGTGACATAATAAACGAAACTCTCCGGTCGGCGGTCGTATATCCAGACCTGTCCGTTTTCCTCGGTGGCGGTCGGCGGGCCGCACTTCTGTTGGAACGCGAACTGCTGATCACCGACCTCGGCGATAACCTCGCCGCAGACCATATTCGAGATGTCATCGAGGGCGAAAACCGTCGGCACGAGACCCGTCAGCATCACCAGGTTAACCATGGGCCAAAGAACCGCTAAACGTCTTTTCATGCTTCCCATCCTTCTGCAGCATGATCAGCTGCCCCCTTGATCCTCTATGATCCGCACGACGTTTCCGTTTTCGTCGAACTCAACCGTGTAAACCGGTTGAGACGGCCCGAAATCATACCGCCAGAATTTTCCCTCTTTCTTGTCAGGTTCTCCGCACTTGTCTTGAACGGTTTGGAAAAAGTCTTCCTTATCGACCACACCCCCGTCACACATCATCGATTGGACATCTTGAGATGCAATGGCCGGTAAACCTCCTATGCTAAAAATCAAAACCAAGATCGAAACCGTTAGGACGACAATTTTTTTGCTCATGTGATTCCTCCTCTAGCAATTGAGTCCATTCGCCATGAAACGTCTATTTGAGCAGCTAGCAAGCCTATCTCCCGGCTTTGTGGCCTGAAGCCGTTTAAAGCGAATTCACATTTCAGGCCAGATCGCTCTGTGCTATTTAGAATAACGGGATACGATGATTTCTTTTACATTTCCCGCCTCGTCGACTTTCAGATTGATGTCCTGGCTCGCACCGAAGTAACGCCACCAGGTGAAAAAGTCGGCACCAACGACGCCTTGACCTCCAAAAGTCATGCCCGTTTGATTGGATGGGTCAAAATGCCGGCCCTGAACAATTGAATCGGGTTCACCGACCAACTCCCTGACTTTCTCTGAAGGCATCCCAACCGAAATTTGATGTCCTTTCAGTTCAACTGATTGGCGTGTCTCTTCAGTGGTCTGCATCCCGGCGCAAGCGACAAAACCGAAAAATACCGCTAATATGAAACTCAATTTAATTTCACTCATGCTTGACCTCCCCTGTAATTATCTCTCGCTTAAAAATCCACGTATACTTATCCTATTGCTCTACTATTTTGTTCTTCCTGCCGCTTCAAGCCGGTCCGATTCGAAATTTCACCGCTCTTGGCTGAGGCGCAGAACGGCAACTATCCGCCGCCCCTCGAGCAGACCTTCAGAAGATCAGTCATCCAGATATGTGTCGATGTCGCTGCCGAAATCGACAGGATCGAAAAATGTGCTCAGATCTGCCGCTTCACTAACCCGGGTTGTCGACCAGATGCCTTTCTCCTGTTTGGCCGTTAATTTTTCGCTATACACCAAACGTCTGAGGCGTTGATATGCAGCCTCATCTCCCATGTAAACGCATTTGCAGGACTCAAAATCGGCATAGAGATAGGTCACTTTGTCCTGCCGCGCATGCCGCAAAAGTTTGCGTTGGGACATACTTTTCAGCTTTTCGATTTTCTTGTCGGTATCCGCGACCTTGTAAGTGAAACCGGCGGACACCAAAAGTTCTTCCATATCGAAAGCCTTTTCCTTTGGACTTGTCGCGGAACAACCCAGCAGGTAGAACAGGGTAAAAAATGTCGTTAGTGCCGCAACAGATCGACTTCCCGTCTTTTCCATGATCTACTCCTTTATCCGATCTCCGCCCTTGTATCGGTTCACCGGGCGGCAACGCCCAATGGGTTTCAGGCCGCAGAATTGTAAGCGTTTACAAGGTGCCGCGGTGGCAAGGCGTCGGGCGCGCGGAGGCACTTTTGTACTTCAGCCCGACAACAGAGCCGATGCGGAGCCCTGTGACTGCTTACCCGTCTTCAGGCCGTAGATTTGTATCTCGCCATGAAATATAAAGCTGCCGCGGCGGCCAGTATCACCATTAGGACAATCCAGAGGAACTCTTCCAGGTAGGTGGCCATAATCAGGGCACCCCCCAACAAGACTCCCAGAATGCACAGCCGCCATCCCAGCCGCAGTCCGGCAAGGAAAGTGGCCAAGGCCAGGATTAATAGGATCACCAATCCGGTGTTTTCACTGTCGAGACGTCCCGCGTGAAAAAGGAAGTACACCCAGTTGACCGCAACCAACACGCTGAGCCATGTCGAGACCTCATTTTTGATGATGGTCGTTCCACCGAGACCCTTTTTCCGCCCCCGTGACCATTCGATGACGATGCAAGCAATCCCCGTAGCAAGTGTCGTCGCAAGCCAGTACCAATGGCTGAGCTGGGGGGAAAAATCCGTAATTCCGAGGCCGACCAAGGCCAGCAGCGTGAGAAGAATCATGATGCCGCCGTCAGGACCTAAATACTGCCTTAGTGTATGGCGGATTCCTGTTTCTTTGGTCAGGCTGTCCGAGTCTGTTCCATTCATCATTATGCCTTTTGAAGTAGTAACCTTTAGTTTTCCCGTCCAGTTGTCGTCAGCTTCAACTACTTACCGAACTGGGCCACTGTCTTTCGGATTTCCGCCGATCCGGGATTGCTGACCGAATGCCTCACGAGAATATCCACCGGTGACACGGGCTTGCCGTAATAGGCCTCGTTCCATTCGTCCCGGGTCGCGACGACACTTCCGTCCAGGGAAAGTCCCGCAAAGGCTCCTTGAGACCGGGAAAACGAGAAGATGTCGGCCATGGCATTCGACTTGACCCCGGCGCCTACCGGTCCTGCGGCAATTGACGTATCAGCGCCTAGCTTAGCGGAAGAGGTCAGCATTTTATCCACGGCTTTTTGGGTCCTGAGCATCATGATCACCTCTGCTGCTTCGCCGCCGATCTGCAACCCGAAACTGACGGATCCGATAGAGTAGAATGCCGGTTGGCTCCACTGCCCCTTCTTCTCGTCGTTGACGATGAGAACGCCGTGGCCGCCGGAGCCGCCGAAAACAAAGCCGGCTTTAAGCAATTTCGGAACGATCAAAAGCCCTTTGGCCTCCTTCAGGTGTTCCTTCAGCCAGCCCATGTTCGGATCGGACATGAAACCCTCGAAGGTAATGCGCGCACTGTCCACAAGCAGCTGCTGCTCGGTGGCTTCGGCCGCCGGTGCCGGGGAGAACAGACTTCCGATAAACATGCTGAAGACCACTGCACAAACAATTAAGATGACATTGCAACGACGATTTCGCTTCATTTCATAACTCCTTTGCATAAGATTTGGATGAGATACTTTCTGATGCATCATTTCAGGTAAACGGCTATTCCAACATTTTGCCGCCGTAGTGGCGGAAGTACGCGTCGATCTCTTTGGAGAAGTGTTCCATAAAAGCGTCCATTTTATCGCCTTCAGTTTTGAGAATCCTGTCGCTGATGCCGGCGGCCTTATCGTATGCCGCATTAAATTCCTTCTCGCCGAGCCCGCTGATTTTTTGTGCTTCTTCTTTCGATATGTGACCAATGTGCGAAAACAAAGATGCCATAACACCTGTCAATTGCCTGACTTTTTCCTTGGACATTCGGTTCTCCTCCTTTTTCTTTCAGTACAGTTTCAGCGACCCGCAGCACCTTATCGACTCGCCTGCCGTGATTCCCTCGCGCCGCTACATTAAGCCGGCGACGCAATCCGTTGTCGGTACAGGTGTTTTTTCAATCAGCCGGCGATAGAGGGGCTGCAACCATTAGGATACGGGATTATGCCCTCAGCCTTTGAATGGTTTCCATACCCGTGGTATGTGCGATGGTATTGAAACGGACCTCCGGATATTCTATGGCCATCTCAACCACCAGGAGCACGGTGTGGAATGTATTGGTGCGCAGGTGACGTTCCAGGTCGCTTTGGCTCGACCAGATTTCCTCCAGCATCAGCGCACCCTCCACCTGTAAATCCTGATACAGCCGGCAGCTGATGCAGCCCTCCTCAAGTCTGATCTGCTCGATCACTGAATTGAGGATTATAAACGCCTCATGCCGCTTATTTGCCGGAGTCAGCAGACGAATGGTGGCATGAACGGAATGCTTATGGACTGTTTGTTTCATATCAATCGACAGCGTTCCCGAGTATTCGGTCAATGACATCACCTCCGGCGTATTTTCCCACCGTGGGAAACCATAAAAAATATAACACCCGGATTGCGAAAATTATTCCATAATCAATGGAAAACATAAAATTTTTGTAACCATTCAGTATTAATGGAATTTTAAAGAAAAGGGCTTTATGGGAGAGCATCCAGGAAGATAAGTGTGCCGATATTTCGGCATATTGCCGTTAATTCGGCATCAAGGGGTCGGGCGCTGGATGCCCAACTTCTTCATTTTGGATTGCAGGGTGGTGCGCTTCATACCCAGGATTTCGTCGGCCCCCCCCTTGCCGGTAATGCGCCAGCCCGTTTTTTTGAGCACGCCCAGGATATGAACCCGTTCGACATCCTCCAGTTTGTCACTGGCGCCAACCTCTTCGGATGCCGGATGCGGCGGGCGTAAATGAAGCGTTCCCCCCGAACTGGTGATCATGGCGTGTTCGACAATATTCCTCAGTTCCCTGGCGTTTCCTGGCCAGGGGTAATGCTGCAGGGCCTCCAGGTTCTTGCGTGGGATGTGGTCGATCCGTTTGCCAATTTTTTTTTCATAGCGTTTAATGAACGACCAGATCAGAGGGGGTATGTCCAAGGGGCGCTCACGCAGAGGCGGAATCAAGATGGGAAACACATTCAGACGATAGTAGAGGTCGCGGCGGAATCTTCCTGCAGCGACTTCTTGTGACAGGTCCCGATGGGTGGCGGCAATGATCCGAACGTTCACTTTTAGCGATTTTGTAGACCCCAATCGCTCAAACCGTCCCTCCTCCAGAACCCGGAGCAACTTGGCCTGCAGTTCGGGCGAGAGTTCGCCGATCTCATCCAGAAAAAGCGTGGATTGGTCGGCCACCTCGAAGCGACCTGCCATTCGCGTCATGGCGCCGGTGTAGGCGCCCTTCTCCCTGCCAAAGAGTTCGCTTTCGATCAGGGTCGGGGGCAGGACTGCGCAATTGATCGTTACCAGCGGCCGGTTTTTCCGGTTGCTCAACTTGTGGATCATGCGGGCCAGGAGGTCCTTGCCGGTACCGGTTTCTCCCTGGAGGAGAACGGTGGCTTCCGTGCCGGCCACCTGTTCGACCTGGGCGAGAACCCGTTTCATGGCCTTGCTTCGACCAATGATACCCTCATGCCCCTGTTGGAGGGTGATTTCATCTCGCAGGTAGATGTTTTCCTTCTCCAGCCTATCCCGCAGTTGCTGAATCTCATCGATCTGTTCGAGCAACTTGGCCTCCAGTGCCTTGCGCCGGGTGATATCGATGGCGACTCCCATCAGGCGTTCCGGCTGGTCCGATGTGGCAGGGTAGGATCGCCCGCTGGATTCGACCCAGCCCACTCCCCCGTCGGGGGTCACAACCCGGTATTCGAGACTGACCAGATCGCGGGTTTGGAGACATCGTGCGAGGGTTGCCTTGGCCTTTTCGCGATCGTCCGGGTGGATTATCTCCAAAAGCCGCTCGAAGCTCAATGACTCGTCCGGGTCGAAGTTCAGGATCTCACGCGTCTTGTGGGTGGCCCATATCCGGCCCGTTTCGGCATTCATCACCCAAAGCCCGGCCTCGGCCGAAGAAGCGGCCAGGCTAAGACGCTCCTCGCTGTCGCGGAGGGCCTGTTCGGCCTTGCGTCGCTCAAGGGAGCTGACAAAGATCTCGCCAAGCAGCTGCAGGCGCGGGATGAACGCCTCGGGCCAATCGCGCTCCTTTTGCACGGCATTGATGGAAATGATGTGGACCACGGATTGGCTGGCAAGAACCGGTATGGTGAGGTTGGAGCGTATACCCCAGTCGCTCCAGGTTTGCTTGTCCACATGGGCCTCATCCGGCATGTCGTCGACCCTCGCAAATGACACCACTTCGCCTTCTACCGCCAGCTTATCGAAACCCCAGGGGTTGATCGATCGGGGGAGTTCGGTACCTACGGGGACCGGCGCGGTATGCTCCGAGTAAACCACATGGGTGATTTTCCATGCCTTCTTATCCGGCAAGGCGTGAAGCAACCCGCAGCGGTCGACCTGGAAGAACTCCAGCACCATTTTCAAGGCGCGCTCGATTTCGTCGTCGAGTTGCTCTGACGGCAAATGGATGAACCGTGCCGACAGATCCGAAATCATTTGTTCAAACCGCAGACGGTTCCTGAGATCCGTTTCGCCGTCCGGGATGATGTGATTCGAAATTTTTTTCGATTGACCGGATTGCATAGGCAATTTTCTCAATAGGTTCATAAGCACGGCCGTGGACTGGGTTATATGTCGCGGCGGATAATCGATGCCGTCCAGGGGTGCTGAATAACGATTGCGCTTGACGGTAGGGCGTTGAAGTCCTCCAAAAAATTCTCGTTCTTCAGCATAAATCCACTTTTCGTCAGATTTAGCACAATCTTGCCGGCGCTCATGACGATATTCAGCAGCCCGTTAAAGTCTTGCCAGTGCCACTGTGTGAAACATTGATGTCCACCAGTACCATTACAAGGTCCTATAGATCAAACTGAATCGAATTGATAGTTTTGTAAACTAAATTAATGCGGAAAGACAATAATTGCCCAGATTTTGGGGAGTTGAATGAGGATTGGGTTGTCCATGGCGGGTTACCAATTGGGATTCATGTCAACATTCCCAATCGAAATTCCACGTCCGATTTCCTTCTATATTCACAACAAAAAAGGGGCAAACCCTCCATATCAGTGGGAATGCCCCTTTTGCTCGGCAACAAATGTTAAATCACAGTGACATTTACCGCAGCAGGACCTTTTTTACCTTGCTCTATGTCAAAGGTAACTTGATCACCTTCACTGAGCGATTTAAAACCGGTTGAGTTAATTCCTGAATGATGAACAAACACATCCGGTCCGTCTGCCTGCTCAATGAAACCGAACCCTTTTTGGTCATTAAACCACTTTACAGTTCCATTAGTCATGGTTACATCCTCCTTTCTTAGAATTTTCAACGTCACAAACTGGAGGATGCCACTTGGTCAAATGGATTGTTCCTGCAGTGTGGAGCCGCCCTGCGGATTAAGCAGGGCTTGATTGATTGCTAAAACAATAATCTTTATTTTATGAGAAATCAATCTAATAATTGGTATTTTTGAAAACGTTTTGCAATAGCCTGTCAAACCGCAGATAATTTATTATTGACAAATGCCACAAGGTGCCCGTTCGGCAACCATGGTAAAGGCGGCTTGACAGTGACAATCGGATTACTCGTCCACCTCACCTTTGACTCAGGCTCCCAGACAAAAATATCTCCGCCGGTTTGAGCAAAACCAAAGTCTTTGATTCCAATCAATTTTCCGCTCAGATCAAGGGTCAGTCTGCCATGGGCTTTGCAGCAGGTCGGTCAACTATTATTCGTATTCCTTTCAAGTAGGTATTGACCTAAATTTTGCGCACAATTCCGATTTAATGATCTGCGGCTACTGAAATTTTGCCGAATTGGAAGTTATTCTATGGTCAAATCAGCATGTCCTCACCGGTTGGGCGGTGGCCCCGGCTCTTTTATCGGCCCCCATTCACTTATAGCGACAGAAAGTGTTGTCCCCCGGCAGTCTGACCCAACCGAAGTAGCCGCAGAGCATGACACCGAACCGAACGTCAACAAAGTACCACAGGCGGTCAACTTTTATAGTAACCTCTATCGTCTTCAAACGTTCCAGCCTAAAAGCCTAAAGCAAAAAAAATAGGCTCCCTGATTATAAAATCAACACTCAAATTTTCGAACAACTCCGAAAGACATAAAATATGCAGTTCGCCCTTTTTGTCCGTTTATTGATCCAACGAACATGTAACTACCCCGATCCTTGCTTGCCTGGTACCTGAATCGTTAGCAATAAATCACGCAAATCTACTCAGAAAATGGAGGGAGCTTATGTCAAAATTATCCGCACTGATGGTTTCATTGGCTTTAATCGTAAGCGTAGCGGTCTGCCCGCTATGGGCTGCTGGAGATAAGGTACGAAGCGATGACGCCGCAGGACCGGCTGGTTTAGATGGTGGGGGAACGGTGCAATCAAGCCGTGGAACTCCAGTGGGAGAAATCCTTGAATTTCTCAGTGTTCAGGAAGATATGACCGGGAATAATGGCCAATCCGTAACACCGGCTATTTTAAGTGAAGATGAGATAAAAGATCTGAGAAATCTGCGCGAGGAGGAAAAACTGGCCAGAAATGTCTATCTATACCTTTATGGTGTCTGGGGGCAGTGGATATTTGAAAACATAGCAGCAAGCGAACAGCAACATATGGATGCCGTAAAGAGTTTGCTGGATCGATACGGAATAGACGATCCAGTAGGTGAAGATGTTGAGGGTGTTTTTTCAAATGAAATAATCCAAGGACTTTACAACGACCTTAAAGGCATTGGCGCTTCTGACTCTTCAACCCAACTGGATGCCTTGTGGGTCGGCGCCACCATTGAGGATATGGATATCTTCGATATACAGCACATGCTGGACAATACCGATAAATCCGATTTGATATCCGTCTACGAAAACCTCATGAGAGGCTCCCGGAATCACCTACGTTCCTTCGGCGGTTTGCTGGAGGCGATGGGAGAATCATACGAGGCCCAATATTTAGACCAGGCTGAGGTGGACAAAATTATCGGCCCACCTAAAGAAACCGGACAAAAGTAAGCTGCTGCCAACATTTAAGCACTTGTTGGCAGGATAACCTTGCGGGGCCCACATCATGTTTAACCGGGATAGGGGTCCCGCTTTTATCCTATAATATCGCCCTATCATTGATTATTGATTAGTCTTAGGTTTTTGGCGTTCAATTGAAAATGGGTCGTATTTACAGGAAATGGTTTGGTGCTTTCAGCCTGGAGATACGGGAGGGAATGGGTCGATTTTGCTTTACCCGGATAGGCTGGACTAGGGGTGCCAGTGGGCAATGGAGTTGGCGTAATAACCCAGGATATCCCGCATTTGAGGATCGGCCGCATACATGCCGTTTGACTCGACAATCAGCCGCCGAATTTTGAGCATGTTCAGCGCCGTGACGATGTTCTGGACCCGGCTGCGTGTCGAAATGAATATAGGTGCACCCCTGGATTGGATGTCGGCGATCAGGCGGTTCACCTGTTCTTCAACTTCGAATGCGGAATACGAAGATTCCGGGTTGGCCTGAAATACGAAAGCGACCAACGGGAGCGGCAGAACCGGAACTACCGCGGCGATAGAGGCCATCAGCGTATGACTCAGATCCTCTACGGCCTTGAAGCGTTGCTTGCGATCCATCACACTGAAATCGATGCCCTGTTCGCGGCAGTAATCGTGCAGCGAGATATAGGACCCGAAGTTGACACAGGCGTATCCGTACTTTCGCCATCGGCTCGTAACCATCAGCCTGAGGCTTTTAAATATAAAAAGGCCCGTCGTTTTGAACACAAACCAACCGCTCCGCCGGGAGGCCTCAGGATCCAGCGATCGCAGTAAACTTCGGTCTTCCAGGGTTCGGTCGTAATTGATGCCGACTGGAACGAAAACGATGTCGCGGTCCGTATCCGGGTGGTAACCGCGGATCATGTAATCGATAATTCCATATTTAGGCCGACCCATCCGCCCGTTGCGGCTCAATCCCCCCTCAGGGAACACCGCCTGGCAAACCCCCTCTTTGGTGGCCATGTGGATGTATCGCTCCAGGACCAGCCGATAGAGAGTATTGTTCGAACGGCGCCGCACGAAGTAAGCCCCCATCGCACGGATCAGAGTCTGCAGGGGCCAGATCCTGGCCCATTCTCCAACAGCGTAGGACAGGGCCGTGCGCTCTGCCACCAGAAACGATACGATGATGTAATCCATATTGCTGCGATGGTTCATCACGAAAACAACGGTCGAATCCGGATCGATCTTTTCGAGACCGGCGCTGTCGACGAGACCGATGTGAACCTGGTACAGCCAGCGGGCTATTTTTTTGGCAAACCAGTACCCGATCCGGAAGTACAGATAGGCATTGAAGGCCGGCACAATTTCCTTTGCGTAAGCCACCACCTCTTTCTGCACTTTTTCCCGGGATTCCCCACTTCGACGGGCTTCACGCTGCATGGCCGTGATAACAGCGGGATCATTGACCAGTCGATCGATGAGTACCTGCCGTTTGGTCAGCTGAAACGGCCTGATCTCTAATGACAACCGACGACTGATGTCATCGATCACCCGATTGACGGTGCGCTGCATGAACCAACCAACGATCGGCAGCAGTACCCTATCGATCAGTGTAAAGCAGGCAATCACCAGTAAGAGTATGAATACCCACAAAGGGATAACAATGGGATCGTTCATCATAAACGCATCGCAGCTTCATCAATCGATTTCCCTCCTCCGCACGTCTGCAGCCAATTGAATTCGGATATCTCCATATCCGGGTCAAAACTTCTCGGCCGCGATCTTGAGCATGTCGTGCACGGATGGATCGAACCAGCACGTCAGCATGTCTTTCTTGCGCTCGTCCCGATGGCGCTCAAAACTGCAGCGAACAGCCTCGGTGCGGTTTTGCTTGATCAGTGAAAACGCGGCCCGGGACTTTTCCGCCAGGGTGGAAACCTTCTCAAGCGCCCTTTTTTCAATGGTCTCCTCCGGGCTGATGTCATCCACCAAGCCGGATTTTCTGGCCTCGTCCGGCGGCACCATTTCGCCCCTGTAACACAGGCCGGTGGCCACCCTGTCACCGACGACCTGTCTGAGCATCAAGTCCGCCAGGTACGGCACCGGCAAGCCGATGTTGATCTCATTCAGGCCCATGAAATTTCTGCCCGGTGCGATCAGGCGGTAATCGGCACACAGGGCCAATATCGTCCCCCCCGCGATGGCGTGTCCTGAAATGGCGGCGACTGTCGGCATCGGCAGGGTGTAAAGATCCAGGACCGCCTGATCGAAAGTATCCCAGAATCGGTCCATCCCCTCGCGGTCGAAACCGATCAGCTCGGGAAGGTTGAGCCCGATGCTGAAAAATTTCGCCCCTCCAGCCAGGACGCATCCCCTTTGCTCTGACCGGATCCGTTTGAGTGCAGCGGAGAGATCTTTCACCATCGCCGGCCCGATGGCGTTGGTGACCCCATTGGTCAGCCGCAGCACGGCCACCTGATCGAAAATATCAACCGTGACGTGGTCCATTCATCATCTCCCGTTCATCGCCGCCGATACCGAGCGCCTGGTGCAGCATGTCGCGGCGGCATACCTTTCGCTGCCCCCGGCCGGGCAGCATATCACGTCCAAGGACTCAACTCTCTTAAGGTGCAGGCTCACGCGGTCGAGATTGCGGTGTCAGATCGACGGTCATTTTTTCACCATCGGTCACACTTCGGTTCATGCTGCCTGAAGTGTAACCTTCGAGATCGAGGGTCACGTAATGGAATCCGAGATCCTTCAAACGATTGGTGATGGCCAGACGTGTCGGTGGATCCAGAATCCGCCCAATGTCTGCGAGGATCAATTCGATGCGGGCAATATCACCGTGGTGACGGACTCGAACCGAGGAAACTCCCAGGGACAGGATATGATCTTCGGCAGCGTCGATGACCCTCAAGGCCTCTTCCCGTATCGGTGTCCCATGAGGTATTCGCGTTGCCAGGCAGGCCATTGACGGTTTATTCCAGGTGGGAAGATCGAATTGGCGTGACAACTGCCGGATCTCGTCTTTTGACAAACCGGCTTCCACAAGCGGAGCGGTAACGCCCATCTCCCGGGCCGCGTTCATTCCGGGCCGGTAATCGCCCAGATCATCGAGATTGGCACCATGCACCACGTGGATCATACCGCGGCGGCGGCCGATCTCAAGCAGGTCCTCGAGTAAATTCCGTTTGCAGACATAACACCGATCCGCTCGATTGGCTCGAAAATCGGCCTGCTGCATTTCCCTGGAATCAACCACCATGTGCCGGATGCCCAAAGCGGCGGCAAACTCCTCTGCAAAACGGACTTCCCTTTCGGGATGGACGGGGGAGCGGGCCGTTACGGCCAGAACTCTTTCTTTTAATACCCTATGGGCGCTATACAACAGTAGCGTGCTGTCGACCCCGCCTGAAAAAGCGACGATCAGATCGGGGTAACCGCTCAGAATCTCTTCAAGGTTTTTCGCTTTAACCTGTAAATTCATCGGTGATTCTGTACCTCATATTGAATGGATCATCCAGGAACCGATGACAGCCGGCGCGGTTGCGTGCCCCGTATGACCGATGCCATCTATATGGCTCCGGGCCATCGGGTTCGGCGCAACCCCTGAATCGATAGAACGCCGCAGAGCCGGATGATCTTTCATTGCCATCGACAACCCTTCGTCGATCAACGCCGGAGCAGATGGGAAACATTAAAACAGACCTTCATATCTATTGATCACAAACACCGATTCCGGTCAACCGCGGATATCCGCTAAAATCTTATTTACAAACGCGGAGGGGCCATGGTAAGGGAACAACTCGATCGATCAAGAACCGGAAACGAGATTGTGAAGGGGGTCACAATGGCTAAAGAAAACCCGGACAAACCGGCTGGTAAAGGAATGTCTACGGATCTTGACAAAAAAAAACCCCAGAAGCCAAAGCCTTCGACAACCGCCAAAAAAAGAGCCCGCACCCCAAAAACCACCGCCAAAACCAAAGCGGCCCCTAAGGCCACCAAGTCTCAGCGCGCCGGGAAAACCAAACCGGCCGCAGAGGAGATGAAAAAAGAACCGGAAAGTTCGGGAGCCCAAGAGCTGGCCGTAGCAGCGGAAGTTAAAAAAGCCAGTGCCAGAACAACCCGAAAGATAAAAAGTGAAGAAACCCCGATAAGGTCATCGTCCGCTGTTAACAGCTCCATAATCCCCCCAACTTATGAGGAATCAGACACTATGAACAAAATGATCATTTACGGCGGCGGCATATTGGCCCTGATTGTCTTCTTGATCGTTGCCGCCGGTCTTCAAAACATGGGCAAATACGAGATCATCGACAACAACGGTGTTGTCGAGGTGTGGAAAGGCCGTTTCGCCCCCATGGGCAGTGACCTGATGATCAGCATGACCGGCGTCGAAATGCCAAGCCAGAAGAAGGCGGTATACACACGTGAGGATGTCTATCCGCTGGTGTTCCAATTCTACCTCGACCAAAGCGACGCGTTGATGTCCGCCGCCGGCTTTCCGGGTTTTGAAGAGATCAAATCGACTTTGAAACAGGCCGGTGCGTTCGCATCGACTCCCCAAGAACGCACCATCATCGACAGCCGACTCAAGGCGGTCGACAGGACGGTCCTCATATACAAGGCCGATATGGCGACGATGCGCGGCACGGCTGATGGCCTGCAAATGGCCAGGGTTTACCTCAACAAGGCCGCGAACCTCAAGCCCGATGAGATCGAAGCCAACCTCATCCAACAAAGACTCGACTCTGTCCAGCAACAGATGGAAGCGCTGCGGCCCGGTCTGGCCAGCCAGCCGGCAACACCCCAGGCAACCGAAGCACCCTCGCCGGCGCCCAAATCCGATGGTCACGAAGACTCTGTCCCCGCACCGGCGGAGGAGAAAAAACCGGTACCCATCGGCGGAACGACCTGATCGATCGGCACGCCTGCCAATACGCCGTACACAAGCAGAAGGGCCGTACTGCCTGTTGCCTGGGCGGGATCAGTTCCTCCGGTCGATCGTGTTGTTCGATGCCAGACACTGTTTCCGGAGTAAAGCGGAGACTGCAGATCAGGCCAACAGTCAATCGATGCATTGACCAGTCATTAATATAAATACCCCGCAGAGAACTGCAAAATACCTGCATTCAATTCTATGGCCAACGGACCCGCTGATGGTTACCTGATGTGGTTCATCCGCGTCTCAGCCCGTCGGCCACGGCAAAACTCCGGTAACCCCTATTGATTTTCAGCGGGGAAATCACAACCGACCATGACTATCCGACGGCTCCTGATATTCGCTCCGCTGCTGCTGATCGTCATATTGCTCCAATCCTACTTCTGGGTTCCCACCTACAAGCAGCAAACCCGCGGAAACCCCCAACGCCTCAGTGAATACATTACTGCATCCATCGGCGATGCCAGCCTGCTCAACCCGGTCCTTTCGGCGGATTCTGCCAGCAGCCAAATCGAATCATTGGTTTTCGAAGGCCTGATCGACCGCGACGAAAATCTCCAGTTTCGCGGTCGCGTGGCGTCCCACTGGGAGATTTACGAAGAAGCCTATTTCTATGTCAATCCAAACATTCGCCTCTCCGGCCCGAACCCACTTGATCCGGGGTCGGTGGCAGATCTGATTCGACGGTCTCAGGATTCTAAGGCAGCGATGGATCCGCGTCTGGCATCGACTTTAAAACGTATTACCGACATTACTGTTTTGCCTCCGCACCGATTCACGAAGACGCTCAAGGAACCCCCGACAGATGCTGGAACGCCTGGCAACGACATCCGGATCGTGGTCAATGCCCCATCCCGAATCAAGCTGTCCCTCACCGAGGTGGATCAAGACCTGTTCCGTCATTTGGAACTGCTCCTCGGTGAGAATTATTTCAATTCCTTCGATGCCACCCCCTTCCTCGAAGCCGATGCATCATTGCCAGCGGAACGTTTGCAGGCGATTGCCCGTGAAACACTGCCGGCCACCGAGCATAACCCTGTCATTGTTTTCCATCTCCGTCCCGGGGTTTTGTTTCAAGACGGTCATCCCGTGACTGCCGACGATGTTCGTTTCACTTACGACGCCATAATGAACCCCAAAAACCTGTCACCACGAACCGCAGACTATGAGCCGGTAAAAACAGTCGAGGCTGTGGATCCATCAACCGTTCGCATCGTTTACAAGGTCCTCTATTCTCCGGCTTTCGGTACCTGGCAGATGGGGATTCTACCTGAACACCTTCTGAATAGCGACATTTTAAAAAAAGAGGCCCAGGATCGCGGTCGCGATCCGTCGCAGTTCAGCATTCGCGACAGCAATTTCAACCGCCACCCGATCGGCTGCGGCCCTTTCAGGTTCCGGGAATGGAAATCCGACCAGTATATCCTTCTGGATCGATTCGATGACTACTGGGAGGGGCCTGCCAACTACAAAACTTATGCCTACCGCATCATACCCAACTTACTCACACAAGAAATGGAATTTTATGCCGGAACAGTGGACAGCTATTCGGTCCAGCCCCACCAGGTCGCACGTCTTACCGCTGATCCGCTGTATCAAAATTTCTCAGGTCTTACTTTCGGCTACACCTACATCGGCTACAACATGCGTCGCGAACCTTTCGATGACCGCCGCGTGCGTCTGGCCCTTGGAATGGCCATCGACATAGACAAAATCATCAAGTACGTTCTCTATGGACAAGGGGAACGGATCACCGGCCCTTTTCCCAAACAAACAGACTTCTACAACCGTGCCATACAACCGATCCCCTACGACCCTGAGGGAGCGCTCCATCTGCTTGAAGAAGCCGGCTGGAAGCGCAATGACGATGGCTGGCTCGAAAAAAACGGCAAACGGCTGGCTTTCACCCTGATCACCAATAGCGGTAACGATATCCGCAAAGCGATTCTGGCAATCGCACAAGATTCCTGGAAGCGAATCGGTGTCGATATCCGCACCGACCTACTCGAGTGGTCGGTGTTTATACAGGAACGGATCAATAAACTCGATTTCGATGCCCTGGTCCTGGGATGGTCGATGGGTATCGACCCAGACCTCTACCAGATCTGGCATTCCAGTCAGACCCAACCGAACCGTCTCAATTTCGTCGGCTTTGCAAATCCCGAAGCCGACGATTTGATCGTCAAAATTCGGCAGGAGTACAATCATGCCCAGCAAGTGGCCGACTGCCACCGGTTGCATGCCATCATCGCCTACGAGCAGCCATACACTTTTCTCTATGTGGGAAAATGGACGGCCGTGCTTGACAGACGCATTGTTATCAAAACCGTCGACGACCAGGGCCAATCAGTGCATCGGAAAATCACACCCACCCAAACCGGTAATTTTATGTTTGACTTTAATAAATGGACAAAACTACCTGAATTTCCAACCTTTAATTCTGAGTAATAACCGAAAAAAATGATTTCATTTATCGGCCGCAGCATAATTCAAAAAGTCGTTACCCTGTTTTTCGTCTCGGTGGTCTCGTTTTTGATTATTTATCTGGCACCCGGCAAACCGAGCCAGATTGATCCCATGAACCCCAAGTTTACCCCGGAGATGGTCGAAAGGTTCCGCAAGCAGTTTCACCTCGACAAGCCGCTATACGTCCAATATCTATTGTTTTACAAAGATCTATTCACGGGCCGTACCGTATCCTGGAAAGACAATCAACCGGTGCTCGGAAAAATCTGGGACCGCTTTCTCAACAGCCTGCCCCTTTTCTTTGTCGGCACCATCCTGACCTGGACCCTCTCGTTCCCGGTGGGAATCCGATCCGCGATTTTCCGGGGCAGCACGTTCGATCGCGGCTCAACCTTTATTGCTTATTTTCTCATTTCGATCCCCGGGTTCTTTTTTGCCTATCTGTTGATCATCCTGGTGGTGACACGACTGCACGTGCCGGTCATCGGCATGGAAACCTTCGGTCTGGGCGATACCTCGCCGGTTCACGTGGTGATGGACCGGATCTGGCACCTGGTGATACCTTCCGTTCTCGGGGCCACCGGCGGCATCGCCGTCCTCTCCCGTTATGTGCGCGGCCAGATGTTGGAAGTCGAAGGGCAGGACTATGTCCGCACAGCCAAGGCCAAAGGTCTGCCGCCGGACGACGTTCATTATCGGCACGCCCTGCGCAATGCCCTGCTCCCATTTGTGACGATGTTCGGCCTCATTCTACCGGGTCTGATCGGCGGCTCGGTCATCATTGAATCGATTTTTTCATGGCCCGGCATGGGCCGAATGGCCTATGAGGCCATCCTGGCCAGAGACTACCCGATTATCTTGACGGTCAACTTCTTATCGGCCGTTCTGGTGTTGATCGGAACATTCGTTTCCGACATATTATACATGGTTGTCGACCCGAGGATCCGTTTATAATGACATCTCAGGCAGCACCATACCCAAACGGGGCCCAGCCTCTGGATGTCCCCCTGGCGCCACGCAAGTCACGCTGGGAAGAGTTCTGGATGCTTTTCAAACAGAACCGACTGGCTGTCGCCGGCATGATCATATTCGCTTTGTTCTTCATCACCGCCATCGGCGGCCTGCTGCTCACCTCGGGGATGGATCCCACCCTCGACCCCTCTTTGGTGCGGCTACAGGAAAAATTGCGACCGCCACTCTCCACACCGAATTTGGCGTCACTCGGCCCCGGCCAGGCCCCACTTCTCGGCACATACCTCCTCGGTACGGATGAACTCGGGCGGGATGTCTTTGCCCGCATGCTACAGGGGGCCTGGGTGTCGCTCACTGTCGGTTTTGTCGCCGTGGGGATCTCTGTCTTGATTGGTATATTACTGGGGGGTATAGCCGGTTACTACGGTCAAAACCAGGTTCAGGTCGATCACCTGCTGCTGGCCGCAGCCGTACTTGCCGGAGCGGTTTTGCTCGTCGTTGGCCGAATCGCGTGGGGAAGCGGTTTGCTGATCTTCGGTGGTGCCTATTTGCTTTTATTGTTTTTTCAGGTCCAAAGACCGATCAACGGTCTGCCGCCATTCATCCGGACCCCGACCTTCACCATCGACACCCTGATCATGCGGTTGGTGGACATCATGCTCTGTTTTCCGACCTTTTTTCTGATTCTCACGGTTGTCGCACTTCTGCCGGCGAGCATTTACAACATCATGGTCGTTATCGGTCTGACCAGTTGGATGGGAACCACCCGGTTTGTGCGGGCCGAATTTCTCTCCCTGCGCGAGCAGGATTTCGTTGCCGCCGCGAAGGCCCTCGGTGTCGGCAACCTGCGAATCATTTTCCGACACATGATGCCAAACGCCGTCGCCCCGGTGCTTGTGTCAGCCACTATCGGCATCGCTTCGGCCATCCTGACCGAAGCCGGCCTGAGTTTTCTCGGCTTCGGGGTACCGCCCCCCCATGCCACATGGGGCAATATCCTTTCAGACGGTCAGAACTATATCTTTGATGCCCCCTGGCTGACTTTTACTCCGGGAATCGCGATTCTGATCGTCGTGCTGGCCTTCAACCTGTTCGGCGAAGGCCTGCGGGAAGTCCTGAATCCGAAACTGCGGGAGCGATGACGTCCGTTTGCCCGTTGTCCCGTTGGCCCGTCAGCCGGTTGGACGGTTTAAAAACATAACCCTACTGATTAAGTTTGGTGATGATGGCATATCATTTGGCGCACGAAACCAATGGCATATCTTTCAGACATAACCGGTTCTACCGGCTGACCGACAAACGGGCAAACGGGTTAACAGATCTAACGGAACCACAATGACCACGGACACTCTTCTATCGGTCGAAGACCTCAAAGTTTACTTTCGCGGTGCCGACGGTCGCGCGTCCAAAGCCGTGGACGGTGTGAGCTACGACATCCGGAGCGAGGAAACGGTTTGTCTGGTGGGAGAGTCCGGCTGCGGCAAGACCGTGTCAGCCCTCAGCGTACTCGGCCTTATTCCCCAACCGCCCGGCGAAATTGTCAGCGGTCGGATCCTGTTCGACGGCAGGGATCTGCTGCCTTTGAACGACGAAGAGATGCAGCGCATCCGCGGTAACCGTATTGCCATGGTGTTCCAGGAACCGCTCACCTCCCTCAACCCTGTTTTTAAAATTGGCGAACAGATCGCCGAATCGATTCGAATCCACCGCAAGATTGATGAGGAGAGCCTGCGACAGCGCTGCATTCAATTGCTGACCGATGTCGGCATCCCTTCAGCAGAGGAGAGACTCAACGCCTATCCCCATCAACTCAGTGGCGGTCAACGCCAACGGGTCATGATCGCCATGGCGCTCTCATGCGATCCCGAGTTGGTGATTGCTGATGAACCGACCACGGCTCTAGATGTGACCGTTCAGGCCCAAATTTTGACACTCTTCAAGGCGCTTCAGCGGCAGCACAACATGGCGGTTCTCTACATCACCCATGATCTCGGGGTGGTATCGGCCGTGGCCGACCGGGTATATGTCATGTATGCCGGCGTTATCGTCGAGCAAGGACGAACAATTCAAATTTTCCGTGAGCCCCAGCACCCTTACACCCGCGGCCTGCTGGCATCACTGCCGACCCGGTCTAAAAGAGGCCAGCGGCTTTACAGCATTGCCGGATCTGTACCTGACCCGGCCCATAAACCTGTTGGGTGCCCGTTTCATCCGCGTTGTCCGCATGCGGCGCAAACCTGCCGCGACATGTTCCCGGAAATGTGCAACTACGGCAAAGGCCACCTGGCGCGCTGTCCAATCCTTTATGGCAGCCGCAATGCGGCCGCTTGATATTAATTATTAGAAATGACGACATCAAACCATTCAGATCAGCTCATTCTTCAGGTTCGCAATCTGAAGAAACACTTTCCGGTTCGCTCCGGGTTCCTCCAACGGATCACCGGGTCGGTGAAAGCTGTCAATGGGGTCGGCTTCGACATCCGAGAAGGGCAGACCCTCGGGCTGGTCGGTGAAAGCGGCTGCGGCAAATCGACGGTTGCCCGGATGATCATGCGGCTGCTGAACCCGGATTCCGGCCAAATCTTTTTCCGCGGTCAGGACATCGGCGGCCTGACCGAAAAGGAAATGAAGCCCTTCCGCAAACAGATGCAGATTGTTTTCCAGGACCCTTATGGCTCGCTCAACCCCCGCATGACCGTCGGCCAGTCGATCGAAGAGGGGCTGCGGATTACGGGGATGCCCCGCGGTCGGCACCGCAGTGATCGTCTGGCGGCACTACTCGAAATGGTCGGCATGGCACCGGAGAGCAGCGACCGCTATCCGCACGAGTTCAGCGGCGGTCAGCGGCAGCGGATCGGCATTGCCCGGGCATTGAGCGTCGACCCGGCCCTGATCATCTGTGATGAGCCCATATCCGCCCTCGATGTTTCAATTCAGGCACAAGTGATTAACCTTTTAAAAGACCTTCAGGATCGGCTGGGGCTCAGTTACCTCTTTATTTCCCACGACCTTAACGTGGTGGGATACCTGTGCAATCAAGTGGCCGTCATGTTTGAGGGGACCATCGTTGAACTGGCGGCGGCCGAAGAGCTTTACGCCAACCCCAGCCACCCATACACCCAGACGCTCCTGGCGGCCATACCGGATGTGGATTTGGAAAAGACACCGACCCCACCGCCATTAAAAAACGACGCACAACCCGCAGCCCCCCTTCCGCCCGGCTGTGCATTCCAGAGTCAATGCCGCAACAATGATGAGAACTGCCGGCAGGAGGAGATGCCGATGATCCAAATCGGCCCTGAACATTTTGTGCGCTGCTGGAAAACCGAACAAGTCACGTCGTCAAGGTAAATGCCCTGGCACATAGGGCCAGGATTTGGAATGCACCCCGAAGGACATACTTATTATTGAAGGTGTTAAATCCGAAACAAATCCTAATTTCGAATGCTCAAGGGAATGTGACAACCGTGACACCGCAGACGACACCCAAAACTGAAATCGAATTGCGCATCACCCGACTCAAGGAACATCTGGAACGTGACAAACTCGATGCGGCCCTGATCGTTCAAAATTCGGATCTTTTCTATTTTTCCGGTACGATCCAGCAGGCCCACCTCTACATACCGGTCGACGGGGACCCCTTGCTGATGGTACGCAAGGATTTCGACCGGGCCCGCGCTGAATCCCCCATCGATCGGGTCGTTTCCATTGCCAGCCCCAAAAAACTTCCGGAGATTCTAAAACAGTACGGTCATGCCGGGTCCCACCGCTTCGGTATGGAACTCGACGTCATTCCCGCCAACTTGTATTTCGGTTACCGGGATATCTTCCCCGGCACACAAATCTCGGATATTTCCAACGCCATCCGCTCGGTCAGGGCCGTCAAATCCGCTTATGAAATCGAATTGATTACCGCCGCTGCCGCGCATTCGGATCGTGTAGCCGAAAGCGTGCTCGAATTTCTTCAGGAGGGATTGACCGAAGTCGAACTGGCCGGATTGGTGGAATCCCGGGCCCGCCAACTGGGGCACCAGGGCGTCATCCGGATGCGATTGTGGGGCAGCGAGATGTTTTACGGTCACCTCATGGCCGGGCCTTCGGCTGCGGTACCCAGTTTTCTGGCCTCGCCCACCGGCGGTGCATCTGTCGGGCCGGCAGTGGCCCAGGGACCGGGGTTTCGGAAAATCCGCCGCGGCGAACCCGTCCTGGTGGACTACGTCTTCGCACACCAAGGCTACCTGTCGGACCATACCCGCATATTCGCTGTCGGCAGCCTGCCGGATGAACTTCTGCGAGCCCACCAGGCGATGCTCACCGTCCAAGCCGAGATAAAAAAGGCCGGCCGGCCGGGGGTATCCGCGGGCGACATCTACGAAAAGGCGGTACGATTGGCGACGGAGATGGGCTACGAGGAGAATTTCATGGGGATTGGCGATCAGCGCATCCGCTTTGTCGGCCACGGCGTTGGCATCGAATTGGACGAATACCCCTTTCTGGCCAAGGGGCAGACACAGACGCTCGAGGCGGGTATGGTCATCGCCCTGGAGCCGAAACTGATCTTTCCCGGCAAGGGGGTCGTCGGCATCGAAAACACCCACGTGGTCACCGCCGATGGGTTGCACCAGCTGGGTCAATTCAACGAAGAAGTCAATATCGTATGAGGTGCCAGTCTGGCAGTGAACGACGAGACGTCAATGACCAGCCCAACGCCGAACCGTATACCGACTCAGCTGACTTAATCGGCCTAACTGACTCAACCCTCCAACAAAGGATACTGGCATGGATTCGAATTCAATCACCGCCACCGACCTTCGACGACTGATCCGCCAGGGAGAATGGCAGACTCCCACCTCGGGTGCGGCTTACGGTTATGTACAGGCCAATCTGGTCATGTTGCCGCAGAGCGATGCCTTCGACTTTCTGCTTTTTTGCGTCCGCAACCCCAAGCCCTGTCCGATCCTCGATGTCCTCGAAGCCGGGGTGTTCGAACCCCAAATCGCTCCCGGAGCCGATCTCCGTCAAGACCTCCCCCTTTACCGGATCTACCGCAACGGGCAACTGGATCAGGAAGTCACATCCGTCGCCGGACAGGCCGGTGAAGACATGGTCAGTTTCCTATTGGGGTGCAGCTTTTCCTTTGAAAACGCGCTGCAGGCCGCCGGCGTGCCGGTCCGCAACATCGAAGAAAAGAAGAACGTTTCCATGTACATCACCAATCGCACCTGCGAGCCGGCCGGCCCATTCACGGCGCCCCTTGTGGTCAGCATGAGGCCGATGACCCCCGAGCAAGCCGTCCGAGCAGTTCAAATCACCACCCGGTTTCATCTGACCCACGGCGCCCCGGTTCACATCGGCGATCCGGAGCAAATCGGCATCAAGGATCTCGCGCACCCGGAATTCGGTGACCCGGTATCGATTTTACCCGGGGAGGTGCCGGTGTTCTGGGCCTGCGGGGTCACCTCGGCCCTGGCGGCCACCTCGACACCGCTGCCGCTAATCATTACCCATGCACCGGGCCACATGTTCGTCTCAGACCTGAAAGACGAGGACATGACGATCTTTTAAATACCGACCGCCGCTTCACAACCGAAACTGATTACTTGGAAAAGCTGCGGAAACACGCCAGTGGAATATTTTATTGTTGGGGTTGGTGACCTTTGTTCGAAGTTATAGCACCTTGAGCGGCATGAACCAGGAAGGATGATCGGGACATACCTCGTTTTTTTGCGACCGTATCGATTTTTCGAAGCATATCTTCCGGGACCGTAATATTCACCCGGACTGATCGAGGTTTGGCTTCGGATATTGCAACGATGAGAATAGCGGCAGCATCAGAATAGTCAGGATCGTCCATGATGCCCTCAAGCTTAGACGGAGCCGGTATATTTTCGCCATCTTCGATCATGCCCTTTATGTGCAACGACAGGGCATCATGAGCCATATCCTTGGCTTTGTCAATGGAACTACCGGCGGTAAAACACCCAGGAAAGTCTGGAAAAGATACGCCAAAATCACTTTTGTTGTCTTTATGGACGACGGCAATATAATTAGCCATTATTAGACGCCTATTTGAACTTAATACCCGCTTGGCGTTCGATACTTTTTAAAGTGCCAATCGGAAGGATTTTCTTGGGGTGCGGTATCGTTACCCGCCCCTTTTTCGATGGATGCTTGAACTGAACGCGTGAGCCGGATTGATCGACTTTGAGCCAGCCATCCTTTTTCAGAATTTAGATGATCATTCGGCTGTCTGTGTGTGTATTCATGCACACTACTCACGTCTTTTTTAACTCGAAGGACAACCATGGCATGAAGGTGGATGGACTTCATCCTGCGGTAATTTGGGATTCTTGCTAAGACCACGATGACGGCTTTACGACTTATGGGGATCAAGCTGCCCGCCATTTATGCCAAATGTTATGTTTCGCAAATTATGTTTGACATTGCGTACGCTATGACGTACTTTTTTGCAGATTATAATCCTATTGTCTGAGGTCATCATGCCAACTATAACTGCTACAGAAGCAAGATCAAAACTATATCGGCTTATCGATGAGGCAGCAAGCTCACACGAGCCGATTGTCATAACAGGAAAGCGCGGCAGCGCTGTGCTGATATCTGAGGATGATTGGAGGTCGATTCAGGAAACAATCTTTTTGCTTAATATTGCTGGTATGCGGGAATCAATCCGGGAAGGATTAGCCACCCCGATTGAAGAATGCTCTGAGGAAATTGACTGGTAATGTGGAGAATCGTCTTCACTAAGCAGTCTCAAAAAGATGCTAAAAAGCTTGCTGCGAGTGGTTTACGCCCAAAAGCTGAGAAATTGCTGGATATTCTGCGTAAAAACCCCTATCAAACACCTCCTCCTTTTGAAAAACTTTTAGGCGACCTGTCCGGAGCCTATTCCCGCCGCATAAATATACAACATCGTCTGGTATACCAGGTGTTATCGGAAAAAAACGTAGTTAAAATTCTTCGGATGTATACACACTATGAATAGCTTAGCATTACCAAGCAGTGGAGCTGACGGTAAATATTCCTCGATTTATCGTCAAGTTCTGGATAGATGAGATACTCATCGGCGCCGCAGCTCACCGCCAGCGCTTGGTCTCAAAATGACTGAGATACGCGACGGTTGGAAGACCCAGCTATCATCCGATAAAATACGAATTCGGACGTGGCCGCTCACGTGATGCGTGGTTACCGAAACTGCGCACTGGCTGGAATGGCAGAATTGGGCAGACCCAATCCTTCAAAAGACCTAAGAAATTATTGATAGCCTTCTGCATATCCCCGATGTACGCGGCGTTGGCCTGGAGTGAGACGAGGATGCCGTCACCGCTAACCAGTTCGATATCTGAGGAATTCAGCTGGGAAGCAATCTGGTGAAAGTTGCTGGTCCGCCTTGGATCATACGCAGGCGCACGAAGATGAAGGCGGGCAGCCGCATAACGATGCAAATTCAGCCGGCACAAAAAGCGGTGCGGTTGATTAGCGGCGTTATGTTCCAATGACGATGAGCGAAATTGGCTTGCAGGACAGGGCATGAATCACAAAATCCTCGACAAAAGCAACCAAGAAGAAGTAACCAGTCTTTTTACGTCTGTTTTCACTTCATCTGAGGGAGAGAAAGAAGGGAGGCTGATCGGAAATCTTGCCTCAGAATTATCTTCAGGAGCCGACAATGAAGAAATAGTCTGTTTCGGAACATATGCAGAAGAATCAATCATTGGCGCAATTTTCTTTTCTCGTCTTCGTTTTAATCAGGACATCCAGGTTTACATGCTGGCTCCTGTTGCAGTTAGCATAAAGCATCAGAGAAAAGGCGTCGGACAGGCACTTATTAATTATGGTCTCAATGAACTGAAAAATCGTTCTGTGGCTGTCGCTATCACATATGGTGATCCCTCTTTCTACTCCAAGGTAGGATTTCAAGCCCTGTCAGAAAATGTCATCCAGGCCCCGCTGGAGCTTTCAATGCCAGAAGGATGGCTGGGCCAGTCCTTAACGGAAGAGCCTATTCCGACTATCACTGAACGCCCCACATGCGTTAAGGAATTCAATGACCCTGTTTATTGGTAACGACAAGAAAACAATCGGGTAGCCGGGGATTTTTCTCCCCCACCCCCCACACCACCCATCAAGCGGGTCCGCTCCAGGCGGTTCGCAGAGCCTACCGGCCCGTAGCCGGACAATAAAGTTTCACCCATAGTTCTTTGACAGATATCAGCCCTTGGTCCTTTAGCCATTGGATGAAACCGTCAAGGCAACCATCTCCTTGAGCAAAACGAGTAAGGCCGCTTTTCAGCCTGTGTGGACCCATTCTAAAGTGTAATAAAAGAGCGCGCCCGTGCGGTTCGCCCGAGACCATTGCCGCTTGACAGGCTCGGAAACATTTATTACATAATCCGCATGTTATAGAACCCCGGCTGCTCTATGGCCCGGGGGCCCGTTTCCCGACAGTCCGACCGGTGCATCCGTTTAATGTGCATTTCTCAGGATATCTCACCCCGGGATGATTTCCAGAATCCGCTGATTCAATTTATCAGGCGAGCGTTTTCTCGATGCGCCATACAGGGCGTTGAACAAGGGATTCTATCAGTTAACCTCAGTTTGATGACAAAGGAGGAGCATATGAAAGCGTTAAGCAAAACCACAGTCTTGTGCACCATTCTGGTGCTCGTTGCGGCAGCCCTTCTGGTTCCGCCTGCTGCCCAGGCGGAAAAAGAAATCAAGATCGGCGTTCTTTACCCCCTGACGGGCGGCGCCGCCGCCGCCGGCCGAGAACTGCGGGCCGGTGCCGAGCTGGCGGCCGAGATCGCCAACAACGCCATGGCCGACATCGACATGGACATGGCCAAGAAGGCCGGTATTCAAAGCATGGGCGGCGCCAAAATCACCTTGATCTTCAAAGACCACGAAGGCAACCCGACCCTGGGGGCCGACCAGGCCAAGAAGCTGATCCTCGATGACAAGGTCGACGGCCTTCTGGGCTGCTACCACAGTTCGGTGACCAAGACCGTCAGCGCCGTGGCCGAACAGTATGGCGTGCCGATGATCAACGGTTCCTCCACGTCTCCAGCGCTGACCGAAAGGGGGTTCAAATGGTTCTGGAGAACCACCCCGCACGACACCTGGTTCACCAAGGATTTGTTCGAATTGTTAAAGGGCCTGACCGAAGGTAAGGCCAGAGGCGTCAAAGCCGTGGATAAAAAAGAGATCATGAACCTGGCTTCGGCCTGTGAAAAAACCGAATGGGGCTCGTTCGTATCGACTCTGATAGAGGAGTTCTCCAAGGAATACGGGTTCGATCTGCGCAAGTCGTTGCTCTACGCCAAAGAGTCCCCCGATCTCTCCAGCGAGGTTCGCTCCCTGAAAGCCGCCCGGGCCGAAGTGATGCTGTTTGCCTCCTACACCTCGGACGCCATTTTGATGATCAAGACCCTCAAGGCCCAGAAAGCCCAGCCCAAGATCCTCTGGGGGCAGGACGCCGGTTTTGAAACGCCCGAATTCCAGCAGACCCTGGGCGAAGACATCGTCGGCATCCTGACCCGGACGGTCTTCCTTCCCAAAGTTGTCGAAGTCAAACCCCTTGCCGGACAGGTCAACACCCTGTACAAGGCCAAGACCGGCAATGACCTCAGCGGCGCCTCGGCGCGGTCTTTCACCGGATTGCAAACCTGGGTCCATGTGCTCGAGAAGGCCGGCTCCACCAAACCGGAAGACGTTCAGGCTGCCGCCAACGCCATCGACATCCCCGGCGAGCAGCTGGTGGTGCCGTGGGCCGGGATCAAGTTCAGCACCAGCGGCAAGGAAATCGGCCAGAACGTGCTCGGGTCAGGCCTGATCGGCCAGTACCAGAAAGGGGCGGACGGCAAGGTCGGCCTGGAGATCGTCTATCCCTTCGATGTGACGACAGCCGATATGATCTATCCGTTCCCCACGTGGTAACGGCGGTTGAAGCCAAATGAGGTCAGCCGCCCCCTCCCAGGAGAACCATGGGTAAGGAGGCGGGAGACCTTTTGTTCCCACCCCATCCGGACAGGCCGGAACCAAATTCGAAATACGAAGCAAGAAAACTGAAACTAAAATAACCGCGTGATCCATGGACATTCTTTTCAGCTCGCTCGCAGCCGGAGTGCTTTTCGGCATGGCCTTGGGCCTGGTGGCCCTGGGCCTGACCGTCATCTTCGGCGTGATGGACATCGTCAACTTCGCCCATGGGGAATTTCTCATGATCGGCATGTACACCGGCCTGCTGACGGCGCAGGCGACCGGTGTCGATCCGCTGCTGACCCTGCCCGTGGCCGCAGTCGTCGGTTTTTTGCTCGGCGTCGCCTGCTACCTGGGATTCGTTAAATTCCTGCTGCGGGGACCGATGATCGCTCAGCTCCTGGGCACCTTCGGATTAATGCTGTTTCTGCGCAACCTGGCGCTGCTCATCTTCGGCGCCAATGACCGGGCCGTGCATCACGGCATCCTGGTGGGCAAAAGCTTCGATATCGGTATGGGCATTATTATCCCGGCCACCAAGCTGGCCGCTGCCGGCCTTTCTCTGGTGGCCTTCGCAGCCGTGTGGCTGCTGATGAACCGTACTAAAATCGGAAAAGCCCTGACCGCAACGGCCCTCAACCCCCAAGGAGCGCGTTACATGGGCATTCCCACGGAACGGATGAACGCCCTCGCCTGGGGCATCGGCGGCGCATCGGTCACCATTGCCGGCGCGTTGATCGTCAACTTCTGGTCCGTCAATCCCTACATCGGTTTGCTGTTCACTATGCTCGCTTTCGCCATCGTGGCCCTGGGCGGTTTCGGCAGCGTTCCGGGAGCCTTTTTCGCCGGCATTGTCGTCGGCCTCATTACCGAAATACCGGGATTCTGGGATTTCATGACCTACACTTTCGACATCGACTGGATGGCCAACGTTCCCATGACCTCCTTCAAGTACATGTGGGTTTACGTGGCCTATTTTGTCATCATGGTCGTGCGGCCGAGGGGGCTGTTCGGATGGAAGCATTAAAAAACGCGTTTGACTTTTCGGACTTTCCCCGCGTGGATATTGTGATTGCCGGGGTTGTGGGCGCTCTCTTTGTGTGCTTCCCGCTGTTCCCGCACTCGGCATTTGCCATGGCCACCATGATCCAGTTCTTCATTTTCTCCCTTTACGGTATGGGCTGGAACACCATCGGCGGATACGGGGGTCAGGTGGATCTGGGCAAAGCCCAATACGTCGGCATCGGGGCCTACACCACGGCGGTCATGCTCATTCGCTGGGACATCCCCTTTTGGTTCTCTATGCCCATCGGGGTCCTGTTGGCGGTCACCTGGTCGTTTATCATCGGCTATCCGCTCTTCCGCCTCAAAGGGCACTACTTTGCCATTGCGACCATTGCCACCTCACTGGTGCTCAAGGATCTTTTCGAGGTGTGGGATTTTGTCGGGGCGGCACGCGGCCTGGAAATCTCGCCCATAAAGTATGCCCCACCCGATTTTCTAAGGCTGATCTTCCGGGAAGATGTCTACTACTACTATGTGATTTTCTTCTTTTTCGTGGTCGGCATCCTCTACATGAACTGGTTCCGCAAATCCCGCCTCGGATTTCAGCTCAGGGCCATCAAGGACAACGAGGATGTGGCCCAGTCATTGGGGATCAACGTCCATTGGGCCAAGATAAAGACCTATGCCATTGCCACCGCATTCGTGAGCGTGGTCGGCTCTTTCCACGCCTGCTACATCAAGAACATCGAACCTGAAGATACCATGAGCTTGAACCTGTCGATCCTCATCGCCCTGATGGCCATGCTGGGCGGAGCGGGTTCTTTGTGGGGGCCGATCATCGGTGCCGGCGTGCTGATTCCCCTCAAAAGTTACCTCAAGGAATGGCTGGGCGCATCAGCTGGCCTGGTGGGGATCGACCTGATCATTTACGCGGTCATCATTATGGTTATTTCCGCTGCCGAGCCCCGCGGCATTTGGGGCCTGGTCGAAAAAATCCGCCGGAGAAAATTAAACTGATGACACTGCTCGACGTGCGCAACCTGACAAAGGATTTCGGGGGCCTGAGGGCCAATGACGATATCTCCTTTGCACTGGAAAAAGGGGAACTCCTCGGTCTGATCGGTCCCAACGGGGCCGGCAAGACCACCCTTTTCAACTCCATCGCCGGCCTGCATCAGGTAACGTCCGGGTACGTCCTCTTCGACGGAGAAGACGTCACCCCCCTGGCGGCGTTCGAGGTGGCCCGGCGCGGCCTTGCGCGGACCTTTCAGGTTTATACGGCGGCCGGGGACCTCTCCGTGATGGAAAACGTGATGGTGGGTTGTTTTATGCGCAACCGCTCCCGCAGAGCGGCTAGGGAACGTGCCCAAGACATTTTGGAAAAACTAAACCTCACGGAGCAAGCCGGATACCTGGTGAGTGAATTGCCGGTGGCGGCCCAGAAACGCGTCACCATGGCCACTGCCCTCGGCACGGCCCCGAAAATGCTGCTGCTCGACGAAGTGGCGGCCGGATTGAACCCTGGTGAAATCGAAGAGATCTTGTCCATCATAAAGTATGTGCACAACGAGCTGGAAATCACCGTCATGCTGATCGAACACGTGATGGAACTGGTCATGAGAGTCAGCGACCGGGTCATCGTGCTCGACTATGGGCGCAAAATCGCTGACGGCCATCCCCGCCAGGTCGCCGAGAATCCCCAGGTCATCAAGGCCTACCTTGGAGAGCGCTACGTGGAGGAACATGCCGGAAAGTCGATGTAACCGATGAGTCAGACCATTCTTGAAACCGATAATATTCACGTGCGCTATTCCGGCCTGCCGGTGCTCCATGGCGTCTCCATCAGGATCATCGCCGGCGAAACGGTCTGTGTGGTGGGGTCGAACGGCGCCGGAAAATCGACGCTGCTGAGGGCCATCATGGGGGCCCAACGGGTTTTCGACGGCCGCATACTTTTCCACGGAAAAGATATTCAGCGATCGCCAACTGAAGAGATCGTCCGGATGGGCATCGTCTATGTCCCGGAAGAGAAAATGCTCTTCAAACCCCTTTCGGTGGAAGAAAATATCCTTCTGGGCGCCTACGTTCTAAAGGACAAGGACCAAGTGCAACGCAATCTCGATTTCGTCTACCGGCTGTTTCCCCGACTCAGAGAACGGGCCGGCCAGGCGGCCTCCACCCTCTCCGGCGGCGAGCAGCAAATGGTGGCCATCGGGCGCGGCCTCATGTCGCGGCCGGAGGTGCTCATGTTGGACGAACCCTCGTTGGGACTGGCCCCGCTGTTGGTGGACGAGGTCCTCGCCACGGTGCGCCGCCTCAAGGAGGAGGGCATCACCATCCTGCTGGTGGAGCAGAACGTACGCGAAGCCCTCGACCTGGCCGACCGCGGCTATGTCATGCAGACCGGCCGAATCGTCGAGGAGGGCCGCGGCGGCGATCTGCTCGAGAGTGACCGGTTCCGGAAGGCGTTTCTGGGCATCTGACAACGTGAAACTGCATGTTCTTTCGGACATCTTCGAACCGCTTGACAATCAATCCCGAAAACACCTCTGTGCCGATGGGCGCGCATTGGAACTCAAATGCCGTGACAACGCCGAAATTGCCGCCTCCTCCCGCGAACGGCCCGAAAAAGGTCCGGATTCTCCTTGGAATCGGCCGTGATCACCGGCAAGCACTACACGACCGCGGAAGCCGCTGGCAAAGTCTGCGACCTGGTTAACGTCAAAGACGGTCTGGCCGCCGGATAGGGTTGCGAGTTTAACGGTTTTCATATTGTTTCCTCCCATTCCATGTGGGTGAAATACGATTCAGCGTGGGTGGTTTCAGCCATTAGGCTTGCGGCCCATCCGAACAGCATGAAGACAGATGTTTAAAAATAGTTAAAGCCCAATCAATTCTGACCCTGCAGCGGGACACGTTGACACGTCACCCCGCATCGGCTATCAAGATGTTTAATTCTGGTTTACACCCTGAATACGAGGGAAGGATGACATACATCGTCGTCGGCAGCCTCGCCTTGATTTTGATCATGTGGTTGGCCACAAGGGTTCAGATAGCGAGGCGAAAGAATCTCGACCCTAAGCCGCCGGAGCCGCAACCGGTCGACCTTGAAAGCCTGCTTGTGGGCGCGGAGTTGGTCGCCTACGTCCGAAATGAAAAACTCTTCCTGACGACCGGCGGTCAATGGCTGTTCATCCAACAACTGAAGGATCGGCTGAACTATTCGACGCTGACACCATGGAAAGCCCGGAACTATATTCTGACCCACGTGCGCAAGGAAAATCTCGATGACTATCATGAAAGAAAGATGGAAATTTTGAGTAAGTACAACCTCAAAGGTGATAAAAAAAACCTCCACTACCCGCATGTCGAACAAATGATACGGGGCAGAATGATGATAGGCAATCGTTCGGAATCCGATTGAGCCGCCATTCTGGCCTGCCGGGAACATTCGAAAAATGCGAATACCCAAACACGATATGATGTGCCGTCAATGTGAACCGGTCGGTTTTTCATTTTCCCCTTCTGATCCGTTCATGATGAGTTGGAAAGACCCATACACTCGGCCATGAAGAAACATTGTCCGGATCGAACCCGACATGTCATCCCCCTGCCTTGGCAGAAATTACAGGAAACCTTGCTTTAGGAATCAACCGTTCTATATTTATCTGTGTCCGATTCTAATCGGTGACGCATCTGTGACATTAATCCCTTTCTACTCAACATACATACCCCTCTTATCATCCCTGCCAAAAAGGAGGAAAGTATGAGCCAGAGAGCCAAGGACATCGCCGATAAAATTAAAGTGTTCAGCGAAGAGGTCATCGCGTTTGTCGAAAACCTAAACGAGGAGCAGTGGACCAAAGCCTGTGAGTGGGAAGACTGGCCGGTTGGTGCCACCGTGTACCATATGGGGGCCGGTCACTTGGCGATATCCGACATGGCCAAAATAATTATCAGGGGTGAAGACCTGCCGCCTCTGACCATGGATCCGATCAACGCCATGTCGAAAAAGCAGGCGCTGGATCATGTGGATTGCACCAAGGACGAAGCGCTACAGGCCCTGCGGGAAAACGGCGCCAACATGGTCGCGTTCACTGCCGGGTTGAGCGACGACGAACTGGACCGCAAAGGCAGCATGCCCGCATTTGGAGGCGAGGTCACCACCGAGCAGCTCATCCGATTCGTCATTTTTGACTCGGCCGCTCAGCACTTCGAAAGCATAAAGGCCGCGGTCGGCCCCTCACCAATAGCGTGAGCATTTCTCGGCAGGCGGTGATCGGAAGGCGGCCTGTGTGGCAGTCAAGGCGTCCTTCCGCCTCTTGTATCATAAATGCGGTGAGAATTATTTTTTCAATCCAAACCCTTTCGACTATTGAGGTGAAAACGTGAGAGACATTCTGGTAAAAAACGTTATGATTCCAATCGCCGATTATGTTACCGTCAAAAAGGAGGACAATTTGGTGGAGGTCCTGCACGCCCTTGAAAGGAAACGGCAAGCCGAAGGGGGGCACGCGCATCGGGACGCCATCGTCGTGGATGAAAAAGGGCGCTTTGCCGGCAAAGTCACCATGATCGACATTTTTCGTTCATTGGAACCGAACTACAGGAAAGTCCGTCGCGCAGGAAAGGGACAAACGTTAACGGATGCTTTTGTGAAGGAAGCGGTCAAAAGTTTCAAATTGTGGATGGAACCGGCGAAAGATATCTGCCAGCGTGGCGGAAATGTTGCTGTTGCCGATGTCATGCACATTCCAGAGAAAACGGAATATTTGACAGAAGACGACAACCTTGAAAAAGCATTGAATTACTACGTCATGGGTGTCCACCAACCGCTCATCGTTAAAAAAGGTAAGGGTGTCACCGGCGTTTTACGGTTCGGCGACGTCTTCGAAATCGTTCGCGAGCAATTGCTGAGTTGTGTTCCGTTTAAAGGCTAAAAGTCATCGCTTTGGACACCCGTCGTTGATCCAATGATGTAATCTGCCAAAGTTTTGCCCCTCTGTGTCCGTTGGCAGATGCCCGAACGGGGGCTTCGGCCAGGAATACATTGAGTGACTCGCTGAGGCAAGATCTACAGGGGAAACCAGGGTAAAACGTTGATCAGGTGATCAACCTCAGGTGGAAAGCCGTCGGCATCCCCGGCGGCAACGGAGTTATCATTGCCAGCCCATCATTTTAAAAATAATGTGAAACAATTAACTTGACAGCACAACCAGCTACCACTATGATAAACGCACGTTAATATTGTTCCAGGTTGTAACTAAAAATCACGTAAGCCCCGGAATGACTCTGGGGCTTTTTTTATTGGCCAACAGAAAGAAGGTATTTATTGAATTTTGAAACATTTAATTTCCACCCCTCCGTTGCCGCAGGCGTTGCAGCGGCGGGTTACGACATTCCCACCCCGATCCAGGCCCAGGCCATCCCGCAGGTATCCCAAGGTCGTGATGTAATGGGTCTGGCCCAAACCGGCACCGGTAAAACCGCGGCATTCGTTCTGCCGATTCTCAACAACCTTTTGAGGAGTCAGTCAGGAAAAGTTCGCGCTCTGATTCTCGCTCCCACCCGTGAGCTGGCCGAACAAACCCATCTGGCTATCGGGACCCTTGGCCGCAAGACGCGCTTGAGAAGCACGTCGGTTTACGGTGGCGTGGGAATCAACGCCCAGATTCAAAAACTGAAGACCGCCGATATCGTCGTTGCCTGCCCTGGTCGGCTTCTTGATCATTTGGGGCGCCACAGCATCGATCTTTCCCGACTGGAAATACTGGTCTTAGATGAAGCTGACCAGATGTTCGACATGGGATTTATGCCCGATATCCGGCGGATTCTCAAACACCTGCCAAAGAAGCGGCAAACCCTGTTATTCTCAGCGACCATGCCCACAGAGATCCGGCGCCTGGCCGGGGATATCCTGAAAGACCCGACCACCGTCCAGGTGGGTGTAACGGCCCCTGTTGATACGGTGCAACACGCCCTCTACCCGGTGTCCCAGCATTTAAAAACGGCGCTGCTTTTAAAGTTGTTGGGCAACACGACCACACAATCTGTTCTGGTCTTTACGCGAACCAAACATCGCGCCAAGAATTTGGAGAAACGACTTGGCGCAGCAGGGTACCGATCGGCCTCACTTCAAGGGAACCTTTCACAGGCCCGCCGCCAAGCGGCTCTGGACGGGTTTCGCGACGGGACATTTCAGATCCTGGTGGCCACCGATATCGCCGCGCGCGGCATTGATGTTACGCAAATTTCACATGTCATCAACTACGATGTCCCGTCCACTCCCGAGGCCTACATTCATCGCATTGGAAGGACAGGTCGGGCCACTCGCAGCGGCGAAGCTTTTACTTTCATAACATCGGAAGACAAGGGTATGGTGCTTGCCATCAATCGAATGATCGGTTCTAAGATCGAACAACGCATCCTGCCCTATTTTAACTATGGATCTACAGCTCCCGAGCGTGAAGTTCGACCGCGGTGGACAGGAAAACCGAAACGGAAACAATCGGCTTAAGATTTTGGATCAACTTTTCATTACACCTTGACATCTTAAATGGTATGCAAGGGGGTATAATGGCTGAAAAGGGCACGGATAGTTGTGTGTTCGGAATCTACCTTTATGATATGATACATAAACGGCGGACAATGAATGTCAAAAAAACATCCTGAATGCCCTATGTATAATCATGTTAACTGTAAAGAAGTCGATAACCCAAAAATTTGTGCGATTCGGCGGGAGGACAAGTTGTGTCTCAGAAAGCTTCCGAATACCAAAAAGAATGACAAGAACAAATAACACGCTTATCAGATGCAAACGAACTGATGTGCTTTCCGGCTCTTGGCTTTCAGAGGATCAGCCGCTGGATCTGAGTCCATTCTAAGACGATACCCGGATGCAATGCCGTTTTTGATAGCCAACGGGACCGGCGGGAGGTGTTTATCGATGTTTTACGTTGTGGTATTGACATAGGGCCTATATAAAGTTTACGAATGGCTGAAGGAAATTAATTCAGATGCTGGAATCCATGCAAATAAGTGGCCTTACATCGCGTGACTAAATCTCAGTGGCTTCCCAGCGCCAGATACCTTTCCCGTGCTCCAAAACAATTTCCTCCGGATCGACCCGTATCCACTTTTTTGAGTACCTTTTCAAGAACCCAACGACGCGCACCGGCGCAGTAAGGTTACATGTATTTCTCCGAACGATCATACGAAAAGATTGCCAGACCTGATTTAAGGAAGCTTCTCAAATATGCCCATCAGGATCGGGATGAGTTTTTTGAACGCAATCCCAAATGGCGAAAACTATACGCAACCAGGATTATGTGTATCGCATTATGTCAAGGGGCTGCCTTGCACTATGTCGACGGGGAAAACGGCATAAGTGATTTCGATGTATGGACCTTCTATTACGAGCACTCTAAAGGCCCATACCCTCACAGGCGGCGAGGTGAAAAAGATTTCGGAATTTCTAAATTTGGGTGTCACCCAATGGATTCGGATAACTTCGACGGCAGAAGGATTGACTTGATCGGCCGGTCTTTGAAAGTGCGTAAAAGGACTGACCCTATCAAGACCATGCGACAATACCTGAGTGAACCGCGTACCAAATCTGCAAAGGAACTTAGCCAGAAAGCGGTCGTTTTTTTGACACCTGAAAAATATATGGGAAAAATCATATGGCCCGAAACGGCCTAAACCCCCAAACCGCCCGTCAAACTTGACCGAACCCCGAAGACACCGACCTGCCGCGCCCTCCCCCACCATCCGCCAAAATATCATGCAGTGGTCGCGCTGTTCCTACTTTTCCAGTGCCGGGGTCAGGGAGGGATCGATCCCGACCCGGCGGGCCAGGTCGGAGGTGAGCAGACCGTCCGGATCGAGCCGTCGTTTGATTTCCAGCAGTTCGCTGTATCGGGGATAAACGCGGTAAAATTGCTCCGGTGTCAGGACTTGATCTTTTGCCAGGTGGATCTTGCCGCCCCGCCGGACCGTCGCATCGATGAGACGGTCAACGGTCTCGCGGCTGGCGGCCTCGTGCCGTTTTTTGGGATGAAATTCGAAATTGAGGCTGTAGCCATCTTCTGAGAATGAAATCAGGCAGTCGTCCGGTTTGTGAGCACGCAGGATGGTCGTTACCGGCGGGCAGGGAGACGCCTGACAGATCCGCATCAATTCAACGATGGCCTCACGGGCCTGGGATCGGGGAAAAGTGAGTTGAACGGTGTATCCACGCGGACCGCACACGAGATGCGCGGGCGGCACGGTAAAGCTGGCCTCGAAGCTGAACCTGAGAAAAAGTTCGCTGTTCGAAGACTTCCCCGCTTCCGAAGCCAGTCGGCACATGGAATAATAGAGCCGGTTGAACGCGTTCATCATGAAACGCTGGGTATGAAGCATAAGCGACAAGACCGGTCCGAATTTCTCGTGAAGCGCGAGACCGAATTCACGATGTTTCTCGAGGCGGTCGTAGCCCGCATCGAGGGCTTGCCGCCGCTGTGCCTCAGTCTGGCGGCCTCTGAGCCACTTGGCGGTATGGATGACGGAACGCCCGATCTTTCGCCCACGGGCGTAAGCATCCACCCACACAACGGCCGCATCGGCGGATTTTTCTATTTCGGTCATCGTTTCGAGCAGCGAATCGACGTTGGACACCGGTATACGGTTGACTTGGACATAAGGCGAGGAAATCGGGCGCAGTTGTAGGGTTGCATCCACAATGACACCCAGCATCCCGATGCCCCCCACGACGGCGTTGAAGAGTTCGTGCGACCGGTCGATACCGACCAATTCGCCATTGGCGAGCAGAAGGGTCAGGCGGACGACCTGGTGGGCGAAACTGCCGTGGCGCCATGCGTCCTTGCCGTTGACATTGGCGCAGATAGCGCCGGCGACACTGGAGTGCGATTCGGTCGGACTGGCGGGAAGCACGAGCAGGTGATGATGAACCGCGCGGTAGATGTCGATGAGGCGCGCACCAGCCTCAACCGTTATTTGGGCCTTCTTCACGTCGAATTCGAGAATGCGGTTCATATCGCTCATGTCAAGCAGGACCTGCCCGTCGTTGAGAGCCAGATCCCCGTATCCGCGACCGGCTCCGCGAGCACAGACGGTCATTCCGTTCTGACGGCAATAATCGAGCGCTTCGCGGCACTGGTCTATGGACGTCGGCCGTGCGACAAGGGAATGCGTCCGAATGGAGCCGACTAGGGAAGTCATTTCCTTCCATTCCATGAAGCTCGGATAAGGCCGGGTATCAGATGTCATAGCGGATCTCTAAGTGTCACAGGCTTGTGGATCGAAGCGATACCGATACGCGTGATCTGATATCGGACACCGGTCGTATTGTCAAGAATACCCTTTTAACGTATGACTGAAGTAAAATTGCGAAGGGCGCCGCCCGAACCGAAACATCGGTGCAGAAGCCGCTGTAAAAACGTGGCAGCCTCGATGCCCCACCCTATCATTCGGAATTAAATCTTTGGGATGGTAAACCCTGGAAAGTGCCAGTCGGCCGGATCGAAAAATACTTCTTGGGACCGGCAGATGCACGTCTATGTGGGAAGGAGAGACATCGAATGAAACTGGCCCCGTTCCGGCTGGAACGCTACTTTTCCAAGTACGAGTTTTCGGCACCCTACCTCTTGTGTGCCTCGGATTGCGAGAGCATGGCGATTGAAGACCTGTTGGCATTCGAACCCGACGCACGCGAACGGTTTTCCGCTCTTCGGCTTGGTTATACGGAATCCCTCGGCCATCCAGAGCTCAGGCAAAGGATTGCCGAACTCTACGATCACATCACCACGGACCAGGTTCTGGTTCACTCCGGTGCGGAAGAAGCGATATTCAACTTCATGAACATCGCTCTCACGGCCGGGGATCACGTCATCGTGCATTCGCCCTGTTATCAGTCGCTCGGGGAGGTGGCGCGAGGGGTCGGTGCGCTTGTCTCCGAGTGGCAGGGAGATCCGCGACGCGGATGGGAACTCGACCTTGAAACCCTGAAGAACACCCTCACCCGCCGCACAAGAATGGTCGTGGTCAACTTCCCGCATAACCCGACCGGGTTTCTGCCCGGCGCCGGGTTGGTGAAGGAGTTGTCCCGGCTCTCCGATGAGCATGGTTTTATCGTATTCTCGGACGAGGTATACCGCGGGCTGGAAATCGATCCCTCCGACCGCCTGCCCGCCTTCGCGGACCTGAACGACCGCGCCGTATCTCTCGGCGTCATGTCTAAAACCTACGGCCTCGCCGGATTGAGAATTGGCTGGATCGCGACCCGCAATGAGCGGCTTTATGGAAAGCTCGCGGCTTTCAAGGACTACACCACCATCTGCAACAGCGCTCCGAGCGAATTTCTCGCCGCCCTGGCGTTGCGACACTCCGCGGCCATCATCGATAGAAACCGGCGAATTATCCTCAGCAACCTCGATCGACTCGACCTTTTCTTCGGAACTCTTCCGGAACTGTTCACCTGGCACCGCCCCAAAGCCGGGTCCATCGGGTTCCCCATCCTGCTGCGCGGCCCGGTCGATGAGTTTTGCACCGGCCTCGTTCAAAAAACCGGCGTCCTCCTGCTTCCCGGAACCCTCTTTGGCCCCGGGCTCAACGCGTTCCGTATCGGTTTCGGCCGCAGGAATCTATCCGAGGCCCTCGAGAGACTTGACAGATATATTCAGGAAGATATTCGACCCTTTAAAAAATGAAACGGAGACAATATGCGAATTCTCATCATCGGTGGAAAAGGCACCATCGGTCAGAAGGTCAGTGATCATTTTGCTAAAAGACACGACATCATCATCGGTGGAAGAAAATCCGGCGATGTAACGGTCGACATCGTCAGCAGCCCATCGATCGAGGCCATGTTCGAGGCCGTCGGGAACCTCGATGCCGTCGTCTGCATCGCCGGAGAAGCCAAATGGGCCACCTTCGAATCCATGACCGAGGCCGACTTCCATATCGGATTAAAAAGCAAGCTGATGGGACAGGTAAATCTTGTTAGAATCGGGCGAAAATACGTGAACGCCGGTGGGTCGTTTACGTTGACCACGGGGATATTGGCTGATGATCCCGTGCTGTCAACCGCAAGTGCCGCCATGGTCAACGGCGGGATTCACAGCTTCGTGAAAGCGGTGTCGCTGGAATTGAAAAATGACGTCCGAATCAATGCCGTGTCATCGGGGCTGGTTGAAGACGCCGTGGACCAATACGAAGCCTATTTCCCCGGTCACAATCCCATCCCGATGAAAAAAGTGGTCAACGGCTACGTGAGAAGCGTCGAAGGCAAAGGAACGGGGGAGATCATAAGGATATATGACAATAGTTGACGTCATTCGGCACCGAATGCTGTCAACACGGCCGATCATTTTTCGACATCGAATAAAATAATTTTGCACTACAACCTATTGGATTAAATATCACCATATCAGGTCCCCATGCCGACCCGACGCTGTGGGCCTTGCACCCGCCGCGTCGGGCTTCCTCCTTATCGAATCCTATCCCTGGTATCGTATCAGCTTTCGGCTCCCGTCGGAGCCGCTGTGCGGAGTTTCGCTGTTCGGTCGTACTGAGAAGCAACAACAACTCTCTTTAATCGTGGGGAAATATCCTTATCATATGCTGAATAGGCGGGACACCGCCGAAGGTTTCACTGTCTGACCGACCGACTCGGTTCAATCCTTCCGAACATTCCATATTGGAGGCGTTTATCCAGAAACAAAAGTCCAAGTCCTGAAAGATCCCTGTGAACCGGTTGACGGTTCTCGGCACTTCAACGGCTCCGTTCTTCCGAGCCCATCAGGTCGATAAGGTCTTTCGGTGGATTGCCGTTGCCGCCGATAATATCGTGGATTTCCTGGGTCAAACGGGTGCGCTGAACGAGCCTGGCTAAGCTCCGGATACCTTTTTCCATTCTCTCGGCAGCGGAAGTCATTTCCAGAAACACCTGACGCTCAACCGGGGTAAAGGCTTGCAGGGACGCAATGGCAAAAGAGAGTTTCTGTGGATCGGATGGCACCGGGATGTCGACATCAACGGACGATCGGTCCAGGTCGTAGAGTTCGCTGAGCAGGCCCCGAAGGCTTTCGATGACACTCCCCAGGCTATCGGCGTCCGGTTCGTCCCGGTCCTCCACATAGTTCACATGCGCCTCGAAGTACGGTTTGTCTCTGAAGACCTTTTGAACGACGAATTTCTTTTCCCCCCGCGTCAGAATATCCATCCGACCGTCTGGGTAGCGTTGGGTCACCTCAATGACCCTTGCCGTGCATCCTGTGGAGCGCATATGCTGGCCATCGAACAGGACGATCCCAAAGGGCCGATCTTCAGCGAGGCACTCAGAGATCATCAGTTTGTATCGTTCTTCGAAAATATGCAGAGGCAGGTCCATGCCTGGCAGGATAACGACCCCCAGGGGAAACAACGCAATAGTCACGATATCATCCATCTCCGTCCTCGAAACGAATGCAAGATTACCGTCACCGGGCAGCCGTTGCGGTGTCAGATCGCACCCACCCATCCTTTGGATTCAAAAGGTAGCATTCGCAGGTCAAGCGCTCAAGCAATTTTTTGCCGACGGAACGATTGCGCCTGCCCTGTGCGAGTAGACCGGCGGCGGAGTGACGCTTCACAACAGACTGTGGCGAACCGGCAGACAATTCACTCCGGCAGCCCGTACAAATCGCCCTTGACCGCGACTGCTTTTGATGCAAAGTTGAAGTTCTTCGATGCCGTGGTCCCCATATGTGAGAAGCGTAACAGCTTCTGGTGTCGTTTGATATGCGCAACCCGAAATGGGAGGCCGGTGAGAGCATGAGAAAAACCGTCGTGTTGACCATCCTGGCGCTGCTGTTGTTCCAAGGCTGCGCTTACGTCAACGTCCGAACGCCCTACGATACCGATCTCAACCGGACCGAGTTGGGATCCAAAACCGGCACCGCGGAAGCCTACAGCCTCCTTTGGCTGGTGGCTTGGGGCGATGCCAGCTATACCGCCGCCGCCGAAAACGGGCACATCACGGTGATGAGGCATGCAGACCAGGAAGTCCTGCAGGTCCTGTTCGGTCTCTTTACCCGCTGGCGCATCGTCGTTTACGGGGATTAACCAAACGGTCGGCAGAACGCCATCCGCACAGGGGGTGCCCGCGGCAAACCCGGTTGAGGGGTACCAACGTCGCCCGCCAAAGGCAACGACTCATAGATTCACTGCCGGCTTATTCAGGGAACAACCCGTTGAAGGAGCCGAAAATGTTCATAAAAAACATGATCGGGTCGACGATACTGGCTGCGGTGATCGGACTCACCCTTTTCGGATGCGGCGCTGTGGTCAAAAACGGCCATGCCGTTCTGATCGGTACAGTGGTCACCCGCGTCAAGTACCCGCTAACGGCCGATCTCAACCAGACCCCTGCCGGCATCGATAGCGGCGGCGGAAAGATCTTCCGCATCAAAGAGCCTTTTTCCGGCTATGGCATCTATGCCGAATTCAATTCCAACGCGGTGGGGGAGATCGCCAAAAAACACGGATTGAAAACGGTTTATTACGCCGATATCGAGCGGTTGAGCATTCTGGGTATCTGGCGTCACGACAAGGTCATCGTGTACGGCGAAAAATAATTCTTTACCAGGAGGCCGACCCCATCGGCATTTTAGAAGGTTCTTCCCCCGGTGATTCAATGGCCAACCGAGGCACTTGTCATTTGTGACCGTTAGCCTATCGCAAAAAGTCCCCCTGTCACAAATTCGGCGCTCAACCGGAACAGGATCACCCGCGCAAACCCCTGATCTTCGGGGCATCGAAAACAATAGGCGTTGACAAGAGGCCGAAATTCCGCGATATTTCCTACCCCGCGTTCGAATTCGACATTGATCACTGATACGGTTTTGGGTCTATGCAGAAAAAAGATGTCCCTCAAGATGTCGGCCTCAATCAAGGCCTGTCGGAAATCACCTATGCGGTCGATGACGACGGCAGATATGTTCAAGTGCCCAGCCTGGGTTGGGAACCGAAGAATATCGCCAATCAGCAGGCCTGGGGGGTGATCCGCAAGGAAATCGCTTCCGTCATCGAACAAATTCGATCCGGTAAACGCAGTCCATTAGCCTATCATATGACCAGAAACCTGATGAACGTCGGTTTGCTGGCCAGCTATATGGGGTTGTCGCGCTGGCGGGTGCGTCGCCATCTGAAGCCCGCCGGATTCAATCGCCTCGACCAGGCCCTGTTGAAACGCTATGCCGACGTCTTCGGCATTTCTCCCGGAGCTCTCACAAACATACCCGACGATAGGGAAACATCGTTTTATGAAGATTGACACCGACCTGAGCATCCCCTTTACACACCGGCAGTCAGCCCACTGTGAGTCCGGCGTCGCGTCTAATTTGCTGTCGCACTATGGCCTGACAATCAGTGAACCTTTGGCCTTCGGAATCGGCAGCGGGCTATTTTTCGGGTATTTTCCGTTCATCCGACTCAACAATTTAGCGTTGACGACCTTTCGCGCCGGCAACGGCCGGATCATCAACCTCGTTGCTCGTCGATTGAATGTCAACATCAAGTGGGAAAAATTTCGTGACCCCCAGATCGCCATGTCGGCCTTAAACCGTAAACTCGATCAGCAAACGCCGGTCGGATGCCGAACAGGCGCTTACTGGCTCTCTTATTTTCCGAAGCGTTATCGCTTTCATTTCAACATGCACAACCTGGTCGCCTACGGCCGCAGAAACGGAGATTACCTGATCAGCGATCCAGTGTTCCCGGATCCGGTCACCTGCCCCGAGAAAGATCTGATGAAGGCCCGCTTCGCCCAAGGCCCCTTGGCCCCGAAAGGCAAGATGTACTACGTCACCTCGGTGCCCACCGATGTTGACCTGAATGCGGCCATCATCAAGGGAATCAAGGCCGTTTGCAATGTTATGACCAGGGCACCCGTGTGTTTCATCGGTGTGAGGGGGATGCGCTATCTGGCCGGCAAACTGGAACACTGGCCCCAAAAACTGGGCGAAGAGAAGGCGGCACTGAGTCTCGGACAGCTGATTCGCATGCAGGAAGAGATCGGCACAGGCGGCGCCGGCTTCCGATTCCTCTATGCGGCGTTTCTGCAGGAAAGCGCCTCCATCCTTGGCGATAACCGGTTGCTGGACCTCTCACAGCGGATGACCACCGTCGGTGACCGATGGCGCGACTTCGCCCTTATCGGATCACGAATTTGTAAAAACCGCGCCTCTGCATTGGAAACCTACCCCGCCATGGCGGAGATCCTGAAAGACTGCGCATCCCGAGAGGAGCGGCTCTACAAGGAATTGAGGACCGTTGTTTCCTGAAACTCATTTGATCATTATACGAATTAGAACTGCAGAGTGAATACGACAGAACTCAAACAGAGACTGAAAGAGATCCTGGTCGCCGAACTCGATCTCATCGATGTCGATCCAGCAGACATTGCCGACGACGAGCCTCTTTTCGGTGACAAATACGGCCTGGACTCGGTCGATGCGATCGAAATCGTCTTTCAGATCAAGGCCAATTTCGGTGTCGAAATACGCAACATGAAGGAGGGGCGCCCGGTGCTCCAGTCCATCAACACCATGGCGGCCTTTATATTAAAAAGCAGGGCTGCATGAAGCGCTTGAAACCGGTCGCCATCACCGGCATGGGTTGCCTTTGTGCTGCGGGACTCGATTTGCCGAACTGCATCGATTTTCTTTTTCAAGGAGAACGCCACCCAGTACCTCCCTCCCGGCTGACCGCCGCCGCATCCCCTCCCTATCCGGTCTTCGAAGTATCAGAATCTTTTTTCGACCCTGACCGCTTTCAGCGCATCTGCCGACTCCGCAACAGCCAGATGGCGTTGATGGCGGTGGCGGAAGCCATTGCCGATGCCGGATGGGACCGCCGGGTGCCCGGCGCTGAACGGATCGGCATCTGCATCGGCTCCTCAGTCGATCAATCGATCGGCAATCGCGCCCTGCGCCGATCGGTCTCGCCGGCCGAGAATCCCCTTATCACGCCGAACCAGCGTTTCCTGATGAGCAATCCTGCGGTTCACATAGCCCAGGAGTTCCAGTTGTCCGGTCCCCGTCAGACGATTGTGAATGCGTGTGCCGCCAGCGCCGATGCAATCGGTCTAGCGGCGGCGTGGATTCGACTGGGCCTCTGCGATGCCGTTATCACCGGCGGGGTCGACGAACTGTACCAGGTCACCTACAACGGGTTCATTTCGCTCATGAACTGCGACCTTGCCCCTTGCAAGCCCTTCGATGCCTATCGCGGCGGTTTGAATCTCGGGGAGGGCGCTGCGATGATGATTCTGGAATCCGATGAAAGGGTACGAAAGCGGGGCAAGTCCCCTCGGGCCTACTTATTGGGGTACGGAGCGGCCAGCGACGCCTATCACTTCACGGCCCCCCATCCGGAGGGCAAGGGCCTGCGAATGGCGATGACGGAGGCTTTGACCGCCGGTGGGCTGGCTCCGGCAGACATGGCGTTTATCAACGCCCACGGCACCGGCACACCCGACAACGACCGTGTCGAGGCGACCCTGTTCCACGAGATGTTCCCGCAGATCAACTTTTTCTCGACCAAGGGCTACATCGGTCACACTCTGGGGGCAGCGGGCGCCATCGATGCCGTTATCACCGTCGCCTGTCTGGAGCAGGCGAAAATCCCACGGAGCGCCGGTTTTTCAACGCCCGATCCTGAACTGCCCGAATCGCCGGTCGCTGAAGTCACGCCGGTCAGCGGCCATGTGGCCATTTCCAACACCCTGGCCTTCGGGGGCAATAACTCGGCTCTGGTCTTGGCAACAAAGGAAAGCGGAATTTGAAAGCAACGATAAGCGGCATCGGTGTCGTCGGCGGATTCGGCTGCGGTGTGTCGGCCCTCGAGCAGGCGGCACTGGTGGGTACCGCGCCCCCGGTCCAAACGTTCAATACCCACACCGCGAACGGTCCGGTCGATGTTTACGGATATACAGCCGACACCAGCGTACTGGAGGATTTTGTCCCACGCAAGGCCCTGCGCAGAATCGATCATTTCACGCGGCTGGCGCTTTTGGGGAGCTTTCTGGCCCTCGATGATGCCGGGCAGGCTAAAATTCGGCACGGCCGGATGGGGATAGTCTTCGCCACCGGATACGGTTCCACCTGCGACACCTTTGACTCTCTCAACACCGACATAGATGAGGACAATCCCTGCACGTCCCCCACCCGCTTCGTCAATTCAGTCCACAGCGCGACCGCGGCCCATATCGCAACCTTTCTCGGCGGACACGGCCCGACACTGACGATCAATCAGTTCGACATGTCCGTCCCCCTGGCCTTTTTGACGGCATGCCAGTGGATTGAAGAGGATCGCGTCGATGTCGCTCTGGTCGGCGGTGCGGATGAATTTTCACGGTCCATGGGTTACTACAGGCAGTACCTGGCGCCTGAACGACGACCCAACCGGCCGACCCAGCTACCGTCTCACCGTTCGCCGGTCGGTGAAGGGAGTGCCTTTTTCGTCCTGGTAAAAGATCAGCCGGCAGCGGTCTATGCCCGTGTCAAATCCGCCAGGGTGCAGGCTGTATCCGACTATAACCGGACCGGCCCGCCGGTGCCCCTTACGATCATTCATTCGAGCAGCGACCCTGATGCATTTGCTGGTAACGGTCCAGAAATGGCCTCATACGAGCACCTCTATGGCAGACTGCCGGTGGGGCCGGCTTTTGACTTGGCCATGGCGGCGATCATGCTTAAAACCGGAAAGTTCTACCCCCCTTGGCCCCGGACCGGGGATAACCAGCGCCGGGGAACGCCCCCTTCGAATGCCGCTGCAAAAGTCGACCGCCAAGAGATCGGCTGCCTGACAACAGGATGCGCGGGAGACATCGGTTGGGTCGTTTTGTCGCAGGAACGCGGCCAGGAATACGATTCAGGGCGTGGTGCCGGGACAGCGCAACGGAGGGAAAAAACGTCCTCTCTTTTGATCAAACCCTCGGCACCTAAACGACCGTCAACAGCATGAAGCAGTGTGAAAAACGACCGCTTTCCGGTATGAAGCAGAGCAGCTGCTGCCCCTTCTGCAGGTTGCCGGAATGGAATATCTCTTCCAGAATGATGAAGATAGCCGCACTACCCGTGTTGCCCTTCGATGCCAGATTGGTGAACCACTTATGGTAGGGAATCTCGAACCCGATCCGTTTCATTTCGTCGTAAAACTTTGGCCTGAAATAGGCCGAGGAATAATGGGGCAAGAACCAGTCCATCTCCTCCGGCCTTATCCGGCGTTTTTTCACCACCGTTGACAGCGCCCTGCCCATCGTATCGACGATGTGCCTATCGAGCAGCTTGATGTCTTGCCGCACGGCGAAGAGATAAGGTCGGGATTCCGGATCGATCGCCTCCCTTTCGCGCCAGCCGACGGCCCGGCCGTCCTCTGATTTGATCCCGCCCGAATACATGCAGGTATCCAGTTGCCCCGCATAGGAGCTGTGATCGATCCATTCTATTTTGAGTGAGGGCCGGTCATGATTCGGTCGATGGGACAAGAACACGGCTCCGGCGCCATCCGAAAGCATCCAGCGCAGGAAATCGGCATCGAAGGCCCGCACAGGCTGCCGGCCCACATCGGTCGCCTCGCCTTCGCTGAGATAAGGGGCCATGAAATCGGCCCTCAGGAAAGAGGAGGCCAGTTCGGAACCGGTCGCTACCGCATTGGAGGAAAAACCGGCGGCAACGTTCATGAAGGCGAACTTTAGGGCCGTCATACCGCTGATACAGATGCCGGCGGTCGTCACGGCTTCGCACTCATCGAGTCCCAGCTCTCCCAAAACCATCAAGGCATGCCCCGGAAACAGGAAGTCGGGGCTGGTCGAACCGCAGCAGAGACACTCGATATCTTGCAGGCTGAAACCGGCGTACGGCCTGAGATCACGGATGGCGGCCGCCGTCAATTGGGCGTTGTTGTGGGTCAAGCGTCGGGTTGACGCATCGAGCGCATAATAGCGCCGCTCGATTTTGTTGTTTTTCAATACGATCCGTTTGGCCTTGGAGGGTATATTGTTGATCCGGCCCAGAACCGTCTCGATGGCCTCGTTGTCGACCGGATCGTTGGGCAGGAATGCGGCGATGTCGTTGATAAACACGTCCATTACGGTACTTTCTTTTCTCCTTGATTTAAATGCCCGAGAAATTTTTCCAGCAGCTCTGCATACGCTTGATAAAATTCTCTTTCCGGCATCCGGGTCGGCATCACGGCATTGGTGAATGTATAGTAGTCCAGGTCATGAACGGTGATTTTCGTCCGCCATCTCTTGTACAAAGCCGTTCCGGGAAGCGGCGTCAGCACGGCCGGAAGGGGCAGGTCGATACCCTGGGCCCTGACAAACTGTTCGAGGCGGTCGAAATCGGCCGCCTCATAATCCGGTGAAATAATGAAATCACCGATGATCCTGATGCCGAGCCTCTTGAGAATCGCGGTCGCCGCAATATTGGCGGCCACATCGGAACGTTTGTTCAACCCCTGGAGGCGCGCATCGCTGATTTCCTCGAACCCGATAACCGCTGCCGCCATCCCGGCCTGCCGCCAGGTCTTGAAAATTTCGGGGTGCCGAACGACCGTATCCGCACGCACATCCGCCACGATGGGTTTTTCCATACCGGCCGCGATGATCCGCCGGGCCAGGGCCTCCGCGACAGCCACATCTCCGAAGGTGTTGGCGTCCACCAGACGGATAAGAGGCACGGCTTCCAACATGCGCATGTCGCGCAGAACCGCATCGACGCCGTGGGACAGGTAACGGCCACCGGTCATATGGGGTATCGAACAGAAATGACAGCGATGGGTGCACCCGAAAGCCGTCGCTACATAGCCTGCTTTTCCGCCGACCCCGCTCATGACATAGGTGTCCCGGTAATGTTCAACCAGGTCGTAGCGGGGGGCGGCATCGTCGACCAGATCGGCTGTCGTATAGCGACGCGGCCGAAACGAAAGCGGCCGTCCGGGCACGGTTTTGGCCACGCCGGCCTTGTCCACGTCCCTATCGCCGCGCTCCAGGGCGTCCACCAGTTCGCGGAAACTCAGTTTGCCGAGCCCTACGACGATGAAATCGACCTCCGGGCGGTTAAAGTATCCCGGATCGCACGAGGCATGGTGGCCGCCGACGACGACAATCGGATTGGAGCGCTGCTTCATTTCCGTCGCGATCTTCAGCACGGCATTGGCTTCACATGTCACTCCGGTGATCCCCACCAGATCCGGCTCGTAATCGGCCAGGCCGGCTGAGAGCGATTGGGGATCGGCCTTCATGTCGGCGATGCGGACGTCGTGCTCCCCCAGGTTTCCGGCAATGACCTCAAGCGCCAGAGGCTCCCCCCTGAAGATCATCTTGATATTGCCGATCCCGTAATCTTCTTCCGGGATACTCTTGCCGCTGTTGGGTGGATTGACGAGCAGTATTTTCATCGGTTCGGCAGAAAATTAAAACGCCGGCCGGTATCTGTTGGCCGACGGCGGTTGAGATATTCGTCTATTTTCTACTTCGATATTGGTACAGTTTAGGATATACATACCTTAAAAGGAGTCTCTTTTTATACAAGCCGGTCCAAAAAATCAACCTCAATGAAAGCCGCCTGAATGAGTAAGATCGGAGCAGATCCGCCACTTGTGGTGAAGCAGTTGTGCAAAACCTATCCGGGAGACAGCATTCCAGCCCTGCGCGATGTGGATCTGCAGGTCCAGGCGGGGGAAGTCTTGGGTCTGCTGGGGCCCAACGGTGCGGGCAAAACGACGGCGATATCCATCATGAGTACGCTGATGGAACCCGACAGCGGAGAGGTAACGATCTGTGGCATCGACATTTCCAGGCGCAACGGTGAGGCCAAAAAACACTTTGGTCTGGTGCCCCAGGAGATCGCCCTGTATCCGAGCTTGACTTGTCGTGAAAACCTGCATTTTTTCGGTCGATTGGCGGGGTTGAGAGGCCCCAGCCTCAAAAACCGCACTGAGGAATGCTTAAGCCTCGTCGGCTTGACTGTCAATGCCGACAAGCGGATAGCCGCCTTCTCCAGCGGTATGAAACGGCGCGCCAACATCGCTGCCGGCATATTGCACAGCCCCGAACTGCTGTTCCTGGACGAACCGACGGTCGGCATCGATGCCCAGTCGCGCAACATGATCCTGGAAATGATTGCCGGACTCAAACAGCAGGGAACCGGCATGATTTACACCACCCACTACATGGAGGAAGCCCAGGCCCTGTGCTCACAGGTGGCGGTCATCGATCAGGGAAAGATCCTCGTCAAAGGACCGCCGCTGGAATTGATCGACCAACATCCGGATTGTGCCGACTTGGGTGAACTGTTTCTGCTACTCACCGGCAAACAGCTGAGGGACTGATACGCTATGACGCGATTGTTGGCCACGATAGTCAAGGACCTTTTAATTCTCAGCCGGGACAAAGCCGGCATGCTTGTCCTGTTTCTCATGCCGGCCGTGCTCGTTGTCATCGTTTCGCTGGTTCAGGAAAACATTCTCAAAGTGACCGGCGAAACCAGTGTGCGCATTCTTTTTGTCGACCATGACCGTCAACTGCTGGGCCCGGTCATCGAAAACCGGCTGCAGCAATCCGGCGCCATTGAAATCATAAAAGAGTTGAACGGAAAACCGCTGGACGAGCCGACCGCCAGAGCCGCCGTGGAAGACGGCGATTTTCAATTCGGAATGGTCATCCCCGCCGGTGCCACCGAAGCCGCACAATCCCGTCTCAACCGGCAGATCCTGTCGGCGTTCGACGCCGACAAAGGCTCAGCGGTGGAAGAAAACGGCGATCTGCCGCGCGTGAAAATTCTGTTCGATCCACTGGTGCAGGGCGCTTTCCGCGCCTCCGTGGCCAATGCCCTGCACAGCATACTGCTTGCCCTGGAGTTGGAGATGAAAGCTCGGGCGGTCTCGGAGATCTTTCCGCGGCAAGCGGCGCGGGTGATGCAAAATGGTATGCACCGCCATGCGCCGGACGGCTCCGCTCCCCCCTTGCCGCAGTTGAACGCGGATTGGGGCCGCCAGCGGCTGCTCGGCGTCGAATCCCAGCTGGCGTCTCGAGGGGACAACCACGAACGGCCCTCGTCGGTTCAGCAGAATGTGCCGGCCTGGGCCCTTTTCGGCATGTTTTTTATCGTAGTTCCAATGGGCGGCTCATTGATCAGGGAACGACAGGAGGGCACCCTGTTGCGCCAGATGAGCCTTCCGGTATCCTACCTGACCATTCTGGCCGGCAAACTGTGCGCTTATGTACTGGTCTGTTGCCTTCAGTTTGGCGCCATCCTGGCCGTAGGAAAATACGCGCTGCCGCTGCTGGGTACGCCGGTTCTCGAAATCGGATCGTCGCCCTTGGCCATCGTCATCGTCGTCTGCAGTGCCGCTTTGGCCGCCGCGGGATACGGCGTTCTTCTGGGCACCATCGCCCGAACCTATGAGCAGGCCTCGATGTTCGGCGCCGTGTCGGTGGTGATCGCGGCCGCAATCGGCGGCATCATGGTTCCGGTATATGCCATGCCGAGGATGATGCAGCAGATCAGTCAAATATCGCCGCTGGCCTGGGGCCTGAACGCCCTCGTCGATCTGTTTGCCCGAGACGGTACGATCCAAAGCGTATTTCCAGAAACGGCTTTGCTGCTGGCCTTTTTTGCCGGCACCCTCCTGCTGAGCCGGGCGCTTTTCAGAAACCACCGCCGCCCTTGAGGGGCGGGATGGAAGTCGCCGGTCGTTTCGGAGAAACCGACCACTGGAGACCGCTTCAGGCACAGCGCCCGTCGCTTTCTATCGCAGACGATCCGAGGCGGCCGTCGGAGGCATGCTGCCCGTCGGGGTAGGCACCGGCCGGTGACGCCTTTGTCATCACCGGTCTACCGATAAGCTCGGCGAGAGGGATAACGGCCAGGTCTTTCCTGCGGATCCCCTCCAGAATGCAATCGATCTCTGCGACCCAAAAGGGCAGTTGTGCGGCGCAAGGCGGGGCGATGTCATGCAGCAGGACGATGTCGTCCGGTCGCACACGCCGGAGAATTCTTTTCGCCAGATGCTTCAATCGACGGTTGCCTCCGTCCCGCGCCCGGCAGCTGAAATTCACCACCGACAACCCCACCGCCCGCAAAGCCCTTGGAAGGCTCGGACCCGTGATCCCGGCCGGCGGACGAAACACCAGCGGTGCGATGCCGTGCCCGCCCAACACTTCCTGAACGGCCGCTATGTCGCTCCTCACGGTATGGTTGCTCTTGAAGGCGATAAGGACATCGTGATCGAATGAATGGTTGCCCACGCAGTGCCCGTCGGCGAGGATTTTTTTTATCAGGTCGGGGTGATGAAATGCCTTGCGGCCAGTGACGAAAAACGTTACCGGGGCCTTGTGCTTGCGGAGAAGCCTTAGAAGCACCGGTGTGGTCAGAGGGTCGGGCCCGTCGTCGAAAGTCAGGGCCACAGCCCTGCGGCCGGATGACCCGCGGCTGATAACCGGCAGGAAGAAACTGAATCCCGGCAGAAATGGTGCTGTGAAGCACAGAATGACAAACCCTGCCAGGGGAATCGCCGCCAGGCGTAAATCGACGAAAGCAATCAGCCCGGCGGCAGCAAAGGCACCGCACCCCATCTGCACTCCCTTGGAGAGTGCCTTCCGACACCGCAACGTCTTTAAAGCGGCCTTCAACATGGGTCCGTCAACCGGTGAGAGTCGCTACCGCCAACCCGCCTAACGATGAGCCAAAGCAGTTCCTGATTGTTCCCCGACGGTAGCGTGCGTTCGACGCTGAATCCCGACTGAGTGATCAATGTCCCCAATCGTTCCGGCGTTCTATAGGTGAAAGGGGTGTTCGAAAAGCGCAGTTTGAGATTTTCCACCCACCAGGACCACGGAAAACGCCTATGCGGCGGGATGGCCGCCCGCACAACCAGACGGCCGCCTGGCCGCAATTTTTCATTGAGCCTCTGCAGGGTCAGAAGCAGATGGTCATCCGCCAGGTAGTGCACCATATCGAGCATAACGGCCAGGTCGACAGGCCGTGAAACCGCGGGGATATCCGGCGCCGAGCCCCGAGAGATCTCCCCTCTTTCACCCAGCGCGACAGCGGCCACACGGACGCGGCCGACAGCGGGTTCGATCCCGAACACTCTCGCTTCCGGGTACCATTCAATCAGCCAGCAGGACGGCACGCCGTAACCGCAGCCGATATCGACGATGGTCTTGACGGCACCGCCGGTTTTGAAGATCTGCTCCATTTCGGAGAACATGGGGTCAAGCCTCATTTTAAACCGGGCAAACAGCCTCGGATAGGCTTCCAGCCCCCTGTATCGAGCCAGGACCCGGTCGTGCAGGCTGCCGCAGACAATCGCCTTCGATCGGCGCGCCATTTGTATATAGTCGAGGGCTGGCGGCAAAATAACATAGGCGCCGATCACCGAGTAGGTGATCCCCAGCAATGATGTAAGCCCCGCACTTTTCAGCAACGAGTGATCGGCACCGCACAAGACACCAAAACCGATCATAGTGGAGACGGCCGACATGAACACAGCCAATCGAATCAGGCCGAACGATGGGTGGGACATTGTGCCGTAGCGTTGGTAGGACCTTACAAAAAAGAGCGAATAATCGATTCCCATGCCCAGAACGACAATGGCCAGCATTAGGCCGGGAATGTCCAGGGGATGCCCGATGACATTCAACGTCCCTAGTGTGGCGATGAGGGCAAAGGCCACCGGTAACAGAGAAACCAATACGAGCGCCGCATCGAGGAAGAAAAATATGAGAATAACAACCACGCCGCCGGCGATGATGAGAAACAGCTTCGCAAAGGTTTCGAACAGAAGCTTGCCGAGGCGCTGCGAGAAAAATGTCGGATCGAAAAGCCTGCCGGACGGCGCATACGATTGATGAAACTGTTCGGCATCGTAGGCGGGCCCGGTCGTGAAGGTGGATACCTGGATCCATTTCGATTGGTCTGCAAGTTGCGCGATACCCAAAAAGTCGAGGAACCTTGCCGGGACCCCTTCATCACCCTCCGTTGGCCTCTCCGCGGTCAGCCGGTCATAAAAAGGCGCGAATGCGTCAGGAGCGAATCCCAGTGATTCGGAGCGTTCTCCAATAATGCGCTGGATGCTCTCAACCCTCTCTCTCTTCCAGAATTGCTTCCAGGCAGCAAAATTCTTCGCGCGCCGCTCCCGGCTGGGAAAAAGCATAGACGGCACAAACGCCGCCGAGAGTCGCCCGGAATCCAAGTCACGTTCCAATTTATCGAGGAGCCCGTCGTCTTTGATCTGAAGCTCTTCAACGCTCCGGCCTTCGGCCAACATATAAACCTTGGAAAAAATATCGCCCCATGTCTCGGCAACCCGTTTTTCTGCAGCCGAGGTATCGGCCCCGACGGTGTTCATCGTCCGCATGGTCACGTTAAATTCCGGTTTGGCAAAGATCAGCATAACGGCTGCAAACAGAACCAGCACCCCCACACCCATCTTTCCGGTTCCAGCCGAGGCATCCACTACTTTCTGCAGGAACAGCGATCGCTGCCGGCCTGCCGGCATGGCTGGAAAAACACGCGGAAAAACGACATGGACAAAAATAAAGGACAACCCGATCCCGAGCATTGAAAATTGTCCTAACTGGGCGAACACGGAGAAACCACTGAAACAAAGGGCCCCAAAAGCCCCGATGCTCGTCAATACGGCCAACAGGCCGATGTTCCACACCTCTTCGGAAGCCTCCTGGCCTCTGGTTTCGTGGGGTCGGTCAAGAAACAGAAGGTAGGCAATCCCTTGATCGACGGTGATCGATATGATCGCGCCCCCAAAACCGAGAACCATTACCGACAGGGTTTTATGCATCAGGGAGAACACGAAAAAAGCCAGCATGGTTCCGGCAATAGCCGGCAGAAGCGAGAACAGACCGATGGCCGGGCGCGGAAAGGCCATTAATAGCAGCAGGGCAATGCCAAGGGTGGCCAATAAGATGGCAGAGGTGACGTCTTTCCTGATAATTTGCTCATTGTCGAGGGCGGCCCGGTAAGCGCCCACCGGGGTGAGGATCACCCGACGACCAGCGATATCAGGCGAACGGTTGATCTCGACTGACAGGTCGTCCATCAGTTCACTCAGTCGGCGGGCATATACGGTGTCCGTACCCGATGCCGCCGGCCGGGCAACGATCAAAATGTGGCGGTCGTCGGCGGATACGAGCTGTCCCTGGTAGATGCGGGCGCCGGTCGCGGGAATCAGATGCGACAACCGTGAGAGGACCAGGTGCCGAAAATCCAACGGATCATCGGCGATAAGCGCCGACTGGCCGATGCTTTCGAGACCCAGCAGGCGCGCACGAACCTGCTCGAGTTGCCGATCGATTGTTGCCGGCTGCAGCAGCGGTAGAATCTGCCGCTTCAATTCGTCGGCCGTAAAGAGCACCGACAGGTTGGCGGATACATAACCCAGCAGGTCCGGCATCAGGCTTCCAGTGTCTTCCAGTCCGACCTCCTTGAAAAGCCCGCTGGACTTCAGCCGGGTCTGAACGCGACGGGCACTGTCGATCAGGGCGTCTATATCGGCCGGTTCTACAAAGACGTCGACAACCACCTGGCCCTGCATCGGGTGATGACGGAAGAGATAGGCGGCATCGGCTATGACCGGATCCGCATTCGGAAGGGTGCCGACGATATCCGTATCGATCTGGATCCGATGCCACCCAATCCCGAACAGGGTGGTCACGGCCGCGATGGTCGCGGCCAAAAAAAGCCAGTTAATCGATTGTTTTTTCATATTGGACAGCGCTCCCTACCTCAGCAACCGAGCCGCCCATATCATCAGAATCACGATGGCGACAAGGTGAAAGCCGATCACAACCGGCCGGTGGCGCAGGTACCATTCATTGACTTTCTGGATTCTTCGCAACCCTCCGCACATCCGCCGCCATCTGTCACGTTTCAGAAAGCTCATGTTGTCTGTGCGTGAATTGTCCTGAAAGGCAAAGGCCGGGTAGGCTGCAAAATAGTAGGGACCGACATCCCGCAACATCGTGTCGAAGGGCGTGCCACGCCACCGGCAAGCGATCAAGGTCTCCGCGAACCGGCGTTGAATGGCGTATGCATGCGCCAGACTGCGGTATCGCACTTTCACCACGGACCGGTGTTCGGTTTGTCGACTGCTGCTGGCAAGACACCCGAAGAAAAAAACCGTCCATGAAGTATCCGAAGACAGGAACCGCGTGCACTCCGCCAGTACGTGCGGGTCGAACCGGTCAAAGACGACGTCATCCTCGAAAATGAGCATGGTCTCGGCATCGTCCTTCAGTCCGGCCCTGAAGCAATCCAGGTGGGATTCAAATATTCCCTGTTCGCTGTCAGCCGGGTGTTTTTGGACGATGACGAACTCGACCCGGCCCGCCAGACCGACCTTGCGGAATTGATCCGCCGCCGCAAGCCGCCTGTCGACACGCTCCTCCAGCGAAATGCAGAAGATGCGGTCGAAAAAAGCCCATAGGTCGGCGGTCGGTGACGGAGTTGTGGTATGGTCCACGAAAAAAGACAACCTTTCCTCGATCGTCAACAGGATGACCGGGATATGGCCACCCGCATTCGAACGCGTGCGGTGGCCGCTACAGGGTTTCGCCAATCAACCCCGGTCCTACCTAGTTTCCAAAACACTTGCGGGTGGCCCCTGTTTCACCGTGAGGCTTAATAACAGGTTGAAGGACCACTTTCAATGTGCAACGCTAACTAAAATCCGACCGAGGGTCCGTCGTGGCCCTTCATCTTTCCTGTGCCGGAACCAGACTATGAACCGCCATGGTTTCAAGGGGATACCTGACACAGGGCGAGTTATAGGCAAAAGGCTTGATTACAGACTGTCGGTTGGCATATGATCGACCACCGGCTATCATCTAAGCGCGTTAAAGCAAATCAGGGGTTGACGGAGCGGACCATTGGGATTGACAACGGGAGTCATCAAGAGAATCACGGAATCCGAATTCGTGCGTCAAGCGGTCGAGGAGAAGGCTGATCTGGAGGCCTTCAAGCAGCGCCCGTCCGCCAGGGTCGTTCTTGGCCTATCCCTCATCGCCTTGAGCTACATCATCGGTTGGCCGGCTGTCAGCGCATTGGCCGCGTTGGCCGTTTATCTGGGCCAACCGCTGGTGGCGGTGATCGGCGGCCCCCTGACCTACGGTTTGTCCCACCTCGTTTTTCTGGCGGGAATGGTTCTGGCCGGAGCCGAATACACCCGGATCTTTCTACGGTGGGCCACCCGGATGGCCGTCGAAAAATTCGTGCTCAAACACCGGCCATCCGTATAGATGACCACCGCCCCACCCACTGGAATACCCCTTTGGCCCAACGACGGAGCGGCTGGAAAAATTCCCAGATGATTTCGGCCGTATCGAAAGCCCCGTGATTAGCGACAACCAAGGGCAACTTCGCTGCCGGATGGTAACCGGGTGGGACGTGGATCCGGGAAGTGCGTCTAAATCCGTTGATATGGATGTCAACGGTTTGTTTATGGGTTTTCGAGGCCACGGGGCGGGTACCCCGGCAAACTGGCTGAACAAGCGATCAACACCAGGCAAACAGTCACAAGAACGATCCCGGTCAATCTCCGGGAAATGCTTGTGCTGCATGGCATTTCCGCTTCTCGGCATCTTCGCTTCGGCATTGTTTATCGGCTCATGGGCTGGACGGGAGGCAAGCTCCATCTCGGCAGCCGGCCCCGGTAATTTTATTAAATATTTACTTTAATAAAACGATAGTAACAATATGTTTTTCAATCAATTCATGAGATGCTAATTGTGGGCAATCATCGTCGATTCGAAACTGGCTCTCATGGAGGCCGATGCGCTCGACGGCCACCCGATGCCAGGCATCGGGCAGCGGGATGTCGAGCGCCTTGGTGACCGCCTCCTTGATGGTCCAGATTCTGACAGCGGCACCAATCTTATCCACCAGGGCGTCCCTGTCCGCCAAGGTTATTTCGGTTGGGTTCATATACAAACGCCGCGATCTCATCACCCGGGCGGCGACCTCCTCGACATCCACCCCCACCCGGTTTTCTGCAGCCACGGCCACGGCAAACCGGCTGTCATGGGCCATGGAACAGGAAGCGGCGGATCCGCCGTCGGTTGACGGGCAGCGGGGCCCGGGACTGTCGGCGGCCACGGTGTTGATTGACCGGGCATCGGTGACAAGGTCATTGCCTGAAAGCTGCCGGGATATCCGTTTGCACGCCAGCCGACCGGCGAGGAAGCTCTTGCGGCGTCTGTCCCCCATCTTATCGTAGCGTTCTCTTTCCTCGACTGACAAGACCTGCTCGGCAAACGGGGCTACGCCCCTCATGTCGATGACCGAAACGGCTTTGCAGCGGGCCGCGATCCTTGAGGCCGGAGGCTTCCCCTTTCCTGCGTCGATCCACCCCGGCGGCTTCAACGTCCCACCGCTGACGTCCCGCATGCGAACGCCGTCGGCGGCCTCACGGAGGCGTCCCGTTGAATCATATATCCGCAGATCGAATGTCAACAGGCTCTGGGTGGTGCGCTGGGGAAGAACACGGGCGAAAAAGACCTCCCCTGGCTGGGCCGGTTCGTATACCCGCCGGCAGTCGATCCCCACCGGGAAAGCGACCCTGGCGGCGAATCGCTGTCCCCATACGCATGCGGCATGGAAAGCGGCATCCAGGACGAACGGTGAGCCCAGCAGCCATGGTCGTCCCGCCGGCGCCTGCTCATGCGGTGCGCGGATTTCGGCGATCGCCCCCTCGGGTGTCAGATGCAGCGTGTCGACGTTCTGGAAAGACGGTCCGAAGGGCACAAGGTCACCGTATAACTTTTCTTTGGGCACCGAAAAGCAGGCGCCCTCCAAAGCGGACGCCACATCCAAAACGCAGTGCCGGCTGGCTGGATTTTCTGTGGGGAAACGACACGGCTGCATGGGTTTGAAGCCTCGATAGACCGGCCGCCTTGGAGGTTAACCGGGTCATCAGCGCGACACGGACATCCCCGTTTTCATCGATAGATATTTCGCAGAATGCCCCTTGTGTATTTCCGACCGCAGGATCGAGATACATAAACCTATCGAACTGCTGCCTTCCGATAGCGGTTACATCCTTAGCCGTCTGGTACTCTTTAACCGCCCGGGCCAAGATCTCGACGGCCTCCACGGCAGGCAGAACCGGACGATTTTGGAATCGGTGGTCGTCAAGATAGGGTTGAGAAGGCCAGGCGATAGGCTGGCGAACGGTGTGGATCATTCCGGAAATCTCTGCCAAAGACAGGCCGTTTTAGCGTCCACTTCGACCGGGATGCCCTTGGTATTGATCGCACAGTGCCGGGTGAAGCCCTTGCAGGCGATTTCGCCGGTGAGGTCCTTGGTGATGATGTAATCGAAGCGAAGCTTGACCCTTTCGAGGAGTGACGGCCGGGTGTAAATGCACATCGAATCGTCATAGTAGACGGGGTTGTAATAGTTGACACCAATTTCTATGATCGGATAAATGGTGCCGCTGTCTTCGATTTCCTTGTAGGTATAACCGGTTTCGCGCATCAGAGAGGCCCGTCCGAATTCGAAGTAACGCAGAAAATTGGCATGGTAGACGACCTGTGAGCGGTCGGTATCCGCGTACAACGTCCTCAGCCGACTGATGTGCCAGGTCAACCCGTCGGTTTGATCGCGGTAGTAGCCATTGTCTCCGTTCAGGGCGATGGGGACGAAAGGTTTCGGCTTCAACTCAAACTCCTCTGAAAACGATACAGCAGTTGGTCCCGCCAAAACCGAAGGCGTTGGACAGGAAGAATTCATGGGCGTGCCGGCGGGCCGCTTGCGGTACGACATCCACATCGGCGAGTTCCGGATCGGGGATATGGTTGACCGTGGGCAGGACCAGCCCCTGCTGCATCGCCTCGATGCCCAGGGCGGCCTCGATGGCCGCTGAGGCACCGAGAGTATGGCCGATCTGCGATTTGTTCGACGAGACCGGAATCGCTGCCAGTTTGCGGCCAAACACCTCCCGCAGGCACTCGATTTCGACCTTGTCGCCCTTTTGGGTCGAAGTGCCGTGGGCACTGACATAGGCGATGTCGCCCGTCGCGACTCCCGCATCGTCGACGGCATCACGGATGGCCCTGACGATCGTGGCCGCGTTGGGCAAGGTGAAGTGAAAGGCATCGGAGGTCCAACCGACTCCCGCCACCTCCGCCCTGGCTCTCAAGCCCCAGTGCGCCAGTTTATCCTCTGCGGCCAATACGACCACCCCGGCCCCTTCGGAAAGAACAATCCCTTTGCGGTCGATGCTGAAAGGGCGTGAAGCCTGGCGCGGGTCGTCGTAAGCCCGGTCCTGCGGTGTGACGTAGATCGTGGCCAGCATGTTGGCGAATCCCTGGATGATTTCTGGAATCAGGCAGGTATCCACCCCTCCGGCAAGCACGAAATCGCAATCACCGTCCCTGATCATCCGAGCGCCGATACCGATGGCGTGGTTCCCGGAAGCACAGGCCCCTTGGGGCGAAAAAATCGGACCGGTAAAACCCAGCAGCATGCCGACTTTGCCGGAAGGGAGATTGGCGCACAGGTTGGGCAGAAGATAGGGGCTCACTTTCAGCGGGCCGCGATTCAGGTAATTGTCCGCGGCCACCCGGAACGCATCCGTCCCGTTGAGCGCGGACCCGATAAGACAGGCCGTACGCGGTCCGGTTTCCTGATTGATCTCCAGGCCGGCGTGCCATAGGGCCTCGCGGCACACGGCCATTGTCAAAAAGACGTAGCCGGCATTCCAGTTATAGGCCTCTCTGGGCGGCACGAAATCGAGGTCGGCCGGATCGAAATCCGGAATCTCGCCCACGATGGGCGTATCCGGCTCCATCTTGTGGCGGGTCAGTCTCCGGAAACCCGCTTCTCCTGCCACGGCTTTCTGCCAGGTTGCCTCAAAGGTCCGGCCCAGAGGCGTCGCTGCTGCGTAACCCACAACAAATACGCGTCTATTAAGGGATGCTTTCATCTCAGGCGATCCTGTGCAAGACCAGGCAAGCATTGCAGCCGCCGAAACCGAATGAATTCTTCAGCACGAATTCCTGTTCGAGGCGGCGCGATCCTTCCGGAACACAGTCGAGGCTCAGTTCCGGGTCGGGTGTATAATTTATCGTCGGCAGGAGAAGGCCTCTGCGCATCCCTTCCACGGCAAAGATCGACTCGATGGCGCTGGATGCGCCCATGGCATGACCGATCAAGGATTTATTGGCCGTCACCGGCGGGATGTTCCGGCCGAATATCGTTTTCAGGGCCTGGTATTCCGCCCTGTCGCCGATTTTGGTGGAGGCCGCGTGGGCATTTACGGAAGCGACATCATGTATGGATATTCCGGCCATGTCAATGCTTTCAGCCATACAGCGGGCAACGGTATCGAGCCGGGGGGCCACGAAATGGTAGGCATCCGAGGTCATGCTCCACCCGGCGATCCGGGTATCGTAGGCCAGGCTATGGGTATCGGCAAAGGCTTTGGTGGCCAAGATGATGCAACCGGCCCCTTCGGAGATGACAAAACCGCGCCTGTCGATCGAAAATGGCCGGCTCGCCCTGGCCGGAGGTTCCTTCGGACGGCCGGGATGGTCCTGAAAGGCGCCGTTCATGGTCGCAAAACCGGCGACAATGGGCTCGACCAACGCGAAATCAACCGCACCGCAAATGGCCACATCGGCGCGACCGGCCTCGAGCAGCATCGTGCCGACGATCATCGAAGTCAATCCGGTGGCGCAGGCCGCAATGGCGGCGGTGATCGGTCCCGTCGCCCCGGTCAGAATTGATATTTTGCCGCCGACCATGTTGATACAGGTGTTCGGGTTGGCATAGGGTGGCGGCAGCCGGCCTTCAGCAATCATCTGCCGGTCGGCTGCCAGCACGGCATCCTGCCCGCCGACGGCCGAACTGAACGTCACGGCGACTCGAGGGGCGATTTCCGGGGTGACCACCACGCCGCTTGCGGTAAGCGCCCGGTGGACAACGAGCATGGCATACTTGAAAATCGGAGATGGCCACAGGGCCAGACTGCGTGCGCTGAGAAAGGGATAGGGGGAGGTATCGATTTCTGCCACCTCTCCGGCGATTTGCACTGGAAAATCATCGGGATAGGAAAAGCGGCTCAAGCGACCGATGCCGCTCTGCCCGGCAACGGCCCGATTCCATTGGCTGTCGAGATCGGTCCCCAGGGCCGATATGGCATCATAACCGACAATGACGGCATTCTTCGTCGACATACATCACGGTTTTAGCAACCGCGCACGACCGTCCCTTCGAACGGTCGGCGCGCAAGGAATTCGTTTCATAACGGGGCCATCGAGATTACCAGGGAATAAACTGATAGAGCTTAGCAAACATCTCATAGACCTCTATCCAGTTCTGGAGGTCCTTGGTCGACCGAATGTGGGCCCGTTTGTTGACCATCACCCAGCTCATGTGCGCCGCGCCGTCCTTGCAGGTGGAGCAATCCCGGGTCTCCGAGGTACAGCAGCGATGCATGGTGTTGAGATCCGACGCCCAGCGGATGAATTCAATCAAACGCTTGGGACGTGGTTCGCGGTAGTCCAGCGGCAGTGTCACCGAAGGGCACTCCGCCCATCCGAAACGGCGGCCCAGCATGGTTCCGGTGGTAATGATCTCATGGTAATATTTGGAGGATATCATGGTTTCCGGATAGGAATCCAGCATAGCGTCCATTTCCAGGCGGATGGCCTCGAGCTGGCTCGGGGTCCAGGAAAACCCACTGACTCCCTCGTCGTTCGAAAGCAGCTGCAGATGCACCTTGAGCCCCGCATCTTTTATTTTGCGGATAATCCTCTCTGTTTTGCCGATCTGGTTGGGTGTAATGGTGTAAAGATAGTAGACATAAGGGTCGCCGGCATAGTTGGTGCTCGAGATACGGAAGGTGTCTTTGCCGCGCAGGGTTTTTTCGTCTTCTTCGTCCCCCCACAGGGAGATGCCGATCATCATGTCCGGGAATCGGTCCCGCGGGACCTTGATTACGCCATTGGTGGCGCAGAAGGTGGGCAGGCGCTTGTAGAAGGCCTCGACCCTGTCGAGGCAAAGCGTCGGTTCACCGCCGATGAGAATGGCCAGATTTACTCCCCGCGTCTTCTCATTTTCAATGAACGCTTCCCACTTTTTGATATCCATCTCCTCCGGGGCGACTTCGTGTTCACCGGAAGAAAAGAAAAAACAGCCCTTGCAGCGCAGGTTGCACCGGTTGGTGACATCGTAGATGGAGCTCCTGATGTTCAGTTTCGAGATTCTCTTGTACCGCTCATACCATTCTGGATTCAGCAACGAGCTGACGGTCTTCATGCGATAACTCCCTGTGCGACGGCGTCACGTCTGCGGAGTGTCAATGGATTGAATGTCGCTGGGCCCGACCACCGCGGCGGCACCCGGTTAGATGGGCAATGTATCCCGCCTGTGCCGAAAACATATGCCCGCCGGTCGGAAAGGCGCCCGTGTCGCCGCCGCCATCCTGGCCGTGAAACATAACATCTTTGGAAACTGCGACAGGTTTATCCCTGCCCGGGGGGCATGATCAGAGACTCTGACAGGTTGGATCCCTTCTCATACCCCATCACCCATACCGCCAGGTAGGCATCAACGTAGTCGAGCCAGGCTTTAAAGGTGTCCGGGTCCGTCGCGTGGCGGAACATCCGGGCCGTAACGACGGCGCTTCCCGATGCATAGTGACGGCAGTCGCCGCAATCGGTATCCGGCACGCAGCAGGCCGCATTTCGGTTCCACGACAGATCGGCCCGGTACTGGCGGAATGACCGACCGAGCCCGAGAGCCTTCGACGGGTTCATGCGCGGATAGGGGCAGCTGAACAGGTGATGCAGCCCCGACTCCTGGGTGTGGACAACGGCGTTGTAATGGGAAAAAATAACCGCCTGCGGAAATTTATCCAAGAGCGCGGCCATCGTCTGGCGGCATTCTCTCAGCGAAGCGGCCGTATGGCGCAAGTCGCCGTTATAGGCTACGGGGGCCGAGAACATGTTGAAAGTCAGCCGGCACCCGTTGCCGGCGAGAATATCCGCCACCTCGCGGGCCTGTTCGATGTTCGAGCGAGTGAACGTATAGACAAATACAGCCCTGGGATCATGGCGGTAATTATCGAGCTGCTGCCTGAGCATGTTTTTCGCCCCGCGAATTTTCAGGCTGGTATCGTCGGTCCCCCATACGGAGATGTGAATGCGATACTGAATCGATTCCGGAAGGGACCGCAACCCGTTGGTGGCAATGGTCCCCAGGGGTATCTCCTGGTAGCAGACTTCGCAGAGTTCGGGCACCAGGGCCGGTTCCGCACCGGCCAGAACGGCATAGGTGATTCCACGTTTCTTCTCCGCCTGCATCAAGTGCCGCCAGGCCTGCGGGTCCCGGTTTTCCGGTGCAAACTGCTTCTCCCCCTCGTAATAGTAGCAACCGTTGCAGCGGATATTACAGCGATTGGTCATGTCATAGGTTGATTCTCTCAGGAAGAACCACTCTTTGACTTTCCGCCAACGCTCGCCAATCAAAGGATCGGCCAATATATCCGAAAACTTCCAATCTTTTCCGGTCATTGGGCTTCCCTTGGCGCCATTTGTTTCGGATTCAATGGTCAAGAGATCCTCCGGATTCACGCAGCAGTCCCCTCGGCGGCCTTTTCCTTCAACTTGCGTTCGATATATTCCGAAATCAGTTTAATGTTGGTCAGTTTGGGGTAGTCATCCTCGTCGATTCTGATGGCGTATTCATCACGGATAACCAGAGCCACTGTGGCCAAATCCATACTGTCGACGCCGACCTCGTCGACAAGGTCGATCAGCGGGTCAAATGTCTCGGGGGTCACGTCTTCGAGCTTCAGCTCTTGAATGGTGATCTCGGCCACTCGAAGAATGATTTTATCGATGTTGATCTCCGTGGTCATTGCTGCGTGCTCCTTGTGCGCTAGGAAATGGATCCGTCAGGCCTTCGGTCCCCGACGGCCCTTTTCCAGAATGAAATTTCCGCTGCAGGCCGGTCCGTCGTCCGCGACGATTCGAAAGGTGTAGGTCCCTTCCCTGCCCGTCTTTTTCGATATGAAGATTTTCAGCTCATCATCAGGCCTGATGATCTTCCTGAATTTTACGCGTCTGACCTCGGCCAGCCGGCAATCAGGTCCGACAACCCTGCGTATGGTCTCGTGCACGATCCCGAGTTGAGCGATCCCCGGCAGGATCGGATCGCCGGGGAAATGGCCGGAAAACCAAAAAGAGGCGGCGGGCACACGAAGCTCGGTGGACAGCTCGCCCGAATCGGACACTTCAATTTTATCGATCTCATGCCACATGGAAACCGCTAAATTAGTCGAAAATGAATAAAAGTTCAACCCTCAAACCCGGCAAAGTACAGGATGTCGGTATGAGAAAGCCTGCGGTCGAAATCTCAACGGATAAGGTGTTCCCATAACGGGCCGGTATGTCCGCGCGCATACAACCGGGAAATCACTGCGGTGGTGCGTTCTCCGCCGTCGCCGATGACCCAGTTGGGACGCCCTGCGGCCCGCTCCTGAACCATCGCCATGATCGCCCGGTCGTTTATCGATACGGACCGGTAGAAGACCGGTTCCAGCAGCGATCCCTTTCCGGCCAGCTGGCCTTCTTTTCGAGCCATATCAAACAACCGGGTTTGGGGATAGATCCGCATCCCGCAGAAAAAAAACAGCACACAACCATCAAGGGTTGCAATCCGCTCCAGCGTTCGATCTACGGTTTTTGGGCTTTCACCGGGCCCGCCCAACAGGAAGTAATGGGCGACGTTAAGACCGGCATCTATCGCCGCCGCATGCGCCTTGAACACATCCCCGACCCCAAAAGGCTTGCGGTAGGCGCGGATCACCCCCTCGGACAAAGATTCGGTCCCGAACTCGACGTGGCTTAGGCCGGCATCGGCCAAGACCCGAAAATAGTCCTCCTCCGGGGCCACCGGGGCGAAAAAAGCACCCCAGGGTATCGATATACCGGCTTTTTTGAAGGCTCGCGCCACGGCCAGGCTATGATTGGCACTGGAATTGAAAGCGGAGTCGGTCACGAAAAAGTATTTCGCCCCGGCATCCTGCAGCCGGCGTGCGGTCAGCGCGACCTCGTCCGGTTCAAACAGTCGCGCAGATCGTCCCTCGATATGCGGATAAGTGCAGTAGATACAGTTGAATCGGCACCCCCGTTTGCTCTGGAGGTTGAGCATGCCGCCCTTTTTCAGGTAATAGGCGACGTGAGTCTGATCGGGGTCGAATTTCCTCCGGATCCCACTTTCCCAAGGTGCGGGTGTCACCGCCGGAGAATGCGGCGTCACGATCCCCGGCATTGCAGAAACATCCTGCCGGTTCTCGATGGCGGCCAGCAGCAGGGATAGCCTTTCGCCTTCGCCGACAATACCGTAATCGGCTCCCAGCGCGTGAAGCGTCTCAAGGGGAAAAATGGTGAATCCACTCCCACCGAGAATCAGGGGTGCTTTGGAGCAGGAGCGGATCGCTTCGGCCAGCTTGCGATGGTCGGCCAAAAAACCGTGAGGCCTCGACGTGTCGGTATTGTCGACATTGCGAATCGACAGCCCGATGACATCGGGCGAAAACCGGTCGATGCGCTCGGGTAGGGCTCCCGGGTCATCGAGGGCATTCATGTCGACGATTTGGACCTGATGACTGTCTTCTAATGCACCGGCGACATAATCGAGCCCCAACGGATAAACCGGATAGGGCTGTTCATGGGTATTGGCCGATACCAGGAGCACCTTCATCGGCGCATCACTTCCATGGCCGTGATGTTCCGGCCGAAGCCCAAAACGAGGCACCCCTTGCCAGCCAACTCGGCTTTTCGGCCGCCACGCAGAGGACCGGGAATCTCACCGACCTTGGCCCACTCTACGGCCATACAGGCCGCCACAGCCGATGCACTGGCAAACTCCCCCGTGATTTTTCGATAGTCGACCACTGCTTGTTTGAATCCCGTTTGGGACAGAAAGGACGCCAGCTGATCGGTCCCGGAAGTTTTGGTCGCCGCGGGCATACCGGCCAGCAAAACACCAAATGCGGCCCTGATCCTCTCCGGGCCGCCGAGTCGTTGTATCAATTCATCCACAATATCGTCTCGGTTGTCGGCCCTGGCAAAATGAGACGGCCAAATGGTAACGGCCGCAGTCGAAAATTTGGATCCAAGAAGGAGCGCCCCGCCACCGGAGGCCGGCAGACCGGAGGCCCTTACGGAGGAGTCGAATAGGACGGAGAGTTTCTCATGGTATTCATCCGCACCGACAACCAAAGCCGTATGATCCGAACGCGACCGCAAAAGACTGGCCGTCGCCAGCGCCTGTTCAAACGAGTAGTCCCCGCCGGTCATAGTGATGTTCAATCCCGTGGCTCCGAACATCATGGCCACCTGCCCGGCAGGTGCGTTGTGCACCGAGCCGATGAAATCGGTCGGACTTGAAAACATCTCCTTGGTATTAAACAGCTCTTCGAGAAACCCGTGGGTCTCCGAGAGTGCGCCCCACCCGGTACCAAAGAAGATGTCACGCGGCGACTCGGCGGCCCCCCATCGGCGATGAGCATCGTCCGAGAGCGCCATTGCAAGCCGCGGCAGGTATTTCAACCGCCTGACGACACGGCCGGGCAGCCGGCCGGATAAATGACCGGCGTCGATGACGCCGGCGCAGGATTCACCCGATTTCAAGCGTCGCAGGGTGTCCGCGGTGGCGCCAGCGCCGGTGATACACGTGCTGGCCTCCACCGGCATGGGGCCGGTCGTCGTGACGGTGGAGCGGCCGTATATATCCGGGGATCCGATCACGATGCAGGCGTTGTTGCCGCCGAACCCGAACGAGTTGGACAGTACGGCGCCGACAGGCGCCTGCCGCGGGGTCATCACCGGCGTCAACCCCAATGCCGGATCCGGCTCATCCGTACCGGTGTTGGCGGGAATCATCTGCCCGCTGATACAGATTCCCGCAATCACCGCCCCGACCGCGCCGGCGGCAGCCAGCGGATGCCCGGTGGTGCCTTTGACCGATGATACCGGTGGAGGGCAATCCGCGAACAGACGATTGACGGCTCTGGCTTCTGCAAGGTCGTTATCCGGAGTGCCGGTTCCATGCAGACTGATATAGTCGATCGTCCCCGCCGTCAGGCCGGCATCCGCCAGTGCGGACTTCATCGCTCGATAGGCCCCCATGCCCTCAGGTTGGGGAGCCGTCGGGTGGTAAGCGTCACACGAGAGGCCGGCGCCGAGGATTTCAGCAACGGCATGGCGGGGTTCATCGGCGGTAAGCAAGAGCATCGCCGCCCCTTCGGCGACGGACATGCCGCGCCGGTTCTTGTGCAGGGGACGGGCGCCCAAAGGGTCGATAAGCTGGAGGGTTTTGAAGCCGTGATAGGTCAGGAGGCAGAGGGAATCGGCCCCGCCCGCAAGCACGTTTCGAGCTTGCCCGGACCGGAGCATTTCCATGGCGACCGTGATGGCCACCGCCCCCGAGGAGCAGGCGGTCGAAACGGTCAGTACGGCACCGTAGCAGCCAAATCGGTTTGCCAGGTCTTCTGCCACTGAGCCGGCAGCATGCCAGCGGTAGGCGTTCGGATCGGCCTCGTTTGATTTCAAAAGGCGTTCGGTGGTGTGCATCCCTCCGGTTGTCGTACCCACCACCACCGCATCGGGTGTGCAGCGGCAATCCGCCATGGCCTGGTCGGCAGCGATACGGGCCAACTGGTGGGTTCGGGGTAGAGAAGACCCCTCCAGAGAGGACGGAACTTGACCAACAGGAAGCGGCGTCTGACCTGTCGTCTTAAAGAGGCTCAACGGCCGTATGCCCCTGGTTCCTGCGGCAAGGGCTGTTTGGGTTGCCGAAAGGCCGGAACCGAGAGGACCGATAATTCCCATTCCGGCAATGAACACCCTCACTCCGGTCATTTATGAATCCCCGGTGCATTTTCAGACAGGTATTCCGCCAGGGCCCTCACGCTCGCAAAGACCTTCTCTCCGATCTCGCGGTTTTCAATGCGAATCCCGTAATCCTTCTCGACCATGATAACCATTTCCAATACATCGATCGAATCGAGTTCCAACTCACCACCCACCAACGGACCGTCGGCATCAATCATGTCGGGCTCAATATCGGACAGATCCAGGATATGGATTATTTTCGTCTTGAGTTCGTTGATCAGCTGTTCCATTCGGTGCGCCGCCTGTCACCCTTCCCTGTGTGCACGTCATTGTCGATTAAGGCCGATCTCCAGTACCGGCCTTGCTTTACACCACCGAAAATTTGTTGTATCATTGCGCCTTGCTGACAATCTGTGGATTTTTTACTAATTATTACAATTTGTTATGCTAAATTCACCACGTGCTGGAATTAATTAGCTTATTGAATAAATGTCCTCTTTTCAATCTTTTTTTCCTGATCGCCGGGCGTCCATGCACCCAACAGAGATGACCCCCGAAAAAATTCTGCCCCACCGGGGGCGCATGTTGTTGATCGAAAAGATTCTCCATGTCGACGACAATCGTGCCGTCACCCGATCGGTGGTTTCAGCCGGCTGGCCCTTTTGCTCCGGCCGTGACGTCCAGACCCTCGTGCTGATCGAGTTGGTGGCCCAAACGGCCGGCGTTCTCAATGGCTGGATCAGGGAAATACAACACGGTCCCGGATCCGATAAAAGGGGATGGATTGTGGGTATTCGGCAGGCCAGACTGACGGTGGACACCCTGCCGATCGGCGCCGAACTCATCTCCCGGGCCGAAAACCGTATGGCGTTCGAGGATTTTCGCGAAATATACGGTACCGTAGACCACCAGAAAAAAACCGTCGGCGAAATAACGCTGCAGCTGCTGCGCGCCGATATCGGAGAATGACCGCCTGTCAGGGATTCGTTGATACCGCATCGGTCCCACTCGGCTGACTTGGCGACGGTTGATCACCAGTTGCGAGGATGGGAATGACGGAAAATTCGGACAAGAAAACGGCCATCGTCACCGGTGGAAGCAGAGGCATCGGCCGGGCCGTATGCGTGGAATTGGCGCGCTGCGGTTATTTTGTGATTGTCAATTACCGGTCCGGCACCCCTGCCGCCGCGGAAACGCTGGCCTTGGTCGAAGACCAGGGCGGAAGCGGTGAGCTGATGCCGTTCGACGTCACCGATTACGATGCCACCCAAACGGCCGTCGGTCGCATCATCGACGATCATGGACCGATCGAGATCTTGGTCAACAATGCCGGAAACACGGCTGACGAGCTGTTTGTCATGCTTTCGCGGAGAAAATGGCATTCGGTCATCGATACGAGCCTCAACGGATTTTTCAATGTCACCCGACCGGTGCTCGAAAACATGGTGGTCAGAAAGAGGGGGGCCATCGTCTCCATGGCCTCCGTCTCCGCCCTGGTCGGCAACAGAGGCCAGGCCAATTATTCAGCGGCGAAGTCCGGTCTCATCGGTGCCAGCCGAGCGGTCGCCTCCGAGGTCGCCCGTCTGGGCGTCCGGATCAATGTCGTCGCCCCGGGCCTCATCGATACGGATATGATAAAGGACATCCCCCTGAAAAACATCAAGTCAATGATTCCTATGGCCCGGATCGGCCGGCCGGAGGAAGTCGCCAAAACCGTGAGGTTTCTCTGCTCGGATGACGCGTCATACATCACCGGTCAGGTCATCTCGGTCAACGGGGGCATGTTTTGATCGAGGGAGCCGAATTAGCGATGACGACGCGGAGATGGAACAAGGGGTTGCGGACCGCAGCGGTGCTGACGGCGGCCTGGTTCTCCATCGGCTGGGGATCGAGCTGGGATGAGCTGAAGTCCGCCGCCGGCACGGTGACTTCGGTCAGCGCTGAGTTCGTTCAGGAAAAGCATATGCGGATTCTCGTTCGGCCGCTTGTCTCGTCCGGCGCTTTCTATTTTCAAGCACCGGCGTCCCTGCGCTGGGAATACCGCGCGCCCCTGAAGAATATTCTCATTATGCACGGAAACCGTATGGCGCGCTTCGTCGAAACAGACGAGGGTATGGTCAATGATGCCGCTGCCAACCCCCAAGCCATGCAAATGGTCCTGGAGCAGATCTCCCAATGGCTCGGTGGACGATTCGATGAAAATCCCATGTTCACGGCCACCCTGCAGCCCGACTCGAAGATCGTCCTGATTCCGAAGGAAGCGGCTTTTTCCAAAATGATTCAGCGAATCGAACTCTCCCTGTCCGCGCGCGCCGGAGTCATCGATACCGTCACTATTCATGAATCCGATGAATCGTTTACCAGACTCGTCTTCAGGAATACGGTTCTCAACCGGCCCATCGACGAGGCGATGTTCAGGACAAAATCGTGAAGCGCGCCTTGCTGGCGACCGCAGCATTCTTTTATCTGGTGTCCTGCGCCGACCTTCCGGTGATAACGCCGTTGAACCCGATGTCACCATCCGGCCCGGCGGCGGGTTGCGGCCGCGTTTTTCCGGATGGCAATTGGCAGTTTTTACACACCGTCACCGCCGAACGGTCTGGGGGCGGACAATTTGTCGCCATGGGACTGACTGTCATCGCGTCCCGGCAACGTACGGTCCGCAGCATGATCATGACCGTCGAAGGCCTGGTGGTTTTTGACGCCGAATATGATGGACAGCTCAAGGTGCACCGGGCGTTTCCACCCTTTGACTCGGCCGATTTTCCAGCGGGCCTCTTGGATGACATCCGTCTGATCTTCTTCAAACCCGAGGGACCGATGAGCGAGTTCGGCGCGTCGGGCGACGGATCCCTGGTGTGCCGTCACCGGGTCACCGACGGAGGCATCGTCGACGTCGCCCGCCGCCGGGATGACGCCTGGGAACTGAGGCGCTACGGCCGTGAACGGCGCCTGAAACGCACGGTCAACGGTTCGGCCGGCAAATGGAACGACTCTGCTTTTCCGAAAACCATCACACTGACCGCCCACGGGCGCCAAAACTACACCCTCAGAATGACATTGGTGGAAGCCGTGGCTACGGGGCCCTGAAGCCCATCCATATGACACCGTGACTGAAAAGGCCCCGAGAGTCCGGTAAATCACCCGAGAGTGGCCTCATGAAGTTTCGTTTGATCTACCCAAAATGGCCGAAGCTGGACCGGCAAACCGAATTTCACCTGCCGCCTCATGGCCCGGTAGTGTTTGCCGCTGCGTTGCCGGACGATGTGGCGGTCGAGTTTATCGACGAAAACGTGGAAAGAATCGATTTTGATGATCCGGTCGATTTTGTCGGCATCTCCATGATGTTGACGGTGCAGGTCAAACGGGGCTGGGAGATTGCCGACACTTATCGTGCAAGAGGACTGCAGGTTATTTGCGGCGGCATTGCCGCCATGCTCCATGCCGAGGAAACCCAACTTCACGCCGACGCCGTTTTTCTCGGGGAAGCCGAGGGGCGAATGGCCATGGTAATTTCAGACTGGCGCAAGGGCGAATTGAAAAAAGTTTACGATTATCTCGACCAGCGCCCACCGATCGAGACGGTGGGCCCGGCCCGGCGCGAGCTGCTGAAAAAAGAATTCTACAATTACCGTGGCATCCAGATGGTCGATCTGGTGCATGCTTCACGCGGATGCCGCTACAACTGCTATCCGTGCGCGGTTGCCTACCTGGGCGGAAGAGAATTCCGACCCCGGCCGATCGAGAAAACAATCACGGAGATGGCCGCTATCGACAACAACCGTTTGTTTCTGGTCGACAATTCCCTGGCCCAGGATACCCGTTGGGAAATGGATCTCTTCCGGGAGATGATCCCCTTGAAGAAAAAATGGTGCAGCCACCCGATAGAAGACAAACCCGAGGTCCTCGATTTGGCGGCCCGCGCCGGCGCATGGTATGTTTACCAAGCGGTATTCGATACCTCGGATTATATTCGCGAGCGGATCAAACGCTATCACGACCACGGTATCGCCGTCGAGGGCACGATCCTGCTCGGGTTGGACGAGCACACCGAAGACGGCATCAAGACTCTGATCGATTTTCTGCTGGACATAGAACTCGATCTGGCCGAATTCACGGTACTGACCCCGTTTCCGCACACGCGGGTGTTTGATGATCTGGCGCGCCAGAACCGGATTATCTCCCACGACTGGAATGACTACTCGGCCGACAAGGTCGTCTATCGACCCAGGCACATGTCACCCGAAAGACTGCAGGAACTTCTCGCGTATGCCTGGGATGTATTCTACCGCGACCAACCGCAGCAGATCAAAATGTTCCGGCTTTTTCAGCAGGTCGTCCGCAAGGAATTGGAAGACAACACGTTCACGCCTCGGAACCGCAGCCTGGCCAAGAAAGCGTTCGGCAAGCCGATTGCCGGATAGCGCCCGGGGCGTGATCCCGTCATCAGGCGAAAAGGTCCGCAATGTTGCGCACAGCGGCGCCGGACGTCGTAACCATTCGGGGCCCCACCTGCCGGATCCTCCGGGCGCATCTTTTCCGGTCCACCGTCGACAAGACCACAAAGATACCGCCCTGGAGCATGTCTCCCTGGGCCGGTTTTTCTTCAAACGGCTGTTTCCAGACATCGAGCCAACCGGCGATAACGGTATGCCATGGACCGCATGCCAGCAGATCGGCGGCGACGCCGAGTGCCGAGCACCCCCTGTTCTCGGCCGTATCGCCTACGGTAAACACCGGACCCGTGAGTTGGAAATGGATCGCCGCCTCGCCCAGGGCGATACCCGGAAGCGTGAAGGAAAAAAGGTTCGGACTGGCAAAGATGCCGCCGCCCTCTTTGGCGGTGTCGTGAAACGCCTGGTCTGTATCGAAACACCCGTAGCGCGTGGCGGCAACGATGCCGATGGGCTGCCGGCTACCGCTCCGGTCCAAACCCGCATCTTTCAGAGCCAGTGCGATGGCTGCGCAGCCGGTCCGCGAATAGGCGTCAAACCGCCGGTACCGAGCCGGCCGTTGCGCATAGATGACGCTGGCTGGCGGAATCACCGGATCCCCAGCCCTCAGTACCGGCCTGCTTCGACCGGTCACTTCCCTCATTCTACCGAAATTGACGGCTGTCACCCAACCACCGCCGACAACGTTGACTTCCATGATTGTGTGCCTGGATCCGATGGCAGGTGTTAGCGACCCTATCCCGATGACCCCGTCGTGCTGAGCAAGACAGCGGCATTGACACCACCGAAACCGGAATTGGTTGTTAATATCGTCTGTCCGCCGAACGACTGGGCCTGGTCCGACACCCGTCCGACAGCATCTGTCTCCGGTATCTCCACGCCAGCGGTGGGCGGAACTCGCCTGTTGTGCAGGGCCTTCACGCAAATCGATGCATCGATGCCGCCGGCAGCCCCCAATGTGTGCCCGACCGCGCCCTTGACCGAAAAGACCGGGAAACGACGGTCGCCGAAAACCGTTTCGATGGCCGCCAGTTCCATGGCATCGTTGAAAACGGTTCCCGTGCCATGAGCGCAGTAGGCTTGAACCTCGGCCGGCTGCAAGCCGGCCCGAATCAAGGCCGTCTCGATGGCCTTGATCAATCCACCGCCATCCCGGGCAGGCCCGGTGATGTGATTGGCGTCGTTGGAGACACCCCACCCGGCCATGCGTGCCAATCTATCCAGGCGGTATTTCCGTGCAGTGGCGGCATCGGCCAATAAGATCGCCACGGCACCGTCCCCGATGCACATGCCGTCCCGGCGTCGGTCGAATGGACGGCACGACGTCGATGAAAGAGCCCTCAGGGCCGAAAACCCGCTGAAAACGAAACCGGTGACGACATCCGCCGCACACACCAGGATCGACCCGAATTCCCCCCGGGCAATTTTCTGCGCCGCAACGATCATTCCGACGGTGGAGGAGGCACAGGCGGCATTGACTTCCAGCCCGCGGTCAGCGATGCCCAGCTTCTCCGCCACCCATTTGCGGTAGTGCGCCGGCAGGTAGGGCATGTCTGTCTTCCCGCCGGCTTCGATAAATTCCGCACCGCCTTTGATCCCCGCCCAAACGATGCCCGTTCCAGGCGGGACCGGTTTCACCCGGTCAAGCGCCAGGCGGGTCAGGGCGCACACCCGGTTCTCTCCTGCAGCAGGCGGATGGGCCGTGCAGGACGCCTTGCGGCCGCTGAACCCCGCGACGGGAAACCGTTTGACATCATCTATGGCACTGGACCCGGTCAGCAACTTGGCCCAATTCTCCGCCAGGCTGTCACCTAGACCGGTCACAATGTCGTGTTTGACGATGTAGGCATCGTGCATGGAAAATCTCTATCCGCGCTGTACCTGTTCCAAATCGGGAAACCTGTTGATCTCCGGCAGCCGCTTCAGTTCCATATCGTACCGCCCTTTCCAGCCCAATTTTCGCTGTCTTCGACCGAGGTAAATTTTCAGAAACGGTTTAAAACCATAGATCCAGATCGACGTCCACAGACGGCCTCTCCGCCGGACCCTCTCCGATGGTTCCCACCACCCCAGAACCTTCTGCCGGTGGTACCAGACCAAGTACTGAAGCTGCTCCGAACTGAGATGGCGGGTTTTCACGTTGGCCCACATCCCGTTGTACCGGGAGAAATCGTCCTTGTTTGTCACCAGTTGCTGTTCGATCAACTGCCGGCGCATGGCCGTTTTGGGGTAAGGGGTCAGAATCTGACAGTAAGACGTATCCGCCTGGATCGATTGGAGAAAACGGTAATTCTCGATGATGTCTTGCTCGTCATCGTCTGGAAATCCGAATATCATACCGCCCACGACCATGATACCGTAACTGTGGCAGAGGGCGACGGCCTTGCGGGAGGCTTCGACAATATCGCCTTTCCCCGCCGTTTTCAGGTTTTTGCTCGAGACGTTTTCGATTCCAAGAAAAACGGTCTTGAATCCTGCTTGCGCCATTTTTTTTACCATCGCCTCGTTCCTGGACATGGTCACACAATCCGCCTGAACGACGAAGTTCAGGTTGCGGTATCGGCGAGCGATAATGGCATCGCATAGCTCCACAACCCTGTCCGGTACCAGAACGAGATTGTCGTCAACCACAAATACCCAGTGGGTTTTGCGATTGAAGACGATGTCATCGATGTCTTTCAGAATCCGCTCCAGCGGAAAGGGACGGAAAGTGCGGCCGTACATGTGCTTCATGCTGCAAAAACTGCACGCCCGTGTACAACCTCGGGAGGTTTCGATCAATTCGACTTTGTTGTTCAGGATGTGATACCCCCAGGTCAGCCGGCGCTTGTCCCGGATGGGCGGTTTCAATTTGGCCAGATCGAGGAGATCGGCTCTCGGGTTGTGGATGAATCGATGACCCTCCTTGAATGAAAGCGAGGGAATGTCAGCGAGCCTGTCTCTGCCAGTCAGCGCATTGACAAGCCGCCGAAAAGCGTCCTCGCCTTCCCCCCGAACAATGAAATCGATCAGCAACGACTCGTCCGAATCGGCAATCTCCTCGTACATCAAAGTCGCATGATATCCACCGATGACTATTTTAACTTCCGGCATTGAACGCCGGATCAGCTTGATCAGTTTGATGCATGTTTTGAACTGCCAGGCCATGGCCGACAGGCCGACCAGATCCGGCTGTATTTTTTCCATCAGCCGGGCCACATATTGACCCACGTGCCGCCGTTTGCGGATCAAATCGGCAATATAGACATGGTGTCCGTCATCGATATTACCACCGATGCTCGCTATGCCGTGGTTCGGCATGTGAAAGGCACTCTCGTGCATAATGACCGGTGCCACATCCGGCATTGACATTAATAGGATTTTCATAATCTCCCTCGACTAAAGCAAGGTCCGTCGCATTTGCACCGCGCTGCGACAAAAATCGACCTTGAGTCTACGGTCTCCGTCAAAGCCGGAGGAATGGTTAGTGAATCACCAAAGCGGTTTTCCATGAGGATTTATGGAGCAGCCGGTCTGTGGGGTGATGTTTTATCAAGCCAAGGTGTCCTCGACGATCGTCAGCGGCCTCCTGCCGGGTTGAAGATGTCCGAACTATAACCCGGTGTCCAACCGTTTTTTATCGTTCTCGTTTTCGAGCATTGTGCGGACCCTGGCCATCACCGCTTTCATATCCCCGACCGCCCTCACCTCCTCCGCGTCGATACGGCCGATCAATTCGAGATGGATGGTGTTGGGACCCCGGGTATCGAAAGAAAAAGACCCGGGACGAAACATTTTTTCGGTGTTGCGGATGAAAAGAACGGCGATCGGCACCCGGCAACGCCGGGCCAGCTTGAAGGCCCCCTTGTTGAGCCTGCCGATCCTTCCCGTTTTGGTGCGGGTCCCCTCGGGAAAAATAATCAGGTTCCCTCCCTCGTTCAGGAATCTATCCATCCCTTCGATCCGCTCGAACATCATTTCGCCGAACCGCCCCTCAGCGGAAGAGGGTAAGTACCCGGACAACTGCAGCATCCTCCCGAAGACCGGAATGTCCATCAAGCGGCTCTTAACGATCGTATTGTGCTTCTCGTACAAGGAGATCAGGAAGATCGAGTCGAGATAGGACCGGTGGTTGCACACGACAACCGACGACCGAATACCCGCCACAGCAGGGGAAACCCGCCAACGGTGCCCCGGTAAAAGCAAACGCGTTAGGGCAAAAAAAACTCTGTAGAATCGGCTGTTGAGCCGCTGGAAAGACCGCTCACGGTTTGCGGAGAAGAAAAAAGCGCACAAATAGAACGGAGAGAAGAAGAAAAGAAACCCGGCTGTAAAATATGACCACAGCAGCAAGGTGACGCCGAAATCGACAGTCGATTGAAATCGTCGATCCTTCCTGGGTTCTTCTCCGCCTTCCATTTATACCGCCCGGATGTTTACACGCCGAAATTTTTGAGGAGCAGGCAGGTGTTAACACCGCCGAAGGCAAAATTCTGGACCGCCGCAATCCGAATCTTCTTCTCGACAATGCTGCCGGGGTGCCGAATCATGGCACAGCGCCGATCGATTTCGTCCAAGTTCAGCGTCGGGGGCACCAGGCCCTCCTCCATCATAAACAGGGTGATGATGGCCTCTATTACACCGCAGGACCCCATGGTATGTCCCATGTAACTCTTCAATCCGGCGACCAACGGCCCGTCTCCGTATATGCTTCCGATGGCCTGAGCCTCGATCACGTCACCCATTTTGGTCGCGGTGGCATGGGCGCTGATAAAATCGACCCTGGCTGGATCGATGGCGGCATCCTGCAGGGCCAGTTTGATCGTATCGGTTATCCCCCGGCTGTTGGGCAGAATCAGATCCCCGCCGTTGTTATTGCAGGAGAACCCGATCACTTCACCGAGGATATCGGCCCCGCGGTTCTTGGCGTGTTCATATTCTTCGAGCAATACGGCTCCGGCGCCTTCACCGACGACCAAACCGTCCCGCCGGACATCAAAGGGCCGGGGGGTCATATGCGGTGTCTGGTTAAATTCCGTGGAGCAGGCCAGCAGGTTGTCGAATACGGCCACGGTGGTCGTATCGTACTCGTCGGCCCCGCCGCACAGCATGGCGTCCTGCATACCGTACTTTACCGTTTCATACCCGAAACCGATGGATTGGCTGCTGGTGGTGCAGGCTGTCGACGAGGATATGACCCTGCCGGTGATACCGAACATCTTGGTGATGTTCACGGCCGTTGTGTGGACCATGGATTTGAGATAATCGACTGCACCGATGGAAGAAAATTGCTGCTTCGATTCACTGAAAAACGTTTTGTATATACTCCGTTGAACCGATGGACTGCCATGGGTCGACCCGAACGCGACTCCGAGACGCCCCGAAGTGATAAATTCCGCGTCGACACCCGAGGATTCCAGCGCCTCCTTGGCCACCTGGCAGGCATAGTAGGATACCGGTCCCATTGTTTTACTGTGACTGCGCTTGAAGTCGTATTCGATAGGATAGTCTACCGTCCCGTAGACGCCGGAGTGGATATGGTCGGTGAGAAGCCCGTCGGAACGCAGCTTTTTGACTCCGGATATTCCTTCGGTCAGATGGTGCAGGATGTCAGCCCGGGTGCGTCCGATGGGCGTTATCGCACCGCGGCCGGTTATTACAACTCTTCTTGCCGTCATTTTCCCGCCGGTCTTTGACGTCCCTCGAATTCGAAGGACCCGGCGGACGCTCTGGCCAAATATAGCGTCTCTACGTAGTCGACGATCTGGCTGATCGTCCGAATCTCCATGGCACTCTTTTTTTCCGGTCGAGTCAGGCGGGTGTCGAGAAGAATCTCGATCTCGCGCAGCAGTTCGATGGCATCTATGCTGTCGAATTCGTAAGTATCCCTCAAATCCTCATCCATGCCGGGGGCGTCGATTTCGAAATTTTCACTGAATATTTTTAAGATAGCCGCTTGGATCTCATCGCGTTTCATAGCATCGTCTCATCGCCGGATTTTAAACACGAGGGTCATTCATACACCAATTCAATACCGAATTCAAAAACTATCGATAGGCCCACCAAATGATCCGCATCATCTCAGCTTCGTTCCGAGAAAAGATTCAAAATGATACCACTCAAACGGATTGCGGCGGAGGTTTTCCTCTAAAAGATCGGCATACTTTTGAGCCGATCGGCGCATGGCTGCGGATCTTTCAGACCGAGGTACGGAACCGATGGCATGGGGTTCCGACAAGGTGACATGATAGCGTTTGTTGCCCGTGCGACGGGAAAAAAAGAAAAAAATCGGCGCCCCGGAAAGCATGGCCAACAAGTGGGGCGTCTCGGGCAGATGGACCTCGTGTCCCAGAAAAACGGCCGGCACGGTCCTCTGGCCGGAGTCGCGCACCAGGTCGCCGGTCATCGACACCAGCCCCCCCGACTGGATAAACCGCCATCCTTCCATTAGGTCGAAGGGTGTACCCCATCCTTTTTCGACGGCAACGATTTTGACCCCCCTTTTCTCAAGGTCCTCTTTTTGGATACGCTCGATTTCCGCTTTGGCCCGAGCGCCCATGTACAGCATGATTCTAATTTGTTCGGATTTTCGAACCATTAAATGCGCGGCGATCTCCCAGTTGCCCAAGTGGGACATGACGATGATAGCGCCGGTATGGCGCCGGACGGCATCTTCGATATGCTCCCATCCCGTGTGGGTGCAGGCAATCTCATCGGTTGCTTTGGCCAAAAGTCGGTCAATGTAGACACTGGTAAAGTTCTGAAACTGCTTCCAGGTACACCAGAGGTGAGTCAGCCGGCTTTGTGCCGGAAAAAGCGCCCGGTAGAACGCCGCCCCGGTGCTCACCTTGCGGGGCGACAGAAAAAAGTAACCGGCAGCGATCCCCCTGGCAACGATGTCAAACAACCATTGTCCGAAAATTCGGGACAGCAAGATCAATACCCGGTAAAAAATGCCGGCCATGGGTCTACTCCTTCCGCGCGGCGGGAGGCATCAGGAGTCTCCCCGAAAGAGAGGCAATAAGGTTTGGGGTATACATTCGACCTGGAAAGCGCGCACCGCTTTCGCTCGGAATTTCGGCAAACGAGATTTCCGAATCCATCGGAATGGTCACCCTAAATAGAGCCGGCAGCGCAGCCCAAACATTGCTGGCGCTGACCCTACTTGCGCTTTTGAGCAAAAATTGTTTTGCAAAAACCGGTCAGCTGGATTTTGAAATGGCCTGGAATTTTGATGTTCGTGTTGCGTGGCGGACCTTTTTCATAGCATGACTCCATATAACCATCTCGGCGGCATCAACAAGCCTGGAGGCTTGACGCTCGTCTCTCAGTCCTACAGGAAGCGCAGGGTCAAAATCCGAAAACTGATCAGCCGGCTGAAGAGGCCGAAGTTCCGTAAAAAATCGACAACCGGACGGAAATGCGATATTCGGGAACTACCGGGCCGGTAGGAGACGCTCACCGGGACCTCTGAAACTGGAATGCGATTCCACCCCGCCTTGACCAGAACCTCGATTTCAAACTGGAACCGCCGGGACCGAACGTCCAGTTTCAAGCAATCGGGCAGTGGATACGCCCGGAAGCCGCTCTGAGAATCGTGTACTTTCGGACCACCGGAAGCGCGGACCCAAAAATTCGAAAACTCGCGACCGAAACGGCTCGTCCAGGGCACGTGGGGCCGGGACATGTCTTGACGGTTTCCGATCACGATCGGCCGCGGCCCGGTTTCTGATATGGCCCCCATAAGAAGCCGGGCATCGACCGGATCGTGCTGTCCGTCCGCATCGAGGGTGATCGCCCAGCCTGAGTGTTTTACGGCCTCAGAAAAACCGGTTAAAATAGCGGCGCCCTTGCCCCTGTTGTGACGATGACGCAGAATCTGCACCCCCTCGATGGCGCTGATTTCACGAAACGTCGAATCGGTTGATCCATCATCCACCACGATTACCGGCAGGCCCAGGGCGAGTGTTTTATGAACCACGCCGGCCACCGTTCGACCATGGTTGTAAACGGGTATGACGACGGCAAACCTGTTTCGGATAGACCCACAGGCGTATGTGTCAACAGTATACGGCATCAATGCCTGCTCTGAAAGTCCCGGGTAAACCTATTGCGGCTGCGTTTCGCGCGACCGTTCAGCTTTCTGGCCGGGAAACGGAAGGCAGGAATGCCACAGCCCAGGTCCCCGGACCCATATGGACTCCTGAGGTTAGGGAAAGGGGTTGAAGGAGAATTTCGGCCTTCGGGTAGCGCTGGCTGATTTCTCGGAGAACAGTGTCTCTCACCCACCTGAGATTATCGGTATACTCCAGCATGATAATCGATGCGATGTCCTCGCCCAGGCCCCGTTGCAGCGAGTCCAGGGCGAAAGTGAGTTGACCGTTCCGGTTTCTGACCGCCTCGACCTTTACCGCTCCGCGGGCCGTGGGGGTGACCACCGGCTTGACCCCCAGCAAATCTCCGAAAAATCCCTTGGTCTTGGATAATCGACCGCCGGACGCGAGGTACTGAAGCCGGTCGATGAAAATGAATTCTTCGCTACATCCAAGGGCACGCTTGGCATAATCGACAACCGCCCGGGGGTCGCCGGTTCGGCACGAAAAGCGCGCGGTAGCCAGCGCGACAATCCCCAGACGGCCGGATGCCATACCGGTGTCGATGACGCTCAAGCGGCTCGCATTATCGTTTTTTTTCCGCCAGTCGACGACGGTCCGATAATTGCCGGTGTAAAACGACCCGACGCATAGATAGAGGGCCGATCCAAAACGGCTGATAATACTTTGGTACTGCTGGTGCCGTTCGAAGACCGAGGCCTGGGCCGTGGTCACCCGGATGTTCTTCCGCATCAGCCCATAGAGCGTTTCCGGCGCCATCAGCGTTTCCGGCAACGATCGCCCCTCGCAAACGATGTAGCTGTCAAGCAGGGTCATCCCGTATCGCGCGGCATCGTCCCGCGTAACGGACCCGGCGGCATCGGTAACGATGTGAAGCGCCGGCTGCGTCTTAGGGATCGGCCGTTTTCTGCCTTGGGCTCCCATATCCTCTTCCGCCCACCGCTCGACCGTGCCGAAAGCCTCCAAGCGTTGACGCACGGCTTGACGGTCTTCGGTGTGCAGGTGAACCTTGATATGCCCGCTGTCGCGATGAACGACGATGCTTTGTCCGTATGGCGCCAACCCCGCGAGTGACGAATCGGAATTTTGCGCCAACTTGATAACGGTGTCGATGCAATACCCTTTTTCTTCGGTCGCCACATCACTGGCCTGGGGCTTGAGTTTGCCCTGAAATGTTATGGCAATCGATCGAAGCTGGTCGGTTTTGCCGGCAAGGTGGCCGAAAAAACCTTCCAGAAATATGTACATTCCCAGAGCGCCGGCATCGACTACGCCGGCGGATTTGAGCCGTGGCAGAATTTCCGACGTGGCTTGAACGGCTCTTTCCAAATGGGCAATAAAGGCCGGAAAATCTTCGAGCCATTGTTGCGGCCGGGAGCTTTCCACACGCTTCAACAATTCATCGAATACGGCCAGCATGGTTCCGGCTTGGGGGTCGGCGATCGACTGCCATGCGTCATCACGTCCGATCCTTACCGCCTGCACCATGTCCGAAAACGGGTTCTCCCGAATAAAGCCCGCAAAAAAACACGCAGCGATGTTGCCAGAATTTCCGGTGGCACCCACGAGAAGTTGGCGTGCGGTATCGACCGGGCAGGAGCCCAACCGGTGCAGCGGCGCGAGGCTGATCAGCAGGTTGCGGCCGGTATCCCGGTCGGCAACCGGGAAGAGGTTGATGGCGTCCAGCAGATCCGCCCATGCCGCAAGCCGTTCATACCCGGTGACAAAAGCGTCTCGCTGATGACGATCCATCAGGCGAAGCCCAGCGCCGCAGTAATATCGCGCGGTATTTCAAACTGCATCTCCATTTCCGGCATCGTCACGGCGACCTGCTCACTGGCCCCCCGGGTGCAGAGCAGCCCGCTGTCGGCCAGCCGAATCTCAAATGAGATGCCGATCTTGTAAACGGCTTCGACGACAGTTGCTTTGCAAATGAACTCATCGTCGTACCGGAGAGGGACGATATGTTTGGAAGAAAACCGGGTCACGGGAAAGACAATCCGCTGGTCAACGAAGTACCGGTAAAGATCCAGACCGGCCTGTTTAAAAAGGCCGAAGCGGGCCTGGTCAAAATATTTCATGTAGTTGCCATGCCAAACGATCTGGAGGGGATCCAGGTCGTGAAAGGGCACACGCAGTTTGATGTCACAGCTCTTCGACATGGTTGGTTTTCGATACCCTCAGGGTATTTGATTGCAGCAGCGCTCGATGTTATCGTGCTCAAGAGTCAACAGCTCGTCAGGGCGCTCATCGTTGCGGTTGCCACCGGGCACAGATAAGCACCCGGTTTGAAAGCGACCGACAAATATGCCGGTTTCCGCCTGGAAACAATCGGCCTTCCGGCCCGCTTGTCAACCCATTGCCCTATATCATACGGTCACGGAACCGTCCGATCGTCTCCTCTTGGCGCCACAATGCTTGGCGTGCTTCTCGGGAGTCGACAGCCTGGAATCGCACCCGGTCACCCGGCAAAATCTGGGCCAGCAGATGCAGATCCGCCGATATCACCGTGGCAATCTTGCGGTATCCGCCACTCACCGTCTCGCCAAGAACGATGATCGGTTGCCCATCGCCCGGGACCTGTATCGCCCCGGCGATGATCCCTTCCGATATGATCGACTCTGCATGTCCTTCTTTGACCTTGAGCCCCGGACCCTGCAGCCTGATACCGGTACGATCGGACTTAGGGGATATCTGATAGACGGCGCTGAGAAAACGCTGGCAGGTCTCCTCCGGAAAGTGGGAATCCTGGGGGCCCATGACGACCCGCAGGATCCAGTCTCCGCGATAGGCCGGAACGGCATTTAGGTCGTACTTTCGCCCCGCGGCATGGAGAAATTGTACCGGCGAATCCGCCGATAGGATATCTCCGCGTTGCAGCGGACGGCCGTCCAGGCCGCCGAATCCAGAGGTGAGGTTGGTGGACCGGCTGCCGAGGACTTCCGGCACCTGCACTCCTCCGCCCACCGCCAGGTAAGCACGGCATCCACTGTTCAGTACCTCGAGCGACAGCAAATCTCCCGCCCGGAGTTTATGCGAGCACCAGTGTCCAGACGGTTGACCGTTGATGTGCAATCCGAGATCGGCGCCGGTCAGAGCTACGACAACGTCCGCTAAGATGCCGGCCTTGAATCCCGGAAGGGTGATTTCGAGCACGGCCTCCGATTCCGGGTTGTCCACCAGCAGGTTTCCGATCCGCATGGCCACGCTGTCCAGTGCGCCGCTCGGCGCAACGCCGAAACGGCCGTATCCGGCGCGTCCGCGGTCCTGAACCGTCGTCAACAAACCCGGAGCCTCGACCTCGAACACCTTTATTACCGCCACTTGTGAAACTCCTCCGGCTCGATGGAATAGAAGGTTACCCGATCGCCGGCCTCGAGAAGCGTCGGCGGCTGGGCCTGCGGGTCGAACAGCACCAAAGGCGTGCGGCCGATAATCTGCCATCCCCCGGGGCTTTCCACGGGGTAGATGCCGGTCTGTTTCTGGGCGATCCCCACCGACCCTTTGGGAACATGCGTTCGGGGAGTGTCCCTTCGCGGGGTGACGATTTCGGGCGCCACCTCGCCCATATAAGGGTATCCGGGTGTAAATCCGATCATGTATACCTGATAAACAGCGGCGGTGTGATGACGTACCACTTCGTTCGGCGTCAACCGGTGGTAGCCTGCAACCCATTGGAGGTCCGGTCCGTATTCACCGCCATATACCACCGGTACGTTGATCGTTTTGGCCTCCGGTATGCGGTCCTCGTCAGGGTTTTGGGCCAATTGCGTGACAAGGGTCCGCAGAGCTGAAAGCGACAGCGCCAAGGGGTCGAAAACGACGAGCAAAGATGTGTATCCGGGCAGCAATTCAAGGACACCACCGAGCCTCCGGCGGTTTAAGCCGTAGGCCAGCGATCGGATTCGCCGATTCAACTCGGGGCTGATCTCGTCTCCCAGTTCCACCAGGAACGACCGATCGCCCATGGAAGAAAATATCGGATGATCGTAAATCATTGGTATCGAAGGTTAAAGGAATGTTTGTGGTGACCGGATGTCGACCCCTGCACCCGTCAGGGCCTGCCTGATGTTTCTGACCAATTGCAAAGCCGCCGGGTTGTCGCCATGAACGCAAACGGTATCGGCCGGAAGTTCGATTTCGGTTCCGTCGACGCACGTGACCTTGCCTTCGGTCGCCATTTTTAGAACGCGGCGGGCCGCCAGGTCGTGGTCCTTGATAACGGCACCGGGAAGCTTGCGGGAAACAAGGGTGCCGTCCGGATTATAGGCCCGGTCGGCAAAGAACTCGAATGCGACCCGGACCCCGTACTTTGCGCCCATGGCGCGCAAATCGCCTTTATTGGCACCGCCGAGCACAAACAGAACCAGATCCTTATCCAATTCGGCGATGGCGGAGGCGACGGTATCCCAAATCGCCGGATTTTGAACCGCCATGTTGTAGAGGGCCCCGTGCGGTTTGACATGCTGAACCTTCACCCCCTCTGCCGCCGCAAAAGCTCGAATGGCGCCGACCTGGTAGGTGACGTAGTCTTTTATCTCTGAGAGCGTGACATCCATGGCCCGTCGGCCAAAACCCATCAGATCCGGCAGTCCGGGATGGGCGCCCACCGCCACCTGGTTGTCGCGGGCCAAGGCGACGGTCCGTCGCAGAACTGTCGGGTCGCCGGCATGAAACCCACAGGCGATGTTGGCAGAGCTGATCAGCGGGATGACCTCTTCGTCGAGTCCCAGTTTATAGTTGCCAAAACTCTCACCGACGTCCGAGTTTAGATCGATTCGATGGGCCTTCAACTTTGTATTCCTTTCGGATATTCATACTGAATGGTCTCATTATCAAAAACAATGGGGGACGGGAAGTATCCCGGCCCCCATATGCGAAACGGCGGTGTGCGGTATGCTGCAGCCGTTTTACCGTTTGGAAAATTGGAATCGCGCCCTGGCGCCGCGCTGACCGTACTTCTTCCGCTCCTTGGCCCGCGGGTCGCGTTTGACGAAACCGGCCCGTTTCAATGGTTGCCGAAACTCCTGGTTGATCTGGATCAGCGCCTTGGTAATACCATGGCGAATCGCGCCCGATTGTCCATTGACCCCGCCGCCGAGGACCCTTATCCTCACATCGTATTTGCCGGCGGTATTCGTGATGACAAAGGGCTGAAGCAAGTCGGTCTTGGCGGACTCGATCTTGAAGTAGTCGTCGATCGGCCGTTCATTGATGATGACATTACCGCTGCCGGGCGTCAACCACGTCCGGGCAATGGCTGTCTTTCGTTTTCCAGTTGCGTAGTATACGTTTTCTTGTACCATGAATGTCCTCTTGCTGCATCAGTGCGTTTATCTTGCCCGGAGCCGGTTAACCGCCGGAAATGGTATCCCTGCTCGGTAGGCTAGAGCGTCCATACATCGGGTTGCTGGGCCTCATGGGGATGATCAGCACCGGTGTATACCTTTAATTTCTTGAACAACTGTCGTCCGAGGCGGTTCTTCGGCAGCATCCCTTTGACAGCAGAGCGGACGATATCCTCCGGACGTTTCTCGAGAAGCTTCTTGGCTGTAATGGCTTTGAGCCCGCCGATGTAACCGCTGTGGCGGTAGTAGGTTTTCTGGTCCCATTTCCGCCCGGAAAGCTTGATTTTGTCGGCATTGACGACGATCACCCAGTCGCCGGTGTCCACATGGGGTGTAAAAAGCGGTTTGTGTTTGCCCCTGAGTCGTGCTGCCACCTGTGAAGCCAGCCTCCCGAGCACGGCATCCTGGGCATCGACAACCCACCATTGGCCTTCGTTGTCGGAACTTTTCGCACTATAGGTATACTTATCCACGTCATCTCTCCTGTTTTGAAGAATCGCCCTTTTTAGATAATATTCTTTATGGTGTCAAGCATATTTTACCTTTTTTGTCCCCAACCCTGATCGGCATACTTAAAAAAATGGTAGACAAGTCGTTTAACGGCATGTTAGTTGTGGCTGTTATACGAATTCATATCAGCTGAAAGGGGGTGGTCTGTTGGGCAGCGTCGTCAAAAAACGAAGAAAAAAAATGAGAAAGCACAAACATCGCAAGCTGCTGGCCAAGACACGCCATCAGAGAAGAAAGGGTAAATAATGTGCCCATCACCGCTCACTATCCTCTCTGATCACAAAAACGCCACCGGCCGCTCGACATGGCGTCCGGTGGCGTTTCTCAGCGATTTCCGCTAAATCATTCAGGCAGTGCCTTAAAGTACTTCAAAAATTCGGAATCAGTGGACAAGACCAAGGTGTTTTTGTCGTCCAGATCCTCGCGATAGATCTCGAGGGTTCGCACGAAAGAATAAAACTCCGGGTCGACGCCGAAAGAACTGGCATATAGACTTGTCGCCTCCGCATCGGCTTGCCCTTTAATTTCCTGGGCCCGACGATACGCCTCTGAAGTAATTTCCTTCAGGAGACGCTCCTTTTCGCCCAATATTTTCTGGGCTTCCCCCTTCCCTTCCGATCGAAATTTTTCTGCAATCTGCCTCCGCTCTGCGATCATGCGGTTGTAAACTGATTGACGGACTTCTTCAACGTAGTTGATCCGTTTTATTTTGACATCCACCAATTCGATCCCGAATTTCTCGAGTTTGGGCTGCGACTGCTTCAATATGCCTTCCGTTATTTGCTGCCGCCCGATGTAAACCCTGAGCGATGGTCGCTGCTGGGCTTTTTCATCCTCACGACCAATTTCAAAAGTGTCCAACTCCCGGTTGCTGTTGCGGACCACTTCGATGAGCCGGTTGGAGGTGATGTAATCCCTCACCGCTGGATCGATAATGTCATTGAGTCGGCCGATGGCATTGAACGGGTTGTTGACGGTCTGGAAAAACTTGACCGGATCGCTGATCTTCCAGCGGGCAAAGGTATCGACCCAGATGAATGTTTTATCCAGGGTTGGTACTTGACCCGGATCGCCGTCCCAGGTCAGCAGGTTTTTGGGGAAAAAATTAGCATTCTGAATAAAGGGCAGCTTGAACTTCAACCCGGGCGACGTGACCGGATTGCCAACAATTCGGCCGAACTGGGTCACTACCACCTGCTCGGTTTCGTCGACGATATAGGCCGACTGGTAGATCAGTACGGCCACTGCCAGCAGGATAACGATTATGACTGGTCCTTTGGTTTTCATTTTACGATACCGTCCTGTTTCGGTTGGCCAAGGTTAAGAAGAGGCAGCAGGTTCTTCTGATCGGAATCGACGATGAATTTGTCCCCGATTTTTGGCCAGACATCACTCAATGCCTCGAGGTAGAGTCTTCTTTTGGTCACATCCTTGGCTTTGACGTATTCGGTAAAAAGGGCGGTAAATCGGGAGGCGTCGCCCTTGGCGCGGTTGACACGGTCGACGGCATATCCTTCGGCAGTTCGGATGGTCCGCTCCGCTTCACCGCGGGCCGCCGGTATGGCTTTATTGTAGTCCTCCCGGGCTTGGTAGATCAACTGCTCCTTCTCTTGGGTCGCTTGATTGACCTCGTTGAAGGACGGCTGCACCGGCCCCGGAACGTTGGTTTTCTTCATTTCGATGGTGACGATGTGTAATCCGGATTCGGCCAGATCAATCTCTTGCTGCAATATCTCTCTGGCGGCAATGGCAATTTCACCCCGTTTATTGATCACCTCGTTGATACTGCTGTCGCCGACAACCAGACGCATCGCCGCTTCCGACATGTCCACCAGAAGCCGGCGAACGTCGCGCACTTTAAAGAGGTAGTTGAACGGGTCTTTGACCCGATATTGGACGATCCAGGGAACCACGGCGACATTGAGGTCGCCCGTCAGCATCAACGATACGTTTTCGGTATCGCCGGCGCTGAACCGTGACCGATTGGACAAACTTTCGGAGGTGAAACCGAATTCTTCGGTGCGAATACCTTTGACGTTGACTTTGGTCACCCGTTCGATCCCGAGAGGCATCTTGAAGTTCAATCCCGGCTGGGCGGTTCGCACATACCGACCAAACAGTTGAACAATGCCGACCTCGTCTTGTTTGACGGTGAAAACCGACGAGTATACGGCCACAACGACCAAGGCGATCAGGATGACGATCGGGCCGCCCGGCAGCTTGACACTTTTGACCTTTTTCACCAGCTCGTCCACGTTCGGAGGCACGCCGCCGCCCGTTTTACGCTGCTGCTCTTTCAAACGATCCCAGTCCCAACTCATATTGTTATCCTGTTGTCAGATGTTGCAAGTTAATCGGAACTCCCGCATCCCGTTTGTCTCTATAACGTGCTTTAGATCCGCCATTCGGCTCTCCGGTCAGCTGGTCCATGGCCAAACACTCTGTATGGTACGATCAAGATAAGGCCTTAGTATAAAACCGTATCCCTTTAAGTCAAGCAAAAAGCGGTACGCCGTTGATTGATGAATAGATCTATCGCGGCACGGCGGCCGGATGCCCCCCCACCGCCAATCAGGGTTGCGTCGGGCACGAATGAACGATATAACAGGTTCCGGCCGTCTGTCGACCAAGCGTTTGACAGTGGCCGTATGAATCGATTCGAGGGGCCGGCTCCATAGATTCCATGATGATTCTTCGACCATGAAAATCTGCCCGCCCGCACGGCCCTTCAAACCCATACGACCGCCCAGGCGGAACACGGGTGAACAGCTCCAATGAGTGAAAAAAGGGAGAAAATCGCCGCACCGGTTCCCATCGGCAGCGTCATCGAGAAGATCCTGAGCGAGCGGAAGCCGAAAGCCGCCGCAGGGGTGGCACGTGTTTTTCAACTTTGGGAGCGGGCGGTCGGCGAGGTCATTGCCGCAAACGCCAGGCCGGCGGCGTTCAAAGACAAACTCCTTCTGGTGCATGTCAACAGCTCTCCCTGGCTGCACCAACTCCAGTTCCTGAAAGAAGATATCATAAAGAAGGTCAACGCCGCTTTGCAGGATGAATCGATCGAAGACATCAAGTTCAAGGTCGGCCCGCTCTCTTAAGGGGGCTCGGTGTTGTCCCCCGAAAGCCGAACCGTTTGGCGGGATCAATTTGAACGGGCGCCGGTGCGCGGTCGGGGCTGCGGAAGATACCGCATATGGAAACCTATACCTCAGACACTTTTTTCACTGGGCGCCTCTTGGTCCGGCAGTTCCGCAACGGCTACCGTTTCTCGATCGATTCCATCATCCTGGCCGACCACGCTCGTCTACGTCCGGCTGAAACCGTTCTCGATCTGGGTACGGGTTGCGGCATTGTGGCCCTGATACTGGCGTATCGCAACCCGGGTTCACGCGTCATCGGTGTTGAAATCCAGCACGACCTGGCCGATCTCGCGCGCTACAATGTCACCGCCAACCGGATGGAGAGCCAGGTCCGGATTCTGTGCCGCGATCTGAAAGAGATGACCGCAGCCGACCTTCCCAACCCGGCGGACTGGGTCGTGTCCAATCCGCCTTATCACAAAAACAGCAGCGGCCGGTTGAACCCGAATCGACAAAAAGCGGTGGCCCGGCACGAAATCGAAGTGACGTTTGAAGACATCGTCGACGCGGCCGTCCGCTGGCTGCGCACCGGCGGCAGATTTCTCACGGTCTATACGGCGGATCGATCGGTTGAGGCCATGTTTCGCATGCACGCGGCTGGCCTCGAACCCAAATACTGCCGGATGATTCACGCCGGTCCTGCATCGAATGCCAAAATGGTCTTGATCGAAGGCATCAAGGGTGCGCGTCCGGGAGTCGTTATCGCCCCGCCCTTGACGATCTATAGCGAAAGCGGTGACTACACCGAGGAAATCAGCAAAATGTTTCGCGCCTAAGTTTAGACTCAGGCTGCGGCGTTTGCGGCCGTTCCGCTACGGCCTAAGGGGATTGATGACGAGTCCCGTGGTGACCTTCGGATAAAAATAAGTCGCCTTTCTGGGCATGACCAGGCCGCTGTCGGCCACTTCCCGCACCTGCTGCACACTGGTGGGATTCAGCAGGAAACAGACATTGAAATCTTCGTTCGTCACGCGTGCCACAGCGGTTTGGGCATCGGTTGTATAAGCGATGAGCGTCTCGTTGTCGAGCCGGGACTGATCAAAGCCCAAATACTCGGTAAACAGCAACCGGGTCAGAACCATGACATCCAACCGCCGCAGTGGGCCTGACAGATCCGAGCCGAAGATATCGTCCACTGAAACGGTATCGTTCATGGTCAACCGATAAAATATTCGGCGTCCTTTTACGACCATGCCGATCAAAATTCGATCGCCATGGTCGTGCATGGCGTCGACAAAACGCTGCAGCGCGGCCTCGCGTTCGTCTTCCTGAAAGGAAACCGCTTCTATCTTGAACAATGCCTGGGCTTTTTGCAGGAGGAGATCAAGGTCCGCCGCAGGGACTTCCCTGAGCAGGCGGTGGGCCGGTCGGATGATCAGCCCGGGGTCGGCCATGCTGCTCAGATACATCATCACAAAATTAGCGGGATGGTCGCTGGTGAGACCGGGATGGGTTTCATGCATCCAGGTACAGTATTTCAGCGCGGTTTCGTAGCGGTGGTGACCGTCGGCGATATAGAGTTTTTTAGACCGAAAGGTGTCGCTCAGAACCTTCGCCTTTGTGGCGTCGACAATCCGCCAGAGCTGGTGACGACAGCCGTCGGCGGCCGTGAAATCGATATCCGGCTCGTGTTTTTCGGACCAATGCCGCATGTAGTCGAATAGCGCGCCGTCATCGTCGGGTACCATCGAAAAAATGGGGCTGAAATTGGCGTGACAGGCCTGCATCAGCGCCAACCGCTCCGATTTGACTTTGGTGAAAGTCCGTTCATGGGGCAGTATGACACCGCTTTCGTATGAACTCAGCCGCACCAGGGAAATCAGCCCGTAGCGCCTGTAGGCGCCTCCGTCGGCCCTGAAATCCAGCGCCGTCAGGTAGAACGCCGCCGCATCGTCTCGAACCAAGATGCCTTCTGTGAGCCAATTTGCCAAGTCACTGGCGGCACGGCTGTGGGGATTGTTCGTGCGAGTGTCATAGGGGGTCGGCTTGCCCAGAATGAGCCGGATCATGTTGAAGGGGCTTTGCTCGTAAAATAGATCCTGTTCCCTGTTCGAAATAACGTCGAAAGGTGGCGTAATGACATCGGACAGACGATCCACCTTTTCCGGATTGTAGAGCAGGCCTCTGAAGGGAAGCACTTCCGCCATATAAGTGATATTCCAATTAAAGCGTCCGGTGGTGCCGAGGCGCTTGGAGACCCCGGAAACTGTCTCGTGGATTTGAAGCGCAGCTGACTGTGTGGCCACCGTTACGATTTGATGAAGTTTGTCTTCTGTTTGCCAGTCTGATACTAAAAAGCCCGTCGGAGTTCAAGGTAAAAGAAGGCGGTTGACAGAATACCACAAAAAAGTTATTCAGGGCATCCGCGTACGGTTGATGGAGGGATCCGGAGAGGTGGCCGAGCGGTTGAAGGCCCCGCTCTCGAAAAGCGGTATCCTGTCAAAAACGGGATCGTGGGTTCGAATCCCACCCTCTCCGCCATTATGCAGGAGCTCCCCCAATAGGCCGCAACCTCCTGGCACGAGCTGCTGAAAATGCTTTCGAGACCCCCCAAGCCCCATGATTGTCGCGATTTGCTATCCCGCTGATTTGCGGAGAGATGTCCGAGTTGGCCGAAGGAGCACGACTGGAAATCGTGTGTGCTGTTAATAGCGGCACCGAGGGTTCGAATCCCTCTCTCTCCGCCATCAATCGCTCGAAAACCCTGGCCGATTGAATCAGTCAATCCACCATTGACTGGCACTGAGAAGATACATTTCGGGATGTAAACGACCAGCAACCCCAACGATCTCGTGCAGTGTTTTCAGCTCAGGACGCAGAGGACATATTGTCGAGGTTTAATTGGGCAATTGGCTTCACTTATCCACCGAAATCGCAGGAACAACTAACTGACGATTGTCGATCAGGTAAGGACCTCACCGGCTTTGGGCGATGGTTTCGCGCCATGTCGGGCGGATCTCGCGGCTCGAACCACCGCCGGGGATGAATGCCGGGAAACCGAAGGCCTCTGTTGCGACTCGTCGAGGGATGTCATGTCCTATCTGGTGCTTGCACGCAAATACCGCCCTCAGAGATTCGATACGGTTGTCGACCAGGACCATATCACTAGAACCCTGTCCAATGCGATCTTGGGCGGCCGCGTGGCTCACGCGATCCTGTTTACCGGGCCCCGGGGCACGGGCAAAACGACAGTGGCCCGTATCCTGGCCAAATCGATGAACTGCACCGAAGGACCGACCCCGGCTCCCTGCGAGGTGTGCCAGTCCTGCCGTGAGGTTACGGAAGGCAGGGCCGTTGACGTTTTTGAGATCGACGGTGCTTCCAACAACAGCGTCGACCAGGTTCGGGAGTTGAGAGATAATGTCAAATACATGCCGGCCCACAGCGCCTACAAAATCTATATCATCGATGAAGTGCACATGCTCAGCACGCCGGCATTCAATGCGCTGCTGAAGACCCTCGAAGAGCCGCCCAGCCACGTCATGTTCATCTTTGCCACCACCGAACCCCACAAAATCCCGTTGACGATCCTTTCCCGCTGCCAGCGTCATGATTTCAAACGGATCAAGTGGCAATCGATCGCAAAACACATGCGTGAGCTCTGTCGGCTGGAAGGGTTCCACATATCCGATGACAGTCTGACACTGATTGCCGGTGAAGCCGGAGGAAGTATGCGCGATGCGCTCAGCCTGCTGGACCAGGTAATGGCCTGCACGAGAAGCGAAGCGTCGGATCCGGAAGTCGTGGAACTGCTCGGCGTCATAGACCGGGAAACGATCTTCAATTTTTCAGGGGCGCTTCTCGATGGCGACGCGCACCTTGTCCTGCAGATTGTGGACGAACTTCATCAACGGGGCCGTGACTTGAAGCGATTTTATTACGATCTGGTGGCGCATTTCAGGAACCTCCTGGTTGTCAAAATGAGCGATCAACCGGAGCGCCTGGTCGATCTGCCGACTCATGAAATCCAGCGCATGACCGATCAAGCGGCGCCGGTGAGTGCCACCCACCTCAGCCAGCTTTTCGACATGCTGTTCAGGGAGGAGCCCGCTGTTAAATTGTCTTTTCAGACAAGGATCGCGCTTGAAATGGCGTGCTTCAGGTTATTGGAGGCCAAGCAAGCCTTGAGCATCGAAACCCTGATCGGTCAACTTTCTGCTTTGAGAGGCGAATTGGCCGATACGCCCCCAGCTGGGCCGGCGCCAGCGGTTGAGCGACAAGGCCCGCCATCGAGCACAGGCACGGCCACACCCGAAAACCGCTCTCGGAAAGCCGGGTCTTCGCGAGCGGAAAGTGCAGACACCCGCAGCGCCGGCGTGCAGGAAAATCTCCGATCCGCATGGGAAGCGGTCCAATCTGGAATTCCGGCCGAGCAGTCTCTCCTGGCCGCCATCCTGTCGAAATGCCGGTTGAAACAGCCGGATAAAAACCACCTTCTCATAGAGGTTACCGGCAACGCATTCAATCTGTCCATGATCCAGAAAGACAAGAATCTGGAAATTATCCGCCGGGTGTGCAAAGATGTTTTCGGCAGGGAGATGGAAGTCGACGTTCGCGCCACCTCGGAGCACCCGTTGGACAATGCGGCCTCAAAAAAAGAGACCAATAAGCTCAAGAGCGACGCCCTGAGCCATCCGCTGGTCGCCGAAGCACTGGATATCTTCGATGGCAAGATAGTCGGCGTTAGAATTCTAAAGGAGGATGATTCATGAAAGGTATGGGGAACATGATGAAACAAGCCCAGAAACTGCAGGCAAAGATGATGCGCCTTCAGGAAGAGCTGGGTGAAAAGACAGTGGAATCAGCTGCCGGCGGCGGCATGGTCAAGGTCGTCGCCAACGGAAAACAGCAGGTTGTGGCCATTCAGATCGAAAAGGAAGTGGTCGATCCCGAGGACGTGGAGATGCTGCAGGACCTCATCCTGGCGGCCGTCAATGATGCCTTGACCCAATCCCAGGAGATGGTATCGAGCGAGATGGCCAAGCTGACCGGCGGCATAAACATACCGGGATTGTCATGAACTATTACCCTAAAACCATTCGCAAGGTCATCGGACACATTTCCAAGCTGCCGGGCATTGGCGAGAAAACAGCCGAACGGTTGACCATGCACCTGTTGCGCACGCCGCGCATCGAGGTCGAACAGCTGGCCCGCAGTATCCTGGAGCTCAAGGCGAGCGTGCGGTTGTGCAGGCAATGCTTTGGGTTGAGCGATGCCGAATTGTGCGGTGTCTGCAACGACCCGAGCCGGGACCAACATCTGCTGTGCGTCGTCGAACATCCGGGCGACATGGTCTCGATCGAGAAATCAGGAGCATTTAAGGGGTGTTACCATATTCTCGGCGGCACCCTCTCTCCCATCAATGGCATTGGGCCCGGAGATATCCGGGTTGGAGAACTGCTGTCCAGGATGTCAACGGAAAAGGTTCAGGAGGTCATACTGGCCACCAGCACAACGGTCGAAGGCGAATCGACCGCCGCTTATATCGCCGACCGCATGGGGCATATGCCGGTTAAAATCACACGCATAGCCTCGGGAGTCCCCATCGGAGGCGACCTGAAATACATCGACCAGGTCACCCTGAAACGCGCTCTGGAAGGTCGCCATGCCATCAGATGATCCGAACTCGAGCCCTATATTCAATTGTACCCAGTGCGGCGATTGTTGCAAGGGCTACGGCGGAACCTATCTTTCAAAGACGGACATCGTCAGAATCGCCGACTATATCGGTATGTCCCCCGACGCCTTCATGACGACCCACTGCCGAATGTCGGGCGGAAAGCCGCTGCTGGCGCAAAAAAATGATGGGTATTGCGCCTTCTGGGACCGGCTCTGCACCATCCATCCGGTCAAACCCCGCATGTGCCGCCAGTGGCCTTATATAACGAGCGTGTTGAAGGCAATTGAAAACTGGAGGGCGATGGCGTCCATGTGCCCCGGCATGGAAGCCGATGCACCGGCAGAAGCTGTCAAACAATGCGTGGTCAGAGAACTTCAGGGCAAATCCAGACAGAATGAGTAAATGCCAACCGGACGGCCCCGTTCGATCAAAGCAAAGGCGATCATTGGGCCTTCCTCTTATTTCAACTTCCAGCGCTGAACATCCACGACCTTGTAAACCACATTCTCCTCCCCGTCTGAAAGGATTTGGCTGATGATATGTCGGCTTTCGAGATCTTTCAGCCCATTATCCAGAGCCGTCTCGGTCCCGTTCCAGACTTCGCTGAGGTTCTTGGTGGTGACGCTGCGGCCGGCATCGGTCAGTCCACATGCCAGTAGGTACACGGATATGGTTTCAACGGAAAGACCGATGTCGAATATGGCCTGATTCATGGACGGCCCAGCGCCGTGTCCATGGGTGTGCATGGTCATCTCCTTTCGTCTTTTATGAATCGATGCGATGAGGTGGCAAGAGGCCAGGATATCGGCGGCCGGCCGATATCAGCGGGGAATCCGCGGCAGCCTTGCGCCGCGCCTACAGGCTGAATCCGTGCGCCGGTCAGGCGGTAGCGAAGTCCCGGCAATGTAACCTTTCGGCAGATTATTTCAACCGGCAGATCCCCCAACAACAAAAAACGGGAAACCACCGCATTCGGCGGCACCTCCCGTCTGGCTGCGGACAAGACAAGACAAGACAAACCTTGCCCGCAGCGGGTGCACCCCTCAAGGACACCCGTTATTTTTCGGTCGAGAAAAATCTGGATTTCAAATACTCACGGTTCAAGCGGGCGATGTTGACGATGGAAATTTCTTTAGGGCACTCGGCCTCGCACTCCCTCTCGTTGGTACAATTGCCGAAGCCCAGCTGGTCCATTTCACGCACCATGGCCGTGGCACGTTTGGCGGCTTCCGGTTTGCCCTGGGGCAACAAAGCCAGATGAGAAACCTTGGCACCGACGAACAGCATGGCCGAGGCATTCGGGCAGGCGGCCACGCAGGCACCGCAACCGATGCAGGCGGCGGCATCCATTGCCAGTTCAGCGGTTTCCTGAGGAACTAAAATGGCATTGGCATCCTGAGCCCCACCGGTGTTCACTGAAATGTATCCGCCGGCCTGGATCATCTTGTCAAGCGCGCTGCGGTCCACCACGAGGTCTTTGACGACCTTGAACGCCCGTGCCCGCCAGGGCTCGATGACGACGGTATCTCCGTTCGAAAAATGGCGCATGTGCAGCTGGCAGAGGGTCGTCCCCTTCTGGGGGCCATGGGGGCGGCCGTTGACCACGGCGCCGCACATACCGCAGATCCCTTCCCGGCAATCGTGATCGAAGGCGATCGGCTCCTTGCCCTCCAGGGTCAACTTTTCATTGACGACATCGAGCATTTCCAGAAAAGACATATCGGTCGATATGTCCCGGGCCTCGATGGTTTCCAGTTTACCAGCGGTTCCCGGACTTTTTTGGCGCCATATTTTTAACGTTAAATTAAGGACATTGGTCACTTGTAACTCCTTTGGGTCAACTCAACGTTTTCAAATATCAATGGTTCTTTATCGAATTCAGGTTCCTTGCCCGGGCCGGTGTATGACCAAGCCGCCACGTGACAGAAGCCCTCGTCGTCTCTTCGGGCTTCGTTTTCATCGGTCTGAAAGGCTTCGTTGAAATGACCGCCGCAGGATTCCTGCCGGGCGAGGGCATCAATCACCATGAGTTCGGCGAATTCCATGAAATCCGCCACCCGGCCGGCCCGTTCCAGGCTCTGGTTGAAATCCTTTTCGGCCCCCGGCACCAAGACGTTTTCCCAGAATTCCGCCCGCAACTCCTGAATCATGTGTCGGGCCTTTTCAAGACCGTCGTTGTTGCGGGCCATGCCGCAGTGATCCCACATGATCAATCCGAGCTGGCGGTGGAAATCGTCTACGGTCCGTTTCCCGTTGATATGAAGCAATTTGTTTATCCGTTCGCGGGCCTCCTTGGCGGTATCCGTAAAGGCTGCATGGCTCGTGTTCAGCTCCGGTAAGGATTTGCCGGCCAGGTAACCGCCAACGGTGTAGGGTATGACAAAATACCCATCCGCCAGGCCCTGCATCAGTGCACTGGCACCGAGACGGTTGGCGCCGTGATCGGAGAAATTCGCCTCGCCGAGGACGAAGAGCCCGTCGATGGTGCTCATCAGGTTGTAATCCACCCAAACCCCACCCATGGTGTAGTGTACTGCCGGATAAATCATCATGGGCGTTTTGTAGGGATCGTCACCGGTAATCTTCTCGTACATCTGGAAGAGATTGCCGTATTTTCTGGCAATGACATCCTCGCCATCCCGCTTGATGGCGTCGGCGAAATCGAGATAAACGGCCAAGCCGGTGTCTCCCACCCCTTTGCCCATATCGCACTGATCCTTGGCATTGCGTGAGGCCACATCCCGGGGAACTAGATTACCGAAACTGGGATACTTGTTTTCCAGGTAATAGTCCCTTTGCGCCTCATTGATCTGTTGGGGCGGTCTTTTGTCGCCGGGATCTTTTGGCACCCACACCCGTCCATCGTTGCGCAGGCTTTCACTCATGAGGGTCAGTTTGGACTGATAGGTCCCGTGGACCGGAATACATGTCGGATGGATCTGAGTGAAGCAGGGGTTGGCGAAAGAGGCCCCGCGCCGGTATGCCTTGAAGGACGCCGAAACATTCGAAGCCATGGCATTGGTCGACAGAAAAAAGACGTTGCCGTATCCACCGGTGCATAAAACCACGGCATGGGCGGCATGGGTTTCGATCTCTCCATTGATCAAGTTGCGGACCACGATCCCCCGCGCCTGACCATTGGCGACAACCAGGTCCAGCATCTCACGGCGCGGAAACATTTCCACCTTGCCTAACGCCACTTGGCGCATCAGGGCGCTGTAGGCCCCCAGCAGGAGTTGCTGGCCTGTCTGGCCGCGGGCGTAGAACGTCCGGGACACCTGGGCGCCGCCAAAACTGCGGTTGGCCAGCAATCCTCCGTAATCGCGGGCGAAAGGAACTCCCTGGGCGACACACTGGTCAATGATGTTGTTGCTGATCTGCGCCAGGCGATAGACGTTGGCTTCCCGGGCCCTGAAGTCGCCCCCTTTGACGGTATCGTAGAACAGTCGCCAGATGCTGTCGCCTTCATTGGTGTAATTCTTGGCGGCATTGATGCCGCCCTGCGCGGCGATGCTGTGCGCCCGACGAGGGGAGTCCTGGATGCAGAACGTTTTGACATTGTATCCCAGCTCGGCCAAGGAAGCGGAGGCCGCTCCGCCGGCCAGGCCCGTGCCGACAACTATGATATCGAATTTGCGCTTGTTGGCCGGATTGACCAGCTTCAACTCGAAACGGTGACGGTCCCACTTTTCCGCAAGGGGCCCGGCGGGTATCTTTGCATCAAATGGCATGCGTTGCCTCCTTAGACCATGGCCATGTATATTGGCAGAAATCCGAAGCCCAGCCCGACAACCAGACTGAAGGCGATGCCAACCACCCAGATAATCGGCATGTACTTCGGGTGATAGGCCCCGATAGTCTGAAACGCGCTCCAAAAACCGTGGCTGACATGCAGGGCCACGACAGCCATCGCCAGGACATACAGCAGGACATAGACAGGATCGGCAAAAGCCTGGGAGACGATGTCGTAGATAGTGGTACCGGACTTGTCGACAAAGTGGAAATTGATGAGGTGGAAGACGACGAATACCAGTATGATCAGGCCCGAGTACGGCATGGTGCGGGATCCGATCGTGCGGCCTCCGCCGGTTTTGTTGACAATATAACGTTCTGGGCGGGAAGCGAAATTCTGATAGAACAGAACCAGTCCGGTGGCGATATGCAGAACGGCAAACGCCAAAAGGCCCAACTCCGAGATCTTGACCAGAGGCCCGAGGTCGTGGAGATGCTCGGCGTAGGAATTAAAAGCGTCTCTGCCGCCGTATATGAAAAGATTACCGGCAAGGTGGGCTGTCAGAAAGACACAAAATCCGAGGCCAGTGACGGCCATCATCCATTTCTTGCCGATCGAAGACGTAAATGTCTGGCCAAACCCGTTCATGCACTCCTCCGTTTCAAACATTCATTTTGCATCAAAGCAAAGGAGTTTATTTAAAATCTGCCACTGTTTCTGTCAACCCATTTTTTTCAACCACCAGTTGTCATAGGATGTCTTCAGAATATCAGCGGCCAGCACCCGGGCCGCGTCCGTTTGAAGCCGGCCGATGATTGGCGGAAGCCATTTTCGCGGGGGGTCATATCCGATGTCGGCCAGCGCCTTGAGATCAATGATCAATGCCAGTTGATCCGCATCCCGGGCAAGTTTCGCCTCAGGCGTTTTATTGGCCTCGAATTCACGGATTAGATCTTTTAGTGCCCCTTCAAAGGGCAGCTCTGCGACTGTGTCCATGAGGGCTTTTTCGGCATCTGCGGCCACATATTCCTTGTGGACCGTGTTCAGATCGCCGATGCGTGATTCGTTCAAGTCATGCACCAGGCACATGCAGATCAGCCGACAACCGTCAATGTCGGGAACGGTTTGACCCAGAACGAAAGCGATGAAGGCCGTACTGAACGAATGCGCCGCCACCGACTCATTGCCCGCGCCGAGAAAATGAAACCCTGACCGGGGAATGTCTTTCAACAATCTGGCCTGAAACAGCAAATCCGCAATTTGGCCCATAAAGATCTCCTTATCCTTCCTGAACCCTTCGGTTCACCAAAATGAGCAGAGAAACGGTATCCCTCTTAAAAAAATGGGGGTGAAAAAGCAACTCAAATGTCGGCGGACCAGCGGCGCCGGTGACCCTGCCATCACCGCCCAGCCCTATCTGTGTCCATGACATCTATACTTTTCGAGAACTCAAATAATCTTGACACTTACGAGATAACAATTTAGAGTGGTTAAATTTTTTGATATACACATCCCGCAGATGCTGCCGATGCAATGCTCTCTCATCCGTCACCGTTAGCCCACACCCGCGGAGATTCCCTATGGCACACTCCGATATTAATATCATCCACATTTTTCTGAATGCCGGCCTGGTGGTCCAGCTGGTTCTGGTCTTGCTTCTGTTTTTCTCGATTACTTCCTGGGCGATAATTCTCATCAAAGCCCGCACCATCGGCCGGGCTTTTAAAGAATCGGCCCAATTTATAGATTTTTTCTGGAAAAGCAGGGACTTGTCTAATGCATTCGTTAAGGCCAAACAATTGGAAACCAGTCCGATCGCGCGAATATTCCGCATGGGGTATCTGGAACTTAAAAAAGTCAGCCAAGCCGGGCTCTCTGATTCGACGGGTTCCGCCTCCCCTGCCGATTCAGAGTCACTGAGAAGCCAATTCTCGGGTATGGACAACATCAAACGCGCCTTGCGCCGAGCAATGAACACAGAAATGACACGCCTCACACAGATGGTGCCCTTCCTGGCTACCACGGGCAATACGACCCCGTTCATCGGTTTGTTCGGTACCGTCTGGGGCATTATGAACTCGTTTCGAAGTATCGGGCTCAAGGGGTCCGCCAATCTCGCCGTCGTCGCCCCGGGGATATCAGAGGCGCTTATCGCCACCGCGGCTGGTCTGGCTGTGGCAATCCCTTCCGTCATTGCCTTCAACTATTTCAACCAGAAGATCAGGGTGATTGAAACCGAATTGTTGAGCTTTTCCGCAGATTTTCTGAATATTGTCGAAAGGGATATCCTGCGGATCGAAAGGAGAAAGCGTTGACATCCGGTGACAACCGCAACAACTTCTTATCCGAGATCAACGTGACCCCGTTTGTCGATGTCATGCTGGTGCTGCTGATCATATTCATGGTAACGGCGCCGATGATGACCCAAGGGGTCGACGTGTCACTGCCGGAAGCGACATCCGAGGCATTGCCGTCTGAAACCGAGCAGCTGATGGTTTCGGTCGATAACCAGGAACGGATTTTCATAAACGATGTTCAGGTGTCCGTCGATGAACTCAATGACAAATTGAGAAGAATTTTGAGCGGTCGAGATGACCGCCAAGTATACTTGAAAGCGGACAAGGACATCTCTTATGGGACTGTCGTCCGGATCATGTCCGAAATTAAACTGGCGGGTGTGGAGAAGTTGGGTATGGTGACCCTGCCGCCTACCGACAATAAGAGCAACAAAAAACAGTAACCACGACAATGAAAAAGGAAGCGGTACAAACTTCCGCCCGCGGGATCTCCGGTTCGAATCCGGAAACGCGCAAACTGATCTATTTCATTGCGATATCGGCGGTTCTCCATATTGTGTTCATGGCAGGCATTATCCTGGCACCGGCGCTGGCACCAGCGAAAAGATATATACCGACGGTAGTGAACGTCAGCCTGGTTTCGCTACCGGCGCTGGGAAATCCGACGGTGGAAACCGCTGGGCCGGAAAAACAGGAAGTTCAGGAACCCCCCGCGGAAAAAGTGGAAGTGAAACCGGAGCCGGTAGAACCGCCGCCGCCACCGCCAAAACCCGTTGAGAAGGTGTCGATCGAGCCCGTTCCCAAGGTATCGAAAACGCCCAAGGAGTCCCTGAAACACAAAACGTTCAAACCCTCCACTGTTGTAAAGGAATCGGTTACAAAACTGGCCAAGGAGGTCGAAGAAAAGCGACCTCCGACATTGGATGACACTCTGAGGCGTCTCAAACGTGAAGTTGAGAGTACAGCGAAAAATCCGCGCTCCGGGGCAACCGGTCCCGTTGGTACGCCCGACGGTCGGACCGGCAGATCGGGACTGACTTCCGCGCATGAACAGGATCGGGTCCGGATCTACCAAGCTGAAATTGCTTATCAGGTTCAGAAAAACTGGGCATTTTCAGAGCAACTGGCCGGTGCCAGGTCCGATATCGAAGTGGCATTGGGAATTAAAATCGCGGCCGATGGCGAAATCACTGACATATGGTTCGACCAACGATCCGGCAACAGGCATCTGGATGAATCCGCGTATCGCGCTATCGTTAAATCGAATCCCCTACCGCCGCTTCCCCAGGGATTGTTCGGCTCACTTTACACTGTTGGCCTTCGGTTCGGTCCAGGTGGAATAAAATAACACTGGACGCAGCCAAGCCAGTCATCATCAAGGAACCAAACGAATGATCAGATCGGTAATCAAGCGGTTGCACAGGACGGTAATATCCGGCTTTATTTTTCTTCTCCTTCCGGCGGTCTCGTCCGCGCAATATGAATACATAGATATCAACAATCCGTTTCTGCGGAAAATCCCCATGGCCATCCCGGATTTTTCGCCTTTCGGAGATGCCGGAACAGACCCGGCCCTCCTTAAACAATCCACCGATATCCTTACCAAAGCGCTCGATTTCTCGGGTTATTTCAAGCTGCTGGACCGCGGCGCCTACCTCATAGAGCCCGGCAAGCCGGTTATAGCGGCTGATCAAATCAATTTTAAGAACTGGACCACCATCGGCGCCGAACTGTTGGTAACCGGCGGACTCGAGCAAAAGGGTTCGCTTGTCGACATTGAGTTGCGTCTTTTCGATACGTTTACGGGCAAAAGGATCGTGGGAAAACGGTACCACGGCACCGTCGATGATCTAAGACGGATGATACTCAGGTTTTGCAGCGAAGTTATTCTGCACCTCACCGGTCAGCGCGGCGTATTCGACAGCAAAATAGCTTTCGTATCGAACGGCAGCGGCAATAAAGAGATTTTTCTCTGCGACTTCGACGGCAGCAACCCGGTGCGGTTCACCCGGCATGACTCCATCAGCATGTTCCCGGCCTGGTCGTCGGACGGTAAATGGATCGCCTATACCTCTTATGTCAAAAACAAGCCGGACATCTTCATCCGCAGCACCAGCGGCCAAGAAAAAGCAGTCATTTCCGAACCGGGAATTAATATCGCCCCGGCTTGGATTCCCGGCCAGTTCACCCTGTCGGCCACCCTTTCCTTCTCCGGCAACCAGGAAATTTATCTGTTGACTGGGGCAGGGAAAATTATTAAAAAGATTACCAACAGCTGGGCAAGCGAATTATCGCCTAGTTGGGCACCGGACGGCAAAAAAATGGCCTTTGTGTCGAACAGGACCGGGGCGCCTCAGATTTACATTCAGGATATCAGATCCGGCCGGGAAGAACGCCTGACCTTTGAGGGAAACTACAATACCCAACCGAACTGGTCGCCGATAGGGGATCGGATCGCCTATTCTTCCATGTCCGGGGGACAAAACAATATATTCGTCATCGATCTGAAAAGAAGGGAGCCGGTGCAGTTGACACGGGATGCCGGCAACAATGAGTCCCCTTCATGGTCTCCGGATGGTAGTTTGATTGTGTTCAGCTCGACACGTGAAGGTCCAGGAAGAATTCACGTTATGACGGCCTTCGGGACGGATCAGAGAAGATTGCTCTCCATATCGGGCGAGCAGTCCAGTCCGAGTTGGTCGCCTAATTTAAGTACAAACTGAGGGATGTTGAAACTTGAAAGGAGGAAACACATGCGAAGGAAATTATGGATTCTTCTGGCACTGTTCCTGGTCTTACCGGGCTTACTGGGAACGGTATCATGCGCTAAAAAAACAGTAACCAAGGAGGAGCCCGCTCCGGCGCCCGCTCCGGCACCGGCGCCGCCCCCACCGCCGCCCGTTGACGATTCGGCCGCACGCGCATTGGAAATGGCGAAAAACCAATTCCAGAGCGAAAATGTCTACTTTGCCTTTGACAAATCCGTTCTGGATGACATTGCCCAGGCGACATTGAAGAGCAAAGCCGAATTTTTGAAAGCCAACCCGGACATCTATTTTACCATTGAAGGCCACACCGACGAGCGTGGAACCAACGAATACAACCTTGCGCTGGGTGACCGACGTGCCGAAAGTGCCAAATCGTTCTTGATCGATTTAGGAATCGAAGCCTACCGCATCTCCACCGTCAGCTATGGAGAAGAGCGACCGGTCTGCATGGAGCAGACCGAAGAGTGCTGGGCCAAAAATCGCCGGGCCCAATTCGTCATCAATTAAGTCCTAACCGAGCAAAGCGTGATGCGATCCGCTCCGAGGGATCGCATCACGCGTCTATAAAAACGGTCCAGTCCCATCCGCCTTTCAACTTTCACTTCTTCTCTTCACCGATCGCAACCCGATGAGAGGATTGAAAAGAGTAGCGGACGTTCCGTTCCAAGAGTTTAAAAAAGCGGCAAGCGGTCGAATTCAGCCGCTTGCCGCTTTCATATATGCATCGTTTGAGACACATGCAGGCAGACCTTTCACTTACCGACCACCACTTACGATCTACCGGATGGCCACTATGAAACATCAAACGTTAAGACTCATTATACTCTGTGTGGCCTTCGTTGGAGGCTGTGCTTCACGCACCGACGTCGTCGTTCTCGACGACCGCCTGGCCTCTGTAGAGGGCCAATTACAAAATGAGAAATCCCGCATCGAACAATACGGCCAAAGCGTGGATGTCAAAGAGCAAAATCTTCGCGCCTTATCCGCAACCATGAGAGTGGAAATAGAATCCATGCGCGAACAGATCGGCATTATTTCCGGCCGACTCGAAGAAATCGAGCACATGGTCAGGGAGGATCGCAAGACTCTTGACGATGCAGGCAAAACCAAAACAGCGGGCACCGATCAGATAGATGAAAACATCAAGCAGGTTGACAACCGTCTGGCCCGCATCGAACAATATCTCGATCTGGAGACAGAGAGCGCACCGGCTGCAGTGAAACAGAATCAACCGCCTATATCCGCCGGCGGTTCGGGTCCATCTGTCGGCTCCGAACACGAAATGTACAGCCGGGCCAAACAGGCTTTCGATGCCGGTAATTTAGACGCCGCGCGTAATGGATTCCAGGAGATGCTCAAAAGTTATCCTCAATCCAATAACGCCGACAATGCCCAGTTTTGGATCGGCGAGATATACTACCAAGAAAAGTGGTACGAGAAAGCCATCGTCGAATATCAAAAGGTGATCGAGAACTACCCGAAAGGCAATAAGGTCAAATCAGCACTGTTAAAGCAAGGCTATGCCTTTATGAATATCGGCGACAAATCGAACGCCAGTATCATTCTGAAAGAGTTGATTAATAAATACCCTCAATCAAGCGAGGCTCAGATCGCCGCCAAAAAACTGAGCCAAATGAAATAGCCGTCAAGTGCGAATTCACCATCTCTTTGGCCGATCAATTCATCGAACCCCTTATGCGGTGCTCGGAGAATGAAAATTGTCGGCATTGACCCGGGATTGTCCTCAACCGGTATTGGAATCATCCGGGGAACGGGTGTCCGCGTCGACGGTTTTTCCTACGGCAGCATCGACACATTGAAAGACCATTCCCTTCCCGGCCGGCTGAGGAAAATCTATTCAACAATATTCTCCCTGCTGGAGCGTGAAAAGCCTGACCTGATGATCATCGAAGATGTCTTTTCTCTCCAGCAATATCCCAAATCCGGTATCGTTCTGGGTCGGGTTTCGGGCGTGATACTGCTGGCCGCGGAACAAATGGGAGTGACGGCTCGTGAAGTACCGGTCCGTGAAGCCAAACAGGTCTTAACCGGCAATGGCAATGCGACCAAAATTCAGCTCGAAAAATCTGTCCGCCACCAGCTGAAGCATTCGTCCCCCATCCGGCCCTTGCATGCCTCGGACGCCCTTGGGCTCGCACTGATCGGCCTGTACCGGCACGGCCATTGAGACCGGTTCATGTCTGTTCTATAACAAGCGCGCGACGATGGATATCGCAAACCATGCTCAACTGTTCGGCAGCCTGAAGCCATGATCGGTTACCTTGAAGGAAATCTGATAAAGATCGGCGAAGACCGCATACTTCTCCTGACGAACCATGTGGGCTACGAAATTCTCCTCCCCGCCTACGCCATGCGAAGCATGCAAGGGCACAGTCTCGGGGATCCGCTGGCCCTGTTCATCTATTACCAGCAAACCGAAAGACAGCCCAAGCCCGTATTGATCGGTTTCAATACCGAAGATGAAAAAGACTTCTTCCAACATTTTATATCTGTCGGAGATATCGGCCCCCTCAAAGCCGTCAAAGCCATGACCATACCTGCAGGGGATATCGCCCGGGCCATTGAAGCCAAAGACCAGTCTGCCCTGAAAAACCTTAAAGGAATCGGGGAGCGTACCGCCCAAAAGATTATCGCGACTTTGTCGGGCAAAATGGGAATATTCGCCCTGCCTCTTGAAACCGTCGAAAAACCGGCGTCAATCACCCAGGAAACTTTTGACGCGGTCACAGACGTTCTGGTTTCCCAACTCGGTCACAAAACATCGGACGCACGGCGGATGGTAAAAGAAGCCCTTGAGCGAAACCCATCACTCGCGACGCCGGAGGAACTGTTCGAGGAAATCTACCGGGGAGACTAACAGGGAGTTGAAATACGTCATGAGCGCCGGCAAGACAAAGCAAAATCCAAATGATGTAATTAAATATTCTTCGGACAACGTCGATGTTGCCTCCGGAGAATGTCTTTTGGCCGACCTCGAACCGGACATTCTGACCCTGCGCCCAGGCTGTTTCGCAGACTACGTGGGGCAGAAAGAAATCGTCGAAACCCTCAAAATCGCGGTCGAGGCGGCTAAACTGCGGAACGAACCCATCGACCACATTCTCTTTCACGGCCCTCCTGGACTGGGCAAAACCACTTTAGCACATATCATAGCCAATGAAATGGGCGGCAATCTGACGGTAACCTCAGGGCCGGCTCTGGAAAAAGGTGGCGACCTCATCGGCATTCTCACGCACCTTGAAGACGGAGATGTTCTGTTTATCGATGAAGTCCACCGCATTCCTCGCGTTGTAGAAGAATTGCTTTATCCGGCAATGGAGGATTTTGCCATCGATTTCGTTTTCGACAAAGGCGTCCATGCCCGAAGCCACCGCTTCCGCCTCAAGCGATTCAGTCTTATCGGCGCAACGACACGCATTGGGCTGATCTCTTCTCCCATGCGCGATCGATTCGGCATTTTGCGCAACCTCGAGTTCTACACCCCGGAAGAGCTGGTTCAAATTTCGCTGCGTTCCTCGGCCCTGCTCAATGTTCATCTGGATAAGTCAGGCGCCGTTGAATTGGCACGCCGCTCGCGGGGAACACCGCGAATCGTCAACCGTTTACTGAAACGGGTCAGGGACTACGCCCAAGTGCGGGCTGACGGGGTCATAAGACACCAAACAGTTGAATCCGCTCTGGACCTGGAGGGTGTGGACAAAAAAGGATTGACCGATCTCGACCGGCGTTTCATCCGAACCGTTATTGAATTCTATAACGGAGGGCCGGTTGGGATAGAGGCCATTGCCGCAACTCTGCAAGAGGAGACCGATACCCTGGTTGATGTCGTCGAACCCTATCTGCTTAAGGCCGGTTTGATCACGCGCACCTCATCTGGAAGAAAAGCGACCGAATCGGCCTACCACCACCTCGGTTTCAAAACACAGAAGAAGTTATTTTAATTTTGTGGGTTCGACCATGCCGGTTATCTCCCTATTAACGGACTTCGGCGACCAGGATGCATACGCGGCCATCATGAAAGGGGTGATCCTCACGATCAATCCCCAGGCCACCATCGTCGACATCACCCACGGAATCGGCCCACAGGACGTGCGACGGGCTGCGTATCTCATTGCCCACGCCTTCGACTACTTCCCCAAAGAAACCATCCACATCATTGTCGTCGACCCGGGTGTCGGCGGCTCCCGGGCGATTGTCGCTTTACGCAAGCAGGGCCATACGTTCCTCGCACCCGACAACGGCGTTCTGACCCTTCTGCTGGAGGACGACACGGTCGACGCGGCTTTTCGGGTGGAAAATTCCAAATATTTCCTGGAACCTGTCAGTCATACTTTCCATGGCCGCGATATATTCGCACCCGTAGGGGCCCACCTCACACTGGGCCTCTCTTTGGCACAAATCGGCCCCCGCACGGATACATCAACCCTGGAACGGCTCGATCTTCCCAAAACCCAAACGACAAGCGATGGGGTTTTCCTTGGCGCTGTCGTCGCAATTGACCGGTACGGTAATTTGATCACAAACCTTGATTGGAATGCCATTAAATGGCATTATTCAGGCAAAGACAGTGGAAAATACCTTGTCGGAGTCGGCAAACACAACCTAGTGGGCCTGTACCGTACCTATGGCGACGTAGGACCGGGAAAACCGCTGGCGCTGGTGGGCAGTCACGGTTGTCTCGAAATCTCCGTGAATCGAGGCAATGCCGCTGAGTACTTTGGAACGAAAATCAACGCACCGGTTGTCGTCAGGGTCGTTTAACCCCCATATGACAAAAGGGTATGTGCCATGGGTAAATGGAAAAAAGGTCTCAGCACACAAAATCCGGCGAAAGGATCTCGCGGTGATCGTCGCTGGACGCTGCTGTTTATCGGAGATAGAAGTAAAACCGTTGCTTTCAACCACCTTAAAGCGGCGATCATCTTTACGGCTTTCGTTATTTTGACGCTGGCAGGCATTTCGTTGGGGTTGGGCTACCTGTATCGCAATGCGATCATGGACATACGGTCTGTGCAGGGAGAGCTCGAAGACTTGAACAAGGCACTGTCCTCCCTGCGGGACGAGAAAGACCTCCTTTTGGCCAAACTCGTTATGGCAGAATCAAGGGATGGGGGATTACTTGACCGAAAAGAAAAGATTCAGCCTGATATGACCGACAGTATGCCTCCTACCCCAGAAGCTTCCGAAAGCGACGTCACCGAGCCACCATCAGACCCTCAAGCACCGCTTGAGGAAACAACAGGGCCTTTGGTTGCAGAAGATGACAACGTCGTTTACCACAAGGTCGAATCCGGTGATTCTCTCTATCTGATCGGTCTCAGTTATGGCGTCTCTGTGGATTTACTACGCCAGTATAATGATTTGAAAGAAGGTAACATGATCCGCCCCGGTCAAATGCTTGTGGTCAAACCGGGAACCGGGATCGAAGCGACACCAGCCCAAAAGGCCCCTCGGGCCAAAACGGCGGTTACTGAAAAACCCAAACAGAATACCGGTACCCCGAAGCCTGCTGCGGCCATGAACGTGGCGGCCGATAATCTGACGACTGTCATCGACACGGGCGCAAATATGATGCGGGTGGAGTATGTTCTTCGAAATACCGGAGAAAAGACCCGCCCGATCAACGGTCAAACGGTGATTGTCCTGAAGGATGACGGCAAAGACCCGAGCAACTGGCTGGTGCTGCCGTCCGTCCAGATGGAATCCGGCAGACCAAAGGGTACGGATGGGTATTCCTTTTCGATTTACAATTACCGCACCATACGCTTCAAGGTCACCGATCAACCGGTTACCGACCGTTTCAACGCAGCCGTGGTGTACGTGTTCTCCGCGGCTGGCGACCTGGTACTGGAAAAGAAATTTTCAGTCAACATTTCCGGTGGCGGGCCGTCTCCAACCGGCACGTAAAACGGCCCGCGAAGAAACACCGTTTCGCCCCCTCCGGCCCTCTGCTCGGCATCCGTTGCAACGATTCGGTCTCTCGAGCCCGTTTTTTCTTCTTCAAACAGGTCTTTTGACCCGCATTTTTTCGATAAGCGGTCCTAAATTTAAAGATACAGTGGCAAAATTTTCGAAGGTGACATCGCGAAAAGGTAAGTTAAAATGCTCTTTGATGATGCCGAATATCTGGAGGTAATTCATCAGAATCCTTTGCTGCCAAACCAGACCGAGCCGCGATGCGACATTTTTTATCCCGGTGGGGCTGCCCTCTATTTCCAGAAAATCCCCGAAAGGCATAGAATCGATGCAAAGACAGGTACCATCCAGGATAAAAGTCTCCCGCCATTTCTCATAGGTCTGCTGCGGGGTGAACCCTATTTTTTTTAGTATCCGCTTCATCATCTCGAAATCGTTGACCTCGACTTCATATTCATTGTGGATCTTGAATTCAGCATCCGCCACCGGAGGTTTGGATTTGAATGTCAGCGTCGTTCGATTATCTTGGCGTAACCGCAAAAGCGAGGCACCACCGGACAGGATGCCGTCGGAATTGTCGAAACGAAGGTTGGTTTCAAAAACCCGTCCCCGGCATACCGCGCCACTGGCGGCAATCTGCCGCCGCAGTCGGCCGATATCCATAACCTGGAATTTGACCTCGACTTCCACCGGTTCATCTTTGATCGACACGTAATCCGGCCCTCCTCCATTCCGGTAGGCTCTTGATGATCTTTTCGGCAGTGCTGGTGAATTGCCCGCCCTAGTAGGCCGGTTGACAGATTCCGGCTATCGCTTCCCCACCCCGGCTTTGCCGCTTCCCGGTGATGCCGGCGTCTATCGGTTTTCAGATCGAGCGGCATGGTCATTGTCACATAATCGGCTCCAAATATCAAACGCGCGTTCACGCCACTTTCTTCTTAAACTGCGAGTCCTCATGCAGGGGAAAAATACTGTTTACTTTATCGAAAATCTGTGAACACTGATATGGGTCGAAACAGCAACGAAAAAGGCGGACGAAATCGTACGACTATGGAGCCCTTGGAAAAATTCAGTGCCCAACAGCTTGAAATCATCGACAAAGCTGTTGAGATGGCCGAAGAACTCGTCAGCAACCATTATAAAATGTCTGCCAGTCAATGGCTTCATCGACGTTTCGATATCAAAACCCTAAAGGATCTCGAACCGGAAGAAATCGTTCACGGCCCCTTCGCTCAGATCATCCGTTACGAAGGCCGACACCGCTCCCACCCGCTGCACAGTTCAACATACGACTTATATAAAATCTGTCTCCAAGATCACGCGGTCATAGAGGTGCAAGATCAACAGCCGGAGTTACTCTTGTTCCCTTTTGTACTCTACATTGTTACCCACGAGCTCATCCATATCGTCCGATTCAGCAAATTCCTACAGTATTTCGATGCACCGCCGGAAGAGCGCCTGGTCGAAGAAAAGAGAGTTCATTCCCTAACCCATGAAATCCTCGATCCCGTATGCCTGGAGGGCCTTCCGGCGGTTCTTAACTTTTACAACGAGTGGCGAATTCCCTACGATGGCCTCAAGGAGCCTTGAGGGCTCGGCAAGAGTTTTCGGACCAGCTCGAATACGGTGATGAGAAAACATTGATGCTTGACAAGTTCGCGTTGAATGAATACTGTTCGCCCGCCGTGGAGTGAATTATCGTTTCATTGTATTCGTCAATCTTACGGGGGGTCGTGCCAATGCCAATTTACGAGTACCAGTGCACCGAATGCGGTAAAATAGAGGAGGCAATCCAAAAGTTTTCCGACAAACCCCTCACCCGCTGCCGGCATTGTACCGGCAAACTTCACAAACTCGTATCCCAGACGAGTTTCCACCTCAAAGGGACCGGGTGGTACGTTACTGATTACGCCGGCAAATCCCGCCTATCATCCTCCACCGACAAGGCTGACAGTAAAACCGACACCGCAACGACCACCGGCGAATCCGGCACGGAAGCAAAGCCGGCGCCAAAATCTACCGACCAATAGAAACCGACCGGATAAAAGCCCTATATCCTTCACGATGCTGCGGCACGCAGTTCTCGGCGCAAATCCGGAGGCGTAAACTGACCATAAGGAACATGGCGAACAATGAAACAAATGTCCGCTGATGGGTAAAAATTTTCATCTGTGTCACTTTACAAAAAAAAAAGTGTGATTATTATAACTCACGAAAAAAGGAATACGTAAAATCGATTTGTTTAACCAATTGTTAATATTGTACAAAATTTAGTCGGGGCATAAATTTCGTCGATTCTGCAGATCGATAGGGGTAGGCCAACCATAAACGGCCCGAAAACCAACCTGCTTAAATCAATCAACACACCTAAAGGAGATGGCTTGTCATGAAACTGAGACCATTGCAGGACCGCATCTTGGTGCAACGTGTAGAGGAAGAAGCAAAGACCAAAGGAGGTATCATCATTCCGGATACCGCCAAGGAAAAACCGGCTGAAGGTAAAGTGATCGCCGTCGGCAACGGGAAGGTCGGCGATGACGGTAAAAGGATCGCTCTGGAAGTTAAGAAAGGCGACCGGATCCTATTCGGAAAGTATTCCGGCACCGAGGTCAAGATTGAAGGCGAAGAATATCTTATTATGCGTGAAGACGACGTCCTTGGAGTAATCGACTAATAAGTATAATATGGAGGAGAACTAACAATGGCAAAGATCATCAAGTATGACATGAAAGCTCGTGAAGCGATGCTGAACGGGGTTCGCACTCTCGCAGACGCTGTAGTCGTCACCTTGGGCCCCAAAGGCAGAAATGTCGTTATCGACAAATCTTGGGGCTCCCCGACTGTCACCAAAGACGGCGTCACCGTGGCTAAAGAAATCGAGTTGGAAGACAAATTCGAGAATATGGGCGCTCAGATGGTTAAAGAAGTCGCCAGCAAAACCAGTGACATGGCCGGTGACGGCACCACCACGGCGACGGTCCTGGCGCGGTCCATTTACGAAGAGGGGCAAAAACTGGTTGCGGCCGGCAACAACCCGATGGCCATTAAACGCGGGATCGATGCGGCTGTTGAAGCCTGTGTCAAAGAGCTGCACAAAATGAGCAAGCCGACCAAAGATCAGCGCGAAATCGCCCAAGTCGGTACCATTTCCGCCAACAATGACGAAACCATCGGGAACATCATTGCCGAAGCCATGAACAAGGTCGGCAAAGAAGGCGTCATTACGGTCGAGGAAGCTAAGGGCATGGAGACGACCCTTGAGGTCGTAGAGGGAATGCAGTTCGATCGCGGCTATCTCTCCCCCTATTTCGTCACCGATCCCGAGAAAATGGTTGTTTCACTCGAAGATCCGGTTATCCTAATTAACGAGAAAAAAATCAGCAATATGAAAGATCTGCTGCCGATCCTGGAACAGGTCGCCAAAATGGGCAAGCCGCTTCTGATCATTGCTGAAGATGTCGAAGGCGAAGCCCTGGCCACTCTGGTCGTCAACAAACTGAGAGGGACCCTGCAGGTTGCGGCCGTCAAGGCTCCCGGATTCGGTGACCGCAGAAAAGCCATGCTGGAAGACATCGCCATTCTTACCGGTGGCCAGGTGGCCTCTGAGGACTTGGGCATCAAATTGGAAAACCTCTCGCTCAAAGATTTGGGCAGCGCCAAGCGCGTGACCATCGATAAAGACAACACGACGGTTGTCGATGGAGCCGGTTCCCGTTCTGCTCTTGAAGGCCGCGTCAAACAGATCCGGGCACAGATCGATGAGACGACCTCGGACTACGATCGGGAAAAACTCCAAGAGCGTTTGGCCAAGCTGATCGGTGGCGTGGCCGTCATCAACGTCGGCGCTGCGACCGAAACCGAAATGAAAGAGAAGAAAGCCCGCGTCGAAGACGCCCTCAATGCCACCCGGGCCGCTGTTGAAGAAGGTATCGTCCCCGGCGGCGGAGTGGCCCTCGTGCGCTGCCTGGCCGCCCTGGAGAAGCTTCGCGTCAAGGGCGAGCAGAAACTTGGCGTAAGAGTCGTTATGCGGGCCGTCGAAGAGCCGCTGCGTCAAATCGCCAATAATGCCGGCCTTGAAGGTTCGGTCGTCATAGACAAGGTCAAGAACGGAGAAGGCGCCTTCGGTTACAACGCCGATACCGACGAGTATGGCGATCTTATTGAAGCCGGCGTTATCGACCCCACCAAAGTCGTGCGTTTTGCCCTGCAAAACGCCGGGAGTGTGGCATCACTGATGCTCACCACCGAGGCGATGGTAGCCGACAAACCGGAAGAAAAATCCGAACCCATGGGCGGCGGTGCTCCCGGAATGGGCGGAATGGGCGGAATGGGCGGAATGGGCGGAATGATGTAATTTCCATCTGCCCGAACTGACCGAAGCAACTTCGCCATAGCGTGGTAATTAAAGCCCCTGTGTGATCTGCACGGGGGCTTTATTATTTACACCTTCACTGTCGGACCGAACTATTTTCAGTCCGAACAAGACGCCATTCCAATATCGTTGACTCTCAGCTTGAATCAGGCTCCTCATTTTCTGTTATCAATTCTTGTCAACTTCTGCTTCAGTCGTCTAAACTTGGCCAGGCGCCTGCGACACTCTCCTCTTCCCTTCAATTTCTTGACTTTTCAGCCTAAATATTTTAAAATTATAGTAAATTCGACTGGAAAATCGTCAACCATCAAGATTCATAATTGGAGCTTCGGATGAAAATGAAATGGAGAGATGTTTTCGGCATCGGATTGGCTGCCGTCTTACTGGCGGCCTCTATCCAATCAGTGGCTCTGGCCGCAGAACCGACTTCGAGTGTTCAGTCTACCCAGGCCAGCGGTATTGCCGGCGAGGTCATCGAAACGGAAACCGGTATCTATTATACCGTGAAAAAGGGCGATACGCTTTGGGATCTGTCCAGAAAATTTGCCGATTCCCCCTATCGCTGGCCGAATCTTTGGAGTGAGAATCCTCAGATAACCAATCCTCACCGGATTTATCCCGGTGACAGGATTCAACTCTTCCGGCGTGATGACGCCGCGATGCACGCCGGACCGGCGCGTCAGGAAACCGCGACCCCGCCGGCAGCGGTCACACCGTCTGGCATGGGTTACTTGGCCTATGCCAGCATCGATCGGGTCGGTTTCATCCGCGAAACGCCTGTCTCAGCCAGCGGTCGTATTTTCAAGGTCCAAGGCATACACAAAATGATCACGACGGATGACATCGTCTATATCAGCCCGGAGAACGATCAAACCCTTTCCCTGGGGCAGCGTTATACCGTCTACCGCACAAAGGGGCCGGTTCGTCACATCGATAGCGGTCAAGACCTCGGTGTTCAGCATTACATATTGGGCACCGTCGAAATCGTTAAAACCGAACCCGAATACGCCATCGGGCGTGTGATCCAGGCGTACCTGAACATCAAAAAAGAAGACCTGTTGATGCCCTACAAAAGGCGCTCCCCAAAATTGGCCAAGACCGCACCCCCGCCAGGCATAAGGGGTGAGGTTATCATGGCCGAAGAACATAACAAGATTATCGGCGACAACGTTACCGCATTTATCGACAAGGGCGAAAGCGACGGTATTAAAACAGGCCACACATTCAAAGTGTTCTATCAGGATAAAGAGCGAATCCACCCCCAACAGCCCGGAGAAACGCTATTGAAACCGGTTTCCTTCGGCGAATTGGTTGTCCTGCACACTGAGGCCACGACATCAACCGTCTACATCACCCAAGCCCAACAGGCGATTATTCCAGGAGCACGATTTTCCTCGCCGGAGTATTAAAGGAAACCAGAGTCAAGGGCTAATCAAAAGGCAGGATGCGCGGCTGTTCGATCTTCGGGGAGCCGCGCATTTTTATTGCAGGAGAGACTATCAATGAATATGGACAGATAGCGTTAAAACTGCTCCCAGGTTACCCGCAGCACCTCCTCGAAAGTCGTCATCCCTTCGAGCATCTTCTTGATGGCACTCTCCCGCAGGGTGAACATCCCCTCCTCGCGCGCCTTGGTGCGCAACTTCTCGACGTCGGCATCGGCTTTGGTCAATTTCTTCAGCGATTCAGTGTAAGGCACGACCTCGAAGATAGCGGTTCTGCCGCGATATCCGGTGTGGCGGCATTTGACGCACCCCTTGCCCCGACGAAGTACCACCCTTCCCTTATGTCCGATGTCCAATCCCAGCGCAGCCATTTCTGCAACATCCATTTCGAAATCTTCCTTGCAATAAGGACAAATTTTTCGCATCAACCGCTGTCCCAGAATGCCCACCAAAGTGGCCTGGATGAGAAACGCAGGAACCCCCAGGTCCAAAAGACGCGTGACCGCCGAAGGGGCGTCATTGGTGTGCAGGGTCGAGAGTACCAGGTGGCCGGTCAGGGCCGCCTGAACGGCGTTACGGGCGGTTTCGAGATCGCGCATTTCGCCGATCATGATGATGTCCGGGTCCTGCCGCAATATGGTTCGCAGGATATTGCCGAACGTCACGTCGACCGCGTTGTGAACACCGATCTGGTTGAAATCCTCGTGGATCATCTCGATGGGGTCTTCCACGGTTACAACATTGTTCTGCGGCGTCGACAACCTGCGGAGAGTGGAATACAGCGTGGTCGACTTACCGCTGCCCGTCGGGCCGCAAACCAATACGATGCCGTGGGGCATATGGATGACCTGCTTGTAGCGGGTCAGATCGGTCTCGGTGAATCCCAACTCGGCTAGGTCCTGAAAAAGAATGTCCGGGTCCATCACCCGCATGACCACCTTTTCGCCGAATGCCACCGGTACAGTGGAAATACGGATCTCCACCTCTATCCCGCCCTTGTCGGTCTTTATCCGTCCGTCCTGGGGACGACGTTTTTCGGCGATATTCAGTCGCGACAGGGTCTTGATGCGACTGATGATGGCATTGTGAACCTTTTTGGGCAGTTTGTAGACCGTATGCAACACACCGTCGATCCGCATCCGCACCAACAGGTTTTCCCGTTTGGGTTCGAGGTGTATGTCGCTCGCCCTTTGTTCGAAAGCATAAAGCAGGATATGATTGACCGCATTGACAATATGCTGATCGGTGGGAGGCAGGTCCTCGTCCGACTTCAACCGCACGTATTGTTCCAGGTTGCCAAGGTCGACGGCAGGGCCGGAAAAGAGGTCTTCAGCGGCCGCAATGGAACGTTTGAATCCGAAAAATTCGTTGATCAGCCGTTTGACATCCGATCGCGGCGTGATCACGGTCTCGGCACTCATGTTGGTCACCCGCCGGATGTCGTCCATCACCACCAAGTTCAAGGGTGTCGGCGTCGCCACGACAAGAGTGTTGTTCTTGATGTCCACCGGCAGAACCATGTGGTTCGCGGCGAAATTGTGGGGAATTGTGGTGGTGACCAGGTTCAAGTCGAGCTTGAGGGGATCGATCTTTTTAAACGGCAAGCCCCACTCGGTTGCCAGGATGGAAAATATGGCGTCCTCATCCACAAGACCGCTCACGCCGTCTTCCCTTGGTGTTTTGAGAGTGGCGATGACGTCAATGATGTCAATTTGAGAATGGTTGTTCGACCGCCCCCTGACCGATGGGCCCCGGCCGGCGTTTCTTGACAGCTTCTTCTTGACCGTGTCTTCTTTGGCCAGGATTTCTTTGACCTTTTCCGAAGACAGCAATTTGTGCTTGACGAGAGTTTTGCAGATATCCTGGGAAGTAAATTGCTGGCTGGCTTCCGTTTGCATGATCACCTTGATTGATGGGGGAAACCCCCATGTTAGTAGAAATTCAATAGCCGTAGGTAACAGACTGTCATTATACCGGGCCCCGGCCGTACCGTCAATTTTGCGCCTTGAGAAACAGGTGGCCCGAACAGGCCCGGTTAGGTTCAAACGGCCTTAAATCGAGACGGGCCGGCACCCTGGTCTTGACGTATCCGACGAGACCAGGGCATCGGCCCGTCTATGTTTTTTCTATGTCACTAGTTGATGACTTCCCGCCAACTGCGGATGTTGATGGTCGGCTGTCCGGCAGCCTGCACCTCGTTGTTGTAAACGCCACTGCCCATAGACTGCAGCCCGGTGGGTGTCCTGAAATAGAGATGCTCGTCTTCCACCAGGGGCGAAGTCCGGATATCGCCCACCACTTTGTTTAACAAAACGACTCCATCCAGAGTGACGCCAAAGATCCGTCCTTCATTGCCGCCTGGAACGAGATGCCCGTCGCAGGGATCTTCGGTTTCGGCCGTTGAGGTCCCGAAGTAGATCTGACCGGCGGCCGCAAAAGCCGAGGCAAAGATCCGGTTGCCGGGAGGCATCTCGAGGAACCAGTCTAGGCTGTGTTTGTCCGGAAGACATTCCCCCTTTTCGTTCGTATCCACATAGGCAAAGAAGTGATAACTCGTGGTCAGCGTGTTGATGTTTTCATCGTAATAGGGGCTGTCCCCCGTACCGAAGAAAACCATAATCTTGTAGTCGATGTCACCGTTGGTCTTCACCCCATTGTCCACCACGATAGCCGGCGACGCGTAGACCGGATGCCAGCGTTGAGCAACCGGAATCGTATTGAAATCGTCATCGACGAAATCGATGTTGAGCACGCAGTGAGTGATATCCCAAGTGGTCGGATTGGATGGGTCGTCCGGGATGTTGACTTTGTACATGAAACCTCTGTCAGAAGCCAGATACAACCGGTCGATAAATCCGTTCTCATCTGAATCGACGATGGCCGGTTGTCCGCTGGGCACTCCGCCCTTACCGTAATCGGTTTCGGTGGCGTCGATGGTGCCGTCATCGTTGAGATCCACGGCATCATCCAAAACGACCTTGCGCAGCACGCTGCCGTTGGAAACATCGATCATATAGACAGAGGGGAACAGATTGGCATTCTCCACCTTGCCGGTGACGAAGAAGGCCACCCATTTGGCTTCGTTGGTTCCATCCGGATCCCTGATGCGCCCGATCTGCGCCACCGCTGGCGAGGACCGGCTGCGGAAGAGTTCCGGAGCGGCGAACTCCCACATGAAGCTGGGATTATAGGGATCGGTCACATCCAGGCAGAAGACCGTATCTCCACCGTTGCCTTCGGCGGAAAGAAGCACGGTTTTCCAGGTATCGGAACTGCCATCACCGTTGGTGTCGACGAATACATCGGACAATGCCGGCGATGCATCGACAAATGCCTGGTCGTCACCATGCAGAACGTTGTTCTTCAACCGCGGAATCAGGTTGGCCGGAATGAACGCCCACAGTTCCTTGCCGGTGCCGTAATTGGGGCAACGGAAGGGATAAGCGTCACAGTAAGACGGCTCGGTCCCGGTCTTATCCGCCCAGAGAAAGTAGCCGCGGTTCTCCTTGATGCCCGGGGTATCCGGGTTGTCGCCATAGCGGTATTTGCCGGCATCGAAAGCGTGCAGCATGCCGTCCCGGGAACCGACGAACAAGACCGCGTCGCGATCGTCATGGGCCGTTTGGAAGTTCGTGAAGGCCTCACGCTCCGCATCGGTCACCTGGCTGCCGAAATACCACAAAGGGAATCCCGGCGGCACCAGGAGCGCCGGAGTGGAGTGGTCGATCGGGCCCAGCTTCCACGCTTTCTGCACGCCGGCGTTCGGTTGTTTGTATCCCCTGACCCACTCCACCAGCCAATCGCCGTCTTCCTCACCGAAAGTACCTCCACCATTGAAATCGTGAATGTATCCGGTGGGGTTGATGAAATCGTTGGTCAGGGCCAACATATTGTTGTCCACATTGGTGCCCGTGAACGTTTGCAACGTGCTGGATGAGATGTAATATGAGTAGCTAGCCATTATCGGTACGCCCATAGCCGGCGGCGTGTTAAATTTAACCGCGTACTCGCCGGTGAAGCGTTTGATCGTACCCGTGCCGCCCAGGCTGCCCTTCAGGTGATCGGTGTGCTCGTCACTGAAGACTTCCGGCCGTGTGTCGTAGATGCGCACGGTGGTCGCCTGTACACGAGGGTGCAGTAACGTGCCATGGAAATCGTCCCTGCTCCCATTTCCCACCCAGGGGGTACCGGTCGCTGGATTTATAAGCGGTTCGTCGACCACCTGATACACGGTGATGTTCGGGAAATAGATCGTCCGGTCATCCGGACTCATGGCCGCCAGCATCTCGCCCGCTTTCCAGAGGGATTGATCGCCGGTGAGGGTCGCGTTGGGTACCTCGGGATCGTAAACGCGGCTGGCTGTCACTTCACCGCGGTTGACCCGTTCGTCCAACGGCCAGCTCGGTGCCGGTGTCTCATAAGTTCCGGCGTAGAGGACATTGGTCTGAATCACCGGCGAACTGCGCGAGAATATGCCGTGGCTGGCCGTGTCAGCATTGAGTTTGACATCGACCACTGCCGGAACGCAGGCCTGATTTTCGCTGACCAGCTCTACTTTCCAGACGAGTCTGTTGCCGGTCAGTCCAAGACCCAGGAAGTCCACCCGACGGGTCCGATAGGTGTATTCAGGATTGCCAGGCGTCCAGGATAAAGGATTTATGGGTGAGCCGGTGAGGACATAGTTGGGGCCGGTGGCGCTATCGAACTCTTGCACCGTGTCCCAGGCTGTAATTTCGGTCCAATGCGCCCCGTCGTCCGCCGAAACGTAGTAAGTCGACGATGTCTGGCCCAGGCAGGAACCGCCCGGCAGGTAATCGTACACTTTGAAGTCGACCGCCGTAAAATAGGCGTTGGCTTCGTTGGGCACGATGGCTTGGGCCGACTCGAGACGCGCCATGCCGCCGGTTTTGCGTTCGATATGGAACACCATGTCGTTGTGGTCCATGTCCGATCCGCCGGTATCGGCGTTCAAGTCTTCGAATCCCAGGATCCACTGGTTCGGGTCGGAGGGCGGCGCCCCCACGATGACATGGGGATAATGCTCGTCTTCGGTAATTCTCAGAAGGTAATCACCCGACAAAGTCACTCCGAAATGGGTGGACATCCGGTTGAACACCGGGTCGGCCAACCAGTTGCCTTCGATACGGCACCCGCTTTCACCGCCCAGGGCCGTCCCCAGATGGTAGATTTTGTCGAAAACCCGATTGCTCTCATCCACCCACTGGCTGTGACCGGAGGGAGGAACGCACTCGTCGTAAGAGTCCGGGTTCCAGGGTTTGTTGAAGAACACACGCGACGTATCCGTGGTGTTATAGTCTCTGTCAGCCGTGATCCAGAAGACGATCTCGGTTCCGCCGACAAATTTTCCCAATTTCTTTTTCATGTCCTTCGGCGTTACCGTGCCGTCGAGATCGACGTGGAAGGGTATCGTGGTGCCGTCGTCGTACGCGGCCAAGGCAGCCTCGTCGGCGATCGGAAAAGAACCGAGACTGGAGTCGGTGTCCAGGATGCCGTCACCGCCACCGCAGCATCCGCCGGTTTCAGCATCATCGCGGATGTTGCGGTAGATGACGTGTTTCTTAATCAACGGGATGTTGTTCCAACCGAGGAAGTTGCCGCTGCCATCCACCGCGTCCTCGTAGAGCATCCAACCGAAATCGGACACGTAGCCGGCGCCTTCGTAGAGGAAGGTCACGTAAACATCCTGGGTGAACGGCACGACGACCTTGTCGGGAACGATCGCCTGGTTGCCGGTATCCAGTTTCATGTGGCCGGTGACCGTATCGACACTAGTATTGACCATGTCGAAATCGCTCTCGTTAAACACGCCGTTGTACCCTACGGCCACATCGGTGGCGCACCCGTTGATGTCCGCCACCGTATCGAAGGTGACGACCATGTCGGCCACGACGTTGGACACCACGAGCGGGTTGTCGCTGGAAGTAAAGTCACCGGTCCAGCCCGTAAACTGGTGCTGGTCGTCGGGATCGGCCGTCACCGCGCTCGAACTGCCGCTCCAGGGCACTTCTTCGGTGTATTCGTTGCCGCAGACGGTGCTGCCGGTAATCGGGTCGTCCCAACAGACATTGCCGAAGTTACCGCCGGTAAATTTCACCGTGAACTTGTCGATTTCGAAGTTGGCGGTAACCGTCATGTCGTTCATGACGTTATTGATGGTGAGGTCCGGCTGGTTGCCGGTGACATCTCCGGTCCATTCCAGGAAATGGTAATGTACATCAGGCACGGCCGTGACCATACTCGTGTCAAAGCCGTATTTGACGCTCTGGATAATCTGGGTGACGCCTCCCGGGCTCAGGGTGCCGTTGGGGCCGGCCTCGAATGTGACCGTAAAGCTCCTGAGGTCGAAGTTGGCCGTTACGACCTGATCCCCGTTCATTGTGACCTCGCCGGTATTGACTCCCGTCGGGACGACATTGCCGCTCCAGCCGACAAATATCGAACTGGCAGAAACCGGTGTGGCCGTGACGGTCACCACGTCTCCCCAATAGTACATACCGAAATAGATCGGTCCCGGAGGATCTGTGGACGGATTTGTATCACCGGAACCATCGCCGGTTTTCTGCATGGTCAATTGCACAAGAATCTTCTTGAAATTGACGGTGGCGGACATGTCCCCGCTGCCATCGAAGTAGATCACCCTGTTCGGCGGCGAACCCCCGCCGTTGACACCGTCACCGCTCCAGGAATCAAATTCTTCTCCTGTTCCGGCCACCGGCGTCAACGTCACAGTCTCACCGTAATGATAAGTAGCTTGGTCGGGACTCTTCAACACGGATGTCCCGCCGCCCGGAAAAGGTTCGTTGATACTGATGTTCAGGTTGTACTCTATGAAGTCGTAATTGGCCGTCACGGTGTGGTTGTCACTGATTGTCAGGGTCTCCGGATTGTTGTTGCCACTCAGGTCCCCGCTCCAATTCGCGAAAGTTTCACCCGCACCCTCTCCGGCGGTAATGGTCACAACGTCCCCGTAATGGTAAGTCGGCTGTGATGGGCTGACTGATACAATACCAGTGCCCATGCCGCCGGTGCGATTGACGGTCAAGGTATACTCGATTAGGATAAAGTTCGCCGTTAGATCCGTGTTGGCAGCCGTTGGATTAATGATGGTAGTGTTGGCACTGTTTGGATTTACTAAGTTAGTGGCTCCTGCACCGGTCCAATTTACGAATTGCCATCCTGCTGCCGGCGTTGCGGCGACTGCTAAAGATTCATCAAACACATAGGTTGTGCCACTTGCAGGGGTCACAGATCCGTTGCCGTTCACTGCCCAAGTCAGCGTGTAGCTGCTCTTGGCAAAGGTGGCCGTGATGTCCGTATCAGCGTAGGTCGGGTCGATGATCCGCGTGGTCGCCAGCGAGGCGTTCTCCAGGTTGCCCGCCCCCGGACCGGTCCAGCCCGCAAACTCGTAGCCCGACAGCGCCGTGGCACTCACCTGAAGGTGATCGTCGAACACGTAGGTCGTGCCGCTGCCCGGCGATACCGTGGCCACACCGGTCCCGCCCGATATCGTCAGCGTGTAGCTGCTCTTGGCAAAGGTGGCCGTGATGTCCGTATCAGCGTAGGTCGGGTCGATGATCCGCGTGGTCGCCAGCGAGGCGTTCTCCAGGTTGCCCGCCCCCGGACCGGTCCAGCCCGCAAACTCGTAGCCCGACAGCGCCGTGGCACTCACCTGAAGGTGATCGTCGAACACGTAGGTCGTGCCGCTGCCCGGCGATACCGTGGCCACACCGGTCCCGCCCGATATCGTCAGCGTGTAGCTGCTCTTGGCAAAGGTGGCCGTGATGTCCGTATCAGCGTAGGTCGGGTCGATGATCCGCGTGGTCGCCAGCGAGGCGTTCTCCAGGTTGCCCGCCCCCGGACCGGTCCAGCCCGCAAACTCGTAGCCCGACAGCGCCGTGGCACTCACCTGAAGGTGATCGTCGAACACGTAGGTCGTGCCGCTGCCCGGCGATACCGTGGCCACACCGGTCCCGCCCGATATCGTCAGCGTGTAGCTGCTCTTGGCAAAGGTGGCCGTGATGTCCGTATCAGCGTAGGTCGGGTCGATGATCCGCGTGGTCGCCAGCGAGGCGTTCTCCAGGTTGCCCGCCCCCGGACCGGTCCAGCCCGCAAACTCGTAGCCCGACAGCGCCGTGGCACTCACCTGAAGGTGATCGTCGAACACGTAGGTCGTGCCGCTGCCCGGCGATACCGTGGCCACACCGGTCCCGCCCGATATCGTCAGCGTGTAGCTGCTCTTGGCAAAGGTGGCCGTGATGTCCGTATCAGCGTAGGTCGGGTCGATGATCCGCGTGGTCGCCAGCGAGGCGTTCTCCAGGTTGCCCGCCCCCGGACCGGTCCAGCCCGCAAACTCGTAGCCCGACAGCGCCGTGGCACTCACCTGAAGGTGATCGTCGAACACGTAGGTCGTGCCGCTGCCCGGCGATACCGTGGCCACACCGGTCCCGCCCGATATCGTCAGCGTGTAGCTGCTCTTGGCAAAGGTGGCCGTGATGTCCGTATCAGCGTAGGTCGGGTCGATGATCCGCGTGGTCGCCAGCGAGGCGTTCTCCAGGTTGCCCGCCCCCGGACCGGTCCAGCCCGCAAACTCGTAGCCCGACAGCGCCGTGGCACTCACCTGAAGGTGATCGTCGAACACGTAGGTCGTGCCGCTGCCCGGCGATACCGTGGCCACACCGGTCCCGCCCGATATCGTCAGCGTGTAGCTGCTCTTGGCAAAGGTGGCCGTGATGTCCGTATCAGCGTAGGTCGGGTCGATGATCCGCGTGGTCGCCAGCGAGGCGTTCTCCAGGTTGCCCGCCCCCGGACCGGTCCAGCCCGCAAACTCGTAGCCCGACAGCGCCGTGGCACTCACCTGAAGGTGATCGTCGAACACGTAGGTCGTGCCGCTGCCCGGCGATACCGTGGCCACACCGGTCCCGCCCGATATCGTCAGCGTGTAGCTGCTCTTGGCAAAGGTGGCCGTGATGTCCGTATCAGCGTAGGTCGGGTCGATGATCCGCGTGGTCGCCAGCGAGGCGTTCTCCAGGTTGCCCGCCCCCGGACCGGTCCAGCCCGCAAACTCGTAGCCCGACAGCGCCGTGGCACTCACCTGAAGGTGATCGTCGAACACGTAGGTCGTGCCGCTGCCCGGCGATACCGTGGCCACACCGGTCCCGCCCGATATCGTCAGCGTGTAGCTGCTCTTGGCAAAGGTGGCCGTGATGTCCGTATCAGCGTAGGTCGGGTCGATGATCCGCGTGGTCGCCAGCGAGGCGTTCTCCAGGTTGCCCGCCCCCGGACCGGTCCAGCCCGCAAACTCGTAGCCCGACAGCGCCGTGGCACTCACCTGAAGGTGATCGTCGAACACGTAGGTCGTGCCGCTGCCCGGCGATACCGTGGCCACACCGGTCCCGCCCGATATCGTCAGCGTGTAGCTGCTCTTGGCAAAGGTGGCCGTGACAAAACCTACCGGGGGCATATTGTAACTACCTGATAATATACCCGTTCCTGATATATCTCCAGACCAACTGATGAAATTCCATCCTATTGCTGTGGTAGCTTCTAAATAAACATCATCACCGGATGGTACCTCGACTAAATCGGTATCTGATATCGGTGATCCAACAATCGATCCCGGTGGTGGCCATTGTTTCACTGAAACGATGTTTCCACTCAATCCGCCACCGTTAAAAGTAATGTTCAGCGAAGCGGAGTTTGCTTCTTGAACAGGTAAAAATAAGTTTAATGTTACGAGGAGAAAGGCGATGATCAGCAGTCTCATCCACAAGCTTCCCATGTTCCCAATTAGTTTCTTAGGTTTATTTTGAATATGAGGCTTCATAATATTCATCTCCTTCCTCTTTCCCGCTCAGAACCGAATAAATGAGGAGGTAATTTAATTCTCTTCTTATAGCTGCCGGTCAAAGGATGTAATCGGGTTCAAGTCATTAGCGTTGTAGTTCTTCCCCGCCCCGGCACCAGCCTGGGCGGTATAGCCTGTGACGCTTTCCCCAGTGGTGTCTCCGAGGAGGAGGACTTCCACCCGTGCGCCACCGCCCTTGGGCCCCCAAGATTCGGAATGAAGCCAGATCAGGGCGTCCTGGTCGGCACCGAAATTACCACCGGCCCCGTTGCCGGTTCCCGCAGGCGGGATGGGGGATTCATCGTTATTCCAGAGTGTGACGCTGTAAAAAGCGCCGTCCAGATCCTGCTGATTGACCCACAACACGCCGTCAGCGTAACTCCCCTGCCCGTCGCCGCGATCACCGGCTCCGACCAAGGCAAAATCCCAAGAAGCCTGAGTGCCGGCACGCACCGCAGCGGCATTGGCGGCAACGAAGGGCTGTTCGAGCTGCTTGATGGCCCGGTCGATACCCGCTTCAGCGGTAAAAAAATATTTCTGGTGCAAAAGCTCGTTGCCCGCGATCTGCCTTTCGATCGTGCTGGTGCGCATGGCGGTAAAGGCCAATATGGTCAGTAGAACTAGCACGAGTATGGCCATAATAAGCACCGACCCCTGTTCATTGTTCACAATCGCAATGGTTTTTTTCATTTCTGGATGTCCTTTTCACTCGCCTATGATCGTGGCCAGCCTGACCGGACGACCGTTTCGGTTGACCGGCGCCACAGTCACCCTCACCGTTTTGGCATTGTTCACCGGATCGTTGTCGTTTACGGTCCAACTGACGTCGTAAGGCCCCGTGCTGCCTGCCGGAGGCTGGTGAGGATTAGCGGCCGGATCGAGTTCGGGCGCATCGAAAGGCATCGACCGGAGCTGCTCGATCATGTGTGCACCCAAAGCCGTGGCTTCGGTCTTCAATCGTGCCTGAGCATTACCACTGATGTAATTGCTTTGGAGGCCAGCCAGCGCCAGAATCCCCACCGCAAAAATAGCCATGGCAACCATGACTTCGATCAGTGTAAACCCCTGCTTGTCGGTTATGATCTCTTGTTTGCTACGATTGTCGGTCGTCATACATTCCACCTGAATCGAATTGAGTTTAATGATCGATTATCTCAGTTCTAACGTAACCCCAGATTGCGGCAGTTCATGCTGGTCGCCAGCAATTCACGTTTGAACCGGTCGGGTGTATCGCTACTGTTGACACTGCCGTCCCCGTTGGTATCTCCCGGTACCAGTATTTTGTTACCCACGACATAGGTCTCGTTATCGCTGTATTCGCGCAACGGCACACGGGTGCGCCCCAAGATCCAGATCCTTACCGCCCTTACCCGGCTGACAGGAACTATCGGAGCGAGCGCCACATCGTTGATAAAACCGTCGCCATCGAGGTCGTCGTCGACGGTAATGGCACCGTCGTTGTTGCTATCCAATAAGAGGTCCAAATTGCCATCGTTATCGGAATCATAAGCCCAGATGATGTTGTTGCCGTTGGTGTCGACAACGCCGTCTGGTGTGGCTGCACCGCCATCATCGTCGAATGCATACCCGAAAGCCACGGCCTGGATCGATCCGGCCAACACCTGCAGGCCGCCGGCATCGAAACGTCGGCGCAGGTCAGTCGCACCGCTGTCGGCTATTCCATCACCGTCAATCGTGACCGTGTCGGCGGCCAGCCCGTAGACAACAAGCTCATTGGGATCGCAAAAGTCTCCGTCGGCCGTACCGTCGGCCGTGTTATTGTCGATATCCATCCGGACCTGTATGGTGTGCGGGCCGGCCGTCAGGACACCGGAAATATCATTGGCCTCATCCGGATCGGTACCATCCGTATTGGCGTCGCAATCGTTGTCGATGCCGTCTGCGAGCCGGTTGTCATCCACACCATCGGCATTGCCGTCGACCCACTGCGGGTCATGCCCGGCCATGCGGATATCCTGCTGCATCAGGTAAAGGGCCGCCCGCAGGTCCTGCTGCATTTCAACCACCAACTGCTGGCTGACCTGGGTCTTTTGCTGCGAATCGAAGGCCATCATAATCGCCGCGGCAACGATACCGGCGATAGCCATGGCAATCATGAGCTCAATCAGGGTAAACCCTCTATTATTTGTGTCTTTTTTCAGCATATTCTCCATCTCTGAAATCGACTTTTGCTCCGAACTCGAGCGCCCGACATTGTTATCGTATCGGGTAACTCAAGATCGGGGATTCAATTAATCCGAGCGTTTCCGGTGACCTCGATGGTCACGCTCTTTGTTCGACCCTCCGAATTGCTCAAGGTGACGGTGCTGCCGTTGACAATGAGAAGTCCTCTACTGTTGAATCCAAACCGGTGGTTGGTAAATCCGGTGCCGGAAATTCTAACGCCTGAGCGCACTTCACCATTAGCAAGCACGGTTTCGCCGGCATCCAGGTTCCAGTCGAGGTCATCATCGATAAACACCAGGTAGTTGCCATCCAACTGACCGTCACCATCTGGGTCGAACAGCACGGCCACGCGCCCGTTTTCTTTTACCGCCTGCAAACGGGCATCCTGGATGATGGCGTGGACATGATTGACCCCGTTGTTGAGCCGGAAGTTAGGCAGCCAGTTGACGAATGCCGGAACGGCGATGGCCGCCAGGATGCCGACGAGGGCGATGACCACGGCAAGTTCCATTATGGTAAAGCCTGAGTTTTTCCGCATGACCTTCCTTTCCTGAAATTTTTCTGGCTTTGTTTTGATCCAAAAAACATGCCATTTGATGCCCGAACGTCTTACCGCGGACTCGGATATCAATTTATTCTGTATGTTTTCTAATAGTTAAATAAAGGTGAAGGCCAATGTCATCTCCATTTGGAACCCTGTCGATAACCATACAGCCAGTCGTAAACTATAAAAACTTTTTATAGGGCTATTAATTCATTTAATACCTCTATTGATTCTCCTCTCCTGTTAAACCGATGTTAAACAAACAGGTATAGCCCTCTATTGGTTATCGTCATAGTTGCGAGCTTCTTTAGTTTGGGATTGTGGAATTGCTGTAGGGAAGTAATACGTAATGTACTACAACTGCGTATTACAAGTGACTGATTTTATGACAAAATACGTCGCCATAACTGACATTATTCGGGGATTAAAACAGTGAAATTAGTATTTCAGGAAAAGTAAAATTTAAGTAGATCATCTTTAACTTACTAATATTTTTGTATTAATCAATTGCGGTTTAATTTTATTGTGGTTTTTGCACGGTATTTGCAGAATTGCTTCCGAAAACCAATTGAGGATAACACTTCCAAAATATTTGTATTGCACAGAAACGATCATGATAAGGCTGGAAAGGAGGTAGGGACAATGACGAACAACAGATGGATAAAAATAATTATTCTGACGATAGCGGTGGTTTTCGCTTCAACGGTAGTTAATGCCAAATCAAGCAATCCTGGACCGAAAGAATACTCGAAATCCTGGTGGCACATGCCTTATTATCAAATGAAAAAAGCAACTAAGCAAGCTAAGGACCTTCAAATGCATTTTGCTAAATTGAATAGATATTCAAACCATCTTGAGAAAAAAGCTGCAAAATTACAGCACAAAATAGACTCTTTGTCCAAGCAGTTGAACGACATCAAGGAGCAAATGGCGGTCACAGATCACCAAAGATTTTCAGGTAACAACAACGATGAGCCGAAAAAAGAAAAGATCATCTGCCCCGGTTGTAAATTCCAGGAAACTGATCAATTCGAAAATGGCGATTTTTCAGGTGGCTTTCTGCAATATGCCAATTTTGATCAAGCTTATCTAAACGGCGCTGATTTTACAGGGGCCAAATTGAAAAAAGCCTCCTTCTGGCGAACGCAGCTCAAGGGTGCGATCATGAGTGGTGATACCGACTTGGATAAAGCGTTTCTGGCAAGCGCCAACCTCTGCGGTGCTACCTTACCCGCTGATATCTCGCAAAGTGCGATTACATGGTATTTGGAAGCCGAGGGCTATAAAGATACGATTTGTCCGGACAATTCTTGGGCAAAGGAGAACGGAAAGACTTGTGAGGGTGATCATCTCATACCAGTAAAAGACCTTTTGACATGCAAAGATTTACCGTAGACAGATAGCCAATTCAACTGAAGACAGAGCAGGGCCTGTAAAAACAGGCCCTGCTCTGCGTATGGTCGTCTGATCTAATCCAATTCCTCCCATGATTGAACGTTTACAACAGCCTCCGCGACCGTTCGCGATCTGTGATTGTAAGCACCGCTTCCCATAGATATAAGCCCGGACGGCATCATCAGGTAGAGATGCTCGTCGGTGACCAGGGGATCGATGAGAATGTCCCCCATCCTGCCGCTCATAATCGGGGTCCCATCAAGAGCGAAAACGTAAAGGTCGTCCTGTTCGTCGTCCGGTAGTGTATGGGTCAAGCAGATGTCCGTGCTATCGGTTGTGGCGGTACCGTAGTAAATTCGCCCGGCGGAAGCAAACGCAGAGGTGGTAATGCGCTGGTTTTCCGGCAATTCTACAAACCAATCGAGCCGGTGCCCACCCTGATCACACTCGTCTTTGGCGGTCTCATCAACGTAGGCTAAAAACAGATTCCTTTCGTAAGTGTCTTCCATACCATCGTCTGGGTTCCGGCTGTCACCTGTTCCTACGAACACCCGCACCGATGCGTCTATTTCCCCGGAGGTGCCGGTCGTGGTGTCGACGGTAACCGTCGGTGATGCATAAATTGGCAGCCAGCGGCTTTCAGGTGGAAGCAATCGTTCTTCGGGATCAGTGAAGTCGGTATTGATCACACAATGGGTTACTTTTAGATCCGAACCGGGCTCGCTATCCGGCATGTTGACCTTATAAATCAGTCCGGTCGATGAACCTATGTATAGCCGGTCGATGAAACCGTTGTTGTCCGTATCGACGAGGGCCGGTTGACCACTGAGGATCCCCCCCCGGGCTATATCGTTCTCAACGGCCTCTAAAATTCCATTACCGTCCAAATCAGCCCCCGCATCGAGCATGATCTGCTGGATCACACGGCCGTCGGACATATCGATAACGTAAATAGATGGGAACCGGTCTTTGACCGCCAACCTACCGGTGGCGACAAATGCCGCCCAAATGGCCTCACCATTCTGCGGATGACGGATACGGCCGATCCGTGCCACCGACGGAGACAATCCGTCCCGATCGAGGCCCTCCAGGGGCTTTTCCCAGAGAAAAAGCGGGTTGCGAGGTTCGGTCACATCCAGGCAGAACACACTGGAGCCTGGATAACCGACAACGGCGAGAACGACCGATCGCCAGGAATCGAGGTGCCCATCACCGTCGGTATCGATATGGACGTCCGATATAACCGGTGAAATCTTCGCTGAAAACCGGTTGCCGCCATTCAATGCATTATTTTTCAGGTATGGCATGAGGGCCGAGGGCAAGAACGCCCAGATTTCCCGGCCCGTACCATAGTCGGGGCACATCGATCCGTTGTAATGCTCACAATATAACGGACTCTCGGAGGTCTTCTGCTCCCACACGAAGTAGCCGCGGTTTTCACGAACACTCAGGGTCGCCGGATTATCGCCATAGCGATACTTCCCCGCATCAAAGGCATGCAGAAGACCGCCTCCCGATCCAGCCAACAGCACACTGTCCCGATCCTTATGTAACTCTCTGAATTCGGTATACCCCTGCCGATCCTCATCGGTTATGTCGGTCCCCGTGAGCCACCGTGGGTATCCGGGCGGAACCAGGAGCGCCGGTGCCGATGGACTGACACCGCTCATCAACCATTCCTTTTTTAAGCCGCTGCCTGGCCGCCCGTACCCCCTGATCCACTGCACAAGCCAAGCCGCATCGGTCGAATCGAACCCGCCATCCTCGTTGAAATCGTGTGTGAAGCCATCTGGCCAGACGAATTCATCCGAAAGGGCGAGGATTTCGTTGGTCACCTCATGCGGCAGAAACGGTTTATGCGCCCGTTTGACGCGATACCAGCTGTAGTCGGCCATCAACGGCACTCCGGCCGCCGGCGGTCGTTTGAAATCGACCATCCACCGGCCCGTGGCGTTATCGATGATGCCCTTGCCGCCATAACTTCCCCCCTGCACCGGGGTTATCCTCTCGGTAAAAACCTCCGGCCGCCCATCGTAAATTCGTGTCGAGGTCCCCACGATCGGATTATGGGCGAATTTGCCCCTGAACGATGTTCGGATGCCGTCACCGTAAAGCCTTTGGCCGCTTTCGTCGGTCAGGTGCTCGTTGACCACACGTCGGGCATCGATGTTGGGAAAAAAAATGGTTCGTTCATCAGGATCAATACCGCTTAGTTCCTTCCCCGCATCCCATAAAATGCGCTCTTCGGCGTTTGTCCGGTCGGGTCGGTCAGGATCATATATCTCTCTGGCTGTCAGGTGCCCGCGAACGGCCTGAACGTCCCAGCCATCTTCCGGTGTCTCGACGAACCCGGAATAAACCAGGTTGGTTTGAACAACCGGCGCAGCCATGGGAACCGTGCGGTTCAAGGCCGTGGCAGCGTCGATCCGCACCTCCTGAACCTGGGGTGTGCAGCGGTCCTGGGAACTTGTCATTTCAACCTTCCACAACAGCCTGTTGCCGGTAAGCCCTCTATTGAGCAAGTCTATCCGTTTATTGCGGCAGGCAAACTCTACGTCTTCAGCCACCGGTTTCCCTGGATCGAAGGCGCTCCCCCGTATGAGGCCGCCTTTTGAATCCAGAGAAGACAAGCAGCCGCTGTCCCAATCATTCACCTCGATCCAGGTTACGCCCAAGTCAACCGATAAAAAATAGGTCAGAGATGTCCGGCCTTTACAATCTCCGGCCGGCCGGAAGTCACAGGCCTGGATATCCACCGTCGTGAAATAAGCATTTTTTTCTACCGGCTTTATGGCGTGCGACGGGTTCAGCGTTGCTGAACCGCCGTTCGGCCGTTCGAGGAGAAAAACCAGATCGTTGAAGTCCATATCCAGCGAGGCATCGATGGCAGAGCCATTTTCGAACCCGTAAACCCAGCGGTCAGCGGTCTCCGCCGAAACCCCGCCGATCATATGCGAAAACCGATCAGCGACGGTCAGGGGCAAACGGTACTCCCCGGTTACCTCCAGATGAAAATCGTCGGCTAAACGATCGAGAACCAGCTTTGTCAGCCAATTGGTTTCTGCTTGGCAGGCTTCGTCTAGTTGTGCCTCTTCCAGATGAAAAAGCTTATGAAACAAGCCTTCGTTCCGATCGATCCACAAAGAACTGCCGCTGTCCGGTTGGCAGGCTTCGTAGATATCCAGGCTCCAGGGTTTGTTGAAAAACACTTGCCGATCTTGCAGGATCCCGCGGGATGGATCGGAAATCATAAAGAACACGATTTCGCTGCCCGCGGCAAATCGGCCTAGCCGCTTTTTCATGTCGCGGGGCGTGATCTCGCCATCTCTATCTGTAACAAAGGGTATCCCGCTGCCATCGTCATACCCGGCCAGCGCAGTTTCATTGGTGACTGGAAAATCGCCGTTCCCGTAGCCGGAATCTAGAATGCCGTCTGAGCTGCTCAGGCGAGACCCTTCTTGATCGACGATATGCGTGAAGATGAGGTGTTTTCTTCTTTCCTCAATGGCATCCCACCCGCGAAACTGACCGTTTTCGTCCACGGCGTCGTCATGAAGCATCCAACCGAGATTGGGTGAATCTCCGGTTTCCTCTGCGACAAATGTCGCATAAACCTCCTGTTCGAAGGGTATAACCAGCCTGTCACTTGAGCCGGTCAAAGCGTACGGTTTCAGCGAGATAGACCCCTTATCATCAACCTCGACATTCACCCATTCAAACTGACGAGGATCAAATCCATCAGCATGACGAGTAGACACAACGGTTCCGCATTCGACCGTTTCAGCGCCCGTATCGTCCAAAACCGAAAGACCGGAGTCACCGCCGAAGGCTGATTCCGGAAGTATATCTTCCGCCCCCATCGCCGTCTCCATAAAGAATAAAACGGCCATCACAACCGCAACGAACCCTGTGATTGCCTGTCTTCCCATTTTCACCCTGGATGTGTATGTCATGCGAACGGGTCCTTTCCGTCGGGTTACATCTGTCTTAAAAATTCGACAATCGGGTTCATATCGTCGGATGTGAAATTGCCCGATGGGCTGGTGCCGGACTGGGCCGTGTAGTCGACGATGACCGGACCGTCGGCCTTTCCCTGCAGCAGAACTTGAATACTGGCCCCGCCGCCCTTGGGGCCGGTGGCGTCGCAGCGGACCCACACCATGCCGTCCCGATCGTCCTGATACGATCCCCCCACCCTCGAATCATCGTTGTTCCAGAGGCAAACCCGGTATGTAATGCCGTCCAATACTGTACTTTCTATCCAAACAGCAGCACCCTCATAGCTGCCCAAACCATCATCGTTCCAATCGACGGCATCGTCTGCCGTTCCACTCACACGGTCGCCTCCGGCAAGCGCAAAAGTCCAAGAAGCCTGACTTCCATAGCCCAACGAGTGCGTATGGGTAGCGATATATTCCTGCTTCAATGATAGAACGGCCTGATCGATCCCGGCTTCAGCCGCAAAGAAGTATTTCTGATGCAACAAGTGATTGCCGGAAATTTCCATATTCACCGTGCTGCTTTGCACGGCGGTATAGGCCGCGATGATCATCAATACCAATAACATGATGGTGATCAACAATACCGTTCCCTTCTCGTTTTCGTCGAGTATGGTCCCATTTTTCATCTCTTCTCCTCCTTATCTGGCCAGGATGGTCTTGATTGTCACCGAATTTCCGTTGATGCGGTTGTGCGGTGTGACTGTGACGCTGACCGTTTTTGTTCTTGTCATCGCCGCGTCGTCCGTAACCACCCAGCGCACCGTATAATTTCCGGATTCACCCCTCCCGAGTTCGTGAGGGCCACCGCCGGCTGCGAGATCGGGATGATTATCGGGCAGCAACCGTAAATACTCGATCATCTGTGTCCCAATCGCCGTCGCCTCTGTCTGTATCCGGGCCGAAGCATTACCGTTGATGCAGGTAACCTGCAGACCCACTATGGACGAAATCCCCAACAACAATAAGGACATGGCGATCAACACCTCGATCAGTGTAAAACCGGCGCATCCATCGTCACAGTTTGAATGTATCGACATCTTAAAATGATGCGGCATGCCCCACACTCCCGTCTGACGGCTCGTTACCGGGTCTCGACTACCGATACCCATGAACGGTTTATTGTTCATTTTCAGTCTTTTCTGCAAAAAGGTCCTCATTTCAACCAAGTGGTCCTCTTCTCGTCTGCCAAATGAAACAATCGGTTTCCTCTTTGTGATGCCAGGGCCGCCTCCCGCCGTGCCGCAGCGGTGAGAACGCCGGTGGTTTTTGCCCGCGTCCGGCATGAGCACGACCCATTAGGCGGATGCAGGCTAACGCAAGCCGAGGTTTCGACAGTGGACGATGGTGGTCAGCAATTCTCTTCGGTAGCGATCCCCAGGGGTGAAGACCTTGTCACCGACGACATATGTCCCCGTGTCTCGGTAAGCTCTCAACGGCGCCCTGGTGCGCGCCAGCAGCCAGATCCTGACCGCACGGATACGGTCGATCGGGACCACCGGGACCAGATGCACATCATTGATCCGTCCGTCGCCATTCAGATCGTCGGCGCTGCTGATGATCCCGTCGTCGTTGCTGTCGAGCAGGGTGTCCAAATTGCCATCACCGTCGGCATCGTAGCCCCACATAACGAAACCCGAAGCGGTGTCGATGTTCCCGTCCGGTGATTCAGATCCCCTATCGTCATCGAAGGCATATCCGAAGGCCACGGCCTGTATGTCTTCCGCCAAGGGTTGCAGGCCGGAGGCACCGACACTGCGTCCCATCGGTGCTGCGCCGTCATCGGCGATACCATCCCGGTTGCGGTCGCGGCTGTTCGAAAAGCCATAACCGATGAGATCTTCGGAATCACAGAAATCCCCGTCTCGCAGGCGATCGAGACGAAACTGGAGGTAATGGGCTCGAGCAGCGACGAAGTTCGCCATTCTTTGGTGCTCATCAGCTCCCGGATCGGAGAGATCGGCACTTCCGTCGCAGTCATTGTCGATCAAATCGTTATCGCGTTTGTCGTCCAGTCCGTCGTCGTTGGCATCTATCCAAGTGGCATCGTAGCCGGCCATCCGGATATCATGCTGCATCAGGCTGAAGGCCGCCCGAACACTCTGCAGGATGTCCACCGACATCCCCTGCTCTGTCAGGGTTTTCTGATGAGAACCGAATGCCATGCAGGCCGCAGCGAAGATAAAGCCACTGATGGCCATGGCGACCATGAGCTCTACCAGGGTAAAGCCATGACAGGTGGAGGCGATTGCTGAAGCCGTGGGGATCTTTCGGGATCGACCCCTATAGCCGCCTAAAGCAGCACGGTAGACGATACTTGCCGATGTCAGGACTCGATGGTCGCGTGCGCGCTTTTTTGAAGACAGGGACAACGATGCGCAGCCTGTTCCGGCTGATATGGTTTCTAAACGGATCATCACTAGAATGCCCGACTGTTGCCCGAAGCATAAACCGTGATCTTCTTGGTTGTGTCATCGGAGTTTTTCAAAAATATACTGCGGTTTATTCCCATAAGGTGCCCTTGGCTGTTGAAGCGCAGCCGGTTGTGCGAGAAGCTCGTGCGCGTAAACCGAACGCCTTCGGGAAGGCGATCTTTAACGATCAGGGCTTCACCTTCCTCAGGTTGCCATACCCAATCGCCGGAAGTATCGTTCCCGTTGTCCACAAAGGCCATGTAATCACCGTCGAGTCGGCCGTTGCCGTCGGGGTCGAAGAGGACGACGACGAAGCTGTTTTCCTTGACCGCACGCAACCGTGCACGCTGCAGGGTCGTCAATATTCCTGCGGTCGCTCCCCTAAGTCGGTAGCCTGATAGTTCGGCGATAAAATTAGACACACTCGCAACCGTCAGAACGGTGATAATGGAGAGAACGACCAACAGTTCAATGAAAGTAAATCCTTTGCATTGTTGATCCACGGTGATCTTTTCCCTTTTACCCTTTAAAAGAATCGAAATTGGGGTGCAGCCGGTTATACCCATTAATGAAAAGCGAACCGATACGATTGCAGGTTTAACTGTGGAGAAGGGGCGTGACAACACAAAACTAATACTTAAGGGTAGTAGGGGGACAGCCCCGTGGGGCCGGTAGGCTGATGTTTTTCAACGAGGCATCTGGGAGGTGATGAATTCGTTGATTCTATGCAAAGCGGAAGATCAAAAGGGATGATCAGTTGTTTTTGATGAAGTCGACGGCGTTGGAGAAGAATTTGATGCCTGGCGTGATTTCGGACGTCAGCGCATCCTTGCGTTGACTTCTTTTGACCATTTCTTTCCGCCGGGGCCAGTCCGGATGGTTGGTGAAATGGTTATAGGCCTCCGGATGCGGCATCAGGCCGAAAACACGACCGGTCGGGTCACAGATTCCCGCAATGTCATCCACTGAACCGTTGGGGTTGTATGGAAAACGCAATTCAGCGGGCTGGCCGCCCGGCGCGGCATAACGCAGCGCCACCTGGTTCTGCCTCACAAGTCGTCCGATGACATCGGTTTCGGCGTAGAACTTGCCTTCACCGTGCCTGACCGGCAAATCGACCCGATCGATGCCACGCGTAAAAACGCAGGGAGAGTCCTGATTGACGGTCAGTGTCACCCAGTCGTCGCGAAAATTACCGCAGTCATTGTAAGTCAAGGCCACAGACCGGTTGACGTAATTGCCATCGAACCCTGGCAATAGACCCAGATTGACCAGGGCCTGGAACCCGTTGCAGATCCCCAGCACCAGGTTGCCGTTTCCAACGAAGTCGAGGATCTGACGGCCGATGTTGGTTTTAAGGCGTACGGCCTGGATGACCCCGGCACCGTGGTCGTCACCCCAGCTGAATCCGCCGACAAAGGCCAGGATGTGGTAGTCTGAGAGTTCGGCGCTGCCGTCGATCAGTGAATTGATATGGACCTTGGATGGCGATGCCCCGGCCAGTTCAAAGGCGTGGGCGGTTTCCGTGTCGCAGTTCAAGCCGTATCCCGTGAGAACCAGTGCTTTTACCGTGTCCATTCATTCTCCAGTGTTTTCCGATCCGACCGGCTGGTATCCATTCAGTACCTCGCCCCCGGTCGCCATATGTCGCCACCAAACTGGCCGTATGGTTGTGCGGAGCCGGAGGATACCGTCGGTAGGACCGCGCTAAATCAGGTCGCCGAAGGGCCGCTTCCAGGCCGCTTTCAAGTCCGAAACCGGTACAGACGCAACGCGGCGGCCACCCAATCCTTCGAGAGTCAGGACCGGTTCTTCCACCACCCGCCCGATACAGGCGCATGGCAACCCTTCGAAAAGCGCATCGAACCGATCGCATTGCGCCGGGTCGACGGTCACGATGAACCGTCCGGCGGATTCGGAAAAAAGGATCGTATCGTTGCGCTGAGCCCCGTCATAAGGCATCCGGGCAAGATCCGCCTGCAACCCGAGGTTGCCGCCCATGGCGACCAGGGCCAGGTGGATACCGGCGCCGCCCCTGTAGATCCCATGTACGGATGCGACCAGCTCCTGGTCGACCGCCACCTCCAGGCGGCTGTATATGTTTTTAAACGCCTCGACATCCACCTTTGGGACATTCAATCCAAGGTAACCCAGATGTTCGTAGTATTCCGAAGCGCCGAGTTCGTCGCGGGTTGTTCCCAGAACGTAAACCAAATCGCCGGGCACCTTGATTTCCATGGTGACACATTTGGCCACATCATCCACCACACCGATGGTGGTGAACTGCATGGTTTCCAGGGCGGACACCTTATGGACTTCACCATAGCGCCCCGCCAGATGACCGTCGACGTACATGCTGTCTTTTCCGGACAGAAGTGGAATCCCATAGGCCAGGCACATATCTTTCAAAGCCATGCAGGCGCGCACGAGCTGGGCCGCCTTGAACCGTCCATCGGGATTGAGGCCCGGATCGTATTGGATGTTCGGCCAACAGAAATTATCGACCCCTCCGATATGATCGCACCGGGCACCGACCGAAAGCAGGCGCCGGAACGCCTCATCTATGGTGCAGGCGGTCATGTGGTAGGCATCGATGGCTGAATAGGCCGGCAAAAGGGCCTGGGCCATGGCCAGTCCTCTATTCGAGGCCAGAACCGGTCGGGTGACCGAAGCGTCGCTGTTGATGTCCCTTTCCGGCCCCACAAGCGGCTTGATGACGCTTCCCCCCTGAACTTCGTGATCGTACTGACGGTACACCCACTCCTTGGAGCAGATGTTGGGACGCCCCAGCATGTCGAGCAGAAGTCGCCCGATATCCGTCGGCTCCTTGAGGACCGGCTCGAACAATCCCCGCTTGTCCGGCGGCTGCCAGTGGGCATCGAAGCGCCATTGCGGAAAACCGGATTCAAGTAGACCGAGGTCGACAAAGGCGCAGGTGGTACCGTTGTATTTTATGTGCAGTTTCCCGGAATCGGTATACCGGCCGATAACGGTACTCTCGACCGCGTGTTTGGCAGACAGGGCCATAAAATCGGCCAGATTTTCGGGCCGCACGGCAACCGTCATGCGCTCCTGGGACTCGGACACCCAGATTTCCCATTGGTCGAGCCCTTCATACTTCAGCGGGACCTTGTCTAACTCGATCTCGCACCCGTTGGAAAACAGGGCCGACTCACCGACAGAGGAAGACAGGCCGCCGCCGCCGTTGTCCGTGATGAATTGAATCAACCCCTTGTCCCGTGCCTCCAGCAGGAAATCGTGCATTTTCTTCTGGGTGTACGGATCACCGATCTGGACATGTCCGGCGGGGGTATTTTCCGAGTATGTCTCAGAGGAAGCCGTCACTCCGTGTATACCGTCCTTGCCGACCCTTCCACCGCACATCACCACCAGGTCTCCGGGTGTCGTCCTCTTGGATTCGGCCGGAACACCGGCGATCCGCTTCGGCATGATCCCCACCGCCGTCACGAAAACCAGGCATTTACCGATATAGCCGGGATCGAAAAGAACCTGCCCGACCGTCGTCGGGATGCCGGATTTGTTGCCACCGTCACGCACGCCCTCAACGACCCCGTCCAACAGCCTTTTGGGATGCAGGTGCGGCCGCAGACTGCCGGCATAGTCTCTCGGACCGACGCAATATCCGAACCCTCCCATTACCAGCCGTGACCCTTTGCCGGTGCCCATCGGGTCGCGATAGACGCCGACGATACCTGTTATCGCACCGCCGTAGGCTTCCATGTTCGAGGGGGAATTGTGGGTTTCGCCGGTGATGGTATAGAAGTGATCGGGGTCGAAACGGCCCGCTCCGGCATTGTCCCAAAGAACAGACACCACCCACGGTTTCTGTTTTTGCAATGCCAGGGTCGGCGCCTCGATGAAGGTTTTAAAAAGGTTGTCCACCACCCGTTCTTCGCCCGTGTCGAAGTCGATATAGTTGAACACCCCCCTGAAGGTGTTGTGATTGCAATGATCGCTGCGCGCCTGGGAAATATATTCCAGCTCGACGTCCGTCGGGTCTGACAATCCGAAAACTGCCCGCTCGGCCTTGACGCTGGTTTGCAGGAAGTAGTTGCGCACGACCGGAATATCATTGGGATTCAGTGCCAGGTTGCGCTCGGTGCTGATCCGCTGCAGGGACGTATCGCTATCGATGGGTATCGTCGTCACCGTCGGGGTATGGTTCAACATCACTTTGGGAATGATAATGCCGATACCGATCTCAGGTTCCCAGTCTTTTACAGAAAATATTTTCCACTGTTGAATGATATCGTTGGCCAAAATTTCGCCGGCGATGGCATCTACTTCCCTGGCCGTCAATCCAGAACCCTTGAGGCAGTACCTTTTAGATGTGTAGATGGCGGCGTTTTCAGGCAGCGATTCACCTAAAAGGTCTTCAATCGCTTCCTTGGCCGTACTGCCGGGATTGTCCTTCACACCCGGTCGAAATCCCACCCAGATGATCCAATCGAATTCGATCGCCAGCGGTTCATAAGAGGATACCTGGGTGACCGGATTGGTAAAAACCTCGGTTTGGATGTTGTTCAACTGGGCCGGGCCGAGGTCGAAATCGAGGGTCAAGACGTTAATGGTCCGAATTTGATCAACGTCTATATTGAAATAATTAAAGGCTTTGTGCTTTATCCCTTCACCTTCCGCATCAACAAGGTGAGGTTTGAGGGCAATTTCGAGTCGGTGTGGCATAACGATCGCTCAACTGTCGTATTATTTTAGTGAACAGAGAAATTCGGGCCGTCCCAAAGATTGTCCGGTCCGTGGGTGTGCTACTGGCCGGAGAATATTCTGGTTATATCGTTATAAAACACAAAGATCATCAAAAGGATCAGCACGAACATACCGGCCTGCTGCGAGACTTCACGAATCCGTATACTGACAGGCCGACCGATGAGCAATTCGATAGTAAAAAACAGCAGGTGTCCGCCATCCAGCACTGGGATCGGCAGTATGTTGAGTATGGCCAGATTGATGCTGATCAGGGCGATAAAGAACAACAGGTTCGTGGCGCCGAGCTTGGCCTGTTGGCCAGCCAATTCGGCGATCATGATCGGCCCCCCGATGGTTTTGGTCGATACGGTACCCTGGATGATTTTGGCGACACTGACGACCGTCAATTCGACGATGTTATAGGTTTGAACCAGACTTTCGGCTATTGCACCGATGGGGTTGAGCTTTTTGGTATAGATTTCCCCTGCAGCGGTGATACCGATCACATAACGGGGAATGTCCTCGCCGAAGATGTTCTTGGTCGTTTTCAGTACCGGGCTTAAAGACATGACCCGGGCCTCCCCGTCGCGACGAATGGTCACCTCCAGCAGCGCCCCCTGGCTGTCCGCTATGATGCCGGCCATCTGGTCCCAGTTTTCAATCGACCGCCCGTTGATGCCGACAACCTCGTCCCCTTTTTTAAGGCCCGCTGCCTGTGCCGGGGTCCCTTCCTGAACGTCACCGATCACCGGTTTGAGGATGATCGTGCCGGATATCTGGAATATGCCGTAAAATATCAATACTGCCAGAAGAACGTTGAACAGCGGTCCGGCCGCGACGATGAGGATCCGCTTGAGTACATGCTTGTGGGTGAAGGAAAGAGGGATTTGGTCCGGTTCGACCTCGGTGTCCGGTTCTTCTCCGACCATTTTGACATAACCGCCGAGGGGAATGGCCGATATCCGGTAATCGGTGATGCCGACGGTTTTTCCGAAAATCTTGGGGCCGAAACCGAGTGAAAACTTTTCCACACCGACGCCAAAAAAGCGGGCCACCAGAAAGTGCCCTAACTCATGAAAAAAAATCAGGACTCCCAGAACGACGACAAAAGCGAAAATATTGGTACCCATGATAGGAATCGTCTCTCAAAGACCGTCGATCTGCATCGCCGTGGCCTCGCGCGACCACCGGTCGGCATCCATGAGCCTCTCGATGTCCGGATTGTCCGTGGCCTCGTGGTTCTCCATGACAATCCGGATGATCTCCGGAATTTGCGTAAAAGATATTCTATGATTAAGGAACGCTTCCACCGCAATTTCGTTGGCGGCATTCATGACCGCCGGAAGTGTCCCACCGATTTCAGCCGCTCGATAGGCCAACCCGAGGCAGGGAAACCTGTCTATATCCGGTTTTTTAAAGGTCAATCCCCGGTCCATTCCCTTTCCGGTGAAATCCGGCAGCGGTTGTCCAAGGGGCAACCGCTCGGGATGTGACAGGGCATAAGCGATGGCGCCTTTCATGTCCGGTATTCCCAGTTGGGCGAGGATAGACCCATCCCGGTAGGCGACCATGGAGTGGATGATGCTCTGCGGGTGAACCACGACCTCTACCCGGTTCAAGTCCATCCCGAAGAGCCACCTGGCTTCGATGACCTCGAGCCCCTTGTTCATCAAAGTGGCCGAATCGATGGTGATTTTCGGCCCCATCTGCCAATTGGGATGCTTCAGCGCCGCCTCGGGTCTGACCGCCCGCAGCGCATCGGCCGGGCTATCGACAAACGGCCCGCCTGAGGCAGTCAATATGATTTTATCCACATCCTGGGAACGGTTACCGGCCAGGCATTGAAAAATGGCACTGTGCTCGCTGTCCACCGGTATAATCTTGACATTGCGGCTGGCGGCCTTTTCCATCACTATTTCACCGGCCACAACCAGAGTCTCTTTGTTGGCCAATGCGATGTCATGACCGGCGTCGATAGCGGCCAGGGTCGGCATGACGCCGGCCGCTCCGACCATGGCGGTGACGACCATGTCGGCTGATGCCAGTTCAGCGGCCGCCCGGTATCCATCCGTACCATAGAGGATCTTCGGCAACGCCCCTTTCGACAGCATGTCGGTCAGTTCATCGGCCAGTCTTTCATCATGCACAACAGCCAATTCGGGTTTGAACCGACGGATCTGTTCGCTCAGCAATGAAAGATTGGTATTAGCCGTCAGAGCCCCAATCGAGTAACTTTCAGGAAAACGCGCCACAATTTCCAGGGTGTTCCGCCCGATCGATCCGGTCGAGCCGAGGATGCACAAGCGTTTCATGTCCGACGATCCATTTTAGATGATGACATCCCCGTCACTTCCGTGCCGCTTCTCCAGAAAACATAAATTTAAAATATATGTATTTTGAATAAATAGGCAATAGGGGCAGCAAACAGAAGCGCGTCGATTCGATCGAGAATGCCGCCATGCCCCGGCAGTAAACCGCCTGAATCCTTCACCTTGGAAGACCGTTTCAGCACGGACTCGAACAGGTCGCCAACCTGTCCGGCGGCACCGATCAAAATGCAGAACAGAATCGTCTGCGGCCAATGGAGTCCGGGCAGAAAGAGGAGTTTGATTAGCAGACCAACAGCCAGGTTGGCCGCCAATCCACCGAGCGAGCCTTCGATGGTCTTGCCTGGGCTGACCGACGGACTCAATTTACGGCGTCCGAAGGCCGAGCCGACATACAGCGCACTGACGTCTCCTGCGAAGACAACGGCGAGAAGGAAATAGAGCCAGACGACACCGTCGGCACTGTTGCGAATCAGGATCAGGAACCCTAAAAAAAGAGAGATGTATGTGACGCCTAGAATCTGCTTGGGCAGGAAATTGAGAATGTTCGGCGTGCGGCCGAACCGCAGGACCACGAATGCGCCACCGGCCGTAAGGTTGAGCGCCAGAGCCGCTGCCATCAGGTCGGGGGTATTTTTATATGCCGCAAAGAGCACCACCAAAACCGAACCAAATCCAATCAGGGGCAGACCCGAAAAAATGCTTTCATCTTCTCCCAGTATGATTCGATAGTACTCCCACAATCCCAGTTCCGCCGCAGCAACCACAAGCATGAAAAGCCAAACGCCGCCCTGTTGAATGAAGAAGACAAGAAATGGCACGGCGACCAAACCGGTTATCCACCGCTTTTTGTGCATACCTGAACCATGTCCCTAAGGGTAGTGAATGCCGCGTCCGGATTCGCGTCAGAGTTTTGCCATGGGTGATTTCCGTTACGTGTCGATCTTCCCGAAACGGCGGTCCCTTAGCTGGTATCTTCTCAGTATCTCGAGATATTCTTCTTTACTGAAATCCGGCCACAGGGTGGGTGTGACGAATATTTCCGTATAGGCTATCTGCCAAAGGAGAAAATTACTGATCCGCATCTCGCCGCTGGTCCGTATGAGAACATCCGGATCGGGTACCCCGGCGGTATAGAGATGACCGGCAACAAGTTCTTCAGTCACATCTTCGGCATCTAGTTCTTGTTCACGGGCTTTTTGCACAAGCGCCTTTACCATCCGCATGATTTCGGTTCGGCTGCCGTAGCTCAAAGCCAGATGAAGCGTCATGGCGCTGTTGCGCTCCGTCAGGCGCATGGTGTCAACCAAAGCATGCCGCACACCGTCCTCGAGGCGATCGACCTCTCCTATGGCATTCAGGCGGATGTCGTTCTCCATCAACTCCGCCCGTTCGGATTCGAGAAAGTGCTTCAGGAGCTTCATCAATGCGCGGACTTCAACCTTGGGGCGCTGCCAGTTTTCCGTTGAAAACGCGTATAGGGTCAGGTGGGGAATGCCGAGTTCGCGACTGGTCCGCACGATGGTGCGAACCGTGTCCACCCCTTTTTCATGGCCTTGGATCCGGTTCAGCAGCCTTTTTTTCGCCCAGCGGCCATTGCCGTCCATGATGACGGCCACATGTGAGGGCAGGTTCTCGGAATCCAGTCCGCTGGCGGCACTAGAATTCAAGGATCTCCTTTTCTTTGGCCTTGGTGGTCTGATCGATGAGGCTGATGTGGTCATCGGTGATTTTTTGGATCTGATCCTGGGCCTTGAAAGCCTCGTCTTCCGATATATCACCCTCTTTCTTGAGTTCTTTGAGCATCTCGTTGGAATCCCGCCGAATGCTCCTGACGGCGATCTTGTGGTCTTCACACATCTTATTGACCACTTTGACCAGTTCCTTGCGTCTTTCCTCGGTCAGCGGCGGAATGGCAATCCGTATGATCTTTCCGTCACTCGACGGGGTCAGACCGAGATCGGATTTCAGTAGGGATTTTTCGATCTCCTTGATCACGGACACGTCCCAAGGCTGGATGGTTATCAGTCGACTTTCCGGTACCGCCAAGGTAGCCATTTGGTTCAAGGGTGTCGGCGTACCGTAGTAATCAACCCGAATGCCGTCCAATATCGACAGCGATGCCCGGCCGGTCCTGACCCTCGTGAATTCTCTTTTAAGAGCCTCGACCGATTTACCCATGTTGTCACGCGTTTCCTTGTAGATATCTTCTATCATGGTCTTCTCCGCGGTTGTGGGTCACGTATAAACTCTTTGGAAGGAATTCCCCAGGCCGACACGAAAATCGAACCTTCAGCAGGAAATCCTCGTCCCGACGTCCTCTCCACAAACGACCTTCTTGATGTTTCCTCTTTCCTTGAGATTGAACACCACCAGAGGCAACCGGTTGTCCATGGCAAGCGAGATGGCCGTCATGTCCATGACCTTTAATTGTTTTTCGATCACGCCCATGTAGTTGATGCTTTTCAGGAACTTGGCCTCGTGGTTAACGACCGGGTCCGAATCATAAAGTCCGTTGACTTTGGTGGCCTTGAGGAGAACCTCGGCGTGAATTTCCTGCGCCCGCAAAACAGCGGCTGTATCAGTGGTAAAATACGGGTTTCCCGTGCCGGCCCCGAAAAGAACCACGCGTCCCTTCTCAAGGTGTCGCAGGGCGCGGCGCAGAATGTAAGGTTCGGCCACCTCATGCATCGATATGGCCGTCTGGGTGCGGGTTTGGATACCGATTTTTTCCAGAGCGTCCTGCAGGGCCAGACTGTTGATCACCGTGGCCAGCATGCCCATTCTATCGGCGGAAGCGCGATCCATACCGTAAGAACTGGCAGCGACACCTCGGAATATGTTGCCGCCGCCGACCACGATGGCGACCTGAATACCAAGCTCAAAGACAGATCGGATCTCTTCTGCCACGTACTTGATCATGACAGGATCGATGCCGAATTCCTGTTCCCCCATGAGGGCTTCCCCGCTCAACTTCAGGAGTATTCTATTGTATTGGGGTTTGGGCATGGCAGGCTCCACGATGTCGGTTAGGTTCGGCTCCCACGGTGTATGGGCTTCGATTTTACGAAATGGTCATGACTCACCGACCTGGAACCGCGCAAACCGCTTGATTGAAATGTTTTCGCCAATTTTGGCGATTAATTCGTTCAGGAGATCGGCGATCGTGATGTCCGGGTTGCGAACATAGGGTTGATCCACAAGGCTGCTTTCTTTGATGAACTTTTGAAGCTTTCCCTGGGCGATCTTGTCCAGGATGTTGTCCGGCTTACCGGTTTCCTTCGCCTGGGCCTTGTAGATTTCCAGTTCTTTGTCGAGCACCTCCTGCGGGATGTCTTCGGCCGTAATCCCGAGAGGATTGGATGCAGCAATGTGCATGGCGATGTTACGGGCAAACTCCTGGAATTCTTCGTTTTTAGCCACGAAATCGGTTTCGCAGCCGACTTCAACCATGACGCCCAGTTTGCCGCCCATGTGGATATAGGACTGAATCGTCCCTTCCGATACGGCGCGTCCGGCACGTTTGGCTGCTGTCGCCAAACCCTTCTTGCGCAGGTATTCGACTGCCTTCTCCATATCACCATTGTTTTCCGTCAGGGCTGCCTTGCAGTCCATGATACCGGCTCCGGTCTTTTCCCGGAGCTGTTTGACGAGATCCGCACTGATAGTCGCCATATTCTACTCTCCTGTATCTTCCGCTTGGATCGTTGCAGCTGTTTGGGAACCCGCGGCTTCTTCGACCACCGGGGTTGCCGATCTCCGAATAATCTCAACTACGGGCCCTTCGGATCCGTCGGAAATGACTTTTCTTTCACCAGGTTTGAGGTCTTCACCGGTCTCGCCGGCCGTCTCTTCGACATCCTTGTCGGCTTCGGCCTGACGCCTCTCTTCCAACCGCTCCTTGCCTTCCATGCAGGCATCCGCCATCCGGGACGTAACCAATCGGATGGCGCGGATAGCGTCATCGTTGCCCGGGATAACATAGTCGATGTCATCCGGATCGCAATTTGTGTCCACTATCGCCACAATCGGGATCCCCAGACGCTTTCCCTCCCTTACGGCAATGGCCTCGTTTTTGGGATCGATAATGAACATGGCACCGGGTACCTTGTTCATGTTTCGTATCCCGCCGAGGTTGGCATCCAGTTTGACCCGTTCCTTTTCCAGTTGCAGCCTCTCCTTCTTCGGAAAGAGGTCGATCGATCCGTCGTTCATAATCTCGTTGAGGTAATTGAGACGGTCAATACTTTGCTTGATTGTCTGAAAGTTGGTCAGCATGCCCCCCAGCCAGCGATTGTGCACATAAAACATCTCGCAGCGGTTGGCCTCTTCGTATATAGACTCCCGGGCCTGTTTCTTGGTGCCGACAAACAGAACGGATTTACCGGAGGCTGCGGTGTCGGCAATAAAATCATAGGCCGTTTTGAACATCCGGACCGTCTTTTGCAAATCGACGATATAAATGCCGTTTCTGGCCCCGAAGATGTATGGTTTCATCTTGGGGTTCCAGCGTTTGGTCTGGTGGCCGAAATGGACGCCGGCCTCCAACAGCTCTTTCATTGTTACGTAAGCCATTTCAATCTCCCTTCTGCATGGTTTTGCCGCCGCCTTTTTCTACCCTCTCTCCGACTTTCACCCGCTGTGAAAGCACCGGGACAAAGGTCCAAAGACGTGGGTGTTGAACACTGCTGTTCCTTAAGAAAAATCTGTCGTTTTTAACAAAATACCAGTGATAGCGCAACAATTTTTTAAATTATTTTTGCCCGTTGGGTTATCCAGGGGATTGCCGGCTATCGGCTTTGGCGACGACTCGACGCCCGCTCGGAAGAAACACAGGTCAAAAGCCTTTTTAGGTGGCAATACACTGTGTTGCCGCAATGGGCTTTGAACGCCAGGTTAATTCGCTGCGGTCAAAAACAACCGCGCCTTTGTATGACAGTTGGCATTCGATTTTGGCGGTCACCGGTCCGGCCCGTTTCTTTTTCTGACGGATACAACCCGATCAAATCCACTATAATCCCGGTAAAAAACAGGTGCCTCATAGGGCGGGTATGTCTGTATGACACGCTTTAACGCGTTTCGCTGGTCGTGGCCGATTTCCATCATCAAGGTTCCGCCGGGACTCAGCAGCCGATGGGCTTGTCCAAGTATGTTCTGCAGGCACCGCAACCCGTCATCTCCACCATCCAAGGCCCGAAACGGCTCGTAGCGGTGGATCTCGGGCTGCAGGGTGCGAATCTGATCGGTTTGAATATAGGGAGGGTTGGAAATGATCAGGTCGAAAAGTTTAAAGTGACACTTGAACGGTTGGGTCCAATCCGCGCAAACAAATTTGACCTTGCCCTCTAATCCGTGTCGGTAAGCGTTGCTTCGTGCCACTTGCAATGCCCGGTAGGAGATGTCGGAGGCAATTCCCTGGCATGGGCATGGCGCCATCTGTCTGAGAAGCGCCAGTATTATGGCCCCGGAACCCGTCCCCAGTTCAAGGATGATGGGGCTGTTGGTGGCATCCGGTGCGGTCAGCACGGCGAGTGCCTGCTCGACCAGACACTCCGTTTCGGGCCGCGGAATGAGCACGTCCCTCGACACGAGCAGATCCATCGACCAGAATTCCCGCCGACCCAGTATGTAGGCCACCGGTTCCCTGTTTACACGGCGCCGAATCAGACCCTTGAAATGCGCCAGTTCATCGGTGTTCAACGGCTGATCGTAGCGTAGGTATAGATCGATTCGCTGGATATTGAGTACGTGGGCAAGGAGAATTTCAGCCGCAGACCTGGGGCTGTCGATTTCGTTGGATGTGAAGAAGGCGGTTGTCCACTCGAGAAGTTTTATAATGGTCCATTCATCATTTTTGGGAGGCGTCGAGTTCGGCATTTTGAAGCGCCTCAGTCTGGTAATGGGTGGTCAATTCCTGGACTATTTCTCCGATGTCTCCCTGGAGGATACCTTCGAGGCGGTATAAGGTGAGCCCGATTCGATGATCGGTCACCCTTCCCTGAGGGAAATTATAGGTCCGGATCCGTTCACTGCGGTCACCGCTGCCAACCTGGCTCTTGCGTTCCTGGGATCTCTTTTCGTTCTGCTCACGGGTCATCCGGTCAAGCAGGCGGGCGCGCAGGACCTTGAGGGCCTTGTTTTTGTTTTTGAGCTGGGATTTTTCATCCTGGCACGTTACCACCAGGCCGGTGGGCAGATGGGTGATGCGCACCGCCGAATCGGTGGTATTGACGCTTTGCCCGCCGGGACCGGCAGAACGATAGACGTCGACCTTTAAGTCGTTGGCATCGATTTCGACCTCGACTTCCTCGGCTTCCGGAAGGACCGCCACGGTCACTGCGGAAGTATGAATTCTGCCCTGGGTTTCAGTCGTTGGCACCCGTTGCACCCGGTGCGTGCCGCTTTCGTACTTGAAGGTGCTGTAAGCGCCCTGACCCTGTATCGTGGCGATAATTTCCTTCAATCCGCCGACACCGGTCGGATGATGGGTAAGGATCTCGACCTTCCAATTCTTGCCTTCGGCATAACGGCTGTACATCCTGAAAAGATCGGCGGCGAACAAAGCGGCTTCTTCCCCGCCGGTTCCCGCGCGAATTTCAAGCACGACATTCTTTACGTCGTTGGGATCCTTGGGAACAAGCAGCATGCGGAGGTCATTTTCAAGCGCCTCTGCCTTTTCTGTCAGTCGCTCGAGTTCCTCCCGCGCCAATTCCCGGATTTCCGCATCGCTCTCCTGCAGCAATTCCCTGCTGTCCTTGATCCCGTCCTGAACCGTCTTGTACTCCCGGTAAGCGGTAACGATCTTGTTCAATTCGGCATGTTCCCGAACGTGCTTCTGGTAGCTGGCCTGATCTTTGATGACATCGGGATCACCCATCAGTTTTTCGATTTCCAAAAAACGTTCTACGACGCCGTTAAGATTGTCGAACATCGCACAGAACCCCTTGCTGCCCCCAATGCGGGCAACGGCCAGTCTCGGTACCGGAGACCCGTTTTACATTTGGACCACGCACAAAACCACGATTCACGCGGACGCTTGAAAACACCGCTGATGTGTTTTCAAAACCCTGGTCAACATCGCGTGTGTCGTGGTTTTCTCAGTCGAAAATCGTGGCTGATCAGGAATGTCGAGTTTTAGGCGTTTTTGGCTTCTTGAAACTTTTCGTATTTTTTGCGGAATCGCTCAATTCGGCCGGCCGTATCGATCAGTTTCTGTTTTCCGGTAAAAAACGGGTGGCACTTGGAACATATTTCAACCCGGATGTCCTGCTTGGTCGATCCCACCTCGATTTCGCTTCCGCAGGCACACTTGATCGTCGTCTGTTGGTACTTCGGATGAATATCGGTTTTCATTTTAATTTCAACCCCCTATACAATATTTAGGCATTCATTGACGCTAAAAAGGCCGTATTATCCGCGGTTCCGGACATTTTATCAAGCAAAAATTCCATACTGTCGACGGAATTCAGCGACGACAACAGTTTTCTCAGTATCCACACCCGATTCAATATTTCCTCTTTCATCAACAACTCTTCCTTACGGGTGCCGGATTTCTTTATGTCGATGGCCGGAAAGACCCGTTTGTCGGCCAATCGGCGATCCAGCTGGATTTCCATGTTGCCGGTCCCCTTGAATTCTTCGAAAATCACCTCATCCATCCGGCTTCCAGTGTCCACCAAAGCCGTGGCGACGATAGTCAACGAACCGCCCTCTTCTATATTCCTGGCAGCACCGAAGAAGCGTTTCGGACGCTGAAGCGCGTTCGAGTCCACACCACCGGACAGAATTTTCCCGCTAGGCGGCATAACTGAGTTGTAAGCCCGCGCCAGACGCGTAATGCTGTCGAGGAGGATGACAACATCTTTTTTATGCTCCACCAGGCGTTTGGCTTTTTCAATGACCATTTCGGCTACCTGTACGTGCCTTTCGGCCGGCTCGTCAAACGTCGAGCTGATGACCTCGGCATCGACGGTACGCTCCATGTCGGTCACCTCTTCCGGGCGTTCGTCGATCAGAAGCACGAATGGAACCACTTCTTTATGGGAAGAAATGATGCTGTTGGCAATGTTCTGCAGCAGCATGGTCTTCCCGGAACGGGGAGGCGAAACGATGAGGCCGCGTTGACCGAATCCGATCGGCGTCAAGAGGTCCATAATCCGGGTCGAGAAGTTATCGGCTCCGTTTTCAATATTCATTTTACGGTTGGGATACAACGGGGTCAGGTTGTCGAATAAAATTTTATCCCGGGCCACTTCCGGGTCTTCATAGTTGATGGCCTCGACCTTCAACAGGGCAAAATATCGCTCCGATTCTTTCGGTTGTCGAATCTGACCGGATACGGTGTCGCCGGTACGCAGATTGAATCTACGGATCTGGGAAGGGGATACGTAAATATCGTCGGGGCCGGGAAGGTAGTTGTAATCTGGAGATCGCAGAAATCCGAAACCATCGGGCAGTATTTCCAAGGTGCCCTCGCCGTAGATCAGGCCATTTTTTTCGATCTGGCGCTGCAATAGAGCAAACATGAGCTCTTGTTTGCGCATGCCGGCGGCCCCTTCAATACTGAATTCTTTGGCCATCCGGGCCAGTTCACTGATTTTCTTATCCTTTAGCTCTGCAATGTTCATTAATTTGTTTCCCCGTTACTGTGGTGATGGTTTCGAGATGCACTACTGGAAATGCAACATATTCAACAGGTTTCAAGTGTTGTGAAATGGCGGTGGATATATTTTCCCGTTATCGGGGGGATCTTTCACTGTGAGAGTTTCAATCCACGGGCGAACGCAGTTGGATGGTATACGTACCTTTGCAGGTTCATTAACGCGTCCCGTACGGCTTATCTACGGAAAGGCTATACCGGTTATGCTGGAGGATGCTGCGTGTAATTAACGAAGATCTGCTTTGATATTCTCTCCATATTGGCGGGTTTTAAAATGGATTGTTATTTTTATATCACAATCACTAAAGTGTCAAGCGGTTTCGCTCGCTTTCTTGTCCTTTTGTGAAAAAGACCGGTATTGTGTTGATGCGTCCTTTTGGCATACTTTTGCGCTGACGCTTCGAGAGAAATCAACGCTACCTGTGGACGATCAGACCGCTTTGCGGTAAACTGGGCTGGTACCCCTTCATGGGTCGGCAACGAAATACCGACATCGGACAAGAAGATCATGCCCTCCTCGCCTTTCAAACTTCCACGCGCCCTTCCCTCGGGGGCTGAATCCCTGGTGTCTCCGCAAACCGTTTACCTCGTGGGGGGATCGGTGAGGGATCGCCTGCTCGGCCGTCAACCGCTGGATTACGATCTCGCCGTGGCCGTTGAACCGCAACTCTTTGCTCGCCGCCTGGCCTCCCTTGTCAATGGCCGCCTTGTTCAACTCGGCAAATCCGATCAAACGATCTACCGGGTGGTGTCGTCCGACCATATCTTCGATGTCTCGAAACTGGCCGGTCCAACTATCGAGGCCGATCTGGGCCGCAGGGATTTTACCATCAACGCCATGGCGGTCGATGCAGCAACCGGTGACATCATCGATATTTTCGGAGGCCGCACTGACCTTCTCTCAGGTCGCATACAAATGGTTTCCGGTGCCGTTTTCCGTGAGGATCCGGTCCGCTTGGTGCGCGCCTTCCGATTAGCGGCGGCTTTCGATTTCCAATTGACCAGCCAAACAGTGGAAGCTGTTCGTGATCAGGCATCGCTCATTACCGGATCGGCGGGCGAGAGAACCTGGGCCGAACTTCTGAAAACCCTGCAGGCGTTCCGAACGGACCACCATGTCAGACAGATGGCCGACTGCGGACTGCTTCAGGCCATCCTCCCGGAATTCCTTCTGGGCGGGACCCATCAGAGATGGAACCGAGCACTCGAGGCCTATTGGGAACTGGAAAAACTGCTGATCGATGCCTCCCCAATCATCACCCATGGCTTATTCCCGGAGATGCAGACGCCCATCGATGGGCCGGCGGCACTGCTGAAATTTGCTTTCCTGCTGCAGCATTTCGTGACACCGGCGCCCGGCCGCGGTAAAGGCCTCCGGAATCATGGATCAGGACCGACCGACGCCATCCGCCGCCGGCTAAAGTTGTCCAACCAGCAGGCGCAATATATAGACTTTATCACCCGACACCACATGAAGCCGCGCTTCCTCTATGCCGCCTATCAAAAAAAACATTTCTCGGATACGGCTGTGAGCCGTTTTTTCACGACAACCGGAGGCAAATTGCCGGATCTCATGCTTAACGCCGCCGCCGTGGTCACTGTTGAAGACGGCACCGTTGATGGGTTCCGGTCTTTCGCACGCGCCCTGCTGCAGCGATATCATTTAGACTTCATGCCCCGCCGTACAGCCCCGCCGTTCATCACCGGAAAAGATTTGATCGAGCACTTCAATCTGGCGCCTTCACCCGCGTTCAGGGTACTGCTGAATCGCATCGAAAACGACCGCTTGGCCGGACGCATCGTCTCTAAGGGCCAAGCATTTGAGCGGGTCGACCGGTTGTTGCAGGAAGGACAGCATGACGTTGCCGGCGAATTAGCGCCGGATGCTCGGTCGCCGATGTGACAGTCGATTCGAGACTGATCGGCGAAAGCGCGCCTCAAACGGAAAAGGGTTCCTTCATGCCCCGCGGCCGAAGGAACCCTTTTTTTGATGAAGACGGATCATTCGATCGGACTATAACGCGCTTTTCACGGTATCCAATGCGGAGAAAATCTGGTTGCGGATCTCGTCGACCTTGCCGACTCCTTCGATCCGTACATACTTTGGCGCTTCGGCCTGGCCAGAACTTTCCCACTTTTTGTAATAATCGATCAGCGGCTCTGTTTGGCTGTGGTAAACGTCAAGACGCTTGCGCACCGTTTCTTCCTGGTCGTCGTCTCTTTGGATCAACGACTCACCGGTTACATCGTCTTTACCCTCGACCTTGGGGGGGTTGAAGACGATATGGTAGGTTCGACCGCTCGCGAGATGAACCCGCCGACCGCTCATGCGCTTGATAATCTCACTGTCCGGCACGTCGATATCGACTACCGCGTCAATGGCGACTCCGGCTTCTTTCATGGCGTCCGCCTGGGGAATCGTCCGCGGGAACCCATCGAACAAAAATCCTTTTTGGCAATCCGCTTCCTGAATGCGCTCCTTGACCAGTCCGATAATAACGTCGTCCGGTACCAATCCGCCGGCATCCATGACTTTTTTGGCCTTCTTGCCCAGTTCAGTACCCGCCTTAACGGCGGCACGGAGCATGTCGCCCGTTGAAATCTGAGGGATCTGATAGTTCTCTTTAATGTAGTTGGCCTGGGTTCCCTTGCCCGCTCCGGGGCCACCCAACAAAATCAGACGCATCGCCTCTCCTCCTTCTTTTATCTTCAGTCCTTGTCAAATGCCCCATTATGGAGGGCCGAATAACCGCCTTGTTCGAAGTGGTTGTTTGATGGGAAACTTGTTCGGCTTGATCCGGACAAAAAACGGTGGCCGGAATAATGGCTGATACGGTTTGACCTGTCAAGATTTTTATCGGCAAATGGATCGTCACCGGATCTGAAGAAACAGGCCGGTGATGGCCAGCGGTGATGCTCAGAAACGGTCCTGCCCTTTTGTGAACGATCGATTTACGGGGGGCTCTTTGGAGTCGGCCCCCTACAAGGCGTTTGGGTCCCGCCATCAACTTCCGTTTCATCTCATAATCCCCAAAACCGGTCCGGCGGATTTATTCCTTGAATCGACGGCCGACGCATTGTCGACAATTATCTTGGCGCATCCTTATTTTTTTCCTTGCATTCATTCCGGTTACGGTTTAAAAGTGTCTTTTTCAAAATGAAGCGATTAACCACCGTTCTGCCGTGAAGAACTCGGTGGGAAGAAGGGGGCGAGATTATTGAAGGAAATCACGGTCAAGGTCTACGACAACGACATTGAAAAGGCCATGCGGATTCTGAAGAAAAAAATTCAGAATGACGGTCTTTTCAAACGGCTCAAGCTGAAAAAGAGTTACGAGAAGCCGAGCGAATTCAGACGCCGAAAAGCACGCGAAGCGTTGCGAAGAGAACGCTTGGCTGCAGCAAGAAAAAATCGCTACCGAAGATAACCTTGCGCGGATGCCACTTTAAACCCGGCGGGTAAAACCGCCGGGTTTTTTATCCGTATTTTGGTTTGTTCCATGCCCGCCATTGTATCCTATCAAAAGTGTCTGGATGAAATGTTCAATTTGAGGCGCTTCGGTATCAAGCTGGGCCTCGAAACCATCCGGCAGATCCTGTTTGGCCTGGGAAACCCCCAGGATGAGTTCCGGATTATCCATATAGCCGGCACCAATGGAAAAGGTTCCGTTGCCGCCACCCTGGCATCCATCCTGCGCGCTTGCGGACACAAAACCGGTTTGTACACGTCACCGCATCTGGTCCGCTTCAACGAGAGAATCATCATCGACGGCCGGCCGATCGACGACGGTGAGGTATCAAACGCTTACAATGCCGTCAAACGGGTTCACCAGGGCAGCCGCGAGCCGACATTCTTCGAATGTACAACGGCCATGGCACTGCATGAGTTCAGACGGCAGAGCATCGACTGGGCGGTCGTCGAAACCGGAATGGGCGGTAGACTCGATGCCACCAATGTCGTTCAACCAGCACTGACGATCATCACCAATGTGTCTCTTGAACACAAGGAATACCTTGGATCGACCATACGGCAGATAGCCGCCGAAAAAGCCGGGATCATTAAACCGGGAACGCCGGTGGTCACGGGCGTTAAACAAAAAGAGGCCGTCCAAGTGGTCGCCAATGTCGCCGCCGCCAACCGGGCGCCTCTGTACCGTATGGGGCAGGACTTTCGCGTGAGGCGCTCCTCCTCCGGTGCATTCACTTACACGGGCCTGCAGAACAAATGGACCGGTTTGGCCATTTCTTTGATCGGTCGACATCAGTGGGGAAATACGGCGCTGGCGTTGGCGGGATGTGACGCCCTGTCGCCTGAAATCGGCGGGCTGACCCAGGAAACCGTCAGAAAGGCCCTGCTCGATACCCGCTGGCCCGGCCGACTCGAGGTCGTTAAGGACCATCCGCTGACCCTTTTGGACGGTGCCCATAACTTGGTTGCCGCCCGCACCCTGGCGCAATATCTCAAGTCAAACCTTGCCGGACGCCGTATCACGCTGGTGGTCGGCATACTGGACGACAAGCCTTACCGCTCCATGCTGGAAGCCCTCGTGCCGGCCTGCCAAAGGGTTATCGTAACCCAACCCAGGATTCAGCGGGCTCTCCCGGCGGAAATCCTGCAGGCGGTAGTCAAAAAGATGACGGCCGCCGTCGATGTCGTTCCGGATGTCGGCCGGGCAGTCACAGCGGCTGTTGAAACCTCGGGACCGGATGACGCGGTCTGTGTCGCCGGATCCCTATACGTGGTCGGTGAAGCCAAGGCTGCTCTGGCCGATCTGCCACCCACTGAACCCGTTTAGGCGATGGAAATCCACCCTTGACAACAAGGGCGCTTTCAATTAACAGAAACCCTTGCGTACATGACTTCCGGTCCACACGCCGTTCGATTCACCGAGTTTGCGCCCGTAGCTCAGGGGATAGAGCGTCAGCCTCCGGAGCTGAAAGCCGCTGGTTCGAATCCAGCCGGGCGTACCAGTAACAAAGGGTTAGGAAAACTCCTAACCCATTTGTTTTGTTTCACGAACAGACATACCCCACCTAATCCCCCAGAACTTGATCTTTGTTTACGTGTCTGATGTTATTTGATATCTTGAAATATAAAAACGGAAGCAGGAGACATGAGCGGGGAAGACATAGGCCGGCAGACACCGCAGAGCCTCGAGAACCATCTGAGGAATGAAAACCCTCTATTGGCGGACGTTGTCAAGAGCTTCCGCAAGCTGGACAAGGTCACCCAGCAGCTGGGGTTTTTCAACAGTGAGGAATCCCATACCAGCCGGATACCCTGGTGGCCCCTGATCTCGATTTTGGGCACTTATTCTTCAGGCAAATCGGCCTTCATCAACAACTTCCTCAAGTATCCCCTGCAGACGACCGGCAACCAGGCAGTGGATGACAAGTTCACCGTCATTTGTTTCACGAGTGAATCCCAGGTGCGTTCACTGCCGGGGCTGGCACTCGACGCCGACCCGCGATTTCCACTCTACAAAATCAGCCGCGCCATCGACGAATTGGCCCACGGCCAGAGCGCCCATATCGATAAGTATCTCCAACTGAAAACCTGCCCCAGTGAAAAACTGCGGGGGCAAATCCTCATCGATTCGCCCGGCTTCGACGCCGACGAGCAGCGCTCTTCGACGCTGCGCATTACCAACCACATCATCGATCTTTCGGATCTGGTTCTCGTGTTCTTCGATGCCCGCCACCCGGAATCCGGATCGATGCAGGACACTCTCCAACATCTGGTCAAAGCGACGCTCATGCGCCGGGATTCAACGAAATTCCTTTATATCCTCAACCAGATCGATCACACGGCCAGAGAAGATAACACCGAGGAGGTCTTTGCCGCCTGGAAACGCGCACTGGCCCAATTCGGTCTGACGACCGGATGCTGTTATGCGGTTTACAACCCCGAACTGGTGTTGCCGATAGAGAACAATCGGGTTCGGACCCGTTTGGAAAAAAGGAGCAATGCCGACCGACGCTCGATCGACGATCGCATTGAACAAGTGGTGGTCGAGAGGGCCTATCGGATCGTAGGCATCCTGAGAAAGACGGCCCAATCCATCGAACAGGATATGGTGCCACGCATCGCCAGTTTTGTCGAGGGATGGCGAAAAGCGGTGCTCTGGACCGACGGGATAGTGTTTGGAGGTGCAGTGCTGGCATTTCTGCTGTTGACCCTGTGGGCCGGATACTGGGATGGACTGCGACTCAAAATTCCGTTTATCAGCAACCTGCTCGCCGACAACGAATTCCTGCGTGTCTTTCTCCTTCTGGTTTTATTGACCGCAGCCGGGTACATTCACTTTCAGATCCGCCGCAGGGCGGCCGAACGGGTGAAGAAAAAGGTTCTGAAAGACATCACCGATCCCAGCCTGCGGTTAAACTACACCATGGCCTTCAGGAAAAACAGCATCTGGCGCCGAAGCATCTTTCAAAACCGACCCGCCGGATGGAGCCGCCAGGGCCGCAAGGTCCTGTCAACCGTTACCGAAGAGGCCAATTCTTACATCCAGGTCCTCAACGACACCTTTACCAATCCTTCCGGAAATCCGTTTTTCGGTGATCCCTACGCTCAGTACGTCGAAAGTAGAAACGCCAGCGAGGCCGAAGCCCAAACTGCAGCTTCCCGCCCCCTGTCGCTGAAAGAGCAGGCACTCAAAGTCATTTCCCGCAAGTAATCACAGCCGGCGCACCACCTGTCGTCTCCGGAATTCTCTTCAGCCGGTCATCGGTCGGATAGAAATTCGAGCAGAAGGTTGTTGAAAGCCTCCGGCTTCTCGATGTTGCACAGGTGGCGAACAGCCGGAATGATACAAAGCCGGGATCCGGCAATACGGTCGTGAATAGCCTGGGAGAACGCCACAGGTGTACCCGGGTCATCTTCACCGACGATAATCAAGGTCGGCCTATCGATGGCGGAGATGCGATCGAGGTAGGTCAAATGTCGGATGGCTTCGCAACAGCCGACGAAACCGCTCACCGGGGTAGAAAGAATCTGCCGACGGATACGTTGTACCGGCGGCGGATCTGCCTTCAGGACCTCCGGCGAAAACCATCGTTCAAGTATTTCTGCGGCCAAGGATGACATCCCTGAAGATTGGGCGCGGGAAATGCGATCCTGCCAGACCGGTTGGAGTTGATCGCCCATGATGGCCGCCGTACTGGCCAGAACCAGCTTGTCGATCCTTTGCGGGTGGTTCAGGGCGATGCCCTGCCCGATCATGCCCCCCATCGAAAGCCCGATCCAGGTCACCTTGCCGATTCCGAGTGCATCCAGCAGGCCGACCGCATCATCACCGAGCTGTTCCAGCGTGTAGGCTCCTTCCGGTGCGTCGCTGGCACCGTGGCCGCGCGTATCGTATCGTAACACACGGAAATCGGTCTCCAAAGCCCCCATTTGTTCGTCCCACATCGAAAGGCTCGTGCCGAGGGAATGGCTCAGAACCACCGTCGGCCCGTCCGATTTCCCCGTCAGGGTCACATTGAACCGGATGCCGTTGACGTCTATTTGCATTTTCCCGTCTCCATCAATCGAGGATATCTATTCTATGCCATAGTATGCTCTGTACCACTCGACAAATCTCCGGATGCCGGTCTCGATCGGCGTGTCCGGCCTGAAACCGACGTCTCTGGCCAAATCGTCGATATCGGCAAATGTCGCCGGCACGTCGCCCGGCTGCATCTCCCGCATCTCCTTCCTGGCCGACTTGCCTATCGCCGTCTCTATGGCCTTTATAAAAGCCTTGAGTTCCACCGGCCGGTTGTTGCCGATATTGTAAATCCTGTACGGTGCCGCCGAAGTGCCGGGGTCCGGTCGATCGCCATTCCAGTCGCGGTTCGGTTCGGGTAGTTTGCCCATTACCCGCACGACACCTTCAACGATGTCGTCGATATAAGTGAAATCACGTTTCATTTTGCCATGATTGAATACCTGGATCGGCTTGTCCTCAAGTATGGCCTTCGTAAACAGGAAAAGGGCCATGTCGGGCCGTCCCCAAGGGCCGTAAACCGTGAAGAAGCGAAGACCGGTGCACGGCAGCCCGTAGAGGTGGCTGTAGGTGTGGGCCAAGAGTTCATTGGCTTTTTTTGAGGCCGCATACAGTGATACCGGATGATCGACATTGTGGTGCACGGAAAAAGGCATGTGGGTGTTGGCCCCGTAGACCGAACTCGATGAGGCGAATACCAGGTGAGGCGTCCGGTGATGGCGGCAGCACTCCAGCAGATTGACGAAACCCACAAGATTCGCCTCCACATAGGCGTGGGGGTTTTCCAAGGAATACCGCACTCCGGCCTGGGCGGCCAGATTGACCACCACATCGAAAGCTTGACTGTCGAAAACCGCCTTCAGGTCTTGGAGGTCGGCAAGATCGGATTCGAAGAACGAAAAATCTTTATAGGCCTGCAGGATCTTCAGGCGGTTTTTTTTCAGATTGACGTCGTAATAGGTGTTCATGTTGTCGATTCCGGTGACCAGATGCCCGTTTTCCAACAACCGCCTGGCCAGGTGGAACCCGATAAATCCGGCGGCACCGGTGATGAGTACTTTTTTGAATTCAAACGCCATGTTCACTCCTGTTCTTCCAGTTTTTCTGTCCGATGGGATGCGGCCATTAGCCGCCGGTCCACTTCACTTGACTATCGAAACCGTTTGGGATTCAGTAATCCGGCATCTGGTTGCCGCAAGGCCAGGCGTTGTCCCTCAGATGTCGGCACACGAAGAGGCATACCAGCGGAAAGTGTGACCGAGCCCCTCTTCGAAATCCACCTTCGGTTCAAACCCCAGCAGGTCTTTAGCGGCATCTATGGCGGCGACCGACGCGACGATGTCGCCGGCACGTTGAGGCGCATAATCAGATTTCATGTCCAAGCCGGCCAGGTCGGCAATGATTGTCCAAAGTTGGTTGATATCGATGGAGACACCCGTGCCGACATTGACCGAACGCCCGGACGCCCCGCGGGTGCTGGCCGCTTTCAGCAGGGCGCGGACGACATCCGCAACGTACACGAAATCCCGGCTTTGGGTCCCGTCCCCATATACGGTCGGGGGCATTTTCTGAACCGCCTTGGACATGAAAATAGATATGACGCCGGAATATGGCGACGACGGGTCTTGCTTCGGCCCGTAAACATTGAAAAACCGCAGGCTGGTGGTATTCATCCCATAGAGCGTATGGTAAAGGCGGGCGTAGTACTCGCCGGTTATTTTTTGCACCGCATACGGGCTGAGCGGCTTGGGGATCATCTCTTCTCTTTTCGGCAGACAGGGGTCGTCGCCATAGACCGCTGAGGAACTGGCGAAGACCAGATCGGAAGCACCGCTGCGGCGCGCGGCTTCCAGCACGTGCATCGTCCCCATGTCATTGACCGTGGCCGACTCCAGGGGTTCTTCAACGGTCTGGGGCACCGAAACCATCGCCGCCAGATGAAACACGGCCTCACACCCTTCTGTGGCCTGTTTGACAGTTTTGAAATCCCGGATGTCTCCCTCGATCAACTCGATCGAGCCGGCCAGCGATTCCAGATTGGACCGGTGCCCGGTGGATAAGTTGTCCAGGACCACGACCCGACACCCCTCCGCTGCCAGAGCTTCAGTTAAATGGGATCCAATGAAGCCCGCCCCACCGGTGACCAGGGCCCGCTTAAATGAAATGTTCATTATTCCTCCGTAAAGGCCGAATGGCTGAATCGACATACGGCCGCAATGTATCGATCGACTTCATCAAGCCAAACGTTGAAGAGCTTCCCCAAAAATCAAAGGCCCTGTTGGCAACTTCGGCAGACAGGCCGGCGGAGCGGATCTATTCAGGAATATCCCCACACCCTTTGCAGGAGGGACGGCATAACGGCAGGGCAGGCTGAATTTTCAAAACAACGCAATCAAGGGCTCCCTTGGACCTGCCGGTCAGCAATGGAGCAGTATACCATGGCGAGCAGGATATAGCCAAACTTCAGGTGAATGCGACCCCATTTTGAAGTTTGCACTAATGAGGTGCAAAATTCTTATGGTCGATCCCGAGTTTTTTCAGTCGATACTGCAGGGTGGTCCGCGGAATGCGCAAAAGAGTCGCTGCGCCTTGTTTGCCCCCCAGCTTGCCTTTGGTGTGAGCCAGCACCATTTCAATATGCTGCCGCTCGGCTGCCGCCAGGCTGTACTCCCTATCTCCTGCAAGCGACTGACCTGATTCGACGAAGATTTCAACATCCTTACCGTTAATAGTGTCACCCGGGCGCATGATGATCATCCGTTTAACGAGATTCTTCAATTCACGGACATTCCCCGGCCAGTGATGGCCGCGAAGGACCTCCATAGCTGACTGGGTATAGCGGGGAGCATGCCGGTTATACTTCTGGGACTCTTGTCGATTGAGCCACTGAACGAGGCCAGGAACCTCCTCGAGTCTCTCCCGCAATGGCGGCAAATGGACTTCAACCGTATTGAGTCGATAAAATAAATCAGAACGAAACACCCCTCTTACTATCGCTCTGGCCATGTCGCGATTGGTGGCAGCTAGCACTCTGACATCCACTTCGACAGGGCGGTTGTCACCCACCCGCTCGAAACTTTTGTCCTGTAATACATGCAGAAGCTTAGCCTGAAGCTCGATGGGCAATTCACCGATTTCATCGAGGAATATCGTTCCGTCGTCCGCCATTTCAAAGCGGCCGGCCCTCGCGGTCACAGCTCCGGAAAATGCTCCTTTTGCATGTCCGAAAAGTTCACTTTCGAACACACCGGGCGAAAGGGCCGGACAGTTCACCTTGACGAAAAGCCCTCCTTTGCGGGAACTCAGACGATGAATATGACGGGCGATGAAATCTTTGCCTGTGCCCGTTTCTCCGGTAATCAAAACACTGGCATCCGTGGCGGCAATCAGTTCGACCTGGCGCATGACCTCGATCATGATGGGGGAGTTAAAGTAGAACGACTGCGGACTGAAAGACTCCTCCGCACGCTCCAGTAGATACTGCTTCTGCTGAACCAAACTTTGATTGACCTCTTTAAGCTTGCTGTAAGCCAGCATGTTGTCCACAGCAACCGCGACGACATCGGACAATTCGGTTAAAAACTGTGATAGCTCTTCCATTTTCAGCGGTTGTTTTTTAAAGGAAAAATGCAGTACCCCCAGAACGTTGCCCCTGGTAATCAATGGATAAGCCATACTGGATGTAAGGCCCGCATCCATCATGGCGCGAACCGAAGCCCAGTAATTGCGCTTTTTCAATTCAGGGATGATAAGGGGTTCCTTTGATCGTATGACCGCTTTGGCGATCGCCCCTTGGGCCAGCGGCCGTTCGTTATCGCTGATCGCCTTAGGCGAGATCCCCTCGGCCGTGCTGAAATAGCTCAGTACCTTTTTGTTCTCGTCATAGAGGTTGATACTGAATCGATCGTAAGGTACGGTCTTTTTAATCTCACTGGCCAGGGCATTAAAAAGATTGACGCGGTTGGTATGTTTTACGATCGCATTATTGATCTCTATGAGTAACCGATAACGGGTTGTCGCATTCCAGGTCATCTCAACCTCTTTGCCGAATATTGGGCATTTTTAATCCCCGCCTTGCCACGTCAATTTTAAGTGCACAGACCATAACGATCCATATCTTGGCATGTTAAATACTATCCATACGCCATTTACGCGAACAATTCAAACAATTTGCCCAATATTAGGCACAATGCCCAATAATGGGCGTCATGTGGCGTTCCCAAATCAAGTAAAAAAATTGTAACATGCTGTTTTGTTGATTACTTTTTAATAATTAACCCATTGGCATGTCCGTTGCTATTCAGAGATCATAGGTTATTTTCTAAAGTCAATATCTCTATTCGATCCCCTCCAGTACCTAACACCCAAAACAGGGAATTACCTCTATGCCTGATATCGTCATCACCGAATTCATGGACACGGATGCTGTCGAAGAAACAGCCCAAAAGTATGACGTGCACTACGACCCCCAGCTCGTCGACAAACCGGATGAATTGAAAGCGCTGCTGGCCGATGCCCGGGGTTTGGTTGTCCGCAACCGAACCCGCGTTGATATTGGTCTGCTCGATGCAGCGCCCCGATTGAAGGTGGTCGGTCGATTGGGTGTCGGTTTGGACAATATCGATCTCAAGGAGTGCGAGAAGCGGCAAGTGACGGTATGCCCGGCAACCGGAGCCAACGATGCCGCCGTGGCCGAATGGGTCATAGCCACAACCATGATGCTACTGCGCGGGGCCTTTCTGTCAAGAACCCAGATGCAGGATGGTGAATGGCCCCGAACAGAGGCTATGGGCCATGAAACCGCAGGCAAAACTCTCGGTTTGGTCGGCTTCGGTCAGATCGCCCGCTGCACCGCCCGGATGGCCCGAGCCTTGGGAATGGATGTGCTGGCCTATGATCCCTATGTCCCACCGGATGACAGCAGTTGGGCCGGAGTCGCTCGATACGATGATTTGTACGAGATGCTCCGCAAAACCGACATCGTCAGTTTGCACGTCCCCCTTACCGATAGCACCCGTCACTTGCTCGATGACAAGGCGATCGCTGAAATGAAAAACGGCGCTATTTTGGTGAACGCCGCGCGTGGCGGGGTGCTCGATGAAAACGCACTGGTGGCCGCAATGAAATCGGGCCGCATTAAAGGCGCGGCCTTGGATGTGTATGAAACCGAACCACTCACGTCTTCATCGGCCGCCAAGTTTGCCGGTATTCCGAACCTTGTTCTTACGCCCCATATTGCCGGGGTGACGATCGAATCCAACCAACGGGTCAGTCAAGTCACCATGGATAACGTTCGCCGCATGCTGGAGGGATCCAAATGACGGAGAAGCGGTTAACTTCTGATGAGGCTCTTAAAATCTGCGTGAATGCCCTCTGCTGCCACAACACCAGCGAAAGCAATGCCGAGTTGGTGGCCAAGGCCTTGGTCGCTGCCGAGATGGACGGATTGAGAGGACACGGGCTTTCGCGACTACCCTCTTATTGTGCACAAGCGACCAGCGGGAAAGTGAACGGGCAGGCACGACCGGTATCGACCACCGTGGCCGAGGCCGCCCTCAGAATCGACGCACGAAACGGATTCGCCTATCCCGCCTTGGCTCTTGCCGTGGACAAACTCGATGCCTTGGCACCGAAGACAGGCATTGCGATTGCGGCGGTCACCCATTCACACCACTGCGGTGCTGCCGGCTATCACGTGGAATCCTTGGCCCAAAAAGGTCTTGTCGGGATATTATTTGCCAACACTCCCAAAGCCATCGCCCCATGGGGCGGCGACCAGGGCGTCTTCGGAACAAACCCAATCGCCTTTGCTGCCCCCCGGGCGACCCACAGCCCACTGGTCATCGACCTTTCTCTCAGTAAAGTGGCTCGCGGCAAAATAATGGTGGCTGAACAAGAGGGAAAAGCCATACCGGAGGGTTGGGCCCTGGATACCGGCGGCAAGCCCACCACAGATCCCAAAGCCGCCATGGCCGGCACCATGCTGCCGATGGGTGACGCCAAAGGGGCCGCGTTGGTGCTTATGGTCGAAATACTCTCAGCCGCTCTGACGGCGGCCCATTTCGGTTTCGAAGCCAGTTCGTTTTTCACCGCAGAAGGCCCACCACCCGGGGTGGGGCAACTTTTGATCGCCATCGCGCCAGATCCCCTTTCAGGTGACGCTTTTGCAGACCGCCTGGAGATTCTACTGACCACCATTTTATCCCAAAGAAGCACCCGTCTGCCTGGTGACCGGCGGTTTAAGTTACGGCAAGCGGCTCAAGAAAAAGGGATTTTTATTTCCGAGAAGCAGTACGAACAGGTCATGGCACTCGGCTCCAAACAATAATACTGAAAAACAAACGCCGGGCCGGGCGGCCGGACACTATTCATTTTTCTTTCCATCAACTCAACACAAGGAGGCTCAACAATGATTCAATTTTTGGTTCACGAAGAGGCCGACTCCGTAGGAGTGGCCACTGTGGATATCAAGGCCGGCGAAGTTGCCAAGGGGTTGTTCATGGACTCCCAGAAAGGCATCGAAATCAAGGCCCTTGATGACATCCCTTTGGGGCACAAGATCGCCATGCGGGATCATGCCGAAGGAGGTAATGTCATCAAGTACGGCGAGGATATCGGCAAAGTGGTTGCGAACATTCAGAAAGGCGGCCATGTACACATCCAAAACCTGAAAACCAAGAGGTGGTAAAAATGAGCAAATTAGGAACCGTCTGGGGATACAGACGTGAAAACGGTCGTGTGGGTATTCGCAACCACGTATTGATACTACCGCTGGATGACCTTTCCAACTCAGCCTGTGAAAAAGTGGCCTACGGTGTCAAAGGCACCAAGGCCATTCCGCATGCCTATGGCCGGCTGCAATTTGGTGAGGATCTGCAACTGTTTTTCCGCACCATGATCGGCACCGGAGCCAACCCCAACGTGGCCGCCGTCGTCGTCATCGGCATCGAACCCGAATGGACCAATATTATCGTCGACGGCATCGCCGAAACTGGAAAACCGGTCACCGGCTTTTCCATCGAACGCAGCGGTGATTTTAAAACGGTCGAAAAGGCCTGCTGGAAGGCTTATGAATATATGCAATGGGCCAGTGAGCTTAGACGAGAAGAGGTGGATTTAAGCGAAATCTGGGTATCGACCAAATGCGGCGAAAGCGACACTACCAGCGGCCTGGCCAGCAATCCTACCGTCGGTAACGCCTTCGACAAGCTGGTTGCAGCCGGAGCGACCTGCTCGTTCGGTGAGACCAGTGAAATTACAGGCAGCGAGAATATCTGCAAGGCGCGCGCCGCTACTCCCGAGGCGGGCGAAGAATTTATGCGCATTTTCAACAAATATCAGGACATGATCGAACGCAACAAGACCGATGATCTGTCCGGCAGCCAGCCCACCAAAGGCAACATCCGTGGCGGGCTGACCACCATCGAGGAAAAGGCGTTGGGGAATCTCCAGAAAATCGGTAAAAAATGCCGCTATGTCGGATGCCTGGATAAAGCCGAAACACCGACCGGTTCAGGTCTCTGGTTCATGGACACCAGTTCGGCGGCGGCCGAAGCCGTCACGCTGTGGGCGGCGGCCGGCTTTGTGGCCCATTTCTTCCCCACCGGACAGGGCAATATCATCGGCAACCCCATCGAGCCGACGATCAAGCTTTCCGCGAATCCTTTAACTTGCTCCACGATGAAAGAACACATCGACTATGACTGCTCCGCTATCCTGAGAGGCGAACTGACCCTGGATCAATCGGGTGACGGTCTTCTGGAAATTCTGAAACGCACCTGCAACGGCCGCCTTACCGCCCAGGAGCTGCTTGGCCACGAAGAGTTCGTACTGACCAAGCTTTACGAGAGCGCCTAAACCAGGCAACCAATACGGAAATACCAAAAAGTAAAGTTCTTCGTTCTGACTCCGGACGACGGCAACGGCCCCGGGGCCGGAATGGATACGGATAAAAGCAGGATTTTAAGGTCTCTATATGGCAAGAGAAGGACGGTAACATCTTATCGAGACAATCTGTGAGAAGTCTTCATTCAATAGGCTTAATATGGAGGTGAAATGCCATGGCGGTAATGCAAAACAACAAGACAAACGGTAAGGAGGGAAAAGTTGCCCTGTTTACCTTTTTTCTTCTTTTCGCCATCTACTTTATCAACGTGCTTATTGGTAAAGCAAGGGTCTCTTATGGTGTGGATCTGCCACATTTTGGAAATGTGGCGGAGTTCCTCCTGCTGTCAGTGGCTTGCATTGCATTGATCGTAGCGGCTCTGAAGAAAGAAGCTGCTGAAAATAAATCTTTAAATCAGACGAAGGGAGACGCAAAATGACCCATGATAAACAGAAAGACTCCGGCCCGAGAATGGTAGAGCGACGTCGCTTCATGGAATTGACGACCAAATTTGGATTTACGGCTGCCACGGTAGCGTTGTTCAGTGGGGTGTTGGGTTCAGAAAAGGCCAGCGCGCAGGTCGCCAAAGAGGAGGAGACACGTCAAAAGACGGCAAAACACACGATGAATATCGCCACGGCGTATATAATTACGGCCGACCGCAGCTACCCCATCATGCAGTTGGACATGAAGGAAAATATCCAAAACTGCACCAATGGAGAGGTGTATGTCAAACTGGCGCCAGGCGGCCAACTTGGAGCCGGTTCCGCGCTGGCCCAAAAAGTTCAAGCCGGTACGATACAGGCCGCCCAGCATTCCATTTCCAACTTCGCGCCTTTTGCTCCGGTGACAGATTTAATCAACATTCCCTATTGGGTTGGTACCAATCAAAAGTTTGTCAACCTGGTCACTTCCGACATCTGGCGCAAGGAAGTTAATGCCAAGGTGGCCGCATCAGGCTTCAAGGTTCTGTGGTATGTCGTCATCGATCCGCGTGTGGTTGCCACGCGAAAAGGGGTTGCCGGTCCGATCAAGACACCTGATCAGATGAAGGGGATCAAGTTTCGCGTGCCCGGATCCAAAATCTTGGCGCAGTTCTATCAGTTGTTGGGTGCCAACCCCACCCCCGTGGCCTGGGGCGAAACATCATCCGCCATCAAGCAGGGGGTGGCGGATGCTTTGGATCCTTCCGTAGAAGCGCTGCATGTTTTCGGTTTCAAGGATATACTCGACTGGGTGACCTTCAACGGAGCCGTGCCTGACAGTCAGGTTTATTCCTGCAATCTGGAATGGTTCAACTCTCTTCCCAAAAATGTGCAGGAAGGCATTGATTTCGCCAGCGAAATCACCATGCAGCAAAATCTGGCCAAAGTGCCGGCTGCTCGCGCCTATTCCATGGCTGAGCTGGCCGCAGCCGGTGTGAAATTTTACGTGCCCACCGCGGATGAAAGGAAGCAGTGGGTGGAGAAAGCCGGCGCTCAACGTCCTGAATGGGACAGTTTTAAGATAGAACTGGCCGGGTCGTTAGAAACGTTTGATAAGTTCCTCCAAGCGGCCAATACGATGGGCCGATACTACGTGCACGACGTCAAGGCGTAAGTTCTGATATACGGCGGCGCCGTTTTCGAAAAAGGCGCCGCTGGTTCATTAATGGAAATGAGCAGGGAAACAAGGAAGTGTCTCATGACGGTTCGAAATATCCTCCACAATATTGATGAAAACGGCGAACGATGGCTTCTGTTGCCGCTTTACGCCCTGATCGTGATAACCATTTTCATGGAAGTGTTCCGAAGATTTGCACTCAGTTACTCTTCGATCTGGGCGGAAGAGGTCGCGCGGTACGCTTTTATTTACGTGTCATGGATTGGCGCATCGGCTGGCATTAAGGCGCGTGCACACATCCGCATTGACGTAATCCTACCATTCGTCAGCAACCGTACACGGGCCGTTATCATGATCTTGGGCGATCTGATCACCATCGTGCTGGCTGCTCTCGCCTTTTGGTGGTCCCTTGAGAGTGTTCTGGTATCCATTAAATTCGGGTCGGTGACCCATGGCCTGCGCATCAGTCTGGCCTGGTTTCTGGCTGCCGTGCCAATCGGATTCGCCATGATGCTTATACGGCTGACTCAATCCATCATCCGAGATGTTTCCGACCTCAGGGCCGGTCGACCGATATTCGAGGGTAAGAAACTTTTCGATTAGGAGTCTACACATGCTTCAACAATACTTAATGCAGCAAGAAGAAATCATTCTCGGATGGGGCTTCTTTGTCCCTTTGGCGATGATGGTCGTCTTGATTTTACTGGCCGCCAGAATTTGGGTTGTTATTGGAATCGGTTCGTTTGCCATGCTGTTATTCACGGGTGTCCTTCCGCCGACGTTGCTCGGCGAAGCGCTGTTCGACGGGATCGATTCATTCGCATTGATTGCGGTGCCTTTGTTTATTCTTACTGGAGACATTCTGGTGCGGACCGGGTTGTCCGGTAAGCTGCTGGACGTGGCTGAAGCCACTATGGGCTCAACTCGATCCGGATTGGGAACGTCCACCGTGCTGGGCTGCGGTTTTTTTGCCTGTATCAGCGGCTCTGATGCCGCCGATGCCGCCGCTATCGGCAGGATCACCATCGACCGTTTGGCGGCTAAAGGCTATCCCAAGCCCTATGCCTGTGCACTGGTGGCGGCAGGAGCATGCACCGGGATTTTAATTCCGCCATCCATATCGTACATCATTATCGGGCTGGTGCTGGGCATCAGCGCATCAACCCTTTTTCTCGCCGCAGCCATCCCCGGTGTACTGATTCTGCTCTCGGTAATGTTTTCCAATGCTGTTGTCAACCGTATTAAAGGGTACGAAAACAGCACTGCGGGGTTCAATTTTCAATACTGGACTAAAACGTTATACGCGGGGCGCTTTGCGCTTCTCATACCCTTTATCATTCTGGGCGGCATCTACTCGGGTATCTTTACCCCAACGGAGAGTGCGGCCGTGGCGGCGCTCACCGCAATCATTATCGGCTTTTTACAGCGAACGCTGAAACTCAGTGATATTCCCAAGATTTTAGAGACGTCCGCAAAAGTAAGCGGCGTGATCGTACCCATCATCGCTATGAGCCTACCGTTAGCCCAAACCCTGGCCAGCCTGCAGGTCCCTCAGGCGTTCGTGAGCTTTATGACTTCCCTGACGAACAATCCATATTTGATTATTCTTATCATGGTCGCCATTTTGATGATTGCCGGCTGCGTGATGGAAACGACACCGAATATCGTAATTCTGGCGCCGTTGCTGCTGCCGCTGGCTCTGGAAATCGGTATGAACGAAGTTCATTTTTGTATATTCATGATCACCTCTTTAGGTATTGGTTTTATTACACCACCAATGGGCTTGAACTTGTTCGTGGTTTCAGGCGTCACCGGGACACCGATTGTATCCATCTCAAGATACGTCTTTCCATTTGTATTCACCATGCTCGCCATCGCGTTGTTGATAGGCTATGTGCCATGGATTTCACTCTGGTTGATTAATTGATCGGTCTCAGATGAAAACTGATTTAACGTGGCATGCGGTTCACGTGACCACCGTTTAAGTGATTCGGGTATTAACTGTAAAGCGCATACTATTATTGATCGCAGCCGTTCTCAGCAAATGACTTCGACCGGCCCCAAGCGGTCAGCGCTGGCGGAAACATGCCTTCCTCCGGAAGGTTTCACCATAAATCTTTAAACAATTCTGGTTAGGAGTCTCCAATGAGTGTCGATTACTTAAAAAAGGCAACCAAAACCGCTGAAACCGATGAAACGAAAACCCGTGAGATCGTTGTAAACATGTTGAATGATATCAGGGAAAACGGTGAAGCGGCAGTAAAAAAGTATGCTCAGAAGCTGGACAACTGGACCGGTGATTTCATCATCACCCAGGATGATATCACCAAGGCGGCGGCAAGTTTGGATCAGCGCACGAAAGACGATATTCAGTTCGCTTACGATCAGGTTTTCAATTTCGCTAAAAAGCAGCGTGAGAGCATGCTTGAATTTGAAACGGAATTGCACCCTGGTGTCGTAGCCGGGCAGAAACTGATTCCAGTGAACGTCGCCGGGTGTTATGTGCCGGGAGGACGTTTTGCCCATGCCGCGTCGGCCCTCATGAGCATTGCCACGGCCAAGGCCGCCGGCGTTCCCTATGTGGTGGCCTGCTCCCCTTCCCACCACGGGGGCGGCATTCATCCGTCCATTCTCTATGCCATGTCGGTCTGTAAACCTGATGTGATACTGACTCTGGGCGGGGTGCAGGCCGTTGCCGCCATGGCCTATGGGATTTTCACGGGTAAGCCTGCGGACATCCTGGTGGGGCCCGGCAACAAATTTGTGGCCGAGGCCAAGCGCATTCTCTATGGGGAAGTGGGTATCGATGTGTTTGCAGGTCCTTCTGAAATCTGCGTCATCGCTGATGAAACGGCGGATCCCGACATTGTCGCCGCCGATCTGGTGGGTCAGGCGGAGCACGGTTATGACTCACCGGCGGTATTGATTTCTACATCACAGGACCTGGCCCGGCAGGTGATGGAGAAAATGCCGGAGGTCATTGCCGCGTTGCCTGCGCCCGAGGTATCCGAGGCGTCCTGGCGCGATTACGGGGAAGTGATCGTGACCTCCACAAGGGAGGAGGCGGTCCAGGTGAGCGATGAATATGCATCGGAGCATTTGGAAGTTCAGGCGGCAGATCTCGACTGGTGGTTCAATAAACTGACCAATTACGGTTCCCTTTTTTTGGGAGAGGAATCTACTGTGGCTTACGGAGATAAGACATCCGGCCCCAACCATATCCTACCCACCAAGAAAGCGGCGCGTTATTCCGGTGGGCTAAGTGCCGGCAAATTTATCAAAACAGTCACCTACCAGCGGTTGACCCGGGAAGCCAATCGACAAATAGGATGCGTTTCTGCGCGCATTTCCCGACTGGAAGGCATGGAGGCCCATGCGCGTACGTCAGATGTGCGCCTGGCCAAGTATTTTCCGGATGAGAAATTTGATTTAGGAGAATCCAAATGAGTATTGTCGACGAACTGTTTGTTTTGAAAGGCCGGGTTGCACTGGTGACCGGGGGTAGTTCCGGCATCGGGCGGGCAATTGCCTACTACATCGCCCAGGCGGGCGCGGCGGTGGTGCACGCTGCGCTTCCCCGCGAGGAGGAGGGACTTAAGGCAGCAGTGGCCGACGTTGAATCAGTGGGGTCGCGTGCGGCCTATGTCACCTGCGACGTCAGCCAGCTCGACTCGCTCCCCGACATGGCGGAGCGCGCCTCTTCGTTTTTCGGTTCGCCCGATATTCTGGTTAACGCTGCCGGCGTCAACCTCAGAGAGCCATGGGAAAAGGTGAGCTATGAATCATGGAACAAAACCATCAGCATCAATTTGACAGCCCCGTTCTTCCTGGCACGGCTATTGGTACCATCCATGCGCGAGAAAAAATGGGGCAAGATCATCAACATCGGGTCCCTTCAGTCGGTACGGGCTTTTCCCAACAGCGTTCCATACGGGGCATCCAAGGGTGGTGTGATGCAGCTGACGCGCGCCATGGCAGAAGCCTGGTCCAAGGACCAGAGTGGGATCACTTGCAACGCCATCGGTCCGGGGTTTTTCAAGACTGGCCTCACGGCGCCGTTGTACGATGACCGAAAGGTCATCGACGCCCTGGCCAGGCAGACCATTATCGGGCGCAACGGGGAAATGTCGGATCTGGCGGGGGTGACGTTGTTTCTGGCCTCCCGGGCATCGGACTACATCACCGGGCAGTTGATATTCCTGGACGGCGGCTGGTCCGCCAAATAAACGCAAGGACAAAAGGAAAGAACACGCATGAAAGCACTCGTGTACACGCAACCGAACGAGGTCGTATACCGGGACGAACCGGACCCGGTTCCCGGGAAGGGTCAGGTGCTGGTAAAAGTGGCGGCTTCGGGCATCTGCGGTTCCGACATGCACGCCTACCACGGACACGACTCCCGCAGGGTGCCCCCGCTCATCCTGGGGCACGAGGTCGCGGGAACCATTGCTTCGGGGGGAAGAAAGGGCGAACGGGTAGTAATAAATCCGCTCATGACATGCGGGATGTGCGCCGATTGTGAAAGTGGTCGCACGAACCTCTGCTCAACGAGGGAACTCATTGGAATGCGGGTCGCAGGCGCTTACTGCGATTACGTGGTGATTTCAGAGCAGAATTTGATCCCGATCCCCGATTCTTTCGACATGGTGAAGGCGTCCCTGGCGGAACCCGCCGCCTGCGCGCTGCATTCATTGAGCCGCGCACAAATGTTGTCCCCGCGGCCTCTTGCGGAATTACGTACGTTGGTTATCGGCGGAGGCGCCATCGGCATGCTCTCCGCTCTGCTTCTCTCCAATCATGGCTGCCGGCACGTGACGGTGGCTGAGACCAACCAGCTGCGACGCGAGACTGTCGCAGACACGGTGGGCTGCGCCATCCACAATCCACTGAGCGGTTCCGAGATCCCTGCCGACTCTTTCGACCTGGTGATCGACGCGGTGGGCGGAGGAGTCACCCGCTCCATGGGATCCCGGGCGGTTGCGCCGGGAGGTATCTTCGTCCACATCGGTCTCATGGATTCGAAGGAGGGCCTCGACATCAGGAAGATAACCTTACAGGAAGTCTCCCTTGCGGGGATCTATACCTACACCCGCCAAGATTTCCGTGCCACCGTGAACGCACTGGCAGGCGGCATGTTTGGAAGCCTCGAATGGGTGGAGACAAGGCCTCTTGCCGACGGCGCAGGCGCTTTCGACGACCTCGACAAGGGAAGAATTCGCGCGGCCAAGCTTGTACTGGTACCCTGATTAACGTTGACTCCCATTCGGTTTCTGCCGCTTGAACCGACATCAATGTTACCATTCGCGGGCACATCCCACACCCGACTGCCCTACACCCCCGTCAATATATGTCGACCAGCCAACATATAGAACCCATCAGACTCGCCAAGGCAGAAACTTTTGTCTTCAGGGCACCCATCGATGTCCCCGTTCGGACGTCTTTCGGGACCATGCAGGACAGGCCGGCGGTGTTGGTTCGGCTTGAAGACTCCGACGGCGCCTACGGGTGGGGTGAAATCTGGTGCAATTTCCCAGGTGTCGGTGCCGAACACCGTGCCAGGCTGACAAACGAAGTCTTGACTCCCCTGTTGTTGACGCAACGGATCATGCGGCCTGACCAGACATTCTCTTTTCTTAGCGAAAGAACCCACATTCTTAACATCCAGTGTGGTGAACCCGGCCCGCTCTCCCAAGCCATTGCCGGTCTGGACATTGCGGTTTGGGATCTGATGGCACGCAAAATGGGCAAACCCCTCTATACCCTTTTCCGTGATGAGACGGTTGAAAAAGTGCCTGTATATGCCAGCGGAATAAACCCCGATGAGTCGTTGATAACTGTCAAGGATTGTCGTAAAAGGGGTTATCGGGCTTTCAAGTTAAAGGTCGGCTTCGGCCCTGAAATTGATTTACCCAATATATCGCGGGTTATCGAACAATTGGGCGCGAACGAGGCTCTCATGCTCGATGCCAACCAGGCTTGGAATCTGGTTGAGGCCAAAAGCTTTATCGATAAAATATCCCTCTATCCCATTGAATGGCTCGAAGAACCGTTACCTGCGGATCGGCCGGAAACGGAATGGATCGAACTTTCGGCGGCATCGGCCGTACCCCTTGCTGCGGGAGAAAATATTCGCGGGATCGGAAAGTTCGCCGAACTGATTTCGATGGGCCATACCGCCGTTTTTCAGCCGGATGCGTGCAAATGGGGCGGTGTGACCGGTTGTTTACAGGTGGCCCGAAAGGCGATTGAAGCCGGAAAACGTTATTGCCCGCACTATTTAGGTGGCGGGATCGGGCTCCTCGCATCGGCCCACATCCTGGCGGCGGCGGGAGGAAATGGACTGCTCGAAGTCGATATCAACCCCAACCCCTTGAGAGAAGGACTGGCTGTTCCCTATCCGGAAATTGCAGACGGTCATTTTATGATTCCCGATTCACCAGGGCTCGGTGTTGAGCCTGATTGGAAAGAGGTGAAAAAATATCTCATTCGGCTGTAGCGGATAGCGGCGGGCGCCCTCAGAAACGCATTGTTGTTCGACAAAAGATATCCGCCCAGTTTCAGGAAGGCGCAAGCACGGGTTTACAAAGCCGTTACCGCAAGCTGTGACGCATTGACAACCGGAAGATCCCGGAAAACTAAGGGATGTTCCAACTAAACAAGGAGGCCTCTCGACATGAAGAAACTTGCGACCATCGTTTTAGTAGTACTCTGTGTTTGTGTCCTCTCGGTGCCGGTGTGGGCGGAAGAGAAGTATCCGTCCCGCCCCATAACCTATTCCATTGCCTTTCCCCCGGGCGGACAATCAGATCTGGAAGCCCGGCGGCAGCAACCCTATCTGGAAGAGATGTTGGGTCAAAAGGTCATCATCCAGTACAAGCCGGGCGGCGGCGGATCCATCGCCTGGGCCGACTTGGTGAAGCAGAAACCGGACGGATATTTCGTGGCCGGCATCAACATTCCCCACATTATCCTGCAGCCCATCGAACGCGGCAACGCCGGCTATGAAACCGAACAGATCGTCCCGATCGCCATATTCCAGGCCACTGCGCTCGGACTCGCCGTACTGAACGATTCTCCCTTCAAGACGGTCAAAGACCTCGTGGATTACGCCAAGGCACATCCCGGTGAGGTTGTGGCCGGCGGGTCAGGTACCTGGTCCGGCCCCCATCTGGCCTTTCTGCAGTTTTGCAAACTGGCCGGTATAGAAATGACCTGGATACCCTACAAAGGGGCCGCCCCCGGGCTGGCCGCATTCCTCGGGGGCCACATCAAAGTCACCGTCGGCAATTCCAACGACCTGGTGGCCCAAAAGGACAAGATCCGCGTGTTGGCCATGGGAACGGAAGAACGGTTCAAACACTTTCCCGACACCCCCACCTTTATCGAGCTGGGCTACGACATGACAGCCAGCGTCGACCGCGGCATGGGCGCGCCTCCCGGATTTCCCGAGCAGGCGGTGAAAGTATTGGAGAAAGCCTGCCTCGACATCGCCTCCAAACCCGAGGTGGTCGAAGCCCTGGAGCGCGATGGTTTCGTTGTCCGAAAAATGAATGCCGCCCAAACCGCTGCCTACATCGCGAAGAAAAAGGCCGAACTGATACCCATCTTGAAGGAGTTTAAAACCGAGTAATCAACTATCAGGTTATCCATCGACTTTCGGCAGTGCAGTGACACCTGTGAACACCGCACATTAGTGTCGAGCCTTTTCGGCATGCCGAAAATTATTGTACGTTCTGGCTGCAAGACGAACCGGAGGTGTCGCTTCCCGGCGCACACCTCCGGTTAATTGTGAGGTCGATATGTTCGATGCCGCCTTAGCAGGCTTGATCCACGTTTTTCAAATCAACAACCTCTTGTCCCTTTGTGGCGGAGTGGTCATGGGTATCATCTTCGGCGCTCTTCCCGGTCTCACTGCCACCATGGGTTTGGCCCTTTTGATCCCCTTTACTTTCACCATGACCCCGGCGGCGGGATTGATCATGCTGGCGGGTATCTACGTGGGAGCCATGTACGGGGATGCCATTCCGGCGGTTCTCATCAACACCCCGGGCACTCCGGCAGCCATCGCAACCACTTTCGACGGATTTCCTCTGGCTCAAAAGGGAATGGCTCAACACGGTCTGGTTGCTGCAGCCGTCGCCTCATCCTTCGGATCCCTCGTTGCCAATGTGGTACTGGCCACCTCTGCACCTCCGCTGGCCGAAGCCTCACTCAAATTCGGCCCGCCGGAGTATTTCTGGTTGGGTATATTCGGCCTGACGATTATCGCTACCCTCTCTTCCGGATTCATCGCCAAAGGGCTGCTCGGCGGGGCGATTGGCCTCATTCTGAGCACCGTGGGCATGTCTCCATTGGGAGGTGACGTTCGCCTCACTTTCGGCTTTCCTGAGCTACAGGCGGGAATCGAGCTGATCGTGGCGCTGATCGGCTTCTTCTGTCTCCCGGAGATCCTTACGAGCATCATCGGAAAACGTCAGGCTTCCTACACATCCCAGAAGGTCATCCCCAAGCTGAGCGTGATCGGTGAAGTCATCGTGTCGCTTTTCAAGCGGCCGATCCTAATGTTTCGTTCCGCAGTGATCGGTACGGTAATCGGTTTTGCCCCGGGTGCAGGGGGCAATATCGCCAGTATGGTTTCCTATAACGAAGCCTGCCGCTGGGACAAGCATCCCGAGGAATTCGGCAAGGGGACCATTAAAGGTGTGGCCGCCAGTGAAGCGGCTAACAGCGCCATGGCGCCTGGCTCCCTCATACCTCTTCTCACTTTGGGAATTCCCGGCTCCCCCCCGGCAGCCGTTATCTTGGGGGCCCTCATGCTTCACGGGATGCGGCCCGGGCCTGAACTCTTCAGTGTGCACGCCTCGGTCACCTATGCGTTTATCATGGGATTGCTGGTGGCGGCTTTTCTCGTTACCATCATCGGGTGCTTCGGGTCATTTGTCTACGCCCGCATCATCAATATTCCCGCCCGATATCTCGCACCGGCGATCGTCTTCATGACGGTTCTGGGATCATACGCCATTCGAAACAATATGCTGGACGTTTGGATTATGCTGATCTTCGGGATTATCGGGTATGTCAGCAACAAACTCAGGTTTCACCCCGCACCGATTGTCTTGGGGCTGATTCTGGGCCCGTTCGTGGAAGAAGGTCTGGTGCAGTCGATTCTTGCCGGAAAAGCAGGTGGAAGCATCTTCTTGTATATGACTGCAAGACCCATTTCCGGCGTTCTCATCGCCATGAGCGTCATGTCCGCCCTGTGGCCTGTTTTCGCCAATTGGCGCAAGAAACGCCAGAACCGCGGCATGACATCCGCCAGTAAAAGAGGGGGAAACCATGCTTAATGCAGATCTGATCATCGGCTTTTCTTCCATGGCGTTGGCAGGTGTGGTCTTCTTCGCAACCCGGGACCTAAGCCGCCTCGGAGGGATTTTTGTCAATTACACCCTCGTGACCATTGCCCTTCTTTCAGTGCTGATGATCATTAAGGGGCTTGTTAAACCCCAACGATTGGCCTTTTTCGATTCCAGCGAGGAGAGGAACAACGTGATCATCGGTATTATCATCCTCGCGTTTTACTTGGTTCTCATGCCACTGATCGGATTCTTGCCGGCCAGCTACCTGTTCTATGCCTTCTTTAATCTGTACTTGGCACAGGACAGATGGAGTTTGAAAAATGTCCTTCATTCTGTGATGATCAGTGCCGTTGTGGTGACGGTATTTTATGCACTCTTCCGATATGTTCTATCCGTACCCCTGCCTCAGGGAAAGTGGCTGGGATAGTATAAATGTTCCTTTAAACCTTCATATCAAAAGCCCCGTTGTAAGAAAGGACAGGCCATGACGTCCCTCTTCGAACCCACCAGAATCAACGGTATGACACTCTCCAACCGCTTCGTGCGATCCGCGACGTGGGAGGGGATGGCCGAAACGGACGGCACCTGCACGGATCGCCTGTCGGTTTTGATGCAAAACCTTGCCACAGGCGGCGCCGGTCTGATCATCACCGGCCACACGTACGTCGACCGCCGCGGACAGGCCGGGCCTTGGCAACTGGGAATCGATAGGGACGAACGCATCCCTGCCCTCCGGGAAATGACGGCCGCCGTTCATTCGCGCGGCGGAAAAATCGTGCTGCAATTGGCGCATGCCGGCTTGATGGCCGACACGGATCAGACCGGAACAATACCTCTGGCACCCTCACGCATCGATGGCTTCACCAATGGCCCTGTCCGCGAAATGACTGCGGAAGATATCGATGACGTCATCGAGGCCTTCGGCCTAGCCGCTTCGCGTGCACAAGCGGCCGGATTTGACGGCGTCCAGGTCCATGCCGCTCACGGTTATCTTTTGAGCCAGTTCCTTTCCCCGGTGTTTAACCGCCGCATGGATGACTTTGGTGGCAGCGTCGGAAACAGGGCCCGGATCGTGCGGGAAACGGTTCGGCGTATCCGTCAAACGACGGATGACAGCTATCCGGTATTGATAAAAATAAATACCGCCGATCACCTCGACGGCGGCCTCGAGAACCAGGATGCGGCCACAACCGCCGCAATGTTGCAGGAGGACGGTATCGACGCCGTCGAGTTGAGCGGTGGCACCGGTGCTTCCGGTAAACTGCGTCCGGTTCGGACCGGTATCACATCGGCCGACCGGGAGGCTTATTTCGAAGAGGCCGCCAAATCCTTTCGAAGCCGGATATCCGTACCCTTGATCCTGGTCGGCGGCATCCGCTCCTATGCCACCGCCGAGCGGATCGTTGCCGATAACGTTGCCGACTACATTTCCATGTCACGCCCCTTTATCCGGGAGCCCGGTTTGGTCAACCGCTGGCAGTCCGGTGACCGACGCAGTTCCACCTGCCTCTCCGACAACCGCTGCTTCGTCCCGATAAGAAAGGGGCAAGGCATCGCCTGCATCACGGAATCCAAAACTTCCTGAATTCCCCCGGCGAGCCCATATAGGGACCGCTCTTATTTCACCCGTATGTATTACTTTGTATATACTAATATATACATTTCGATTGAAAGAACCCCTTTCATCTGCTAATATGTTTTCCAAATGATCTGAGGCGCCCCCATAAAAACAATCCGACGGTCCCCGATCCCGCCCCTCCTGGTGAACCAGTCTCGAGGGGTTTCGCTTTTAGCGGGGCCGGTCTCTAACGACGGGACACCGTTGAGGATATTCAACGGGTGCGACGCAGCGGCGTCATCGAGTTAGTCGCGATCACGCCGCTATATCCGGATGGCACCGAGTCATCACTTGCCATCTAAATTCGGAGGTGACCATGACATTCACCGAATCGCTGTTACCCATAACGTCAAATCCCTATCTGCTGATACTGATGCTGCTGGCCGCTATGTATTTCGCGCGCAAACCCTTTCACAGGGCGGTACATGCCTTCAGCCTCATATTGAGCAATGCCCTGAGGCTTTTCGCGGCATCCGTGCGCCAGGCCGAAAAGAAGCTCGTCGCCCGCAATCGGGAAGTTCTCATGGCCGAGGGACTCGAGAATGCCGAGCGCCTCGTTGAGCGGGAATTCGACCGTATCAACGCCGCCGTGGTCAGGGACTTGAAGGGCTACCCTGCCCTGCACCGTCAAATGGCCGAAGTGGCCACCAAACTCGAGGAAGACCACTCCCAGAGCGTAGAGGTGCCGCCAAGCCTGCCGAATTGGGTCACCATCATCGAGGCCATCGCCAATATCAAACACAGCGGCGATTCAATGGTAGCCAATATGCTGGGGGAAATCGATCGAAACCTCAAATCTCAACACCGATCCGCCATCGAGGGTTACAGGACCTCGAGCGGAAAGCGCCATGCCCTGCTCAACCGCATGATGCCGCTGTGGCGTAAAGTTCAGAAGACCTTGGATGCCGTGGGTCAGTCTGTCACGGATCTTACCGAAAGAGCCAAGAGCATCGACCGCTATATGGATGACTACGAGCAGATTCGAGATCGGACAGACAAGGCGGCCCGCAAGCTCTCGTCCTCTTCCATGACCCAATTTTTCATCTCAGGCCTGGTACTGATGATCGCCTTCGGTGGAGCGATCATCAACTTCAACCTAATTGCATTGCCCATGTCCGAGATGGTCGGCGGCGGCAGTTTCATCGGCCCCTATAAAACATCGGATGTCGCCGGCCTGGTGATAATTTTGATCGAACTCAGCATGGGGCTCTTCCTGATGGAATCGCTCCGCATCACCCGACTGTTTCCGGTAATTGGCTCGATGGATGACAAGATGAGAATGCGCATGGTCTGGATTACCCTGACCCTGTTGACCGTTCTGGCCGGTGTCGAATCGGCCCTGGCTTTCATGCGGGACCGCATTGCGACAGACATGGAAGCGCTGCGCCAAACCCTGGCCGGGGTCGAGCACACTCTGCAGCAAACCAGTACAATTCCGACCATCGGTCAAATGATCATGGGGTTTATCCTACCGTTCGCCCTCGCTTTCGTAGCCATTCCACTGGAATCATTCATAACTTCAGCTCGTACTGTTCTGGGGATTATAGCGGCCGGCCTGCTGAACGCCATGGCCTTTTTACTGCGCCTGGCCGGCAACATCATCTACTACACCGGTAAATGTGTCACCAGCCTCTACGATCTGATTATTTTTCCGCCTCTGTGGCTGGAAGGGGTGATTGTCGAGAGGCCGTTCAAGTTCCGGGAAGCCTTCGAAAAATTTTCCAAATCACGCCGACAGAATAAAGCCGACAGATTGATTAAGCCATACAATGATCGGACGCACATACTGGAGAGCAGAAAATGAAACGCATTTTTATCGTCTTTTGCTTACTCGGGTTGCTGGTGGCCGGTTGCGCCGATAACCAGAGTCGGACCACCGGCATTTATATGCTGCTGGACACCTCCGGCACATACGCTGAAGAGTTGAAGAAGGCCCAGGCGATCATCAACTATCTTCTCGGCACGCTTCAACCGAACGACACTTTGGCGGTCGCCAGCATCGACACCGGAAGCTTCAGCGAAAAGGATATCGTCGCCAAGGTAACTTTCGACCAGCGGCCGTCGGTGGCCAACGGTCAGAAAAGGTCGTTCCAGAAGGCCGTTGACTCCTTTGTGGGCAATGTCAAAAGCAGTTCCTATACCGATATCTCCGGCGGCGTTCTTCAGGCCATTGAATACCTGAATGAGGTCAAGCCCGAACAAAAGTATATTCTCATTTTTTCTGACCTCAAAGAAGAGTTGGCCAAAGGGTATGTCAGGGATGTCCCTTTTCAGCTCACGGGTTTCAATGTCGTGGCCCTTAATGTCACAAAATTACGCCAGGATATCCGGGACCCCAAAAAATACCTCGTCCGGGTCGACCAATGGCGTTTGAAGGTCGAGAGTGGGAGCGGCACATGGCGGGTGATCAACGACCTGGAACGCCTGGAATCGATATTCGAAAGCTGACCAGGTGCTTTCGGTCGGATTTCTGAAAGGCGGCAAAGGCCCTTAGCGCAGACTTGTACACGAAACAACCGTGTAGCGGGTCATGGCCGGCAGCCACTTCTCCGCTTCTCTTTCCCAGATCCCGCCCTTCGAATTCCCCAGGCTTCCATTCAAATATATACCCCCTGCAGGAGGCCTTCGAAAGCCTCCTGCAGGGGGTGATCAGGCTACAGCGTCCGGAGCACGCATCCCCACGAATCGAATTCGAATGATCCCGGCTCATGCGATCGGCGAGGTCGCCTGAAGGCCGACGGGAATCGAATCTCGCCTGGAAGAAACTCCCCGCAGCGGTGTAACGGTTTATTTTTACTTGACTGTCGACATATGTAGCTTTATTGTAGCTTCAGCCTGCCGTCCATTTCCCGGACCGGTCGACCCACTCCGAGGTTGCCGAATTCCGAACACGGCCCATCGGTGCCGGTCTTAATTTTGCAGGATTTCGCGGACTCGTTCAGATCGGTCCCCCATATCGGTGGATACTTAGCTGAACGCGCCCGATGAAGCCCCTTCTCGGCGGTAGCGATGCCATCATGGAGTTTATCACCAAAATAGCCAGCTACACACCGGTCCCGGCCGGCGGTGCCGCCGTTGCAAACTGTTTCTGCATGGCTGTCGCCCTCATTTACAAGGTGATCCTGTTCGAAACAGAGCGCAATACGCCGCCCTCCTTGATCGGCAACGATTTGCCGTCTGTCAGAAAAGACCTCGAACGGCTGCTGCGGGATGCAGAGACCCTGGTCGACGAAGACTCCGAGGCTTACCTGAATTTCGTTCGATCCCGGCGTGACGGCCATGCCCTTCAAATGCAGCGGCATTTCGCTGACATCATCGATGTCAGCATGAGGGTTATGGAAAAATCGGGCGCCGCCTTTGATTGGATCCATCAACTTCATCCTCTCGTATCGTCACCTTTGCAGATTCACCTTTTGGTCGCCGCCGAACTGCTGATGGGTGCGATAAATGCCAGTGTTCACATAGTGAAAGCCAATTTCCAGTCGATCGGGGCTGATGAGAAAAAACGGGATTACGTGAACCGTATAGACGCGCTGCACAGGGATTACATTGCCAGCTACAACCAGACCACCGACAATTTCTCAGCGCATCGGGACGCCGGTGACTCCCAAACTGGCCCGGTTTGAATTCATAGCCGATTCACGACGACCAAACATCAATTATCACCTCAATTGAAGGATGCTATGGTGACAAACGCCAAAATCCCCGAGCCGGAAACCGAGAGTGAACCGACCATTGATCAGCCTGGCAAACAGGTGAAGTTCGAAATCTACGGTGAAGAAATGATTGAGAAAAAGGTTAAATCGAGCGGCAACAGCGGGCGCGTTTACCTGCCCCCCAACTGGGTCGGCCACAATGTGAAAATTATCAGGATCGACTGATATCCGGCTTCGCCGCTCGGTTGGCCCGCTAAATAAACCATGAATCCATCGAGGGGATCCGCCTGTGGACAATATGCTTATCAGAAGAATGAAGCCCGGCGATGCTGATGAAATCAGCCGGATATACGGTGCCATTACCCAAAAGCCAATACAGGCCGATTTCAAGAAATTAGTCCAAGAACACGCTCTCCGAACGGAAGATGCCTGCTTCGTCGCAGAGTTGGACGGCCAGGTGGTCGGATTCATGGTGAGCTATATCATGACGCTGGGGTTCGGGATCGAGAAAAGCGCCTGGATCGCCACCCTCGGAGTGAACCCCCGGCACATGGGTCAGGGAGTCGGGGCCGAGTTGGCCAGGGAAGTCTTCCGATATTACCAAGCGGAAGGAATTCACAACGTCTACACGTCGGTCCGGTGGGATTCCACCGACCTGCTGTCATTTTTTAAAACCCTCGGCTTCGATCGAAGCAACTTCATCAACTTGAGGAAAGTGCTCGGGGGATGAAATGCCGGACGGGCGAATGCCCGTCGCTTCACCTATGACCTCAAAGATCTGGGTATTGTCGATGAGCCGCGATCCCGGATACCAGGTCCCCTCGTATTTTTCGAACAAGTGCGAACCACTTCCCTTGGCATAAATCCGAACGAGTTCGTTGGTGTGACGACTCGTGCCGTAACGGACCTCGTCGCGGGGATAGGTGTACCTGCCGCAATAGAGGGTCCGGCAAGGCAGACCTGTCGCGTCGATTTGATGCGGCAGCTCTCCGCGGCCCAGATGCTTCTCGAATCGCATGAGGCCGTTGGCGTGGTCAGCCGCAACAATCAGCAGGGTATTCGACCAGTCAATGGCGTCATTCGGCTGCTCGATAAAGGCAACCGCCGCCCGGACGGCTGAATCCAGGTCCCACATTGTGCCGATCATACGCTGATAGTCATTGTCATGGTTGGCCCAATCGATGTCCCCCTGCTCGAACATGGCGAAAAAACCCCGCTCTTCCCGGCTCAACAGCAGCAAGGCAGCCGTCACGCAGTCTTTCAGGAGAGGGTTTTCGTCGGTCGCCCGAACGACCTCCGGCGCACCAGGTTGCGCCCGCGGCTGCGGTGATTCGAAACCGGCAGCCTGCCCGCCGAAAAGACCGAACACCTTCTTTTTGTTCGCGGCCGCTCTTCTGACTGCGGCCAGCAAGGCCGCCGCCCCGTCAGCCCCGGCTTGCCTTTCGACGAATTCGTATACGCCGCCGGCCCCATCCCTTTTTAGGGCAAGGTAGTCGGATTCAGAAAGGTACTTGAATTTACCGGTCCATTGCGGGTGGCCGCCGCCGACGATCACATCGGGCTGAAACGTGTGGATAATTTCCCCGGCTATACCGACAAAATCGTTGCGGTCGCGGTTGTGGCTGGCATGAGCCGCCGGGGTCGCATGACTGAAGGGCACCGTGCTGACCAAACCGATGGCATAGCCCTTCTCGCTGCGCAGCCGTTCGGCGATGGTGGCCAAGGCACCGTCCGGGGGGTCCCCTGAACGCCAGGCGATATTGCCGTCGTCGGTTTTTTGGCCGGTGGCCAACGCGGTGGCGGCAGAGGCGGAATCGCTGGCAAACGCCGTGAGGTACTCCGCATCCACGCCACTGGTTTGTAACGGATAAGGCTGAATACCGCCCCTGACGATATCGTATCCCAGCCACGGGCGGAAGAGGTCCGCCTGGAATTCAGGCGCACCGCGTCGGCGGGCCCAATAATTGTACGTGGTGACGTCCCAGGTGGTGACATTGCCCCTGTAGGGGAAACCGTGGAATACGAGGCCGGCATCACGGCCGAAAAGGTACCGACTGGCGGCTACCTCGTGGGCCAGGTGCATCCCGTCTCCTATAAACAGAATGACCTGCTTGGCGTGCCGGATTTCCTGGGGATGGCCTTCGGAACCGGCGTGGGCTTCTGATGCCCGGAGGAAGAACGATGCAGCAAGGATGGCCAGAACAAAACAAAGCTGGCTTAAGTCGAACGAGGGATTAACCTTGGCCTTTTTCCATAAGGCCATCGAGCCTCTCGGACAACTCCTCCAAAGTATATGGTTTCTGGATGAATCCATGGCCGCCTGAGTTGAGTATCTTGATCACGTGCTCATCGATATCGCACCCGCTTGATATCAGCACTTTCACGCCGGGTTTGATCCTTCGTATATGTTCAAATACCGCCCCTCCCCCCATACCTGGCATGATCATATCCAGTATGACCACATCGATCACGCTTTCTTTGGCGCGAAAAAGATCGATAGCCCTTTGGCCGTTTGAAGCGCTGAAAACAGTGTACCCCATTTTTTTCAGTAACTGGACACCGACATTCAACACCACCTCTTCATCCTCCACCAGCAGGACCACTCCGTCTCCGCGTTCGACCCTGGCCGAAGGGAGCGCTTCACTCGGCTGGATGGACTCCCTGGTAACCGGAAGAAGAATCGTAAATGTCGATCCCTTGCCTTTCTGCGACTGGACATCGATAAAGCCGTTGTGTCCCCTGACGATCCCATATACGGATGCCAGGCCTAGTCCGGTTCCTCTGCCGAGTTCTTTGGTGGTGAAAAAAGGCTCGAAGATCCTCTCCCGCACGGCGTCATCCATACCGATGCCGGTATCGGTAACCGTAAGTTCCCCATAGGGGCCGGACCTGGGCGAGTAGACCGTGTCGGCAATTTCACTCCGACTGACTTCACGGCTTTGGACGAGAATTTCACCGCCAGCCGGCATGGCATCGGAAGCATTGATGAACAGATTCATCAGAACCTGTTCGAGTTGGCCCTGATCTCCATTGACGGCCTGCAGATCTTCTCCCAACTCGCATCGGACAGTAAGGTTCTTGCGGGTCCGGCCAAATGTTTCGACAAGGTCCCTGACCATCCGGTTCAAATCCAGCGGTCGCACCGCGTATCGTCCCTTGCGGGCATACCCGAGAAGCTGGGCGGTCAATTTGGCACCGCTGCGGACCTGCCGGACGATGTTGGTCAACAATTCGTAATGGGGGTGCGCCGTGTCGACATCGCTGAGCATCACCGATGCACTCCCTTGGATTCCCATCATCAAATTGTTGAAATCGTGGGCGATACCGCCGGCAAGCGTACCGATGGCTTCCAGTCGCTGGGCCCGCATCAACTGCTTCTCGAGTTTTTTTCTTTTTTCTTCCAGCAGCACCCGTTCAGAAACATCGACGAAGAAATTCAGGACGGCCGGACGGCCTTTCCAATCGATCCGGACACCGGTAACCTCGACCCATTTAACATCCCCGTCCCTGGTGACCACCCTGAATAAATTGGCACCTGTGACAGCTTCACCCCTCATTCGCTTGAGGTGCCGCTCGAGCACCGCATCTTTGTCCAGCGGGTGTACATATACGAAAGGGTCGCCGCTTTCAAAAACCTCTTCGCCCGATATTCCTAGAAATTGCGGGACGGCCGTGTTGGAGAAAGCGACTTTCATGTCCTGTATCACCATCAAACCGACGTTGATGTTCTCAATGACAGTGCGGTATTTCTCCTCCGAGGCGCTCAGCAGGCACTCGACCTCTTTCAAGCGGGCGATCAGCTGCGACAGACGGTTGACATCCCTCAGGTGCCGTTTCCCGATCGTTTGAGCCATGCGCCGATAGTAGGCCGCTTCGGTCCGGGCCTCATTCAGCAAGGCCTCCAGTCGGGCGTGTCTTGTCTGTATGTCTGTCTCTTTATCCGTCACGAGACGTCCTGGTCATATTGAAAAGAAGCTTCACGGCGAACCCATCGCGGGTCAGTCATCGGTCAGCATCAACAGGACACCGGTCCAGTCCAGGCCCCGGCTCCGCTGCAGCAGCGGGGCCACCTCGACCCCGGAGTAAAACCCAAAAAGCGGGCAGCCGTAATGGTTTAAAACCCTCTGAACCTCGGCGGCCTCCTCGACCGCCGTCAAGGAATAGTCCGCTGCACGGCCGGCACAGTCGATGTAAAATCCCAATTGCGCTCGGCGGCCTTCGTCATGAATCGCCGACATTAATTGCTCGCTGTTCACGCGCGCCGAATCGATCATTTTCTGGGGGTCCCGCAGCATGAATTGGATTTCGGCACCTTTTTCGATGTCGGGCTCGAAAAGGCAAACGCCATCCCCCGACGGCAAAACCCCTGCTATCAGTCGATTGACGTATTGCTCCTCGGACGGCTTGCCGTATTTTTGTCCGTGGTTGATGCCGATGGTCAGCAAGTCCACGGGTTTTTTGTTCCGCCAATCCCGCGATCCGTAGAGGTCGTCGATGATCGGCACAATGGGCCGCCCGTCCAATTCGAATATGCAGGCCCCGCCGCTCTTGGTCACCCGGTGGTAAATTCCGTCCAAAGGCGTGCAGCCATGCATGATACGGCTGTAAGTCTTCAAGCGGCCGCTAAAGACCACGCCGACGACATGCTGACCGGCAACAGACGAACCGCAGAATTGGGCGGTCGGCTTCGCCATCGCGAAATCGCCCACGAGACCGGCGCCGATCACCGGGACCGGAGCGGCGAGCGCCTCCTCGATACCGGCGATCAGCGGTGACGACGGGTTCAATTCCGGTCCAGCCGCTCCGCACGAGGGCTTTTTGATGGAATCGTAGAAAATCAAAAGCAGGCGGTCTTCGGCTCCGATCGTTAATTTTTTTACCAGGCGCCGGCCGGCCTCTCTTTCATCGGCATCCAACCGATCGACGGCAGCGATGCGGCAGTGAATATCGCTCGACTGAATGGCCACAGCCCCGGCCGGGTGTCCGGAATAGGAAAGGATTGTATCGGTAATAACGCCGATGGCCGAACCGCCGATAATCGGCGCCTCTTCCCCGAGTACCGATCGCAACCCCTCGACATACTTTTCGGAGGCAAGGTTTCCGCTGCAGAAGGCCATCACCAGGTCGGGCCGGTCCAAACCACCGCCGGCTATCATTTTCTCAGCCACCTTCTCACCGCACATGAAGGCATTGGGATGATTGAAATACCCGGTTCCGATCTTCATCTGATTTCCCTATGGCCGGTCATCGGTGCGGCGGGTCTTCAGGGTGTCGCCGTGCCCACCGGCCCGATAATTCCGGGACTGGATGGGATATGCTCACCGGCAGGGCGCCGCAAAATTCGCCTGCCCTGACGAACTATGGGCTGTCGCAGGCCGATATCCCTGAAAAGGGGTTAAAGTTCAGCCAACAATTTGAGATCGACTGCATGCAGGTTGCCGGCATCTTTCTGGTCTTCCAGTTTGAACTGGAAAATCAAATTCCTGTCTGGCAGATCATGCCGCGTCGTCCCCTCCGGCAAGTCGGACTTATTAAAGTAAGCGGTTTTGTAGGGTGAATTGGGATTCCTTGCGTCCGTTATCCACAAGCCGCCCGATATCTTCATGAGGTAGCGCATGTAGCCTCTGCCCCGCTGGTGATCGTAGTGGTAGCAGCGGCCGACCACAAACGATCCGATGTCCCCCCAGTTTTTTCCCCGCGGCTGCTTGAGCGGAAAAAGGTTGGGGATCAGGTAACCGGGCATGAAGACATCGGCTTCGTAGCGCAGGTCCTTGGCCACGTTCTGGAAGGCGACGATCTCGACCCGGCAGCCCTTGTTCTGCAACGCGCGTACAACCTTGACGAAATCTCCGTCTCCGGTCGCAAACAAGACCCGGTCCAGATTTTCGGACTGGAGCAGTGCATCGACAGCCATATCGAGGTCGGCATTGGCCTTGCAATAACGATTCCCGGAATCATCTGTGTACCATTTGACGATCTTGCGATTGATCTTGTAACCGTATTCCCGCAATGCGAAGAAAAACTCATTGATCTTATACTTGTATTTCGAATCCTTGGCGGCCCGCTCCTCGTCGTAAGCGACGTAAACGTTCAACCGGGCCGCTTCGGCACCGTCTCGGCAGGCAAACTCCCGCAGAACATCATACTGCATGCCGAACCCCCCGTTGAGTCTCAGGTTCTCGGCATCCACATACACACCGACTTTGGAACTGGAAATGATACCGACCACTTTTCCCCCCTCATTCGTGGGCATTTCAGGCAGCTATACCTAACCTTCACATCGGTCCGGATAGGCTGACGATGTCCTAGTTATACCCCAAGAGTTATAGTCGTGAACACAGAAAAAAAGGGATTTTCATGCCGGATGAAAATCCCCTCCTCTTAAGGGCATCCCAACCGAGGCTGACTTGAACCATCGCTCGAGCGAGCGGCCCCGCATTAAATGTATAGTCGTTTGATCGGCTATCAACACTGTTATTGCTTTTGAGGCGTGATGATCAGGTCGATTCGGCGGTTGGCCGCACGCCCCTCCGTGGTTTCGTTTGACATCAACGGCTTCGAGGAACCATACCCTATGGCGAACAGGTTAGTCTCCGGCAGCGTTTTGTTCGCAATCAGGTATTCTTTCACTGCCTCGGCCCGCGCCTGGGAAAGCTGTTCGTTGACATCCGCCGAGCCCGTGCTGTCCGTGTGGCCTTCGATTATGACTTCCGGCTCTTTGAAGCTGCGCACGGCTTGCTGAACTTTGCTCAGCAAGGCATAATTATCGGGCATGATGACGGCCTGGCCGATGGGAAATTGCATCCCTCTCAAACGGATGATCAGTTGGTCTCCTTGCCGGTAAACTTCGGCCTCTTGCCGGGTGAAGATCGACTGGATTTCCTGGAAGCTCTCGTTGAAACGCTTTTCCGCTTCCAGGCGTTCCTTGGCCAGCTGCTCCTCTCTGCTCTTTCCCTCGAGCCGCGTTACCGCCGCTTCGAGCGCTTCGATTTCGCTGTTCTGTTCTCTAATTTTGCTGTCGAGAAAATTCTGGTTTTCCTGCATGGCCCGAATAGAACCGGTGATATTGTCCAGCTGGATGTCGAACTTCTGATCGCGCATGTCCGGGGCCGACAACTGGCTCGTGGTTTTAAAAAAAATGTCTTCGATCTGCAGGGTAATCTGTTCGGGATTCATCCCATCGATTTTTTTGCTTTCCTGGGTCAGTTCATTGGCCCGTCGGGCGTAAAACAGCGCCTCCTTGGCCATACGCGTCATCTGTTCGACTTCGTACGGATTCGATGAGATGAAAGCATCGGTTGCTTTCAACTTCTGCACAGCGGTCGCGTAAGCTTTGGGGGCGTATTTCTTGGCGTCCGAGCGTTCGGCCGTTTTCAGGGTCTGCCGCACATCGTCGAGCATGTTGCTTTTGATGGCGGTAATTTCTAGATCCCGATAGGCCTCCGCAACCTTCTTGCGGTTGCGCATGGCGTAGCCGAGATTATTTTTCTCTATTTCCTTCGTCAGCCTGAGAAAATCGTATTCCGTCCATTTATATTCATTCAGACTGGCCGCACCGGCTTTACGCGCCATTTCCCGCCGGTTGATGACATCCGTCACAGTCGTGCGCGAGACCGCCGCGATTTCTTCGGCCTTACGAAGTTCGGCCTTTCCGTTGGCGACATGTTCGGCGATGCTCGAGATTTCCGCCTGATCCGCCAACCCCTTTTTAGCGGCTTCCAGTGACGCTTCGGCTTTGCCGTACCAGGTGGGCGCCAACAGATTGACTTGATTCGAACGGGCATTCGCCAGGGCCCTTTCGAGTCCACTCACATGGGCGCTCGGATTGCTGACTGTCGGTGCCACGCTCTGCTGCGTGGGAGCACACGCTGACACCAGCATAAAAACCACCAACACCGTAAAGACGACATTTCTCTTCATTTGGTTTTCCTTTTTCGATTGGTTGTTCCCAAGCCACCGCAGCAGCCGTCATTCCATATGTAACGGTATGGCCATAAATCCGCCGATCGTTCGTTCTATAAAATAGCGGCCGGACCGGTCAAGGAGTGGTCCGCTCGACCCGGATGTCGGATCCCGGTTTCAGAGGCCGGCCGGTTCGGATGCGCAAATACACATAAATCGCCATCACGAGCGTCCCCCCCAAAATCAGCACCCACAGGTAGCCGGTCAAATAGGCCGCCATGAGCAGAACGATCCACAGAAAACCGCCGATCAGGTAGAGGCGCCAACCGAGCTGAATCCCTGCCAGGAATGTCGCCAGCGCCAGCACCAGGAGGACAACGAGACCGGCGTTTTGGTTGTTCAGTTGCTGGGCATTGACGAGCAAATAGACCAGGTATACCGTGATCAGGACGCCGGACCAGTGGTAAAACTGGTCTTTGATGATGGACCAGAAACCCTTCTCCTTGTTTCTGAGCCGGGACCATTCGAGAGCCAGGCAAGCCCCGCCGAAAACCGGTACCATGGCCAACCAGTAACGGAAACTTTTGTCCGGATATAGATAAGTGATCCCCACGCCGATGACGGCGAGCGCCATCAGTGCCATGAGAATCCATTCATAGCTGGCCATCCGGTTCAGCGGTTGGCCAGAATTCCGTGGAACGGCCGCAGGTTGGGTCTCAGGCATGTCTCTCCTCTGTTTTTGCGGTTGTTTAATCGATTTTTTTACCGTTAGCAAACGGTTTTTCGAACAGCGTCATCCGGGAATGTCGCCGGCTAAGCGGGTTATCGAACGATCGGAAAATTGTCACGGCCCCACTGGGAAATGCCGTATCGCAAATTGTAGATGCGCTTGAAGCCGGAATCAATCATGATTTTAGAAGCGACAGTGCTCCTGTTTCCTGTGGCACAGTAAATCAGGATGTTTTGATCCTTGTACGCCTCAAGTTCCTTCAAGCGCGCCTGCAGCTGTTGAACGGGCAAAAGCACCGCGTTCTCCAAGTGTCCATTCTTGAATTCGGCATCGGTCCGTACGTCCAGGACGAAGGGCTTGATGTTCTGGATCAGGTCGGAGGCTTCCCGGGATGAAACTTCCACGTAGTTCGCTTGGCGGAAGTCAACCACCGTGATCGTTCCCTTCAGGTTCCCGAGAGTGAACGGAAAGACGCCGGAGGTTTTCATCTTGAAGTAGGGGGCCTCGGATATCGTTCCGGGCAACCGCTCCTGAATCGACAAGGCCGGAACCGACAAGACCGGTTCGGATATCGAATCATCGAAGTCAAACTTGATGTAATCGCCGCGGTAAACCGTCAGAGCCAACGGCACGCCCTCAGGCGGTTGGCCGATCGACAAAATGCGGTATCCACCGACAAGACTTCCGGAAACATCTCCATGATCCTGTGAGGCATTTGACAGCGGAGAAAAAACAATAATGGACCATCCGGTAAGAACCGCTATCGCCGTTAAAAACACTTTATTCTTCATAGGACACCCCTGATAGGTGAATTAGATTATCAATATGAACACTTCAGTTACATTGAACCCGGCCAGTAACCGCTAAGGGCAAAGGATCATGTATTGACGCCTACGGCCCCGAGGCGCATACCCTACCCATCCAACAACCGCACTGAAAAGGCGCCTCTTTGTATTTTCGCCCGCAATGAAAGGTGTCAGAAATATAGCGCTTCGCCGCAGGCTTGTCCATAAGTCGCATTTTCGGCGACGGGGGAAAGTACCTCTGGCGCCCCGTATCTCGAATGGAGTCCCAACCACCTTACTGAAAATGAGCGTATATGGAGCGGCGATCACGACACCGATCAGTAGAAAATGGAAAACCGTCGTCAACCGGCCCGTATGAAAGACTGTTTATTTTCTCGTACAGGTATTCATCAAGACGATGCCCAGCGTGGCCAGCAGGGTCAAACTGATGCCCCGCAGGGGATTTTCCGGCACAGTGTCACCTTCCGGCCCGGGGAGAGCGGGTCGTATCCGTTCCGACAGCTTGCATCAACCGGCGTCAAAGCGCCGACCTGATCTCGTTCACGACGGCATCGCCCATGGCCTGGGTGTTCACGACCGTGGACCCTTGCGTGGCGATATCGGGCGTGTGAATCCCCTTGTCGATGACCCTGCCCACGGCCTCGGCCAACGCATCGGCTGCCTCCGGAAACCCGAGGCTGTATCGCAGCATCATCTCGGCGCTCATGATCTGTGCCACCGGATTGGCGATCCCCTTGCCGGCGATGTCCGGTGCCGATCCGCCGGCGGGTTCATACATGCCGAATTTGCCGGCGTTGATGCTGGCCGAAGCGAGCATTCCCAGTGAACCTGTCAGCATGGCGCACTCGTCGGTGATGATGTCCCCGAACATGTTGCCGGCCAGTATGACATCGAAACGGTGCGGATCCCGCATGACCTGCATGGTGGCATTGTCGATGTAGAGGTGTTCCAGGGTTACGTCGGGAAACTCCCGTGATACTTCCGTCACCACCTCACGCCATAACACCATGGTCGTGAGCACGTTGGCCTTGTCGATGGAGGTCAACCGGCGCCGGCGACCGCGGGCGATCTCGAAGGCCGCCCGGGCGACACGCTCGATCTCCCGTCGCGAATAGATCATGGTATCGAAGGCCTTTTCGTCCGCACCGTTCCCTTCGCGTCCCTTGGGTTGGCCGAAATAGATGTCCCCGGTCAACTCTCTGATGCAGACGATTTCAAACCCGTCCCTGACGATTTCGGGCTTGAGCGGACTGGCGGCAGTCAGAGCCCGGTAGGCCTTTGCCGGCCGAATGTTGCAGAAGAGATCGAAGTGTTTGCGCAGTTTCAATAACGCCCCGCGCTCCGGTTGCTCTTCCGGCGGCAGCTTCTCCCATTTGGGCCCCCCCACCGAACCGAACAGAATCGCATCGCTGGCCTCGCAAATCCTCAGCGTTTCACCGGGAAGCGCCCGGCCGTGGTTGTCTATGGCCACACCGCCGATATCCGCGGACGTCATTTCTAATTTAAGGCCAAAAGCATCCTGCAGCGTTGCGAGAACTTTGGCAGCCTCGGCCATCACCTCGGGGCCGATGCCGTCACCGGGTAAAACAGCAATTTTTTTCAACAGTCACCTTCCTGGGTTTTATAATGATGCCGACTTGGCAAAGCACCTGATTTTCGTTCGAACCCTTAACCCGAATCTCCCACCCAGGTCAATAGAGTCGCCCCTGTCGCCTGCATCGTCGATCATCGTAGCCGCTGCGAACGATCCCATTCATCATCCGGACAGCGACCATCCTCTTCCGCGCCCCCGCCAGAACCGGCCATGGCAATTGACCTAAACGTATCGGAACCCGGATCAAGGTTAAAGGTTCATCGGTTATGAATTAATAATTTTTTTAGATTTAAATTCAATTGTTTGTATGGCTCGCCTTCACCCATTGGATGAAACCTGGAATGCCACCCAATTGATGCCTCTTGCGACTGACAGGAGCCCGTTGTGGCGCTTTAACCGGGAACGGTTGATCCCGTTTGGGCTGGCAACCGCTCAACCGAGGATTGAATAACAAAGCAATATGATTGCTGACATGCTAATAGTGATATGGTATGAAGCAAGTTTTTACAGAGGCTTCGCGCCTGCGAAGTTTTGCACTGCCATCATAAATACTGCAGCGTGCAGCCTGTTCGGTCATATCCCGACTTATGAGATCGCTAAAGTGAACCGACGCGCCGTCGTGTCAGGGTGTGGACAGAGATGAATTACAAGCCGATTGCCAACGTCCTGGGAAAACTGTTGATGGTCACCGGCATCTCAATGGTGTTTCCGGTGATCTGCTCGATCTATTACGCGGAAAACGACCTCTTCGCGTTAGCCGTCTCCGGAATCCTGACCACCGCCATCGGGTTTCCGCTCTGGCGGTTCTATCGCCACCATCACGACCTGAACATCAAGGACGGGTTTTTCGTCGCCGTTTTTGGATGGATTCTGATTTCCGCACTTTCCGGCCTGCCGTATATGATCCACGGATCGATTCCCGCCTTTACCGACGCCTTTTTTGAAATGATGTCCGGCTATACCACCAGCGGTGCGACCATTCTGACGGATATCGAAGTGGTGCCGCATGGGCTGCTGTTCTGGCGCAGCCAAACCCACCTGCTCGGCGGCATGGGTTTTTTGACCTTAACCGTTATTTTCCTACCCCAGGGAATGGGGGGGGTGCGTCTTTTCCGGGCCGAATCGAGCCCCGGTCAAGTGATCACCAAGGAAAAATTCATTCCCCGCAACCGGGACACGATGATCTGGCTCTGGGGCATCTACATGGCCCTGAACCTTCTGGAAATCATTCTGCTTTGCCTGGGCGGAATGACGCTTTTCGATTCGTTGTGTACGTCTTTTGGGACGGTATCGACATCCGGCTATTCGCCCTGGAATGCCAGCATCGGATATTACCAAAGTGCCTACATTGATTGGATCGTTATCCTCTTCATGTTCCTGGGCGGCATGACATTCATGCTCTTCTACCACATGATGCAGGGCAACTGGCACATCATCAAAATAAACACCGAATTCCGCTGGTACTTAGGCTTCCTGCTGTTTTTCTGCGGGATGGTATCGCTGATCTTGTGGAAGGAAAATACCTATGCCGGCCTGATCGACGCGATCCGGTACGGCACCTTCCAGGTGATGTCCCTGCTGACCACCACCGGGTTTACCACCGCCGACTACGAGCAGTGGCCCCAAGCGGCCCAGATGTTTCTTTACGCCGCGTGCTTCGTCGGTGCCTGCGCGGGATCGACGACCAGTGGCATCAAGGTCGTCCACTATGTCCTGATATGGAAGTTCGGGGTGGCGGCCATAAAGCGCATTTTTTTTCAGCCGATGACGGTGGTATCGGTCCGTTTGAACCAACGGCCGGTCGACCCCCAAATCATCGACTTGGCCGTCTGCTACTTCATCGTCAATATTTTTCTGGTGCTTGGTGGCGGATGTTTCATGGTGCTGGTGGATTCGATGGACTATGTCACGGCCATGAGTTCGGTCATCGCAACGCTGATGAACATCGGTCCGGGTTTCGGTGCCGTGGGCCCATCCGAAAATTACGCCCATATTTCGGATGTCGGCAAGTGGTTTCTCTCCTGGAACATGCTGGTGGGCCGGCTGGAAATGTTTTCGGCACTGGTGATCTTCTACCCGTCCTTCTGGAAAAGATAGGCCCTGCCCGTCGATAACCGGTCATCTTCGAGCCTGGCCTGGCACCCCGCCCCTTCCGATCCATCTCCTGCGCTCAACGATCGCTCCGGCAACAGCCAACCCTCAGCCGCCTATAGCTGGACCCGATTCTATAAATCACTGACGGTTACCGGATGGGGGTCAGGCGAGAAACAACTCCTGCACGTCTCTCAAATGCTGCGACAAACAGACCACGATCACCCGTTCGTCACTCTGGATGTGGGTATCACCGACAGCGACGTGCCATGCGCCGTCTCGATGAATGGCACCGATCATTATCTTTCCGTAGTAAGTGGAATCCATTTTGGAGAGAGGTTTGCGGGTAATCTGCGAATGCGGGGCAGCGACGATTTCAACCACTTCTGCATCCAGTCCATGCAGATGAGCCACGGATAGCAGCTCGCCCCTGCGGATGAACTTCAATATCTCGTTGCCGGCCAGGATTTTTTTGTTCAGAGCGATATCCGAACCCATGGTCGAGGCGAGTGCCATGTAGTCCTCTTTGTTGACCAACGCAATGCATTTTCCCTGTTTACCGCCGGGCGAACCTTCCTTGTGCGAATTCATCAGGTGTTTGGCCATCACGCAGCTCATGATATTGGTTTCGTTCTCGCCGGTGGCGGTAATGAAGGTGTCCATATCCAACAGGCCGGCGGATACCAACACGTTCGACTCCGACCCGTCACCGAGCAACACTTCGGTATTGTCCAATTCCGAAGACAGCTCCTGCGCGCAGCTCTCGTCTTTCTCGATCAGTCGGACTTCGACCGTTTTTCCCAGCAGCTCGGACAACCGACGGCCCACCAAGCCGCCGCCGAGAATCATCACCCGGTGGCGTTTCTGCTGTTCGACACCGGTGATGCCCATCAAATGGGGGAGATTTTCCTTGGAGGCCATGAAAAAGGCTTGATCCTGTGGCGTCAACTCGTAATCCCCGCCGGGGATTATGGTGGAAATCCCCCGGGCAACCGCAACCACTCTGAAGGGGAATTCACGATACTCTTTGGCAAGATCTTTCAGTGTTTTGTTGGCCAGTGGCGATTTCTCTTGTATGCGGGTTGCCAATACCTGAATTTGCCCGGCGGCAACATCGATGATGTCGTTGCCGGCCCTGAGCTTGACCAATCGGTAAATCTCCTGAGCCGCCAACTCTTCCGGGTGGATGATCAGGTCGATCTTGAGGTCCTCGGAACTCAGGATGGAACCTTCGCCCCCGAAATCCATTGAGCGCACCCGGGCTATTTTGCGGGGGATTCCGAAGCGGTCGGCTATGATGCAGGCCATCATGTTCACGGCATCGTTGTCGGTGACGGCGATGAGGTAATCCATCCTGGGGGCATCGGCCTCCCGCCAGCGGTCGATGCTCATGGCATTGCCCTGGATCAAGCGGGCGTCCAGACTCCCATCGGCCTGGCGGATCATTCCACCGTCCGATTCGAAGGCGGTGATGGCGTATCCTTCATGGACAAGGCGCTTGGCCAGGTAATAGCCGACGCCACCCAGGCCTAAAACCAGGATGTTGGTGGATTTCGCAGGTTTATTTATTTTCATTCTGAAGACTTGGTAACAGGTTGGCATATCACCTGACGTAAAAGTTCTTCATTGTCAGGGGTGATGGTCCTCTAATTTAGCGCCAACGCGTTCGTCCAGGTACTCTTTCAATTGTTCGACGCTGGGTATGGTATCAAAGACGAGCTGCTCGTCGATGATGATGGATGGGACCGGCAAGGGGCGGCCTTTTTTTTGCGAGAGTTCGGCATAGCGCCGGGCACCTTTTAATTCCTTGGTGATGACGGTTTCCCATTCGATTAAATTTTCGTACGCAGGGGCGACTTCAGCGACCACACGGGCCATGTATTCGCAGGGGATTCAATGGGCCCCCTCGTGAAGGACTTCCAGATGTATTTTACCGGTTGTCATGACCGTCTCTCCTCAGGATTTCAATCCTTTTTCCCGTATCGCCTCTTCGATAGCCTCCTCGAGGTCGAAAAGAGGCGGGATGGCGTCGAATACGAGTTCACCGTTTATAAACAGGGAGGGCACCGGAGCGACCCGGCCGTACTTGCGCACATTCTCCTGGCCGAACAAGCTGTAGGATAGATCCAAGAAGCGCTGTTTGTCGGCACCCTTCATGAAATCCACCCTGCGGTACTGGATGTACTTCCCGTATTTCGGCAATATGTGCTGCACCGTCTCATCCATATAAAAACACGGCAGACAGTAGTCCGCCTTGTACATGACTTCTATCAATATTTTTGGTGGCTGAACCATGGCTACCGCAGAGAATTCATCGTTGTCAAAGGCTTGGGGAGGCCATTTGTCCCTGACGTCAAGAGGAAGGCTATCGGCCCCATGCGTCATATCAGACAGGTTTAATTAATTCAACCCGATTCATGGTTGAACCGCTGGAATGGGTTATGAATTGGGCTCGGGTGTTCGAGGAGCATGCCATTTATCTTGCACCCGGCAATAGGATCGGGCATTCTTGCCGGCCATGATGCCCTCTAAAAAGATTGATTGGACGTCACTCCGGAAATGTTGCCCTAAAACCGCGCGACTAGGGAGATTCATCTTCGCGGCGTCACGGGATATACCGACCACTGCAGCCTGGGCGTGTTGCCGCTGGACAGATAGTCCCGTTGGCTGAAGCTGTTAAGGGGAATGGCCTATTCCGGCATGCTCAATCTGGAGTATTTTACTCGGTTTGACCTGAAGTCATCGTTGGAACTGCCCGATCGGCTCTATGTGCATTGACGGCTTCATGGCCGCCCGAGCGGCGGCTCGTCTGTGGCATCGGTCTGCTGGAGGGCATGTCGACTCCACATCTGGGCGTCTTGGCAGCCCAGAACCGTGGCCGCATCCATATCATCGACGGCCAAGAGATAGTTGCCGAGCCGGTAGTGGCATACCCCCCTCCTGAAATACGCCTCGGCCCGGTGAATGTCGTGCTTGATCGCCTCGGTGAAAACATCAACCGCCTCCGAAAGCTTGCCGGCAAGAGCCAACCGGCATCCTTCTGCATAAACGTCACCTTTTACCGGCCCCGATCGGCCATGATTCTGACTTGTTTTCAAAGGAATCCCCTGCTGTCTTGTCTTCCGCTAGGGCTGACAATTACCCCCGCGGTTTTCCCTCGAGCCATTCAAGGCAGTCTCAGCGCTGCACTCGCAGGCCATGGTCGCTATTTTCGCCGCCATCATAGGGGCGATAATAAAACGAAAACAGCCGGCGGCGATAGACCCGCCGACAAGCGGCGCGAATATGTAAACCCAGAAAAACCCGCCATTGGGTCCGGGGATGGCCGGATGAAATATGAGAAAAACACAACACCCCGCGAATGCGCTGCCCGTCAGCTGCGAAAACCAGCACGGAATCAGCAGTCGAGGCTGCATCCATCCGGCAAGGATCATCCCTATGGACACGGCCGGGTTCAGGTGCTCGCAGGACAAATGGCGGGAGGTGTATATCGCCAGGGTCACGCCGGCTCCCCAGACCAGGGCCACCTGCACCTGACCCACCGGGGCTTGAAACACAACGCTCACAGCAACGATTGACGTGCCAAAAAACACCAGGATGAATGTCCCCAGAAATTCACCGAAGCCAATGGCCAGATAGTGTTTCATTGATGAAACCCGCCTGCTTTGATGGAGCGAGATGGTTCTCGCTCTCCATTGTTCAGGTCTTCATTCGGGATCCGGCGTCAAACCGACACATGATCGCTTAAACGATCGGCAATCTGATCGACAGTCATCACCTTGCCTTTCGACACGACGGTACCGTCGATCACAAGACCGGGAGTGATGAAAACCCCCATTTCTTGAAAATAAGCAATATCGGTCCTTTTGCGGACCGTTACTCGGTCGCCGATGCCGGTGAGACTTACCGCTTGAACGGCGTTGTCGTATAAGGCGTTGCATTTGGCACAACCGGGCCCCAACACCTCGAGAAGGTGTCGCCCAAGGTCACGGTCGGCGGCACCCGGGAAGCACTCGTTGATCCATTCGGTGACCCTTTGCCGCTTGGGGACGCTGCCCTGGTGGAACAACCGACCACCGATAACCAATACCGGTGTCATCATGATTCCGGTTTCGATGGCCATGCGCTCGCAGGGACGCAGGGCCTCATCCAATTCCGGAGACCAACGGGGCGCCGCAGTGGGACAGCAGGTCGATTCCCCGCCGGACCCGTTGACCAGTTCATGTATCCGGTGCCAGTCGGCATCGACCGAGGCCCTGCATGCGACATCTTTGGCTGTTCCCGGCTCCAAATTTAGCGCGGACGCAAATACGCGGGCCTCTTCACTCGTATAAGCCAAGTGTTTCACGGCGACCGATAGACCCGAGGTGGTAACAATGTCCTTTACCATCCGGGTCAGGTAATCGCATCGCGGACAGGGGGGTTCGGTACCGATGATCCATATGTCATCCGTGGCCATCATCCTTGCTCCTTGTTCAAGGCTGAACCGGCCTTCAATCTGTCAAGAGCGCCACTATGTGCTCGGTTTTAAAAACCTTGCCCTGGGCCACCACCATTCCATCGATGATTAGGGCCGGGCTCAGTAACAGTCCGTATTTTTCCCGAATCTTGGGATCCAGCGTCCACCGCTTTGCGACCTGGGCGGAAATTCCGGACTGCTTCACCGCGGATCGGGTATTTTCCAAAAGTTCGGTGCACTTGTCGCAAGGCGGGTCCAGGCCGATGACTTCGATGGTCATCATGAGGCGGCCCCTTCCTGCATGCGGTAGGGAGGATGGGGATACGCCGGACTGAAGCACTGCAAATCGACAATATCGATCTGCAGTGTAAAGGTCTCCGCCGCTGCGGCAAGGGCCTCCCTTACGACAGCCTCCAATTCCGCGGGTTCGAGCTTCACGCGGGCGTTCACCAAGAGGGTGCCTCCCGAGGCGGTTTGGGCATGCAACCGTCCCAGCTGGGGCTCGGAACGAAGATCGGTGAGGTTGGCCCATGTCGACTGTCCCCCGGAAGTCAAGGCCAGTTTGAGGTGACCGATACCGGCACTCATCTGTCGAAGTGTGTCACGGATGACCAGAAGGAGTCTCAGCATCAGATCTCCCGGCGCAAACGGTTCTTTTGAGCGGACCTTGACCGCCGCATTGAGCCAGCCGAGTATCGCCTCGGCCTGTGCGTATCGGTCGTAGTCGATCTGACGCAGCACGGTGTCGGCGCCGGGGCGGTCGCTGAGCAGGATGTTCAGCCAGGATGCCATGCCGTTGCCCTTTAGGGCCGAGGTGACCAGCACCTCCCGATCGGGAAATCTGTCCTGCAGGGCCTTTACCAAGCGATCCGTTTCCACCGGATCCAACAGGTCACATTTGTTGAGGACGATGAGGTCCGACTCCTCGAGCTGCTTTCCGAAAAGATAGGCCACGTCCTCTGGGAAGGTCGACTCGGTCTCTTTGAGCAGTAGTTCGCGCACCCGATCCGGATCGACCATGGTCGAAAACGGAGCGAAGGTGAAGGCCCCCCCGTAATGGATCTTGATCGGGTGTGCGACGGCGGCGACAAAATCAGTGCAGCTGCCCACCGGCTCGCCCATGAGGATGTCCGGTTCGTGTTCGAGAATCTTCTCGATCTGATGAATCAGTTCATCGAACTTGCAGCAAAAGCATCCTTCCACCACCTCTTGGACCGGCACGTCCAATTCGGCGAGCATCTGTTGGACGATGACCGTATCCGCCAGGTTGCCGCTCTGATCGTTGGTGACGATGCCTACCCGCAGTCCCTTGCGGATGATATCCCGAGCCAGCGCACCCAGCGCGGTGGTCTTGCCCGACCCGAGAAATCCGCCGGCAAAGATCAGTTTGACCGGTTTCGTCACATTTAACGGCTGGGGTATCGGCATGGCGTTCCTTTCTTAATTCGGTTTTATTCCGGGGTCATCGAAATATGGGGCAAAACGGCGGATGGAAAAGCGATCCGGGCCTGATCGAAAAATGTGCCGATCAGCACCATCTGGCTGCCCAGGGTTCCGATCCAGCGCCACAGACATTCCTTGCCGGCGTTGGTCAGAAAGTACCGGCGTTTGGCCGGCCCCTTGGCTCCGATATCCCATTCGCTGGTCACCATTCCCCGCTTCTCCAGCACGTTGAGATGACGGTACAAGCCGGCCAAGTTCAGTCCGGCTTCGGTACGCTCCAGATAGCCGCTGATGATCCTGCCGATTTCATAACCGTGGATACCGTCCTGGTTGAAAAGCGTGAGCAGAATCCAGGGTGCCGCCAAGTTGCGCATGTTTTTGCCGGTGCACGGGCAGTCGGGGTCGATAGGGGCCATGATCAATAGTCTGGTTAAGCATTTATTCTACTTAGTAGGATACCAAAACCGATTTGACAAGGAAATTGGACGTCCGTTCACTGTTTTTAACGGTTTAGCTGGAAAGGTCTTAGGGGAGCATCCTGCCTCTGCCGGCAATAAACCGAACTGACGGATTCATTGCCGCCGAAAGATATTGACGCTTCAGCGATCTGTAAGGTAATCGGCGACGTATTTGGCCGCGCGGGCCCCGTCGGCGCAGGCGGTCAGAACCTGCCACATGTCCGTTTCCCGCACGTCACCGGCGGCGAAGAGGCCAGGAAAGGTCGTCATGAGCCGGGCGTCGGTCGATAGGTACCCTTCCGTCGTTTTTTCGACCGGGAGGTCGAGAAAAGCGGAATTCGGCCGCCACCCGACAGCCATGAACACCCCGTCCACCGCCAGCTCTTTTTCTCTGCCATCGGGGGATCTGATCGTGAGCGCCTCGATCAGGTCGAGACCTGTGATACCGACCACTTCAGTCCGGTCCATCCTGACGACATTTTTCTGACTGGCCAGATGATCGGCGTGGGCGGCGTCCATGATCATGTGCCCGCTGCGGTGAATCAGGTATACCTTGTCGGCTATTCTCGCCAGTGTCATGGCATGCTGGGCCGCGCTGTTGTCGCTTCCGATCACGGCCAGGACCGCATTTTGGTTGCGGTAAAGCGGCCCGTCACAGACCGAACAAAAATTGACGCCTTTTAAATTCGCCTTCGCCGCAGGAAGCCTGATGGGCAAGCGGCCGGTGGCAACGATGGCCGCGGCTGCAGCACTCACCTGACCGTTGACGTCGGTGGCCTGAAAAAAACCATCCCCGTGTCCGAGTTTTTTCAGCCGGGCCATGGTAAACAATGCGCCTTCGGTTTGGGCCTGCTGGAACAGCTTGACGCCGAATTCGGTGCCGGCGATACCGCCGATGAACCCGGGATAATTTTCGAGCTTCTCGATCATATAGACGTTGCCGCCGGGAATGTCACCATAAACGATGGTGGTCAAACCGAGACGTTGCCCATAGAGCGCGGCCGTCATACCGGCGGGACCGGTGCCTACTATGGCGAGATCGTACAGGGAATCTGGCATATCCTCACCGCGTTGTCCGAATTGAAGCGCAAAAGGGGTTCATTGAGGCATCGATCCCCTGGGTTTCACGGGGTGCCTTCAGTCCGCGTAGGGTTGGTAGACACCCAGGCTGGTCCAATTGCCGCCCCGTGCAGCCGATTCGATGTCGTCCATCGCGTCCGGAGGTCCGATAATCACAACGACGTTCTTGTGTTTGATACGGTCCACCGGAATGCGCGACACTTCCAGAGTCCAGTCGCCCATCACATAGTTGAAGATCAGCATGTTGCCGTTCTCTTCGACAAAGCCCTTGGCCCGTAAGACGGCACTCGGCAGAGCGTCGGCCAGGGACTTGACCTGTTGCACGTCTTTGCCGGTCCATCGGTAAGCCACCGACACCAGCAGGTCCGGAGGCGTGATCTCAAGGTCCGGATTGTCGAGCAGGTCATCGAGAAACCGGTCCAGCTCGGCCTCCGAGAGGACCGTCCCGGCATTCCGCTCCATTGGGTGCTGGGCCTCCTCGCCCTTGTCGTCGAAGGCGATGGTAAAAAAACGTTCCAAAGGGATGTCTGAATAATTGGTTTCGAAAAACAGGGGATCGGGATGGAACTGCCGGATCACATCCTTCGTCTTGGAGAGCTTCTCGGCCGATGCGGTGTCGATTTTGTTGATGATGAAGACGCTGGATGAGGCAATCTGCTTCTCCAAAGACGCATAGGCTTCGTAAGCGTCCAAAAAGTGGGCCGCATCGATGACGCAGAACTGTTCCACGAATTGGAAACGGTTTTCGAAAATGGGCAGCTGGAGGTCCTTTTTGAGGTCCGAGGGATTGGCCACGCCGGTGGATTCGATCAGCAGCACATCGGGTTGGACGGTAGTATTAAGGGCGTATAACCCCTTGATGAAGTCCGTTTTTACGCAGACACAAAAAATGGAACCCTTGCTGATCTCCATCATATCGATGTCTTCGGATTCGACCAGGGTGCCGTCCACCCCGACTTCTCCAAATTCGTTGACGAGCAGGGTCAATTTTTTATTTTTGGGAAACCGGTCGATAATTCGGTTGAGAAATGTCGTTTTGCCGGAACCTAAAAATCCAGTAATCAGGTAGACTTGAGTCGAATGGGCCATGAATCAGATCTTCTCCGCAATTTTTTGCTGGATGTCTTCAGCCGCAAGTACCTTGCCGACCGAAATCACTTCACCGTTGATGACCAACCCTGGGGTTAAGAAAACGCCCATTTGAGCGAAGTATTTAATGTCGGTAATTTTCTTGACTTCGATACCGGCGGCTTCATCGAAATGCGCCGCCGCTGATAGGGCATTCTCGTAAAGCTGGTCACACCGTTTGCAGCCCGGACCCAACACCTCGATTTTCATCCTTGGTCTCCTTTTTGATCGCAGAGCCGGAACCCGTTGGACACCCCGCTCCGCATGGCGAGGATATCGTATCACCTAACGCGCTCTCTCTCGCAGGCGACCGGGGTTCACTCTGCATTGGCCCCGAAGTGCCCTTTCCCGGCAGGGTCTATCTCAAAACGATCCGTGCTCTTTACCGGTTAACCAGTACCCGGGCCTGCCCGGACTTGACGGCCAATTCCGAAGGGTTGTGGCAAAATTTGCAGACACCCAGAATGGACGCTTCGGGATTGAGCTCTTGCCAGAGGGCACCGTATTGGCCGGCATCTTCCGCACTGACGTTTCGGGGAAGATCGTCGGGGGTTTCGAGTTTATGGATGCGGTCCGATTTTCCGCAATAGGGGCATTTGATGCCGAAGAGAGCCACATCGGTATGGGGAAGGCCGTTGGTGATGATCAATGTCTTCAGCTGCTCGACAACCGTGTGCTTTTCCACCGCTCTTGAAGCTCCTTGTTGCGCAGAGAGGCGATCCGGGTCCCTTTCGGGACCCGGACGTGTGGTGATGTGAGGTTATTTGACTTTGGAATCTACGCGGGTCGACATTCCAGCACCGGCCTTGGCCAGGTTTTCCTGGATCTTGTCGAACTCAAACCCGACCTCTCGCAGCGATATGATCCGTTCCTTCATCGCTTCGGAGGGTGCGCGCTTGGCCATCTCATCGATGAGCTCCTCGTATTGAGGAATGATACTCTCGAAAACGAGATCGCTTTCGATGCAGATGGTCGGCAGAACCTTGCCTTTGAGTTCGAGGAACTTGCCGATACCGTCTTTGTTCTTGATCGACCATTCCTTGTAGACAATCATTTCCTGTACATCCGACGGCAGGGCTGCAATCGACTCCATCATGTAGCCGCATGCCGCACACTGCACGCTGTCCAGGGTCAGGACGTCAATGTGTATTTTTTCTTCTGCCATGATCCGAATCCTCCTTTCGCTGATGGTTTACCAAGATTCCGGATACTTGGCATAGTACTGATCATACCATTCTCTGGCTTCGAGGGCTTGGTCCATATGTTCCACCGGAACATCGTAGGGCATGTCTCACCCAGGCGCGAACGTGTACCCGTGCTGCCCTCCAGCAGCCAGGCTCACGATGGCGTCTTCCCTCGGTGAAAGCAGGCCCAGGCTCAGGGCCAGGGTCAGTTTGAGGTTGCCGCCGAACCCGACGCCGTGTTTGCGGGCCAAATCGCGGACGAACACCAGGTTGAGTTGCTCGTCGATGGCAAATCCGTGGGTGCCGATCTGGCAGACGTCTTCCATTACCTTGGTGCAGTCGCCGCAAATGAAGAACGAGGACGTCTTGCCGGCATCGTGGATCGCTTTGATGGCCGGTTGGCAGTTCGGAGCGACGAATTCCTTGAACGTTTCGGACTTGATTTGCGAGGCAACGGGGTCGACGATGGCGACGATGTCGCAGCCCATTTCGGCATAAAACTTCGCCGCAATGGCCCCGACTTCGCCGGCATACTTAAGTATTTGGTGGGCGAATTCTTTATGCTTGTAAACATCCGTGAAAATTCGGACTCCGGCCAGATGGGAGGCCAGGGTCAATGGGCCGCAGAAGAGACCCATCAACGCACAGTCGAGTTCCTCGAGTTGGGGTTTGGCGATTTTGGCCGCTTCGAATATCACCGGCCAACGGCCCGAATCTTTCGTGGGCATTTTGAGGCCCGCTTCGGCCGGCGTCTTACCCGAGCAGGGATGCGTGGTTACGGAGGGAACGTTGTCGCCCCACCATTTGAGTTCGCACCCAACAGAATTGGCTTCCACCGACAGGTCGAAAAGCAACGGTATACCATCGGCTTTATAGCGTTTGGCCGCATTGACAACGCCTTTGGCAAGGAGTGCGGGGTCTTTGAGCATTTTGTCCGCCGGCTCATTAATCAGGAATGCGCAATGAACCCCAGCGTAAGGTACCCACGGGGCTTTTGCGGTTCTTTTGCCCCGGTAGGCATCAATTAGCATTTGTTTGGCCATGAATTGTCTCCTTTCATAGTGTCGACATTAAACGCCTTTTGTACACGAATTTCCGCTCTTAGAGTTCTCACCTCCTTTCCGAAGTAATGGCCTTGGAACATGTTTTCAGGTCATGGGTGAAAATTGACCGCTTAAATCTAAGCCGCGCGGATGATATTCTTGCATTCTTCTGCTTTTCGACGCACATTGTCAATCAAACTTTTTTCGGCGGCACCATATGATTCGACAACCGGAATGTGAGCCTTTATTCCAGCAAAATAATGCCATAGTAATTAAAGGTATCGCCGGTGCTGGTGGCGACTTTCGATGTCGTCCCCAGATTTTTCAGGGTACCGATGACATCGATGGAAAACGATTCCACCGAAGGTCTTTTTTCCTGGGGAAAGCGGCACTCATCGGGATAGGCGCATTTCTTACACAGCGCGCAGCATTCGCCCACCAGACTGAAGGCCTTGTAGTAGCCCTCCAGGAACAGCATCCGTTCCATCCCGATGGTACCCTTCCAGCATTTCACCTGTTGGCCGCGTTTGCGTCCGTTGTTGCGATAAAAATCGGCGCAGGTTTTGCTGCCGACCAGCAGCAGCGCGGTGGTATACTCGTCCAAAATTTTACGCACTTTTTCCGGGCGGGGAGTGGCCGGAGGGCAGCACCAGTTGGTGCTGTAATTCTTGCAGCCGTAACGGCACTTCAGGTGCACCCATTCGGATACGAGGAGTTTATCGACGCTGAACGGAAATACGGCATTCAGCCCGTAATTCTTTCCCTTTTCGAGCAATCGTTTCAGCAAATCGTGCGAGACGCCCTCGTTGGTCTTGAATGGAACGACATTGGGTTTCTTCAATGTGATTTCACGGCTCATCGTCAACCTTCACTCTCGTTCCTGGACTGAATTTTAATGCGAACATCTTTGGGTAACGCCATATCCATGGCGACTTCCACGGCTTTCAGCAAGGCCGACGGGATCGCACATGACGGGTGGCAGCCCGATTTTTCAGCCGCAATGGTCACCGGATTGCGGGTCAAGGGCAGAAAAAGTTCTTTCAAGGTCATTTCGGTCATATTGTCCGCAAGACGCTTGATCTGCTGACACTCCGAATCGGATATCTCGACGGTAACCGATCGTTTGCCCGTCTTTCTGGCCCTGATCGTACAGGCAAATCCGCAGATTCCAGCCTCAACCGTAACGTAAGCGACCTTCGGTGTCTCAGGCGTGTCAGCACTCAAGATGCGCTCTCATCGTTTGGCCGTCGTTGTCAGCCTGGGTGGACTCAACACGATAGGTCAGAATCCACGGCTCTGGTGCGGTAATTATAATAAATCGGGATGGATCCCCGGCAAACCATCCATCGTCCACCGCCGGGGATCTGCCGAATTTATTGATCGAGAATTTCGTCCGGCACGATGCCGCGCAAATGCGGAAATTCATCGGTCATGTGGGGCATCTGCATGGCTTCCATGAATTCTTTCTGGAAGTTGGCCTCCACCGTCAACTCGATGTATTCCACGTTACGCGAACACCAATTGGCTTCGACGCGCTTTTTCACATTCAGCAGCGCTGCTCGGCAGCCGTCGCCGGCGGCATTGCCCACGCTCTGGATCATGTCGATTTCACAATCCGGGAACAACCCCATGATCAGGGCCTTGGTGCGGTCGACATGCGTGCCGAAAGCGCCGGCAATCTTGACCTTGTCCACCTTTTCAAGGCCCATGCGTTGGACCATCAGCTTGCATCCGGCATACAGGGCGCCTTTGGCCAGCTGGATCTGGCGGACATCTTTCTGGGTGATAACAATATCCTTGTCGATGCTCGACTCCTCGGCCCATGCCAGTACGAATTCCGGTTGATTGTTGTCCGGATTCCTCCGGAACCGTTTGCAGTCCTTGAGCGCCTTCTTGTTGAACACGCCGCTCTTGGTGATCACGCCGCTGGTGTAGAGCTCGGCCAAGACATCCAGGATTCCCGAACCGCAGATCCCTTTGGCCTTCATCTCTTTCGGTTCGGAAAACTTCCGCCAGGCGTCGCGCCCGATGACCTTGTAGTTGACTTCTTTGGTCTCCGGATCGATCTCGATGCGTTCCATGGCCCCGGGGGCTGCGCGCATACCGTAGGACAATTGGGCGCCTTCAAGGGCCGGTCCCGTGGCGCAGGAAGACGAAATCAGCTTGTGTCGATTACCCAACACCAGCTCGCCGTTGGTGCCGATGTCGATGATCAGCTGGTTTTCTTCGTGCTTGTAGGGCTCTTCGGCAATGAGCACGCCCACGTTGTCCGCACCGACGAAACCGGCCTCGTTGGGCAGCACGAACATGTAGGAGGACGGGTTGATACAGACGCCCAAATCGCGGGCTTTGATATCCAGGCTGTGGTGGATGACCGGCGGAAAGGGCGCCAGCCCCACATACTCGGGGTTCAGTCCCAGCAGGATGTGGTGCATGGCCGTGTTGAACCCGATGGTGATGTCTTCGACGTCTCCGGTCTCAAGGCGCAAATAGGTTTTGCCCTCTTCGGGCACTTCCTTGTATTCCACCGGACCCTCTTCGCCCTTTTTCTTCTTTATCTTCTTCTTGGGCGGATGCGTGTTGGCAATGGCCTGTTCGATCAAGTCGTTGAGCCCTTCGATGATATCGTCGCTCATCCGCTTGAGACCGTCGGGGGTGGTCATGTGAAAAGTAATGCGGGCCATGACGTCCTCACCGTATTTGCACTGGGGATTCATCATGGAGACCGTATCGATGACTTCCATTGTCGTCAGATCGCAGAAATAGGCCGCCACCGTCGTGGTGCCGACATCGATGGCCAAACCGTAAGCTTTTTCCTGCTTGCCCGGGCGTACGCGGATGATTTCCTTGTCGTTCCAGACGCTGACGGTCACGGCCCATTTGCCTTCGCGCAGGGCGTCCGGAAGGGTCCGCAGGGTAAAGATGTCAGCGGTCAAGTTCTGCAGTCCGTACTCCCGCTCCAACCCCCGGCAGATGCGTTCGAAGTCGGCCGTAGGCTCCTCGAATGTCGGAGGGTCGACTTCGACGTAATACAGGCGGACAGCCGGATCATGGTCGATGTGGATATCACGGGCGGCCTTGCTGACCACCTGTTTTCCGGCCCGGGATTCCTCGGGAACGAAAATCAGCATGTCACCTTCGACCTTGGCGACACATCCCAGCCGAAAACCCTTTTCTTTCCGGTCGGGGTTGATAAATTTATCCTCTTCCTCCAGCCAGGCGCTGCAGTGGGATTTGCTGGAAGTGATGCCGTATTTTTCGAAACTGCCCTCCTCCACGCGCACGATACACTTGCCGCAGACTTTTTTTTCGCCGCAGAGTGCCTCGATATCGACGCCCAAAAGACGCGAGGCTTCAATCAGGTTGATGCCTTTGGGCACTTCGCCTCTGCGCCCGGAAGGCTGGAAAATCACCATTGCCTTGTCAGAATCCATTCGCACAGCTCCTTATCAAAAAGTCGATCACAGGGGAAACGCCCCCCGTGTTTTTTTTAGGTGTCAAAAAGGGAATATCGCACCGCCGTTTTTATGCGCTTCTCAAAAGTCACTTCTCTTTCCAACCTCCGCGGTTTGCACCGAACAGGCTCCGCTGCATCACCTCTATCAGCCTCGAAGGGCGCCAGCGCATTCGGCTTAATAGTAATAACCGCGGGTGTGTCGGCTGACGGCGCCGTCCGGACCGGGACCCTGCCGTCGGGTCCCCCAGCCCGGACGCCATACTCCGCATACAAATTACCGCCGCTTATTGTTTGCTTTGCATCTCGCGCAGCCGGGCGATCATCTTGATACCCTCCGACACCGCGTTTCCGGCCGACTCGGCATAGCCGTCGGCACCGAACAGGTTGGCGACATCCTTGGTTACCGGCGCGCCGCCCAGCATGATGGCCACGTTGGGGTTTTTCTCCTTGATCATCTTGATGACTTTTTTCATGCCCAGCATGGTGGTGGTCATCATAGCGGACATGGCGACAACCTCTGAATCGGTCCGCATCTGCTCTTCGACGAATTTCTCCAGGGGCACGTCGCGGCCGAGGTCGTGAACATCCCAACCCGCCACGTCGAACATCATCTTTACCAGGTTCTTGCCGATATCGTGCACGTCGCCCTGGATGCTGCCGATAACCACCTGGGCATTGATGCCGTCGGTTTTCTCGGGGACATGCGGCCTGAGAATGTCGAGGCCGGCATACAGGGCATCGGCACACATCAATACCTCTGGGACGAAGTATTCGTTGTTGTCGTAGAGATTACCGACGATTTCCATACCGGCGGCAAGCCCGTCCATGATCAGTTCCAACGCATCGTAACCGTCATCCAAACCTTGCTGGGCTGCTTCCTTGACATCGTCTTCCTGATATTCGACTACGCCTTCTTTCAATTTCTCCAATATTTCTTTTTTGGTTGCCATGTTGTTCTTTTCTCCTTAATAAGTTTTTGTTAACGTTGGGGTAATCCCCGATTTGGATACAGCGAAATTTGATTTCCGGATGGAACTACAATCGTCCAACCGCCGGGCTCGGTTTCTTTCCGTATGTATGAGTGGTGTCCACACAGGCCTTCATGTTTTCCTCTATGATGGCCGGCCACAGGTCGCAGCCGGGCATGACGGCATCCATGCCGCCGTCGATGATATCCTTGACATGGTCTATAGCGGCCTGCTTGGGCGTTTCGGGGTCGCAGGTTATCTTGTAAGTGTCTATATTGCCCATGAAAAGGACGTCCGGCCCCAGGATCTCACGTCCTTTGCGGACATTGCATTTGATATCGACGGTCAAGCCGTCGGCACCACATTCGTTCATCATGGCCAACAGGGGTTCGGTCTGACCGCAGATGTGCAGCAGCTTGGGCGATTTCCAGGCCGCCAGGATTCTGGTCAGCCGCGGCTGGATGAACTCTTTGAAGGTCCGGGGGCTCAGCAAATCGGCGGCCACGCCAGGTTCACGCAGGGTGATATAGTCGCACCCTGAAGCCTGCAGCTTCAAGCCGATCTTGATGATCATGTCGGTCAGCATATCGAGGACCTTGGCCACCTTTTCCTTCTGCTTAAACACGCCCTTGAGCATCAGATCCAATTCCAGCATTTGACCGGCCTGGGTGAAGGGTCCCAGCTGCCAGCATCCGATGGGCAGCTCCGGGGCTTCTTTCTTTATGATCTCAATCACCTGCGGCAGCATCTTCAGGCGGCCCAACTCGGTGATGTTGTCCGGAATTTCAACCTCGTCCAGAGTCGACCACATCTTGTTGGGTATCGTCGGATAGAGAATGTCCTCGGACTCTTCGTAAAGGCTGATCTTGTTCCCTACGGCTTCGGATTCCATGGTCATGTCGTAGGGGATCACCACGCAGTCGAAGTTCATCATCTTGGCCGACCAGATGGCAGATTGGGCCATGCGCTCCGCATCCGTGTGAATGGTGGGGAATTTCAGGCCGGCTTTTTCGATACCGGGCATGACCACCATTCCCATACCGCTGAAAAAGGGCATGGTGTCGATCGGCTCTTTACGCAGAAGGCGCAAGACGCGTTCCTTGGGTGTGAGTTCCGCCATAATGTCAACTCCTTTCTAAATGATTACGACACTTATTAGAGGTGTTGAGAGCTGGGTTTAGGCCAAGGACTTCAGTTGCTCCACAAAATCGGGGAACAGCTTGAACAGTGGGTGTTTCGGGTCTTTGGGCAGTTTTTTGGTTTCCGCGAACACCGCCGTGGCCAGAAACGCATCGGCCTCGGCCACTGCCGGCAGGATGCGTGTAGCACCCGCCATGGGACCGGAAAAAATCATGTCATGAAAGAAAAATGCCGACAGGGATTCCAGGGCCGCATCGGTGGCCGACCATCCTTTGAAGTCCCACATATCCTTGAAGCGTTTCAGGTCCATGTAAGAACCGTTGCTCGGTGCGCTGGCCGTCGGCAGACCCCATTTCTCCTTGACCATCCGGTTGGCAACACCGCAGAAAGCCGTGGCCGGGCCGTTCATGACCGAAGTGTCCACGAATACACTCTCGAACTTGGCGCCGACTTTGTCGATGGCGTCCAGTAGCCTCTGGGTGCCGGTAACGCGTCCGCTGGGCATTTGGTCTTCCTGGTCGAAGGCCACCAGGAGCACGTGCTTGACACCGATGTCGGCGATTTCCTTGATCTCGGTTTCCAGGTCTTTTTCCCAGACGGTCAGGCTGTTGTAAAACATGCGGTCAAGCAGACCCTTTTCGGCGCAATATGCCGCACCGGCCAGTTTGGGCTTCATCACCCACGCGTCGATGCAGAAGGGCATGCTGCTCGTCTCGCTGACAAAATCGATGAACGTCTTGAACTCCTCCCCCGTGTTGGCGACGATATCCGCCATGCCGGGCACGCCCGTCTCCTCTGCGAGGCGCTCCTGGGTCTTGAGAAGATCCGTGGCCCTTTTTTCATCGAAGCCCTCCTTGCGCTTTCCGGTAAACACTTTGTCACCCTTTTGGAAAATCGAGCTGACGCAAACGCAGGGATACTCACCGGGTTGCCCGCCGAATTTTACACCGCCGACTTCGCAAACCTTTTGCTCGGTTCCGATTTGAAACATTTTCTACCTCCTCTGTTCTAAAAATTTTTCCACATTCCCACCTGTGGGAATAAACACGTCGGTCCGTTTGGTGCCATTGACCCCATCCTTTTATAGGATTGGCAAAGAACTGAATATCGTCCAATAGACGATTTTTTATAGGAACACAGATGATTTTGGACCAACCGTTTCCAAAGGCACTGCAGAACTCTTTTATTGGGCTTCATTTTGAACTATGATGATTCAAATGCAGGGCCCAACGATCAAGATTTCATTACCCCTGTATTGTCCATTGGGTTCTCGGACGCTCATTGCATTGAAGGGTTTCATGACCACTGTGCTGCCCTCCTGGGGTCTGAATCACCGTACAACATCACCGGCCGGTCTTAACGGTGGCTGACGATCACATTTCAGCGTGAAACGATTTTAAGGGTGAGATGTCATGAAAGCGAATATGGATCGATTGGTAACCCGGGCCATCGAACTGGGTGCCACCGAGGCTAAACTGATACCGACCGACAGCATCGTTTTTGATTCCCGTTCTTATTTAAAATGCCGCTTCGGCTGCAACCGTTGGGGCAAATACTGGACCTGCCCCCCCCACCTCGACGTCTCTCCGGAACGGTTCATGGATGCCTTCGCCCAATACCGCCGGGCGATCGTTATCAAATCCTCGGATCCCAAGGTCGGGCAGGAGGTCACGGTGGCCATCGAAAAGGAGGCCATGTTGACGATGGGATGCCCGTTTGCCTTTGCCATGGTCCTATGTGTTCAATGCGATGAGTGCACCTACCCTGACCCGTGCCGCTACCCTCATCTGGCCCGCCCCTCGATGGACGCCTACGGTATCGACATCGGCAAGACCCTGACCCCGCTGGGCTTCAAGGTGGCGTTCGATGACGAAGGCAAACTTCTTCCGGCCTGGTACAGCATGGTCCTGATCGATTAATCGGATGGAATTCGTTTTTCACGAACTGCAGGTGCAGCACATGGCCGAAAAAGGGATCGAAGCCCTGCGCCTTGCACGGCGGATGCTTGACGGTTTTACGCGGGCGTTGCTGATCGATTCGGGATTGGGGGACCGCTCGGCCCTTGTTCATCAGGCCGAGCGGATAGCCGCTGAATTCAATTGGCGGTTGGAGAAAACCAAAGGGTCGCTGGAAAGTTTGCGAAGAACCATTGGGCTGGCAATCGACTCACAAAGAAAAAAACGATGACGGACGCTTTGTTTTCTTCTGGCGGCCCGCAGAAAGATATTTACGGGCCGTCAGAAGTTGAACGGATCGCCTGCGCTGACCAATTCACTCTTTGGTTCGCAAGCGACTCTGTTTCTCATTGGATTGACCTTATCTTCAGAAAGCCTACAGACGTCCCAGCACCGGGCTCGGTTTGCGCCCGTATTCTCGGACGGTTTTTACGATGGCGCGCATGTTTTCCTCTTTGATGTCGGGCCATAAATCGCAACCGGGCCAGATCGCGTCCACCTTGCCGTCAATGTTCACCTTCATGGCCTCGACGGCTTCCTCAACCGTGGTTTCCTCTTTGCAGGGCAGGGCGAACACGTCGAAATTACCGAATACCAGGACATCGTCGCCGACCTTTTTACGGGTCTCAAGCAGGTTGTTTTTGATGTCGAAACTCAGCGCATCGGCACCGCATTCGTTCATCATGTCCACGATCATGTCGGTGGCACCGCAGATGTGGAGCACCTTGGGACAATCCCCCCAGGAATCGAGGATCTTTTTGACCCGCGGCTGAATCATCGTTTTCCATGTTCTCGGGCTAATCAGGTCCGTACCGGTGGCCATCTCGCGCAGGGTCATGTAATCACAGCCCGCGTCCATGTAAGCCTTGCTGACTTTGATGAGCATATCGGTGATTCGGTCGAGAGACTGCTCCACCAGTTTTTTCTGCTTGAAGACGCCCTTGAGCAGAAGGTCCAGTTCCAGGAGCTGGCCCGCCATGGTAAACGGCCCCAGAACCCAACTTCCTATGGCCAGATCGGGGGCTTCCTGCTTGGCAATTTTGATGGCCTCGCACACCATGGGAATGCGGCCGAGTTCCGTGATGTTGTCTGGGAACTCCAACTCATCCATGGTTTTCCACATTTTTTTCGGAATCGTTGGATAGAGGATATCGATGGAATCCTCGTACAGGCTGATTTCGTTGCCCACGGCCTGGGATTCGCAGGTCATGTCGTAGGGGACCACCACGGAATCAAAGCCGTACATTTTACTGGTCATTACGGCGGACTTGGCCATTTTTTCGGCATCACTGTGAATCTGCGGAAATTTGTAGCCCAACTCTTTGATGGCCGGCAAAAGCACCATGCCCATACCACTGAAAAAAGGCATCGTATCGACAGGTTCTTTGCGGAAGCACTTCATGACACGTTCTTTAGGGGTTAATTCTGCCATTAAACTGACTCTCCTTTCTTGTTGTCATCTTGATCAATGTTCACGTTCTACCATGAAAAGACGCTGCATCACCCTTCCCGGCTCCGAATCCAATACAGCCTCTTGGGGATGCCCTTAATCCTTCGGTTCCATAAAATCGGGTGAAACGTCTATCAACCATAATCGCGGGCATCAAGTCAATCAACCGATGGACGATTTTCAACTCTCAACCAGTTGGTTTTGAACCAAGGTCCTGTCAAGAAAAAAACCAGGGGGGGCATTTTTAGAATCGGTGGGTGCGTCGTGGCCTGCCGGGTGGTGATTCTAAATGTCCGGATCCACCAGCCCCAGCTGAATGGCGAAATGGATCAGCTTGACCGGTGAGTCGACATTGAGTTTTTCCATGATGTTGGCGCGGTGGGTTTTGATGGTGCTGATGCTGACACAGAGCATGTCGGCAATTTCCCGAGTGGAGTGTCCCTCGCCGATCAGTTGGAAGACCTCGCGCTCACGGTTCGAGAGCTGATTGTAGCGCTCGGCGGTGGACGAACATTTTCGCTGCGGAGACCGGTAGGAATCGACCAGCACTTTTGAAATGGTGGGGCTCAGAAACGTTTCGTTGCGCATGGCAGAATGGATGGCGCTGATGATATCCCGCCCGCTGGCATCTTTGAGCAGGTAACCGGAAACACCGGTTTCCATGAGTTCATGTATGTAGTGCTCGTGGGAGTACATCGACAGAATCAATATTTTCGTCTTGGGCAGTTGTTTGCGGATTCTCTTGGCGGCCTCGATGCCGTTCATGCGCGGCATGGCGATATCCATGATCACGATGTCGGGTTTGAGGGCCATGGCCTGGTCGATGGCCGATTGGCCGTTGGTGGCCTCACCGACGACCCTGAGATCCGGCTGTTCTTCCAACAGACGGGCCAGTCCCTGCCTGACGATGGTATGATCGTCGGCGAGCAGGATGCGGACAGGTTCATTCATGTCGCAACTCCTCGTCCAAAGGTATCTCGATCCGGATCCGCGTGCCGTTTCCAGGGGTGCTGCGCAACTGGAAGGTGCCCTTCAGCAGCGAGGCCCGTTCGCGCATGCCGAGCAGACCGAGACTGCGCCGGTCCTTTCCGATGATCTCGGCATTGAACCCGACGCCGTCATCTTCGGCGAGGAAAATGATTCGCGGGTAGCTTTTAATGATCGACAGGTTGAAATTCTCGGCACCGGAGTATTTCAATGCATTGGTCAGGGTCTCCTGACTGAAACGGTAAAGGACCGTTTCGATGTCCGGATCCAGACGGCGGTCGAATCCGATGGTCTGAAACCCGATCTCCAGGTCGGAGTGCTTTCTGATTTCGCTCAAGTACAGGTTCAGGGCCGGTTCCAGGCCGAGGTCACTGAGCAGCGTGGGGTGCAGATGGTAGGACATGCGCCGGATTTCAGCGGCCGTGCGCTGGGTCATCTGGCGGATCTCGCCGATTTCATCCCTGAGCGTCGTGTCGGTGCCATGCTTTTCCTCCAAGCGGTCGAGGCCGAGCTTGACGGCCGTCAGGGACTGTCCGGCCTCATCGTGCAATTCGCGGGCAATGCGACGGCGCTCTTCCTCCTGGCTCTGGAACAGCTTCTCGGTCAAGCGCCTGAGTTCCTGGCGGTGCCGCCGGATCGTTCCCATCATCTGGATGTTCTCTATGGCGCCGCCCAGAAAATTACCCAAAGAACCGATCAGGTGAATTTCGTGGGCGCTCAACACCCGGTCTGCAGGAATACTGAGTCCGAAAAAGCCGACCGCCTTACCTTTGAAGGTAATCAAGAAGCAAGTCAGCCACAGGTTGGTCTGCCCTCGCGTGGCGCGGTATCGAATCCTGAAAGGCGGAAAGGACGCTTCGAGGGGCAGCTCGATATCCTCCTCGATGAGGTTTCTCATCAGCAGGGCATCCCTGAAAACGACCTCGTCCGTTTCTTCGGCCACTTCCTCGGGAATGTTGTACCGGGCCCGCAGTCTGACCCGCTTTGCCTTGCGGTCGATCAGGAAGAGGCCACCCCTCTCCAGGCGCAGGACCTGAATGACCTTCTCGAGAGTCACCTTCAGGATTTGGTTCAAATCCATGGTATGGTTCAGGGCCACCGCGATGCTGTTGACAATGGAGAGTTCCCGGTTGCGCTGGCCGATGACCTGCTCGTTCTGCTTGCGTCGGGTGATGTCCTTGATGATGCCTTCGAATTCGACATCACCGGTTTGTGCATTTTCGTACATGCGGCTCGATATGAGCACGTGCATTGGGGACCCGTCCCGTTTCTTGAATTCGGCCTCGTAGTCTTTGACGAAACCCCTGCTGGTAATCACCGCCAGAAACGCCTCGCGATCTGCCGGATTGAAATACAGATCTTCGGCTGTCAGGCTCGCCAAGAGGTCCGCCTTGGTCTTGAACCCCATCAATTCGACGCCGGCCTGATTGACGTCCACTATTTGCCCCTTAAGGTTGGTGGCGTAAATCATGTCGTGGCTGCCTTCGAACACCCGGCGATACTTGCGCTCCCTCTTGACCACCTCTTCCTGAAGTTTCTTGATATCGCTGATATCTTTGAAAATTTCGAGGCCGCCCGTAATCCGACCCGTCACATCCCGGAAGGCCGAGGTGGAGCAGATAATCGGCACCATTTGCCCGTCGATGTTGGTGATCTCGTACTCGCGGTTGTGAATATCCCGTCTTTCGGCCACGGCCCGCTTGAGGGCGCAATCGGTTTCACAGATGGTGTTCTTGAAAACGTCCTTGCAGTACATCCCCACCGCATCCCGGGCCGAGAAACCGGTTATTTTCTCCGCCGCCGGGTTGAAGTAGGTGATGCGCCATTCGTGGTCTGTGGTAAACAGACCATCGGGCAGACGGTTAAGGATTTCGACGAAGCTCTCCTCTTTTTGATAGACCCGCTCCAGGACGTTACTGTGGTATCGCTGAAGCTGCGCGGCAACAAAGGCGTCCGATCCTTTGGGATAGGCCCCGCTTCGGACATTGAAGTATGAGCAGCCCAAGCAGGCGGCTATCTTGTGGAAGAAACCGTCCCCGATGGTGCTCGTACAGTGGGTCTTGGGAACCAGCCAGCACTCCAGGATCTGTTTTTCATGAACCGGGCAGAGGACACTGGTGCACTGGAGCAAATCCCAGCACGGACGGTTCTCCGCAGCAGTCTTGTTTTCCGGTGCAATTCTAATGCGGTGATTTTCGAGCAATGAACTCACAGTAGGATGCTCCCATGGCCCGGCAAACCGGTTCACTGGCCCGAAAGGTGAAACACCCCTCAGGATAATTCTGGCCATATATCAGGTCCATGAAGGCCCCCGCCACCCCGCACAACATGTAGCATGTCCCCTTGGACGACCGCCCATAATCCCTCAAGTAACCCTCGGCTTCGTAAGTATCGTCGACGCGCAGAACGAGTTTCTCGTTGGGAACCAGTTCCTGCACGTTCAGATGCCCCCAGCCGAAAGCCGTCGCCACTGCGGCGAAACCCATGATCTGATCCTCCTGGCTTTCGATCATCGGACGCACGATTTCATCCCATTCCCACGAATTGCGAATGCCCTGGAAGGTGGCATACCCGCACTCCTGGGCGGCCTTGATCAGCAGGTCTTCTGCTTCGGTTTCCCGGTCAGGCCCCATTTTTTTCTTGAAGTCGAAACTGAGCCGATTGTAATAGTCGACCGAAAAAAGGGAGAGATAGACCCCGAAGAGCGGGATAATCCCCTTCGATTCCCTGATCCGGCTGCCCTCCATCACGGCATGCACGATTTTGGTTCCGTCGATGGCCATTTAACGCACCTCTGCGTGGAATGTACATTCCTCATGGCGCATCATCTTGCAGCGTGTTTCCGCCACCTGGAAATGGCCCAGCGGCCGGTCACACACGGCTTCCAGGGCACCGGCGATCCATCCGCGCGAAAAATGGCATCCAGGGGTCTGGCGTCTGCCGTGCTTGGCCAGCCAACCGGTGACGTGGTGGCTCGATGAACTGATGATCTCCCCCCCTTCGGTATCGATTTCCAGGGGATGGATGATTCCCAAACCGCAATTCTGATACATGACGGCGGCCATTTCCAGTTTGGACTTGATGGTCCGCAGTTCGCGATACGAGGTGAGAATCGTTTTGAGGTCGTTGTACGTGGCCTCTTCGGCCGCCCGGTAAATCAATCGGGCGCCTTCCGCACCCATCGTTTCTTCCAGGGTCCTCTGAAGGTTGACGTTGTAGTGGTGGCAATGAATGGTGATCGGTTGGCCTGAAAGAACCACCCGGTGATCGTGGCGGTCGAGTTCCCGTTTCCAGTCGAAAGGAGACATAGGCATCCTGTTTGCGTTCGGGTGACATATCGTTGAACTCCAGAGGGAGTCCATACACACCGCAGGGGTGAATACTGTTTAGGCTATAACACAGTTGGCCGGTCATGTTAACCTCGACGATGACCCGAGATCAAAAGATCGCTCCGCTTTTCGGCATAGAAACCGATATCCCTGACGATGCCACCCAAGGGGTCGGTCTGCAGGCCTTTTGCGAATTGACAATATCGCCCGCCGGAATATATTATGGCAATCTTTTTCGCGGCGCTTGCCATAGAATTTTTCAGGGATCACTTGGACAAAATCATTCCAACCCAACGGTGTTGTTGATCAATCATGCGATCCCGTTTTTAACGGAATGAAGACCGTTCAAAACCGTATCGACGAGTCAACGACCCCTCGCAAAGGATGTCATCGAATGAAACGGCCCACCGACCGACACGGTCCCCGTAAAACCGATGTGATGCTCCTCTCCGGCTTTCTCGGTGCCGGCAAGACCACCCTTTTGAAACGGATCCTCGCCTGGGAAACGGACCTTTCCGATACGGTGGTCCTCGTCAACGAATTCGGTGCGGTGGGAATCGACGGGACGCTTCTCCAGGGCACCGGCTCGGAAGTGGTCGAACTCGCCAGTGGGTGCATCTGCTGCACGTTGAGTAACGATCTGCGACAGTCCCTGATCCGTGTCAGAGAAGAATATGCTCCCCGCCGTATCTTCATCGAATCCTCGGGGGTCGCCGACCCCACCGCCGTTTTACCCGTCTTGAACAGCCCCCCCCTGTCCGAAACCATGCGACTGGATAAGATCGTCACGGTATTGGATGCGGATTTCTGGGAGGCCCGCGAAAATTTCGGACGGTTGTTTTTCAATCAGCTCGATATGGCCGACCTGATTCTGCTGAACAAGGTCGATCTTGTACCCGAGGCAGATGTTCCCCGCTACCTTGAGGAGATGCAAAACGAGTTCCCGGACAGTCAGGTGGTACCGACCGTGCGCTGCGCTATCGATCCGGCAACGCTGTGGTCCCCGGCAAGCCCAAAAGGCGTCATGCTCCAGCCGATACGCATGTTCAACGACATCACCACCGGTGAACACGACCACGAAAGCCACCCGGAAGAACGCGGTGCCGTGAGGGCGACCCACTTCGTCACCTTCTCGTTCAGGGAATCCCGGAAACTGGATGAGGAGCGCTTCCAGCGGTTCGTGGCAGCGCTGCCGCCCGAGGTCTTCCGGATGAAAGGACCGGTTCGCTTCGCCGACCGCAGCGTCATGATCAATCATGTCGGCGGCAAATGCGAGACCCTGCCATGGCCGGACGATGGCGATACCACTCTGGCCTTCATCGGCTGGAATGTCGTGGGGGAGGATATTCTTCAAAAACTGCGCGGGTGCGTGGACGGGAAGTGATCGAAGACATGCAAGCTATGCCAAGGTCGACCAAGGAACGTTTTCTCCAAAATCTCGAAAAGGCCCTCCGGCTGATGATCTGCGACCGGCTCAACCCCAACGCCGATGATGCCACCCGCAAGGCGCTGGCCTCCGACGTCGCCGATTTTATCCGTTACAACGCCGCAGAGTACACGCTGGAAGAACTCGTCGAGACATTTACTTCTTACGACACGGCCGTCGGCCTCTTCTACGAATACCAGGACGCCAAACGGCTGGTCGATCAGGCGCCTGTCTCCCGCGAGGCACCGTCATCGGCGGCGGGAGTGCGAATGGCTGCCGATCGTTGGCTGGAAACGCTGACCGGAATGGCGTTCGTCTGGGTGCCGGGAGGCTCTTTTTTAATGGGCAGCGGCGATTGGGACGACCAGGGCCTGGCCGATGAGAAGCCCGTGCACGAAGTCTGGCTCGACGGCTTTTGGATGGGGCAAACGCCGGTCACAATGGCGCAGTTTAGTTGTTTTACCAAGGCCGTTCCGGGCCGCGAGTCTCTCCATGCTCCCGCCGCAACGGGGGATGTTCCTGTTGCGGGTGTTTCCTGGCACGATGCGGCGGCCTTTGCCCGCTGGCTTTCACAGCGCACCGGCCAATTGTTCCGGCTCCCCAGCGAGGCCCAATGGGAATATGCCGCCCGCAGCTGCGGCCGGGCCGAAAAATACGCCGGGAGCGACCGTGCGGCTGAAGTGGCCTGGTATGCGGACAACAGCGACGGACGCCTTCACCGGGTTGCTCGCAAGAAACCAAATGGTCTGAACATCTACGATATGTGCGGCAATGTCTGCGAGTGGTGCCTGGACCACTACGCCAAATCCGCCTATCAACACCACGACGGCCACAATCCCGTCATCCGGTTAGATGACGACACAGCACGGGTGGTGCGCGGCGGCAGTTGGCGCTATGGTGCGAAAGATGTGCGCTGCGCGGACCGCGGTCTGCTGGTTGAAGACCGTCGTGAGACCGATGTGGGGTTTCGCTTGATCCGGTCCGCCTGAGCCGGTTCTTCCAGCGTAAGACCGTCGGTAATTCCGTCTGTCGCATTGAGTGTCGGCCATGCCGGACCAGGTGGCCGAACGGATAAAGCGGTTGTTCTGGCTCATCGTGCCGATGGCGCCCGGTTAAAAAACGGATTCCATTATCCATCACTGATCGATGGTTAGGTGCCGCACCGGCTTGGGTACCCGAACAGAAAGGGTGTTGGGGCCGTCAACATCTGCGTCTCGCTGCGATCCCGACCCATAAATCCCGGCGTCCCTTGTGCACGAGATCGAAACCCTTCCGGTTCAAGCCGGCCTCGACCCTGTGGCTGTTTCCCAGGATCATGCCGGAACACAGCAGGATTCCGCCGGGCCTTACGACGATTGACAGCTCGGTGAGCAGGGCGAGGATCACTCCCGGCAGGATGTTCACGGCCGCGAGATCGACCCGCCACTTCAGGGGAGCGAGTGAGTCGGAGACGAAAACCATGCTTCTGTCTGGCGGGACCCCGTTGGCCGTCAGATTGGACCGGGCCACTCCGGCGACAGAGATATACTTGTCGATACCAACCACTGCGGCAGCGCCCAACCGGGCGGCGACGACCATGAGGATGCCGCTGCCGGTGCCGACGTCCAAAAACCGGTCTCCCGGTTTCAGGTAATCATGCAGCATGTCAAGACACAAGGCCGTGGTGGGGTGCGCCCCTGAGCCGAAAGCCTCGTCGGTGCTCAGTTCCAGGTCTTCGGGCAGAATCCGAATGCGGTCTATGTCGCCGGGTTTCACTTCCATGGGGGGGTCAACGGCCACCTACAAAGCGGGTCGCTTGGTTTTCCGATCATAGACCGGAAAAACAAAGGCGCGTCAGTGCGTTAATCGTTGCGGTTGTCACCGGGTGCCTAAAATGCGGTTTGAGAACAACCCATCAACCGGCCGAACTGTCGAACACCTCCGCAAGGGCCCGGTCACCCACCTGCGAAACAAACTTTTGCAGCCGCCGGTCGGTGCCCAACTCGGTATGTTCCTTGATCACAGCGATCTTGGCCAGAACGGACTTCCGGGCCCCGAAGAGCATGGCCGATAGAAAATAACTGAAATCCGAATGATAGAGTTCTTCGAATGCCTCGCTCCACTGCGTCAATGGCTCGTCCAGTGCGTACACCGCGGACAGCAATCTCATGACCGCATCGTCCGAAGGTGCGGTTTCGGTTTGGCTCTGCACCCGGGTGCAGTAGTCCATCTCAAAAGCAACGGCGTCGGCCGGAACCCGGATGCCCAGATTGCGCCAGTTGCGGATCAGGGCTTTTTTCGCGTCGCGGTGCTGCCGCGTCCGGGCCTGTCCGGCAGCAGTGCTCCAGAGCCCGTAGGCCCTGCAGGCGAAAGGCCGTTGGCGATAAATGCCGCACCCTCCCCCATTTTCCAAAAACGGACAACCGGGCTGCTGCACAGGCGTCACCAGGTAGAAAAATACGAACCGGCGGATCATCACAGATCGGCGATCTTGCGGCATCCGGTCCAGGGCGTCGATCCACTGCAGGGCCTCCAGCAGCGTCATCTCCGGCATGAAGCGGCAGCAAATTCCGGGAGCTTCGCATTCACACAGAGTCGCCGGCAACCGAAGGTACAGCTTCTGGAGGTCGGCAAAGAGCATCCGGCCCCGAACCAGGGCCGTTTTTATATCCTGAGGGGTTAGCATGACATTCCAGTAGTATGATTGTGCCTGCGGAGAACAGCAGGCCGGGAAAACCGGCTGCGGGAACTCATCGAAAACTCAGCAGCATTTGTAGAGCCTCAGCAGACGTTCATCCATCACGAAGTAGAACTTCATGAATGATGACCCGTCCCAGCGCGTGCGGACCCCGTGCAGGGTATCGGCCAGTTCAATGGTGCTCCGCAGGTGGGTAATCATGATCAGTTGGGTCGTGGCCGACACATCCTTCAAAAACGCCTGCATCGACTTGTGGTGGCTGTAATCCAGCGACGGTTCGACCTCGTCGAGCAGGTAGAACGGGTTTTGGAGTTGATTGAACACGGCCAACTTCAATGCCAGGCTGGTAATGGCCTTTTCGCCGCCCGAGAGCTGGTGGGCCCGCCGGACGCGGTTCCCCGGCAGTGTCACTTCGATATCGATTCCTTTGTGGCCGTTATGGGAAGGCATCAGCAGCTGCACTTCGGCCAGCGGTATCAGATACTGCATATACCGGCGCAAGCCGTCGGCGATGTCGTCTATGACGGGCGCGGAAATATCTTCCGCCGAATCCAGATCGAGGAGAGAGCAGATCTTTTGGTAACGCAGCGCCGGAGCGAGCAGCAGAATATCGTTGATCTGCTCCTGCCGGATGATGGTTTTCAGAGCCTGGCTCAGGCTATATGCCGATAGGTGTTCCCGGTATTCGGCCAACCCGTAGGCTTGGTTCCCGACGGTGCAGCGGTCCACGCCGTCCCGGCCGACTTCGCGCCGCAGATTCAGGGCCGGGGCGTCCTTCTCCTTCCCCTGTTTGAAGGTCAGCTCCACGGCCACTTTTTCGGCCGGCGGATAATCTTTACTGCCGGAGAAAAACAGTTCGTTTTCATGGTAACAGCGAATGCGTTCCAGTTGGTCTTCGCCCAGGGCCCAGACAACGGCATCGAGAATGTTCGATTTGCCGACACCGTTGTTGCCGATGATGACACTGATGCCGGGCTGAAAAGACATTTCGGTTTTTTCGGAGAAGGACTTGAACCCTTCGATGGTCACATCTTCAAGATACATTGCAGCTGCCTCTATTCTTGTCCTCGTAGCGGTGTCGAATATCCGCGATCAATTCTTCCTGCATGGGAATCAGCGATTCGTACAGCAGTACTCCGTCCAGTGCGACGCTCGGCAGCGACTTGGCCTTGAGCTCCCTGAATCGCTGCACCCCTTCACGCGTGCGCATGTCCCACTCATGGACCTCGATCAGGCCCTGTATCTCTTCCGGTAAAACCTTTACCGACTCCGCCATATAGACGCACGCCACTCATTGGTTGAAATCGGTCAAAAGGACATCGACGATAACCGGTCGGCCCATGTCTCCTCCTATCGACTATTCCGTATATGACTGCGTAGATTCATCGTGTTCTTCTCTTTTGACCTCCAGCGTCAAATGGCCGTCGACGGATTCGAGCCATCCCCAGCTCAACCCCTTCGGATCGGCAGCGGGACCGACACTGATAAAGTCCTTGCCGCCCACCTGCCAATGATGCCATTGCCCGGTCTGGCCGAAAATGACCACATCACACCGAAATTGGGGAACCATGGCTTCAAGCGCGGGAAAGACCGTTTCATCCCGCATAAAATCCGTGAGTCCGCAGACCATGTTCATTTCCAACGCATAGGGTTCGAAATCCGAGTATCCGGGCATGTCACGAATGAAATCGCCATGGAACGCCATGCATTTTTTGTTGCCAATGAAAAAGCTCACCACCTGGGGCAATTGAACCAGCCAATCTCTCAATACAGCGTCGGAGGCTGCCGCCTGTGACTTTTGATCACTGTTGGCACAGGCCCAGTCATTTGGCCCCTGGATCGCTTTTACATTCGCCTTGCGGATGGCTTTCAAGACCTCTCGGTTCTCATCCGACGCCCCGGTCACGTTGCCCAGGCACAGGACATATTCAGCATCGGTTGCGGAAATACCGGTGAGGATTTTATTTAGAATACCATGGTGACCGGATAATTCACCAATAAGACCCATTCGTGTTTTAGGCAAGGGGTCTTCGGTCAAGCAAAAGGAGATCGCTGGAGAAAGCTGCCCGTCGGCCACCGCTGCTATGGCGCACGCCAGCTGGTCCGGGCATGACGTGCCGTTGCGGCACTCGATGCCCTGTGCGAGCCGAATGACTTCGTCCAGCTGCCTGCCTTTGAGGAGCTGGCTCACGAAACCGGCGTGGCCGGGGCAGCCGCCGCCGACAAACCGGATCTCGGACAGAGCCCCGCGATCGACCTGAAAATGAATCTCAGGTGCGCACACCCCCTTGGTCTTGAATATGTAACGTTGGGCTTTGCGTCGCGTATCCATTCCTCCACCGAATTTCTTGCCAAACGTCAGACGCCGCCGGCGTGTGAGTTATTATCCTTCTTAGAGATCGCGGATGGTTAGAGTTAATCAATCTTATGTTGTATATTATCTCATGAATCCACCCGTCAATCGTCCAAAAGACGAATTGTGCCATGAGGTGTCCGTTTCAAAGGCCGAATCAAATACAACAATGCATGTACACGTTGGCAAAAATGCACATGCATTGTTGCTTGCCACTGCTGGCCTTTCCGGTACGCCTTTAACTTCTAACGCCGACTCGGAATGATCGCAGCACTTTCCTGATAAATCAACGGGTTAATAAAGAATTCGAATTTTATAGCGCTTCAATGACAAATCCACTCCACCATACCGGCGTCATGGAAAATTATTTCAGAGCCGCTACAAGTCGATTCTATGCCAGGAAGATCTCTACCTCAAAGAACTTGTTCGCTATATCCACCTCAATCCGCTGCGTACCGGGTTGGCGGACAATTTGAAGGCCCTGGATCGGCACCCCTGGTGCGGCCACAGGGTTTTAATGGGTAAAATTGTCAGAAAATGGCAGAATGATACCGATGTGCTCGCCCTATTCGGCGGATCTAATAAATCAGAGGCCCGCAGACACTATCGCAAGTATGTTGAAAAAGGCATTGCTTTGGGAAAGCGTCCCGAGCTGACCGGTGGCGGATTGATCCGCAGTTTGGGCGGTTGGGATCAAGCCCAGGCGCTGCGGCAGAAAGGAACCCGGTTAAAAGGCGATGAACGGATTTTAGGAGAAAGCGGATTTGTTGAACGGGTACTGTCGGCATCCAATGAACAATTGGAGCGCCACAGTCAAATGCAAGCGCGAGGGGTCACGTTCGAGATGTTGGTGGGGAATGTTGCGCGATGGTTAAATGTCGGACCGCAGGAGGTGCTCCGCGCAGGCAAACAGCCTCTGAGGGTTAAGGCTCGAGGCATTTTGTGTTATTTGGCCAATAGAGAGCTTGGGATGAGTACTGTTGATTTGGCGAAAATTCTGAAGATAGGTCAATCGACTGTAAGTCGAGCGATTCAGCGGGGTGAGAAAATAGTTGATACTGAAGATTTGGTTCACAGATTCAAGGAATGCATCAAATCATTGACGTCCCCGACCACGTGATGTGCAGCGCAGCCGAAAACCCCTGGAAAACACCGCCCAGTGGAAAAAAGGCCACATATGGATGGACACTGATGAATCTTCCATTTCCGCCGTCATCCTTGACAATCAAGTAACCTATGATAACACAATCGACAGATTAATAATAATCACAGCAAGTTAACCTATATCGAAGCCAAGGCTTGATTCGCAGTCAAAAAAAACTACCGGCGAAAGTGTTGGAAAAAATTCCAGAGATAGTCGGCGGCCTGGCCGGCGAACATAATATTGCCGCATTATATGTAATAGGCAGTGCGGCCACCAGAGATCTGAAGCCGTTGATTGATCTTGATTTCGGTGTGTTCCTGGACACCAAGATCGCCAAAAAAGAGCGCTTTGATATACACTCGTCATTGCTCGGATACCTAAACCAAAAATTTCAAACCGACGAAATCGATCTGATTCTCCTCAATGAAGCTCCGGCGAGGATTGCATACAGCATCCTTAAGGACGGGCGCCTTTTGCTGTGCCATAACGCAAAGGAACTGGTCGATTTCTCTGAAGATACGGTAAGGACATATTTGGATTTCAAATTTTTTCCGATAATTTCAACCGCACCTTCCTGAAAACGATCGGCTACCATGGATGAGCGCATCAAAGACCACTTGAAATTTCTTACCTGAACGAGATCGAGAAATCCGGTTGATCAGCACTTACGGTCCTCGCTCCGAAATTCCTAACGATTCACTTAGACCACTTTATCCCAACTTCATAGATTTCGGCTACGCAGCGACACAAAACCAATAAATAAGAATGCAGGACCTTAAGAGCCCCGCACTTCGCCTCTCAAACCCCCAACCTGTTGCAAAACGGCAACGCCGTTTTCCCTTCCGACCTTCAGACTGTAAAATTTCCGTCAGGAAGAAGCGCAGCGAATTTTACCGGGCTCGGTCCCGCTTCGAGGAATGCATATAATCATAGACGCCCAATAACTTCCGTATCGTATTGGGGTCACCCACGATAACTCTTTGTATTGTCAGCCAATTTCCAATCCAAAATCAAGTATTGCCGTGCTGGGACGGAAATAAAGTATGCATTTGATTTAATGCGAATTGACAAGCGACCAAACATTACCCATAATAAGTTTAAAACTTATTTACTTAATATGGCCCTTGATAATATAAGGAGGATTTTCAATGCCCAACATAACGCTGAGTGTCGATGATGATATCGTTAAAAGAGTTCGCAAAATCGCAATAGACAAAAATACCACGCTCACAGCGATGATTAGGGAATTTCTGACTTCAGTGGCAGCCCGGGATGCTCAAGTGAAAAAAGAAGCGGTCAGTAAGCTTCATCGGTCGTTCAAGACGATAAGCAGAGATATGGGCCAAAGGAAATGGTCAAGGGAAGACTTGCATGAGCGATAGAGTATTTATAGACACAAACATCCTGGTTTACGCTTACGATCAACATGACCCAAGTAAGCAGAACAAGGTCCAGGAGTTGTTAACCGACGGCATCGAACGGGAAACCCTTGTACTATCAGTGCAAGTACTGGGCGAGTTTTTCAACGTGATCACTCGTCACATCCCCCAACCCGTGACATCTGATGAAGCTCGAGAGATCATTGCCACAATTAGTATTCTTCCGGTTCAGGAAATCGATCTTGCGATGGTGAACCGGGCAATCGATACCCACAAAATGTATCAGATTGCATACTGGGATGCATTAATCATTTCGGCTGCAGAGAGAGCGGGATGCAAGTTGATCCTTTCCGAAGACTTTAGCGATGGCCAGACTTACCACGAAATTTTGGTGCGTAACCCATTCAATGAATAATGGATAAAATCCTAAATAAATATGAAGAATTGAAATTTCAGATTTATAATCGATATCTCTAAGCGGAGTAAGCGCCAGTGAAGCTCAGCTTCATGCCGTCCGAGTAAAATTGCCCTATTCTATTGTTTTCCTTATTGCTTGTGCTCTGGATAGTAAGATAACAGGGCCTCAATGCTTTCTTTTAGGTTTTTCGCGTATTTGATATCAGCGTTTTGTTTGGCCTCCATTGCTGCAATAATTACCGCATGGTGCCTTGATAAACGTTCAGCATAATCTACTTGACTTGGTTTGACCCGTTGCGTCAAAAAGTAGTCGCTGATTGTAGAGATGATCTGCTGGGCATGTTTTTCTTTATTCATCACCCAACGAACCAATTGGTTTTGAGATTGCGCATCGGACTTGCCTGCCAACTCAGCAATCAACTTAGCTGATTTATCTACGGTAGTGGCATCTTCAAGCATCGATTGAACACGTGCGTGGTCATCATAGATTCCACATGGGATCTGGCAGTGGGCATGCGCTGGGTGCTGCAAAAACAGAACAGATCCGAATACTGTGAAGGTAATTAAAAACATTACTTTTTTGAAGTTTTCCATCTTTTATTCCTCCGTTGTTTGATTTAAGCTAGTAAAACTGACCTTTACGGAAATGAAGTAAGCAACAACAGCTTTAAAAAAATATTTTTATAAAATGAAAAAGACTTGGGTCTGGTGGTGAATGGTATTGATACGTTTAGAGCAAACAGATGCCACGTTGTGTCAGCATGAACCACATCCTATTTGGGGCGAGCCTATGGTTGAAATGTTTGGGTTTAAATAGATTTCTGCAGTTATTGAAATTACGTATACATTGAGAGTACCTGCCAGCACTCGCTCACGAATAATGTCTCTCTCGGACTCTGCCACGGCTCCTATTATGTTAAATGCCAGTTTGCCACTTGGGATAGAAGTATCGAGTTGATTTTCATAAGAAACGAAATCAATTCTGAGATGACCCAATTCATCAAGTATCGTTATCTAGTCCTTTAAAGAGCGGGAGAGCCTATCAAGTTTCCATACTATCAGCAGATCGAGCTGACGTTGGCGGGCGTCATTGAGCATTTCGTTGTCCGCTGGCCTCTGGGTATTTCCCCCCGAATATCCTTTATCAATATATTTTCGATATAATACACCATTATATGCCAATCGGAAGTAGGATAGCAGAAGTTCACATATTCCATGAATCAATAATCATGAAATTGTATTAGGAGTAGCTTGTTGGATGTTATATAGCCTCATGATCGTCCTCTCGGACTATCCGCAAGGGTACGGAATCCTTGATATGCAGATCACGTTGTGGGAAAGCGATTTCGATTCCATTGGCGTGAAAGCGGTCCCATATCTCCGGCAGTACCGTGTATGTAAAAGGGCGTATTTCATTTCAAGATTCAGATTTTAAAATGACGGCATGACCTGTTGAGCCGCTACAATGCCCATCTGCCTGTTTCTGACGGTTCACCAACCGCTCTATGCGATAACACCATTCATCGTCTGATTTGTTATCGGATACAAAAAGAGTCGCAGTTAAACTTTGAATCCCATAGTATGAACGGATGTGGGATTATTCAATGACTTTTTATATGTGTTGCACCGATTTCGACATCTTTAATAGCGATAACTTAACAAACATTTGATGATTCGTGCGGTTACTGTTAGTGACAACTCACCGCATCCTATAAAACCATTTGTTTACCAGATCTATACGGTGGCATCCTTGCCAGCTTAATAGGCGATTCAGCGGTAAGCGGCGAGGTATCAATCACAACCCGAGCCCAGTGTCCGTGGTAATCGTTATTGAGGCAGCAATCCGATCCAGCGCCCGGGAAATCGATTATTTGAACAAACTCTTGCCAAGCTCCCTGAGAAGAGACGCACCATCTCCTTTCCATGCACTGCCGTGCATACATGCCAACGTATTAGGTTCCTCCTTGGCAAGCTTCTCCAGTAATCCTGTGGCTTTCGTAGTATGTGAGAAATAGTCCATCGATTTTCGGAATGCCTCACTTGGCTCGAGTATGTCAGATTCGGTTACCGCGGGAAGATCGACCCCTCCCTGGGTGAAAAGATCTCCGCACATTAGCGTACCGGTACTTTCCTCTATCAGGAAACCATTATCCCAACCGTGAGGCAGGTGTGGCGCATCAAGCCATCTGACCTTATGCTTTCCAAGACTAAGCGTATCTCCATCGGACATGGCAATTGCTGCGCGATCGGCAACGTCGCTAATCGATACCATCGCAGCCACTTTGCTACAAACTGGCGACGCTTTGGAAGCCTTGCCAAGCCATTCATTTAGGGACCCACATTCGTCGGCTTCGAAATGTGCAAAAGCAATATAACGCAGATCCTTGACAGATATAATACTCTCAACAGCTTCGTAGACCAAGGGAAACATTTTTCTCAATCCGGCATGAAAGAGAAGTGGCTCGTCATCCATAATGAGGTATTGGTTGAATGAGAAACCTCCCGCAATATCAACCGGAGTGTTGATCCGGAAAATACCATCGGACACTTCATGAACGTTCGTACCGGATTGTCTGTTTGTTATCGTCATGACTGAACTCCTTTGCTCCTGAGGTTGTTTATTGAAATTTGGTTGGCTGTTCTAACAATTGATTATAAACATCTGTATATTTACACATTTTTAGTGTTATGCAATAATTACGGGGACCGTCTCACACTACAGATTGAGAATATATTGGGTCTGTGAGAGAAGGCCCATACTTGCGTTGGCTTGTCACAGGCGAAAATATCGGCAACCGGTCATTGTCTGATGATACGATCCGGCGATCTCAATCAAATAGGCTTGTTTATAGCTCAGGGGGCATAGACATAATGTTTGAAGGTGTATGGTCTGCCCCTTGCGACGTGGGTTAAGCTGTGGGAACTAGTGAGGTAAAACGGCTCAGAGCCATAACCAAGCAGGCAGACCATGAAAAAGGAAATATTCATACGTTGGCTTGGATGTCCACAAAAATACCATCGATGTTGCGGTGGCAAGTGGCCGTTCTAACGGCACTGTTCGATCCCATGGTAAAATCGACAGCACCCTTGATGAACTAAACAAGTTTATTAAAAGGATACAGGATAAAGGCGTCGAGCTTCGATTTGTTTATGAAGCCGGTCCGTGTGGATATCCGCGCACTATCCTTACCATTACCTCTACAACCAAATTATCAATTCAATATGCGGCATGGGGACATAATAATAGCCATTAATCAGATTTGACAACATTTGTGGTAGCCAATACGGATCATAATTTTTTTCAATATTGTGTTAGTCTGTAGGTATCTTGATTTTTCGGATTTTTCATATAGTCTGTACGTACCTTGATTTTTCGGATTATTCATATACTCTCAATATATCTGGAATTTTTTGGTCAATGATTGACAACAATATATAGCGGTGTTCCACATTTTAAAAACTCAAGACTGTCAATTTTTTCATTATAATATGCTGATAGGCTGAAAAAGTGGACATCTATTTCAATTGATATCATGGAAAAATTTTTCCATCTATCAACACTGTTAGCTAAAGACATAGATCGCAGTCATAACCTCGAATTGGAGGCAAAAAATGTTTAAACTGAAAAACATCATCCTACTTTTTACCGTCGTTTTCTTGTCGAGTTGTGCAATTGCCCCAAACAATGCGCAGGACTCAACAGCGTTTTCGTACGATCAAACCCTCTTAGCAAAGGCAAAACCATGGACGGACAAGAAGTTCCAGAGTGACCCCAACGAGTTTCAGTTTGTGATCATTGGTGATCGCACTGGAGGTGCCAACCCGCAGGAAACTTTCAAACTGGCCATGGGGCAGATCAATTTGCTGCAGCCGGAGTTTGTGATCAATGTGGGCGATATCATCGAGGGTTACAGCGAAGACAAGACCGAGCTGAATGCCGAATGGGATGAAATAGACACGGTGATCAATTCGCTCAACATGCCGTTCTTCCGTACGCCGGGTAACCACGATATTGCTAACAATGTCGCGCAAGAGGTGTATCGTGAGCGATACGGGGCTTCCTATTATTCTTTCGTTTACCACGACACGCTGTTCATGGTCCTCGATAGTGAAGACCCTCCCCGCACGGCCCCTCCAGGAATCAAGCAGAAGCTCGATGAGTACAAGCAGCTGCTGGTCGACGACCCACCCAAAGCCCAGCAGATGCTAAAGGATTTCATGTCTGACGAATCTGTAGTCGCCGGGCTCGCAGCGTTGGTAGAGTTCGAGGGTGAACAAATGGAATGGATCAAAAAAACGATCGCGGATCATCCAGAAGTGCGTTGGACCTTTCTGTTCCTGCACGAGCCGGCTTGGGAAAAACCCTCGGAGTCCTTCAAAGAGATTCAAGCGCTTTTAAAAGGCAGGAAACATACTTTCTTTGCAGGGCACCTGCACTATTACGACTATGATTTCATTGATGGGTATGAGCACATCACAATGGGTCCTGCGGGAGCTTCGTTCCACCAGGAAGGCCCCGGAAACGTCGATCACATCATGTGGGTAACCATGACTGATGAAGGCCCGCAAATGGGAAATATCGCGCTGAAGGGGCTGTTCGATCGTAAAGGTCTGGACCCCAGCCTATTTGGGGCCTACGACCGTAAAGGATTTTAACAGGGTGAATCGAATAGCGACAAAAACTAACGTCGCAGTGGCTGACGGTCTCAGCGGATAATGCTCACGTGTCGCCGCTGAACCGCCGCGTTAGAAGGCACAAGATATTGTGTCAGCAAATTCAGTCGTTAACCTTGGCATACCTCCAACGTATCTGGACAAAATTGGCACCCATAAAAGTAAAGATACAGTAAACATATCTGGATGCCGTCCTAAGGTATTTTGATCGCAACACTGTGGACATTTATCATCAGGATAATCTGTACGTATCTTTAGTTTCGCGATGCCGCTGATACTGATATGTAATCACAACTTCAGGGCTTTCTGGCCTGACCACTACATATTGGGGTGCAGCTGAATCGGCTTTAGGTCTGGATACTGGCAAGATGTCTTCAGCGAGTGAAAATAATTACAATTAGGGGGTGAGTAATTATTCTTATAGAAAGGCGGTCATTATAATCTATGAATCTCTCGACAGTTGATATAATTAGTTTCCACCCTTATGCATCCGGCCAACTCAAAAATAGAGAAATAACATGGAAAAAATTTATTAATATGGCAATAATTGCCATATTTTTTTTCTTTGGGTGTATGGAAAAAACAAAGGATCATATAGATGATACTCAAACCGCTTCTGATTACACTTTATTTAGTGGACCTTGGGGGACGGTCAAAGTCAGCGAGTCTTATCAGCATATAGGGTCTATCAAGGGGGAATTCGATAAATCTATTCGAACAGATCCTAACAAAAAATTCCCATGGACATATACACGACATATTTTCGTAGATAAGTCTGAACCGGTGGAGATGATTACCAATATTCTGACTGTCATCATTGAAAAACCCAAATATACAGGTGGTTATGGCCGTGAACCGAGGTTCCGCTCAGAACGGTTGTATTCAGAAGCCAAGTATAAAAAAACAAAGTTTGATGAAATGGAGGTTCTTACTGAGATAAACAGCGCATTCTCTTGTAACTTTGAAGACCTTTATCTTTTGAACGAAAAAGGATTTAAGTTTTTGGGAAATAATAATGCTTACAGTGTCAAATTTCGCAAACTCCTTGGCGGACGAACTCGAGCGGATGTCGTTTTTTTCGAAATAAACAGTTCAGTAGAGCAAATCGTAGACCATGCAAAGAAGGCTGTCACATTCATCAAATAACCACCCGGTATCGTTATAATTGTTTAAAATTCGGTAAACTACGTTTATGGCAAGCTGTTTGAGAATTGACCCACCTTACAAATTCAATGTAATCTCAACTTTTCTTTAAGATCTTCTTCCATTCTCCTCAGAAAAATTGCAAAATTGAAAGGGTTGCCACCATATGCAATTTAGATATTTGATTTCAATAGACTTAGCTGTTGAGGTGTGTATTTCGGATTTTTGAACGATTTGAGAGGAGATTAGTATATGCAAAAGGCGGGCAAGGAAAACTACTGGAGCCCCTATGTTGCTGGTGCCTGCGCTGGGCTTGTGCTGGTGCTCTCGGTCTGGTTCACCGGTAAATATTTTGGGGCATCGACGTCCTTTGTGAGATCGGCAGGGTTGATTGAGAAAATATTCAGCGCGGAGAGAGTAGACCGAATGGATTACTTTGTTAAGACCGCCCCCAAGATCGATTGGCAGTGGATGTTTGTTTTCGGTATATTTATCGGATCCTTGGCAGCCTCCAGATTGTCCGGAACTTTTAAGCTGCAAGCGGTTCCGACCATGTGGCAGGCCCGCTTCGGTTCCGATATTACTGGCAGGGCAATCGTTGCATTTATAGGCGGCTTGGTGGCCATGTTTGGTGCACGCCTGGCTGGCGGCTGACCATCAGGTCACGGATTGAGCGGTCTGGCTCAGCTGGCGGTCAGCGGGTTCATCGCGCTGTTTTGTTTTTTCATCGGTGGGGTGGTAAGCGCCAACCTCTTGTACCGAGGAGGTAAAAAATGACGAATCAGCTTATTTACGGTCTGGTTACCGGGATACTGTTTGGCTTTTTTCTGCAACGGGGGCAGGTGCTGCGATACGACAAGCAAATTGGTGCCTTGCGCTTGATTGATATGACGATTTTGAAGTTCATGCTGACGGCAATCTTTGTCGGATGTGTGGGGATCTACCTTCTCAAGGATTTGGGCTTGGTCAAGCTGTCCATCAAATCGACGGTTCTGGGGGCTACGATTATCGGCGGCCTGATTTTCGGTCTAGGATGGGGTCTTTTAGGATACTGTCCGGGTACATCCATGGGCGCTATCGGTGAAGGACGGTGGGACGGTCTGTGGGGTCTCTTGGGTATGCTGGCGGGAGCTGCGGTTTATGCAGAGGCCTACCCTTTGATGAAGCGAACCGTCTTAACCTGGGGGGATATGGGCAAGATTACTCTGCCGGAAATGCTAAGGATAAACCACTGGATAGTTGTCCCAGTTTTCGTACTTGCCGGAGTGGGACTGTTTTATTGGTTCGAAAAAAAGAACTTGTAAAAATCAATTTCTATGAAAGTTGCTGGTTAGATGAATAAAGTGAATCAAAGATTCATTTATCTATCTGTGTATCATGATATTTTCAGGAATTACAATTTGCAATGTATCTCCAACGAAGCCTAAGGGCCTGCTGGATCAGGTTTTACCTGTGCTGACCATTGAGCTATCATCCTGTCGATTCGCTTGACTTAGCCAAACCGTATCGTGATAATTAGCGCGAAGAATGAGGGTCTTGGTTTTGGCAAGAAATCATTCGCTGGCATTCTGCCAAATTCGAGAGTTAATTTAGAGCATATCATCAATTTTGACAGGATTCAGAGAATCTCAATTTAACACAAATTGACGTTTCAGCGGCAAAATGTTATCCCATTTACAAAAATACAAATAAATTCTAACACGCTATAAGGATAACCGTGAAGAACGACCCACTTATTTCATCCGAAAAAATTATCGATTGTTTAAACGACGGGGTATACGTGTGCGATCGCGACCGCCGGATTGTATTCTGGAGCAAATCTGCAGAACGTATAACGGGATGGCGATCCGAGGACGTTCTGGGTCGTGCTTGTCTGGAAGACATCCTTAATCATGTGGATAAGGACGGGCACCAGTTGTGCGGTGAGGAGTATTGTCCATTGCATCGTGCCATGATTACTGGAGTTACCACAAACGTTCCCGTCATCGTTTTCGCACTACGTAAGGATGGCCGCAGAGTTCCTACCCAGGTTACCACCGCGCCGATTCACAATGAAGCTGGAGAAATCATCGGCGGCGTAGAAACGTTTCGTGATGTATCTCCGATTCTGGTTGACCTTGAGCGTGCTCAAAAGATTCAGGCTCAGACTCTTAAACAAGATCTGCCCGACGATTCGCGCATGCGGTTCTCGACATTTTTAATGTCGTATGACATCGTAGGCGGCGATTATTACGCAATCCAACAGCTCGATGAGGACCGCTATGGATTTCTCCTTGCAGATATGGAGGGACATGGCGTGGCTGCAGCTCTTTACACTATGCATTTGAGCATCCTGTGGAAACGTCATTACCATCTCTTAATAAACCCGGCAGAGTTTGCAGATTCGATTAATAAGGAACTCGTGAAAATATTTGGCAGTGTCACAACGTTTGCTGCTGTAATTTGTGGGGTCATTAATGCTCGTACCGGAACGCTTCGCTTTGCTGGAGCCGGTAGCCCACCACCACTGATCATTCATGAAAATTGGGCTTTTGATAAGCCAAAATCTTCTGGTATGCTTTTAGGGGTAATGGAAGATTTTCAATATGTCGAGCAAACTGTACAATTGGAATCCGGTGATTCGATACTTTTATTTAGTGATGGTGCTATCGAAATTCAAAATGCCAAGGATGAATGGCTTGGCATCGATGGATTCGCAAAAATCCTCAAAAGCCTGGATTATCCCCAGACAAAACTTAGCATGGATACTTTGGTGGAGGAACTCTTGAAGTTTTCAAACGATATTAGACTTCAGGATGATATAACGATCATAGAAGCACGCTATTTAGGTTAAAAATAATTTATAAATTACTCACTGAGACAGATAGAAGCGTAACAATCATAATGACAAATACCGATTTCATCACGTGCAAAAGAAAAAATTAAAGGAGTTGAACATGGCGAAGATAACAATTTACCTGAAAAGAGGAGACGTAGATGCTGCCACCCGCGCGTTTCAAATGACTAAGGTGGCTCATTCCCAGGGACATCAAACTAGTCTGTTCATGTCTGATGATGGTGTGTATTGGGCAGACAAAAATCGGAACCTGGACGAAAAGACCGGAACCAACGACACGGCAAGCGAATTTTTTCCATACCTGTTGGAAAACGAGGTGCCGATATATGTCTGACCGCCTTGCGCTGAAGCTCGCCAGGTTGGCGAGGAAAATTTCTATCCCAACATGACCTTGGCCGGAGCCCCGAAATTAATCGAACTGGCTGCCGAGGGAAGTGTAATAAGTTTCTAATGGCGACAGGAAGGCTTTCTGTGCTTGACTGGGTATATCAATTGGTCGTTCCCCTTTCTCTTGAGGACTTAAACATAGCCATATGGTAACGCGCTATTTGACTTAATTTCATGAAATTGTGCCTGTGGCAAGCAGGCTTGAACAATTATTTCAATAAGGCAGACCACAACATGTAGTGTCTGCCTTATTTTGTCTGGGGGGTTGTTACAGATAGAATAACGCACCGAAAAAATGCTGCTGTCTCAATAAAGTTGGCAAGGA